>DIXI01000022.1 GCA_002428625.1 Sphaerochaeta sp. UBA6084
TTTTCGGAGCTCTCCCTGGAACCAATTCCACACTGAAGTGAACAGAAAAAAACCCCCTGGGGAAAAGGAGGTTAAACCCAGGGGGAACAAAAAGGAGGTTATGAAAAGTAAGTCAGGCAGCGTCCATTTTCTCGGAAGGAGTATGCTGCTCGCTTGTCCTTTCGGAAGGAAACATAACGCCAAAGAAAAAAATAATCAAGCTCTTTCATCATTTTTATGTAAATTTCTTATCGAGAGATAGAGGCTGCAATATAATGACCGAATTGAACAATAAGAGTCATATTATCTTGGTTTTACAAAGGATTCTTCATCGAAGCGGGTTGCCGGGTGTTCTCAAGCACATCCCGCCAGAGGCTTCCTTCGATATTCACATGATTGCGTTCATACACCGCCACCTTGATCGGTATATGCACGAATTTATTATTCAGCAGCGATATCAACGCCTGGGTCTTGCCTGCCATGGCTGCATGGACCGCGTGCGCTCCCAAGCGTGAGCAATAGATCGAGTCGTTCGGATTGGCAGGAGCGCTCCTGATGATATACGAGGGATCGATATACTTCACGCTGGTTTCGATGCCTTCCTTTTTAAAGAAATCGCGGATGGCATCCTTGAGAAATATTCCGATATCGCTGAATTTCACATTTCCGGAGGCGTCTTTCTCACCGGTTTGTGAAACCAGGTCCTGACCTGCCCCTTCAGCCACAAGAATCACCGCATGGCCTCTTTCCAAGATACGTTTTCTCAGATTCGCCAACAGACCCTTCGGTCCATGGAGATCGAACGGATTCTCCGGAATAAGGCAAAAGTTCACATCACTTTGCGCGAGCGCGGTATTCGCCGCGATAAATCCGGATTCACGCCCCATCACCTTCACCAGACCTATCCCGTTGATCGATGCCTTCGCTTCGGTATGGGCTCCGCGCACTGATGGAACCGCGTTGGTGACCGCTGTATCGAACCCGAAGGAAAGCTGGATGAAGGAGAGATCATTGTCGATGGTCTTGGGGACACCGATCACCGCGATCTTAAGCCCACGCTTCTTAATCTCATCCCCGAGCTCCAAGGCTCCTCTAAGGGTACCGTCACCACCGATCGTGATGAGGATATTGATATTGAGACGCTCCAGCGAATCCACAATCTCCTCAACACGGTCCCCGCCGCCACGCGAGCTTCCTAGGATGGAGCCCCCCTTCTCCTGGATATCATCCACCACATCGGGATCGAGAGTCATCAATGGATAGGGAGAGTTCTCAAGCAGACCTCGGTAGCCAAACCGGATCCCGGAGATACGCCTGACCCCGTATCGATACCAGAAGCAGCGGACCACCGCACGGATGACATTGTTCAAGCCAGGACAGATACCTCCGCAGGTGGCGATGGCGGCATGCACATGGGCAGGGTTGAAGTATATTTTCTCGCGTGGCCCGGCGACCTCCACCACCTCATGGTGCTCCATCACTTCCTCGCCTTTTTCGTTGATCCACGCATCAATGCCGTAATACACGCGTTTGCTTTCGCTCACATAGTCTGCAAGACCATCGTCAGCCGCAGTGGACATCCGGATGGGAGAGAGGATCTTAGGTTCTCCCAAGGTAGGTATCGTGAAATCATGTTTCTTCTTACTTGCCTGAAATTCCATATCAGATCTCCTTGTCATATTCCCTCGTGTTCTTGCAACAAGTTGTTGAATGCAATCGTGAATGTATCGAACGGCTCTATGAGCCGCGCTTTCGCTTCCGTCTGAAACGAACTGTATAACTTGAGAAAACTCTTGCCAAAGGTTGTAAGCGAAGCTCCATCATGGGAAGCCCCGCCTTTTTTCCGATCGATCACGGGAATACCCAGCTGACGCTCGAGATTGCGCACCATCCCATAGGCCTTTGAATAGGAGATGTCCATGGAAGCCGCCGCCGCCCGCAAAGATCCTTCACTCTCCACTTTCTCAAGCAACCAAAGGACACCGATGCCCATGAACTTCTCTCCGTTGGAGTCGACTAAGTATAATTTGGTTTTTATCTCCATAATTCTCCCGCAACTTGATACACAAGGTCGATGAACCAAGCGATATCCTTCCGATCCACACTTGAATACGCTATCCGTAGGAGCGTTGTTCCGATAGCCACGGTGCCGACCCCATGGTCTTTCAACAACCGCACCCTCAACTCCTCAGATCCCCTAGGACAATCCAGTGCGAAAAAATAGCCTGAATTGAAGGGAAGGGGCCGAAGAATTGGAAATTCTTCAGTATGGGTTGCCAAGGCTTCCTTCACCAGCCGGTATCTGGCGGCCATCTCCTCCATGACCTTCAAGGTATCCTGCTGATACCGTCCATCAGCCATCGCTGCTAAAAGAAGGGACTGTCCGATTCTTGAGCAACTGGAAACAGATGCCCGGATCGCACCCATCGTTTTCTGAACCATGGCATGGTACTGCCCGTTCGTCAAGCCTTGCGCTCCATAGGTGATGAATCCTATACGGAAACCCCAAACGAGCGCCTCTTTAGTGGCGGCGTCGCATTTTACTGCCAGAAGGTTCGCATCCGCATCGCACAAGGCTCCAAACAAGGACTCGCTTGAGCACTGAGGATCATGGAACAGACCGAAATACGCGTCATCGATGATGACCACCAGCTTTTTGCCATTTCGGGAGCAAGCCACCAACGCCTGAACAAGTTGCTCCTGCTCTGCAATGCTGGGAGTATAACCGGTAGGGTTCTGAGGGAAATTCAACAGAACCACCACCTTCTCCTGTGGTTGATGTTCGATAGAGGTCCGCATGCCTCCTATATCCAACGCTCCTTTGGAATCGAACAACCCATAGGGCACCACTCTTGCATTATGGCGGATATCGAATATCTGGGAATAGTTGTCCCAGCAAGGCTCGGGGAGCAGGACAGCGTCGCCGGCTTCGACAAACAGATCCGCGGCAATGGATATCGCATGGGTCAGGCCTGTGGTGACAACAGGAAGCGAAAACTGTTTGCCGGATAAGACCGGATTCTTACGCACAAGCTCTTCCTTCCACTTCTGACGTAAGGCAGGGTCTCCTGCGGTTGGAGCGTAAGAGACCATCTGCGGTAACGTGAGTTGTGGAACCGCGTCTGTGAAATAAGTCAGCGACAGGGGTTCTCCAGCACTGAGCGCTACTCCCGCAGTTCCGTTGGCACGATAGGCATGCACGCCTGCCTCCGCGCTCTGAGCGACTATTCCCTTTGGAAAAAAAGCGGCTTCTCCATAACGTGAGAGCACTGAACGCACGACCGTAGCTTTCAGAACTTCATTCAACTCCATCGCCAATGTATCCATCTTGCCATCCTTGCTATTGTTCAACCAGCATCTGTAGGAACCTGTCTTCATCAATCACCTGTACACCAAGCACCATCGCTTGGTCAAGCTTGCTCCCCGCGCCAGAACCGGCCAGCAGATGGGTGGTCTTGCCTGTCACCGAGCCAGTGGTCCGACCACCGCGGGCTTCAATTTCCACTGCCGCAAGAGAACGTGGCGCGAAGTGCTCAAAACTCCCCGTGATACACCAGGTCTGGCCAGAGAACACCTGTGGAAGTTTCGCACCACCGTCCACAGGCTCCTCCGAAAACCGAAGGCCTGCTTTGCCAAGCAGCTCTATGCGCTGCCGCATGACGGGATCGGAAAGGGCTTCGAATAACGATTGGACGGTTTTCTCGCCAAAACCCTTGATCTCCAATAAAGGCGCGCTCTGAGCCGAATCCACCAGATTCAGAAGCGCGTGCATCGAGGTGATCCCAGAGGAAACCAGTAGATCGGCGGCTTTCTTTCCAAAATCGGGAATTCCCAAGGAAACCAGCACTTTTCGGAAGGGACGCTCCTTGCTTTTCTCGACCGCGCTTGCGAGGGCAGAGGCCTTCTTCACGCCAAATCCTGGTTCACCAACCAACTGCAGGTAATCTATGGTATAGATCCCGGGGATATCCTGCAAAAGGTTTTTTTTCACCAGATAGGCGACCGTCTCAGGTCCAAAACCCTCTATGTCCATCTGCTCGCGTCCAATGAAAAAGCCAATCCTCCCTAGGATTTGATCCGGACAATCCGGATTGGGGCAAAAGGTATGCGCGCCTTTGGACACAAGCCGGGCAGAGCAGACAGGACAATCCTCAGGCAGCCTATAGGTGGTGTTTCCCTCGGTGTTTTTCTCCACCACCCGCTCCACCGCAGGAATCACATCTCCTCTTTTTGAAATCGCAACGGTATCGCCGATAGCCAATTCCAGCAAGTTGATATAGTCTTGGTTATGGAGAGTGATGTTTGAGACCACTGAACCACCCACACGGACGCTTTTCACCCGGGCCACAGGAGTGATCCGCCCAGTCCGGCCAACCTGCACATCCACGGACAGCACCGTGGTCTCGGCTTCGGGAGCTTCGAACTTATATGCAAGAGCCCAGCGGGGATGATGTCCAGTATAGCCAAACTGATCACGCAGGGAGAGGTTGTCCACCTTGATCACCAACCCGTCTATCTCGTGGTCGAGAGACCCACGCTGAAGCGCAAGACGCTCGATATACGAAGGGATATCGGAGAAGCCGCCGGCAAAAACTCCCTGCAGTCCACACAAGGCCACCGCCTCCTGGGCTTTCCGCTGAGTGGTCGCGAAGACACCAAGGGAAGGATTCACCCGGAAACCCAGCTGCTTGAGAAGCGCGAGAATCTCCACATGGCTTTTGCACGTCAGTTCATCTGAATCCCAAAAAGCTTCGTACACGAACACTTGAAGCGGGACTCGGGCGGCTTCGATGCTCTTAAGCCTCCGAACTGTACCGGCTGCGAGATTGCGTGGATTCGCGTACGGAATGTCCATACTCTCATTCAAAAGGGCGAATTCACTTTTAGGCAAGTACACTTCGCCACGCACCGCAATGGAAAGCGGTTGATTTAGACGAAGAGGAACTGCCCCAATGGTCTTGATATTGCCAGTCACATCGTTGCCGATATACCCGTTTCCCCTTGTCACCGCACGGGCAAGCAGTCCGTCCTCATAATAAAGCACAATGGAGACTCCATCGATCTTCTCTTCCACCACAAACGCCAAGGCGCTTTCACCTTTGGTCTCGGCCCGCTGTATCCATTGCAGCACCGCTTCACTGCTGTAGGCTTTATCAAGGCTGAGAACCGGCACCGTGTGTGCGACCTCAGGAAAATCCATGCTGAGATCGCTACCTACCCGTTGTGAAGGAGAATCCGGGGTTGTCAGCTGCGGGTTCTCATGCTCAAGCGCTATAAGCCGGTCCATGAGACGATCATAGGCCAAATCGCTCACTGTGGGTTTTGCATCGACATAATATTGGTGCTGGTACAAAGAAAGCTTGGTACGCAGCTCAGCTATTTCTTGCTCGGGATTCTGTTCAAACAGGTCTTTCATCTGGGCAGCTCCTCGATTATCTGTATACCAGTATACCTTGTTTGGCTTTTTTTGCCATTGCGGTTAGTGAGTTAAAATGCTATTTTTGAGACCGGAGGCTTTGGACAAAGCGCTATGGCGGAAAAAATCTCCAGAACTGTCAATGCAAAGTTCAGCATGCTCCATGGAATCGTCATCAGGTCTACTATAGAATCAGGAACAGTGCTTGGTGTCACGCTTCCAGATCTGGACAGTAGATTCGTGGTGGTGGGACCTCGTGATGTGATTGGTGAGAACAGTATCCAAGTCTTTGGCGACAGCATGCCGTTGTTCGCTTCCTCTCAAGTGACCTATCAGGGTCAACCACTGCTTGCGATTTTCGGTCCTGACGCCGAGACTGTGGAGGTGAAAGCAAGGGAAATAGAGGTGGACTTCCAGCTTCCCGGTAGCCAAAACACGCAGGTCTCCGGAGATTCCAAGGTGGTCAGCAAGCCGCTGGAATACAGCTGGGGCGATATCGACAGCGTCTTGAAGGACGCCGCCGCAACTATTGAACGCACCTACACCGATAGAGGCGAATGCACATCGGAACATACGCTTTCTATTGTCAGAGTCACTCCAAGCGATGACAATCTACTGGTTGAGGCTCCCACACAGTGGCCCTTCCATGTCCGTAGGACTGTGGCTCAAACGTGTGGAAAACCTGAGAAGAAGATAGTGGTAAATCTTACGACATATTTTTCCGTGAAGGATGAATTCCTGCTTTTACCCTCTATTTTAGCGGCCATCGCTGCTTTAGCGGCTATTAAATCCAACCGGCCGGTGCAGATCAGCTCGCGTTTTCCCACCTACAAGCCACAGGTCATCATAAACCGGAAAACCGCGCTTGACGCAACGAAAAAACCAATCGGCGAAGCCCTCGCTGTTACTGTCGACCAAGGGGCCTCTTCATTTTTTTCCGATGAGATGTTCAGACAGCTGCTTGCAGGTCTCATCCCGCAGTATCAGTTGCAAGCCTTCGCGCTGAAGGTGGATTTCAAGGTTTCCAACCACGCTCCTGCCCACTTCTATGGCGACCTAGGCTATAGCACCGCAGTATTCTCCTCCGAAGCGCATGCGTCGGCAATAGCGAGGGAGACTCAGATGAATCCCGCCAACTGGCGCTTGAAATATTATACGGAATACAGTGAACGGGCAGCAGTCATCACCACCACTTCCATTTCGAAACTTCGGGATATCATCGGGGAAATCTGCGCGACCTCCGATTTCGCCCGTCATAGCGCGGTATACGAACTGCAGCGGAGGATGAGGAAACCGTTGTCCACCTTCCTCAACTATACCCGTGGAGTGGGAATCTCTTGCAGCGCCGGCGTCAGTGGATTCAGCTCCACCTTTGCCTCGCTACCGCAATTCCAGATCACCCTTACCTTGGATGCAAACAACAAGGTGGTGTTGAACACCAGCTTTCTCCCTACCCAGCGGATCACCTCGCTATGGAAGTCTTTGATCGCCAAAGAACTCAATGTCGAACGCGAGACAATCATACTTGGCTCACCCGACACCACCACGTTGGTCGACAGCGGCCCGAATGTGCTATCCCAACAAATCGAACGCTTCAGCCAGATGATCATCAAAGCCTGCGCGGCGATCAAAGCCAAACGCTTTCAACTGCCTTTGCCTTTGATTGAGACAATCCACATGCAGGAGGTCGCGCCTACTCAAGGAGCGCTGTTCCAAAGCGGAACCTGGGGCGCCCTGATTCTTGAACTGGAGGTAAACACGGTCACCTTGCAAGTCGAGATCCGCCATATCCGCTGTAGTTTCCTATTCTCTCAGATTTTCGATAAGAAGGCCTTGATAGCTCGGCTACGCCATATCATCATGCTTAGCCTTGAGGAATGTGGCGCGGTTTTCAATTCGGTGAGAGACAACTCCCCGGCGTTGATTGTCACGGTAGCCGAGCAAACAGGAGCTGCCATACCGGGGTCTACGGATTCCGCCTTGCGGGGGATGATCCTCGCCGCCTACTCCTCGGCCCTATCCCAAGCATTGAACAGTGAAGTCAACACCTTGCCCGTCAAGGGTGATGACATCATCGGATTCATGAGGAAAATCGAATGAAGATAGAGTGCACAATTGACAACAAGCATCTTCTCCTCACGATCAACTCCAACAAACCCCTGAACCTCATCCTCATGGAGGATGTGGAAGGGATGCCTCTCAATTCCCGTTGCCGTGATGGCAATTGCGGCAACTGTGTGGTGCTGATGGATGATGAGGCGGTGCTTTCATGCCTCATTCCAGCATTCAGGCTGAAAGGAGCGAAAATCCTCACCTTTGAAGGCTATCAGAAAACCCGTTTCTGGCATGACCTGGAAAGAGCCTATGAGGACAGCAAGAACCAGCCTTGTCCGCGATGTATCGCCTCGAAAACCCTTATCTTCGAATCCCTTCTGCAGATGATGGGAAAGCCGGAGACCGGGGACAAGGGGGACGATGTGCCGAATACAGAGACCATTCTAAGCGAATTGCGCCTGAACACGTGCAATTGTCTGGATGCCGAGGAGCTTATAGAGATCTTCACCATCGCAGCGAATTACCGGAGGCGCAGACGTGTACGAAGGAATTAGATCACCCGCGATACACATGCCAAAGACGATGGGAGACCTTGTCTCCGCAGCAACACGCTTCCCAAACGCCACCTTCTGGGCTGGGGGAACGTACCTGATGAGCCGGCATGACTATTATCCCACGCGGGATAGCAATGACATCATCTCCTTAAGCGAGATCCCGGAACTGAAGAAAATCAACCGGACCGATCGCTTCCTCGAGGTTGGCTCGATGGTGGATATCAGCCAATTGCTATCGGTGGGCAAGCAGGTTCTTCCAGATCTTTTACAAAAAACGCTCCTATCCATGGCCACCCGCATCTTGCGCAAGCAGATCACGATTGGAGGGGCGCTGTGCACACCCGACCTCAGGCTTGCATTGCCAGGCAGCCTGGCGGTTCTGAACTCGGAAGTGGAGGTACGGACCTGCGATGGTCCGCGTTCGGACAGCCGGTGGCTATCGGTAAGCAGGCTTTATGACAAATCTGGAGCGTTGCTGCTGGCAAGGAACGAAGTGCTCACACGAGTGAGGATTGGATTTGAACAAGAGAACTTCTCCACCTTTCTGTCTGCGGGAAATCCAATGCTCACCCCATCGGAGACAGTCATCTTCTCCTTGGTCTGCTCTTATAGCCAGTCCATAGTGCATAGCTTCAGGTTCTGCTTCACCCTTCCGCACGGGGGTTTCTACATCTCATCTGAAATAGAAATGCTTGTCCGTGGATTGCTCCTGCCGCTTTCCCCGGTGCAAGTCGCGCGAATCACCCGCTCGTTGAGTCTGGAGATTGAAGAAGCGCACCAACCGATCTCAGGTATCCAAAAAGAGAGGATCCGCCGGTTCTTCGAATCGGCTTTGCACGAACTGAACTCACAGAGTCTTTCCGAACAGTAATCCGAAAAAGGTTTGATAGACTACTACCTCCTAAATCACGTATTATAGGGTGGTACCTGATTGTCATCCGATGGTACAATACCTGATGTTGAGGAGACCGCGATGCCTGAATTCGTCCATCTGCACAATCACACCGACTATTCCCTCCTGGACGGTGCCGCGCCGATAAAGAGATATCTGGATAAGGCCGAGGAATTCGGCATGAAGCATCTAGCGATCACCGATCACGGCAATATGTTCGGGGCCCTGAAATTCTACCTTGATTGCAAAGCCCGTGGCATCAATCCGATTGTGGGTTGTGAGTTTTATGTCAACCCTGAGTCGCATATCACCAAGACCACCACCGTCAGTGGCGGCCGGTACTACCATATGGTGCTGCTGGCGATGAATGAGCAAGGGTATCGCAATCTCATGCTGCTCAATTCAGTCTCATATACGGAAGGATATTATTACAAGCCCAGAATCGATGACCAGATGCTTCGCGAGCACAATGATGGCCTGATTGCGCTTTCCGCCTGCCTCGCGGGGGAGATTCCATCGCTTCTGCTCGAGAACAATTACGAAGGAGCCAAGAAACGGGCTCTGTTCTATGCCTCGGTTTTCACCGACAATCGTTTTTATCTCGAGCTTCAGGACCATGGCCTTCCAGAGCAGAAAAAGACCAATCCCCTGATTGTCCAGCTTGCCCGTGAGACAGGCCTTCCCTTGGTCGCCACCAACGATATCCACTATATAGAAGCCTCCGATGCCAACGCCCAGGATATCATCCTCTGCATTGGAACCAATAAAAAGAAGAACGATCAAGACCGCATGCGCTTCGAAAGCGAGGAATTCTACATGAAAAGCCCCCAGCAGATGGCTGAGCTTTTCGCGTATGCCCCCGATGCCATCGCCAACACCGTGCGTATCGCGGAACGCTGCAACCTCAGCATCAGCCAGCCAGGCCCCTTGCTTCCAGCCTATGAGATCCCACCCGAGTTCCATAATCCTGATGAATATCTGCGCCATATCGCCAACGAGGGTTTGGCCAAACGTTATCCGGTTGTGACCGCGGAATTGCAGCAGCGGCTGGACTATGAACTCGATGTGATCATCTCGATGGGCTTCACCGGGTACTTCCTCATCGTCTGGGACTTCATCTTCTGGGCGAAGCAGCATGGAATCCCCGTTGGGCCTGGCAGAGGCTCGGGAGCGGGCTCGCTGGTAGCCTATTCCATGACCATCACCGATATCGACCCGATTAAATACGACCTGATCTTCGAGCGCTTCCTCAATCCGGAACGGGTGTCGATGCCAGACTTCGATATCGACTTCTGCTTCGAGCGCCGTCAGGAAGTCATGGACTATGTGACCCAGAAATATGGCACCGACCGGGTAGCGCAGATCGCAACCTTTGGGACCCTGAAAGTGAAAGCGGTGCTTAAGGATGTGGCGCGGGCTTTGGATATCCCCTTCGCAGAGGCCACACGCATCGTGAGCCTGGTACCCGAGAACCTCCCGGACGAGGAAGGTTCTGGAAAAGCCCGCAAGCTCACCGTGCAAAGCGCGATAGACTTCACTCCGGAACTGAAGGAGCTGGAAACCAAGGGAGGCATCTACGCCGAGCTGTTCGCGGTCGCCAAACGGCTGGAAGGGTTCAACCGCCACACCTCCACCCACGCCGCGGGGGTAGTCATCAGCCAGAACGTCCTTACCGATTATGTGCCGCTCTATCGTGATGCCAAAACAGGGGCTATCTCCACGCAGTACACCATGGACATGCTGGAGGGCTGCGGGCTGGTGAAGATGGATTTCCTTGGATTGAAGACGCTTACCCTCATCAAGCATACGGAAGACCTCATTATCAAGCGGGATCCTTCGTTCTCCATCGAGAATATCGATGAAGAAGATGCCGCCACCTTCGAGATGCTCGGCCGTGGCGACAGCGCCTGCATCTTCCAATTTGAAAGCGCGGGCATGCAGCGCGTCCTCAAGGATGCCAAGCCCAACTCCATAGAAGACCTAGTTGCTTTGAATGCCCTCTATCGACCCGGGCCTATGGCCTACATCCCTAAATTCGTAGACTCAAAAAATGGAAAAACCCCCATTGAGTATTTCCATCCGGATCTTGAGCCGCCGTTGAAGACCACGTATGGCGTCATTGTCTATCAAGAGCAGGTGATGAAGGTGGCTCAGATCATCGGAGGATATTCCCTCGGGGCCGCCGACCTTTTGCGACGGGCGATGAGTAAAAAGAAAGTCGAGGTGATGGAGAAGGAAAAACTCAACTTCATCTCCGGTGCGCAGAAGAAAGGGTACACCAAAGAGACTGCTGAAGGCATTTTCGATATGCTTCTGCCGTTCGCAGGCTATGGTTTCAATAAATCCCATGCCGCCGCTTACTCGGTGGTTGCGTATCGGACAGCTTATCTGAAGGCGAATTATCCCGCTGAGTTCATGGCAGCGAACCTCACCAATGAGATCAACAGCCCTGACAAGTTCACCCAGTACATCCACGACACCAAAGCGATGGGTATCGAGATCACACCCCCTTCCATCAACCATTCCGACAAACAATTCAACGTGGTGGAGGGGAGGATTGTCTATGGTCTGCAGGGCATTAAGAATGTAGGTGAAGCCGCGGTGGAGAGCATCCTTAAAGAGCGCGAGCTGCATGGAGAATACAAGGATTTCTTGGATTTCCTCTATCGGAGCGAGGCGAAGGCTCTGAATTCCAAGTTGCTCGAATCGCTGATCAACTCGGGTGCTTTCGATGGCATGGGCGACAACCGCCCCACATTGCTGGCCAACATGGAAGCGGCGGTCAAATATGTCCAGAAACGACGGGAAAGCGAATCGTATGGACAAGCGTCCTTATTCGACGCTGAGGAAGAAGCTTCCATGGAAACCTTCGAGATGGTCCCCTATCCGGATTCCTCGCTTCTTGAGAAACTGGATATCGAGAAGGACCTGCTGGGTTTTTATGTATCAGGCCATCCAATGGATATGTATAAGGATGTGTGGAAGCGCTGTGTCACCGTAGATCTGGCTTTTCCTGAACGGCTGCCCCGGGGCCGGACAGTCAATCTGGTGGCTATGGTAACAGGCATGCGCGAGATTGTCACCAAAGGTGGCGCTGGCGACCGGATGGCTTTTCTCCAATTGACAGATTTCAAAGGTTCCATCGAAGCGGTTGCTTTTCCAAAAATCTGGAAGGACCAGGAAGGAATCGTCAAAGCCGATGGCATCTATGGCTTCAAAGGCAAGTTCGAAAGCAGGCAGGACAAGCTCTCCTTTGTTTTAGAGACGGTGGTCGATCCCGATCAACTGGAACCGGAGGCGATCCGCGAAGCCCATATCGTTCTGGTGAAGGAACTCTGCACCCCGAAGGTCCTTCGTGAGATTCTTGACACCTGCATCACCTATCGTGGCAACTGCTCCCTGATGATCCACGTGGTGGATGAACAGGAAGAGGTGGTGGAAAATGCTGAAGCCGCTCCAGCCCAAGCCAAGACCGATACGGTCATCCGCGCTGGCCGGGAATTCGCGGTTGGATATAGCACCGAGTTTGTAGCTCTATTAAGGGAGCAACAAGCAGTTTCCGATGTATGGTTCGACTAAGGAGGTCCTCAGATGCGGAACATCGCACAACTATTGGCATTCATCCTCTCCATCTACAACATGCTCATTATCATCCGGATCCTGCTTATGTGGATCAAACTTCCCCAAGGTGAAGCCTATGGGGTCAACTTTTCTGAATTGCTCGGGAAGATTGTCGACCCCTATCTCAACCTTTTCAAAGGTATCGGTTTTCTCCACCGAGGACGATTCGACCTTACTCCACTTGCGGCGTTCATGGTGCTCAACATCCTTCAACGCGTGTTCTCCACCTATGCTGCAACCGGTACTATCACTTTTGGATATGTGCTCGCCCTCATCTTCCAATCGCTGTGGTGGTCGCTAGGATCGTTGCTCTTAGGCCTGCTGTGCGTGGTTTTGGCAATCCGACTCTATTTTTGCTATCGACGGACGCCGAATTCCATCCAGTACATCACCATGCTGGACTCCTGGATCAGCTGGATCATAGACCCGATACATCGCGTGGTGTTCGGTGGAAAGGAAGTCTCAGACCGGACGCTTATCCTCACCTCGCTCATTCTGATGGTTCTTCTGTATGCAGGGCTCTCCATCGGTATCAACTTCCTCACCGGTTGGTTGATAGACCTCCGTTTTTAGGATACCGTGGTGTTTGTCAGGGAGCTGCAGGCAAAGGTAACCACTTTGCGTGGTGTCGGTAAAGGCGTTGCGGAAAGCTACCGCACGCTTGGTGTTGACACGCTATCAGACCTACTGCTGCTCGCGCCACGGACCTATGAGGACAGGATCACTCTTAAACCGCTATCAAACCTCTCCGATGGACAGTACGCGAATACAGTGGTGGAGGTTGTGTCCCACAGCTACTTTGGAAGTGGTCGGAAACGCACCCTTAAGGTGATTGTGCGCGACATAAGCGGCAGTTTTGATGCCAGGGCCTCCCTGTTGTGCTTCAATCGTAATTTTTTAGAACGGGTGCTTCAAATCGGCTCGCGTTTTTATCTGTACGGATTGTTCCAACATAATTTCAACGAACTCCAAAGTAGTCAGTTTGAGATACTTCCACTAGCCAACGATGGCACCATCGCTGGAGATTTTGGAAAAATCCTCCCTATTTACCCGCTTTCAGGCATCCTTACACAACGGATACTCCGACGCGATATCAATGCTATCCTAAGCCAGCAGACAGCCTTCGACAATGAATTGCCAGAAACGGTACGAAAAAGACACGCGTTGCCCGATATGGACACATCCATCCGGAATCTCCATGGAGCGGCTTCACAGGGCGAGGTCGCCTTGGCCTTGCGCGGTCTCGCCTTCACCGAGCTTTTCTATCTGCTGCTGGTAAGCCGGAGGAGAAGCGCAGGAGGCTATGGTTCGTCCCCTTTGCCAGCGAAGGGCGTATCCGAAGCACACCGGATATCTCCATTGGAGAAAAAATTCATCGCTTCGTTGCCCTTCACCCTCACAACGGACCAAATCGCGGTTCTTGATGAAATCCGTGTCGACCTCGCCAATCCCATCCCGATGAACCGGTTGCTGCAAGGCGATGTGGGCTCGGGCAAAACTTTGGTGGCGTGGATATCTGCTTTACGGGTATTGCAGAATCAAGGGCAGGTCGCTTTCATGGCCCCAACCGAACTGCTCGCACGGCAGCATGCCGAAATGGCGGCCTTGCTGTTGGAACCGCTGGGAATCCGCATCGCTTTCCTCACAGGCTCGGTGATGGGTAGCGAACGCAAGAATCTTTTGGCGGCGCTTGCCCGCGGTGAGATTGATATTGTCATCGGCACGCATGCGCTTTTCTCCGCTGATGTGAAGTTTCATGCGCTATCTTATATCATCATCGATGAGCAGCATCGTTTCGGAGTAGTACAACGGCTATCGCTTTTAGAAAAAGGTCGCTCCCCCGATGTGCTGATGATGACAGCCACCCCTATCCCCCGAACCTTGGCCTTGACGGTGTTCAGCGATCTCGCCATCTCCACCATCCACACCATGCCGATAGGACGCCTGCCGATCATCACCTATCTGGTGGCCGATGCCAGCCGTCCACGCATGTATGCTTCCATCGGGGTGGAGTTCGCCCGTGGCCATCAGGCTTATTTTGTCTATCCACGGATCGATGCCTCGGGAAATTCAGATCTCCGGGATGTGCAGTCCATGTACACGCTGCTGACAACAGAGATTTATCCCGGTATTCCAGCTGCCCTCATCCACAGCCGCCTGGAGGAAGAGGAGAAAGTGGATATCCTCGCTCGATTCCGTAAGGGTGAGCTGAAGTACCTGGTCTCAACCAGTGTGGTTGAGGTAGGTATCGATGTCCCGAACGCCACGTGCATGGTCATCGAGCATGCAGAACGGTTTGGCTTGTCAGCGTTGCATCAGCTACGGGGACGGGTCGGGCGAAGCTCGATGCAATCCTACTGCTTTCTGGTGTACGAACAACCATTGAGTGAAGATGCGCGGCAGCGGATAATGGTGTTGAAAAACTCAACGGATGGTTTCTATATCGCCGAACAGGACCTGCTTATACGGGGTCCTGGAGAAGTGGCAGGTACCCGGCAGTCAGGGTTTCTCAAGTTACGCTTCGCAAGCTTGGTGAACGACCTGCCGCTGATCAAAGAGGTGAAGTCCGAAGTGGAGCGCGTGTTGAAATCGGACCCAGGGTTGCTCTCGTTGGAAAACACCATCATCCGCGAAGTACTGTTGAAAGCTCCGCCTTTTGAAGAGCACATGATGGAAGGCTGAAATGAAAGGTTCAAGTTGAGAAGCATTGAATTTTTCCTCCAATCGCCGTAAGGTGGGCGTTGATTGCCAATAGAACCAATAGAAGGAGTCTTCATGAGAATCACCGGTGGAATCTACCGTGGCAGAATTATAAAATGTCCTCCTGGGGAGATCCGGCCGGCGATGGATCGCATGCGGGAATCCCTTTTCTCCATCCTTGGGGATTTATCGGATTGTGCTTTTCTGGATTTATTCTCGGGTAGCGGATTGGTTGGAATTGAAGCGGCCTCGCGTGGCGCCGCGCCTGTGCATCTTGTCGAGATGGATAAGGGCAAACGCGCCACCATCGAACAGAATATCAGTATCGTGCAATCCGAGATCCAGCTGTTCCTCATGCCGGTGCAACGGTTCTTCGCCTTGGCTAAACAGGAATATGCAATCGTATACGCCGATCCTCCGTTTCCCCTCAAAGGCAAGACCGACCTTGCCCAGACAATCGCTAAAAACCATCTGGTCGCACCTGGTGGCCAGTTTATCATCCATTATCCGGTTGAGGAGCGCTCCTTTTGGCCACAGCGGATCGAAGACCTGGAGTTTTCCGATGAGCGCTCGTATGGACGCTCTATCCTGCGTTTCTATCGACGTGACGAAAACCCCGGCAAGGAACCAAACTGATATATGAAAATTGAGAACAACATCTTCAGCACTAGAGTCCCTTTGTATAGTTTTCAAGTGGATTCCTTCAATCATGCCCACTTGGCATCGTACCTTCAGATTCTCCAGGAAGCGGCCGCCAGGCATTCCTATGAACGTAAACTTGGGGTGCCTCAGCTCAGGGAGCAAGGCCTGACGTGGGTGCTTGCCCGAACCAAAGTGATGGTCAACCGATACGCTCCTTGGCCCTCCGACTTGGATATCCTGACATGGCCGCAAGAACCTTGGAAACTGTACTTTCCCCGCGGTACAAAGGTCCTAGGGCCGGACGGAGAGGAACTCTGCCGTTCCTTATCTCAATGGGTGGTGATGGATCTATCTAGCCACCGCCCGGTTAAACCGCAGAATCTTGCGAATATGTTCGGCGTGGCCGATCCTTCTTTGTATTATCCACCCGATCTTGGGAAACGGGTGGAATACTCCGCCAATCTTGTAGAAATCGCCGCCCACGCTCCGGCAATCCAGTATATGGACGCGGACCTGAACGGGCATGTGAACAACATCGTATACGCCCAATGGATGATGGCTGGGCTACCTCACGCTTTTCTTGACAACTTTCAAGTAGCCGAATTCGATATCGCCTATCTTGCGGAAACGCAGAGACACGACACTGTCGCGGTACGTACCGGGGCTGTGGATGACAAAATCATGGAGCAAGATTCGCCAATATTAGTGCATGAGATACGGAAAAATCTCGCGGATGGAACCACCGCACCGGTCTCTATCGCCCGGACTTCCTGGAAACGCCGGTATGGACCGATCAATAGTGGGGGGGTCTTCTGTGTGGAAGATCACCCATCGACTCCTCTCCTGCCAATAGCCGGGCTTCCATACGCTCGATGATGGTCTTGAGTGTATCCAGCTCCGTGCGTTGCTCTGCCACCAGCGAGTTCAATGTGGCGACCGTATCCTCCATGAAGGAGATTTTCATTTCCACTTGCATCAATCTTTCTTCCATGCCCCATTGTAGCAAGATGCGGGAACGTGTTGCAACACTTCTGGATTGCAACAGTGAATTCGCTTGTAAAGAAAGGATTTCATGATATACTGAGGTGCATTTGTTGCAATTTGGTGCATGAAGAGGAATATCATGAAAGGTGAACGTGTCGCGCAGCTTGATTTATTGCTGCATTCGCATCCTGAAGGCTTAAGGCGGTCGGAAATCGCGCGGAGATTGGGTGTCCACAGATCCACCATCAGCCGTTATATTGATGAGCTAAAACAATATATAGACATTTACGAAGACAACAACCTCATTAAGATCCAGCCTAAGGAAGGTGATGAGAACATCGCGCTCAGCGTGTACGAGAGCCTTGCGTTCAATCTGTCCGCCGAGATTCTCGCGACGAACACAGAATTCCAGAATCCTCATCTTGCCTCTGGCTTACGTAAGATTGCGATGAACATGCGCACGTATGCACCGAAAATCTCCGACAACATCATCTCCCTCGCTGAATCGATCGACCGGGAAGTGCATAAGAAAAAAGAACGCACGGGTCAATTCAATACAGTCCTGGAAGTTCTGATCGACTCATGGGTTTCGGGAAAAATCGTCCGTATCCAACATCTGGTGGATGGTGAAGTAGTGGAGACGGAATTCGCGCCCTATTTCATCGGTTTCCGCGAAGAAGAATCCGGACGCAATCCGATCAGCGTCACCGGACGGTTACGGCACACTTCGGCGATCACCACCATCGACATCAGCTCAATCACCAGTGCGGTGATCCTTGATGAAACCTATACCATCCCGGACAATCTCAAGCCTTTCCATAAGCCTGAGGTCAGTACCGGTTACGAGAGCATCGATATGATTCCTCTGGTGATGAAGGTCCGCGAGCGTTCAGCACTCAACTCCTTCCGCCAGCTGTATCATGGATCTCCGCGCTTTGAGAACAACGAGCAGGGGGAGCTTATCTGCCGGATGGACGTGGAGAACTCGATAGAATTGATTCTCCGGATCATCCAATGCGGAGATTCGGTTGAGGTTCTCGCTCCGGTCTCGTTCCGCAGGAAATTCTGCTCCCTATTGAAAAAAATCTTGGAAATCTACGCTTGACCGTTTTTAATTGCATTTTTTTCGAGAGAGAAGTATTCTAAATCAAAGATACCAAACGGAGGGATAGAATGAAAAAGTACGTTTGCGACTTATGCGGCTATGTGTACGATCCAGCTGAGGGCGATCCTGATAATGGCGTCAAACCCGGAACGGCCTTTGCGGATCTTCCTGCAGATTGGATTTGCCCCCTTTGTGGTGCGGCGAAATCAGATTTTTCGCCTGAAGACTAATACTGACATGCTTTTCAATGAGGACCGTACGTATACGGTCCATTTTTTTGGAGGAACATGAAATACTTTAAAGCCGTTTATATTTTTTTATTGCTGATGCTGTTTATAATTATTGGGTGCTCCACTTCAGCCGGTGAAATTCCGGTTGAGTCGGCTCCAGTGATTGAAGCACAAACCGGGGAGGTTGCGATGGATCTTTCTGGAATTTGGGAAGGATTGTTGAAAGTCCAACCTGGAGTGGAATTGAAACTACTCTTCACCATTGAGAAAACCAAGGATGGTTATACATCCATGCTGAATATTCCTCAGCAAGGTGTCACCGGGTTGCCTATCGACTCCACCACTTTTTCTGCTAGTGGAGAATTGGAATTCGTGATCTCTTCCATCAAAGCCCGTTTTACCGGAACCTTGCAAGCGCTTGGAGGAGTAGCAATGATAGAGGGGACCTTTGAGCAGTCAGGTTTCAAATTCCCTCTGGCCCTAGCCCCTAGCCTACAGCCAATGCCTGCTGGAAAATCACAAGATCCAATTCCCCCCTACCCTTATATCAGCGAAGAGGTGGAATTTATCCAGCAACCGGATGGATTCACACTTGCAGGCACGGTGACACGGCCGAAAGCAGCTGGGAAATACCCGGCGGTGGTGCTCGTCACGGGGTCTGGCTCGCAAGACCGCGATGAAGCGATTATGGGTCACCGACCGTTCCTTGTTCTCTCAGACGCCCTGACGAAAGCTGGAATCGTCGTGTTGCGTTATGACGACAGGGGATTTGCCAAATCCAAAGGCGATGCTTCGGCAGCGACAACCACGGATTTCGCATTGGACGCAGAGTCTGCCTTTGTGTTTTTAACCAACCAGCCCTATGTGGATAAAACCAAAGTGGGAATCCTCGGGCATAGCGAAGGCGGAGTCATAGCCCCGATTGTCGCTTCAAACAACCAAGAGGTCGGATTCATCATCTTGATGGCAGGTACTGGCGTGGATGGGATGGAAGTCCTTAAAGATCAGTCTGCTGCCATCCTCCGTGCTCAAGGTGCGCCGGAAGCGTACATCAACCAGATTGTAGCGCTCAACGAGTCCATTTACCGCATGATCATCGAGCCTACGGTGGATGTAGAGGTCCAGAAGCAGAAGGTAGCGGCGAAGCTAGCTTCCCTTGGAGTGGGACCCGAGGAGGTGAAGGCCCAGATAGCGGCGCTATTCTCACCTTGGTATCGGCATTTCCTCATGCTGGATCCCGCTGGTTATCTTGAGAAAACCCGGGTGCCCGTGCTGGTGCTGAATGGGACGAAGGATACTCAAGTGACAAGTACCTTGAATGTGCCGGCGATTGAAGCCGCGTTGATACGAGGTGGAAACACCCAGTCGACCACAATTGTGTATGAAGGGCTCAATCACCTATTCCAGCCTGCGCAAACTGGATCTGTAGAGGAATATGCTTCCATCGAGATAACCATAGACCCACAGGTCCTTAACGATATCGCAACTTGGATTCTTCAGCGATAAGTCACTGATTGTGAACAATCTCCTTATCGATAGCCTCTCGCAGTCGCTCATCCTCGGTCACGATGATGGGCGATTCTTTTAGAAACAGCACCCCGAGAATTGCCGCGAAGAGAAGCGTGACACTCGTTACCAACACGTTTTCCAAGTATTTACCACCACCGATATTCATGCACAGCAGCACCAATACGGCGAAAAAATGTCCATTCTGAAGCAGAACACCTTGCGAGGAGGCCTCTGGTACAGGATAGCTCAGCTCGGCGGCATATTGGAAACCAAGAGGGATGGCACTCATGAAGAAGAACCCCAGCAACCCCGCGTTGATCAAGGCCAAGATGGCATGACGTGAAAGATCGATAAGGTTTGGTGAGAATGCAAAAATAAGGAAGCAGAGGAATACACCGCAGATTGAAATGAAGAAAAACAATTTCCTTTTTCGGAAATAGTCCGAGAAGGCCGGAAGCACGACCGAGCCGGCCATACCCCCGATCAGCAGCACCACTCCGAGGATTCCATTTGAATTCTCAACTCCGATGAGCGCGGTTATCCCGTCTATCTTTGAGATGAACACGTTGAACATGCTCCAAAGAAAGCCAAATATGAGCGTAAAGCCCCTCATGTGCTTTTTATGCATGAGAGTTTTAAAAGATTGGAGAAAATCCACAGGTTGATAGGGTTCGATCGAGGCTGGTGTTGGCGGTTTTTCCTTGAACAGAACGATGGAGATGAGAGCTACCGCGGCAGTCACCATCCCGTACCAGAACAGAAGGTTCGCAGTACCTTGGCCATAATCTCCCGCACGGGGGTTGCTCGATACGGCTTGAGGTGAGATGATCATGATGAGAAAAATCCCCAGATACTGTCCCAGAGAAACCAAGCCAGCGGCAAACCCTCGTTCCCGCAGGGGAAACCAGCGCGCAGTAACTGCGGTTACGCTGTTGAGAATCACGGGATGCGCGATCGCGAGACCTATCTGAGCCAATACCACCAGCCAGAAATTCTGCGCCCCGAAACCCTTAACCAAACTGAAGACCGCGATGCATAAAGCTCCAGCCCTCAGGCTGACTTTTAGATCGAACCGGTCGATCACATAGGAGGCTGGGATGGATAGGAACACGAACACGACCAAGTGGATCAGCGTGAGCAAATCTGGATTCACCAAGGAGTCCGATGGAATCTGGTTCTTATAGAATGCAGCCGCTGCCCGGGAGATGGGAGCAAGGGCCAGCCATTGGATTTGGGACGCGATCGATACCAACATCAAAGCAAGCAGCACCACCCATCGGTACTTGTATACACGCACAGCTCTCATAGTGAATCCACCTGGTTGTTGCATAGTTGGAAGATTCTTCATAATATACCAAGAGTTCCATCAAGTATAGGGATAGTCGAGAGGGACCAAACCATGGACAATGTGATTGAAGTGCTTTTAAGAAGGAGAAGCCATAGGGCTTTTTCTGAACGGCAGATTCCTGCTGAGGATCTCACTCTTTTAAAACAGGCTACCCTTCGTGCGCCTACCGCAGGAAACATGATGTTCTATTCCGTGATCGAGGTGACGGATAAGGATCTGAAAGAACAGCTTGCGGTGTTGTGCGACAATCAACCGATGATCGCAAAAGCCCCTTTAGTCTGGTTGTTCCTCTCAGATGTGCGCAAGTGGGTGGATTATTACCATATGTCAGGGTCTGTCGCCAAAGGTTTGGCGCAAGGAATCAGCTGGAGGGCTCCAGGAGCGGGGGACCTGCTGTTGGCGATGAGCGACGCTCTGATCGCTGCTCAGAATGCGGTGGTTGCTGCTGAATCTCTTGGAATAGGATCGTGCTATATCGGGGACATCCTGGAGAACCATGAGCGCATAGTCCAGCTATTCAATCTTCCCCCTTATACCGCGGTAGCGACCTTGGTGATCTTTGGCTATCCAAAAAGCCAAGAACCTCTTGCCAAGGAATCCTTACGCTGTCCTTCGCAGGCCATTTTCATGGAGAACCAGTACCATGTGGCCAGGCTAGAAGAACTCCAACAGGCCTATGCCGCACAGGAGGAACGGCTCCGTGAACAGCGGAGGCTCCCCTTCGACAACACCGGTACCATAGCCGACTTCTATTATTTTAGGAAACATGAAAGCGAATTCATGGAGGAGATGAACCGATCGGCGCAGGCCCTTATCGATTCGTGGCTCGCTCAGTAGGATTCTCTTGCAAAGCACCATAGACCATTATACCCTAGAGGATATGTATACCATTCTACTAGTTGACGATGAAACCACGGTCCGGGATATCATCCGTGGAAAAACACCTTGGGAACAACTCGGATTCACCGTTGTAGGTGAGGCTGGCAATGGTATGGAAGCGTTGGAGGCGATTGAGGAGAGTATCCCCGATGTGGTGATCACTGATATCAAGATGCCCTACATGGATGGCATCGCGCTAGCTCAAACCATCCAGCAACGCTATCCGGCCATCACTACCGTTATCCTCAGTGGTTTTGATGAATTCTCCTATGCGCAATCGGCTATCAGGTACAATGTAAGTGAATATGTGCTCAAACCTGTTTCTTCCGAAGATCTCAACCAATTGCTCTTGCGCTTGAAAGCACGCCTTGACACGGAGATCACCAAACGGAACGACCTCGCGGCACTCCAAGCGACCTTTCGTGAAATATTGCCACTCATGCGCGAGAAATTCCTGCTATCCCTACTTACCGCACGACAGATGACCGATGATAGCGCGCTAATGGAAAGAGCGCGTCTTTTTGGCATAGGGCTGAAACGGGACCTATTCATGGTAGCCGTGTTGGAAGTCACCCGCCAGCATCAGCACCTTGAAGATAAAGAGAGCGAACCCCAGAATGGTCAACTGCTTGGAATAGCCATTATAAAGATTGTGAATGAGATTCTTGATAAGGAAAAGAGCGACTCGGTCGCGGTTGACTTCAACAACCAGACCACTATCCTCTTCTCAATGGATGCACCTGGTCTTGAATCCCAGGAAATGCTCTTCACCAAGTTGGTTTTTAGAAAACTTGAGCATTTACGTACCTATATCTCCAAATATCTGGGGGTAGAGGTGACAATCGGGGTAGGTGCTCCGGTGAAGTCGCTCAAGCTGGTCAACAGTTCTTATATGCAAGCTGTCACAGCCCTCAACCATTGCACGTTTTTCCCCAATCAGGACATCGTGTTCATTAAGGACATGGAGCCACGGAATGCCGCAGCCCCTGAGAATCTCAGGATAAACGATCAATTGAGAACGGAATTCACTACCGCGATAAAGCTTGGCGATGATAATAGTATCATCCAAGCACTGCAATCCATGTTTGATGAATTGGCGGCTTCAAACCCAACCCAAGAAGGGCTGCAGACCTATATGCTGGAATTGCTGGGAATTCTTTCGGAAACCGCGGCCGGCCATGGGGTGAACCTAGCCCGGTTGCATAATACGACAACTGAAAACAACCTCTTTGGCGAATTGCAGAACCTCAGCACTATTGGGAAAGCCTTCAGGTGGGTTTCGGCCTTCGCCTGCAAGCTAAGGGAAGCTATCTCCGGAAACCGGCAGAACTCGCATATCCGGTTCGTGGAGGATGCTAAACAATTGATTTTCAGGCTCCATACCGATATGGATCTCGGCTTGGAGACTGTGTGCGACCAGTTGGGGGTGAGTCCTTCGTATTTTAGTTCAACTTTCAAGAGGGAAACCGGCACATCTTTCGTTCAATACCTCACTATGACTCGGATGGAGCGGGCGAAAGAGCTTTTAAAGGGAACCGATCTGAAAACCTATGAGATCGCTGAAGCTGTGGGAATCAACGAATCCAATTATTTCAGCTTCTGTTTCAAACGGTATGCCGGAATCTCCCCTTCTCAATACCGCGCAAGCGCGAGGATGACATGAGCCACCTCCGCGGTCGCCTAAGCATCAGAACAATCATCACCCTCTCCATAGCCTCCATCACCATCGTGTTCATGCTTTCCACCGGTACGATGCTCTTCAACATCTTCACCGATGCCGTCACCGAGAACGCCTACATCTCGACCAAGGAGATTGTCAACCAAGTGAATCTCAATCTTGGCTATTACTTTTCTGACATCCTGTATGTGGCGAACTATGTGAAGAACCTTGCAAGAAGCCCCAATTCCCTGTCCTCGGGTTACTTGAAGGAAAACATACGGGTGATTCTTGATTCACGGAAAGATATGGTCAGTTTACTGTTGTTTTCGAAATTAGGGGAAATACTCCTGAATTCTTCAGATATCGATGTGAAAAGCGCGCCTGTCATCGCTAGTCAATCTTGGTTTCAGCGGGCTCAGAATGCCCAAGGCAACTTCACTTTCAATGGACCATATATTCAGAATATCTACGAAGCGCAATATCCTTGGGTCATCTCATATAGCCAGGAGATACGGTACGAGACCGAATCGGGGTCTGAATCAGGCATACTTGTCATCGATATGAATTTCTCCACAATCAGCGAATTATGCAGGCAGACAAAACTCGGAACCAGCGGTTATATCTTTCTCATCGATAGCGAAGGCGGGATTGTCTACCATCCACGTCAGCAGTTGATCAACTCAGGCATCCTCACTGAAGACCTCGCCACCATCAATGACCATGTATTCGGAAGCTATACTGATCTGTATCAATCACAGGACCGCCTCACCATAATCGACACCGTCAACCATAGCCGCTGGCGTATAGTCGGGATCGCGTTCATAGACGAAATCATCGCCCGAAGAAAAGACTTCGCCTCCTTGTATGTCCTGGTGTCCATCATAGGAACGATCACCACCCTCGGGGTAGCCCGTTTGATCTCCAATAAAGTGAGCAGCCCGATCAAGCGGCTGGACAACTTGATGCGTAAAGTCGAGGCTGGTGATTTCGATGTAGTCACCACTGTCGAAGGAAGCCGTGAAGTCGCCCATCTCTCCCATACCTTCAATCTCATGGTGACACGGATCAAAGAACTCACCACAGACATCATCCACGAGCAGGAACAGAAAAGAAAAATGGAGTTTGATGCCTTGCAAGCGAAGATCAACCCACATTTCCTCTACAACACGCTCGATTCAGTGGTATGGCTCGCCGAGCAAGGCAACACCGAGGATGTCGTAAAAATGGTGACGGCCCTAGCCCGTCTCTTTAGAATCAGCATAAGCAAAGGGCGGGAAGTAATCACAGTTGGAGAAGAACTGGAGCATGCACAGAACTATCTGTACATCCAGCAGATGCGGTATAAGGATAAATTCGACTTCTCCATCACGGTTCCCGAGGAGCTGCAGAACTGCCCCACCATCAAACTCATCACCCAACCCATCGTCGAGAATGCGATCTATCATGGAATAAAGTATCTTCAGGAACCAGGCCATATCTGGATATCGGTCCGCGCTGTCGATTCATCAATCGCCATCACCATCAAGGACAACGGAGTAGGCATCCGAAAGGACATTCTCGACCGGATACTTTCCGATGAATTCCATCAAGAGCAGACAAACGGGGATGGTCATGGTATTGGAGTGAGGAATATCCATGAACGGATCAGGCTCACCTACGGAACCGGGTATGGCTTGGTGTTGGAAAGCGAGCTGGACTGTGGGACCACGGTAACCATCCGCATACCCAAAAGCGCTCCCATCCACCCGATCAAAGGAGTTGTGAGCAAATGAAACCACAATCACCTATTGCTATTCTCGCACTCGCTTGTCTTGTCTGCCTTGCCATCGGATGCACACGTCCTGTAAGCATCAAGAACACAGTATCCAAAACCACCGCGAATCCAACGATTGAAATCGCATGTATCACTAAAATGCAGACTGGTGAGCATTGGGGGGCGGTGAAATCGGGAGCCAGGCTCGCCGCAAGCGAGGCGAGAGTCACCGTTGAGTTCTACGCCCCGATGAGTGAGGCGGATTTTCAAAAGCAATACCAGCTCTTCCAAGAAGCGATTCAAAAAAAAGTCGATGCCATCCTGATCGCGGCAAGCGACGAAGCGATGCTTGCCCCTCTGGTAGCGCAGGCCAAGGCGCAAGGAATTGTCGTGGTAAGCATCGACTCTGGATTTTCGAATGCTGAAGTGGACTTCCACATCTCCTCGGATAATTTCAAACTAGGGGAAGATGCGGCTCTTGCTGTATTGAAGTTGCACGATAGTCCCATCCAGGCGACCATCATCGGTTCCTTATCTGAAAGTCTGAATATGCAGGAGAGGATTGCAGGAATCGTCTCTGTTCTTGACAATGACCCCAAGTCTTCCATCTCAATGGACTTTTCCAGTGCGGAGGAATCGATAGCCAAAGAAATCATCAACAGACTGCTGGGTCCGGATACACGGATAAACGTCATTTTCGCTCTCGAGGAAAATTCCGCCCATGGTGTTGCAGATACTCTGGTGTCAAAGAAATCAAAAGGGGCTCCGGTGTTCATCGCCTTCGGTTCATCGAAGCAGCAGATCAGTCTCTTGGAAAAAGATATCATTGACCTGCTGGTCGTGGAGAACTCCTTCAACATGGGATACCTTGGTATCATGAAAGCTGTGGAACTTATCAAAGGTGGAAAGACCAACACCGTGAGTTTGAAAACCGACTACGCATTGATCACCAAGGAGACCTTGCGGACTCCAGAGAACCAGCGGTTGGCCTTTCCAGTCTATTGATCCGATAACCCATATTCCTATTTCTTCTGAACGTACTTCCGGATATCGAAAGAAACCGCTGCAACGATGATCATGCCTTTGATGATGCTTTGCCAATACGGGTTCACTCCCACGAACGTAAGTCCGTAGTTGATGAAACTGAAAATGACTACACCTGCGATCACGCCAGGAACCGAACCAACCCCACCAGTTGTTGAAACACCTCCAACCACGCAGGAGGCAATGGCGTCGAGCTCATAGCCGTTTCCATAGTTGTTGGTTGCACCGCCTGTCCGGGCCGCCTCAAGAACCCCTGAAAGAGCGATGAGTCCACCGCAGACGGCAAACAAGCCCATCAACGTATGCGTGATATTCACCCCTGAGACTGTCGCCGCCTCGGCATTGCCACCCACCGCATAGACATTTTTCCCAAACACTGTCTTATTCAACACAAACCAGACCGCGATGCTCACCAATGCGGCGAAAATCACAATCACCGGCACAAAACCAATCGAACCGGATCCGAGGAAGGTGAAATCGGGACGCAGACCACCTATCGGCTGCGAGTTGTTCGGAGGCATGTTGAAGTAAATTGAGTTTACACCATAGATGATCAGCATCGACCCGAGCGTGGCGATAAATGCGGGGACCTTGAACTTGGCCACAATGGTTCCATTGAGAACTCCTATGAGGATACCCACCACCACCGCCATTACTATAGGTACAAACAATGGTAGCTGCGGAAGGTCAGGGAAAAACCTGCGCAGATAATCCGGGGTCTGCAGCATCGAGGCTGAGATCACCGCGGCCATCCCTACCAACCGCCCACCCCCAAGATCCACACCACCAGTCAGAATGACAAACATCATGCCGAGCGCCATGATTACTTTGGTAGAGCTTTGCATAAGGATATCCCTCAGAACGACTAGCCGGAGGATTTTTGGATTGATGATCGCAATCACCACCACCAGCATCAGCAGTACGAGGAAAATCGCCTTCTGCATGATGAAATTCTGTATTTTCTTTTTTGAAAGATCGAACAACATGATAGTCCTCACTATTGGATGAATTTTGTCGCCAGTCGCATGATATCTTCCTGGCTGGTTTCCTGACTGTCCACGATTCCGGCTACCCGGCCTTCCGACATGACTACAATCCTATCTGTCATTCCGATGAGCTCTGGCATTTCGGAGGAAATCATGACCACGCCTTTCCCCTGTTTGGCCAGTTCCATCATAATCATGTAAATCTCATACTTGGCACCGACATCGATTCCTCTTGTGGGTTCATCCAGAATAAGGATCTCGGGGAGCGTCAACAGCCAACGGGCGAACAACACCTTCTGTTGGTTTCCACCAGAAAGACTCTTGATAAGTGTTTTCGAGTTAGGGGTCTTCACATTTAGAAGCTTGATGCTCCTCTTGGTATCATCAACCATCCGACGGTTGTCGAGCAACCTGGATTTTTTTTGGTAACTCTTCATATTCGCGATAAGCAGGTTCTCCATGACCGAAAGGACAGGGAATATTCCCGTAGCCCGCCTTTCTTCGGTAAGAAGGGCCATGCCGTGTTTTTTTGCCTCGAAAGCGGAATTTACAAAGACTTCCTTTCCATGGATGTACAGTTTTCCCGCACTATGCACCCGTAATCCGAAAATCGCTTCCATCACCTCAGTCCGCTGAGCGCCAACTAGACCTCCGATACCTAGAATCTCACCTTTTTTCAAAGTGAAAGAGACATCCTTGAAACTTTTCGCATGAGGAGAGGTGAATCCAGCGACCCGAAGCAGTTCTTCCCCAGGTGTGTTTTCTTTGGGCGGGAACCTATGGGACAGGTCCCTCCCTACCATTTTCTTGATAATCAGATCGGTTGTGAGTTCGCTCGCCGGCCAAGTCCCGACACTCTTTCCATCACGCATGATGGTGACTTCATCGGAAATCTTAAGAATTTCCTCCATCTTGTGGGAGATATAGACTATCGAAACCCCTCTTCCCTTTAAATCGTTGATGATGGAGAACAGATGCTCAACCTCGTTCTCGGTCAGCGACGAACTGGGTTCATCCATAATAATGATCTTGGCATCATAGGAAACCGCTTTGGCGATTTCCACCGATTGGGCTTTTGAAGCCGAGAGGTCCCGAAGAAGGTCCTTTGGATTTAGATTCAGTTTTAAATCAGCCAGCAAGGATTCGGTCCGCCGATACATTTCCTTGTGGTCCACGATTGGCGACCATGTGCCCCCGACGCGAGGAAACCGTCCCAGCCATATGTTTTCCATGACAGTCCGATGCGGAATTGGATGAAGCTCTTGATGGATCATTGAAATCCCAAGCTTTAAAGCGCTGGCGGAATCTGGAATCGAAACCTTCCCCCCCTGGAAAAGAATCTCTCCTTCATCCATGGTATACAAACCGAACAGACATTTCATCAGGGTGGATTTTCCTGCTCCATTCTCTCCCATCAAAGCATGTACCGTTCTAGGTCGGACTTTCAGGGTCACATCGTCCAAAGCCTTTACCCCAGGGAACACTTTGGAAACATGGTTCATCTCAAGTGAGTACATAGAAGTCCTCTTGGGGAACACCCTCCCCATTCATGATTAAGCCGTGCCCAGCACGACCACGCTCCAAATACTAGCAAACCCTCCAGCCGGACAACCGGCCGAAGGGTACTTACACATAGCAGGACAACGGAAGCACTATTTGAACTGCTTGTAATTGTCTTTGGTCACCTTCTGATAAGGCACCCATACATACTTGCCATTGGTGATCTTATAACCGATGGAAGCATCTGTTGGAACCTTTCCCTGAGCAAGATCGTAGGCCAGATTGAAAGTAGCCTGTCCCTGGTTCTTCGCATCGTTCAGCACGGTGCCAAGCAAAGTACCTTCTTCAAGAGCCTGCAGAGCGGGAGCTGTCGCATCAACACCGACGACCGGGAGGAATTTTCCACCTTTGAAATAACCAGCTGCCTTAAGAGCTTCAATCGCACCGAGCGCCATATCGTCGTTATTCGCAAACACAGCCTCAATCCTGTCGCCATATGCAGCGATGAAGGAAGACATCTTATCCTGGGCTTTCGGGCGATCCCACATGGCGGTATCTTCAGCAAGTTTCTCAATCTTGATACCGGAATCGGTCAGAACCTTGATGGAGAATTCGGTCCGGAGCTCGGCATCCTGGTGTCCCGGCTCGCCTTTGAGCATGATGTACTGGAGGATACCATCACCATTGCGGTCTGCGGAGGGGTTCGCCTTCCAATAATCAGCGATAATCTGTCCGGACATGGTCCCGGATTCTTCGGCTCTCGCTCCGACATAATAGACGCGGTCCCACTTGGCCAGGTCTTCGGGCAAGGGTTCCTTGTTTAAAAACACTACAGGGATGTTTGCTTTCTTGGCTTTGTCGATGATGACACCAGCTGCGGTGCGGTCCACAGGGTTGATGGCCAGGCTGTTCACACCTTTGGTGATGAACATATCCACTTTCTCATTCTGTTTAGCCTGGGAATTCTCACTATCGACAATATCGATTTTTGCTTTGCCGGTTGAGGCAGCGGAAATCGCATTGCGGACGCTGGTCATGAATGTGTCGTCGAATTTATAGATCGCACATCCAATCTGAAGACCTTCATCCTTGCTTCCCTGAGCGAACAAGGGAGTCATGAGAACTAGAGCAAGACACAAGATAACGATTGATTTCTTCATCGTATCCTCCTTATTGGTAATGCATCCAGTTTCCCATGGATATAGAAGGCGGTATATGCAAAAATTTTTCCAATTTCTTAGAAATTTTGTTGTCATTGATCGCGGTCTGTCCGATGAACAGGAGGAGCGCTGAAGGGATCGTTCGGTCGTAGCGCTTGCGCCACCCTATCGCTCTCGAGGCTCGTTGGTTGGACATTCACAGGTTTGGGTGCCGTCGGCATCGGTTGGATAGGCGGCATCTGAACCGGCGGATTCTGCCGCGGCGGTTGCTGAAGAGTTTGGGAATTGATAGTGGAAACAGCTGGGGTTGGTGCTGGAGTGGGAGCCGGTTCTGAGGTGGGGCTCGATTCTGGCTTTGGAGCTTTGTACCTGCGTTGCTCAGGCTCCATCGCTATCGGAGATTGCTCGTATCTCTTACGTATCGCCCTGAGATCTTCAGAGATCCGGAAGGGAAGCAGCAGGAGCTCGAACACAAACCGGACCAAGAAGGGAGAGAGAGCGACCACTACTATGTATAGGATACGCGTCTCAAGGTTTATTCCACTCCACATGTCGACAATTACAAACACACCCCCTGCGAGCATCGCGATAGTACACACGACATAGAGAACCTTGAGAACCGCCGGCAGCAAAAAGCAGCCGAAGCCAAACCATGTATTGGATTTTCCGCCCATACGTGAACCTCCTTATGAAAGGTATGAATAACCCAGCACTCGCTCGGGAATAAGCGTAACTCATATCATAAGTTACGGGATTCACGCTGTCAAACTAAAAAGGACCGCCTTTGACAGGCGGTCCCAGAATTACCACTAAGCGGTCGGCTACATGATTGTGCCGAGATTCTTGTAGAAGGCCATGCGTCTCTTCGCGTCGACTTCGGCCAGCTGGAACAGTTCCTCAGCGTGCTCGGGGTTGGTCTTGTACAAAGAGGTGTACCTTCTCTCGCTCTTGATGAACTCCTGATAGTCGGCGGTAGCGTCCTTGGTGTCCCAAGAGAACTTCTTGCCTTCCTCGCCCGCGGGATTGTAGCGATAGAGCGGCCAGTAACCAGCTTCCACCGCATTCTTCTCAATCACCTGTGTCATGCGCATGTTGATACCATGGTTGATACAGGGAGCATAGCAGAAGACAATCGAAGGACCATTGTAGGCAATCGCTTCCTGCAGGGCTTTCTGAGCGTGCAGACGGTTCGCACCGAGCGCGATCGATGCGACATATACGTGGCCGTAGCTCATGCACATGAATCCCATGCTCTTTTTGCCGATCTGCTTTCCAGCGTTCGCGAACTTCGCGACTGCGCCGATCGGAGTAGCCTTGGAAGCCTGTCCGCCGGTGTTGGAATACACTTCGGTGTCGAGCACCAGGATATTCACATTCTTCCCAGAAGCGACCACATGGTCCACACCACCGTAACCGATATCATACGCCCAACCATCTCCACCGAAAATCCATACATACTTGTCGGCGAAATAGTCCTTCAGCTCGACCATCTTCCTGAGCAAGGCGCGGGCTTCGTCAGAAGCTGCTGCTGCGATAGCGGCATCCAGGAGCGCTTGGGTCTCGGATTGCGCCGCGATCGAGGCTTCGGACATATCGGTCCAGAGAGCCTGGTTCTTGGCAAGCGCGGCGGTAAGTTCCGCTGTGGTGCCGATCTTGAGCAGCTGCTCGATATTCGTCTTCAGCTGGCGACGATTGCTTTCCACGGCCAGGCGCATGCCCAAGCCATATTCAGCGTTGTCCTCGAACAAGGAGTTGCCCCAAGCCGGTCCACGGCCATCGGTGCGCTTGGCGTACGGGGTTGTCGGGAAGGTACCACCATAGATGGAAGAACACCCGGTCGCATTGCCTACGATCATGCGTTCACCGCAGATCTGGGTGACCAGCTTGATATAGGGAGTCTCGCCACAACCTGCGCACGCTCCGGAGAACTCGAACAGGGGCTGCTTGAACTGCATGCCTTTAACGGTGTTTTCGGAAATACCATCAAGCACGTTGTTCGGAAGAGCATCGAAGAACTCTGCGTTCTTGGTCTCGCCCTTCTGGCGTTCCACTTCAATCGGGCTCAGTTCAAGGGCTTTGGTCTTGGCCGGACAGGTCTCGACACACACACCACAACCTTGGCAATCCTCGGGATAGATCTGAATCTTGAACTGAAGGTCGCGTGAGTTCTTGGTATTGGACTTGAGGACATTGAAAGCTTCAGGGGCGTTCGCGAGGTCTTTTGGATCGATCTGCTTCGCCCGGATGGCGGCATGAGGACAGGCCTGCACGCACTGGTTGCACTGGATGCAGTTCTCCGCGACCCAATGAGGAACGAAGGGTGCCACGCCGCGCTTCTCGAGCCTAGCGGTATTGGTGGGCAAGGTGCCATCGAAAGACATCTGGGAAACCGGGATCTCATTACCCTTCAGGTGCATGATAGGCTCGATGATGTTCTTGGCGAACGCATCGGCATCATCGTTGATGAGTTTTTTGGGAACGTAAGCCAATCCGACAGTGGCGGGAAGCTTCACTTCCTCCAACGCAGCGGAGGCGCCATCGACTGCCGCCCAGTTCATCTTGACGATGTCCTCACCTTTGGTTCCGAAGGTCTTTTTGATCGCGTTCTTGATAAGCGCGATAGCTTCCTCTTCAGGGAAGATACCGGAAATCTTGAAGAACGCCGCCTGCATGACAGTGTTGATGCGGGAACCAAGACCGACCTGCTCGGAAATCTTCAAAGCGTCGATATTGTAGAAACGGATCTTCTTGTCGATGATCTGCTGCTGTTCTTTTGCGGTCAAGTGGCTGAACACCTCATCCGAAGGAATCTGGGAATTGAGCAGGAACACACCACCCTTCTTCAGCGGTGCGAGCATGTCGTAGCGGCCGATATAGGCAGGATTGTGGCAAGCGACGAAGTCAGCTCTATCAATGAGCCAGGGCATGTTCACCGAGCTCTTTCCAAAGCGGAGGTGGCTGATGGTGATTCCACCGGACTTCTTTGAGTCGTAGGAGAAGTACGCCTGGGCATTCATGTCGGTGTTGCCGCCGATGATCTTGATGGAGTCTTTGTTGGCGCCGACAGTACCATCGGATCCGAGGCCCCAGAACATGCAGGAGACTACACCCTTGGGGGTGACATCGATCTGCTCGTCAACCGGGATGCTGCGGAAGGTGACATCGTCGTTGATACCTACTGTGAAATCGTGGAAGCACTTGCCATTGAGATGGTCATAGACCGCCTTGGCATGGGATGGAGTGAAATCCTTGCTGGAAAGACCGTAACGGCCACCGATGACGGTTATGCCGGTGCGACCCATCTGGGAAAGAGCGGTGACGACATCGAGGTACATCGGCTCACCGATCGACCCGGGTTCCTTGGTGCGGTCGAGAACGGCGATCTTCTTCACCGAAGCGGGGATGGCTGCGACGAAATCCTTGGCAGAAAACGGGCGGTACAGGCGGATCTTGAGCACGCCCACCTTCTGGCCACGTTCGTTGAGGTAGTTGGCCGCCCACTCGAAGGTGTCGAGCGCGCTACCCATGGCGATGACGATCCGGTCGGCATCCGGTGCGCCGACATAGTCGAACAGATGATACGGCCGGCCGGTAAGGGCAGCTACTTTATCCATGTATTCCTGAACGATGGCGGGAGTCGCGTCATAGTAGGAGTTGACGGTCTCGCGGCCCTGGAAATAGACGTCTTCGTTCTGAGCGGCGACCTTGAGCATGGGGCGCTCCGGACGCTGTGCGCGAGAACGGAAACGTTCGATATACTCGGGTTCCACCAACTTGTTGAGGTCAGCATAGGAAAGCTCCTCAACCTTCTGCACTTCATGCGAAGTCCTAAAGCCATCGAAGAACGCGAGGAAGGGAACCTGGGTGCGGAGTGTGGCAAGATGGGCGACCAAGGCTAGGTCCATGGTCTCCTGGATATTGGAGGCGGCGGTCATGGCGAAACCGGTGTTGCGGCAGGACATCACGTCGGAATGGTCGCCAAAAATCGACAGCGACTGAGCTGCGAGGGAACGAGCTGACACATGGAAAACCGTAGGAAGCATCTCACCGGCGATCTTATGCATATTGGGGATCATCAGCAGCAAGCCTTGCGAAGCGGTGAACGTGGTGGTGAGGGCTCCAGCGCTCAGCGACCCGTGGACCGCGCCAGCGGCTCCAGCTTCGGATTGCATCTCCATGATGTCGACTTTCTGACCAAAAAGGTTCTGTCGTCCCGTGCTCGCCCAGGAATCCGCATACTCTCCCATCGGCGAGGAGGGTGTGATAGGATAGATCGCTGCGACTTCACTGAACGCATACGCGATATGCGCCGCAGCGGTGTTGCCATCGATAGTAACCATTTTTTTGTTACCCATTTTTACACTCCATATAACTTTATTCTCATGTGAACCGCAACGGGCCACAACCATTCGCACATGATAAGGCCTAGAAATCGCTTTCTTGGCCACCGATTATGTACTATACAGCAATCGGTGAGTGATTTCAACCTTTCATCCTGACGCAATTCCTAAACAGTAGGCATCCGCTGTCTTTGCAGCTTCACCCGTTTGTCCAACGATTCCATATGGAGAAACAGCAACGCGATGGCGAACGCGAGAACCACCATCACCAGCCATAGTGTCCGATAGGAGGCAAAAAGCAGGAGGAGTCCTCCAACGTACGGACCTACGGTCGCCCCCATTCCGGTCAACAGGCTGATCACTCCGTTGAAACGGCCCCGATGCGAGGAGGGTGCGTGTTGGTTGACAAACACATTTCCATTGGTGGCCATAAGGATCTCGCCATTTGTCCAGATGAACGTGGAAAGGTAGAATACCCAGGAAACGTCGGCGAAGGCATACATGCCAAAACCTATCACATAGAACCATGCGGCCAGGGACATGTTCATAATCCGGGACCGATGGATTGTCCAACGCGTGAGCAAGGCGGTCATGACCAGAACCGTGACCGCGTTAAGGGTCATGAGAAAGCCATATCCTCGGGTTCCGGCGACCTCGCCAAACAAATCCCCCATCTGCAGAGGCAAAGCGAATCCATGCTGCGAGTAAATGAAATTGTACAAAGTGAATCCCAGCATGTACCACAGCAGCAAAGGCTGGTGGATGAATATCTGTAAAACCGAACCTCTCGCAGGCAGCTCCTCGGGGGACGATTCGTTTGATTCGATGGGAGAAGAGGGGATATCCGGAATGCTGAACCAGATGATGCATGCGGAAAGAACCAAGGTGAAAGCCGAACCCCAAAAAAGCAGCGGCAGATTTCGGGCGAACAGAAACGCCGCCACCAATGGGCCAACCGCGACCCCGATGTTCGAACCCAAGTAGAGGAGGGAAAAAGCGCGGGCGCGTTCGGCCTCTCCATGCGAGAAATCCGCCACGAGAGCGTTTGAAACCGGCCAGGTGGCTCCTCTGAAGGGAGAGGAGAGCAGGATGAGCACAGGCACCAGCACCTGCCCCTGACTTGTGAAGAAACCGCACACCACATAGCAAGCGGCAACTGACAGCTGACAATACACCATCACCCTTTTGCGAGGGATCCTATCGGCTGCCATGCCGCCGGCCAGCTGCCCCAACCCGGCAGCGAGAACGGTGCAGGTGACAATTAGTCCTGCGGTCGCCTCGTCCAGCCCCATCCGGATAGTGAGGATGAGCACGAGAAGCATCTGAACGAAATCGCCAAACCGATTGATGATGCGGGCCGCGAACAATATATGGATGTTGCGGTCCAAACCACGATAGGAACCTCCCGCCGGGTTGCGACGGGAGGCTATTCTAAAAGACATGGAAGATATCACTTGGAAGAAGGCATGGTCAGCATTCGCTATGCCCACAGGAAAAACATTTCTTACACCCCTCGATATTCACAAAAGTGACATTTCCACAAATCGGGCAGATATCCGGAGAGACGCTGTTGGCAAGGTCCGCCCCTAGGCCTAGGTCGAACTGCTTCTCGGCCGGCTGGACATCCTCCTCATCAGGAAGCATTGGATAATCGTTCTCACCATGCTCCATGCCAAGATGCTCCTCAAGCACCTGAGCCACCGCATCGGGAAGACTCATCACCCGATTCTTGCCAAATCCCATGGGCCGTCCGGAGCCAATACCACGCAGTTGCGCTATCACGGATTGCGCGCGTTGCTTAGGAGTGAGAGGACTGGGCATCCGGAGTATCAAACTGATCAGCCGGCCAAGCCCTTCCGCATCCGCTGAGACATCCGAACCGACTTTTGCTACATTGATGAAGACCTCGAAAGGCTCACCATAGGTTCCACCATCCGAATTCACTGTGATATAGGCGGTTCCAATCGGAGTAGCCTTACGATAGGTGGTTCCATGCAGGACAGTTGAGCGCACCCTGGATTTTGGCTCGGAGGCTACAACCTTGGGCTGATCCTTCTTGTCCTTATCCTTATCCTTGTCTTTATCCTGTGCTTTCGCTGTGAGCACCTGGGTATCGCGGGAACCGTCACGATAGGTGGTCCCCCCTTTGCACCCCAAGTCGTAGAGAAGCTCGTACAGTTTCCCGGTCTGCTCCACGGTATAATCAGCCGGGGTGTTGCCTGTCTTGGAAATACTGGAATCCACCCAACGCTGGATAGCGGCCTGCACCTTCACATGGCCTTCGGGAGCAAGGTCCATCGCCGAGACAAAGAAATCGGGTCGTTCCTGATTGGGATGTTCCTTCACCCATTTGTCATAGACCGCGACACGCTCGATATTCTTGCCCATGCGGCCTACCCGCTCCCATTCCCAGAAATAATATGGTTCGATTCCGGTGCTGGTGCCAACCATCGTCCCGGTGGTGCCGGTAGGGGCTTGGGTAAGGAGGGTGACGTTGCGAAGCCCTTTTTCAGCGACCAGCTGGCGGAGCTCTTGTGGCATCTGCAGCATGAAGCCGCTCTGCAGGAACTTCTCGGCATCGAACAGTGGGAACGGACCCTTCTCCTCAGCGATAAGCGCGCTGGCTGTATACGCTTCGATGCAGATGAACTTGTAGAGCCGATCGATGAACTCTATCGATTCCTCACTGCCATAGCCCAGCTCAAGCTTGATAAGCATATCGGCGAGACCCATGGTTCCCAACCCGATGCGCCGCTCCGACTGCTGCCGGGCTTTGTTCTCTTCATAAAAATAAGGAGTGTCGTCTATGACATCGTCCAGGAATCGTACCGCACCGCGTACCGTCCGCCCAAGTTCGTCCCAATGCACCGTTCCGTCGGTCACGAATTGAGAAAGGTTGATTGAGCCGAGATTGCACACACCCCAAGGAGGAAGTCCTTGCTCCCCACAGGGATTGGTGCACTGGATACTGGTGTAGTACCAGGAATTGGACATCTTGTTGTAGCGGTCGACAAAAAACACCCCAGGCTCAGCCGAGGCCCAGGCGCTACCGATGATCGCGTTCCACACCTCGCGGGCCTTGAGAGTCTGATAGGGAACCACCTTCTTACCCAAAGCTTTCCATTTATCCAAGTCACCATCCCAAAGCTCGTTGTAGCCGGGTTCTGAGGTGTCTGGAAAATACGTGGTCCAGTCGCCATCGGCACGCACCGCCGTCATGAAGTCGTCGGTGATACCAACGCTGATATTGGCATTGACAATCTTATCCATCTCTCGCTTGCTGTTGATGAAATCAATGATATCCGGATGCCAGATATTCAGGATAAGCATGAGCGCGCCGCGCCGCGACCCGCCCTGCTCGATCAGTCCAGTGACAAAACTGAAAAGCGCACCCCAAGATACGGAACCGCTGGAACGGCCATTCACACCTTTGACATAAGCATGCCGCGGACGAAGGGAAGATAAGTTCATCCCCACTCCACCGCCACGGGACATGATCTCGGTCATCTGGCCTAAGGAAGCGATGATACCTCCACGACTGTCCTTGGGAGAAGGAATGACATAGCAGTTGAAATAGGTGAGATTCTGGTCGGTACCCGCACCAGTGAGAATCCGACCGCCGGGGACGAATTTCCAATCCTCAAGCAGCCAATTGTACTCATGTTCCCAGGCCTGCCGACGATCGGCCGGTTCCTGACCCGAAATCCCCTTGGCCACCCGTGCAAGCATCTCGGAAGGATCGGTCTCAATCGGCTTATCCACATTCTCGCGGGTGGAATCCACCTCCGTCCCGTCCTCGAGCAACACTTTCACGGCATCGCCCTGCAACGTGACAACCCTACCAATCTCCCGCTGTCCGGTCTGCGGATTGCTTACGGCGACCACAAGGTCCCCCACCTTCAGTGTGTCTTTCTTCGCGTCCTTTTGAGCATACCTATCCAAGAATATCTTACGCCCTAACGGACTAAGCGAATTTTTCACAGTGGCCATCGTCTCCCCCAAAAAAATGATCTGGCCTATTTTCATAGGCCGGTTTTCAACATACCATATTTAACCGCATGAAGCAAGCTAAATATACACAGATAGCGTATATCCTTAATACAGTACACTATATATAGCGTATATATAACTTCAGTAGTAGTTCTATATCAAGCAAGTATGGAACTAGAATCAGTCGTTTCCATACAACCTGAAACGAGCAAATCAATTAAATTTTTATAAAGTGGATGTGTGGATTCTCAATGGGCCTTGATTATAGTAAACGGGCCCCGGCTTGGCAAGGCACCTTGCAATGACAGCGCAGGACCATGGACAGGCATATGAAAGGCCGCTCTCTTGACAAGAGAACGGCCTACGATACATAACCTACCCTTTTGGAGGGTTCAACTGAAAGCTAATAACCAAGCTGAATCATCGTATCGGCTACTTTCTTGAAACCAGCGATATTGGCACCCTTGGCGTAGTTGATATACCCGTCGGACTCAGTGCCCTCGGAAACACAGGCCTCGTGGATGTTCTTCATGATCCAGTGCAGCTTCTCATCGACTTCCTTGGCCGTCCAGCTGAGCTTCATGGAATTCTGCGACATCTCAAGACCGGAGACCGCGACTCCGCCGGCATTGGCGGCTTTCCCCGGACCAAACGGTATCTTCTTGCCGATCAAATAGGTGGCTGCTTCTGCAGTGCAACCCATATTGGAAGTCTCCACCACGTACTTCACCCCATTCGCCACCAACGTTTTGGCGTCCTCGATGGACAATTCGTTCTGGATGGCGCAAGGGAAAGCCATATCCACAGGAACTTCCCATGGACGTTTTCCGGCGATGAATTTGGCCCCGAACCGTTCCGCATAGGGCTTTACCACATCGTTGTTGGAAGACCGCAGCTGCACCATGTACTCCCACTTCTCCGGTGTGTTCACACCAGCTTCGTCCAGGATGTAGCCATCGGGACCGCTGATGGTGACCACTTTGGCCCCCAGCTCAGTCGCCTTCATCACCGCACCCCAGGCGACGTTGCCAAAACCCGAAACGGAAATGCGCTTGCCAAACATGGAATCTCCATGGGCTTTCACCATTTCGTCGGCAAAGTACATCGTGCCATACCCGGTGGCCTCTGGACGGATAAGAGAACCGCCAAAAGTTCGGCCCTTTCCGGTGAGGACTCCGGTGTTCTCATCCTTCAGGCGCTTGTATTGGCCGTAGAGAAAGCCAATCTCCCGTCCGCCAACTCCGATATCCCCGGCAGGAACGTCGGTTTCGGGGCCGATGTATTTCTGAAGCTCAGTCATGAAGGAACGGCAGAAACGAAGGATCTCGTTGTTGGATTTCCCCTTGGGATTGAAATCCGAACCACCCTTGCCACCGCCCATGGGGAGTGTGGTCAAGCTGTTTTTAAAGGTCTGTTCGAAACCCAGGAACTTGAGGGTGCCGAGAGTGACACTCGGGTGAAAGCGCAACCCGCCTTTGTAGGGGCCGATAGCGTTGTTGAACTGAACCCGGTAACCGCGGTTCACTTGGACATCGCCATTGTCGTCTTCCCATTCGACTTTGAAGGTGAAGATCCTGTCGGGCTCGGTGATCCGCTCAAGAATCTTGGCGTTCACATACAGTGGATTGTCATTCACCACATCGATGATCGATTCGATGACCTCGCGCGCAGCCTGGATGAATTCGGGTTCAGCAGGGTTCCTTCGCTCCAAATCAGCCATGAATTGGTTTAAATTATACATCCAATAACCTCCATGATGAGAAAAGGGCAAACGGTTGACTGTTTTAGCGAACAAGTTCCGTGCCCATGGCCAAGTGTAACCCCCCTGCAATTGATTGTCAATAAAAAATTATTGATATCATGAATATTTTTGTCTATAATTTGTGAAAACATCATATTTATCCAAATCTATTGAACTAATGATCAATTGCATTGAATCAATTATGGTAATTGCCAAAGGCTCCACCTAGGCTATCCAACAGTGATGACGACTTTCTATACACGTGAAAGCATGCTACTATGACGCATCATGAAACAATTGCTCTCAAACAAAGATCCCTTCGAAGACCTCATGCTCAAGCATATCTACAATCTCATACTCATCTGCAGCGAATACGACCAATTCCTCATCGAGGAGGACGGGCGGGTTGAAGAAGAGCTTTTTAGGGAGTATACCCAGCTTGGATTGAGCAATCCTCCTAAAATAACCCATGCGCGGACGGTCCAGGATGTCCTGAAACTGCTGGCCACCAATAAATACGACTTGGTGGTGACCATGCTGGAACTGGGTAAGACAAGCGTCCTAGAGCTTTCCGAGAGCATCAAGGCCCAGTACCCCAATATTCCGGTGGTCGCGCTCTCCCCTTCTCCTGGCCATCGGGTGAGCAAAGACATCAAACAACGCAATGTTCCGGCGGTCGACACCTTGTATTACTGGCAGGGTAACGCGAATATCTTCCTCGCAATGGTCAAGCTGCTGGAAGATAAGATGAATGCTGTGCACGATGCTCATTCCGCCGCGGAAGTCCCGGTCATTATTCTGGTGGAGAACTCGGTCCGCTTCTATTCTTCCTATCTGCCTATCCTCTACACCTGCATCATCCAGCAGACCCGCCTGAGCATGAGCGAAGGTCTCAACCCCTGGGCAACCGCGCTTCGCATGCGGGGGCGGCCTAAAATCCTCCTGGCGCAGAACTATGAGGAAGCGATCGCCTTATATAAGACGTTCAAGGGCCATGTGCTGGGAATCATCACCGATATCGCTTTCGATCGTGGAGGGGTGGCGGACCCCGAGGCAGGAATCCGATTCTCGGAGCATGTGCGGGCAGAAAACGCCGATATGCCCATACTGCTTCAATCCACCAAGTTCGATTTCGCACAGCAAGCCATCGAACGGGACGCTTCGTTCATCTGGAAGCTCAGCCCTTCCTTGCTTTCGGACCTTAAGCAATATGTGTTCGACAACTATGGCTTCGGCCCGTTCATTTTTAAAGATGATAGGACTGGTGAGGAACTCGCACGTGCTGAAAATCTCCGGGAAATGCAGCACATCCTTCCAACAGTTCCCATCAACAGCTTCATCGCCCACGCCAATCGCAATGATTTCTCCCGCTGGCTCAAAGCCCGCAGCCTCTATGTGCTGGCCAACCTGTTCCGCCCGTACTCGGTTTCGGATTACAAAGAACCTGAAGGGCTCCGCACCCAAATGGTCGCGATGATCAAGGAGTTCCGCCTGAATCGCGGCAAAGGGGTGATCGCGCAATTCAACCGCAACAGTTTTGACGAACTCTCATTCTTTTCCCGGCTTGGCTCAGGCTCGCTGGGTGGAAAGGGGCGGGGTTTGGCGTTCATAGACTACCAGCTGCGGATGAGCGACATCATCGACAAATATCCAAGCATGTACCTGTCCATACCCCGGACCGTGGTCATCGCCACCGATCTGTTCACCCAGTTCATGGATGAGAACAACCTGCAGGAGGTGGCCGGCTCCTCACTCCCAGACGAAACCCTCCGGCGGGTGTTTCTTTCCAAGCCGTTGCCAGCCGAATTGATGCTGGACCTTGAGGCAATTCTCCGTATCATCAAAGTACCCATCGCGGTACGCTCGTCCAGCCTGCTGGAGGACTCCCACTACCAACCCTTCGCGGGGGTCTACGAGACCTGCATGCTGCCAAACACCGGCAGCGACGAGGAACGCCTTACCGCCTTGGCCAATGCGATCATCTGCGTGTATGCCTCCACCTTCTATAACAAGAGCAAGGAATATCTCCGTGCGACAAACCACATGATCGAGGAAGAGCGCATGGCGGTGATCATCCAGCAGGTGATTGGCAGCGGTCATGGCGATTATTGGTATCCCAATTTCGCAGGAGTGGCTCGGTCGCTCAACTTTTATCCGATTGGAAACGAAAAAGCAGAGGATGGCGTGGGCATGCTGTGCTTTGGATTTGGCAAGGCGGTGGTCGACAACGGCATGGCCTTCCGGTTCTCTCCAAAATTCCCCAAACGCAACCTCCAGTTCCTCGGTGGAATGGAATCAAGCTCGCAGATGGAGTTCTACGGGCTGGACATGACCAATCCGTATGGACCGGAAGGGAATCCGGAGAATCTGGTGCTGCTCCCCCTTGGGGAAGCGGAAAAACACCCCGAGACCCTAAAACACATCGCATCAACCTTCGACAAGACTACAGGGGCCCTTATCGACCAGCTGAGCGCCGAAGGCCGCAAGGTGATAACCTTCAACAGCATTCTGAAATACAATAGCTATCCGATCGCCAGCATTATCCGCGACATACTCATATTCGGGGAAAAGGTGATGAACACTCCCATCGAAATCGAGTTTGCCGGAAACCTCAACCGCCCCGACTGGAAAAAACCAGAATTCAGCCTTTTGCAGATCCGGCCGATTGTCTCGGGGTCCGAGTCGCAGGATTTGAACATCACTTCAGAGGAAAAGGAACAGGCATGGATTCTTTCCCACCATGTGATGGGCAATGGTCACAACGAGACCATACGGGATGTGGTGTATATCAAAGCCGAGAGCTTCAATCCAGCCAAGACCGCCGAGATGGTGTTGGAGCTAGAAGAGATCAACGCGGGTTTCGCCCAGACCGAGACTGAATATCTTCTGATTGTCGCCGGCAGGCTGGGTTCAAGCGACCATTGGCTGGGCATTCCGGTCATCTGGGCGCAGATCTCGCAAGCAAGCGTTATTGTAGAGACCGGCCTCCCTGGATTCCAGGTGGAGCCTAGCCAAGGCACCCATTTCTTCCAGAACATCACTTCTCTTGGAACAATCTATCTCACGGTGAATCCGTCCTATCGGGATGGAGTTTGTGATTTTAACAAGCTGTCCTGCCTACCCGCGCTAAAAGAAACCAAACATTTCCGTCATGTGCGCACCACCAGGCCGTTGATTGTCAAGGCAGATGGACGCAACCGCATAGGCATAGTGATTCCTCAACCACAGCAGGTCGAGGAACTTGAGGTATTGTCGCTGGATGAAGCCTAGCAGAACACTAGCGGGTTGCGCCGCCAACTGGTTTCGCTTCCGTAGAAAGCGAAGCAAAGTAATCCCAGACCGCATCCGCGGGAGGTGGTGCCGTCACGGTGACCCGCTTCTCCTTCACAGGATGCATGAAGGAAACGGTTCGCGCATGCAGGTGGATACCGCCATCCTCGTTCGAGCGGGCCGCGCCATACTTGAGGTCGCCTTTGATGTGGCTGCCCATTGCCGCCAGCTGGGCGCGGATCTGATGGTGCCTCCCGGTGAGAAGCTCGATCTCCAGCAGGAAAAAGCTTTTTGAAGCGGCAACCAGCCGATACGACATCCTTGCCTCTTGGCTGCCATTGCGCGCCTGCTTGGTGGCCGTAGTTTTATTTTTGGTCGCATCCCTCGTCACATAATGCACGATAAGGCCTTCATCCTGGTCTGGAACCCGGTCGACTACTGCCCAATAGGTCTTGCGGATTCCATCATCGTCCCGGAATAGAGCATTCAGGCGGACCAACGCCTTTTCGGTTCGGGCGTAGATGACGATACCGCTTGAAGGCCGGTCGATACGGTGGGGAATACCTAGGTAGACATTGCCCGGCTTGTTGTACTTCACCCGAAGATACTCACGCACCTCGTCGGCCAGCGTTTGGTCGCCGCTTTGGTCCCCTTGCACCAGTTCTCCCGGCAGCTTGTTGATGATGATCACATGGTTGTCTTCATACAGTACTCGATCGCGCACATCAGGCATCGGTTTCTTCCTCCGGAATATCGTCAAAGGGGTCAACATCCTGGAACAGCGAGGGTTCCGCGCTATTCTTCTCCGGGTCGGCCTCATGCTTGAGCCGGATGGTCTGGGCCTCTTTCGTAGTGAGACGCACCCCGTTTGCCTTTACTCCCTTCACCATGAAACGGGAGAAATAGGTACGGTCTTCCAGACTCTTGTACCCTTTGCCCTTCTTGAAGATGAGTGTGATGCGCGCGTCGTCTAGATTTGAGAGGGTATACAGTTTGTAATCCTCTGAAGGTAGCAGCTCATAGGTCTTGTTCAGGATGAATTTGGTTATCCTGCAACGCTTGATGAACAGGTATTTAAGGGTCTTCTCCTGATAGATGATGGTGAAGATGGTTTTCTCCAGGGTATCCTTGTCTGCGTAATCACAATACCGCAGGCTCTTGCCTACATACAGCTTCTCAGGCACATCGGTGACAAAATAGGTGCCTTCCTTCTGAATGATGAGGATGCGGTCGAACAAAGAAACCTGCAGCATTGTATTTCCGGTCTTAAGTCCATAGCCGAGGTACCCGGCCTCCGGGTCATACTTCAACGTAAGGTCGCGGGTGGCAACTTCCCTCAGGTCCACCTTCTTGAAGCTGGCGATCTCGGTCTGCCGCTTACGGTTCTCGGGTCCGGCCAACTTCTTGATATCCTCAAGATAGGACAAAGCATACTCGACGAGATGGTTGAGTTCGTAATCTATCTGCTGGATGCGGGCGTTGATCTCATCGATCTCCGCCTTGTTCTTTTCGATATCGAACAAGCTGATGCGGCGGATGGGAATCTTCAGCAGACGCTCGACATCCTCCCCCGTCACTTCTTTGAGAATCTGCGCTTTGAAAGGGACAAAGCCGGTTATCACCGCACGCTCCACCTCTTCTTGCGTCCGCTTCTGCTCGATCCTTTTATAGATGCGTTCCTCAACGAAGATCCGTTCCAGCGTGCGGGCATGCAATCGGTCCTGCAGATGGCGCTTCTCATTCTCAAGCTCCAGCTTCAGCACCTCCACCAGGTGTCGGGCATGATAATGGATGATCTCGGACACGCTCATCACCGTGGGGATATTATCCCGGATCACGAGCGGATTGACCGAAATGGATTGCTCGCAGGCGGTGAAGCCATACAAGGAATCCACTACATCGTCGGAATAGGTGTTGCGGGCAAGCGTGATCTCGATATTCACCTTGTCAGTGGTGAAATCATTGATGGATGCGATCTTCAACTTGCCCTTTTTGGCCGCGTCCTCGATGGACTTGATCATCTTCTCGGTAGTCACTCCGAATGGCAGCTCCTCGATGACTATCCGCTTGGAATCCCGTGTATCCAGGCGGGCCCGGATCAGCACCTTTCCCTTGCCATCGGCATATCCGGACACATCCATGATGCCCCCGGTGCAGAAATCAGGAAAAAGCTGAAAAGATCGGCCTTTCAGAACCGCTTCCAACGCATCCAGCACTTCGATCAGATTATGGGGGAGTATCCGGGTTGACATCCCAACCGCGATCCCCTCCGCTCCTTGCACGAGCACCACCGGGATCTTGGCAGGGAAGGTGACAGGTTCGGTATTGCGCCCATCGTAGGAATCCACGAACTCGGTCAGTTCCGGATTGAATAGTACTTTTTTAGCAAAGGGCAGGACCCGGCATTCGATATACCTAGCCGCGGCAGCGCTGTCTCCGGTCATAACATTGCCAAAATTCCCCTGCCGGTCGATAAACAGGTCCATATTGGCCAGATTGACCAAGGCATCGCCAATCGACGCATCTCCGTGTGGATGGTACTTCATGGTATGGCCCACCACATTCGCCACTTTATGGAACTTGCCATCATCCATCTCGAACAGCGAATGAAGAATGCGCCGTTGCACAGGTTTCAGGCCATCGATGATATCGGGAATGGCCCGGTCCTTGATGACATACGAGGCGTACTCAAGGAAATTCTCTTTAAAAACGGTTTCCGCATGTGCCATTACAACAGATTCTCCATGATGAACTCACGCCGCTCGGGGGTATTGTCCCCCATGTAGAACTCCAAGGTCTTGTGCATTTCCCTTGAGGAAGAGATGGACACAGGTATAAGCCGCATGGCATCGCCGATGAACTGCCTGAATTCGGAGGGGTTTATCTCCCCCAAACCTTTGAAACGAGTCACTTCCGAACCTCGGATACGCTTGACCGCCTCATCCCGCTGCAGCTCGTTGTAACAATATACCGTCTCCTGCTTGTTACGCACCCGGAACAACGGTGTCTCAAGAATGAACAAGCGGCCTGAGAGCACGAGATCCTCAAAATAAGAGAGGAAGTAAGTCATCAACAGGTTTCTGATATGGAAGCCATCATTATCGGCATCGGTGGCGATGATCACTTTACCATACCGCAAACCCTCGATTCCATTCTCCATCCCCAACGCGATCATCAGATTGTACAATTCCTCGTTTTTATAGATCTCGGTCCGTTTTTTATCAAACACATTCAGTACTTTGCCACGGAGGCTGAAAATCGCCTGCGTGTAGACATCGCGCACGCCCACCATGGAGCCTGAAGCGGAATCGCCCTCGGTGAGGAAAATCATCGTGTGCTCACCTTTCTCACCGTTGACACCCAAGTGGTGTTTGCAGTCCTTGAGCTTGGGGATGTTGATGGAGACCTTCTTGGCCGCATCGCGCGCCGCCCCCTTCACCGCCGCCAGTTCCTTGCGGAGCTTCTCGTTGTTGGCTATCTTTTCCGACAGCTGGGCCGCGTCGTCAGCATTCTTCATCAAGAAGTCGATGATGGCTTCCTTCACATCCTGGATGATCCACGTGCGCACTTCCGTATTGCCAAGCTTGTTCTTGGTCTGGCTCTCGAATACAGGGTCCTGCAGCTTGATGGAGATAGCTCCGGTCAGTCCGTCGCGGACATCTGGCGCGATATAGTTCTTCTTATAGAATTCATTGATACCTTTGAGGATGCCTTCTTTAAAAGCCCACAGGTGGGTCCCCCCGTCGCTGGTGTGCTGGCCGTTCACATAAGAGAAATAATTCTCTCCGTAATTGTGGGTGTGGGTGAAGGCGAACTCGATCCGATTCGTGCGATGGTGGATGATCTTGTACAACCCCTCGCTCCCCACCTGCTTGTCCAGCAGATCCAGCAGTCCACGTTTGGATACATAGTTCTTCCGGTTGTACTCCAGAATCAGACCCATGTTGAGGTAGGCATAGTTCCAAAGGCGTTCCTGAATGAACTCTTCCTTAAAAGTGTAATTTCCGAACAAAGCGGGGTCGTGGTCCGGAACGAATTCGATAAAGGTTCCGTTTACCTCGGTGGTGGCGCCTTTATTCTGGCTGGCAAGTTCCCCTTTGGAGAAAATCGCCTCAAAAAACGCACCGTCCCGATACGAGACCACGCGGAAAAAAGAGGACAATGCGTTGACCGCCTTGGTACCTACCCCATTGAGCCCTACCGAGAATTGGAAAACCTCATTGTTGAATTTTCCACCGGTGTTGATGATGGACACGCAATCGATCACCTTGCCCAACGGAATGCCGCGGCCAAAGTCGCGGATGCTTACATGGTCTCCCTCGACTTTTATGGAGATGCGGGCGCCATGGTCCATGATGAACTCATCGACGCTGTTGTCTATTACTTCTTTGAGAAGGATATAGATACCATCCTCAAAGTGCGATCCATCCCCGAGACGCCCGATATACATACCAGGACGCAGCCTGATATGCTCGAGAGCGCTGAGAGTCTGGATCTTGCTCTCGTCGTACGAGGTGGGTCCGCTTTGGATGTTGTGTTTCGCCATTGGTCTGTAATTATATACGGTTTGACGCCGATTGCAAAGAGCCCCAACAGGTATCGCCTTACCCATGCTGGAGGCTGTGAGGCGCCTTACTTGCGCATATTGAGCATGGCATGCGCTTCCTGCGAGGTGGCAACTTCATAGCCCATCTGCCTTACCAGCGCGACCGCATGCTCCACCAGCTGTACATTGGAGCATGGATTACCAGGAGCGGAGTAAAAGCCTGCCTCAAAGCCTACCCTGATACCTGAGGCGCCACAACCTATCGCCACCGCAAGCATGGCGAAGTCCTGCATGCCTTCCTCCAGAAAACTCCAACCCGACCGCGCCGGCATTGCGTTTTTCAAGCAGTGGATATTATCAGCGGTCGCGCTGAGGGCTCCATGGAAGCCGAGGGAGAGATTGAAGTTCAATGGATAGTCCAGCACACCCTCGTTTGCAAGAACCACACTGCTCTCGATCATCGAAAGATCAAAGACCTCCAGCTCCGGGACCACGTCCAGCTTCTTCATCTTATCCGACCAATAGCGGATATCATTCCAGGTGTTGATATAGACGCCATCCTCGAAATTGGTGGAACCCATGTTCAAAGCGCCCATCTGCACCCTCGGTTCATGCACCGAAACCGACCGTTCGTCTAAGGATAGAGTGGAGAACCCTCCGGTGGAACCCTGGATGATGATGTCCGATTCCTTTCGGATCAGATCGATTGTTCGGGAAAAAGTCTCCAATCCAGCCACTTGGGCGCCTTGCTCATCGCGGACATGGAGATGGACCAAGGAGGCCCCGGCTTTCCAACAGGCGATAGTCTCGGTAGCGACGTCCTCGGACCGGATAGGGTTCTTTAATCCTGCGGGAAGAACTTTGTGCATATGGGCGACAGGAGCGACCGCGACGATAATCTTTCTTTGTGGCATTGGAGTTCCTTTTCATACCTGAAACAACTAGAGACCAGCGTCGAGAAAGTCTAATTGGATCCGGCAACTGCTTTGTGGGATATGATCCACGTCTGGATATGGTTGCGGGCTTGCTCCACCGCGCGTTCTGGGTCTCGGTCCATAATGGCTTGATGGAGGTTGCGGTGGGAATCGGGCACCGTTTCATGGATGGGATTCATGGTGGGGGCGAACAACCCGATGATGAAATTGTAGATGTTCTCCACAATGCTGTTATGGGAGTATTTCCCCATCAGCCGGTGGTACTGGATATCAAGTCTGCTGGCGGCCTGAATGGATACGTTCGGCTTGGCGAGTTCCTCCAGAAACAGATTGTTGATCTTCTCCATCGCCGAGAGTTCCTCATCGGTGGCAAACTCGATGACAAGCTTCACAATCCCTTCCTCGAGCAAAGCCCGCACTTGGGTAAGTGAATTATAATCGTGTTCCTGGACCAGGATCTGGAAAAGGGAGAAATCGAAGAGTTTTTTATTGGAAGCGCTGCTTATATAGGTACCGGCACCTCGCTTGATCTCAATGACGCCATAGGCGGAGAGCACTTTCAGAGCCTCGCGCACCGATCCCCGGCCGACCTTGAGACTTTCCGCCAAAGCGGATTCGCTAGGAATCAGTTCGCCAGGTGATAGCTTTTTCTCAATCAACAACTCTTTGATCTTCTCAATCACCACATCGACCGCGCTAGGGCGGCCTTCATTCACGGCAAATATATCTTCCATTTCATCCATACTCCATACAACCGGGATTTCGCGTTATGATACCCTGTTGCATCCAATGATGCAACAATTATGCAGGGCACTGCATCCACCTGATTCAGGTGACGGAAATTATACTTTATAGTCATCCCGGGAAGGAGCGAAGCATTCGATGAGTTCGGTGTCTTCATGTACTTTGGATCCATGAGGGTCCATCGACGCGAAGTAATAGGCATCTCCGGTTTTCAATTCAAGGACCGTTCCATCACCTTTGAGAAAATCGATCCGACCTTTGATGACAATACCATTCTGCGATTGCACATGCTGATGCATCTCAAGGACCGAGCCCTTCTTGAGATAGAAGTAGCAGAGCATGCTGTCCGCATCATAACTGAGGGTGACACGTTCTATCCCTGGCGCTCGGGAGACCCTTGGCTCCGTAGCGAGATTTCCCCGGTGCTTGCTATCCAATGCCATTACTGCATCCTCCTTCGTTCGGCGATAAGGTCCAGCAACGAGCGCCAGCCCTTCATAAATGAACTTCTAAACAGCTCCACCGCACCATAATCGTAGTATTCCTCAACTTTCAGGCCATCGGTTTCATACGCACGGGCAAAGTCTGGGAGCTTCTCAATCAATTCAGCCACCAAAAGGGAATCCAAGGAGGCTTCGATACGGCGGACAACCGGTGGGTTCTGCTCGATAAGAACCTCAGCCATGCCGTCCCAGTTGATCGTGATATGCAGATCGCCACCGACCAATTCGGTGAAATCCTCAAGCTTCCGGGCGCCGCCACCAAGCATGATGCCTGGATAATTGCGTTCCTTCAAGAGCGTGTATTGCTTTTTCGCAACGGTAAGTCCAGCGAACTTCATCGCCTCGGGAGAGATTCCAAGGGTCTTGCCCGCCACGACACGCTTGAAATGATCATCGAGGATTCCGGTGATATGGGTGACGAAGAACGGAGGGGTATTGCCGGATTGCTCCGATGCATCCCGATAGGCTTCGCAAATGGAGACTGCTTGAGCCACACCCATGATCTCAGTAGCCATGGTGGGCACATTTCGTTCCACCAAGGTCTTGATCGCGGTGATACCCGGTGCGGTCACGGGGATTTTGACGGTGATGTTCGCCCCCAACCTACGGCTGTCAATTCCATCCTTGATGATGAAGGAGGCGTCTTCCTCTTGGTACGGGTCGCACTGGATGGTCACCAGACCTTGCTTCCCCTCTGATGCCCGGTACAACGGCAGGAACACATCGGCGAGACGTGAAACCATGACGCGCTGGACTTTCGCCGCCACTATCGAATCATTGGGTTCATAGGGAAGAAGCAGGTCTATCGCCCTAAGCACGCAACCGAAATCTTCGGGTGAATTGAATAATTTTGAAACATAGCTGGGATTGGTCGTGCAACCGACCGCACCGGCAGCTATCGCCTTCTTCGCTTGTTCCAAAGTGGGGTTGTTGATCCAGAAGCGGGTTGGCGTCTGTTCCTGCACCCGTTGGAAATAGGTTTTCTCAAGCATTGAATCTTCTCCTGTCTGAAAAGGTTATGTATTGAACAATAGATTAGGGAGCCATAAGGATATTTGCGGCACATAGGTCAGGATCATAAGGGAAATCAACAGTGTGATGAGATAGGGTGCTGTGGACTTGAACAGTTTGCCCACCGGTAGTCCGACGATCGGACTGAGCATGAAGATGCTCATCCCCACCGGAGGTGTGATCATACCGATCATCAGGTTGAACACCATCACCACACCGAAGTGGACAGGGTCAACTCCAGCGGCTATCAACGAGGGTAGAAGGATGGGTGTAAGGACCATCAGAGCAGCGGTAGTCTCAAGGAACATGCCTGCGACCAGGAGGATGGCATTGGCCATGAGCAGCAGCAGGATGGGATTCTCTGTGATGGAAAGCATCAGGCTTGAAGCCTGCTGCGGTAATTGCTCCACGGTGAGGGTCCACGCGAAAATGGCTGCCGAGGATACGATGAACAGCACAGTCGCGGTCGACCGGAGCGTCTCACGGCACACTTTTAAAAACTGCGAGAGATTCAACTCGCGGTAGATCAAACTAAGGACGATGGCATAGGCTACGGTGATGGCAGCGACTTCTGTGGGAGAAAAATATCCGGAAAGCATGCCCCCGATCAATATGACTGGCATCAGCATGGCAGGAATACCACGGCGGATGATGGTGGCCACTTCTCCTTTTTGGAATTTTCCCTCGATACCTTTGGGATAATGCCTTTTATGGGCAAAGATTCCCACCTGGACCATCAACAAAGCGGCGATCACGAGCGCGGGAAACACTCCGGCCATCAACAGCCGCATCGAGGACGTCTCTGCGGCAGCGCCATAGATGATCAGCGGGATACTTGGAGGAAAGATGGGACCGATGACAGCCGAGGCTGCGGTTATCGCCGCGGACACATCTTTTGGATACTTCTGCTTGGTCATGGCCTCGATCTCGATATTACCCAGACCTCCTACGTCCGCGAGCGCGGCTCCGGAGATACCGGCGAATATCAGACTCGCCACGATGTTCACTTGGGCAAGACCACCCTTCATACGACCCACCAGGAGTTTGGCGAATTCGAAAAGGCGCGAGGTAATACCCGAGTTGTTCATCAAGCCTGCGGCCAGAATGAACAGAGGCACAGCGAGGAGAGGGAACGAATTCAGAGAAGAGACCATCCGCTGGATCATCACGCTTATGGGGATGTTCTGCACCAGTAGGTAAAGCGCTGCCGGAAGGCCCATGCTTATGGCAATAGGCACACCCATGGTAAGAAGGACAAGAAAGAGCCCTACGATCATACCTCCGTTCATTTCTTTTCCTCCTTGGTTTTAAAAATCGTGATGAATAAATGGATGGAGGCTATTCCCATGAAAAGCAACCCAAGCACAATCGGGATATAGAAGATGATATTGGGCATGCGCATGGCGGAAGTCCGCACATTCCAGTTCCTTTGCAAGACTTGCGCGATCGCAACTAGGAGGAAAACTGAGAAGCCTGTGCAGAGCACTTGCACAATCAGGTTGGATATCCTGCGCACGGAACCTTTCAGGCGGGCGGTGAGGATGTCCACGATAATATGCTGACCATCAAGAGAGAGTACGGGAATCATAAGGAACACCAAGGACACGAGCGAGATACGGGCCAGTTCCTCAAGCACGATTGAGCCACTTGAGAAAAAATTCCGCATGATTATCTGAACAAACACGCAGAAGAACACTGAAAGCAGAAATACCAAGGACAGCCCCTCGAAAATCCGGCTTGTCGTTTTCAATACCTTACTCATATCCCACCTTTGTTTCTCTATTGAGATAGACTTTTAGAAAGATCGCAGCCAGCTTTACACCGGCTGCGACCACACTTAGAAGGATCTTATTTAACCGCGTCGATCATTTCGTAATATCTGCCCCATTTGGCGCCAAAGCGTTCTGCGACCACTTTCTTAACAGCGGCACGGAATTCGTCGACTTTGAGACCCTCTTTAGCAGTAATCACGGTCATGCCTTTTTCCTGCAGCAGCTTGAGGTCGCTGGCTTCGGTGCCCAACACGTAATTGGTTGCCCACAGACTGGTTTCCTTAGCGACTTCTTCAAAAATCTTCTTATGCTCGGCGGACAGACTCTGCCAGACCTTCTCGTTTATGACCACAGGTTCCGAACCCATGATATGGTCGGTCATCATGATGTACTTCTGCACGTCATAGATCTTGCTTGCGGCGATAGTGCTCACCGGGTTCTCCTGGCCACTAGCCACACCGGTGGACAAGGCCACGGGGACTTCAGCCCAGGTTATGGGAACAGCTACAGCGCCCATGCCTTCGACTGCCGCCATGTAGATAGCGGAGGGGATGGCGCGGATTTTCTTGCCGGCCAGATCTTTCGGCGAGTAGATGGGGGAGTTGCTGGTAAGCTCGCGGGTTCCAAAGTAGAAGGAATACAGCACACGGACATTCCGGGTTGCGATCAGCTTGTCATTCAACTCTTTGAGCACGGGGGAGGAGGTAGGATCGGTAGCTGCCAGAAGATGGTTCACGTCACGATAGAGATACGGGGTATCGAACACACCAAGGTCCTCGAGCAACGGCTGCAATCCGCCATAGGTGTTGTGGTGCAGGGCAACGCTTCCCTGGGAAACCATCTCCGCCATCTCTGGGATTGTTCCGAGCTGTTCGCCAGGATAGATCTCAATCTTTATGGCACCGTTGGTCCGTTCGGCGATTTTGTCAGCGAAGTACTGGGCCTGCAGTCCATTGGGGCTGACTGCGGGATTCATATGGGCGTAACGCAATACGAGCGGTTTTTGGGGAGTAGGTCCGGTCTCCGCTTGCGCAGCGGCGAACGCCAGACTGCCCATCACGATGAGAATCAACAATACAAACAATCCTTTTCTCATGTTCTTTTCTCCTTTGTAGTTTCCACCTATTGTTTCCAGCTCCTAAGAGCCGGTCGGCTTCCTATCTTTTTTTCCCGACTGTCTTCTGCGCAGTCCGGACTATCTCGCCTACGGACATTCCGTATGCATCTAGCAACTCATCGGCATACCCGGATTCCGCATAGATGTCCTGCAGGCCCAATCTCGCAAGAACCGCAGGCGCGCCTTCGGCGATTACTTCAGCTACCGCGCTGCCCAAGGCGCCAATCACATTATGGTCCTCGATAGTGACCGCACACCCACAGGATGCGAGTACTGCGGAGATACCTTCCACATCGAGTGGCTTGAGGGTCGCTACTTCAACCACCGTGGCATGCACTCCCAGAGCCTCCAATTCAGCTGCGGCTTTCAACACCCGGTTGAGGATGAATCCATTGCAGAACAAGGCCACATCGTTTCCATAGGATTTGAGAATACGGATCTTACCAAGTTCGAACGGTGTGCCATCCGGGAACACTTTTTCCTCACGGCCGCTGCCGATGCGGATATACACCGGACCCGCTATATCGACCGAGGCCTTCATAGCAGCCTTCACCTGTCCCCCATCTGCGGGACAGAGGATGGTGTAGCCCGGAATCGTCCGTAGAATGCCCAGATCCTCGATGAACTGATGGGTCACACCTTCACGGTTACCCCCGTAGATACCACCATTGGCCCCGATGAACCGGGCCTTCAGCTGCGGATACCCAACAAAGGTACGCATCTGCTCGCAAGCCCGCATGGTGAGAAAACCCGCATACGTGCAGAGATAGGGAATGAGACCCGAACTAGCCAGCCCGGCGCATACCGCCACTCCATTCTGTTCGGCGATTCCCAGCTCAATCACCCGATCAGGCCATCGTTCTTGAAAGGGTTCGCCCTTCACCACCTTCAAAGAGTCGGTGGAGACCAGCACGATATCGTCCCGCTCGGCGGCGAGCTCCATCATCCCATCCCGGAAGCCTATCCGGGTATTATCATAGACAATGCTCAAAGCACACCTCCCAATTCCCGCAGGGCTTGCTTATATTCAGCTTCGTTATAGACCCGTTTATGCCAGGTGTTGTCACCAACCATAAAGGAAACACCATTGCCCTTCACCGTCCGCGCCACAATCACCGAAGGCTTGTCAGTCACTTCCCGGGCAATCGCGGTCGCTTTGATGATCTGGCCGAGGTCATGCCCATCTATTTCCTGACAATGCCAGCCAAACGCGGCCCATTTCTCTGCAATCGGATAGGGACCAGAGACTTCATCGACGGTACCCCCGCTTTGATAGTTGTTGTTATCCACATACACGGTGAGATTCCCGGCTTTCAGATGGGAAGCGGCCATCGCGGCCTCCCAGATCAAACCTTCACCCAACTCCCCGTCTCCAGTGGCGACAAACACCTGATAGTCCTTCTTCTGAATCCTCGCGGCCAAGGCCATTCCCAAGCCAATCGCGACACCATTTCCCAAGGAGCCCGCGGTGGAGTCCAGTCCCGGAGTCTTAGGGGCATAGGGATGACCCTGCAGGATTGAGTGCAGATAGCGGAGGGTCATAAGATGTTCGGGTGCGAAATAGCCTTTGCGGGCCAAAGCCGCGTACAATATCGGGCAAGAATGCCCTTTCGACAGCACGAAACGATCCCGATCCTCCCAATCCGGTCGGGTGGGATCGATCTTCATGATGTGGAAATAGAGTGCTGTGATGATATCGGCGACTGAAAAGCTCGCTCCCGGATGGCCATCACCAGTTCGATAGACCATCTCCACCACATCCCGCCGCAACCCCTTGGAGATTTCCTCAAGTTGTTTTATCTGCATATTATCTACCATTTCAGCCGTTCCCCTCCATCATCCGCTTCACCATCTCCACACCGAGGCGTGGGCTGGAAAGCACTGTCTTGCCGGTAAGCTGCCTAAGGGGCTCCTCCATTCTGGCCATGGAGCCTTGAGCGAGCAGAATGATATCGCACTCATCGATGATCAGCTTGGCTTTTTCAGCGATAAGCCGGTCATGGGTAGCGGCATCTCCCGCGGTAATCGCTGCGAAAGCTCCGGACGCGAGGGCGGAAACCGTGGTGATCTTTTTTCCAGCTTCCTGGGCGCACAGGTTGATCAACCTGATGGTTGGATCCAACGTAGTTGGCAGGGTTGCAAGCACTGCTATCCGGCTGGCTTGGGAAACCGCCAGGCGGGCCATCGCTTCATCGATGCGCACGATGGGAATAGGAATGAACTCCCTCGCACCATATACCGCGTCCCCGATTGACGAGCACGTGTTCAGGATGAGTTCTGCGCCAGCGCTGCAGGCGATATCATAATAGGAATACAACCGGCGTTTCACCGATTTGGTCATACCACCATGTGCGATTATCTCCGCGATCATGCTGTCATCAAGCATGTTCATCACTTCATATCCAGGAAGCGCTTCTTTCAGTAGGTCTGAAAGGGGCTTTACCAAAGCCACTCCGGTATAAATCGCTGCAATTTTATGTGTAGCCATATCCACCTCTCACTAAAATCAGTAAGACATCCGATGTCTTACAGGTAGTTTGAGGCACAAAGACCAATCTGTCAAGGAAAAAATTTCAAATTCACCTAGGCGTGGAAAAGGTTGCATACTGGATCCCATCTCAGTCCTTCGATTCATCGGGTACGATTCATAGGCGGACTGAGGATGGGCCTAGTATGCAGAAGCTGAAGAATGAGAAAGGAGGCTGTTTCTGTGGAAATGGTTCCTGGAACCCTTTCCACAACGATGTTAATTTATTTTAGGTTAAATAGATGCTGAAGTAAAATCCGGTTGAATTCGTCAGGGTTGGTCTCCATGGGGATATGGCCGGCGCCTGCGATAGAACGGATCTCCAACTGGGGGATGAACTCCTTGATTCTTTGGGTATCGGAGAAGGGAACCCACGTGTCGTTGGAACCCCAGATGGCTAAAGCCGGCATTGACAATCCACGTAATTCCTCCACAGGGAGGTTGCGGGAAGTCTTGAGGAAGGAACGCACCGCCAGGGCCGTCCCGGGAACTGAAAGCGCATCCAAGTATCCAGCAACATCAGCGTCGCTCGGTTCGCCACCATAGGCTGAGGCAAGGAAAGAGCGAATGTTCTTCTCGCGGATAATGGATTTCTCAAGCACAATCTGCAGCCATCTGACTACTGGAGGAAAAAAGGTGACCAATCCAGTATTGCGCGAGGTCTCGAACAACGCGCCATCGATGAGAATAAGGCTCGCGGTCCGTTGTTGTCTTGCGGCAGCCATCGCTGCGACTGTGCCACCACCCATGCTATGACCAGCTAGATGCCACCCTTGCCGAGCCTCTTCCAAAGTAAGCCTGGCATCCAGTATGTCAAGAAAATCCCACAGGAGCCGGCTGCGGTTGGCCTGGCTATGATCGAAGGTCTCCAAGCGCTGGCTATAACCAAACAAAGGGAGATCCACCGCAACCACAAGATAACCGGCCTCGGCCAGGGCAGGAGCGGTTTTCTCGTACGAGTAGGTTGATCCGCCCAAGCCATGGACTAAGAGGATCTTACCTAGGATATCTTGTGCAACAGGCTGGAACAAACGGAAATGCAAGGAGACCTCGCCGATGGTCAAGTAAGCGCTATTGGAATATGGTTGAAGCAAAGCATTGTCCGATGGACGCGAAAGGGGAATCGCATACGGTAGAAGGCAGGAGCATACCAGAAAGAGCAACAGCACAACACCAAGGATTTTTACCATCCGCTTCATACGCATCCTCTTAATCATCACTATCCAATCCTCCAGTTTCACACAAGTGCCTTGATCTTACTGAGATAGCGCGCCATATCGAATTTGCGCTCCAGACCCTTCGCATTCATATAACGCACATTTCCAAAGACCGCCCGCTCTCCCCAAGGACGGTCGTGCTTGCCAAAACACCAAGCCACCCCAGCGAAGGCATTGGGATCCCGTCCATCAAGATGGTACTTGTTGTTCAGATACAGCGCATGCTGAAACGCGTCCTGTGGAGTCGGGCTCCATTCAAGAATTTTCTTTCCCCAGTACATCCGCATATAGCCGTGCATCTTACCTGTAACCACCATCTCGGTTTGCGCGGCGTTCCAGTAGGGATCGTGGGTCTGGGCCTGTTCCAGTTGTTCCAACGAATACACATAGGGGCGGGGATCGGAAAGATGTTTCTCCATGGTGGCACGCGCCCACTGCGGTAAGGCTGCATAGGAATCATATCCCGGTTGATAGAAAACGTAATTCATACTCAATTCACGCCTTACCACCAACTCCTCTAAGAACGAATCCACATCATCACCGCCAAGAGGGTGCACCTTGAGGAAAATGTCCAAGGGAGAAATCTGGCCAAAATGCAGGTAAGGGCTTAGGTTGGAAGAGTAGTCTTCAGCAGGGTCGCTTTTAGCCGCGGCATAATGGGACAGCTTATGTTCGATGAAATCCTCCAGAAGGAGATTTGCTTTAGAGGTACCGCCCACAAACCGGGCAACCCGGCCCACACTTCTATCTATATCCAGTTGTGCCAGAGCTGCTTCTATATCGTGGAGCGTAAAGGACTCGAAGGGAAGCGAAACCGAAAGCCCTACCCCTGCATATTCGATGGTCTGGACAGGATGCGTGAAATTGGCCAGCGATTTATTGATCTTGGTCCTCAGTGTCGCTGCGGAATACTCTTCTTTTGAAGAGACAAGCTCCACCGGGACGATCACATCGGTCTCCACCTGGACCACCTGGCAGTCAGCGTGAGCCGCCAACAGATCTCTCCATCGCCTTTCAACACGCAGATACCCACGGTCCACCACTATAAGCGCTGCGAACGGACAAAGCTCCAAGGCCCCTTGCTCAGGAGAAATCTTCCTAACCAATAGACCGATCCCACGTTTTTCCAAAGTATCCGATACTTCCTGCAAACCCTCCAGCATGAAAGCATAATGCCGTTCATTGGCTTCGGGAAACCTGTCGGTCAATCCAAAGAACACCACCAGAGGCTTTCCCAGCAGATTGGCTTGCTCAACAGCATGCTCCAGCGCATGATTGCCAACGACCCGTTGGGAACTTTGCATCCAGTACACCACGGCAGGCCTGGCGCTCTGGATGGACTTTTGATTAAGAAACAGGATTCGCTCGGGTGATACAGACATGGGTCAACCTCCTTTTCACATACGCTTATCGATGGGGAATTCCTCAAAGTAGGCGGCGATATCGCTGACAACCTCCAAACCGGTATGTAGACCCCGCCCCTCATAGATCAACCGCCCTGTATCGCTGGTGAGCCGGACCGTAACCTCGGCATCGATGCTTTCTAAAATGTCACGCTCCATCATTCCGTTCTTAGGTGCCTTCAGCACCCCGCCTGGAGCCTGAAGGGCCTCTAGCTCCAAGATGTGCCGGGCATCGCGCATCGTAACCCGTAAACGAGACCCTTGATACTCCAAAGCAGTGATCCGTGCTTTGGAATACGTAGCGAAATCATACATCCTGTTTCCTATACGGACAAAAGCGATGAAACCCCAGAAAAACTTCCCAAGCCAAGGGATTTTAGCCAAAGAGAACATGACGGAGACATCATCTCCATCGAAATGATTGGATTGCATCCAGATCCAGGCTTCGGGGAACGAAGTCCCCCAGTCTTTCTCGATATATCCATAGCCGCCACTGAAATCCACCTCCTGGCCACTGATCATCAGGCTGCCGGAGATCTCATGGTGGATATTGACGATTCCATGGTAGCATTCCATCCGGGGGATGAAGGTGTAAGGACCCATGATTCCAGGCTTGCGAAATGTCTTTGGATATTTTACCAGCTTGTCAAAGGATAAAGTCCCTGATATATGCGCTTGGTCTTCTCCGATGTCCAAAGTGATTGAGCTATCGGAGAAATGGTTTTCCCCAATCCAGACCTCGAACTCACGTTCGCTGTACCGAAAATCCGAAAGGGGGAACCGTACATAATCCACGCGGTGATTGCGCGCATCGAGAATCTGGATGAAGGCATGGGAGCCTTCCCCTTCGTGGGTGAAGGACACCCCGGGTATCACAGCCAAGGCATGGTCGCTCGAAGAATCGATCAGTTTGAAATACCAGCCCTCAAAATAATGGTCCTTCCGGTATTTCCCTTGGAATATCTCCGGATTGAAAATCCGCCGCAACCAATATGCCATATGATCCGTCCTCATTCCAGCTGAGTAGTTGCTAGTAAATGTACCATGTTTTTTGCATTGTGTTCAAATTTTCTTTGGGGTTGAATTTTGTTCTGATTGCTTTCGGTTGACAGCTTTGTGGAACTACACGAGAATATCGTTGATATGGATTGATTCAGATTGATAAGGAGAAGGAGACCAACGCATGGACTTGAACCCAGCCGCGGCAATCGCCATAATCTGCTATCTCTGCCTTTCGATCTTGAACATCGCAGGGCAGTACAGGGTTTGCGACCGATTGGCCCATATCACCAAACCGTTGCTAATGCCCACCTTGATAGTGGCCTATAACCTCGCTATGGGGGAAAATTCATCCTATCTGATTATTATGGGGTTATCGTTTGGAACAATCGGTGATATCCTACTCATGCTAAAGGCAAAAAGGAGAATTCCATATTTCCTCATCGGGATGACATCCTTCATGGTAGGGCATGGCTGCTATATCGCTTGGTTCGTGTCCCGCTCGCTCCCTATTGGATTCGAGCTTCCGTGGTTGTTTGGACTTGTTCTCTCTGCGGTCTTCACCCTTTGGTTCTGGAAGACCATGGCTCGAAGCGGCCACCCCTACTCCCGTGGATTATCAGCCTATTGCATCCTGCTGGACTTTCTATTGCTCGGCTCGTTGCTTACGTGGGGACGGGGACCGCTGCTTGGAACCCTGCTGGCCTTATGTGGCGCGCTGTTGTTCTGCTTTTCCGACTTCCTCATCGCCATGGACATGATTGATAAGAAAATCGGTGATGGAGGACTAGTGATGACCACGTATATTCTTGCCCAATTATTGCTCGTCAGCGCCTTCGTGGTTCTCGCATGAGCTCATATCCTGTTGCGGAGGTCGCGGTTGCCGACGTGGTTATCCGCCCAATGCTCGAATGCGAAACTGCGGCCATCCGGGTTTTGATGGAGAGGACTTTTGAAGTCTACCTTCGCCCCATCTTCTATATCCATCCTGAGTCCACCTTGGTGGCAGTGGCCGGTGAACAGATCCTTGGCGGTATCAATCTCGATATCTATCCCCTGCGTAGGGGGAAGCTCCGGATGGGATATATGGGTTGGCTGTACATTTCCGAAGAAGCCCGTGGCTTGGGTCTTGGAAGGAAGCTTGTGGCTGCCGCCTTGGATTTTCTTCAAGCAGCAGGCTGTACGGATGTAGCCGCTTGCGTCGAAGGCGATAATCCAAGCTCGTTCAAACAACTCGCCTACCAAGGGTTCGCTCCTCTTTCCCTGTATGGACAAATAAAGCGATTTGGAATCGGGCTGCCAAAAGTCTGGAAACATGCCTCACGCTTTTTTGATTTTGGCTATTTTCTTTGGCACAAAAATTTGTTCGGGATTTCAGCGGAAGCGCCACCAACAGCTTCGCAAAAATCAACACTTCTAGAGCCTTCCCCGAGGGAGCAATTGAAAAGCCTGACCACCACCGGGCTATTCGCTCTGGCGATGTGGATGGTTTTGATTCTGAGAAACCAGCTGCTCCCATTGCTCAACGATCATACTGTCTCATTGCCAGTACGCCTGCTGTGGCTGTTCTTCCCCCTGTTGGCGATTGGCATCAGGACGCTTGCGATGTGGCTGATCGCCCGGACTCTCGGATTGCCAGTGGTCTATACCGCATGGGATACAGCCAATGTGCTCGGATTCCTATTTCCTCTGGTGTTAGGGTGGCCTTTTCCCATACCAGGCAACTATTATCGCCGAGGTACGGATTGGCAATTGGCAAAGGATGCGAAATCGCTGGGAATCATAGCCCTTGGAACCACTTTGGTGGAGATCAGCTTGCTGGCGGCTTTGAAAATCAGCTTCACTGTCTTGCTCCCCACACGTGCAGGAGGTGGGCAAACCCACTCTTTCGCTAAGTTCCCCGTTCTTTTTCTTTCCATGCTGTGCCTCTGCGATACCTTGCTCTTCTTCTATCCTTTCTGTGGCTTCAACGCAAGCCGCATCAAGCGTCTGTCGCCTTATCTGGCAGCCGTCACCTGCGCCCTTCTCCTAGCGGTAATCGTATTCCTTTAATAAGACAAGACCTGTGGCGTCCGGGGTTGTCATGCGAGGCAACATTCCGCTATAGTGTTTTCATTATGGAAGATCCTTTACCTAGTTCGGGGTGCCACAGGCCTGTACAGCCAGACACCCATCGCTCCCACTCCCGCAGGGTTCAACGATGAGCCTGCAGCTAATCATCATCGTCATCCTATTGTGCCTCTCTGCCTTTTTTTCCGCATCAGAGACTGCATTCACCTCTCTGTCCTTTCTGCAGATCCGCATGCTGGAAACAGCCAAAGGACGTACGAGCAAAATGGCCGCGGCGATTGCGAAAAATCCAGAGCTTCTGCTCACCACCATCCTCATAGGCAACAATATCGTCAATCTGAGTGCATCAGCCATCACCACCACCTATGCCATCTCCATATGGGGAAACGCAGGAATCGGCATAGCCACGGGAATCCTAACGTTCCTCATACTCCTCTTCGGTGAGATAACTCCAAAACAGCTGGCGATATCCTATAACACCACAGTCGCGCGTCTCACTGCCTATCCAATCAAGTTTCTGACCATCGTTCTGTTTCCAGTGGTCATCATAATCAAATGGATCAGCTCGCTCATAACCCGATTTTTCTCCCACAAGAAGGAAAAGAAGCTCTCTTTTGAAGGGCTCATGCATGTCGTGGATGTAGCTGAGGATGAAGGGCTTGTAGATGAATATGAAACAAGCCTTGTGCAACGAGTTCTGCATTTCAGCGAAGCCACGGTCAAGTCCATCATGACCCACCGCACCGAGGTGTTCAGCCTATCCGCCGACCAAACTCTCCGCGAGGCTTTCCCTCAGCTGGTTGCGAGTGGCTATTCACGCATACCCGTCTATCAGCAGACCCCGGAGGATGTCACTGGGATTCTCCTTATCCGCGACGTGCTTGCCGCGGTGGTGGATGGACGTTCTGACGAAGCCGTCTCCCGCTTCACAATCCAACCCTTGTTCGTCCCCGAAACTAAGAAAGTGGACGACCTTCTGCAAGAGTTCAAACGGGACAAAATCCAAATCGCGGTGGTTTTGGACGAATATGGCGGGCTGTCGGGAATAGTGTCCTTGGAGGATATCATCGAGCAGTTGTTCGGCGAGATCTACGACGAGCACGAATCTGGAGCACAGGAACGCATACAGGAAGAAGGTGGGTCTTTCCTCATACAAGCCGACACCTCGATGCAGCAGATCGATGATGAGCTGGATATCGAGATAGACCGGGCCGACATCTCCAGCACACTGGCCGCGTTCCTGATTGAGAAGCTTGGAACCATCCCTGTTGCAGGTGATACGGTTGAGGTTCCCTTCGGGACTTTCACCATCACATCCATGAAAGGAAAACGGATAGAAGCGGTCAGGTTGGTTCCCAAGCCCAAGCCGGAGCAATAGCCCGCGCAACCCTTTGGAAGGCAAAACAGCCTTCCATTGACACCCTTGCGATGTCAGCGGTATGATGCGCCCATGAGTAACTATCCATTCAAAGAAATCGAACCAAAATGGCAAGCTTACTGGGATAAAAACCAGACCTTCGCAGTCACCGAGGACCCCGCGTTCCCAAAAGAGAAAAGAGCCTATGTCCTCGATATGTTCCCGTATCCCTCGGGTGCGGGCCTGCATGTCGGACACCCTGAAGGGTACACGGCCACCGACATCTACTGCCGTTTCCTACGAATGAATGGTTACAATGTCCTGCATCCGATGGGGTTCGACTCCTTTGGCCTTCCCGCGGAAAACTATGCCATCAAAACCGGTACCCACCCCCGTGCCACCACGGAGAGGAATATTGAAAACTTCCGCAAGCAGATCAGAAGCCTTGGGTTCTGCTATGACTGGAACCGGGAAATCTCCACGCATACCGTGGAGTATTACCGCTGGACCCAGTGGATTTTCCTACAGCTGTACAAGCGTGGCCTGGCCTATGAATCCCTCACCCCCATCAACTGGTGCCCAAACTGTCTCACAGGTCTTTCCAATGAAGAGGTCAAGGAGGGGCGTTGCGAACGGTGCGGAACACATGTGACCCGTCGGAGCATCCGGCAGTGGATCCTGAAGATCACCGCCTACGCAGACCGTCTGCTGGAAGACCTGGACAGCTTGGACTGGCCCGATTCCATCAAGGCGATGCAGAGCAACTGGATAGGGAGGAGCGAAGGCGCCAGTGTGGTCTTCAAGCTTGAGAACAGCCCCGAAGCGCTCGAAGTCTATACCACTAGAAGCGACACGTTGTTTGGAGCCACCTATATGGTTGTTTCTCCAGAACACCCCTTGGTGGACAAGCTCACCACAGCAGCCCAGCACAGCGCGGTGCGGGCCTATATCGAGCAAGCCGCAAGCAAATCGGATCTGGAGCGGACCGACCTGGCAAAAGACAAGACCGGGGTCTTCAGCGGCAGCTACGCCATCAACCCGGTCAATGGCAAGCGGATTCCGGTCTGGATCGCCGACTACGTGCTTATCTCATATGGAACCGGTGCCATCATGGCGGTTCCCGCACATGACACCCGGGACTGGGAATTCGCCAAAAAGTTCAATCTTCCGATTATCGAAGTCCTCAAGAGCTCCGTTGATGTGCAGACGCAAGCTTGGACAGAGGACGGCATCCATGTGAATTCCGGTTTCCTCGATGGCCTGGACAAGACCACCGCCATCGAGACCATGAACTCATGGCTTGAGGCGCAAGGAATCGGCAAACGCACGGTGAACTACAAGCTTCGCGACTGGGTGTTCAGCCGCCAGCGTTATTGGGGTGAACCGATTCCCCTTGTGCATTGTCCACATTGCGGGACCGTACCGATACCTGAGGAACAGCTGCCTCTCGCCCTACCCGAAGTAGAGACCTATGCGCCTTCCGGAACTGGCGAAAGCCCATTGGTGACCATCCCCGATTGGGTCAACACCACCTGCCCTGTATGTGGAGGTCCTGCCAAGCGGGAGACCAACACCATGCCGCAATGGGCCGGCTCCTGCTGGTACTACCTACGTTTCATAGACCCGGAAAACACCCAGGCCTTCGCCGCCCCAGATAAGATAGATTATTGGATGCCGGTAGATCTGTATGTGGGTGGAGCCGAGCATGCGGTGCTCCACCTCCTCTATGCCCGTTTCTGGCACAAGGTCCTGTTCGATCTTGGTGTGGTAAACACCAAAGAACCCTTCCAACGGCTCATCAACCAAGGGATGATCACCTCTTTCGCCTATCAGCGCAAGGATAAGAGTCTTGTCGCCACCGATGAAGTGGAGGAGCTGACTCCGGAGGTGTTCACCGAGAAAGCCACCGGAGAAAAGCTTGAGCGCGTCATCGCCAAGATGTCCAAGAGTTTGAAGAACGTGGTGAATCCCGATGATATCATCCGGGATTTCGGTGCCGATGCGATGCGTATGTACGAGATGTTCATGGGTCCGCTCCAAGTTTCCAAACCGTGGGCAACCACGGGGATCTCCGGTGTATACCGCTTCCTGGACCGCGTCTGGAGGTTAACGGAAAAATCGATCAGCGAAAAGCCAGCCTCTTTGGAGATGACCAAGACTTTGCACAAGACCATCAAGAAAGTCACCAAGGATACTCGGGGCCTCGATTTCAATACTGCCATCTCCCAGATGATGATCTTGGTGAATGAACTCTACAAAACGGAAGACCTCCCCCGCGAAGTATGGGAGACCCTGATCCTGCTTCTGACACCCTATGTGCCGCATCTCGCTGAGGAACTCTGGGAAATGGCTGGGCACCCGGCTTCGGTCACCAACAGGCCCTGGCCCACCTATCGCGAGGAACTCACCATCGACGATACTGTGGAAGTAGTGGTTCAGATCAATGGGAAACTTCGGGCAAAGCTGACGGTGGACAAGGGAACCTCGAAGGACACCTTATCCGAAATGGCCTGGAACATAGAACGGATCCAAGAGCTGACAGTTGGCAAGCAGGTGCTCAAGACCATTGTCGTGGCTGATAAGCTGGTGAATATCGTAATCAAGGAATAAGGCGGGGTATTTCACCTTGCTTTACCGACAGGCTGCTACTAGAACCGTGTCTTCGCGAGACCTCCCAAAGAGGTCTCGCGGTACAATGAGGGAAGCGCCTGTCCGGTTTCCATCATCACATCCACCACGGTATCGAAGGATACTTTGTGCCGCCCATCGGTGAGCAGGGCATAGCTGGCGTGGTCCAGCGACCGCATCGCCGCCATGGCGTTCCGCTCGATGCAGGGAATCTGCACAAGGCCCATCATCGGATCGCACGTGAGACCAAGGTGATGCTCCAGTCCCATTTCCGCTGCATACTCAATCTGATGGATGGATCCCCCGAGCAATTGCGCGGTAGCTCCCGAGGCCATGGCGCAAGCCACCCCGATCTCGCCTTGGCAGCCGACTTCCGCCCCCGAGATTGATCCGTTGTGCTTGACTAGATTACCGATGAGTCCCGCAGTCAGTAGAGCCCTGAGAATCTTGACCTGGGGGAGCTTGTACTGGTTTCTGAGGTAGAAAAGCACGCCGGGCAAGACTCCACAGGAACCACAGGTAGGGGCGGTGACTATCTTCCCGCCACCCGCGTTCTCTTCGGCTACCGCTAGAGCATAACTCAAAGCCCTTGCAGGAGTGCCAACCGGACCAACCAGGTCTTTTGATTGCACGAAAAATTTGGCCGCTTTCCTAGGAAGCTTCAATCCCCCTGGGAGCACCCCCTCCTGATTCAATCCATTCTGGATGGATTCGAGCATGACAGTCCAGATCTGCTCTATGAAGGTGAGAATCTCTGGTCCCTCGTACTTGACCACCAATTCCCATAGCTGGATACCTTCTTTCTCACAATAAGCGAGAATATGCTTCATCTTGCTGAGATATTGGGGATAGGTGCGCTTGATTGGAAGACTCTGCTGTCCTTCCAAGATGACTTTCCCGCCACCGACACTATAATAGGTCTGTTCACCAAGGAGGTCTTCCTGCGGTCCGATTGCGCGAAGGGTCATGGCATTTGGATGAAAGGGTTTGACAACCTCAGGATACCAGATTATCGTCACGCTTTTGCCTGTCCCACCTAAAACCTCACGCAAGGCTTTATCCGTGAGGTGGCCCTTTCCAGTCGCAGCGAGGCTGCCGAATAAATCGGCTTCATACCGGATGGCATCGTAATGGCGGCTGAGAAATTCAGTGGCGGCATAGCGGGGACCCATGGTATGGCTGCTTGAAGGGCCATACCCGATCCTATACAACTCTCTTATGGATTCCATAGACAGACTCTACTCTTTTTACTTACTTCTGTGAAGCTATTCCAACTCGAGCAGATGCTGGTAGGCAGTGTCGGTTAGGGTGAACAAAGGATCGACAACGACCATATGCCAGTACGTTCCTCCTATCTGGCCAGTGACCGCATCCTCGGAGACAAGCAACCTCAATTCCATATGCCGCTCTAGGTTCACGTACCGAAGCAGACCCGGAAACAACTCCTTGATGACCACTGGATTCTCACAAAAACCAAACAATGCCGGATATCCAGCATGCTCGCAAATCCACCTGCCCTCCGGAAGTCCATCCAAGACGAGTTCTACCGAAGGAAGGCTTCGTACCTTCTCACGCGATAAATCTCCTTCCACAATAGCCTTTGCGAGTAGATTCCAATCAACACCCAGCCCTATGGGGACTACAGCTTCGATATAGCCCAGCAGATGATGCGTATTCACCCGGGCGACAGGCCCTGGCCAACGTTTGGAAAGCGAAAGAAGCATATCGGCGAGCGGGCCCTCTTCCATCGAAAGCGATACGGTCTCAGTTGTGTCGATGGCAAGATGGGACCCCCCCAATGGGATGCCTGTCCCTAAGGGGTAGGCTGCGAAAATCACGGACTGGCCTGTTGCCACGGGAATCCGGACAGAACGGCAGCCGATGGAAAGATGGGTCTTGGAAATCTCCCCATCCAGACCAGTCCAAGCCAGCGTATACCAGAACCGCCTGCCGCTTGCCGTTTCCCAAGGATGATCCTGAGACAACACGACGGTGATGTACCGCTCCGGAGTGCAGGAGCAGAGAAAAACAAAGGAGGATATCAAAAGAAGAAACAGCAACCGGATTCTTTGCACCATATCCATCTTACTGCGGATACTGGCGGATTGCTTCAGTTTCTCAGCGTGAAGCGTGGTGTCGGAGCTGGGCTAGATAATCGCTCCTGAATTCCTTGAAAAGCGCCTTGAATTCCTCACTTTTATAATCAGCGTAGGTCCAAGGCAGACTTTGGAAGGCGCCTTTCGTATAGATGAGGGTGACTTCACCGAAAATCCCATCGGCAAGAGGAATCCGGTGGCTCCGGTCTTTGGTCGTCGCCAATATGAGATTGTCAGCGCTGAGTATTCCTGGGTCGAGATTCAACTTCCTCTGCCCGTTCTTCATGAAAGCTTCCTCGATCAGATTGGTCTGCAGCTTGATCCCCGGCAAACGCGAGGGGTCGACGAGCTCCTCAAAGACCATGAAGAAACGTTGGATAGGCACACCCATCTCTTCATTGTAGTAATCTGTGAAAAGAAAAGGCACAGGATCGGTTTCTCTTGCGAGGGAACCGAAAGCCTCAACAAGCTGTCTCCTGGCTTCCGGTAGCGTTTCAGGGCGGGAGGAAAGGACTCCCATGATCAAGAGCTCTGGTATGAATGTCCTGATCTGCCCCATATCTCCTCCTAACGATCGCTGTGGAAGGTTCCTAGGATACGGAACATGCTGCAGGCTTGGGTGAGCGCTGCCACCGCGGCCTCGAAACCGGGTTTTGCGATCAGTTCCGCCTCGACAAAGAACGAATATTCCCAAGGCTTGCCAGGTATCGGCCGGGATTCCAATTTCTTCATGTTCATGCCATAGGTGGAGAGCACTTGCAGCGCTTCAAACAAAGACCCTGGACGGTCGCTCACCGAGAACACCATGGCCACCCGATCGACGGGCACCGCGCTACGGAAGATCTCGGCGTTTTCCTCACGGCAGATCACATAGAAACGGGTGAAGTTGCTGCTGTTGGTCTCAATACCTTCTCTTAGGATAGTCAGATGATGATAAGCGGCAGCAGCTGAGCTGGCGATAGCCGCGCAGGAAGGATCCTTCATCTGGGCCACATAGCCCACGGCACCAGCGGTATCGAAATAGGGCAAAGCCTCCGCGTGCTTCAATTCTGTCGTGAGGAACTTGGTGCATTGGGCAAGCCCCTGCGGGTGGGTGTAGACTTTTTTGATGCCTTCGATCGTGCTTCCAGGAAGCGCTATCAGATTATGTCTGATCCTGATCTGCTTCTCCCCAACTACGGTGATACCGGGATGACTGTGAAGGAGATCAAGGTTCTCATTGATCGTCCCTCCCAAGGTATTCTCCATTGGGACCATACCGTATTTGCATTCTCCCTTCAGCACACTCTCGAATACATCGGCAAAGGAATGGCACGGTTTGGTAACCGCCTGCTCATCGAAAACCTGCCGGATAGCCTGTTCGCTATAGGCGCCATGCTCTCCTTGGAAAGCAATCTGCAACGCTTGGGCTGAAGGTACAAGGGAGGCATCTCCTGCCCAGATCTCAATCTCTGGCCGGGCCTGGGGAATCCGCTCAAGCGATTTTCCCACCACCGGACACAGAGCCTGGATATCACGCATCAGAGTATCGAACTGCTGGGGATAGAGGGATTGCGGACCATCGGAAAGAGCTTTATCCGGATTGTGGTGGACTTCCACCATCAAACCGCTCGCTCCAGAAGCAACGATGGCAAGCGACATGGGGGCAACCATATCCCGAAGACCGGTGGCATGGCTAGGGTCGGCGATAACCGGCAGATGGCAGAGCTTCTGCACCACAGGTATCGAGCTGATATCCAAAGTGTTGCGGGTGGCTTTCTCATAGGTGCGGATACCACGCTCGCACAGCACAATCTGGTCTGTTCCGCTTGCCATAAGGTACTCAGCAGCCATGAGCCATTCTTCGATAGTGGCCGCAAGCCCCCTTTTCAACAATACGGGACGCCCGGTCCGCCCGACTTCCTTGAGAAGTTCGAAATTCTGCATATTGCGGGCGCCGATCTGGAACATATCCACATAATCGAGCATCAGATCCACATCCCGTGGACTTACAATCTCGGTTGTCACCGGCATGGAGAACGCCTCTCCGGCTTCTTTCAGATATCGGAGACCTTCTTCGCCAAGGCCTTGGAACGCATAGGGAGAAGTACGGGGTTTGAACGCCCCTCCACGGAGAATCACCGCCCCTGATTCGCGCACCTGCTTGGCGATGATCATCATCTGCTCGCGGCTCTCCACTGCGCAAGGCCCGGCGATGACGGCTATTCGCTGCCCACCAATCTTCACCTTCCCCACCTGCACGATGGTATCGCTCTGCTTGAGCTCCCGTGACGCAAGTTTATAGGGTTTGGATATGGGAATGACATTGGCCACACCCTCCAGGACCGCGACCTCGCGGATATCGATCCGGTTGATTCCGACCGCACCAAGCACAGTCTCTTCCTGACCAACTATCTCCTTGACTTTAAACCCACGCGTCTTAAGGAAATCCTTGACTAAATTCTTCTGAGTATCCGTGATGTGCTGTTTTAAAATGATGATCATAGTAGGAGAAAGCTAAAGCTTTTGACAGTATATGTCAAGTTGTCGTACACAAGCGCACGGTTGCATCGGGTATCGCACGTTGATAGAATGGATCTTGGAGGTCAGCTATGGATATCGATTGGGATGCATGCCTGAACAGAATTACCGAGACCCTTTCTCAAGAGAAAGGAGGACTGCCCTCGGTTTCGCTGATCGCCTCACGTGACAACGACCCCTTTCGCGTACTTATATCAACCCTTATTTCCCTGAGAACCAAGGACGAAGTCACCCTCGCTGCGTCCGACAGGCTGTTCGCGCTGGCCGACACCCCGCAAGCGATGGTAAAAATCCCACTACAAACGATTGAGGAGACGATCTATCCGGCAGGATTCTATCGGGTGAAGGCGAGGAATATCCTAGAGGTCTCCCGACTGCTGATAGAAAACCATAGCGGACTAGTCCCCTGCGAACGGGAACAGCTGCTCTCCCTTCCCGGAGTGGGTGTGAAGACGGCGAACCTTACCCTGAATCTAGGCTTCGGGATAGAGGCCATCTGCGTGGATACCCATGTGCACCGCATCTCCAATCGGTTGGGATGGATCCACACCCGCACTCCAGAGCAATCGGAAAAAGCCTTGGAGCGCATCATGCCAAGACGTCACTGGATTCCGTTGAATGAGCTGCTGGTCACCTTCGGGCAACAGATCTGCAAACCGATTTCTCCACACTGTTCCCGTTGCCTCTGCCAGACCGATTGCCCCCGGATTGGGGTGACCCGTTCCAGATGATTTTTTTATGTTCCTTAAGCGGTCTTTCTTCCACTGACGATGATGATTCCGATAAGCACGATAAAGTGGAGCGATAGTTCCTGTGCCCACAAGATCCAATCAAGGCCGCTCAGTCTGTCAAAACTTACCGAAAACACATCCAAGACCACAATGATGGCAATCCAGAGCACCCAAACGGCAATCATGGCGATTTTTGTGACTTTGGCAGGAATCGCCTTCACCCCAAGGGCCAGCACCAGGAAAAGACCGCTGAGAAGCTCGATAGTGGAGATCAAGTACGAAAGCAGTTCACGATCGTTGCCAAATTGCCTGGCGATCTCCCTCGTCAATTCCGCTCCCAATCCTTTGCTGGAGGAAAACCCCACGATTCCCATGCAGATGAACAGAATTCCAATCAACAATTGAAGCACAATCCGAGCATCCACCGCGATTTTCTTTTTTGCCATATTCGCTCCTTTTCTATAGTTTGAAAGTCCCTTCGACAATCCTAGCAATGGAGTCAGCTCGCCCTTGGGTGTAGAAATGCACTCCGGGGACACCAGCTTCGAGCAATTCAGCGACTTGTTCCTTGCAGTATTCAATTCCAACCTTTCGCACCTCGGCTGCCCCGGCGCAGGAAGACACCGACTTTACCAAGCGGGAAGGAAGGTCCACATGAAAAGTCTGGGGAAGCAGTTCGATATCCGATTTTCGCCCGATTGGTTTGATCCCAGGGATGATCGGCACGGTGATACCGGCCTCGCGGCACTTATCCACAAAGGCGAGATAATGCTCATTTATAAAGAACATCTGGGTGACTATGTAATGAGCACCCGCGTCGACTTTCAGCTTAAGCATGGCGATATCATGGTCGATATTCGGTGCCTCGGCATGCTTCTCCGGATATCCTGCCACACCGATGCAAAATGAAGCCGCCACCGGATCTTTTAGGTCAGGATCCAGATATTCCCCACGATTGATGGCCGCGATCTGCCTTATCATACCATCAGTATGCTCATAACCATCTTTTTGGGCTACGAAACGCCGCTCTCCATGGGGAGGATCACCCCTCAAGGCAAACACATTGTCGATCCCAAGGAAATTCAGCTCGATCAACTGGTCCTCTATCTGCTCCCTGGAATAACCACCGCAGATCAAATGAGGGATCACCGGTATTCCATAACGATACTGGATGGCAGCGGACAACGCCACGGTGCCGGGCCTTTTTCGAACCGTCCTCCTCTCAATCAAACCATCCGGCCTATCCACATACACCACTTCCTGTTGATGGCTGGTGATGTTCAAGTATGCGGGATGATAAGGAAGCAAGGTCTCGATCGCCTCGTGGATGGAGTCGATGGTATGCCCCTTCAGCGGGGGGAGAAGTTCAAAGGTAAAGAGGGGTTTTTCCGCCTTGGCGATAATATCAGTGACTTTCATTGGGAATTCTCCTCAAGAGCATCATGCCATACTCGGTTTCCATTGCCTAGTATGATTGACACCTATGGTTTTGCCGCAAGAGATCCGGACAAAATTGCTTCATCAACTCCAGTGAGATGCGAGTACGCGGTCAACTGGTCTTGGCCGATAGTCCCGACCGAGAAGTATCGGCAGCCTTCGCCGACAAAATAATAACCACAGACCGAGGCCGCGGGATCCATGGCAAAGCTGTCGGTAAGCATGACACCGGTACAATCGGTCGCCTGCAGCAATGTGAAGATCTTTTGTTTCTCCGCATGATCCGGTGCCGAAGGATACCCCGGGGCTGGACGGATGGAAGGGGTGTCCCCATATCCCCACCAAGTGGAAGCCATCTTGGAATGGAGGTAACCGCTTAAAGCCTCAGCCAACCGGTCGGCAAGCAGGGCCACAAGGAGAGAGCCATATTCATCACCTGAGTTCTTCAGGTTCAAAGCCAACGAAGCGACTCCTTTTCCTGCGGTTGCGACAAACAATCCAACTGCATCGATAGGAGCAAGGTTGCCTTCCTGTACAAAATCAGCGAGACAAAGAGCGCCTTGGCCAGGAGCCACTTGCTGCATCCGTAGAAAATTCAACGTCTCGACAATCTCCTTTCCTGTGGAATCGAACACGGACACGGTCTCATGATGCGAGCAAGCAGGAAAAACTCCCACGACTGCACTTGAAGAAGATTCAAAAACCGCCCGGATGTCTGATCTCTTCAAAAGCGCCCGTGTGTCTTCCTCCAGCTTCCTAGACTCGGCGGAATCTGGAGCCACCCTCCAGGCCGCAGCGAGCATCCGCCAATTCACCAGCGCCAGGAGTTCTTCAAGGGGAGGGTGCTTAACGAGGTGGATTCCAAAAGCCATAGGACGGGGGGCTGGCTTTTCCTTGATAAACCTTCGCTGCCGAGCCGTTTGTAAATCAAGCGACCCAACAGGCTTGTCCTTTGGATGGGAAGCAAGCGCAAGATACTTTTCTGAAACGGTCCGCAGATAGGCGTCCTTCTGCAAAGAGACCAATTGCAAAGCAACCGAAACCGTATGGGAGGCATCCTTCGTATGGATGACCCTATTCGGATAGAGCGGGAACAGCTTCATCGCGGTATGCTCTTCTGAGGTCGTGGCTCCCCCAATCAACACGGGAACGGTGATTCCCCTTTGCCCGAACAAGCGGCATACGTTCGCCATCTCCACCAGCGAAGGAGTGATAAGACCACTCAATCCAACCATGTCGGCTTTCTCATCGAGCACGGCTTGGACAATAGTCTCGGCCGGAACCATCACCCCAAGGTCCACCACCTTGAAGTTGTTGCACCTTAGGACCAGCGAGACGATATTTTTGCCGATATCATGGACATCACCCTTCACAGTCGCCAGGACAATCGTACCCGCGCTACGGGACACTTGGGTAGCGGATTGTTCCAAACGGGGTTGAAGAATGTCGACGGCCTTCTTCATGATTCTCGCACTGCGGACCACCTGGGGGAGGAACAGCCGACCTTCGCCAAAAAGCACCCCGACGTGGGACATGCCCCCCATCAGAGGGCCTTCGATGAGGGTGACCGCATCCTGGTCTTCAGCTGCCTGCAGGTCTTGCTCCAGATGGGAATCATCGCCACGCAGGATGGCCTCTGCCAACCGTTCTTTCACAGGCAGTGAGCGCCACGCGTCCACCAACGGATTCATAGACGTTGTATCCTCTGCCAGCACCTCAAGGCTCCGAGAGAGCGCAAGCTCTATAAGCGCATTTCGGGCAGACAAGCCGTCACCACTGTCCACAAGCAAAGCTTCGCGGATGATAGAGCGCGCAGGTGAGGGGATATCGTCGGCGACAAAAGTCATCGCAGGATTGACAATCGCCATATCAAGGCCTGCCTCAACGGCTAAGTCAAGGAAAACAGCATGTATTGCTTCTCTCAGGGCATTGTTCCCTCGGAACGCGAATGAAAGATTGCTTAGCCCGCCGCTGGTTTTCACCAACGGGTACCGCTGCTTGATCCATCGTACAGAACGGATGAAGTCGCGGGCATAAAAGTCATGCTCGTCAATGCCTGTGGCGATCGAGAGGATATTGGGGTCGAATACAATTGATTCCGGATTGAAAATGCCTGTATCCACCAGCAGTCGATAGCTCCGCTCGGCAACCGCGCACTTGCGCTCAAAGGTATCAGCCTGGCCTTGCTCATCGAAGAGCATCACCACCACAGCGGCTCCCATCTGCGCGACAGCCCGCGCTTTGCACAGGAACGCTTCCTCGCCCTCTTTCAGGCTTATGGAATTCACGAGGCCACGACCCTGCATTTCCACCAGTGCCGCCTGCACCACCTCCCAGGAGGAGGAATCCACCATGACAGGCACCCGGGCGATAATTGGGTCCGCAGCAGCCAGGCGGAGGAACCGGACCATCGCCACAGGGGCATCGATCATAGCGTCGTCCATGCAGATATCGATGATCTGAGCCCCTTGCTCCACCTGGGAACGAGCCACTGAAAGCGCCTGGTCGTAGTGTCCTTCCTTGATAAGCCGCGCGAATTTCCGAGATCCAGCAACATTTGCACGCTCACCGATGGTGATGAACTGATGCTCTTGAGGAACGACCAGAGGTTCCCAGCCGCTCAACCGCAAAGCCTCTGGAATCCTTGCGACCTTGTGCGGCTTGCAGGTCGCCGCGACAGCAGCGAGAGCTTTTATATGAGCCGGTGTGGTGCCGCAGCACCCGCCGACAATCGAAAGGCATCCTTCCTGAAGGACTGGTGTGACAAGCGTGGCGAATTCCTCGGGTGGCTGCTCGTAGATTCCTTCCTGATTTGGAAATCCAGCGTTTGGATGGGCGCTGGTCAAAAACGGAGAGGATTCCGCCAATTCTCGGATGAGAGGAACCATTTGAGCCGCACCGGTGGAACAGTTCACACCGAGAGAGAACAATGGAAAGGCATTAAGCGAGATGATGAAGGCTTCGAGCGTCTGACCGGACAACGTACGGCGGCTGCCATCGCTGAACGTGGCAGAAACCATCAAAGGAACAGATTCTCCACGCTCGGAGAACAGTTGGACAGCAGCTGTGAGCGCCGCCTTCGCTACCAAGGTATCGAAAACCGTTTCTATCAGCAGCGCATCCACCCGGGCCTCGAGCAGGGCGGAAATCTGCTCTCGGTACATAGCGGTGAACGCATGGAAATCGGCATCACGTTGCGCAGGATCGTCCACCGAGGGGGAGAAAGAGGCTGATTTCCCCGTTGGCCCCACCACACCGGCGATGAACACGAAACGGGACTCATCCTCCCGTTCGGCTTCTTCAACCGCCATCCGGGCGACCTCCACCGCGGCGAGATTGAGATCGTACACATGCTCCGCCAGACCGTATTCTTCTAAAGAGAAGCGGTTGGCTCCAAAGGTGTTGGTCTCGATGATATCGGCACCTGAAGCGATATAGGCCTGGTGGATATCGTAGATGACCTCGGGGCGGGTGATTGAAAGCAACTCGTTGCATCCCGGCGCATATCGCTGTCCGGCCTGTTCTTCCAGAAGCGAGGAGAGGGAAAAGTCTTCTTTCTCGAGCCCAAGACCCTGGATTATGGTCCCCATCGCACCATCAAGGACCAGTATCTTACGTGCAGCCAGTTCCTTCAGATAAGTTGAACGCGTCATTGTCCGCTCCTCGAAGCAAAGGGAATCCGCTGAGTGTACCAATTCAATCCACTAATCTCAAGCCTCATCCAAAGTGCGCACCGGAACTAGATGACTCTCGGGAACATAACACACCAGACTGTACATCATCCCTCCGACTATCCTATAGTGGTGATATGGTAAAACTAATCGCGCTGCTTGGCAATAAAGGAACGCTTTACCGTTCCACCCGGCATAATTGCGGATGGTTGTTCGGAGAGGCTCTTATCGACCATGCTGGAGCAGCTCCTCCGTGGCAGGAGAAGTTCCATGGATCCTGGTGCAAGCTTACTGTCTCAGGTCTCCCAATAATCCTGTTGAAACCCATGCTCTTTATGAACGAAAGCGGCCGGAGTATCGGGGAAGCCTGCCGGTATTTCAATATTTCTCCAGAAGAGATTCTTGTGGTGCATGACGATGTGGAGCTTTCTTTTGGAACGGTAAAACTGCAGTTCGGTGGCGGACTGGCAGGACATAAAGGCCTGAAGTCTACGGTAGATCAGATTGGATCGGACCGCTTCCATAGATTGCGGATTGGAATCGGACGGCCAACCCATGGCGATGTCGCATCCTTTGTCCTCAGTCGTTTCAGCGCTGAACAGGAGATGAAGCTCCCTCTCATCATGCTGAGGGGCATAGGGATTTTGGAATCCTTTCTGAGCGAAAAGTGCCGGCCAGAACTACTTCCCATGCAGGAAAACATTCCTTAACATTTTGTTTAGTAAACAAATGAAAGGTATCATTACCCCAGGGTAAGCCCTGGAAAGCACAGGCTTGGCCTCCTTTTCCGCCCCAAGGGGAGGGATATTTCACCTTGATTTTCAGTCACCGCACCCGTCAACCACTGTTTTATATTTCATGCAAGTCCAGGGCATGATATACTGTAACGACTGGATCACAGAACATTATTGGAGATCGCCATGGGACCAAGAGACCTTCGCATCGCAGTAAGAACTAGAAATGAGATTGAGTTCAAAGCGCCGCTGTTCGCTTCAGCGGGAACCCTGGATGGCATCTATGAGCAAGCCAAAGCCGTGTCCCATTTGTTCAATACCAGGCAGCAGGAACTCGGCAGGGACTCCTTCATCTCCGTGGGCAAGCTGAACGCCGCAGGAGTCCTGCATACCATCTATCAAACAGTGATCTCCAGATATCTACTGGACCAGGACCATGATTTCTTCACCCGCTTCTCTCCCCAGGTGGCACGCAACCATGCCTGCCATGAAGTCCTGGTTTTTTATTCAAAGGAATTCCCCTCTCCGCTGCTTCAAGCGGAAAGTCCAAACATCCCCTACTTCATGGAAGAGACCGCGCGCGGATTCTTCGTCCATCAGGTGCTCTCTGAAAACCCAGCCTTGCTGCGGGCTGTACGGCCTTTCATCAAACCGGTGGGTCTCACATTCCCCACAGCGGCCCAGGCACTTGCCGCGCTTATGGGTGGCTACACCCGTACGGCACCCCGGGTTGGTGATAATGAGGAAGACCTCTTCACTTTCCTTACCGAACCCGCCCGGCTCCATCCGGATTCCATGATGGAGCAGATCCGCTATATAGCCCGAAAATGGAAAGACCTTATTCCCGATAATCTCAACGTGCTGCTGCTGCGGGCTTTGGACTATATCACCGAAGAAGAGAAACCACGGTTTACAGGGGGAGCGGGACCAAGCCTCGTGCCAAGCTACCGAAACCAAGGTATTGGCAACCACGAATTCGAAGCCTATAGTTCCGATAGGTCCTGGATGCCCAATGTGGTCATGCTTGCAAAAAGCACCTTGGTCTGGATGGATCAGCTTTCCCGTTATTATGGCTATCCCATCAACACCCTGGACCGGATTCCGGATAGAGAGCTGGATCTGTTGGCCGAACGGGGTTTCAGCGGATTATGGCTGATCGGTCTTTGGGAACGGAGTCCGGCTTCGCGCAGGATCAAGAATCTCTGTGGAAACCCAGAGGCGGAGGCTTCGGCATACTCCTTGAAAGGCTACGATATCGCACAGTCCATAGGAGGTTGGCAAGCGCTCAAGAATCTCGACGATCGCTGCCGCGTTAGACATATCCGGCTTGCCAGCGATATGGTGCCCAACCATACCGGCCTCGATAGCGACTGGGTGCTCCATCATCCAGAGTATTTCATCCAATCCAAAGTCCCTCCATTCCCCGCGTATACCTTCAATGGGGAAGATCTTTCACCAGACCCTGGTGTTGAGATCAAGCTTGAAGACCATTATTTTGACAAGACCGACGCCGCGGTCACCTTCCGCAGGCGGGACCGCGCCACGCAGGAGATATCCTATATCTTCCATGGAAACGATGGAACCTCGATGCCCTGGAACGATACTGCACAGCTTGATTTTCTCAATCCCTCCACGCGAGAGGCTGTCATTCAGCAGATACTGCATGTGGCGCGCAATTTCCACATCATCAGGTTCGATGCTGCCATGACCTTAGCGAGAAAGCATGTTCAGAGACTTTGGTATCCAAGTCCCGGAACTGGTGGAGATGTGCCTGGCCGAGCCTCGGCAGGTATATCGGAAGAAGAGTTCACGGTGAGAATGCCCAAGGAATTCTGGAGGGAGGTTGTGGACCGGGTTGCTGCAGAAGTTCCAGACACCTTGCTGCTGGCCGAGGCCTTCTGGATGATGGAAGGCTATTTCGTCAGAACCCTAGGCATGCATCGGGTGTACAACAGTGCTTTCATGCACATGCTTAAAAACCAGGACAATAAAAAATACCGCGACACCATTAAGAACACCATCTCCTTCGATCCTGAAGTTCTCAAGCGATTTGTGAATTTCATGAACAACCCGGATGAAGAGACCGCTGTCGCGCAATTTGGAAATGGAGACAAGTATTTTGGCGTCTGCACTTTGTTGGTGACCATGCCAGGACTTCCCATGTTCGGGCATGGCCAGGTGGAAGGGTTCCATGAGAAATATGGCATGGAATACCGCAAGGCATACTGGAACGAATACCCCGATGAGCACTTGGTGAAAAACCACGAGCGCCTGATATTTCCACTGCTTGCCTCCCGCCATATGTTCTCCGGTGTGGATAATTTCGAACTATTCGATGCGGTGGATAACGATCAGGTGGTGGAATCCCTGTTCGCCTATGTGAATGGAAGTGAGGATTCACGCGCGCTCGTGCTGTATAACAATCAATACGAGAACGTGCAAGGACGGATCAATCTTTCTTGTCCAAAACTCCACCGGCTCCCGAACGGTGCGCGGGAAACCCTCACCATCACCCTGGCCGAAAGTCTTGGGTTGAGGATGGGTGGCCGGCGATATACTATCTATGACAATTTCTCAGATGGCCTCACCTATATAACGCCAAGCATGGCAGTGTATGACGAAGGCCTTTGGATAACACTCTCGGGTTACGAAACCAGAGTGCTGCTGAATATACGAGAGGTTGAGGATTTCGATGGAACTTATGAGGCTCTCTGCAATCAATTGAACGGAAAAGGCACAAGTGATTTCGCACTGGACCTGCAAGCCATCAGGCTCGCCCCTCTGTTCAAAGCCATGGATAATTTCCGGTCTCCCGGCATGTTGAAGTACGTTGAGACCCTTGCCGCTGGCAATTCAACCGCGGCGATGGAACGAAAATTCATCCTGCTTGCGGGCGAGGCCTATGCGCGACTTGCTTCCGAGGTGGAGACCATGGAAACGGTAGCGAAAAACAATCTTCCGGGCAATCTCCACGACGTGGACCCTCTTGTTTTGGTACGTGAGATCCATCAGCTCAATCTGTGCTTCTCCCCTAGCAAGGAACCAGGAGGAGAACCACGCGCCATCGACCGTCTGCTTCTTTCAGCAGGAGCGGAGGTGATGGTTGAATTCCCCTATATCTTCAATGCCTACCTCATGGCGAAACCGTTCCTCTCCGCAGGGGATGGTCTTGATGAAGCCTCAGCTGTGGTTGAAGACTTGCTGCTCACGCATTTCTTCTCACAGGCACGCGAGCTTCTCCATGTGGACGATGCGCAATTCCGTCATGTGATGCAAGGGGCGGCACTGCTTGCCGCCACACCCGAATTCCTTCTCGAAGCTAAAATCTATACAAAAGCGACCAGCGCCAGTCTGTTGAAGCAGCTGTTAGACATTCCGTTCTTCGCACATTACGTCGGTTGCAACGATTACCAAGGGGTGCGGTGGTATCGAAAGGAATCCTTCCAAGAGGCGTTGTTCCTGCTCTGCCTTGGATCCATTCTCAAGAATGGCGTATCCGCCTTGGCTCCGATCTGCGCCTTCATAACCGATTGGTTGCGCAGAGACCTGGTGGCGGAATATCAAGTTGAGAGATTACTTGAGTAATGGAAGGGTTTTAATGGATACAATTGACTTATGGCATTCAATGGGATAAGGTGGCACGTATGAAAACATGGATTACCTATATCGCTGCGATCGCACTTGGCTTCGCCGCCAACCTGCTCGTAGGAGATCTTGAGATTCTCACATCCTTGGTCGCTTCGGCGGTACCGATTCTACTGGACCTTGGCATGCTGCTGCTCTTCCCGTTGGTGTTCATTCTTTTCGCTTCGGGGATTGCCTCGCTCCGCAGGCAGGCGGAGACCTCCTTGCTTTTTTCCTCCACCATATTATGGAGCCTAACCACCACGCTTATCCTCACCGGTTTCGCAGCAGCCCTGTACTTCCTCCTCCCCCTTGGCATTCAGAATATCACCACCAATGGAGCCGATGCATCCACCCTTTCCACCATCAACGCCATTCAGCCCTCGCGATTCTTCGCGATGATTGTAAACCGGAACTCCTTCCTTCAATTCGTCATGACAGACCAATCTCTCCTTCCGGTACTTGTGCTTGCCCTTCTGCTCGGCCTGGCTTTAAAACCTGATATGGAAGCCATCCGTCCGGCATATGTGGTCATGAACTCTTTCGCCGAAGCAATGCTCCGCCTAGCACGGATATTCACCATCCTCGGTGCCCTTTTCATTGGCTTCATCTCTTTCAATTGGTTCAATTCCGTTGACGCCGAGGGACGGTTCTTCGCAAACCTGGAATTTTTCGCCATGATCGGCATCACATTGGCCTCTGCCCTATTCTTCCTGTTGCCGTTAATGTTCGCACTGTTCACCGGATTCAAAGGCGGAAATCCCTACCGAGTCCTATTCGGAGGCCTAAGCGCTTATCTCGCGGGCTTCTTCTCTGGCAATATACTCTATGCAGGAACCAGCATCATCGCGCTCGCCAGGCAAAACAACGGAGTTCGAAAAAGAGTCGCGGGGACAGCGGTTCCTTTGTACACAGTTCTTGGCAGAGGTGGAAGCGCCATGGTCGCCACTACAGCTGCCCTCGCCTTGATCGTCTCGTTCAAAGGCAGCCTTCCGTCATGGCAAGCGGTTATGGCGATAGCCTTGCTGAGCTCGCTCTTCTCACTCATCTGCTCGTTCCATCTCGGTTATGAAACACTGTTCATAGTGGTCATGGTGCTTCGCAACCTAGAGATCAATCTGGAAGGCGCTGAAATGATGCTGGTGGTGCTTTTACCGTTCCTCAATGGCTTCGGAGCCCTGTTGGACTCCGCTATCGCCACCTTTGGAGCGGCCTATACGTCTCGTCTGGTCTCACCGGACGACTTGGTCGCCTACAGCGATTTCGTGTAATGTAGGGATATGAATAAATACCTGAGGCTGGTAGGTCTCGCCGCGCATACGCTCATCACCATCGGTTTGCTTTTGGTGATTGTGCGCTCAGGACTCTTGGTCATCATCGCCCGCCCGCCTAATCCCGAAGGTTGGAAAGTACCTCTGGACGGAATGCTCTCACTCATCCTGTTCCCTGCTTTCCTGCATGCGCTCGTGTCTCTTATCGGGGCTGTTCCGCTGTACTTAAGAAAAGAATCCCGTAACGAGGTGGAGAAAAAAATACTTCTGCTTCTCCTATTCTTCCTTACCGTAGGGAATGTAAAAACACTTTCGCTCCATACCTTTCTCACCCACGGCTTCGTAGTGCCAAACTCCCTTGTAAGCACTTCGATGGTTTTCTCAAGCGTCTTCACTACCTATCTTCTGCTTATAACAGGCCTTTTCCAACAAGGGGTGAACACCAATAAATTCCAGCAATTCATCATGATTGGATTAAGCGTCAGCCTGATAGTATCTTTGGCAGTCCCCCTCTCAGTCAACACCAAGGGCTTCATGGCCGGGCCCTCAATCACCTACACCCCGCTTGTCTGGGCACTCAGACTCATCAACATCCTCAGCTGCTTCAATTTCGCCGCGATCTATGTGAAGGAGCGAACCCAGCACAACCTCATGCGCTGCGGAGGTTTCATATTGCTGATTCTCGGACAGATGTGCATCGATGGGCGGCCCAATCCATTCTTTGTCATCCTTGGATTGGTATTCTATATCGCAGGCATCCTGCTGGTGAGTCCACTGGGCAAGAACTACCGATTATAACTTATAATGATTTTCAGGCGTCTGGCAGCCCAAACAACCGTGCGGCATTTCCATAAGTGACTTTTTCCAAATCCTGCGATGATAGATTCAATTCTACAAGAACCTGAGTCATGTCTTTCATCGCAATCCATGGATGATCCGATCCAAATACCATTTTATCGACTCCCTGAAACTCCAGCGCGAAACGGGCTGTTTTTACAGAAGGTGATACGATATCAAGATATACATCTCTATAATATTCAGACGGGGCTTTTGCAATATGGTCCCGCCCACGGCGCTTGACCTCAGTCTGCTCATCGATTCTCGGAAGAAGATAGGGCAGCACTCCTCCGCAATGCGGTTGGATAATCTTTAATCGCGGATACCGTTCCATCAATCCAGAAAGGATGATTCTCAGCAGGGCGAAAGAGTGATCCACCATATAGCCCATCATGGGGATCATAGAGTGGTCGCGGATAGAGGAAGCCCATTGGGGAACCGTAGGGTGAAGCACTATGACAGTGCCATCAGCCGCGATCCGGCGGAAAACATCTTCAAAAATGGGGTCGTCCACTTGCCGGCCCGAGAGATGGGAGTAGAGCATGATTCCCTTGAATCCCAAAGTCTTAGTCACGTATTCATATTCCGCAAGAGTCTCCTCAAGATTCGAAAATGGAAGAACCGCCAACCCGATCAAGCGGCTGGGATTTGTCAGACACGCCTCTGCCGTGGCATTGTTTATGATTCTTGCCCCTGCCGCCCTCAAGTCCATGTCCAACATCTCTGGGCCAGGGATATTTGGACCCACAATACTGATCTCAATATTGCTCCTATCCATATCGGATAGTTTTCGGTCAATGCTATAATCAGCGGCCTTGATGGTCATAAGCAGATCATCACCATAGGAAATCCGATACATCCCCTGGTCAATGGCGATTTGGATACGGCCTTGGTTCTGCTTGAGAAAGCTTGCGTATTCGGCTGAAAAGAAATGGCTCTGACAATCTATGATGCGCATGAGACCTCCAAAAACCTTACAGATTCTCTCTCTATGAGATTTGTGGGTAAAATGATATTGGTTTGCTTCTCATACATATCGGTGAGGATCATCTCCACTGCCATGGCACCCATGCGGTATCTTGGAACATCTATGCTGGTCAACGCTGGATAGAGATGGCTTGCAACCGAAGTATTGCCAAAAGAGACAATTGAGATATCCTGGGGAACCGAAAGCCCCAGCTCATTTATAGCTCGCAACACACCTAGTGCTACGGGATCGCATCCACAGCAAATAGCGGTTGGCCGAGGGTTCTGCTGCATTATCTCCTTACAAGAAATATAGCCACCCTGCTCTGTAAAGGAATGGAATCGGATTAGATTGTCAAATACCGGAAGGTCGTGGTTCTTCAGCGCTTGTTCAAAACCATCACGATGCTCCCTACTGGTGTACACCCGCTTGTCAGCAGTGATCAAGGCGATGGTGCGGTGATTTTTAGATATCAGGTATTCGGTTAGGCGGTTGAAGGCTTCCTTGTGATCGATTGTGACCGAAGGCATATCGAAACCTTGTGGAGTGTTGGTGACGATTCTGAAACCAAAGTGATTGGCTCGCTCAAGCTGTCTTTGCATCATGAGGCGGTATTCCTCGGTGTCGTAGCCACCACCGATAAGCACGACGCCACGCACCCTATTACGCCAAAGCAATTCATGGAATTTGAATTCGTTTGAAGCTTCGCGACCGGTATTGCAGATGAAGGAAAGGCACCCGAGCTCCATAGCCCGTTCGGTCGCACCCTTGGCGATCTCACCAAAAAATTCCGCCGCGATATCACGAGCGATCAACCCGATCATCTGACTGAAATCCTGTCGAAGCTGCTGGGCGGAAATGCTTGGGGTGAATTTCAAATCCTCGACTGCCTTGAGAACCCGCTTACGCACATCTTCAGATACTGGATATCCGGTATCGTTGATGATACGTGAAACAGAAGTTGTGGAAGTATTCGCCAAACGGGCGACATCGACAATCGAGATACGTTTTTTCATAGATAACATCTTTATCAAGATGCGGTGCCACTGTCAATCGAAACATGACCATCAACCCGATAAGGTTACCACAATAATTTGACTCTCTATCGATGAAATTCCAACCAACTATGTATAAATCACATTTATTTATTTTTAATATAAATATTTAGTAAATTTTAAACTGATTAATAAAAAATTAAAAAATTTTTCTTGACAGCATAGAAAACGTTTTCTATAATTCAATTAAGAAACCATCAAACCTGGATGCAAGGACCTATCTCCGGCATCCTATCTATTCTTCGAGGAGGAAGAGCATGAAAAAAAGCACAAAATGGGAAAACATTTTCCCCGCAGTCTGTATCCCGCTCAATGACGATTATTCTGTGAATGAAGCGGAATTCAGAAAGTATCTACAGTGGTTGGTCAAGTTTGAGCTGATCGATGGTATTGTTGTCAACGGGCATACGGGGGAGATCACCGTATTCAAACCAGAGGAAAGAGCACGCATCACCAGAATCGCTGTCGAAGAAGTCGGCGATAAAGTCCAAGTCATATCCGGTGTCTCGGCGGAAGGCACGATCGAAACCATCGAGCACGCTAAAGCTGCTCAGGAAGCAGGAGCCGATGGTATTCTGCTTATGCCACCACACACCTGGCTCCGCTTCGGTATGAAGCAGGAAGCTGTCGTCCGTTTCTTCAAGGATGTCGCCGAGGCGATTGATATCGGTATCATCATCCATCTCTATCCGGCGGGCACAAAGGCTTTCTACCCGGTGGAGACAATTCTTGAATTGGCGAAAATCCCCAAGGTCAAGACCCTGAAAATGGGAACCCGCGATATGGCCATGTACGAAAGGGACCTGCGCATTCTCAGGAAAAAAGCTCCAGATCTCACCATTCTCACCTGCCATGATGAAATCATCGTCTCCACCATGTATCCGTATCCTGGTGTAGATGGCGCTCTGATTGGATTCGGCTGCTGCATTCCTGAATTGATCACTGATGCGTGGAGAGCCTGCAAGAACGACGATTTCACCTTGGCTCGAAAATACCAGGACAAGATTTTCTCTGTTTCCCAAGCCATCTATGGTATTGGCGAACCTTCTGGCGATGCTCACGCACGGATGAAGGAAGTCTTGAAGCAGCGGGGGATTTTCAGTTCCGCACTTATGCGTCTGCCGATTCTTCCCTTGAATCAGAAGGAGCTCAACGGCGTTGTCGAAGGTCTGAAAGAAGCTGGTGTCAAACCAGTTGGTCTTGTATAAGCATCGGAATCGAAAAAAAGGAGACTCTACATGAAGAAATTTTTGGTTGTATTGATGGTAGCGGTCCTCGTATCTTCTGCGCTGTTCGCAGCAGCGCAGGCGGAATCCACAGCGATGCCTGAGTTTATTGAAATCGGTACCGCAGGTACAGGTGGGGCGTACTACCCTATCGGTATTGCTATGGCCGAAATCCTTAACACAAAGCTTGGCACCAAGGCAACCGCGCAAGTCACCGGTGGAGCTGTTGAGAACATCAGGCTGATCCAGGAAGGAAGTGTGAAAATCGCTTTGACCACAACCTCTTCCGCTTACCGCGGACTGAAGGGAATCGCGCCTTTCACCTCGGCGAGTCCTCGGGTCGCTGGATTGTTCAGCAACCTCACCCAAGGGGTATATCAGATTGCAGTCCGTCGGGGTTCGGGGATCAACAACCTGAAAGATCTGATTGGCAAACGGGTCTCTTTGGGACCTCAGGGCGGTCTTGGAGTGGAACTTTCCAGCTACGTGTTCCAAGCTGCTGGATTCACTATCAACGATGTCCGCGCCACTTTCCTATCCTATGAAGAGAGTGCCACAATGATGAAGGATGGCAATCTCGATGCGGTCATCATCCAGACAGCGCTTCCCAATCCGGCTTTACGCCAGCTTGAGGCCTCAGGTGGAAAATTCGATATGATCGGAATCCCTGAAGACGTCATGCAGAAAGTGATAGCCGCCCATCCGTATTTCGCAAAATTCACCATTCCGGCCTCGATGTATGGCACCCCCGCGGAAGTCGTGACTTTGAATAGCACCAATATGGCGATTATCGATGCCAACCTCTCTGAGCAGGTTGTGTACGACATCACCAAGGCGCTCTTTGAATCAATCCAAGCTATCAGGAATTCCCAACCGGGAGCCAAAGACTTCAATATGAAGGATGCCGCCCAAATGCCGATTCCCCTGCACCCAGGTGCGAAAAAGTATTTTGTCGAGCAGGGAGTCCTGGTAGGGGGCAATTAAATGGAAAAGGGAGTATCGGTTTCATCAAAGGTCACAAAACTGCTTCTTATTGTAAGTTCGGTTATCTTTTTGTATACAAGCGGTTTCGGTAGCTTCAGCACGCTTACCCAGCGCGCGTTGCATTGGACCTTTATGGCTGTGGCATTGTTTTTATTGATGAAACCAAAGAGCAAGGTAGGCAATATCGGGAAATATCTGGCTGCGTTGATTGCCGCTATCACAGGAATATTCGTGATAGTGACTTGGCCTCAGCGTATCATGGGTATAGGAAGTGTTTCCAACCTCGATCAAATCATGGGAATCGCCACAATAATACTGTTATTGGTGGCAGTGAAGATTTCCGTTGGTTGGGGATTGGCAGCCACTGCCGGTATATTTCTCATCTATGCGATCTTTGGACCGATATTCCCTGGTTTCCTTGGTCATTCGGGGGTTAAAATCCCCCGATTGATCAATTTCCTGTATCTTACAGCCGAAGGCGTATTTGGTGTTGCTCTCGGCATTTCTTCCACCTACATCATAGTGTTTGTTATTTTTGGGGCGATTCTCAACGCCATGGGTGGTGGCGAGTGGTTTGTGCAGACTTCCTATGCGCTTGCCGGTCGATACCGAGGTGGCCCTGCGAAAACAGCGATTGTAGCCAGCGCACTTATGGGAACCGTAAGCGGAGCCCCGGTTGCGAATGTAGCCACGACGGGGACATTCACTATCCCGCTGATGAAGAAGGTAGGTTTCAGCGCTGCCACCGCTGGGGCGGTGGAGGCAGTGGCATCAACCGGCGGTATGTTCTTACCTCCAGTCATGGGTGCGGGAGCCTTCATCATGGCCGAATATCTCAATGTGCCTTATCTTGAGATTGTCAAAGCTGCAGTGATTCCTGCCGTGCTGTTTTACATCGCGCTGTTCTTTATCGCTGACGTACGGGCGGCCAAAGACAATTTGCAGGGGATACCTGTTGAGTCCCTCCCGAAAATCAAAGACGCTGTCCTGAAAAACGGCTACCATGGACTATCCCTCCTGTTCTTGATTGTGACTATTGTGATTGGCTGGGGACCTATGCGTGCCGCATTCTGGGCCACCATCCTAGCGGCGACATTTCCACTTGTGTTTGAAAGAAAGCCAAGAGCCTGGATTAAGAAACTAATCGATTCATTGTATGAAGGTTCAAAGCAAACAATTCCTATAGCCGTCGCATGTGCGGGAGCAGGTATCATCGTTGGCGTAATGGGTGTGACCGGGCTAGGTACAAAAATCGCTTCCGGTCTTTTCCAGCTTGCAAATGGAAACATGCTGCTTGGCCTGCTGTTCACCATGATCGCCGCGATCATACTCGGAGCGGGTATGCCTGTGACCGCGGTCTATATCATTTTAGCAGCGACATTGGTTCAACCATTGGCCAGCATGGGGGTGCAGCCAATCGCCGCACACATGTTCATTTTCATTTTCTCCGCAATGGCCGGTTTGACTCCTCCTGTAGCGATTACCTCCTATACGGCGGCCGGAATCGCTGGTGCCGACCCAAATAAAGTCGCCATTCAAGCTTTTTTGTATGGATTGCCGGGTTTCATCATCCCTTTCATGTTCGTTATATCCCCCTCGCTGCTGATGCAGGGCAGTATCGGCCCCATTTTGACTTCGGTAGTTTCAGCAACAGTAGGAATTCTCTGCCTGGTCATAATTCTTGAAGGTTATTTCATCGTGAGGTGGCCATGGTTTTTGCGAATTGTATTCAGTGTGCCAGCCCTTATGCTGATGTGGCCAGGAACAATCTCCGACTTTATCGGACTTGGCGTTATTATGATCTGCATTCTCATACGATGGCTGATCCGCGATAAGAGGTCCAAGGCCTCTGCGTCTTGATTCAACTCGATATAGGGAGTATCCAATGCTACGAGTTTTTAAGCCCGAAGTGAAGGAATTTATAGACGAAGGTACCGGCAGGAGGATCCGCCAATTGACTGCTGTGGACTGCGTGAACCATCATCCGTTTTTTCTCATCCCGGCATATGACAATGCGATGCAATGGTTGTTCTTTGTATCGCATAGGCTTGGTACTCCTCAGATTTTTGGAATAGAGCGAAACACCTACAAGATCGTGCAATTCACTGATATTCAAGATCTCAATGAATGGTCGGTCCACCCTGACCTTTCGGGAGCTTTCGTCTATTTCACAACCAAAACCGGTGGATGGCGTCTGGAGTTGCAGACGGCTAAGGTTGAGAATCTATTTGAATATGGAAAAGGCACCGCGACAGCCGCAGGAATGGTCGCTGGGGGTATGGGTACGACCGCGCTCAGCCCTCATGGTAGATACTGGGCCTATCCCCATAATACTGCCGATGGGGTGCGAATCATGAAATGCGATACCAGTGATGGCTCGATTTCAGAGATCACCACCCATGATGCGGTTGCCCATATGCAGTTTTGTCCTGAAGATGACTCGCTGCTCTATTTCGCCGGCAATTTTACCGAACGGTTATGGACCGTGAAGGTTGATGGGACAGAAAAGACCAAACATGGCAAACGTGAGAAAGGACAGTGGATAACCCATGAATCGTGGGTGCCGAATCGAAGGGAGCTCATGTACGTCGACTGGCCCCATGCAGTCCGAGCGATTTCCATCGACAGCGGAGCCATCCGCACAATCGCCTCGATACATGCCTGGCATGCCATTTGCGACCCTTCTGGAAAGTATGTCGTCGCCGATACGAACTGTCCCGATATCGGTATACAGATTTTCGATACCGCCGGAGAGCAAGCGCCTCGAACGCTTTGCTTTCCTCAGGCGACAAATGCCGGTTCGCATTGGAAGGATCCTTTTCCCTACGAAAATGGTCCCATCAAGGTCTATGCCCCACAGCACACCCATCCCCATCCTCGTTTTTCACCTGACAGATCCAAGATCGTCTATACCAGCGACAGAACAGGCTACTCTCAGCTCTACGAATTCGATACCGCTGACTTAAAAATCTAGCGGCATTCCTCCTATACCTTCAGCTTATACCGAAAAAAGCCTTGGAACCAACTGGCGCCAAGGCTTTCCAACGTTCAGAACCATGTATTCAATTCATCACTACGATACTTGGGTCATAATCTTCTGGAGGTTCATAGCCAAGCAAAGTCATGCAGGTGGCCGCGACTGAACTAATTCCAAGACCAGTCTTCAGTTCCTTGGAGTATTCACCTTGGTATGATGAGTCGATGAGAATGAAGGGCACGGGATTCAGCGAATGCGCGGTCTTTGCCTTGGGGCTGCCATCAGCCTTGCGCTTGACTTCTCCCTTCTTATCATGCTCGAACATATCGTCAGCGTTGCCATGGTCCGCGGTGAGCATCAAAATCCCCCCGGCCTCCTGAACAACCGACTTCAACCGGGCAAGCTGAAGGTCCATCGCCTCCATCGAGCAGATAACCGCTTGATAGATACCAGTATGGCCGACCATGTCTCCATTGGGAAAATTCAATTTGATGAAATCATACTTGCCGCTTTTTACCGCCTTTATCACCAAATCGGTGATTTCCGCGCATTTCATCCAAGGACGCTGCTCGAAAGGAACCTTATCAGAAGGAACCTCGATGTATGTCTCAAGCGCCTCATCGAACTTACCGGTGCGGTTTCCATTGAAGAAATAGGTGACATGTCCGAATTTCTGGGTCTCGCTGATAGAGAACTGGCGGACTCCGCTGGCGCAGAGGAACTCTGCCATCGTGCGGTCGATGGACGGGGGTGTCACCAAGTATTGGGCAGGCACATGTAGGTCGCCATCGTATTCCATCATCCCGGCATATTCGACCTTCGGGTGCCGTTTGCGATCGAACTCATCAAGCTTCTTGGCTTCGAACGCCTTGGTTATCTCCAAGGCCCGGTCGCCTCTGAAATTGAAGAGGATCACACTATCTCCATCTACAATCTCTCCAATCGGCTTGCCGTTTTCTGCGATTACAAAGGGAGGTAGATCCTGGTCGATGGCTCCGGTCTCTTTTCGCAAGGTCTCTATAGCCACATGCGCAGAATCGAACAAACGGCCTTCGCCGAGCACGTGGGTCTCCCAACCGCGCTTGACCATATCCCAGTCGGCGTTATAGCGATCCATGGTGATCTGCATCCGACCGCCACCAGAGGCGATGCGGGCATCGAACGTTGCATCGTTCAATGAGACGAGATATTGTTCAAAAGGATCGAAATACTCAAGGGCGGATAATTCTCCTACATCACGGCCATCAAGCATCGCGTGCACACGAACCCGCTGAACCCCTTCTTGTTTGGCCTGAGCGACCATTTTACGCAGATTATCCACATGGGAGTGCACATTGCCATCGGAAAGCAATCCGATGAAGTGCAAGGTCCCGCCTCCGGTTCTCGCATTCGCCACAAGCTTCTTCCAGGTCTCCCCTTCGAACATCGCTCCGGTCTCGATGGAGATACCCACCAACTTCGCGCCTTGGGCGAACACGCGGCCGCAACCCATGGCGTTGTGACCGACCTCGCTGTTACCCATATCTTCATCGGAAGGAAGTCCAACCGCGGTTCCGTGGGCTTTGAGTTTTGTCCATGGGACGGTCTTGTACAGACTTCTCAGGGTCATGGTCTTGGCTTCAGCAACCGCGTCCCCTTCCACATATTCACCAAATCCTACTCCATCCATAATCACCAGAACCACTGGGCCTTTCCGTTCGATCTTATGGTTCTTTTTCAATACTTGAGCCATGCAAGTCTCCTTTGCTTAAGCCAGAAGGCTATTTCTTTATCCAATATACTGATTATCAAGTGAGAGGGACAGTCTTCCCCTCCAACCATTTCCGTTCGTCCGGACCCAGCAGGGCGGAAAGCTCCGAATTCACCCAGCCATGGTAGCTATCGATCATCCGGACCTCCTGCTCATTCAAAAGGCTTTTGAGAATCAAACGGCGTTCGAAGGGGCAAAGGGTGAGGACTTCGAACGAGAGGAACTCGCCAAACTCCGTGCGGCCTTCAGGACGGACAGCGACAAGATTCTCTATGCGTATGCCATACCGGTCTTTTTTATACAAGCCAGGTTCATCGGATAGGACCATTCCCTCCGCCAAAGGAACCATGACGGTCCGTGGCGAAATATTCTGAGGTCCTTCATGCACATTCAAACGGAAGCCCACCCCATGGCCGGTCCCGTGACTGTAGGAAAGCCCATACTGCCACAGGAACTGACGGGCAAGCACATCAAGCTGATACCCGTAAGTTCCTTTGGGAAACCTTTGGGCGGCAAGAGCGAGATTGCCCTTGAGTACCAAGGTGTAATCGCGCTGCATCTCTTCGGTCGCATCCCCAAACAGCAAGGTCCGGGTGATGTCGGTCATTCCCGTCAGGTATTGGCCTCCGGTATCAAGCACCACCAGCCCCTCGCCGGTAAGAGCGCTATTCGATTCCTCGGTAGCACTATAATGAGCCAGCGCCCCATGCCCCCGGTATCCCGCTATTGGACCGAAAGAAGGCCCTAGGTACTCAGGATGCTCTCCCCGCAAAGCGTGCAATTCTTCGGCAAGAGATATCTCGGTATATCGAGTACCCGAAGTCTCGAATCTATACAGCAACTTGACCATTGCCACACCATCGAGAAGGTGGGCTCTCCGCATACCTTCCAATTCAATTTCCGACTTGGCTGCTTTGAAGTCGGTGGAGAAGTCCCGACCTTCTTTCCGATTTATTCCCTTAGGAAGGGCTTTGATAATTCCCATATTGGTCTTATCAGGAGAAATATAGATAGTGTCGGTTGACTGCAGCAATCCACCGAGCTGTGCGGCAACTTGGTCGTAGGGCAGAATCAGGACATCCTGTTGGAGGTCCTTTCGTAGGGAACTGTCAAAACGGGACTCCTGCGCGAAAAGCCAGGCCGCGGTCGGCCCTATGAGGAGATAGGAAAGGAACACCGGACTGTATTGTACATCCTGCCCCCTGAGATTCAATATCCAGGCAATGTCGTCGAGGCTCGAGACAATCGTATGGGTGCAGCCGGCTTTTTGACAAGACTGCCGGATCCTTTCGAGCTTGTTTTTCCTGGTTTCTCCAGCGATGCGGTCTTCCATCGCGACAACCGGCAGACAAGGAGCTTGGGGACGGTCCAACCAGATTACATCAAGCGCGTCGGAAGTTGGCACCAGCTCCAGACGTTTCGCCCCCAGATTCTTTTGCAGTGAACGCCAAACTGATACCGTCAAAGTGGATTGGTCCATACCTATACGGCTCTTCTCGGGTAGGTTTTGGGTAATCCAAGTGATATGATCCACCACTTGGGGAGTATCCATCTTCTGCAACTCGAAAGACGTTCCCGCCAACTGTTGCTCCGCTTGTATGAAATAGCGGGAATCCGCCCACAGCAACGCCCTATTGGCGGTGACCACCACCGTACCGGCAGAACCCGTGAAACCTGAAATCCATTCTCTTGTCCGCCAGCGGGGAGCGACATATTCGCTCAAATGAGGATCTGTCCCATTCACCACCCACGCGTCCAGGCCCTTGTCCTTCATCACAGCCCGGAGTTGTCCAAGCCGCGCATCGATTCCTTGCATGTGATATCTCCTACCGGTATTATTTCCGCTTTTTTATATTTTTTTTCGCGCTCTTCAGCTTCAACTCAGCCTGCTTGTGCCGTTTGCCAAGAATAAGGAGGAGCGAAACACCGCCAAAGACCATCAGCAGCGAAAGAATCTGCCCTAGGGAGATATTCAGCACCGAATGGAACAGCGCGAGAGGCTCGGTCTTCGCTCCTTTGGCAATCACGAAACCTAAATTGGAATCCGGTTCCCGCAGGTATTCGATTATAAATCGTACAAACCCATATCCAATGATATACCAAGAAAGAATATAACCTTTGAATTGCTTTCGTTTGCGTATGATAAGCCACAGGAAGAGCCACAGGAAGACACCCTCAAAGAAAGCCTCATACAATTGGGAAGGGTGCCTCGGCAGATTGACCATAGCTCCTGGGGTGTAGGAAAGCCCTACCGCATCCGCAAGATCGCGGACCCAAGCGTAGTTGGTGGAGAAGCGCGGTGCATCGGGAAAGACCATGGACCAGCGGACCGCGGATACTCGGCCCCAAAGCTCCCCATTGATAAAATTCCCCAAACGGCCAAAGGTATATCCTAAAGGGATTCCCGCGGCAAGGGCATCGGCGAGCTCTAGAAATGACCGGCGGTACCTTCGGGAGAACAACCACGAACCGACAATCGCTCCCAGCATACCTCCATGGTAGCTCATTCCCGGGAGCCCGATGAACTGACCGTTTCTGAAAGGCCAGAAAATCAGCCAGGGATGGGTCCAGTAGAAGGTGGAGCCATCGTAGACCAACGCTGAGAACAAGCGCGCTCCGAGGATGAGGCCGGCGATAGTATACAGGAACAAGGAGAGGGTATCGTCAATGGTATAATCTATTTCCTTACGCTTGCTCTGGTAGGTGAAGAGGAGGAAGGTTATGGTGAACGCGACCAAGTACATCAGGCTGTACCAACGGATAGGCAGCCCTGGGATGACATAGGGGGAAATCCAGGTAGGGAACGTGATGAATTGCGACATGCCGGAAGTGTACGCTGAGATGCGGATGAGGTCAACTATATTGGATGTAGTCTGTTTTTATAAATTTGGTTATATTATCCACATGAAAAAAGCGATAACGATTTTATTACTATTTCTAGCATCATTCGCATTCGCAGCCAATGCTGTCTGGGCTAATGGAATCGATGAACAGATGTTGAACCAACTCATCTATTCACAGGCGCCTCCCAAGACAACCACAGCGGCGAATGCCAAAATCGATGATATCTCAATCAACATGCAGAAGCTGGAACTCTTGTACCGGCTTGTCGCCCGTGACTTCCTTTTTGAAATCGATGACAATGCTGTCTATGAGAGCATGGCCAAGGCATTGTTCACCGCCTTGGAGGATCCCTACTCCGCCTATGTGGTGGCCACTGAAGCCGCTGACTTCAGCACGGAGACCACTGGCAAGTATGGTGGTATAGGAGCCTATATATCCAAGAACTATCTGGAGTATCGCGATTTCTCCAAACCGGAGACCTACATGGTCAACATCTCCTCAGTGTTTCCAGGGTCGCCCGCGGAACTCGCGGGTTTGCGCGCCGGGGATCTCATATCCCATATAGATGGAAACAAGGTGGATGACATGGAGGCGAACGATGCCTCGAAAGCCCTGAAGGGAGAACCCAATACCAAAGTGCTGCTTACCGTGGTGCGTGGCAATCTGGTGTTCGATCTCACCGTGATCAGGAAGATCGTGTCCATTCCCACGGTCTCCAGCACCACCATCGAGGACTCGATCGCCTATATCCGCATCACCCAGTTCACCAACTCCACTTCGGAGCAGGTTCTTAAAGCAATGGACGAATTCTCTGGAAAACCCATAACCGCGCTGATTCTGGATCTTCGCGACAATCCTGGTGGCATTGTGGATGCCGCGCTTGCAGTAGCGGACATGCTGCTTCCCAAGGGAACAATCGTGCAGATCAACAACAAGGATAAGACCAAAGACCGGACCTATGTCGCCTCCCCGACCACCAAGCTCAAGACTTCCGTTCCTGTATACCTGCTGGTGAACAAAGGGTCGGCCTCTAGTTCGGAAATCCTCGCAGGAGCGCTTAAGGACAATGGCAGAGCGACCTTGGTGGGAGAGACTACTTTCGGAAAAGGGCTTATCCAGCTGGTGTCTCCCTTTGGCGAAGGCTATTACACGCTCACCACATCTCAATACCGCACACCGCAGGGAAATGATATCCATAAAATCGGTATAGCACCGGATGTGGAGGTTCTGGTGGATACTGTTGAGGAAGATCAGATGGACATCTATCTTGAGTTCGTGAACAGCGGAGTCACCAAGAAGTTCGTCGATGAGCATCCTGGATATTCAGATGAGAACATGCAGCTGTTCATGGATACCGTGGTGGGGCCCGAGGCTCCGCTACCAGCATCCATCTACCGGTTGCTTCTACGTCGCGAATATCTCTATCTAGTTCCCTATGACAAGCGCCCGATTGTGGATCCGGCTTTCGACCCTGTGCTCAGCAAGACCTTGGAATTGATCAAGACGGGTCGGTAAGCATGCGCCTCTATCTGCTTCCAAAGGAATTCTCAGGCGAGAGCCTCCTCCACCTTGAGGGAAAGGAGGCTCATTATCTAACCAAGGTACTGCGGATGCAGGTAGGGTCACGGTTCGCAGGGCGCGACCATAAAGGGGTACTCTGGGACTTGGAGATAACCCATAAGGATAAAAACACCTGCTCGATTCGTTGCGCTCAAGCTGGACAACAGGTTCAAGAGGCGTCCGATGCCCTTCCGGCTTACAATGGCCCATTTCCCAACCTCAGTCTCTACCAGTGTCTGTGCAAGGGCAAAAAGATGGAGCAGATCGTCCGGCAGGCGACCGAGCTAGGTGTTGCCCGGATCATCCCTGTGCAAAGCGCCCACAGCGTGGTCGACCTCTCTAAAAAGGAAGTCGAGGAGCTGACCGAAAAAAAGGACCGGCTCCAGGCAATGGTCAAGGAAGCCATACAGCAAAGCGGATCGGCTGTACCTACAGTGGTCGAACGCATGCTTCGGATGACAGAGGTGATTGAAGATTGGCAAGGACATGGGCTCGGTTTGTTCTTTCATCAGCTTCCCCTAGAGAACCAACAATCCTTGGCGGACACGGTCTCCTCCTATGCCAAAGAAAAGGGGCCTCAAGCCCCCATCGCGGTTTTGATCGGCCCAGAAGGAGGCCTGTCCACTGAGGAAGTCCAGTTTCTCATTCACGGGGGCTTTAAACCAATCCACTTGAAAACCAACATCCTCAGGGCTGAGACCGCGGCCATCTACGCCTTATCCGCCATCCAAGTGGTTATGTTAGCATAACTATTCCGGGGCAATATCGCCACATTACATAATCTGCGGAACTTCTATACGATGCCAAGGCACAGTAGGGAATTGAAACAGGAGTGGCTATGTCCTTTTATCTATTCACCAAGGATGTCAGATTCAGGGCTCTGGTGAACCATGAGCTTACAAACTGCTGCATCTCGGCAATCTCGATGGAACAGGCTTTGAAATTACATGACAGCCTTGTCAAAGACCATCATGCGGTGATAGTCATAGATGAAAACTTTCCTGAACCAACGTTAGCGGTTTTCCTAGAGAATCTGGCTTATCATCGGATCCAAGCCAAGAAAATCTTCCTTGTTTCCCCACTTACACCAAAAGCACAGACAACGTGTACGATTGAAAACCATCTTCTCTACCTATCCAAACCTTTTACCATCGGAGACCTGCTGGGTGCGATCGTCCAGATAGCGGGAATCGGTCCCATAAAAGGGCACCTCTCGCACGACAAGCTCGTGGCTCTGGAAAAAATCCAGCAAAGGGAAGAAGATCCCTTTGCATCCATCCTAATTGGAAAGTCGAAAGCAATGCTGCATATCCGACAGACAATCAAGCAGATCGATGGCAGGTTCACGGCCATCCATGTGAATGGTGAGTCTGGCACAGGCAAGGAGATTGTCGCGGAATTGCTTTTCATGACCACGGGGATGAAAAAACCTATGGTGGTGGAGAATTGCGCGGCATTCACTGGAGGATTGCATGATTCTCGACTGTTCGGCCATGTCCGAGGAGCCTTCACCGATGCGAGGGAAAATAGGGAGGGCTTGGTGATGATGGCTGACGAAAGCACCCTTTTCCTCGACGAGATTGAAGTTCTGGATCTCACAGTCCAAGGGAAGCTGCTGCGCTTGCTGGAGACAGGGAAATTCCGTCACATGGGGTCAGACCTCATCAGCACCTCCCACTTCAAACTCATCACCGCCTCTAATGTCTCGCTTGAGCTATTGCTTGAGCAGAATAGGCTGAGGTCTGATTTCTACAATCGTATCAACCGATTGATCATCGATATCCCACCGCTTCGGGAACATAAGGAGGATATCCCTCTCCTTATAAAGCACCATCTTAAGAACCGGGGGGAAGTGCGGGAGCTTGATGAGGACACTACCAGACGGTTTATGGAGTATGACTGGCCGGGAAACATCCGTTCTCTTTTCAACGAGCTAGACACCCTCATCACTTTCGCTGGGACACATGACACCTTGGATGAGAACCGGGTGCTCACCTCCACTTGTCTCAATCGGAAAGAGATCAAAGGTTATCAAAAAATAACCTCCATAGATGCTGAGGACCTCCCTCTAAGTGCTGAAAGGCATACGCATTACCGTAAAAATATAATAAACGGAACCTGTGGATAACTTGTGAAAAACCCATTCCGACAGCATTGTTTGAAAGCTATTTGAAAAGCTATAGAACTTATATAAGAATTTCATTGGATTCATCATATGAAAGTGTAATTATCTCTTTTATAAAGAATAAGTTGACATAAGTACTATCTTATGTATCCTCAACCGTTGCGAGGTGTTGTGTAAGCCCTCTTTGCATGCCCCTCGCAAGGCAGTGGGAAAAGGTTGTGGATAACCTGTTGACTAGTGTGGGATAAAATGCATTGGATTTGACATAACTAATACGGAAGTCTATGAAAAACAAGTGGTTACTCCACCCGCTCGATAGAGGCTCCAACCCCCAGAAGCTTATCGGCGAGATGTTCATAACCTCTTTCAATCTGATAGATGTTTTGAATGGAGGAGATCCCTTGCGCGCACAAGGCCGCTATCACCAAGGCCATCCCCGCACGGACATCCGGACTGGTAACATGAGCGCTTTTCAACTTTGCAGGACCATTCACCACGGCCCGATGCGGGTCGCATAGGATGATATCCGCACCCATCCTGATGAGCCAGTCGACGAAAAACATTCTTGACTCGTACATTTTCTCATGGATTAGGATGGAACCCCTCATCTGTGTGGCGGTGACCGTGATGATGCTGAGCAGGTCGGCAGGAAAGCCGGGCCAAGGAGCATCATCGACCTTTGCGGTCATTCCATTCAGGGCTTTGCGCATGGTCCTTGATTGTTTGGCAGGGATAAGGATGGAATCAGGGCCTACAGTGGTCCATTCCACTCCAATCCGCTGGAATCCCAGCCGGAGCATCGGCAGCTGCTGCAGGTCCACTCCTTGCAAGAGCAATTCACCCCTGGTGGCGGCCGCGAGTCCGATATACGAGCCTACTTCCATATAGTCGGCACCGATGGTGAAATCACCTCCGCCTAAGACCTCCTTGCCGTTGATGCGCAAGAGATTCGATCCTATACCCTGGATTTCAGCGCCCATCTCTACCAACAGAGAGCAGAGGTCCTGTACGTGGGGCTCTGAGGCGGCGTTGCGTATGATGGTGGTGCCTTTCACCCTGACTGCGGCCATGATGACATTTTCCGTCGCCGTGACAGAAGTCTCATCGAGAAACACATCATTTCCATGCAGGTGAGTACCCACAATCTCCAGATACCCCTTGTCGGTTATCTTGCAACTACAGCCAAGCGCCTCAAGCCCAAGAAAATGAGTATCCAACCTTCGGAAGCCAATCACATCTCCTCCTGGGGGAGGCAGCTCCACACGGCCCCGGGTTGCCACCAAGGGGCCTACTAGGAGCAAAGAAGCCCGGATCGCATCCACCAGGTGTGCAGGCAGCTCCTGGAGCGAATGGGAAGCTCTGGCCTCGGAGGTGATGGAAAGTACATGGGGCTCCAGACGTTCCACGCGTGAGCCAAGGCACTCAAGCAGAGACAGCATGATGCCCACATCCTCGATTTCAGGGATATTCCTAAGAACCACGGTCTGAGTGGTCAGCAAGGTGGCCGCAAGGCAAGGAAGCGCGGCATTCTTGTTGCCGCTGACCCGTATACTGCCTGAAAGTGGTTTTCCACCGGTAATGATGTAAGAACTCATGCAGTCATCGTACAGGTGAAATAGTAATTTGACAATCCAGATGTTGTGTTGACGTAATTTTACGTATACTATTACTCCATGAGACACGATAAGCCTATGGTGTATGGTATTGGAAACCCTTTGATAGATATCATCGTCCAAGTTTCAGACGAAGATCTCTCCCAGCTGGGAATCCACAAAGGCACCATGCACCTGATCGATGCCCAACGGCGAAGCCTCCTGCTTACCTATCTTTCCCACAAGGAATTCTCGTATTCCTGCGGGGGTTCCTGCCCTAACACAATCATCACCTTGGCTTCTTTGGGGGTAGACACAATCCTAGCCGGGATGGTAGGGGATGATGAATTCGGTGCAATCTACCAAAAAAGGCTCATCGAGCTGTCAGTGGGAGATGAGCTCGCCTTTTGCGATCAACCGACGGGTTCTTCCATCATACTTATTTCGCCCGATTCTGAACGGACGATGAATACCTATTTGGGTGCGAACCGGCTGTATAGGAAGGAATGCGTGGTTGAGCAATCGGTCCGTAGCGCTGATTTCTTCCATTTCACCGGCTACATGTGGGACACGCCTTCCCAGAAAGCAGCGGTGGCCTATGCTTTGGAAATCGCCAGGGATGCCGGGACCAAGGTCTCCTTTGACATTGCCGACCCCTTCGCTGTAGCCCGCAATCGGGACACTTTTCTCAAATTGATTGTAAACCATGCCGATATCGTCTTCGCCAATAGCGAGGAAGCGCGTATCTTGTTCGACAATTACGATGCCTATGAATGTTGCAAGTCAATGGGTAAACTGTGCGAGACCGCTATCGTCAAGAATGGAAAACAAGGCTCATTCATCTCTTATCGTCAGAAGATCATGAAAATTCCTGTGCAAGGGCCGGTAGTCCCTACCGACACCACTGGCGCTGGCGATGTCTACGCTGCAGGCTTCCTCTATGGACTCTGCCATGGAGACACCATTGAGGAATCGGGCTTCATAGCCTCGATGCTGGCTGGAGAGATCATCCAGCAAAGAGGCGCGCAGTTTTCTTTGGAGAAATCAAAAACGCTCCAGCAACAACTGGAGCGAAGAAAGCGTTAGGCTGAAAAACCATCAGCGGAGAAGAATCTGTTCCCAAGGCATGCCGGGCTTTCCAAAATGACCATAGTTCACATTGTGCCGGTAGATAGGACGGAGAAGATCAAGTCTGCGGATGATGGCGGCGGGAGAAAGATCAAATTCACGAGCCACAAGCTCCTCCAGCTCCCTGTCATCCACAATTCCAGTTCCAAAGGTGTCCACAAGGACGGAGACCGGCTGCGCGACTCCTATCGCATACGAGACCTGAAGCTCGCAACGGGTGCAATAGCCCCAAGCCACCAGATTTTTCGCCACGAACCTGGCCATATAGGCCGCGGAACGGTCCACCTTGGAAGGATCCTTGCCAGAGAACGCACCACCTCCATGCCGGCCCATGCCGCCATAGGTGTCTACAATTATCTTCCTTCCGGTCAAGCCGGTATCGCCATTCGGCCCACCAATGACAAATCTTCCTGTCGGATTTATGAGATATTTGGTTGCGGCGGTCAGCAGCCCTGTTGGTCCAAGGACAGGAATTATCACCTGATTGAGGATACTGTTCTGAAGCTCCTCGATGGAGACCGCATCATCGTGCTGATGGGAAAGCACCACGGTATCGATTCCCACCGGAGTGCCTTGGTCGTACACCACGGTCACTTGGGCTTTCGCATCGGGACGAAGCCATTCTATCATACCTGACTTTCTCAAGGCGGCAGCTCTCTCCAACAAGCGATGGCTGTAGATCACAGGAGCCGGCATGAGTTCAGGAGTCTCGCTACAGGCATAGCCGAACATCATGCCTTGGTCGCCTGCCCCCTGTGGTTTCTCAACGCCCGCATCGACACCCATGGCGATATCCGCGGATTGCTGTTTGATATAGTGCTCAATCTCAAGACTTCTATAATCGAACCCAGAGTCTGGATAGATATAGCCAATATCCTTGACGACTTCCCGAACAAGAGAATCAATCTCAATTTTCGCACTTGTCGTGATTTCGCCACCGACGATTACCCTGTCGGTAGTGACAAACACTTCACAGGCCACGCGTGCAAGAGGATCCTGCGCAAGGCAGGCGTCGAGCACCGCATCGGATAGCTGGTCGCAGATTTTATCGGGATGCCCCTCGCTGACAGACTCTGAGGTAAAGACGTGCCTACCTGATCTTAACATAGCAACTCCTCGTAAAGGGAGCGAAGAATTTGGGAAATCCATTGGATTGATAGAAGATCCATCCCCAATGGTTACCAATGGGCACAGGTCACCTACATGACGACCATGTCCATATCTTTGCCCGTAACCAAATTTCAGGGCCTCTCGATCGAGAGGTGTGGATCCCCTATGACTTACTATAACCTAACAGTCTGGAAAAAGACAATACCTCATGGTTTTTAAAACCGAAGAGGTGGCATCTCATCATCACAGGAGATCCGAACCTGCTTGTACAACCCCTCGCCTTCGCTTTTTGTCTGCACACCCTCGACATCATTCAAGGCAGTATGCACCAATCTTCGTTCGAACGGGTTCATCGGCTCAAGCAACCGGGATTTTCCATTGCGTTTGACTTGCTCTGCGGTCTTATAAGCCAATCGCACCAGTTGCTCTTCGTGCCGGATGCGGTAGTTCTCACTATCGATGATGATCTTTGTATCCGCGTCAAGTTGGCCTGCGAAAACATTGACAATCAATTGAATGGCGTCTAGGTTCTTCCCCTTGCGGCCGATGATGATTGAGGAATGTGTGGATTCGATGTCCAAACCAAGCTTTCCTTCCTTTCGGAATTTGATACTTACCTGGGAGGGATAACCCATTTTTTCCAGCAAAGTCGCTACAAATCCAACCACATCGCGTTCAAAATCATCATCAGGCTGCCTGTTCTCATGAGCCGCTTTTGGATAGGACTCCTTGGAATAGGATGTTTCAAGCTCTTCAAACTGTTCATCTTCCGATAGATGGATTCTGATTCTCACAGGTCCTTTTTTAAAAAGACCTTTTTTTCCTGAATCGATTATCTCCACATCAAAATCATCTCGTTCCAATTGGAGCTCAGCCACCGCAAGGGCGATGGCCTCCTGCTCCGTTTTACCTTCGAATTCTCGTGTCATATATGCTCCTGGAGAAAGATTATTTCTTCTTGTTCTGAGGCTTGGGCTGATTGAAAGTCGCCTCCACCAATTTCCGCTTTCTCCTCTTATTCACAAATACCTGCTGGCCAATGGAAATGAAGTTCATGATCATCCAGTAGAGCAGCAATCCAGAGGGAGCATTGTACAACATGAAGAAGAACATGATCGGCATACCGTACATCATGAACTTTCCGCTCATACCGCTTTGCTGGGTGCCTGCTTGACTGATTCTGAAAGACAAGATCATCGATGCTCCGTAGAGGATCGGCAACAACCTGATATCGCTGCCAAGCAGCGGAAGCGCCACTGGAGAGAAATTGATGATTGACTCAGGCAAGGAGAGATCCTCTATCCAGCCTGGAATGAACATCGCGCCACGGAGCTCGAAATGCTTATTGAGCAAACCGTACAAGGCGATGAAGATTGGGAATTGGAACAACATGGGCAGACATCCGCCGAGAGGATTGATCTTTTCCTTCTTGTAAAGTTCTCCCATCTCCTGGTTCAGCTTGGTGGGGTTGTCCTTGTATTTAGCCTTCAATTCTTCCATCTGGGGGCCAAGGGCTTGCATCTTGGAGGTGGATTCCATGCTCTTCTTGCTGAACGGCTGCAATACGGCTTTGATGAGGATAGTCAGCAGGATGATGGCGATACCATAGTTGGGCACTAGATTGTAGAAGAACTGTAGAAGCCACTTGAGAATGTTTTCCAGCCACCCCAGCCATGAGCTGCTGTCCAAGGCTTTCTCGAGGTGCAATTCAGAGAGACCAAAACTATTCTGGTCAGCTTCATTATAAATCGCCATCTGGTCTTTCAGCTGGGGTCCGACATAAAAGCGGAACACATCGACATTCGAGGAGGCTTTGATGGTTGGCCTGGAAAGATACATTCTTGATTCAAGCAGGATCTGCTCGGATTTTCCTTCTGTGAAAGTCAAGGAATAGCGGTTTGCATCGGGAATCGCAATCACAGAGAAGTATTTTCCAACAATAGCAGCCCAAGTGAAATAGTCTGAAGCCTGGTACAAACCATTTTTCAGCTTCACAAGGGTTTTTTTGCCATTCTGCTCGAGATAGAAACGCCGATAGGTATAGTTGCCATCGGGAGTCTTGTCGAAATCAGGTCCGAGCTGAGGCTCGAAAGCGATGGTGTAGGCAAAACCGTTGAAATTCAAGGGAACCGCTTTGTTCTGGGAGTTTTTCAACTCAACCGCAATCTCGAACAGATATTCCTTGGCGCCGAAATTGTAGGTCTTCTGCAAAGTGAAGGTTTCCGCTGAAGGTTTCCCATCTGCGCCGATTATTGCGAAGGTCTGTTGGAAAATAACTTTGTTTCCGCTTATCCGATACGAGAAAACCGCTTCGATTGGGTTGCTGGTGGAATCACCAGGATAAAGAAGAAAGGCGGGAGTCTCCTCGCCATCGTTGAACAGCATCTCGACGGGATTGCCATTGTCAAGGTGTTTCTTCAGGCGGAGGCTGCTGACACTTGCGCCAACCGGATCGAACTCGACGATAAATACTTCGGTCTCAAAGGTAAAGCGGCTGGTGGAAGGAGTCGCTCCCACTTGCACGAGCGAACCTGGAAGCGAAGTATCCCATGCTTGTGACGCCGAGGCCTTCAAGAGGTCGGGTGCGGCAACTGATTCAGAACCATTGGATGATTGGAGAATCGGAGCGGCGGCTGTGGATGTAGGGGTGTTGGAGGCTTCGACTGGAGAAGGTGCGAAAAAGGTCGATTGTATGGTGAGTCCGACAGAAATCACTATAACTGAAAGAATAATCGCAATAATTGTATTTTTATCCATATCCACTCCTGGTATTGGTCTAGGATGAAGAGGTATTGCGCAGGAAAGGATATGGATATGTGACTACGCAGGCAAGTAAACCCCTGCTTGTGTAAACAATTCTGTCAACTGTTGTTTATGTTGGTCATGTCCTAGAGCCTTCCCTGGATACACCACGAATGCAAAATCGAAGCCAGGGAGGAACCGCTCTTTCTCCAACCGCCAGATTTCTTTAACCTGCCGCCGAATACGGTTTCTTTGCACGGAATTTCCATAATGACGCACAGGGATGACAACAACCCTGTCGACTTCCTTCTCATTGCGGGCGACAATCAAACGCACACCTTGGGAAGAATATCTTCTACCGTATTTGAAAATCCGGTCAATCTCTGACTTCGTCTTGACAATTTCAAGTTTAGTAAGGCTTCTTCTCATCACAAACCGAGAGTTTCTTCCGACCCTTAGCTCTTCGTCTGGCAAGGACAAGCCGTCCTCCCTTTGTCGCCATGCGGGCGCGGAACCCGAATTTTCTATTTCTCTTCGTCTTGCTTGGTTGGTACGTTCTTTTCATGAGGAAATCTCCAATAAATATCGCATTACGCGGATTTTTTTCATTTTTGCGGGCACAGTCCCCGAGTTGGGCAGTATATAGGTCTGATGAACATCATGTCAAGTATCAACCGGAAACACGTAGCTGCAGCAGTTTTATATCTAAAGCAGGAAAGGCGCTGCGAACCCGTCCAATAATCTGTTTTTTACGCATCAACACCAGATTCGACCAAGCTGGATGATCTACTTCCACAACCAAGGCATGCCCTTTCACATCGGCTAGCTTCACGTGCGCTATAAGATCCACGCCAACTATATCCATCCACTGGCGATGAAGAGCGGCATAGGGATTGGATTCATCGCAGTGGAGCCTGGCCAACAGCTTCTCTAGGATTTTTTCCGTTCCTTCATCCCTCATAAGGCAGTGAATCCTCCCTTCTCGACACTGTAGGTAAGTGTATCCTTATCTGACAAACTAGTGAAGTACTGTTCATCGGGAAGGAAGGTGAAGAAAGCCTGGCTGTAGCCCCCAAGCTCATTTAGAAACAATCCGCGCTTGGTGACATCCAACTCAAGCAGGACATCGTCCATAAGGAGGATAGGATCCTTCTGGGTCTTCTGCCGGTACGACCACACCTGCGCTATGCGGAAAATCAGCGAGGCAAGCCGCAGCTGGCCTGTGGAGCCACAAGCTGAGAAAACCTCGGATCCCTGCATGACGATGAATTGGTCACGATGGATACCGCTTGCAGTGGTCTGAAGCCTGAAATCTCTCTCAAGTGCCTTCTGAAGCTTACGCTCGATATCTCCGACAGTAGCGCATTCTCCCCAAGACGGCCGGTAGACGATATGGATGTCGATTTCCGATTGCGACACCTTCTTAAACAATTTGGGAAAGATTCCGTTGAATTCATGCACGGCTTTGATGCGTTCCCTCTGTATCTCGAGGCCGCTTTGAGCCAATTGGAAATCATAGAGGGGAATGAGTGAGGTGAGATTGCTTTTTATCGCCGCGTTGCGTTGCCGGAGAACCGCGCGATAGCGCCGAAGGTCATCAAAGAAAACCGGATTGTAAAGCGACATCGTCTGGTCGAAAAACCGACGGCGATTTTCAGGTGTGCCTCTGATGAACTCGATGTCATCGTGTGAAAACACGATGCACGGGATATTGTAGATGAGTTCCTTGCGATCCTTCACCTCGCGGCCATCAATGAGGATTTCCCGCCGTCCCTCGCTGAATTGGAAGGAAATCTGCTGCTGGAAGCCATCGTCGTTCTCGACAACCGCGGAAAGCGTGAATTCCTTCTCGCCATGGGTGATCAGCTCCCTGGTGTTGAGCGCCTTGAAGGAGGAACCATAGCAAAGGACATAGAGGGCCTCTAGGAAATTCGTCTTACCCTGCCCGTTCTCACCGACGAGGATTACCTTTGAGGCGTCAACCGGAACCAAGGAGTCGGTTAAGTTCCTAAAATGTCTAAAGCCGAGCGACCGGAATCTCATCAATCTACTTGCATGGGCATGATGATATGAAAATAGTCTTTTTCCGGATCTGGCTTCACCGTGACCGCCCGATTGGATTCGGTAAAACAGATGAGGAAAAATTCACCGTCCATCACTCTAAGTGGGCTTGACAGATACGAGTAGTTCATCGCCAGACGGCAACTGTCGCCTAGGTAGTCGCAAGGAATGATTTCCTTCGCCTGGCCGAAATCACTTTCCTCAGAACTAATGGTGACACCACCCGCTTCAATATCCAGATAGATCCGCTTGGCTTTATTCTCCACGAGTAAGGAAACTCTTTTCAGAGCTTCGTTCATCTCGGTTATAGACACTTTGCAAATATTAGTTTGATTAGCGGGAATGACCCGTCGGTAATTAGGAAATTGACCTTTGATAAGATTTGAATACATCAGTTGGTGATTTAAGCGAGCGAATATGATTGAGTCGGTGATCGCGAGAAAAATGGTGCCTTCTCCGCTCCCTGCTTTTTTCAAAAGGGAGAGGAATTTCGCTGGAATGATGACCGGTTCAAACGCACTGATGCTTTCTTCGAGCTGACGGTTGATAAGCGAAAGGCGCCTTCCGTCAGTAGCAACCATGGTAAGCCCTTGGGGACTGTGCTCAAGAAAAACACCATTCATGAAATATCTGGTCTCATCATCGCTGATTGCAAAAATCGTCTGGTCTATCATGTCGAAAATATCCTGCTGTGCGATTGAGAAGAAAGACTCCTTCGGAGCTTCCTCAAGCTTAGGATATTTATCTGAGGGAATGGTTCTTAATTCAAAGTTTATTGATTTTTTATCAGGGTAGATGAAAAACTTATCTCCGATTTCTTCAAAAATGGTGTTTTCATCAGGCAATGTGCGAAGAATTCCTAAGAATTTCTCACAGAACACAGTGGTTGTTCCTGGTTCGATTGTCTCGACATCAAGCTCGGTCATGAATCCGATTTTCTGATCAGTCGCTTTGATAATGAGTTTGTTGCTTGAAGTCTCCAGAAGAACGTTGGAAACGATCGACAGCGTGTTTTTTTGGGAAGTGAAATCAAGGGCTAGCATGATCTCTTTCAGTAATATGTTTTTCTGGCAGGCGAACTTCATCTGGCTTCTCCTATTGCTCTAATATACATAGTAGTCGTAGTAATAGTATCATGTATACTGTGGAAAACGTAAATAAATCTTTACTTACACTTTCTATAAAAATCCAAAAATTGTGCAGAAACGGTGTACTCGATTGGCAGTTATCCACAATTGTCCACAAGCTCCCGAAAAAATCCAAGGTTATGCACCGGTTGTCAGTAGGCTTTCCCCAGCTTTATTTGTCCCTTTTATAGGTCTGTACCTGCCTGACAAGATTCTGAATTGAATTGTTCACCACTATATCGCTCTGTATCATCCCCTCTACGCGCTGCACGGAATGCATCACTGTAGTATGGTCCCTCCCACCAAATTCATATCCAATCTCGGTAGTGGAGAAATCCGTGATGGTGCGGGCGATATACATCGCGATCTGTCTAGGAAGGACTACTGACTTAGTACGTTTCTTCCCTTTGATATCGTATGGCGAGATGTTGAAATACTCAGCGACCACCCGGATGATGCTGTCAATGGACATCGACTGGTCTTTTGACATTGAATAGGTGCTTCTCAACTGGTCCCTGGCAATCTCAAGCGAGATCTCTTTATTGAGAAGATTGCTGTAGGCGATCAATTTAGTTAGGGAGGCTTCCAAATCCCGAACATTGGTGTTTATGCTCTTTCCAATATGCTCAAGCACCTCTTCCGCCATGTGGCAGTTCTTCTCCTTGCATTTCTTATGCAGTATGGCAAGCCTGGTCTCAAAGTTAGGTGGCTGCAAGTCAACATTTATGCCTCTGGTAAAGCGATTCTTCAAACGGTCAGTGATATCCTGAAGCTCGTTTATTGGTCTATCACAGGTGAACACCAGCTGTTTGTTCGCTTCGAACAGATTGTTGAAGACATGGAACAGCTCTTCCTGTGTGGAGGCTTTGTTCTGAAGGAAATGGATATCGTCGATCAGCAGCACATCGGCCTTGCGGTACTTGTTGCGGAATTGCGGAGTCTTCTTTTCTCCAATAGCTTGCACAAACTCATTTGTGAACATTTCTGCTGTTACATAGATGACTTGCAATTCTGGGGTATTCTCGTGTATGTGGTTTCCGATGGATTGGATGAGATGTGTCTTTCCCAAACCAACTCCGCCATAGATAAGGCAGGGATTGTAGCTTACCCCGGGGTTTTTGGCGATGGCCATGGAAACGCTATAGGCGAAGGCGCTGTTGTCTCCAACAACGAAAGAGTCGAACTGATAATTGGGATTGATGTTGGGGTCCCTGGGCTTCTTCTGAGGAGCCGGCATGGCTTGAGCCTTCGCTGGTTGCTTTTTTATCCCAGGAGGATTCTTCTCGTCATACTTGGTGGCTGACTCCATCTGATCCAGCTGTTCTTTCTCGCTAGATTTACGAACCACCACTTCGATGACAATGTTCTCTCCAGTGAGCTCGTTTACAAGCGTCTGGATGGATTGCTTGTATTGGGCTGTGATATAATCCCGGATGAACAAAGATGGAACTGCAAGAACCAACGTATGTTCCTCGGATCGTTCGTAGGAGATCCGGTTCAACCAGGTAATGCATTCTTGTTCGGAGAGGGTGGTTTGCATCCGTGCGACCACCTCGTTCCAGAATAGGCGATAGTTCCATTTTTCTTGTGGCATGGCTTGTATCTTATATCAGTGGCTGAGTATTGGCAAGCCATAACCGAACCAAGCTTGAAATCCAGAGAAATATCTATGTAAAATTATATAATGAAAAAATTTAAAATATGATAAATTTAGGTCTCAGGGGTTTACATTCATACTAAAAAGTGATACCATAGATTGAAAATTCATTTTATTATTATATAAGGACATATAGGTATGGTTGACGGTGTTTTCGAAGGTGTGCCGACAAGTACTGCGGTGCATCACGACTCCGCAGCGGGCAGGGCTGGCGCGCGAGCGTATACTGCGAACAATATTCAAGTTTTAAAGGGTTTGGAGGCGGTCCGAAAGCGGCCGGGAATGTATATCGGCTCCACAGGGATCGAGGGCTTGCACCACTTGGTGTATGAGGTTGTCGACAACAGTATCGATGAAGCGATGGCGGGATTTTGCGATACCATCAGGGTCACGATTGAAAAAGACAACATCGTCCGTGTAGAGGACAATGGCCGTGGTATCCCAACCGAGATGCACCCTGGTGAGAAAGTAAGCACGCTTGAAGTCGTGCTTACACAACTGCATGCGGGTGGTAAGTTTGATAATGACAGCTACAAGGTGTCAGGTGGGTTGCATGGTGTTGGCGTTTCCGTCGTCAACGCTCTGTCCGACTGGTTGGAGGTCACGGTGCGGCGTGACCCTTCGGTATTCTATCAGAAGTACAGACGCGGCGTTCCGGAAAAACCAGTGGAGGTCATCGGTGCTTCGGAAGAGACCGGAACCACCGTTCGTTTCCGCGTGGACATGTCCATTTTGGAAACCGATGACTATAGCTACGGCGTTCTCGCCGAGCGATTTAGGGAGCTTGCCTTCCTAAACAAGGGAATTGTCATCTCCATTTGCGACGAGCGTGGTGCAGAGCCAAGATTCCAGGAATTTCATTTTGAAGGTGGAATCCGATCGTTCATCACCCATCTGAATACTTCGAAGAAGACAGTACATCCGGAACCTATTTATTTTGATTCTCAAAAAGACGATGTCAAAGTTGAAATCGCTCTGCAGTACAATGACCGCTACGATGAGACCCTCTTCACGTTTGTCAACAACATCAACACTCGGGAAGGTGGAACCCATCTGGCTGGTTTTAGAAGCGGTCTCACCAGGGTGATGAATGAACAGCTGAAAAAATCCAAACAGAGCAAGAAATTTGAAGATCCTCTTACCGGAGATGACCTCAAGGAAGGCCTTGCTGTGGTTATTTCCGTGAAGATTCCTGATCCGCAGTTTGAAGGTCAGACAAAGATGAAGTTGGGGAATCCTCGGGTACAGGGAATTGTCAGTTCCTTGGTCTACGAACGATTCAACGATTATTTCGATGGAAATCCCGCGGTGATCGAAGCCATTCTGGATAAGGCCATTTTGGCAGCGAAAGCCCGCTATGCCGCCCGAGATGCCCGTATGCGGATCCGCAAGAGCAGCGAGGGTTCGAGTCTGCCTGGCAAGCTTGCGGACTGCGCTGAGAAGGATCCTGCGAAGTGTGAGATCTTCATTGTCGAGGGCGACTCGGCAGGTGGTAGCGCCAAGCAGGGCCGTGACCGACAGTCCCAAGCAATCCTTCCTCTTTGGGGAAAGATGTTGAATGTGGAGAAGGCCCGTGAGGACAAGGTTCTCACCAACGATAAGCTGCAGCCGGTGATAGCCTCCTTGGGAGCAGGTCTTGGCGCGCATTTCGATGCTGAGAAAGTACGGTATCACAAAGTCATCATCATGGCGGATGCCGATGTTGACGGCTCGCATATCAGAACCCTTTTGCTCACTTTCTTTTTCAGGTATATGCGCCAGCTTATCGAGAAAGGCTATGTGTATTTCGCAATGCCTCCATTGTATAAGATCACTATCGGAAAGAAGTTCTATTATGCTTACGACGAGAGCGCCCGTAAGAAGATCCTCGATGAGAATCTTAGGGGTGGTGATGAAAGCAAGATTCCCATCCAGCGCTACAAAGGTCTTGGAGAGATGAATCCTGACCAATTGTGGGAGACCACGATGAATCCTGACACGAGAAGCCTTACTCAGATACGGTTGGAGGACGCGGTGGAAGCCGACAGGGTCTTCACAATGTTGATGGGCGAAGATGTCGAACCACGGAAAAATTTCATCGAGCAGAATGCGGTCTACGTCTCAAATCTGGATATTTAGATATTTAAAGGTATATTTTCATGGAAGAAATTGTAAGTAGAATAATAAAAACGGATATTCAGGAGGAGATGAAGACCTCTTACCTGAATTATGCCATGTCGGTGATTGTGAGCCGGGCTCTACCCGATGTGCGGGATGGATTGAAGCCGGTTCATCGCCGGATTCTTTTCGATATGTTTGAAATGGGGTTGAAGTACAATACTCCATTTAAGAAATCAGCCAGAATAGTTGGTGATGTGCTGGGAAAATTCCATCCACATGGGGATGCCTCGGTCTACGAGGCCCTTGTCAGGCTCGCCCAGGACTTCTCCTTGCGTTATCCGGTTGTCAAGCCACAAGGAAACTTTGGATCGATAGATGGAGATCCTCCTGCTGCGATGCGATATACAGAAGCTAAGATGAGTCGCATTGGCGAGGAGATGCTCAACGATATCCAAAAGGAAACCGTTGATTTTGGGCCAAACTATGACGATTCCATGCAGGAACCACTTGTTCTACCTGCCTCCTTCCCCTTTCTTCTGGCGAATGGCAGCAGCGGAATCGCTGTGGGTATGGCAACCAATATGGCCCCGCATAATCTTACCGAGATCTGCGGTGCGATTTCTGCGTATATTGACAATCCTGATATTGATTTAGCAGGATTAATGGAATACATGAAGGGCCCCGATTTCCCCACTGCTGGAATCATTTGTGGAAGATCTGGCATTCTCAATGCTTTTTCAACTGGAAAAGGTAAGATTGTCGTCCGTGGCCGCTACGAAATCGAGGAAGTTGAAAACGGAAGGGATCAGATCATCTTCTCGGAGCTCCCTTATCAGGTGAATAAAGCTGAATTGGTGAAAAGAATAGCTGAATTGAAAAAAACCGTTATTCTTGGAATCTCCGAGGTGCGGGATGAGTCTGACCGTGATGGTATCCGCCTTGTCTGCGATCTTAAAAAGGGCGCCGTGCCCAAAGTTGTGGTCAACCAATTATTCCTTCACACGCCTCTGCAATCAAATTTCAATGTAAACAGTCTTGCGCTGGTTAACGGGCGACCGCAGTTGCTCTGCCTGAAGGATATGATCCGCCACTTTGTGAACCATCGCGAGCAAGTTGTTCTTCGTAGAACGCGTTATGAATTAAGAAAGGCGGAGGAACGGGCCCATATACTCCTTGGTCTGAAAATTGGACTTGAGAACATCGATGCCGTGATCAAGGTCATTAAGGAAGCTGCGGACAATACGGTCGCCTGTGCTGAACTCATGGTGCATTTCAATCTTTCGGAACTCCAAGCTCAGGCAATAATCGATATGAAACTTGGTCGATTATCCCATCTTGAGACCGACAAGATTTTGGAAGAATTGGCTGATTTGACTGATAAAATTAAATATTATAAAGAATTATTGGCTGATAGAGTAATGGTTCTCCGTGTTGTCAAAACAGAGGTCCAGGAAATATCCACAAAATTCGGTGATAAACGAAAAACAGAGATCTTCAAAGAAGAGCTCGGTGAGATGAATATCGAGGATTTCATCAAAGAAGAGAACGTTGTCGTTGTGATATCGAACAAAGGTTTTGTAAAACGGGTTCCTTCTGATGAATATCGAAGTCAAGGCCGTGGTGGCAAAGGGGTGCGGGGTGTCTCTTTGCGTGATGAGGATTTTGTCGAGCATCTGTTTGTTGCTTCCACTCATGAATTTGTGATGTTTGTGACGAATGCTGGCAAGGCGTATTGGACGAAAGTCCATGAGCTTCCAATTGGCTCAAAGACATCAAAAGGCAGTAGTATTAAATCAATACTTCCACTAGCTGAGCATGAGGAAATTACATCCATCATTAATTTCCAAGATTTTGAAGAATATCTATATCTTCTTATGGTTACTAGAGATGGTGTCGCTAAAAAAGTCAATTTACCACTTTTTAAAAATGCGAAAACCCGTGGTATAACTGCAATCATCCTTGATGAAGGGGATGTGTTGATGAACTGCGAGTTGGTTACTGAGGGTGATGACTGTATGATTATCACTCGTAAAGGCAAAGGTTTACGGTTCGCTGGCAGCGATGTGCGCGCTATGGGAAGATCTTCTCGTGGTGTAAGGGGAATCAATCTGATCGATGATGATCAAGTGGTTGGATTGTTGAAAGTCGATAGTGATAAACGCATTCTTATGATTACTGAAAATGGACAGGGCAAGCAAATCCATTATGATGACTTCAGAACTCATAGTCGTGGAACCATGGGGCAGAAGATTTATACCTTCAGGGATAAGACTGGCTATATCGTTGGTGCGCTTTCGGTTGATGATTCTGATGATTTGGTGTGCATTACTACCCAGGGGCAATCGATTAGGATACCAGTTGAAAAAATTTCCATTCAAAAACCCTATGCTTCAGGTGTGTGCATCACAAAACTGAAAAAGGATGATATCATCGTTGCAGTCGCTAAAACGGAGGCTGAAAAAGCTGTCAGCGAAACGGCCCCTGAGGCTAACGATGAAATTGAAGAATCAGAAGTTGGGATTGATATCGAAGAGGTTGGCTACGACGTTGAAGAATAGAATTCTTAATGATTGAAGCTATCATCATCGACCTCCTGTAAAAGGGAGGTCGAATTGTTTCACGTGAAACAATTCAAAAAATTCTAACATAGTTATCTGTTAAATTTTTATTAAAAGATTGACTAGTTGAACTGAGTTGATTCATCAACAAATCAAGATAAAAAAGAATTTATTGATGGTTCCATTCCCAAGGGAGAGTGCTTGGAAGGCAAGGTGAAATACCGCACACCTTGAACCTGCATAGGAGGCAAAGCCTCCGATTACCAGGGCCTGCCCTGGGTTAGTATGATATTTTTCATTTTAAAAAAAACGTGAAACAGAAAAGTCTACATTATAAAAGATCAATTATGTTTCACGTGAAACCAAAACTCAGTTTACTGAAGTGATAGTGATGTTTTTATCAACCACACTGCGAATGTATCGTTCAACCCCATTCTTTAGGGTCATCTGTGACATCGGGCATCCTGCGCATGCACCTACTAAACGTACAGTAACTTCGTTTCCTACCATGCTGACAAATTCGATATCTCCACCGTCGTTCTGAAGGTCTGGTCTGATATTTTCTATTGCAGCCTTAACTTTGTCTTCCATGAAATGTTCCTCCTGCTGATGATGCCGAAAAGATACATCTAAGGGAATTGATGGTCAAGTGCTAAGTATTAGAGTGACAATTTAATAACTATTAAGTATAGTACATATATGAGTGTGAAAAAGATTATTTTCTCAAATCAGAAAGGTGGTGTTGGCAAAACCACAACTACGGTGAATTTAGGGGCATATCTCGCTCAAATGGGGCATAAAGTATTGCTTATAGACCTTGATTCGCAGGGAAATCTAACCAGTGCGGTATCAGGGGATCCAAAATTGCCTGGTATTTATGAGGTGATTATTGGAAAATGCCCGGCTTCGCAAGCATATCAGACAACTCCAGTTAAAAACCTTTTCGCCATTAGCGGAAATATAAATTTAGCTGGATTGAATGTTGAGCTGGTGAATGAGCTGGCTCGTGAGTTTTTTTTAAAGAATTCTTTGTCAGATATTGAGAAAGAATGGGATTTCATTCTCATAGACTGTCCCCCCTCTTTGGGTTTGGTCACCATAAATGCGATGTGTTGGGCGGACCATGTGATTATTCCAATGCAATGTGAGTATTTTGCTATGGAAGGATTGAACCTACTTATGAGAACCATTGGAAACGTAAAGAAACAGCTTAATCCACATCTCAATATTTTAGGTATTGTTTTTACAATGTACACCGCTAGAACTCGTTTGGCGAATGATGTGGTTGATGATATTTCGTCCTACTTTGCTGATCAGGTATTCCAAACCAGAATTCCACGAAATGTTCGGCTATCGGAAGCTCCCTCACATGGGCTTCCTATAAATGTATATGATGGCAGCAGCGCCGGAGCCAAAAGTTACGAAAGTCTAGCTGAGGAGGTACTGTCCCGTGTCTAGTTCAATTGGAAAAAAACATGGTTTGGGGAAAGGGATCAGCTCGTTAATGGATGATTACTCCTTTGACGCGGTATTCTCAGGCTCAGTCAACACGAGTATTTCGGATGGAGCTCAGCCGCAATTGCTTCAGATGATCGAGATCAATCGGGTGCATCCAAATCCAAATCAACCCCGAAAGCAGTTTGATCCTGAAACACTGGAGGAACTCGCTGAATCAATCAGAAGCCAAGGAATCCTCCAGCCGTTGCTTGTAGAAAAGATCAGTGATGATGACTATAGCATTATCGCAGGAGAAAGACGGTATCGTGCTGCACTGGCGGTAGGATTGGAAAAATTACCTGTGATTATAAAAACCTTTACAGATGTGCAACGGCTTGAGGTCTCTTTGATTGAAAATATCCAAAGAGAAAACCTCAATCCGATTGAGGAAGCTCACGCATATGTATATTTACTTGAGCAGGCGGAAATTAAGCAAGAAGAACTAGCGGAGAGAGTGGGTAAGAAGCGTTCAACTATATCCAACACTATCCGTTTGTTGCAACTGCCAAAACCTATGCAGGAGTCTCTATTGAAAGGAGAATATACTGCAGGGCATGCAAGATCATTACTTTCAGTTGTCAATCCTTCCGATCAAGCGTATCTTTATCAAAAGATTCTTCAAGATGGGCTATCAGTCCGCAATGCGGAAAAGTTAGCTTCTGAATTGAATCTTGGGAAACGGGCTGCGCTAGGCAGCAAGAAAAAGGCAGTGTTGACTCCAAAGTCCGCCGATATCCTTGCTCTAGAGGAGAAGTTTTTGGAAGTGTGCGGAACAAGAGTTGAATTAAAGGGCTCGCTTAAGCATGGAAAGATAGAAATCTCCTATCATTCAATGGATGATCTGGAAAGAATTTACAAATTGCTCTCCCCCGATGATGAGTTATTTGAATTATAATAGGAAAGGTATATGATAAAAGAACTTAACGATGGTCTTTACGCAAAATTACACACAAATCGAGGAGATATCCTCATCTCACTTGCTTATGAAAAAGTTCCCATGACTGTGTCCAATTTCGTGGGGCTTGCCGAAGGGGCTTTGAATTTGAAAAACCCAGGAACACCCTATTATGATGGGATGAAATTTCATCGAGTGATTCCAAACTTCATGATTCAAGGTGGATGTCCAAAGGGCGATGGTACTGGTGGTCCGGGATATACTTTTCCGGATGAATTCGACCCTTCTTTAAAACATTCTGGTCCAGGGTTTCTTTCAATGGCGAACGCAGGACCTGGCACAAATGGCAGTCAGTTTTTCATTACACATGTAGCTACTCCTTGGTTGGATGGCAAGCACACAGTGTTTGGAAGCGTTGTTGATGGTCAATCCGTAGTTGACAGCATTCAGCAGAACGATCAATTGAAGGCAGTCGAGATCTTGAGAGTTGGTGAAAGCTCCAGTAAATTCGTAGTGACTAAAGAAAGTTTCGCCACAGCGGTGGCCATGGTGACCGATTCTGTCGCTGCAAAGCAGAAAGCAGCCTTGGCCGCAGTGGAAAAAGAGATTGCAAACCGATGGCCGAATGCAAAAAAAACACCTTCAGGTTTACGTTATGTAGTATTGAAGGACGGTGTTGGTGAGAAAAAACCAGCTCTTGGCGCTGAAGTGACGGTCCATTATACAGGAACGCTTTTAAACGGAAAAATGTTCGACAGCTCTGTACATAGGGGAGAACCAGCCAAGTTCGCCGTTGGCCAAGTTATTGAAGGTTGGAATGAAGCCTTGGTGACAATGCGCAAAGGAGAGAAGCGGACTTTAGTAATTCCTCCTGAATTAGGGTATGGGGCGCAAGGCTATCCAGGAGTGATCCCGCCGAACTCCTACCTGATTTTCGATGTGGAGCTTCTTGATTTCTAAATTGAGGTGTCTGTGAAAGAACTAACCACGCGTTTCAATTGTGCGCAATGCGGTCGGGTTGAGAATAAATGGCTCGGCCGCTGCCCCGACTGCGGCGCGTGGAACTCCTTCCAGGAAGAAGTGGTTCAAAAAACTACAAAAACAGATAAATCTAAATTAGTTAGTACTCCTAACAAAATACAACCCATTGCATTATCAAAAGTTATAAATAGTCCCGATTTTCGTCAAACCACAGGAATATCAGAACTCGATCGCATTCTGGGCGGTGGTACAATGCAAGGTGGCTCGATTTTACTTGGTGGCGAACCAGGGATTGGTAAGTCTACCCTCATGCTGCAGATGCTGGCTGGGATAAAATCAAAAAATGTCCTGTATGTATCCGGAGAGGAATCCTCGGGGCAGATTAGGATGCGCGCAGAGCGATTGCAATTGAATCTGGATTCAATAACACTCTACTGCGACACCACCTTGGAAGAGCTTCTGCTGGTCATGCAAAAGCTGAAACCCACAGTTATGGTGGTTGATTCGCTTCAAACTCTATCGAGTTCGGAGATCGCTTCGGTTGCGGGTTCTGTGAATCAGATGAGGGTCTGCAGCATGGAGTTGGTGGATGCTGCCAAACAGCTTGGTACAGCACTCTTTCTGGTTGGCCATGTGACGAAAGACGGTCAGTTGGCAGGACCAAAAGTCATTGAGCATATCGTTGATATTGTGTTGTATTTCGATCAATCAGGGGCCGATGTGCGCATTATCCGTGCTTCGAAAAACCGTTTTGGATCGGTTGATGAGATTGGTATTTTCCTCATGTCTGAAAAAGGGCTTGTTCCAGTGAAGGATCCCGCGGGATTTTTCATAAGTGAACGCTCCAGCAGCGAATTACCCCCAGGAATCGCTTTCACCGCGGTGGTGGAAGGAAGCCGGACTTTTCTTGTAGAAATCCAAGCTCTTACCGTACCGTCCAAGGGGGGATATAGCCGGGTGTATTCTGAACGGATCGATAGCGCTCGGGTAACTAGGATAGCCGCGGTATTGGAAAAGCATGCTCATGTCCAACTTTCCGAACAAGACATATATGTGAATGTAGCGGGTGGAATCCGACTGAATGAGGTCTCAATCGATCTTCCGTTGGCCTTGGCACTCTATTCAGCAGCAACAGGTAAAGCATTGCCTGACAAACTGGTCTCGATTGGTGAACTCAGTCTCGCTGGGGAAGTCCGTCCTGTCGGATATGGGGAGAAACGGGTGAAGGGAGCTATGGAAATGGGCTTTAAGACCATTTTGGCACCACGGGCGATGGTGTTGGGCGAGGCTTTGAACAATTGGCGCTGTGACAGAATTGCTGATGCTATAAAACTTTTGAATATAAACAAATGAACACATTAGTTAGTTTTGCTTACTAATGTGTCCTCATTAGTAAGTCACCTTAACGAATTGATAAGCAGTGGAAAAGCAACGAAAGTGCCGATTGAGGCGAAGATACTGGTGGTCATGAAGATAAGAAGGGTATGGATGATCCGATTGGAGAACCAGCCTTTGAATTTTAAAATATCCTCGGTTACATTTTCAAAATCCTTCACCCGCGGTTTGCGCATGGTGGCTTCCAATATCCCCGCGACCATACCAACGCCAATTGTTGGATTGAGCGCTGTGATAGGAGCGGCAAGCATGGATACGATGATGGTGACCGGGTGCGCGAGGGATAGCAGGGCTGCGATTCCGGTGAGCGAGGCATTCAGCCCAAACCAATAGAGGAACATCGAAAGGCCTTGGTCCCATCCAGACCGGAAGAAGCCGATCCCAATGATACCCAAGAGGGCGATGACGATGAACCAGGAGAAAAATTTTCCAGCCTTGGAAGCTGCCGGGACTGCGGAGATCGCGGTGAGATCTTCTGAAAGAGTCTCTTCCTCCAAGCGTTGGATATTGGCGATAAGCCCTGGCGCATGACCTGCACCCACCACTGCGACCAGATTTGACCCTGGTGCCAGATAGATGCTAGTCGCAAGAAACTGGTCCCGCTCATCGATCAGTACTTTTTTGATAGTCGGAAGCTCTTGAGCCATTTCATCCAGCATGGATTGAAGGACATTGGTCTCTTTCAGTTTCTCAATATCCTCATTGCTTATTTTCTCATCAGAAAAGATCGCGCTTATAAGGGCGGAGATCAATTTCATCTTATTCCAAAAATTCGACAATCGCCAGGCACGCTTGAAGGTCGTCTGGATTTCCCGATCGCAGAAGGAGACAGGGATGTCTTTTTCTTTCGCAATGCTTGCGGCCATCATGATCTCATCGCCAGGGGCGACCCCGGTTTGCTGGCCCAACCGTTTCTGATAGGAGGACAAGGCCATGTTGGCAAGCAGGAGGAAGCCTTTGTTTTCCTTGAGGATGGTCTTTAGGTTAAGGTTTTCCCAGCCCTTGTTCTCTGTCTTGGCTTGGAACCTGCCGATATCGAGCTCCACACACACACGATCAGGCTGCATTTCATCTATGGCCTGGATGACCTCATCGACGCTTCCTTGGGAAACATGGGCCGTACCGATCAATGTTATCTGTTTTCCATTGGCACACGTGAGCTTCTGCCTGGTATCGCTTATCCGATCAATAATCAACTTGAATCCTCCACACTTGTTCCAATATAGCCATGAACGGATAAACGTACAAGAAGTTGCTGGAGTGGTTGCTTGAGTTTCCCATTTGTTTTGTATACTGTAAGGCCATGCACATGGCTTGGTATCTCTCAAAATTATTTTTCAGCCTTGCTCTTGGCGTGCTCGCTGCCAAGATGCTTGGCAAACATCGATTCCATAAGGCAACTGCTTATATCCTAGATGGCGTGCTCTATGGACTGCTTTTCTTCATGGGGGTGAATACCGGGCAGATTCCTGATATCACCACGCAGATAGCTCAAATAGGATATACTGCCTTGGTCTCGGCTGGTTTGGCTGTTGTCGGTTGCATTGTACTCTCACTTGCCTTGGCTTTCTATTTCCGGATGGCCCAAGGCAACCTCACTCGGGAGAAGGTTGGTTTTTCCTGGAGCCGGTTAAAGACGCCGCTGGTTTTCATCTCCATAGTGGCCCTGGGAGTCATCGCTTCTTTGGGAACCGATTTCTTCATTTGGTTCAACAGCGGGTTCATCTCCCCTTTGCTCTACTTGCTGCTGTTTTTTGTCGGCATGCAGATGGTGCAGCACGAAGTCAATCTGGTTCCGTTGCTCAGATCGCCGCTTATGGTCCTCACACCGCTATGCACCGTGTTTGGCACCTATCTGGGAGCTTTGGCGATTCCTTTGTTCACAGAACTCTCATTAAGAGATTCCATGGCGGTAGTCTCGGGCTTCGGCTGGTACACCTTGTCAGGGGTGCTTCTAAGCGATCTAGGTTCTCCGGAATTGGGAGCGATCTCCTTCCTGAGCAATCTATTTAGAGAATCGGCTGCTTTCATCCTGATTCCTCTACTAGCTTCGTTCTCGTTCCCTTCAATCGCTGGTGTCACCATAGCAGGTGCCACGAGCATGGACGTCACTCTTCCCTTGTTGAAAAAAAGCTTCTCCGATTCGGTGGTGCCGCTTGCGATCGTGCACGGAGGGGTAATCACTTTGCTCGCCCCGTTCCTTATTCCTTTTTGGTTTGTGTAGGAGCGAACAGCTGAACCACCACAACCAAGGGGCGTTCCTTAAAAAGACGGATGAAAAACGACTGGGTGGAATTGACTTCTCCCGGCAGCTCGAGCAAAAAGCTCGCAATCAGGGGTTCCAGCTCTTCTCCCCTGTTTGGAGTATAGGGAAGTTGAAGGAATCGGTAATCTCCTGCAGGAATCACGTCCACTGGGGCGAGGGCCGTTCTGGAAGGTTCGCTAAAGACTATTGTACGGCAATGTCGTGACACGAGTTCGTCGGATATAAGGGCCTCGCAACAGATGCAGGCGTCCGTGCCCGTTCCACAACCATCCAGATGCTTCATGGTTGTATCAAAGGCGGCCGCACAGGAAGAATTGGTCACAGATAGACCTTCAGGCAGTACCTCACGGTATGGAAGGTCCTGATATAAATGGAGTATCATGGTGCGTGATTCATTCATAGGGGCCAGTCTAATGGAATCAAAAAGGAAAGTACAGTACGAAGTGATTCGGAAAAAAGGCAAGCGCCGGTTGACCATCCGTATCACGAACGATGCTCGGGTACTGGTGTGCGCCCCTCTGAGATATCCTCTAGGAGACCTTCATACCTTTGTTGAAGCGCATCAGGACTGGATCGAGCACAACCTGCAGCGGGTTCGGAATCTACCCGCGCCTCTTCCGCCACACACCTATGGGCCGGGCGATCGTTTTCTCCTTCTTGGAGAGGAACTGGTACTGGAAATCCAGGAAAAATCCATACGCAGTCGTGCGCAGGCGCACGTGGAAGGCTCCCGACTGATAGTCGCAGCGTATCATCCAACAAAGACCTCAGTGCAGAGAGCCATCGCTGAATTCTATACCACATACGGTGAAAACCTCTATAGGGAAGCTGTCGGACGATGGCTTGAGGTTCTTCAGCTAGCTCCCCGATTCCAACCCAACTCGATAACCATGGTGAACTATCCAACCCGGATGGGTTGCTGCACGAAAGACCGACGTCTGCGGTTCGCCACCCGATCGCTTATGCTCCCTAAGGATCTCATTGAGTATCTCGCGCTCCATGAGGTAGCCCACATGGTTCATTTCAACCATGGAAAAGAGTTCAAAGCCTTGCTGACCACAGGGTTACCCGACTGGCGCGAACGGCAGAAGGCCATGACCGTTTTACGCAATCAGACCTCACGGCTCTAGTGGAACCTACCAAAGCCACTGGTTTTGTGATATAAGGAAACGGTAGGCAGGAGGATGGAATGCAACCTGATAAATTAGCAGATGGTATCTATCGAGTGCATGCGAGGATTGGCAACCGGGACTTGTTCGAAGGTATCTGGCCCCTACCCAACGGCGTGCTCTTGAATTCCTATATAATAAAAGGCTCCGAGAAAACAGCACTGATAGATCTGGTAAAAGATTGGGAAGGTGCGGTTTCTATGGTGAATGATCAAATCAATCAGCTCGGTCTGGAGATCCAGGATATCGACTACCTGGTCATCAACCATATGGAGCCAGACCATACCGGCTCGCTGGCCGAACTGCGCAAGAAAAATCCAAAACTTGAGATAGTGTGTACAAAGAAGGCCGTTCCGTTGGTAAAATCCTTCTATGGGATCGATCAAGGAGTACGAGCGGTTGCCACCGGCGACACCTTGGACCTCGGGGATAAGACCTTGCGGTTCTTCGAGACCCCGAATATCCACTGGCCCGAGACTATGATGACTTACGAGCCAGAAAGCGGAATTCTTTTTTCTTGCGATGGCTTTGGTTCCTTCGGTCAATACGAACATTGTTTTGATGACGAGCTTTCGCCAGAGGAATGGGCGATGCTGCTGCCCGAGACTGAACGCTACTATGCGAACATCGTCTCTTCCTTCTCGCCCTTTGTTCTCAAGGGTATTCAGAAGCTTGCGGGGCTGACTATCCGCATGGTCGCGCCAAGCCACGGAATCGTCTGGCGGGAGCATCCGGAAAAAGTAATTGAATTATATCGAAAACTGGCAGAATACATGAACGGTCCGGCTGAAGCAGAGATCACATTGGTCTGGAGCAGCATGTATGGCAATACGTATGCCTTGGTTGATACCATTCGAAAAGCTGTTGAAGAAGAGGGTGTCACACTTCATGTGCACGAGGTACCCAAGGAACATGCCTCTTTCGTTCTAGCCTCCGCTTGGCGTTCTTCAGGACTCATCCTCGGCATGCCCACCTATGAGTATCGTATGTTCCCGCCGATGTACCACGTTCTGGATATTCTAGAGCGCAGCCATCTGAACAACCGCAAAGTCATGCGCTTTGGTTCCTATGGCTGGTCGGGGGGAGCACAAAAGCAGTTCGAACCCTTTGTCGAGACCCTCAAGTGGGATTGCGCGGGGGTGGTGGAATATGCCGGAGCCCCCACTGAGGAGCATAAAGCGCAGGCCACTCAGATTGCAAAGCAGCTAGTCCGATCAGTGAAAGCTTGGTGTGGTCTGTCTCTTTGACCACTGAAAACCATCCTATTACACAGGCCCGTTCTCCATCCCGGAGACGATGGCGCCTCTTTGGCTCCTTAGTGGCTCTCTGTATCATAGTGGTGATTATCGGAGCGTTTTTGGCTTTTATGGAGGCGGAACAGCGGAAGGATATCTCGCGGATGCTGATCACCGGTGGAATCCAAGACGTGCGGGTGCTTGAGACAAAAATGCAAGCCAGCTTCTATCATCTGGAATCCATCGCCTCGCTTCTGTCCACAGGGCTTCGATTGGAGATGGATAAGATCTCGGTTTCCACGGAGGCCCAGCGATTCGCGTTCTCCTCATTGTCCTATGTCTCCTTGACAGGGGAACTCCTCTGTGGGGACCCTCTTCCGTTTGAAATCTCGGAACTGCCTGGTTTTGGATCCGAAGTTCTTGCCATGACCACTGAGAGCATGAATCCAAACCTGGTCCTGATGATACCGGTGAAGCGCAAAGTAGTGGTCGATTCCCTTCTTGTCGGTGTGTTTCCCCTCGAAAAGTTTAAGACACTGTTGATGGAGAATTCCGCGATACCAAAAGCCACCCGGTATGTGATCCAGGCAGATGGCACCTTATTGTCCAACCAGGATTTCCCCACAGGCAGCAAGACCCTATCTGACTATTTAAGCGCCTATCTGTCTAGCGAGGAGCTGGCCATGGTGGAAAAGGACCTGCTTTCGGGCAAAACTGGATTTTTTGACTATTCTGTCGACGGAATACACACCTTCATGAGTTTTCTTCCAATTCCAAAGACAAACTGGTTCCTTGTGGAATCGGTTCCCGCTTCGGTGATGCCTCGTTATGCCTCCATCGTCACCCTGCGCAAGGCCTTGCTTATAGTGATCTTACTGCTTCTGTTGGCTGTTCTCTCCATACTGACCCTGTTGAGATGGAACCGGCGTATAGTAGCCGATTCCCGCAATACTCCTCTGCTTAAGCTACCAGATACCATTCCTGGAGGAGAGTTCACCTGCCATGTGAGCGGAGATTTTCAATTCGAACAGATCAGCGGGGAGCTTCTTCAACTCTTTGAATGCTCCGAATTGGAATTCAGGAGCAATTATCACAATAGTTTTGAAAAAATGGTCTATCTGGAGGATCGTGAACGGGTGATGTCCGAACGACATGCCCAAATACAGGAATCACGATCCAGCTTGGTGGAATATCGGGTGCGATTGGCACATGGCCGGATACTATGGGTGTCTGATTGGTCCCGGATTCTTGAAATCTCAAAAAGTGAGTTTCAGCTGCATTCGCTAGTCTTGGATATCACGGCACAGCGCGAGGCTCAAGAACAGATGCGGATGAGCGAAGAGCGCTATCGTTTGGTCGCGCTGCAATCGCGTTCGGCAGTTTTTGAATGGGACCTGCTTAAGAATGAGTTCTACCGTTCCCCCAACTGGAAGGATATTTTTGGCTATTCGCCCACAAACAATTCCGCCGACCACATCTTCGCCATGGACCGGGTGCACCCGGAAGATCGCCAAAAGACCTCGACGCTCTTTCTCGCATGCAAGGAAGGGCAGAAAACCGGCGAGACTGAGATTCGTTTTAAAAACAATAATGACGAGTATCCTTGGGTACGGCTCTGTATGACCACACTCTTCGATGATAGCAACAAACCCGTTCGGATAATCGGCCGGTTGTTCGATATCGATCAAGAAGTCAATGAACGACAGCAGCTGAATATCCTTGCCCAGACCGATGCCCTTACCGGTCTCTTGAATAAAAGGGCTATCGAAGAAGCCATCGTGGAATTCCTGCTTCATGCCGCACCACACGAACGGCATGCCTTGTGCATCATCGACATCGATCATTTCAAGCGGGTGAACGACACATCCGGACACCAATATGGTGACTCGGTATTGAAAAAAGTCAGCGCCAATCTCATTGCGATGCTGGACCCACACCAATACCTGATGGGAAGGGTAGGCGGGGACGAGCTGCTGGTGTTCATCAAGCAGGTGGCTTCAGATGAAGCGCTCATGGATAAAATCGCCCAACTCTCCACGATTTTCCACTCGGCCCTTGAGGATAGCCTCAATGCTCCAATCACAGGAAGTTTTGGTGTGGCGGTATATCCAGACCATGGCGATACGTTTGCCACTTTGTTCTTACGGGCGGACCAAGCGCTCTATTACGTGAAAAGCCATGGGCGTGATGGCATCCATATATTCAATGCCCACGATGATGGACTGCTTGTTCAATGAACGCGTCAAAAATCGCAGACATTGGATTCCCTCCGGAACCGGCCATCACCTCCGGGTGCCATTGAACTCCCAATATCCAACTGCCATCCCTGCTGTCGTTCTCCAGCCCTTCGACAATCCCATCAGGGGCTATCGCGCAGATGCGCAAACCGGCTCCAATGCTAAGCACGGACTGATGGTGGAGGCTGTTCACTTGCAGTTCACCTGCGTTGGAAAATAGACGCGACAATGTGGTTCCCGCGGACAAATGGACGGAATGGCTCGCTTGCTCGTAGGAATCGCGGTGGGAATGCTGGACACGGACTGCGTCGGAAGGCAGTGGCGACAACGACACATCCTGCCATAAGGTGCCTCCATGGCCGACATTGAGCAGCTGCACCCCCCGGCAGATACCTAGGATTGGGAGTCTTGCCCGCTTTGCCAATTCCAGGGCTTTCAGATGATAAAGATCGCTGTGCCGATGGATCGGCCCCAAGAGGGGGGAAGGCTCTTGTCCATAGAGGGAGGGATCGATGTCTTTACCACCAGGGATAAGGACACCATCGCAAACCGCCAGCTGGGCGGCTATAATAGATTCAGAGAGATTCTCGATCACCGGGAGCAGGATGGGAACGCCTCCGGCGGCTTCAATCGAACCCAGGTAGGCGTTGTTCGTGCTGTCCCGTTCCAGCCGGATAAAAGGCGAATCCTTGGGAGATGGGGTCCGGGTCCCTAGGATGCCGATAACCGGTGGTCTCATCTGATGGTGGCAAGGAGATGTCGAAGATAAGCTGCCACCCGTGCCGTTGAAGAGACCGAGACTTTCTCATCAGTGGAGTGGACACCCCACAAGTTAGGACCTAAGGAGATGGAATCCATTCCCGCAACCAGGCTATTGATGATTCCGCACTCAAGTCCGGCATGGATCGCGGTTATCTTAGGTGTGGTTCCGGTATACTCTTCCCAAGCTTTCGCGCAGATTTGCGCCAGTGGTGATTTGGGATTGGGTGTCCAGGCTGGGTACCCGTTTCCCACCTTTACCGAAGCTCCAGAGGTTTGCAAGGCTGCAGTGGTGATGGCTGCAAGATTGTCTCGGGATGAAAGCACCGAGGACCGATGGCTGGTGACGATTTTGAATTCGTTCCCTTGTAAGCGGGCGATAGCTAGGTTGGAAGAGGTTTCCACCAAATCTTTGATAGTCTTGCTTACCCTGTGCACACCATAGGGCGTGATGAATACAGCATTGATCAACTTTCTTGATTGCGCTAGCGAGGAGGCCCTGGCATATGTGAGGGACCGGGGGCTTAGTGTAAGCCGCACCCCTGGGTCGGACACAGAGTATTCGAAGCTGAGTTCGGCTTCAACGGCTTTCGCAGTAGCAAGCGCGAGCTCCTGGTGTTCAGCAGGAATAAGAAACGTAACTTTGCAGACGCTGGGAATGACATTGCGCTTGGTTCCTCCATCCAATGCCGCAAGCATGATGGAGGATTTCTCATTCAAGGTGTGTAGAAAACGCATGGCGCAGGCAATCGAATTGGCATGCTGCTTATCCACTTCGGCTCCAGAATGACCGCCAAGAAGGCCATCGACCACCAGATCCCATTGCGAATATCCTGCGGGAACCATAGCCCATTCCACTCCAAGGGTGGCGTCGACTTCGTTTCCACCAGCGCAACCTATATAGAAAACACCTTCTTCCTCACTATCCAGATTCAGGAGCCTGCGGCTGTGTATCAGGGTGGGATCCAACCCGAAGGCGCCCACCAAGCCTGTCTCCTCGGTCACGGTGAAGATTGCTTCAAGCGGCCCATGTGTGGCATGCGGATCCGAGAATAAATCCAGGATGAGGGCGATAGCGATGCCGTTGTCTGCGCCAAGAGTTGTTCCTACTGCCGAAAGGAGGTCTCCCTCGCGATGCAAGGTGAGGGGGTCCTTGAGGAAATCGTGCTCCACTCCTTCGTCCTTTACACAGACCATGTCCATATGCCCTTGCAGGGCGACGGATGGAACGTGCTCGAGACCCTTTGTGGCCTTCAAGTAAAGGATCACGTTTCCCACTGCATCCACATGCGACTCCAAACCGTGTTCTTTGGCAAATGCGAGCAGGTATTGGCGGACTCCTTCTTCATTTCCCGATTCCCTGGGGATGCAGGAGAGGTCATTGAAATAACGCCATAAACGCTGGGGCTCCAACCCCTCGATCGCCTGTAGAGATTCCAAAACCTGCCGCATGTCGCCTTCCCCCTTTATTTATAAAAATATCCACCCATTAGAATCGGTCGCGGATAAGCTGTCCTTTTACAAATAGACCCTTGATGTTGAAACTTTTATCAAAGACCACCACGTTCGCCATATAGCCTGGAGAGAGTCTCCCCATCATTTCAAAATCATAGATCCGAGCTGGATTCGACGTGGCCATCTGTACGGCAGCCTCAATGGGAATCTCCCAGGAGACTAGATTCCTCACCCCTTGCAGCATGGTAAGCGATGACCCAAGCAGCGTGTCTGGATCCACTTGCCTGTGGAAAGCCCCATCGTTCGCTAAAACCGCTACTTCTCCATTCGCCCGAAGCTCTCCGGAGGTCTGCATGGTGGGTTTGAGAGAATCGGTAACCAGCACGATGTTCCCTGTTTGCTTTTCACGCAGAAGGAGCTTCACCAGCTCGGGATGCACATGCACACCATCGGCGATGATCTCACACTGCATGTCCTGCTGGATCATGATGGCGCCCACAGTCCCTGGGTTGCGATGGTGCAGCCGGCTCATGGCATTGAAAAAGTGGGTTGAATGCAGGATGCCGGCTTGCATACCCTCGATGATATTTTCGTAAGTCGCATTCGTATGGCCAGCGAGAAGCACGATTCCGTTTTTAATCGCAGTCAACGCAAGCTCGCGCATCCCTTTCAGCTCGGGAGCGACTGTCATGCAGATGACATGGCCTTTTCCCGCGGCGATGAGTCTGTTGAATAGTGCGATATCCACAGACCGCACACCATCGGCATTCTGAGCGCCCAGCCGTTCATGCGATATAAACGGACCCTCTAGGTTTATACCTAGGATGGTTGCGCCTTTCTCATATCCGATCGCAGCCACAATCGCTTCGATCGAAGCGAACATCCGGTCTATCTTATCGGTATAGATGGTGGGAAGAAAAGCTGATACGCCAAAGTCGGCCAACCGCTCCGACATTCCCAATATTGATTCAACCGTCGCGTCTTCCGTCCCAAAGCCGCCGATTCCATGGATGTGGGTGTCGATGAATCCTGGAGTTATATATGCTCCCTGCGCATCGATCACCTGGGTGTTCGCAGGAAAGGATTTTTGTTCAAACCTTTTCATATTGAAGATATCACCGATCGTGCCGTCCTGATCCATGAAGAGCCCGCAGTTCTGCAGTTTGGCGAAGCCCGTGATGATTGTCCCGTTTACTAATACTGTACTGGACATGCAAGGCCTCCTGCTTTCAATATAGAAGCTGGCGATGCTACGGTCAAGCGATGACCGACGGCGGCGCAGGGGTATCGGCAAGCCGGTTGATCCATTTCCCGCTGCGGATGCGTCTGAGGCCGAGCACGAGTTTGAATGCCTCTTCCAAGCCCACGAATAGATAGAGATAATAGATGGGCATATGCAGAAGCAAGGCACCGATGAACGCGAAGGGGACTCCGATGAACCATACCCCGGCCAGCTCTGCCAGCATTGAAAAACGGGTATCGCCACCCGAACGCAGGATTCCCACTATGGAAACCATATTGAAGGCCTTGATGGGGATGAGAATTCCAAGCGCGATAAGCGAAAGCGTGGTCATCTGGGCGACTTCCGCGCTGAGATTGAAAGGTAGGACCAGGATGGAGGACGTCAAAGCCAAACCGATACCAAGGACGAATCCGGTGAGCACGCTGATCTTCAGCAGCCGGTTCGCGTAGATTTTCGCCAGAGTGAGGTTGTTCTCGCCGATTCGGTTGCCGATCATAATCGCCGATGCGTTGCCAATGCCCATCAATACCACAAAGAATAGACCTTGGATGGCTTCGCTTACATTCACCGAGGCGATCACTTCTATTCCCATACGGGAGTAGGCTATCTTGTAGGTGGTCATGCCGAGCGACCAGAACATCTCGTTCAGAATCACCGGCAGACACGTGATGAAATAGATTTTGACCAATGGTTTTGGGAAAGAGACAAGGCTTCGCAAAGGAGCTGCCACCGGGGTCTTGAGTCCATACACACGACCAAGAAGCAGGACAACTTCTGCGAAGCGGGCGATAGTGGTGGCAAGCGCGGCTCCGGCTACACCCATCTGGGGAAAACCCCAATGACCGAAAATGAGCAGGTAATTGAGCACCACGTTCAGGCTCATGGAGAAAAGCGAGATGAACAACGGGGTTTTGGAATCTCCCGTGCTGCGTAGCGCGGCAGAATAGATCATCACCACCGCGGTGAACAGATAGCTCACTCCCACAATCCGTAGGTATTCCATGCCATAGGCTATCACAACAGGATCGTTCGTGAAGACCCGCATGATCGTGCCGGGAATAAGAATCGATACCGCAGCGGCGAACAAGGCTCCCAACAGACTGATCACTAGGGCTATTCCCATCACCTGATGCATCTTCTTGCGGTCACCCGCGCCCCAGAACTGGGCTACGAATATCGCCGCCCCGCTGCTGACGCCAAAATAAAACAGCACGATCAGGAAGAACATCTGGTTCGCCAAGCCAACCGCAGCCAATGCAGATTCGCCTACCAAGCCGATCATCAGGGTGTCGACAAAGGAAACCGAGGAGGAAAGTAGGTTCTGCAACATGATCGGCACCGAAAGCTGAATCAGTCTTACGATGAAGTCCTTACTGGACTCATGTTGATCCAGCAGGGTTTGGGTTTTCATAAGGGAGCTCTACCACGTCTGGACGAGGTGGTCAAGTGGGGCTGCCTTGCCGGAGAGAGCACCTTGATGAGTTCGGGGCGTCCCGCGAGGCGCAAAGCCTCCCGCACCAGGACTTGGTTCTCAGGTTTATGAAAATGCAGCAACGCGCGCTGGAGATGCCGCTCTCGGCCCTTCGGTACATGGATTGGAGCGAACTTACGCCCGGGTCTGGGGTCTAGTCCAGTATAGTACATGCACGTGGAGATTGTTCCGGGTGTTGGATAGAACTCCTGCACTTGGTCGGGGATGAATTTTTCCTTGACCAGATAGAGTGCGAGCTCGATCGCGCTATCGAGAGTCGCACCTGGGTGGGCTGCGATGAAATAGGGGATGCAGTACTGATTCAGGTCTGCCCGGTCGACAGCCTGAGCATACTCATCCATGAAAGTGTCGTAGAATCCGACTTGGGGTTTTCCCATCGCGTCGAGAGCTTCGGGGGCAACGTGTTCGGGGGCGACCTTCAGCTGACCACTCACATGATGCCGAACAAGTTGGTCCAGGAATTCCCGTTGTGATTCCGGCGTCCCGGTGGAGAGGAGATAGTCGTATCGGATGCCGGAACGGATGAAGACCTTCTTCACTCCCATCACCGCGCGCACTGCATTCAGTTTCGCTCGATATTCAGCATGTGAGTCCAGCAGGTTTCCACAAGGTTTTGGCCATAGGCACATTTTCCCTGGGCAGGGGCCTTTCGTTTCTTGCTGATGACAGGCAGGACCTTGGAAATTCGCTGTCGGGCCCCCTAGATCGTGGATATAGCCCTTGAAATCGGGGTGCAGCGAAAGTGTCACCGCTTCCCTCACCAGTGAGGCGGTGGAGCGGACCGTGATCATCCGTCCTTGATGGCTGGTGATGGCGCAGAACGAGCAGCTGCCAAAGCATCCGCGGTTGCTGGTGATGCTGAACTGGACTTCGGCCAATGCTGGAATACCTCCGGCGGCATCATAGACCGGATGCCAACGGCGTTGGTAGGGAAGCTCGTGGATTGCATCGAATTCCGTCTGGTTCAAGGGTCTGGCTGGTGGATTCTGAACAACCACCCGCTCTCCATGCCTTTGGGTGATAAGCTCGGGATCCATTGGGTTCTCGTGGACAATCTGTTTATGGAACGCGCTTGCATAAGCCATCGCTCCCGCTGGGGTTGGGGTGTTGCTTTTCACATCCCGCTCCGAAACCTCCTCGTACGAAGGCAACGGGATGGTCCTCAGGCCCCTTTGCGTGATATAAGCAGCCGTTTTGGATTCGGGAAGACTGAATACAGTGCCGGAGATATCATGGAGATCCGCGATAGGTTCACCGGAGGAAAGCCGTTGCACGATCTCAAGTGTCTGCAATTCCCCCATGCCATAGACCAATAGGTCTGCTTTTGCATCCAGAAGAACGCTGCGGCGGACTTTATCGCTCCAGAAATCGTAATGGGCAAGACGTCTCAAAGATGCTTCCAATCCCCCGATTATCAAGGGGATGGGACCATAGGCCTGTCGGGCACGGCTGCAATAGGCGTTCAACGCACGGTCTGGGCGATAACCGGCTTTGCCGCCAGGTGAATACGCATCGTCGTTGCGGACCTTGTTTCCAGAGGTGTAATGGGTGACCATCGAATCGATGTTTCCCGATGATACCATGCAGCAGAGCGATGGCTTGCCCATGACCAGGAAATCATCGGGGCGGTCCCACCGTGGTTGGGATACTATTCCTACCCGATAGCCCTTGGATTCAAGCAACCGGCCCAGAAGCGCGGCGCCGAACGAAGGATGGTCGACATATGCGTCGCCCGTGATGAAGACGATGTCGATGGCATCCCAGCCTCTTGCCTGCATCTCGGGACGGCTCATGGGGAGGAAATTGTTTTGTAAAATCATATTCCCATCATATTGGATTGAAAACAGCCTGTAAATAGGATATGATTACCTTTTTTGTATCACCCGGAAACCCAACCTATATTAAAAGGGAAGTTACTGTATGCCGCAATCCCCTTCAGATGCCACCGCTTTCATCATTCTTAATCCACATGCAGCGAAAGGGAAGGCCCGGGCAGCACAAGGAGCCATCGAACGCTGTTTTTCCGAAAAGGGATATCCTTTCGAGATCGTGCTTACGGACCAGCCTCTCCATGCGATCGGGCTTGCCCGCAAAGCGGTGCTCGATGGGTATAAGCTGATTGTTGCCGCGGGTGGAGACGGGACTTTGAACGAAGTGGTGGATGGCGTGCTGCGCACCTCCCGTGAGCAAGAGCTCGCGTTCCAAGACATACCCATAGTCGGCCTTATCCCTATCGGCCGCGGCAATGACTTCGCCTACATCGCCCGGACCCCTAAAAACATCGCGCAGGCCTGTGACCTCATTATGGAGCAGAAGTGGCTGCCGACGGATTGCGGGGAAGTCTTTGGCGGCATATATCCCAAAGGAAGGTATTTTATCAACGGAGTGGGACTTGGCTTCGAGCCCTTGGTCAATTTCGTGGCTTCGGATTTCAAGCGGATCAGCGGCATGCTCAGCTACCTGATGGGATTGCTCAAGGTGATGATGCGCTATCCAAAACCTTTGTATGTGACCTTTGAAAGCGATAATGGCACCTCTGCGTGCGAAACCCAGCAGGTTTCCGTATGCAATGGCCGGCGGATGGGCTCCATGTTCCTCATGGGACCTGAAGCGATCATAGATGATGGACTGCTGGATGTGGTTTATGCGAACCAGGAGATCAAGAGATATCAAATTCTCTGGTACGCAGTTAAGTTTCTATCTGGCAAACAGATTTTCAGTCCCAAATTCTCGTCCTTCCGCACCTCCCGGATCACGGTGGAAGCACAGGGTCTGCTTGCCTGCCATGCCGATGGAGAGGAGATATCAAGGGGATGCGGGAAGATTTCCATCCAGCTGTATCCAGCCTCGCTTAAATTCGTGAGAATTTGATGCGAGATATTTGACTAATGAGAATTCTAGGTGTATTGTTTACAGTGCGTGTTTCTCGATTTTAAGCCGGTTGGCGCCTGAGGAGTGAGTGTTGATTAAGGATATGGTACCTTCGGTACATTTTTATGACCAGGATTTCGTAGATATGTACGATCGCACCTGGGTTTGGATTGATGAATACTGGGCTCAGGGCACCAAGGAGAATGGATTCTCCGGCGGATACCTGGGATACCCGGGTCAGAAATCCTTCAACCAGTTCAATTCGTGCATGTCAGCGTTGTTTCTGGTGTACAGTAATCAGAACTACTCTCCATTCCCCATGGTGGATTATTTCTATGGAAAACAGGAGCCGTCAGGTGCTATCCGCAGCGATTACTCTATCGACGATGGCAGTGTCGTGGTGGATGCGTTCAATCCGGAAGGGGTCTGCCCGCCTGTGTTCGCGTATGTCGAGCACGGTTTCTACCACAAAGTAGGCAATAAGAAACGGCTGAAAGAGATAGTCCCAATACTCGAAAAGCACTTCGCATGGCTGAAAGACACCTTCCTGCGAGAGAATGGATTGTATTCGGTGCCGGCGCCTGCCTCCATGCTCGGCAATATTCCGCGCGACCACATGTATTATCCGGTTGATTTCAATGCCCAGCTGGCGGTGAACGCCCTGTACCTCTCTGCGATCGGGGATATCCTCAACGACAAAGAGCTCAGTTTCCGCTATAAGCGTCTCTATTTCTCCCTTAAAACAAGAATCAACACGCTGATGTGGGACCCGGTGGATAATTTCTACTACGATCTCGATGTTAAGGAGAATAGGCTGAGGCGCAAGCATATTGGCGCGTATTGGACAATGCTGGCTGAGATTCCCAACGAGGAACGTGCGGATAAGATGATCGCGATGCTGTCCGATCCCACTTCGTTCGGTACAGAGAATCCTTTTCCCACTATTCCTGTGGACGATCCCGATTTCTCAGAGCAAGGCAACGGTTTTCGCGGCGCGGTGGTCCCATTCTGCTCGTTCATGGTCATCAAGGGCCTGGAGCGATACGGAAAATTTGAATTCGCCCGTGAATGCGCCATCCGCCACCTCTATTTCATACTGGACACGCTCCATCCCGATGGGGAGGAGACTGGTGATGTCTGGGAAGCGTACCTTCCTTCAAAAGAAGGCCCGTCGGTGTGCGATTCCCTTCCGGATTTCCCCCGGCGCCGGTTTCTGCCGATGATCGGTCTGGTCACCATCACCTTGATGATCGAGGATATCATCGGTTTGGTGATATCCCTCCCACGCAAGACTGTCGATTGGACTATGACGAATATGGAGGCGATGGGCATACAGGGGCTTTCTCTTAAGCGCAACCTCATCACCATCCTCAGCAACAAACAGCCTAGGGGTTGGGAGATCAGGCTTGAGTCTGAGAAACTCTACTATTTCACCATTGAGGTTCTAGCGGAGCATAAGAAGAAGACTCTTCCCATTCCTTCCGGCAAGTGCTCGATGTTGATAGATAAACTGTGATGGATCGGTAGCATATGGGTTGGATTGGAAAAGTAATCGGTGGTGCGGTTGGCTGGGCGATAGGCGGGCCTTTGGGCTTGATCGCTGGTGTCGCTTTCGGCAATCTGTTCGACCGGGCCGACCAGTTCACTACCGACCGTGGGCCGCAGTCCGATCCCTTTGGAGCCGGAGCGGGTGGGTATACCCGGGAACAGCAATCCCAGATGGTTTTCTTTGTCGGAGCCTTCTCCATGCTTGCTAGGATCGCCACCATCGATGGCCGCCTGGTGGTGGAAGAGCAACGTAAGGTTGAGGAATTCATCGACCAGGACCTGAAGCTGGATATGCAAAGCCGTTCGGCCGCGCTTCGTGTGTTCCATGCAGCTTTGTCCGGTGGCGGCACCTTTGAGCAATTCGCGGTGCAATTCCAGCAGAACTTCTCCCATGAGCCCGCTTTGCTTGAGCTTATGATCGATATCTTCTATCGTATCGCTGCCGCGGATGGCGTTATCAACGCAGCCGAGGAGCAACTGATAGAGCAGGCCGCGCGGATATTCCGCATTTCGGACGCCCTTCTGGAGAGCATTCGCCGCCGTTATAGTGGTGGCGCAGGATCATCCTCCCGGGCTTACGCTGTCTTGGGTTTGGAAAAAGACGCCACCGTTGAAGAGATAAAGAAAGCGTATCGAAAATTGAGCATCGAGTTCCATCCGGACACTGTCGCCTCAAAGGGCCTTCCCGAGGAGTTCACGAAATTCGCAACCGAGAAGTTCCGTGCCATCCAGGAAGCCTACGATGCCTTGAAAACCGAGCGAAATATAAAATAACTCGGAACTTATGACAACAGTAAAAGTATAAAAACCATTATCTAGCACTCTTATTTAGCTAGTAGATATTTTTACATCAATTTAGTAATATACTCTTGTCATATCTATTGTATCATTGATACATGCTGGCAAGGAGCCCGAATGGCCAAGGAAAGGATCTCAGCCTCTCTAATTTTTGTATTCCTGCTGACGGTGCTTCCCCTAGGGGCTGTCATGCTGGGTTTTGAAACGATAGGGACCTTGACTGAAATCGATATTGCGATTGGGGAATCCTCCAACCCCAACAGTTTCATCACCGGGGAGTATTGGTCCAGTTCTGGTTTTACCGGCCGCCTGATTTATCAAGGGCCTGCAGGCAACACCCTTACGGTGGATATCGGCGATCCGCTGGTCGTGCCCAACTCTACCAATGGATTTTACTTTACGCGGGCAATCTCGGGCACCAGCTCTGATAAAAATGACTGGAGGCAGTATTTTTTGGTCACCCGGGCCAAGGGTCTCTATCATGACGGGAATACCCAGCATGATTACTCAGGGGTGAATATCATAGTGGACCAACCAGGTGATACCATCACTATCACCAGAGGAGCTGGGTTCGAGACGGTTGCTATTGGACAGACAGGGTATAACACCACTGGAGGTTCGGGAATTTATAATGGCTCCAATGGTTACCAATACCTCTATCCCTACAGATATCTGTGGATAGATATCATCGTCATCAGAAGCACCATTTCCAATGGATTGGGTGCCAATGGTGCACGCGGATACTACCAATCCATTCTTACCTTCACCGGACCAGGAATGAACTCCAACCTGGTTCTGCGAGGTTACAATAGACCTAGAAGCAATAATTATGATCCTGATTCCTACTACTTCGGGGTTGAGCGGGTTGCTCCCCTATATATCCCTTATTCGGAACTCATCACGAAGACGACGCTGGAAAATAGTTTGCTTGTTGGTTACCTAAGATATCATTCAGTGGCTTGGTCCGGGACTGTCCGTTTTGCATCCAATGCCACAGGAACCGAAGCGAATTTCCAGTTCTCCGCCCTGGTGAATCAAGTTGTCCGTTCCTTCCCCTATTATGTGGTATTCGATCCATCCATTCCCAATGGCAACGCGACGCGAATCTACACCACTTCGAATACTTTTTCCTCTACCTCGACTCTATTTTCGCTTCCAAACCTGATAGGCGGCGATCCCATACAGAATAAAGTCCTGCAAGGGGATATCCGTATTTTCGTCCCAAGCAACCTTACATTGTCGAGCATACCGGCGAGCACCTATACTTCTATTATCTATTGTATACTCACCACCAACTGATCAGATTCGTGCCAGGCACGAATCTGCGCTTACTCGAACTTGATCCTTCCGCGCATCGAGCGGGCCAAGGTGATCCTATCCGCGTACTCCAAGTCCCCACCTACCGGCAAACCTGATGCTAGCCGGGTGACGTTGATGTTGGTTTTCTTAAGAAGATGGCGGATGTACATCGCTGTGGTATCGCCTTCATCGGTCGGATTTGTGGCTATGATGACCTCAGAGAACGATCCAGTTTCGAGGCGTTTCATCATCCCGCCAAAATCCAACTGGTCGGGACCGATTCCCTCAAGAGGCGAGAGAGACCCCCCCAGCACGTGGAACAAGCCATTGTAGGCTCCGGAAGCCACCAGGGTGATGACATCCTGAGGTTGCTCTACGATGCAGAGGAGCGAGCGGTCGCGGTTGGGGTCTGTGCAGAGGGGACAAGGGTTTACTTCGGTATAGCTTCCGCAGATGGAGCAGGGGAAGATGATATCCTGAATGGCGGCGATCTGCTGGGCAAGCTGGATATTGAACTGCTTGTCGGTCTTGATGAGATGGTAGGAAAGGCGGGCTGCGCTTTTTGGACCGATCCCGGGAAGTCTGGAAAGATTTTTTGCCAATTGCTCTAAGGCTGTCATGGATGGCTCCTAAAGACCTGGGAAACCGTTGGGGAGGTTCATACCGCCGGCCATGGATGTAGCTTCTGACTTTAAAAGCTCCTGCAGTTCCTTAACCGCGCTGTTGAAAGCCGAGGCTACCAGCACCTCAAGGGTGGAGATATCCTGGGGGTCGACGATTTCTGGAGCGATTTTGATGGATTGGACTTCCATCTTTCCATTGATAGTCACCTCGACCATCCCGGCGCCGGATGATCCGTTGACGCGCATCGAGGCAAGCTTGCCCTGCATCTGCTGTACTTGCTGCTGCATGTTCTGCATATTCTTCAATAAATCAAAAGGGTTCATGATTCCTCCGGAGAGCACTAGATGATCTCACCTCTGAAAAGGCTGGCGATTGTATGGACGGTGGTGTCGTTCTTATGCTTGTCTTCTGGCTTGGCCACAGGTTTTATTTCTTGGACCGAGAAGTTCAATGGTCCCTCATAGCCGGCGGTCCTGTGGATAAGCGCACGGAGCTTTTCTTCATTCTGCTTGGCTGTCTGGAGGGCATAGCGCGATGAGAACACAATCAGCACCTGTTTGTCATCGTGGACGATATCAACCACCTGGCTGAGGATTATTCCGGCCGGATCGCGTTCATGCGCCATCTCTTGGATGAGTTTAGGCAGAAGATCCTTGGTGAACTTCGCCTGTGGTTTTGGTGCGGCCGGGGTAGGTGCGGCTTGGGGTGGTGCGACCGGTACCGCTATCTGGGTTGCGACCGGTGCCTTGATCGTGGGTGCGACTGGTATGGTGATTGGCGCCACTTGGACAGGTGGTGCTTCGGTTTCCACAGGAACAACGGTTTGGACCGGGGGTGGGGATACCTTTGGCTGCTGCGTAACCACCTGTTCAACGATAGCTTTATTTTGGGGTTCAGCTATCTTCATAGTGGTGTTATTCGCTTTTTGAGCTATCGGAGTGCGTAGCTCCAATGGTTCTCTGGTCTTTGGCAGCTCAGTGGTTTTCCCTTGGACGAGGTCGTTCTTTAGAATGGCGAGTTGCTTCATCAACTGGGTGGTGGAAACAAGGTAGGGCAAGGAACCCAAACGGCTCACCGCCAGTTCAAGCTCGAACCTAGGGCTGAGAGAGTAGCGGATGTCCCGGTACAACTGTAGGAACAACTCCACCGCTGCTTCCAGCTGCTCCTCGGTATAGGCGGTTCGGATGGCTTCTGGGATGCGCTGAGGTTGGATCCCTAGGATATCTTCGTTTCGGATACCTTTTTTTAGCAGCAGCAGCGTGCGGAAATATTCCGTGAGATCTTTGATGCACTGCTCCACCGAGACTCCAGCACCCATAAGCTCGTGCAGCGAGGTAATGGCGGAATCTGGTTCACCGGCCAGCAGCTCACCAACAACCTGGGTTATCTGGTCCAGGCCGACAAGGCCAAGCTTCTGATGGATTTTCTCCAGGGTGATGGCTCCATCGCAAAAAGAAACCACCTGATCGAACAATGTGTACGCGTCCCGCATGGATCCAGTGGATTCCTTGGCGATCCAGAAGAGCGCGTCTTCATCGGCTGGGATTCCCATCTCCTGGGCGGTTTCAGCGAGCAACTGCTTGATGGTGTCCAATGGGATGAGTTGGAAGTGGAATTGCTGGCAACGGGAGCGGATGGTCGCCGGCACTTTCTGCGTTTCGGTGGTGGCGAAGATAAAGACCACATATTCAGGTGGTTCCTCGATGGTCTTGAGCAGCGCATTGAAGGCGCTGGTGGAAAGCATATGGACTTCGTCGATGATATAGACTTTATAACGGCTGTTCTGCGGGGGGAAGAGCACCTCGTCCTTGATCACGCGCACATCGTTGACCGAGGTGTTGCTTGCGCCGTCGATCTCGATGACATCCATCGAATTCCCTTGCGCTATCTCCTTGCAGTTGGCGCAGACCCCGCAGGGGAAAGCGGTAGGGCCATGCTCGCAATTGAGGGCTTTCGCAAGGATCCGGGCCGAAGTGGTCTTGCCGACACCCCTTGGCCCGCTGAATAGATAGGCATGGGCTGTCCGCCCCTGGCCAATGGCGTTTTTTATCGTGGAGACCACGAACTCCTGACCTTTGAGTCCGTCGAACAGCTGCGGGCGTTTTCTTGTGGCCGTTACTTCGTATGCCATCGTTCATCCTCTCCCGGGGAGTATACCATGGGCGCTAAGGATGAAAAACCCCCTTAGCTCCAATAAATCGCCTGTGGCTCATCAACCATTCACTTACCGCTGCTACCTTCCGGTCCTGACGGGGTTGGGTGAAGACTAATAGCACAGAATCTATCTTCAACGCTAAGGGGGAAAACGGAGAGAGAGGGATTCGAACCCTCGGAGCCCGGTTAGAGCTCACACCCCTTCCAAGGGTGCACCTTCGACCACTCGGACATCTCTCCAAAGAAGTCCAGAACATGAAAAACCAAAAAAAAAGCGGAGAGAGAGGGATTCGAACCCTCGGTACCGTCAGACGGTACAACGGATTTCGAGTCCGTCTCCTTCGACCACTCGGACATCTCTCCCGGTAGGCTTTTACCGTATGTAGCCAAGAGGATTCGAACCTCCGACCTCCAGATCCGCAATCTGATGCTCTATCCAGCTGAGCTATGGCTACAAAAGTCATGCAAAAAAATTTCAGATGTGAAAAACCAAAAAAGCAAAAAAACGGAGAGGGGGGGATTCGAACCCCCGGTACCGTTTCCAGTACAACTCCTTAGCAGGGAGCCCGATTCGGCCGCTCTCGCACCTCTCCAAGGGAACCACCGATAGGTATGGATCATCCCTGATCGGAAAAAAAACTAGCGGAGAGAGAGGGATTCGAACCCCCGGAGACTTGCGCCCCAACGGTTTTCAAGACCGCCTCCATCGACCACTCGGACATCTCTCCAATCAGGATTTCCACTATACAGATGGCATGATTCTTTGTCAAGTAAAGTGGAATTTTCCGTATACGCCCATCTTTGCTCCCAAACGTTTTTATCAGCGAGAAATCCTTCAAGCTTGACAGGCGCGGGCATCTATCAGCATGATAGGGACTAGAGGTATTCCATGGCAAAGATTCGAATGGAGAAATTGCAGGCCGGCAAGATGGCTAAAGAAGCTCTCAAGCTTACCAAAGCGCTTGTGGACAAGCATGGTCCAAGATTGGTCGGCTCTGAAGCTTGCATGAATACCGCAAAGGATCTGCAGGAAGAGTTGGCGAAATATTGCGACTCCACGCAAGCCGACCGATTCACCCTTCACCCCGGTGCCTTTCTCGGATGGATCAGGATGATGGTGGTCTTGTATCCCATCGCTCTTGGCTTCCTCTGGTTCAAACTTCCGCTCCCTGCTTTTTTGCTAGGCCTGGTAGGTATTGTGGCCATGGTCTACGAATTTTTCCTGTACAAGGAATTGATCGACCCCTTCTTTGCCCCGGTCACAGGAGTGAACATCCACGGCGTGATAGAGCCAGAAAAGGAAGTCCGTCAGACGGTGGTGTTCAGTGGACATCACGATAGCGCCCGGATTTTCAATTTCTATACAAAAAATCCAAAACTGTATATCTTCAAGGTGATGGGAGCTCTAGGTTCTTTCATCACGCTCGTCGCCTTTGCCTTTGGTTGGACGCTCTTGGCAGTAGGGTCGGGCACTTTATTCGCGGCCGGCTTTCCTTCAGGCGCTCCTTTGATTCTCTTGCTGCTTCTTACCCTTATGCTTCCCGTGGTCGCCAATCTCTGGTTCTTTGCTTCGGATAAGGGAACTCCAGGAGCAGGGGATAATCTTATAGCCTGCGCCATGGCCGTGGAGCTATCGCACTATTTCTCCCGCAACAAGGACAATGGATATCCATTGGCACACACCAGGCTGATTTTCGCTAGTTTCGATGGCGAGGAAGCCGGTTTGCGGGGGGCCCGGGCTTTCTATAGTAAATATAAAGATCAGTTGCTTGCCACCCCTACATGGAATTTCAATGTCGACTGTCCGTACTTTGCAAAAGACTTGTTCTTCCTCACCAGCGATATCAACGGAAGCGTGAAGCTTTCACAGGAGATGGCCACCAAATGTGTGACAATCGCCAGGTCGATGGGTTTTGAAGCCAAATCGCAACCAATCGCGTTTCTCACCGGGGGCACCGATGCCGCGGAGGCAGCGAAAGTCGGGATCCGCGCGGTCTCGCTGATGGCGATGCCTTGGGAGACGAACGAGGTTGGAGCGGTCTATCACACACCTCGCGATCTGCCCGAGTCGATTGAGCCCTTGGTGGTTGAGGAAACGCTTTCCATCGCCATCCGGTTCATCGAGCAAACGGATGCAGCCGTCTAGGCTTTTTCCAGATGGTGTCGGCCGGAGGAGAGGTTGGAGATGGCTTTGCTGAGCTCCTCGGTCTTTTGCATCGCGACAGTACCGTGTATCACCACCTGCGTACCGAAGTCTTCGTTGGTCTGAGCCCCGTATTCGTGGAGAATCTTTTTTGCTTGATCGTATAGTTCATATCCTATTTCAAGGGTGAAAGACTCTTTTTCAATGAGTTCTTCGGTTTTTAGGCCATCGAGAACCGCTTTAGCCGCATCCCCATAGGCTTTCACCAGACCTCCGGTTCCCAATAGGGTTCCACCGAAATAGCGTACCACCAGCACTGCGATATTAGTTATCCCGCTACCCTTTAGAATCTCAAGAACCGGACGGCCAGCGGTGTTCTTTGGCTCATGGTCGTCGCTCATGCTGTATTGCGAACCATCAGGACCCCAAACCGCTGCATGCACAACATGATTCGCCTGGGGATGTTCCTTGTGCGCCATCGCCACCTGCTGCTTCACGTCTTCGGCCGAAGTGACGATTCCAGCGATTGCGATGAATCGGGACTTACGGACTTCAATCTCGGTCTGATGCATGGCAAGGGGAATGCGCATACCCTAGTGTAGCATATCTACCAGCGATGGAAAAAGGGATTGTCCTCGCTGTCGGGGATTAGAGCGTCCAAGGCCTGCGAAACTTCTTGGAGTTTTTGCATGGTGGAATCGGGCAGGGTGAGTTCCGTTGCTCGCAGATCCTCCTCCAGTTGGGGGCGGCTTCTTGCTCCTAGGAGCACCAAAGACACCCCTTGGCTAGCCGCCCATGCGAGGGCCACGGCACTGGCTGTGGTTTTTAGCATTTCTGCCTCTCGTTCCAGTACCTGCAGCAGTTGGTGATAGCGGGATGCATACCGCTCTTGGAAGGGGAATAAAGTCCTCCTACGGTCTTGTGGCTTGAAAGCCTCCGCTTTAGGATATTTCCCGGAAAGCAAGCCCATGCCCAAGGGACTATAGGCGATGATGGCGATAGTGTGGTCGCGGCAGATTTGGCCAAGTCGCGCGAGGCTTCGGGGCCATAGTAAGGATACAGGCATCTGGCAGTAGTTGATTGGAGCATAGGAAAGAACCTCCGTGAGAAGCTCGGGGGTGAAGTTGCTCACACCCAAAGCCCGTACCAGACCAGTTTCCAGCAGGCGTTGCAATTCGGAGAAGTATGGTCGATGGTTCTTGGCGCTGTCAGGCCAATGGACATAGAGGATGTCCAGATAATCCGTGCAGAGCCGCCGTAAGGAGAGCTCCACCAGAGGTTTTAGCTGAGCAGGGCTGGGTGGAAGCAGGATCTTGGTGGCAAGTGTGAGATCCCTACGGGTGATTGTGGGTGAGAACCGGCGGAGCTGCTGCCCCGTGATCTGCTCGGAACTGCCGTTGCCGTAGCTCTGGGCGGTATCGAAGTGCCTGATTCCGGCCCGTAGTGCGGCATGGATGGTGCGGATGGAATCCTGCCGGTCTTGGTCCAGCCAGTAGCCACCCCCAAAAGACCAGCAGCCCAATCCAAAGCGGTCACTCGTCGGAGGCATCCCCGCTTACCCGCTGGCTGAGCATTTTCTCCCCTTCAAAGATGAACTGTCCGCTGATATGCTTGCCTTGCATGGCCAAAGGAAGCCAAAGGGCATCGTCTTCCCACATCCTATCGTACGGCATATCGGCGATAGGACACCAGAAAGGTTCGGCTTCGTCGGTCTCGATCAACTCTCCGGTGTATTCAGTGGCGAAAAACACATGGCCGCGCATGGCCAGACCATCGGTGAATTGGAATTCCAGCTTCCCCATATGCACAGGATCCGATACGGTGAGTCCTGTTTCTTCCTGGGTCTCGCGGATGGCGGCTTCGAGGGCTGTCTCAGCGAGCTCGATATGTCCCCCGGGGGCGTTCACCAGGCCTTTCCCCAAGCCGGTCTTCTTATTGATAAGCAAGACCTTGTCACCAGAGAACAGATAGCAGAGCACTGCGGTTTCGGTAGGTTCCCAAGCATCCCAGTCGATATCGTCCACGGACCGTGCTTCGGATGGCGTGGCGGCGATAGTTTCGGAAACCGCTTCCACTTTGTTTTCCTCGGGATGCTGCTCTTTATAGCACTTGTCGCACACGCTGTCGTCGTAATTGAAAATCGCCGTGAAGTTCAACTTGTCCCCGCAACTGGAGCAGCGGGTTTTGAAAAGCAGGATTTTCTTGCGGAAGGGATACGCGGCGGCAACGGTGATGAGCAACGCGGGGATAGCCAGCCATTGGGGGAGCTCCCGCGAAAGGATGACCACGATGAAGATTTGGAAGAGCATGGCCAAGCTGGCGATGATCAAGGTGGCGGTCCGCTTTTTGTAGCTCCGTTTAGGGAATCTTTTCTGATAGAGGTTTCCCAGGAGGATGAGCACTAGGAACCATAGGTAGTTGTCGGCGATCTTCTGTAATAGCATAATGGATAGAAGGTATAGCGCGACCCGATAAAAATCAAGGGCATACCCGATAGTCAGAACGAAGGAAAACCCAGTGCCGCCAAGCCCTTGGCGTCAACCCTTGATGTCAGCCATGAGGTAATTGTTGCAACTGGCTCCACAATACGCTAATCTGAAGAAGTCCAAAGGACAAGGAGTCAATCATGAAACCTCAGGAAATCGCTCGATATATCGATCATACCTTGCTCGCTGCGAATGCCACGGAAGATAAAGTGGACCAGCTGTGCCATGAGGCTCTGCAATATGGATTCGCTTCGGTATGCGTGAACAGCTGCTGGACAGCGCGTTGCGCAAGCCTGCTGAAAGATGCTCCGGTCAAAGTCTGCACAGTGGTTGGTTTCCCTCTCGGTGCGATGAAAACCGAATCGAAAGCCTTCGAGGCAGCCCAAGCGGTCGTCGATGGAGCCTCCGAGATCGACATGGTCCTCAATGTCGGCTGGCTTAAGGAAGGTAAGTTGGATTTGGTGGAGCGCGACATCCGGATGGTGAAGGCCGCCTGCGATGGTCGCTTGCTCAAGGTGATTATTGAGACTTGCCTTTTATCCGAAGAAGAGAAGCAGACTGCCTGCCGTCTGTCGGTGACCGCTGGCGCGGATTTTGTGAAAACCTCCACAGGGTTCTCCACCGGTGGCGCCACAGAAAAAGACGTCGCCCTCATGCGTTCGGTGGTTGGCGAGAAACTCGGAGTGAAAGCCTCTGGTGGCGTGCGGAGTTTCGAAACCGCGGTCGCCATGATTTCTTCGGGAGCCAGCCGCTTGGGAACCAGCAGCGGTATCGCCATAGTCCAGGGAGCCGAATCGCATGCCGCGTATTGATGATCGGGACAAGCTGCCCGATGATTTTTTAAAGAGCCTTGGCTTTCCCTCCATCACGGTGCACGAGACCTTCACTCATTTCGACTTCACCCTCCCAGGCAGGAGGGTGCTGGTCATAGGCCCGATGGGTTCGGGGAAGACTGAGTTCTCCGCCAGAGTCTGGCGCGATGCCGCGATAGCCCAGAAGAAAAGCGATGTGATCAAGGAACTCACCAGCACCAACGGGGTGGACCGGCGTAAAGTGTTTTTCGTCCGTTCGGAAATCGATGGCGCCCGGTTCCAGGATTATCCTGTGGACGCCTTGGCCTACCGGAGCGGCTATATCCGCTGCGGTGGCAATATTGCCCGTATCCGCGACTCCTTTGGTTTGGAGCAGGTGTTGGCGGACAACCCGGACGTGGGGACTTTCATCATCGACGAGGCCTCGTTTTTTGACGAGCGTATCGCCTATGTGGTACGCAACCATAGTCTGGAACGAGGCATCCTCTTTATTTTTCCCACGCTCATTCTCAATTTCAGACGGGATATCTTCAATTCCACCGCGCGCCTGATGCTGGACATCGCCACCGACGTCATCCCGCTCACCGCCTACTGCGAGCATCCGGACTGCATGAAGGACGCGTTCTACACCTACCGCTACTACCAGGTGGAGGGTGAGGAATGCCCCGCTTTGTATTTCGACCCGCTCATCATCGTAGGTGGCGATACCCGCAAGGACGACCCGCTTAATCCCAACTATTGCTCCCGCTGCGATGAGCATCATTATCTACCTGGTAAGGAATACACTTTCTTCCACCTCAAGCCCCTAGGCGAGAAAGCCACCCGTGGCAACGAGGAACCCCTCCGCCAGGAGATGCGGGCGCTGAAACAGGATATCAAGGCCTCGGCTCTGTATCGGAATCTGTGCGACCGCTACAGCCACCGTGCCGATTCGGCGATTTTCATGAACGCTTTGAAATCTGGCTGTCTGGCCGAAAAAGCTCTTATCTACCTGTTCTGTGAGCAAAATCTGATTCCCGAGGAGCTCTTGGTGAGGATGGTCTACGATCTGGGCTTGGATACCGGGTATCTTACCAAAGTCCTTTCAGACAACCTTCGGCCGGTTTCTTTCGATCAACCGTTGCTAACCTCGTTCGAGTAACCCCTCTTGTGGGGTTTTATCCTCGAGGAGTACGGAAAAGTCCAAAAAATGCGCGATTTCACCTCTTGCGACCAGTCTTGCGGTAGTTCACACTCAAGGTGCGTCGCTCATACCCCGCAGTGTCGCCAGGGTTGCCCGAGCGCTATAAGGATCTGAGTTTTCAAGGAGGATGTCGACAAACGGTTTGTGTTGGGCCAGCATGTTGAGCAGCCCTTGCGTGTCTAGGTTACCGGTAAGCGTCGAAAGGTCGCCAAGCTTTCTTCCGTGGTCGTAGCGGAAGTCCTTGAGGTGCACGGCTACGATACGGTCACCGAATTGGTCGAACGCCTGGCGGAAAAAATTCCGTTGGGTAGTAATCGAGGGTACCGCAAGAATGGTTCCATCTGCCTCGGGCAAGCCTTCGGGTGGCAGAAGATTCACTGGGTCGTAGATTACCTGTAGATTGGGAGAATCGATGCGACGTAGGGCCTCGACCAATTTAGGGATGCTGGACAACGTATGCTGGTGGGCAACGGCTTCGATGCCTACGATGGCCCCAAAACGTTCGGCTGTTCTCACAAGCCGCTCAAGACTGTCTATAAGGCTATCGAAGGCTGCCGGGGAATCGGTATCAGGGTGGTAGGAACAGTCCGCGTTGCACGATCCTGTCTCGGTTCCGACAACGGCGCAACCCATGTCCCTCACGAAGCGCAGGTGTTCTTCGAAGCGCTTAAGACCAACTTCGCGAGCTTCTGGGTCGGGATGGATTGGGTTGATATAGCAGCCAAGGATGGCGATATCGATATGTTTCCGTGCGAAGGCCTCTCCTAGGCGGCGGGCATAACCGGGACTGAGGGCTCCAGGAAAAGAAGGGGTGTCGGACAAAGCTTTGGCCAGCGCGAGCTGGATTGAGGCAGGCTCGTAGGCCGAAAGTGTGTCGGCGAGCACGGTGAGCGGGAGTTTGCCAAAATCATGGGCTCGAAGACCAAAACGCATCATGGGGACAGTATACTAGGTGCTTAGGCAATGTGTAAAGGAAGTGAAGGATATGGAAACCCTATCGATTATCCAATGTGGTGGAGTTGGTGACGGTGTATTCGATAACACCGCAGCCTTTCAGCAGGCCTTCAGGCTTGTTCGTGAAGCTTCGGGGGGTGTCGTCACCGTTCCCATAGGTGTCTGGCGTACCGGTCCGCTCGACCTTCCGGGTAATTGCACGCTGGACCTTCAGGAAGGGTCGGTGCTCAGCTTCATCCCTGAGTTCAACCGGTATCGCGCGGTGTGGACCAGGTGGGAAGGTGTTGAATGCTATGCCATGCACCCCTGCATCTATGCCCACGATGTGCATCATGTATCCATCAAGGGGAAGGGCACAATCGATGGAAACGGGGAAGTCTGGTGGACCTATCGCCGGAACATCCTGAAACGTCCTGGCTATGGGCCGGTTACCGAGCTTGAGCAGGCCTTTGCCATCCTCAACCCCGATTACCGCAACCAGCCTGGTGGCGGTGGCGGAAGGATGTCCCAGTTTCTCGCACCTCCTTGCATCCAGTTCTACCAGTGCGCCGAGGTGTCCATCACTGGAGTCACCATCATAAACTCCCCTTTTTGGACCGTTCACCCCGTCTATTGTAAAAATCTCGAGATACGGGACATCACCATCCGCAATCCCCATGACGCACCGAACACCGATGGGATAGATATTGATTCTTGCGTGAGGGTGGTGATAGAGCGCTGCGATATCGATGTCGGGGACGATGCCATCGCCCTCAAGTCCGGTTCTGGCTCGCAAGGGATCGAAATTGGCAGACCGACCGCCTCGGTGCGGGTAAGCCGATGCCGCGTTTCCCGCGCACATGGCGGAATCGTCATCGGAAGTGAGACTGCCGGTGGTATCCATGATGTAGAAGCCAGCGATTGTGATTTCCTCGGAACCGACCGGGGTATCAGGATCAAGACCAGGCGAGGCAGGGGAGGAGCGATCCGCAACCTGCTGTTTAAGAACAACCGGATGGTGGACAACCTTTGCCCGGTTGCGATCAACATGTACTATCGGTGCGGGGTTTTGGAGCATGAAAGGGTCAAGGCTTTTTCGCTAGTCCACCAAGAGGCAAAGGAAAGCACACCTTCCATAAGGAATGTGGAGATAGACGGCTTGCGAGCCATCGGCAGCAAGGCTTCCTGTGGTTTTTTCATCGGATTGCCCGAGGCCCCGCTTCAGAATCTGGTGCTGCGTGATTGTGAATTCTCCTGCGACATGGAAAGCACTGTCTCCACTGATGATTCCGAGATGTTCGAAGGGCTTCCCACTGTCGATACCCGCGGGCTTCGTTTGCGCTACTGCGACGAAGTGGTGTTCGATAGAGTGCTGGTGCACGGGCCGGAGATTCCCTTCCTCCTGGAGGAAGGCGCCAGTGTGAAGGATTGAGGCTTTCGCGGAGCCGTTCGGGGTGCTATGATTGCAGTCCGAGGGATGTAAGCTGAGAGGAGGGCGCGCGTGATGCAGAAGGACCCTATGGGGAAAAGTGGACAGCGCTTTGGATTTGTCCTAGCCTCCACGCATACCGGCTCCTCAAATGGTCTGTGGGCTTCGGTCGCCGACGCGGCCGTGGAGGCCGGCTCCGCCCTGTATGTATTCCCTGGCGGCCGGTTGGGATCTCTCAGTGAATTTGAATATCTCCGCAACAGTATTTTCAAACTAGCCAACTCAAGGAATCTCGATGGACTCATCAGCTGGGGTTCCAGTCTCGGGGGCACGGAGTCGGTTGAGGAAGTCAGCCGTTTCCACTCACTCTTCGAACCCTTGCCTTTGGTGACCATCGCGATGAAGATCGCCGGTTTTCCCAATATAGGTTTCGACGCCTATTTGGGGATGAAAGCTCTGGTCCACCATTGCATCCATACCCACCAGGCCCAGCGCATCGCCTTTATCCGAGGTCCGGTGAACCATGCCTCCGCCCAGGCCCGTTACCAAGCCTATATCGATGGCCTGATGGAATGCGGATTGACCTTCGATGAACGCTTGGCGTCCCCCCCCTCCCCGTGGAATGAAGGCGAGGATGCCCTAAGGCGGTTGTGCGAGGACCGGAATCAACTTCCCGGAAGGGATTTCGATACGTTGATCTGCGCCAGCGACATGCTGATGTTCACGGCCGCCAGGTTGTTGCAGAAGTGGGGTTATCGTATTCCCGAGGACATCCGGATCGCGGGTTTCAATGATTCTCCCGAAAGCCGGTTCCTCAGCGCGGCGGGCACGACTGTGCGTGTGCCGTTCCCCGATATGGGCCGTTCTGCCTTCGACATGCTCTGCCAGCTGGTAAAAGGCCACACTGTTCCCGACAAGCTGGAACCTGCCACGCTCATCGTCCGCAATTCCTGCGGATGCGGCTATCGGAAAGAGATTTTTGGCAGCGTTCAAAAACCATTGAACCGAATGGAGCTATGTACCTGGGCCATCGAACGCTTCTCGCTAGATGCCCATCATGTGCAGGCTTGGCTGGAACCATTGGTCGGCGCGCTGTATCAAGGCGCCGAAGACAACTCGCATGACCTGTTCTCCAACCTGCTGTACCGTGTGCTGCAGCGGTACTTTGAACGCGATACCGATGCCACTGCTTTTCAGGATATCATGGCGCGGTTTGAGCAAGTAGCTGATCTTCCTCCCACGTATCGACAGGAGATTATCGATCTGTGTTGGTCGATGGCCCTTGAAGCTCAATCCAGAATCGGAAACCTGCGCACCTATGAGAATCTGCGGCGGTCCACCATCTTGAATTCCTTTAAATGCGACCTCCTCAGGGCCTGGAACCGCAGCGCGATCCCAAAAATCCTGCATACCCATCTTCCGCTGCTTGGCATCCATCAGGCGTTTTTGGTGATGGCTGAGGATGAAGGCTACTCCCGCTATGTGGGTGGCTATACCGAAGAAGGTATGACGGGAGTTGAAAACGAACTGTTTCCCTCACTGAATCTGCTACCCGAAGCGGTTTCGGCGCTCTGTAATGCGGGGGTGTATCTGGTGCAACCCCTCTTTATCGAAAATCAGGTGCTTGGCCATCTGGTCACGATGATCTCAGACCGGGACGGAAGTTTGCATGAGGAATTACGCTCTTCTATTAGCAGCGCTCTCAAAGGCGTGCTGCTGTTCGAGGAGACTGTGCACGCGAAGGAAGTGGCCGAAAAAGCCGAGATGGCGAAGATGCGGTTCTTCGCTACGATGGGCGATGGTCTGAAAGAGCCTTTGGCTGTGATCTTGGATAAAATGAACCAGCTGGATGCGATGATCCACGACCAGGGCGACCTCTCGCGTCCGTTGGGAAGGGCTATCGAGGCTGTCAGGGATGAGATGGAACAGCAATTGGAAAAGACTTCCTTGCTTTTCGATTATACACTTGCCCAAGCCGGTGAGCTGGAGCTTGAGACCAAGCTGTTCCCCTTTGCCCCTATCGTAGCATCGCTCGTCAGCCGTTGGTCGTTTACCAGTGTGGTCCCTGCCCGTCTGCCGCTTTTGCAAGGGGATGAAGGTAGGATTCTCCAGATGATGGAGATTGTGACCTCCTATGTGCATCGTACATATCCAGGCAAGCTGGTGCTCACTGTTCAAGTCGAGCCCGAAGGTATCCGCTGCCGGCTCACCAGCCCTGCTTCCCTCAAGGCAGAAGCGGAGGGAAACCAGCGTTTGCTGTTTGCCCACACGATTGTACTGCTTCATCAGGGGTCGTTCACCATCGCGAATCATGAGATCGAGGTATTCCTCCCCCTGCCGAATCTGGGAGGACTCGCCCCTTTGCATGATCGTGGGAATCCTCGTCGGCTTTTGCTTATCACCTCCAATACGAATGTCGTTCCACCCGAAGCCAAAGCGCTTTCCGACCGCTTCCGATTGGAGCTCACCCCGGTAGTCGCCGAGCAGGTGCTGGAGGACCATGATGGGGCCGCTGATGGTGCGGTGATTTTTTGGGATGCCGATGCCGCTGGTTTCGACCAGTTTCTGGCTATGAAGCTGCTCCACCAGCATGGCAGGCTGTTTAGAGTGCCGGTGGTTTGCTATGGACAGGCGCTGACGGGCGAGACCCTCGGGGATGCGGTGACGGTACGTATCCGCACCAAGCATGCCGGCCCGATGGTGTTTTGGGGTCCCTCTATCGCCAGCTTCCCGCTGCTGGCCGATATCGAAGGACGCTTCGTGGTCGATAGCTATGATCGGTTCCGCTTCCTGCTTGAGGAATGCAAGCCTTCGGTAGTCTTGCTGGATGCTTTCGATCAGGAGCGGATCGCGTATATACGCAATCAGGAGAAGCTGTCTCTGACACCCATAGTCCTTCTAGTGGATCGTATGCCTCCCCAAGAGTCGATGGATGCGCTTTGCGCCGTTCCCCAAGTGGTGGCATGCCATGCGCCGGTTGCGGCCGGGCCGGGGTTCTCCATGCGGCTTCGCGATATCGCGGGAGGTGGCGATGTCCTACCATCGCATACAGGCGCGTTGGTTAAGCGGGCTTTATGGTTTTTAGAGCATCATGCTGCCTCGCAGGTGTCGCGTTGGAAGCTGGCGGACTCGGTGAATGTCAGCGAGGATTATCTTACGAGGGTGTTCCATAAAGAGCTTGGAATGTCACCTTGGGAATATCTGAACCGCTTCCGGATCCAGCTGGCCTGCGATCTGCTTGTCCGAACCAACCTGTCGCTGAGCGAGATTTCCGGCCGCACCGGATTCCAGGACCAGGCGTATTTCTGCAGAGTGTTTAAGAAGCTGAAAGGATGCACTCCCAGCGCATTGCGGAATGCATGAGGTCGGAAAAATACAATTACATCCCTGCATTTTCTCCGATTCCCATTATACGCTAGGGATGAAGGAGCAGTATGAAAACCGAACTTACCGAACGGACACGGAGCTCGAAGCTATGGCGGGACATCAAACGTCACAAAGCCATCTACCTGCTGTTGGTCATTCCCATGACCTACTTCTTCCTCTTCAAGTACATTCCCATCTGGAATGGCCAGATAGCGTTTAGGAATTTCATGCCCCGAAAAGGGGTGCTGGGCAGTCCTTGGGTGGGTTTGGCCAACTTCACCGAGTTCTTCGAATCCTTCTATTTCTGGGAACTGCTGCGAAACACCGTCATGTACAGCGTGGGGAAACTGCTCATCAGCGTGCCTCTCTCGATCATCCTTGCCGTATTCATCTACGAATGCCGTCGTCCGCATCTTCGCCGGATAGTCCAGACCCTCACGTACCTGCCTCACTTCCTCTCCTGGGTCATCATGTATGGGATTTTGCTGGTGCTGCTGGCCCCAGGGGATGGGTTGCTCAACGATATCATCAAGTTCTTCGGGGGAAAGAGGCTTGATTTCCTCACCAACGTGAACGCGTTTCCGTGGGTGGTGCTGTTCTCCGATGCCTGGAAGGAGATGGGATGGGGAGCGATCATCTTCATCGCGGCATTGATGGCCATCGATCCCACGTTGTTCGAGGCGGCCATGGTGGAAGGGGCCAATTCGTGGCAGCGCGTGCGGTATATCACGCTCCCCTCCATCCGCCCGGTCATCATCATGGTGGTGCTTCTTAGGCTGGGCACGATTTTAAGCGGAGGGTTCAACCAGCTGTACATGCTGTACTCGCCTTCTGTGTTCAGTGTGGGTGACATCATCGACACGTGGGTGTTCCGAGGGCTCCAGGAAGGCAAGTTCGCTCTCGCCACCGCCGTGGGCATGTTCAAGGGCGTGATGGGGCTGATCCTCATCGTCGTTTCGAACCGATTGACAAAACGGGCCTCCGGCTCGTCGTTGTACTAGGGGGACCGCATGGAAAATCCACTCGCGATAAAAACCATCAAGGTTCCGACTGTTGTGCGCATGACCGCTTCAGACCGCATATTCGCCCTGATGGTCGATTCTTTTCTCGTCGTACTGTTCTTCATCATCGCGATTCCGCTTTGGAGCACGATCACCTTGTCCTTCCGGCCCAATCATTTCATAGGTACTAATTTCGAGGGTATGTTCTTGGTTCCCTGGAAGTGGTCCACCGCGGCCTACAAGGCGCTCCTTGGCAACCAGGGTTTTCTGATGGCTTTCTGGAACAGCATCAGGATCATGGTGATGGGAGTGGCCTCGGCCTTGTTCCTCACCATACCGCTCTCGTATTCGCTCTCCATCAAATCGCTTCCGGGCCGTACCCTCCTGGTGGTCATAGTCCTGATCCCCCATATGTTCGATGTCGGCATGATACCCTCGTTTCTCATGGTGAAGGATCTTGGACTGATCGACCACTTGGCGGCGGTTTTTCTTCCCACCGCGGTGACCACGTACAATTGTCTGATCATGAAGGGTTTTTTCGAAGGGATTCCCGATGAGCTGAAGGAATCGGCGCGTATCGATGGGGCTTCCGAGCTCTATCTGCTGATGAAAATCATCATCCCACTATCAAAGCCGATCATCATGTCGGTGGGTCTGTTCTATGCAGTTTCGTTCTGGAACGATTTCTTCCACCCGATGCTGTATCTCAATTCACACGACCTCATCCCTCTTCCCATCCTGCTGCGCAACATCCTGATGGCCAGCGGTATGAATGAGTTTGTGGAGGTGAGCGCATTCGGTGAAGCGCCGGTGCAGGCTATCAAGGCCGCGAGCGTGTTTCTCGCTGCCATCCCGATGATCATCGCGTATCCGTTCATTCAAAAATACTTTGCCAAGGGAACGCTTCTTGGCAGTGTGAAAGGCTAATTTCCAAAGGAGGAAATATGAAAAAGACACTGGTAATGCTATTGGTTCTGCTGGCAGTCCTCATGACCGCTCCGGTGTTCGCCGCCGGGACAGTTGAGACCGCCAAGCCGGCCGCGCCAATCGACATCGATCTCTGGTATGGCGCCGCCATCACCGAAGCCGGACCCCCGCCCTCGGATTGGGTTGGCTATCAGATTGTAAAGGACAAGCTGAACATCAATCTGAAAATCACCGCGTTGCCCTCCAACGAGGCTGACCAGGATGTGAAGATCTCCGCGGCCGCGGCTGCCGACAACCTTCCAGACATCTTCATGGTCCGTCGCGAGACTTGGCTGCGTCTGGCTGGACAAGGCATGCTGGCAACGGTCGATGACATGTATGCCAAGATGCCCATCCGCACCAAGGTGCAGTATGATGCCGACAGCATTGGCTTCACCACCATCGATGGCAAGTCCTATGGGTTGGCTTCGCCCGGCTCGATCGCCAAGAACGAAGGCGTGCTGATCCGCAAGGACTGGTTGGACAAGCTTGGCCTGGCGGTTCCAAAGACAACAGCGGAATTCATGAATGTGATGAAGGCCTTCACCTACAACGATCCCGATGGCAATGGCAAGAACGATACCTATGGGTATGGCGCCTTTATCGAGATCAACAACTACGAGGAAGGTCTCGGCCGTCGGCTTGACCCCTGGTTTGGTGCTTTCGGTGTCGCAGGCACTTGGAATCTCACCAAGGCTGACTTTGGCCTGAACGTGCGCAAGAGCGCCTACTATGATGCTATGGCGTACATCAAAAGCATGTTGGACGAAGGTGTGATGGATCCGAACTGGCTTTCTTATAAGAAGGATGACTTCCGCGCCGCGTGGAAGCAGGGCCGCTTTGGGATCATGCGCGAGCAGAACGCGGCTTTCGCGGCTCAATCCAACTATGCGCCGTTCGATAAGAACTTCCCCAAGGGCGAATGGATCATCGTGGAACCCCCTATGGGCCCCACCGGCAAGGCTTCGGTTGGAGTGTATACCCAGGCTTACCGGATTTACGCGCTGAGCGACAAAGTGACAGCGGCCGAAAAGGATGCCATCGCCAGGCTGTTGGAATGGATGTCCTCGGATGAGGGGTACTTCCTCCTCGGCTGGGGTGTGGAAGGTGTGAACTACACGCTGAAAGACGGTATCCCCGTGGCTACCGGGGTGCCGAATGCCGAATACGCTTTTACCGGCGCGAAAGGCCAGCCGGTCACCCAGCTGCGCAACATGGTGTTCTACAATGGCCAGGTCGAGCTGATCTCCCGTTACCCGACCTATAAGGCTGAGGTCTCCGGAAGAACCATGAGCGCACTCGATGTGCTGTTCGAGATGCAGAAGAAGGCTTGGACACCGAATATCGGTGGCGACACGCTGCCTCCTCCAAGCACCGACCTCAAGCGTTTCTACGAGCAAGGTGTGGCAGAGTTCCTTACCGGTCGCCGCGTGCTGACCAAAGCCAACTGGGACGCTTGGGTGGCTGAATTCGACAAGCTCGGTGGAAAAGCTTGGGAAGATACGGCCCGTGAGAAAGCAATCGCGAACGGCCTTCTCCGCTAAGAGCTGGCTTTCATTGCTTGTATTGTAAGAATTTTTACCTGAGGACCGGGGTGCGTTTGATGCGCGCGGGTGCGGGGAAGCCCCCGGTCTCTGATTTCAACCTGCAAAGGAAGTGGTGTTGATGGAAGCATTGCGGCCAAGGGCGATGGCCCGAAGGATGACTGATTCGATTCTCAGTGGTTATGGCCCCTCCGATATGCGTTGGCATTACGAGGATGGCCTGCTGCTGATGGCTGTCCTCAAGGTCGCGCAGCTTGATGGAGATGGGCAGCTGGCGGAGTGGGTAAAAGCTTCCTATGATGAGTTGGTCAGCCCTGATGGAAACATCGCCACATACCGTCAGACCGAATACAATCTGGACCAGATCAATGCCGGTAAAGTGCTGTTCGATCTATTCAGTCGGACTGGTGATGCACGCTATCGTCTGGCTATCGAACGTCTCATGGCGCAACTGCACTCCCAACCCCGCACGAAAAGCGGAGGGTTTTGGCATAAACAGATCTATCCTTGGCAGATATGGCTGGATGGTTTGTATATGGCAGGGCCTTTTTATGCCCGTTATGTGGCTGAATTCGGTGATCCACAGGACTTTGAGGATATCGTCAGCCAGTTTCTGGTGATCGCGCAGAAAGCGTATGATCCGCGCACCGGCTTGCTGTACCATGCATGGGATGAATCCCGGCAGCAGTTGTGGGCCGACCCTGTGACTGGTTGTTCTCCCCATCTCTGGGGGAGGGCCATGGGTTGGTACTGCATGGCCTTGGTGGATGTGTTGGATTATATCCCTGTGGAACACCCGGGGAGGGAAAGCCTTATCGCCATCATCGAGCGCTGTGCACGCGCAGTCCTCGCTTTCCAAGACAAGGAGTCCGGGCTCTGGCACCAGGTGCTGGACCAAGGGGGGAGGCCAGGGAATTACCTGGAGAGCTCGGCGTCCTCGATGTTCATCTATTTTCTCCACAAGGCCCACCGCAAAGGGTATGTGGACTTGCCCGAACTTGATATTCCCAACCTCGTCGTAGTCGCGTATGCCGCGCTGGTCACCCGCCAGGTGCGTCAGGATGCTTCAGGCCTGCCGCATCTAGGTGGCATCTGCTCGGTGGCGGGGCTCGGCGGCAAGCCGTATCGCGATGGATCGTACCAGTATTATGTACGCGAACGTGTAGTTGAGGACGATTTCAAGGGTGTCGGCGCCTTTATCCTCGCTTCGGTTGAACTAGACGGCAACCTCGCCTGACCCTGGCTGGACCGTGTCCTTCCAGCCTTTTACCTTGCTACTCAAAATTGCAAAATTCTCATTATGATTTGACATCCCCATGGATGAGAGATAGAATGTGGTATCATATTTCATGATGAGGAGATTTCAGATGAAGAAATTTGCTGTTGTACTTTGTGTGTTGCTGATGCTCGGTTCCATGGCGTTTGCCCAGGGCCAGACTGCCACCGCTGGTAAGCAATTGTTGAAAGTCGGTATGGTTACCGATGCTGGTACGATTGATGACAAGTCATTCAACCAGGGAACGTGGGAAGGAATCCTGAAGGCGCAGAAAGAAGGTCTGGTGGAAGCCAAGTACCTGAAGCCCTCTGGGTCGACCGAGGCCGATTACCTTAAGGAAATCGGGAACCTCTATGATGCTGGCTATCGCTTCATCATCTGCCCGGGATTCAAGTTCGAGACCACGATTTTCGAAGCCCAGGACAAGTATCCTGCCGCTAAGTTCGTGATTTTGGATGGCGAGCCGCACTCCGCCGACTATTCCGTGTTCCGCATCGAGAAGAACGTGGTGGGCGTTTACTATGCAGAACAGGAATCCGGTTTCCTCGCTGGTGTCGCAGCCGCGCTGCAGGTAAAGACTGGTGAATTCGGTTTCATCGGTGGAATGGAGATCCCCGCGGTCCAGAAGTTCAACTGGGGCTGGCAGCAGGGTATCAAGTATGCCAACGAGAAGCACGGAACCAAGATCACCATCAAGGCCGAGAACGTAATCTACCAGGGCTCGTTCGACAACGTCGCCGCTGGACAGCAGATCGCCGCCTCCATGTATGACAAGGGCGTCAACGTGATCTTCGCCGCCGCTGGTGGTGTTGGCGTAGGTGCCATCAACGAAGCCAAGGCCCGCGCGACCGCTGGCAAGAATGTATGGATCGTCGGTGTCGACGTAGACCAGTACAATGACGGTGTCATTCCTGGTGGCAAGTCGATCATCCTGACCAGTGCCATGAAGTATCTCGACCGCGCTTCCTATGACATGATCAAACACGAACTGGCCGGAACGTTCCCCGGCGGGACAGTGCTCCGCTTGAATGCGCAGAACGACGGAATCGGTATTCCCGTGACCAACCCCAACCTTTCCGCAGACGTGTCCGCGAAAGTCGCCGAAGTCTTCAACATGCTGAAGACCGGGGCTGTCAAGGTTGCCGATACTCAGGTCGCTGGACTCTTCAAATAAGCTTTTTCGTTATGTTTCTGTACATAAGGGCCGCCTGAGGGCGGCTCTTATGTGATTTAATGGATAAAATGCCGCACGGCGGTGCCGTGCCCTCGAGGAGGCTTGCCGCCCATGAGTCATGTCATAGAAATGTTGAATATCAGAAAGGAATTTCCCGGCATCGTCGCCAATGACGATATCACCTTACAGGTGGAGCAAGGGGAGATCCACGCCATCCTCGGTGAGAACGGGGCAGGCAAATCCACGCTGATGAGCATCCTGTTCGGCTTGTACCACGCCGACAAGGGAATCATCAAGGTGCGTGGTAAGGAAGTGCATATCAGCTCGCCAAACGATGCCAGCGATTTAGGGATCGGCATGGTGCACCAGCACTTCCAATTGGTCCAGAACTTTACGGTCACCGAGAATATCATACTCGGCCGGGAGGGGAGCTTCGTGCTCGACCGCAAGTCGGCGGCGAGCAAGATCAAGGCTCTTTCCGAGCAATATGGCCTGAAGATAGATCCGAATTCTAAAATCGAGGATATCACCGTTGGCATGCAGCAGCGGGTGGAGATTCTCAAGATGCTGTACCGGGATGCCGAGATCCTCATTTTCGACGAACCTACGGCGGTGCTTACCCCGCAGGAGATAGATGAGCTGATGCAGATCATGCGCAACCTGATCAAGGAAGGTAAGTCGATCATTCTGATCACCCATAAGCTGAACGAGATCAAAGCGGTGGCCGACCGGTGCACCGTCATCCGGCGGGGCAAGATGATCGGTGTGGTGGAAGTTGCCGGAACCTCTCAGGCCAAAATGGCCGCCATGATGGTGGGTCGTCCGGTATCATTCAAGGTCGATAAAAAACCGGCCAAGCCAGGCAAGCCGGTGCTTGAGCTGAAAGATGTCAATGTGATGAACATCAAGAAAGTCCTGGGAGTGAAGAACTTCTCCCTGCAGGTGCGCGAGCACGAGATTGTGGGGATAGCCGGGGTGGATGGCAATGGACAGTCCGAACTGGTGGAGGCCATCTCAGGGCTCCGGCCGGTGGCTTCAGGTACCATCTCTATAAATGGAAACGATATCACCCACATCTCAATCCGAGCCCGTAACGAGGCTGGTCTGGGGCACATCCCCGAAGACCGGCAGAAACGGGGCTTGGTGATGACCGCTCCCCTGAGCGCCAACATGGTGATTAAGGAATATTATCGCCCGCCCTTCTCCAAGTACGGGATTTTGAATGAGGACTTGATCAACAAGCACGCCCAGGATATCTGCGATGCCTTCGATGTTCGTTCTGGCGAGGGTATCGAGTCCCTTGCTGGGAAGCTTTCGGGAGGCAATCAGCAGAAGGCGATAGTGGGGCGTGAGATGGCTTTGGAGCCAGACCTCATTATCGCGGTGCAGCCCACCCGAGGTCTTGATGTAGGTGCCATCGAGTATATCCATAAACGCTTGGTGGAGCATCGGGACAAAGGCCACGCGGTGCTGCTGGTTTCCTTCGAATTGGATGAGATCTTCAATCTTTCCGACCGGATAGCCGTTATGAACAGCGGGGAACTGATCGATGTGGTCGAGACTTCCGCTACCGATGAAGAGAAAGTCGGTTTGATGATGGCGGGTGTGAAATCCAAAGAGGTGACCGCATGAAGATCAAATTCAAAAGCAATACCTTCCTGATCGCTGTATCGGCGGTGATCCTTGGGCTCGTAGCCGGCGCTATTCTGATGGCGAGCATCGGCAGCAATCCTTTCGAGGGTTTCTATTATCTTTTCCGAGGTGGCTTGATGAATGTGGAGCGCATCGGCAACACCATCGCCACGGCCATCACCCTCATGCTGGTGGGTCTTTCGGTGGCTTTCGCCTTCAAGACCGGACTGTTCAACATTGGCGCCGCAGGGCAGATGCTGGTGGGAGGGCTGTGCGCCACCTTGGTCGCCCATTATGTATTCCTCCCCCGTCCTCTGTACCTGATTGTGATCATCGCCGCGGCCTTGCTTGGTGGAGGTCTTTGGGGAGTCATCCCGGGTTTGCTCAAGGCAAAGTTCAATGTGCATGAAGTGGTGGCAACCATCATGATGAACTGGATCGCCTACTGGTCCATCTACTACTTCGTGCCTGCATACTTGAAAGGGCCATCGCTGGAAACAGAATCCAAATCCATCGCGATCTCCCAATCGCTGCGCTCGCCGTGGCTTACGGAAATATTCGGTGGCGGATATATCAATCTGGGGATTTTTGTAGCCATCCTCGCGATTATCCTCATCAAGTTCATTCTTGACAAGACCACGCTTGGTTTTGAGCTGAAAGCGGTCGGATCCAACCGGTTCTGCGCCGAATACGCCGGGGTGAAGGTGAATCGGAATGTGATCATCTCCATGATGATCGCCGGAGGGCTGGCGGGTCTTGCCGGCATGACCTATTACACCGGTTATTCGCGGAATATCCAGATCGGGGTGATGCCGTCGATGGGGTTTGATGGTATCGCGGTCGCCTTGCTTGGAGCGAGCAGTCCCATCGGGGTGTTTTTCTCAGCGTTGTTCTTTGGCATGCTGCAATCGGGCAAAGGTTTCATGAATGCCATGACCGAGGTGCCGCCCGAGATAGCGGACACCATCATCGCCACCATCATCTACTTCACAGCCACAAGCGTGCTGTTTAAAAAATTCTGGGATAGCGTAGGTAAGCGGATACGAACCAAACGGAAAGACCGGGCGGACAAGGCCGTGGCGCAGGAGGGTAAAGACAATGGCTGATGCAAAACTCTCCTTTATGGAAAACTATCGTAAGCAGAGCAGGAATTTCCGCAGCCCCCTGTGGATTTCGGTGTATGTGCTGGCAGCGGTTGTGGTGCTGGGTTTCATGTCGGGCAGCCATCTTATCAGGATGATCTTCCCTTATGCCATCGCCTATACCATCCCTATGCTGATGACAGCTCTCGGTGGGTTGTACAGCGAGCGCTCCGGGGTGACCAACCTAGGTTTGGAAGGCTTGATGCTGGTGGGTTATTTCGCAACGGCGATCACCATCAAATACACCGAGCAGACTTCCTATGCGATTGCCTTGCCTTTGGGCTTGCTGGTTGGTGTGCTTGCGGGGGCATTGTTCTCGATGCTCCATGCCTTCGCTTCCATCAACCTGAAGGCTGACCAGGTTATCAGTGGTACTGCCATCAACATGCTGGCCAGCGCGCTTACCGTGTATCTGGCCCGTACGATAGCGGGAAGCGGCAACGTGCGCATCATGCTGGGTATCGTGCGAAAGGATATTCCCCTGCTGTCCAAGATCCCGATTGTCGGTCCACTGCTGTTCACGCAAACCTATTGGAGCACGTGGGTGGCCTTGGCGGTATGGGGTGCTTCCTGGTACCTCCTTTATAAAACATCGTTCGGACTACGACTCCGGGCATGTGGCGAGCATCCTTCGGCTGTTGCCTCTGCAGGTGTGAACGTGCATCGGATGCGCTATTTCGGCGTGGCCATGTCGGGTGCTTTGGCTGGTCTTGGCGGCGGCACTATCCTGATCACCTATTCGGGCGAGTTCAATGGCACGGTGGCTGGTCTTGGCTTCCTCTCCATCGCGGCCTTGATTTTTGGCCAATGGAAACCGTTGGGGATCCTTGGAGCGACCTTCTTCTTCGGTACGGCGACAACCATCGCGAACGTATCGCAGGTTATTCCGGAATTCGGCGTTATTCCACCGGTGGTCTTCAAGGTGTTCCCCTATGTGGTGACGCTGTTGGCTCTGGTGGCGTTCTCCAAGCGCTCGGCAGCCCCTAAGGCTAGTGGCGAACCGTTCTGAAGTACGTAAAGGAGTGCGAGATGGATGATCTTATGCGCAAGCTAGAGGAATCGGCGGCTTATGTGAGGTCCCTGGCGGGAACGGATCCGATAGAGATCGGGATGATCCTGGGCTCCGGCCTTGGCGAGCTGGCGAACGAGGTTGAAAATGCGGTGGTGGTCCCTTATCATGATATCCCGCACTTCCCTGTATCCACTGTGCCTGGTCACGCGGGACGTTTGGTAATAGGCCGTTTGAGGGGCCGTCGGGTTCTGGTGATGCAAGGCCGCTTCCATTTCTACGAGGGTTACTCCATGGAGACCGTGGTGTTTCCCGTGCGGGTGATGCGGTTGCTGGGGATTGTGAACCTGTTGGTGACCAATGCCGCCGGGTGTGTGAACACGGCTTGGAATCCGGGTGACCTGATGATCATAAGCGACCATATCAAGTTGATCGCTGACAATCCCCTGAGGGGAGCCAATCCGGCTCAGCTGGGCGAGCGGTTCTTCGATATGGGCAGCGCTTATCCCGAAGCTTTACGTAAGATCGCCCGCGAGTGTGGCCGGAAATTGGGCATCACGCTGCGCGAGGGTGTGTACCAGCTGTTTACCGGGCCCTCTTTCGAGACGCCTGCCGAGGTCCGCTTCGCCCGGGTGTGCGGAGCCGATGCCGTGGGGATGTCCACGGTGCCGGAGGTGATCGCCGCCCGGCATGCCGGGATGAAGGTTCTGGGTATCTCCTGCCTCACCAATATGGCGGCGGGGATACTTGACCAGGCTCTGAACCATGCCGAAGTGCTCGAGACGGGCGAGCGGGTAAAGGCTACCTTTGTCGCGCTGGTGAAGGAAATCACCCAGGCATGGCCAATCTGACAGCCAAGGCGATTATCGATCGGTTGGGGCTGGAACCTCTTGGAACCGAGGGGGGCTACTATAGCCGAATCCACCTGAACTCAACTATGATTGAAACTTCCGCGCTTGGGCGGCACTCCCGCCCAACGCTTCCCCTCTCCAGTGTGATTTATTATCTTGTGACCCCTGAAAGTTTCTCGGGGCTCCACTGGCTTGCGGGCGAGGAGGTCTGGACGTTTATTCTAGGCGACCCCCTGCAGCAGCTGGTCCTGTTTCCGCGTGGTTCGGGTGAGATGCGGACTTTAGGAAATTCGTTGGAAGCTGGCTGTCTTCCTGTTTCGGTGGTTCCCCCGGAGTGTTGGCAGGGAACCCGCTTGAGATCTTCGGATGGTGGATATGGGTACGCTTTGTGCAGCACTGTGATGAGTCCTGCGTTCGATGGCTCCGATTTCCGAATGGGCGATGGAGAATTAACCAAGCTGTATCCTGGTTTCGCGAATGAAATCAGACGATTTCTCGATTGAGGAGGCTAGGACAATGGATTTTCAATTGCAGGGAAAAGTCGCCATGGTCACAGGTGCTTCAGGGAATCTAGGCCGTTCCATCAGCCTGGCTTTGGCCCAGGGAGGAGCTGCGGTAGCGTTGCTCTATGGCTCCACTCGTTCGATGCGGCCTACCGAGGAATATGCCCGGGAGCTTAGCCGGTTGTGCAATGTGAAGACAATGGCCTTGCATGGCAACGTGCGTTCCGAGGCGAGCATGGTGGCCGCGGTTTCGGAAGTGGTCGCGAATCTTGGCTCGCTTTCGATACTGGTGAACAACGCGGGAGTGTTCACGGTGGGTCGGCAGGAAACCCTGGATGAGAGCGATTGGGATACGGTTATGGATACCAATGTGAAGGGAATATGGCGGACATGCCGGCTGACTGCCAAATATCTCCGTGCCTCGAGGGGGACGGTGGTGAACATCTGCAGCATCAACGCCACTCATCCGGGCTTTGGGGGCACGGCCCATTACGATGCTTCGAAAGGCGCGGTCGCGGCCTATACCCGCTCTTTGGCCAAAGAGCTTGGTCCAGAGGGAATCCGGGTGAACGCAGTGGCTCCAGGGCTGCTGATGGCGGACAACTTGCGGTCTGAGGCCCGCGATCTGGTGGATGCGTATGAACAGCGCGCGGTGCTGGGTAGATTGGTGAAACCAGCGGAGATCGCCTCGGTGGTGTGTTTCCTTGCCTCCGCGGCCTCTTCAGCAATAACTGGCGAGGTCTTGGCAGCCGATTGCGGATATGTGATGATGTGACCATGCGCATACTGTGTGTTTCCGATGAGTCGGATCCAATTGTCTATTCCTCCAATATCGCCGAAAGGTATGGGAATGTCGATTTTGTCATCAGTGCGGGCGACCTGCCTCTCCGCTATTATGAATTCATCGTCTCGTCCTTGAATAAACCGCTCTATTTCGTGTTTGGCAACCATCACGTCGCCGAGATGGAGATGTTCAACAAGCGGAATTATTTTGAAGGGGCCGACTTTTTCGAATATGACAAGCGTAGTTTCTCGTGGGGGGTGGGGGCCGATTATCTTGATGGCAAGGTGATGCGGCACAAGGCTACCGGTCTGCTGCTGGCTGGCCTTGGCGGATCGATGCGCTACAACAATGGCGAGAATCAGTTTACCGAACAGCAGATGCTGATGCGGATTCTGAAGATGGTTCCCCGGATGCTGGTGAACAAACTGCGCTATGGTCGGTATATTGATGTGCTGGTGACGCATGCCCCGCCACGTGGGATAGGGGATGCCCCTGATATGTGCCATATGGGATTCAAGGTCTTCCTATGGTTCATACAGAAGTTCAAGCCCCGCTATCTGCTGCATGGCCATATCCATCTGATCGACCTGAATACGCCACGGATCGCCCATTATCAGGATACTGAGGTGATCAATGTGTTCGGGAGCTATATCCTGGAGATTGAGAAGACACATGAGTGAACAAAATTATCAAAGCAAGGACGATTTCGCCCGCGCCCGCTCGAAGGGGCGCATTCAGGAGCTGATGTCCACATTGCAATGGAAAAACACCGAGCTGCTTTCCTTCTATGAGGTCACCAAACTATTGCGGCCACGGCTGGAGACCTACCGGGGTATCATGCCGATTCCGGTGAAGCAGATCATCGGTAGCGAAGGACGCTATCACGACTTCACCTTGGCGTTCTATCCCAAGAAGGAGATGCTGCGTTCCCGTTGGCAAAGCATCGACAATGCCCATTATAATTCGGTGACTCTGCCGCCGATCAGCGTATACAAGCTCAACAACTGCTACTTTGTGCGGGATGGCAACCATCGGGTTTCCGTGGCAAAGATGCAGGGGGTCGAGTTCATCGATGCCGAGGTGGTGGAACTTGACTCGCAGATTCAGTTGGAGCCGGGCATGACCCAACGTCAGATCCGAAAGCGGGTGGTGGATTACGAGCGTGAGCGCTTTATTGAGGAGTATCATCTTGACCGGTTCATGGATATGAATCTCCTGCGCTTCTCGTCCCCAGGCATGTATCCTGAGATCATCAACCATATCCTGGTGCACAAGTATTATATCAACCAAGGCCAGAAGGCGGAGATTCCATTTGATGTGGCGGCGAAGTCTTGGTACGACGAGGTGTTCCTCCCGATTGTAATGGAATTGCGCCATGAGGGGATCATGCGGGCGTTTCCTGGCAAGACCAGCGGGGATCTGTACTTGTGGATGGTGCGGCACTGGGATGATCTGAAGCATGAATCAAAAGCCGCGGTCTCGATTGAGAAGGCGGCGTTGGATTACAAGGCCCGTTTTGGCAAAGGTCTTTTGAGGCGTTGGTTCAAGTGGTTGCGGGAGCTGCTGGCTAGACGGTAGGGTTGGGAATCAGCGCGAGGTGACCGAGAAGGTGAGGGTGTCGGCGTATTCGCCGGCTAGGTAGAAGCCATCCTGCACGGTGATGGTGAAACCACCGCTGAGATTGTATACTCCGTTGGTATCCACGAGTGGGGCTGGCACGCCGCTGACGACTGCCGTATAGCCTTGGGGTCCGGCGCCATCATAATCGAAATCCATGGTATAGGGGATGGTGGCTTCAAGTACTTCCGTATGGACCAGGTTCATTCCGCCCGCAGAGGTGATGGTTAAATCAACCAGCTCGTTGCCTGTGTAGAGATAGGGAATGGCAGGAGTGGTGGCTCCTATGGTGACGACGACAGTGGAGTTGCCACCGTTTATGGTGAGTGAGGAGAACGGCACGATGACGGTATTGAGCACAAGATTCACTGGGGAGGCTAGAGCGAAAGCCAAGGAAGCGACCAGTGTGAGTGCCATAAGTCCCATCAGTAACTTTTTCATTCCCCTCTCCATCTTTTATTATGCATTCAGCATTGAGTATCAATATAGTATCAAGATAAACTTGTGTCAATAGTCGATTTGCATGCTGATAAACTGAAATTATTGTAAAATTCCAGTCGCGAGATATATAATATGATATATAAGAAGTAATTATATTGTATCAATATTTTATATTCCCGTAGTTATTCCATTTTATTCATAAGATAGCGCGGCGTCGAGGCGGGAAGTGGTGGTGGATTTGCCATTCTTATGTCAAAAGATTATTGAAAAAACCAAATTGTGGATGAAAGAATACCTTGTTTTTCTGCACCAAAAAAAATACAGTATCCTTTGCTTCAAAAATGTGGCATTATTATAAGTACTTGGATGAAAGGGGATTTTTATCATGATCATGCCATTGAGCACAGAAACAAAATCAACACAGATAGCTAGCAAGCTGGAAGAGCTTATACTGAATAAAACTTATGTGGCCGGTGAACCTCTTCCTTCACAGCAGGAGCTGGCTTTGCAATTCTCCGCGAGTTCACGGTCCGTCCGTGAGGCGTTCAAGCATCTCGAGGCCAAGGGCCTGGTTCAGATATCGCAAGGGAAGAGGGCTGTGGTCAAGTCCAATAATCTTGACCAGTTCGTGGAATCGCTTTCGGCATCGTTGATAAGCAACCATACTTCAGATAAAAAGCTTCTGCTGGACCTTATGCAGGTGCGCACCACTGTCGAGGTATCGGCGACCAGAGAGCTTTCCCGCAGCGGGCAGAGGAACTTGCTGGTGCGGGCCATCGACCATCTCACCACCAAAATGGAGCAGCTGCTGCCCCGCCTGCAGGCTGGGGACCAGGAGGCGCTCTTGCAATGGAACTCGCTTGATTTTGAATTCCACAAGACGCTCATCGATTCCAACGAGAACGTCATCCTCACCGCCATCTATGAAAATCTCTCTCCCCTGCTGTACGCCAGTATGGAGCAGATCACCAATACCTTCGTGGAATTGGAGAAGAGCACCCGCGAGCACCGCTACATGGTGGAAGCTCTCGAAAACGGGCAGACCGACCTGGCTGTAGCCCTCACCTTGGTCCACTTGAGTGCGATCCGAGGCAAGCTTGAATCGAAAATGACTTGACCCTTCGGGTTTGACTTGCGTTGCAGGCGTCCAAAATTTCCTTAGGATGCTTGCAAAAACGCATAAAAATCTGCATTTTCGTGTTCGAAGTAGTAAAACTTCATACATCAACTCATGACATTAGACAAGATGAAAAACTATTACTTGTAATTTTTTTAGTAATATATTATCATATATGCACGGATTATTACCCGTACTTGTGACATGGCATAAAAAATGTCTGACACAAGTCAAAGTCTTATGGCAGGAGGTCCAATACTTTGGACATGAAAATACAAAACCCAGCGCAACGGATGCATGGGCGAACAAAGTCGGCAAGGATTGCCAATGCACTGGAGGAGATGATTCTTTCCAAGCATCTCGGTGCTGGCGAACTGTTGCCTTCCCAGCAGGAGCTTGGTGATAAATTCAACGCCAGTTCCCGCTCCATCCGCGAAGCATTCAAACAACTTGAGGCGAAGGGGCTGCTCACGGTAAGCCAAGGTCGCCGCGCCTGTGTGAAATCTAACAATCTTGATCAATTTGTAGAATCCCTTTCCGATTCCATCATCCGTAGCGGTTCCTCCAACACCAAGCTCATGCTGGACCTTGTCCAGGTGCGGACTTCGGTGGAGGTGTCCGCCGCACGCGATTTCTCTCGCAACCCCCGCCGGAAAGAAGTGGTCCGGGACTTGCAGGAAATCTCGCAGGTGATGGAGCAGCTTCTACCCGGGATCCGGTTGCACGATTTGAATTCCCTTTCCAGCTTCCATGTGCATGAGTCCGATTTCCACAAGGTGCTGGTCCGTTCCAACGACAACATCATCCTGGATGCGATATATGAGAATCTTTCCCCATTGCTGGACCAGAGCCTGGCTTTCGCCGCCCTTACCAGCGAGGAGTATGAGAAGAAGGTGCGCGAGTACCAGTATATCGCCGAAGCCCTTTCCAATGGCCAGACCGACCTCGCGGTTGCGCTGGTGCTGGTGAACCTGACAAATCTAAAGAAGAAGATCGAGTCGCACGCGGAGAAGAGTTCCAGAGTAGCCTTCGCTTAAGCGGCATCCCTTGCATAAAGCCTCCTGAACACCGTATGCTTACGGTAGGCAGGAGGTTTTTTTATGCCCGATCAAGTGCTTTACCATGGGGAGACCTCCCCGGAGAATTCCATCATCACTTTGAGGAACATCACGGTGCGGCGTAACGGCCGTCCCATTCTGGACGATGTCTCGTTGGATATCGCCTCGGGCCAGCATACGGCCATCATCGGTGCCAATGGCGCGGGAAAGTCCACTTTGGTGCAGATCATGTCCGAGGAGATCCATCCCATCTGGCAGCCCCAGTCCTCACGCCTGCTGTTTGGCCGGGACCACTGGAATGTGCTGGAGTTGCGTAAGCGCATGGGCATTGTCTCGCAATCGCTTCAATACCTATGCAACACCACCTACTGTGCCCGCGATATCGTGCTGTCCGGCTTCTTCAGCAGCATTGGGCTGGACTTCCATCATCAGGTGACTTCGGATATGCAGGAGCGTGCCCGGGTGGTGCTGGTGGAGCAGGGGGTGCTGCACTTGGCGGGCAAGTCCATGCGGACGTTGTCGTCGGGCGAGGCCCGCAGGGTGCTGCTGGCGCGTGCCTGTGTGCACGACCCGCAGGTGATGCTGCTGGATGAGGCTGTCTCAAATCTTGACCTACCCGCGAAGCGCAACTACCGGGAGGCTTTGGAGGCTTTCCACCGTGAGGGGAAGACGCTGGTGCTGGTGACCCACGATCTTTCCGAGATCATCGCGCCTATCGGCCGGGTGATCATCTTAAAGGAAGGGAAGGTGCTTGCGGATGGGCCCAAGCGCCAAGTGCTTACCGAGGAGTTGCTTGGCGAAGCCTATGGTACCGCGGTGTTCCTCTCCGAGAGGGATGGTAGATTTAGCGCTTGGTGCTAGGCTTTTCCCATTGTATATTGATGGTATCTACCGGCGCTTGCCGCATAAGGAGAAGATGCCATGAATCGTTGTTCAATCATCGTCCACAGTGTGAATGGAAACAGCTACATCATCGCGACCTATCTACAGGAGCTGCTTGTACAGAAGAATGTCGATGCGCGTCTTTATAGGGTGGAGGATAACGACTTGCATATCCTGGCCAACCAGTCCGATACTGTCAACGATTTCTACGAGGATATCCAGGCGTTGCCGATCGCCAATGACAAGACTTTGCAAAAGAGCCAGATGGTCATCCTGGGTTGCCCCACCACATTTGGCAATGTCTCGGCCGAGATGAAGACTTTTATGGATTCCACCTTTCCGCTTTCCGAGGACCAGAGTCTGGCTGGCAAATATTTCGCGTGCTTCACCAGTTGCGCGCATAGCACCTGCGAGGGCGCGTTCTGTCTTGATACCCTCATCCACTATGCCCAGAGCATGGGCATGATCCATATTCCTTTTGGCGTCCACATGGATTTGATCTCCGCCAACCAGCCGGTGAGCGGCATTGTGCATTTAGCCGGCAAGGAGAACGCTATCCGGCCGTCGCAGCAGCTGGGGGATGTTCTGGCTTTGTATGCTGATATCCTGGCGAAATACCTGGTGACCGGCAACTAGTGTGGTTTTTCGTTTAAAACAGCTTTTTAACACTATCTATGGGGACCGGACGCCGGTCCCCTTTTCTTTTTGTGGGAAGTTATGTCCTAAGATTTGGTAGACCTTTGACACAAGACGGGTGTTTCCTGTTTGAAATTGCTTGTTAGTTAAAGCCTTATTTGTAAGAAAGTGAAAGATGGAATGGTCAAAGTAGGCTATTTTGTCATAAGAGCGGATAAGTCAAAAACATCTAAAACCATATAAAATAAAGAAAAGAATAAATTGTGTCTTAAGTTAATTAAAAAATATCATTTTTTTTAAAAATCTATTGACATAAGTTTGTAGTAGTAGTAATGTATGGACAAGCACAGAGAAAAGTGCGTAACAAACGAATAAGAGTGATAGAAGATATAAAGGAGTATAAGATGAAAAAGTTTCTGGCGATTTTAATTGCATTGATATTGGTAAGTGGGGTGATGTTTGCAGAGGCTTGGGATGATTCTACAAGTCTGACTATTAACACTTCCATTTCTGGAAAGTATGGACTGAAAATTTCTGAGACTGCAGCTGCCGCTACAACCCCTACATTGTTCGATGGTATTACTGAATTCTCAACACTTGCATTTACTGATGAGTTGCAAACAAAAAATTTGTATGTTCATACTATGACCAATAAAAAATTAGCATATACAGTTACTGTAACAGCATATCCTCTCGCTAAAGGAACAACTTCTTACATCGGGTATACCGTAACTCCTACTGGTCAAACAGCAAAAACTATTGCAAAGACAGATACGTCTGGTGTTTCAGTTACACTTGATTCAATCGCAGATGCTGTTGGACTTCGAATTAAATCAAACCTTTTTACCATTGCAATAAATGCAACTGATTGGTTGAATGCTGAAGAAGGCGATCATACAACTACTTGGACAGTTAATTTTACCGCTCAATAGGAATTATAATAAGATTATCGGTTCCAGGAACTGGGAACACAGAAAGCAGAGAAATGAATGAAGAAGCCGCGTTCCGGACACCTGGGATGCGGTTTTCATTTTGGGCTGTGGAAAAAGTTGCTGGAGCCGAAAACACAGCGTCACCGGCAGAGCGGAGCTCCTCTTTTAGCGCGGCTAAAAGAGAGCGGGAGCAGCGACGGGACCATGGGTTCCAGGAACTGGGAACACAGAAAGTTGAGAAATGAGTGAAGAAGCCGCGTTCCGGACACCTGGGATGCGGTTTTTGTTTTTGGGTGTGGAAAAGGTTGCTGGAACGTAAGCGTCAACTCGCCC
>DIXI01000031.1 GCA_002428625.1 Sphaerochaeta sp. UBA6084
TAGTACGGGCGAGTTGACGCTTACACTGAAAACACAAAATACACAGAAATAGATGCAAAAACCGCATTCTGGGTGCCTAGAATGCGGTTTTCATTGTAAGATGTGGATTTGGTTCCTGGAACCGAAACCTCACCCCTTCCGTGTTTTTCGGTAAACGTTTTCTCATAGTTCTAGTACTAACCCAGTTATTTAAATACTTTCATGAGAAAGTTATAATAATTCTAGTTTACTTTTTACAATTCAGATTGACAACTAAATCGGCCCACATTATACTTTCAGAGAAAAAAATCTAATTTTTTTCTTACATGTGAAAACCGAGGATCAATTAGGAGGATCGTATGAGAAAAACCGGAATCCTGCTGCTTGCAGGGCTGCTCGTCATGGGCTCCATCGCATTCGCCGCAGGGATGAAAGAGACTGAAGCAAAACCCGTAGGCCCAACCTACCCCGAGAAAGCCATCACCATGATCGTTCCCTATGGGGCCGGTGGCACGACCGACCTTTCCGGAAGGCAGCTCGCCATCCAGCTGAGCAAGCACCTCGGTAAAGCCGTCACCGTGGTCAATCAAGGTGGAGCCTCCGGTTCCATTGGAGCCAAGACCGTGCTCGACGCCCAACCCGATGGCTACACCGTGCTGTTCACCGCCGAATCCTTAGGGACACAGCGCGTGATGGGACTGTCCAATCTCAGCTATAACGACTACACCCCCATCATGGTGGCTGTAAACGACCCAAAAGTAATCGTGGTGAACAAGAACTCCAAGTACAACACCCTCGCAGACCTCGTGAACGATATCAAAGCCCGGCCTGGAAAAGTGAAGATGTCCTACACCGGTCCTGGTGGATCCGGCCATGTGCAGGCCCTCATATACAATAAGTTCGGCATGCAGATGGCGCTTACCGCCTATCCCGGCGGCATCGACTGTCTGGTAGCCGTCCTAGGCGACCAAGTTGATTTCACCAACTCCAACTTCTCCACCGTGGTCAGCTATATCGAAAGCGGCGACCTCAAGCTGCTCGGTGTATCCGAGATGAGCCGCCTGCCGAAATACCCCAATGTCCCCACCTTGGTGGAGGTCATCCCCGAAGCCGCTGAATACCTCAAGTTCCCGTTCACTCCGCTGTCCTTGCTCGTGGACAAGGATGTCCCCGCGGACGTTGTCCAAATCCTCCGCGCGGCCTCAGCCAAAGCAGTCCAGGAACCCGATTGGATAGCCTTCGTCGAGAACAATTGCCTTGATGCGCTGTACAAAAAGTACCCGGATGAAGCCTCGGCCAAAACTTTCTACGCGAAATGGGAATCGATAGTGGATTGGCTGCTTTTTGATGCCGGAGCTGCGAAATTCAGTCCCGAAACCTTTGGCATCCCCCGTCCGTGATCCACGGCTTTAAGGGTGGTCCGCCACCCATTCCTCTCTATTTCCTTTGGAAAGCAGGTCATCCTCCCAGGATGGCTTGCATCCATTGGGAACCCGCTGCATCCGGACAAAAGGAACTCCCATGAAAAACCAGACCTGCAAGCTTGGCGACCTGCGCAAAAACCCCGATATCCAGGAAGGGTTGCTGTTCTTCGCCCTCGCCCTCGGTCTCGCGGTGTACTCGCTGAGAAACCACTACGGTACCGCTAGACTTGAATGGAAACTTTCTCCCTATATGTTTCCCTTCCTTATCTCCATCTTCCTCGGCGCGCTCTCCCTATCGCTGATCTCAGATGGCCTGCATAAAATCCGCTCCGGGGCTGGCGCCTCACGGAAAGCAACTCCACTGTGGAAAAGAGCGATGCTGATGTTCTTCATCGCCATCGCCTATTTTTTCATCATGAACCTGCTCACGTTCATCCCCGCCACTATCCTTTTCCTGTGCGCGTCGTTTCTGTTCCTAGGTGAAAGACGGTTTTGGTTGATAGGAATCCTATCAATCGCCACTTCAGTCGTCGTCTATGTCCTCTTCGATGTGCTGCTGCATGTCATGTTGCCCTAGGAGATCGGTATGCCAGATGTATTAAGCGTGTTCGCCTATTTCCTAGACCCCCAGTTCGTGCTGTTCGTCTTCATCGGCGCAGTCGCCGGATTATTTGTTGGGGCTATTCCCGGCCTATCGGTATCCATGGCGACAGCCTTGCTCGTATCTATCACCTACACCTGGGAAACCTCTTCCGCGCTGGGAACCATCATGGGGGTCTATGTCGTGGGAGTGTTCTCGGGAGCCCTCTCCGCTATCCTCATCAACATCCCCGGAGCACCTTCCTCGGTTGTCACCACCTTGGATGGTTTCCCGCTCTCTCAAAGGGGCGAGGCATACAAAGCCCTGAAGTACGCCACCATCTACTCATTTATCGGAACATTGTTCGGCTTCGCGGCCTTATGGCTGTTAGTGAAACCGGTATCGCAGATAGCCCTGAAATTCACCCCGATGGACTATTTCCTGCTCGCATTGTTCGGGTTGGCCACAGTAGGCTCGCTCACTGCGAGAAATTTCTCCAAGGGTCTGATCAGCGCGTTGCTGGGACTGGTTTTCAGCATGGTGGGCATCGATTCCGTCATGGGCACCCCAAGACTCACTTTCGGCATCTACGACCTTCAGGCGGGAATCAACATCGTGCCGGCGCTTGTAGGGCTCTTTGGCTTTTCGGAACTCCTACTGGTGATATCCGACGGTGAATTCAACCTCGAGACCTCACAGATCACCAAAGCAGTGGTGAAGACCAAGGACATTCTCAAGCACTTTCTCCATTCCATCTACTATGGCATCATCGGGATTTTCATCGGTGCCCTGCCAGGCGCAGGGGGGCCGGTGGCCTCCTTCATCGCCTACAGCCAGGCGAAAAAGATTGTAAAAAACCCCTCCGTTCCGTTTGGGGAAGGCGCAGTTGAAGGCATCGTGGCTAGCGAAACCGCCAACAACGCTTGCATCGGAGGTGCGCTTATCCCCATGCTCGCCCTCGCGATACCCGGCGATGCCGTCACAGCGATCATCCTTTCGGTGTTCTACGTGCATGGCTTAAGGCCTGGCCCCATGTTCATCCGCACCAATCCCGATATGTTCCGCGTCATCCTGGCAGGCGGCCTCATCGCTAGCGGGTTCCTCTTGATCCTCGGACTTTTAGTGGCCCCCAGGATCAGCAAGATCATCACCATCCCCAAAAAACTCCTCCTTCCGATCATCGCGGTCCTGTGCGTGGTTGGGTCGCTGGCATGCAACAACCGACTGTTCGATGTCGGACTGATGTTCTTCTTTGGCCTGCTTGGCTATCTCATGCGCAAACGTGATTACTCAGTGGCGCCTATGACACTGGCGATTGTGCTTGGAGGGATGATGGATTCGAATTTCCGGCGGGCTATCTCCTTGGCATCGTCGGAAGACCATCCGTTTGCCGCCTTATTCAACCGGCCTATCACCTTGATCCTGCTCGCGCTTGTACTTTTCACCATCATCACAAATATCCCTGCGGTGAAGAGATTCCGCTTGCACCGCTCATAAGGAACCTGGCCTATGGGAAAAAGTGTCACCATTGTCGATATCGCCAAAGCAGCCGGTGTGTCCATCGCCACGGTCTCCCGGGTGGTCAACAACAACCCGTCGGTTGATGAAACTCTTGTCGAACGCGTGCGCAAGGCCATCGACGAGCTCAAGTATGTCCCCAATCTGCACGCTAGGAGCATGAAGGGGATCCGTGGCAAGACCATCGGACTTATCATCCCCAGCACCCATGACAATTTTTTCTCCAATGTACTGGAGGGGATTCTGAAAGCGGCTGAGTATTTCTCCCTGAGGGTTGTTGTGTACAGCTGCCATGGTGATGCAGCGCTTGAGGAGCAGCTCCTTCGCTCTGCTGCCTTAGCTGAAATCAGCGGTCTGGTGTATTGTCCTTCCTCGGAAAACAATGCAGAACTGCTTGGAAGCTTGTTTCCCACGAATTTCCCCTTGGTCATCATGTACCGCAGGAATTATGTACCGCAACTCCCCCACATCCACCACGATAATATCAAAGGGGGCTATCTGGCGACGAAATACCTGCTTAGGCAGGGCCGTAGGGAAATCGCATTCTTCGCTGGTTTCTGGCAGACACCCTTCACCAATATCACAGACATGCTCGCTTTCATGGATAATCCGAAGCGCGGCTGTTATTCATCATTGGACCGTCTGGAAGGCTATCGTAGGGCACTCGAAGAACATTCGCTCAGCTTGGACCCCACCCTGATCTTCACAACCGGGAGCGATTTCACCAGTGGATACGAGCGAACCAAGGACTTTCTCTCCACGCTTCGCAATTTCGACTCGATCATCTGCTTCAACGATTCGGTTGCCGCAGGAGCGCTTCAAACCCTCCGCGAAGAGAACATTTCCGTTCCCGAGGAAGTATCCCTCATCGGTTTCGATGACTCGGTGTACGCCACCATAGCCCGCCCGCAGCTCACTTCCATCCGGCAGGAGCCCGATACCTTGGCCTTTGGCGCGATTGAGATGCTGGTCGATGCAGCCGAAGGACTCTCGGTGGAGGACCGGGTGGTGGATGTGCGTTTGGTGATCCGGAACTCGACTTCCATGAAGAAGTGAAATCTTCGGAGAATGTACGAAACGTTTCCGGTGCTACTAGCTGTCTTTGGCGAGTGCCCGCCGGATCTCTGTGAGGGAGAATCCCCGTTTTCGCAGTTCCATCAGGATGCGCTCATCCTCACCATGCCGCCGGCCTATTTTCCGTGCCGCCAGCTGAACAGCCGTATCGACAGCCTCTTCATCAGAGAACCACCGCTCGATCGCCTCGGCCACAACCTCACGCGCCACCCCATGCTCGGATAGGCGGGCTTGAAGGATGATCCTCCCTTCGGGATTCCTATGCTGCCGCGCCATGATGAACGCGTTGGCGAAACGGGAATCGCTCAGAAGGCCCTCTTCTTCCAATCGGTCGAGTTCTTGCACTATGATGGCTTTGGAAAATCCCTTCTGCCCCAGTTTGGTGTAAAGTTCAAAACGGGAATGCTCCCGAGCCGCAAGCGCTGCAAGAGCCTTGGCACGGCATCGGACTGCGTCCAGCTGCGCTTGAAGCGCAAGGAACTGCGTCTCGGTGAGTTCCTGTCCTTCCTTCAGGCCAAGAAAAGAAAGCTGGGGGATGGAGATGAAAAAAGAGGAGCCTTCCTGGGGGACGGCGAAAAAACCGTCTCCCGAAGCTCCCCTTCGTATGGTGGCGAATGCCATCCAGTGAATCCTCTAGCGCTTGGAGAACTGGAACTTCCGGCGGGCTCCACGTTGACCATATTTCTTTCTTTCCACCATGCGTGAGTCGCGGGTTAGGAACCCGGTGGAACGAAGGATGGTGAGATTGTTCTCGTCCTGCTCTACCAATGCCCGGGCGATACCATGACGGCAAGCACCGGCCTGACCAGTGGGACCACCACCGGCGACATTGATGATCAAGTCGAATTTAGTGAGCGTGTCGGTGACAGCCAACGGTTGCTTGACCATGTAGACGTACAGCGGATTGCCGAAATACTCATCCACATCGCGACCATTGACCACGATCTTGCCCTGGCCCTCTCGGAGATACACGCGGGCGACTGCGGTCTTGCGGCGGCCAGTCCCGAGTCCAAGGTTGATTTCCTGTTTTTCGATTTCTTTCTTAATTGCCACTTTCTTGCTCCTACCTTAGATTTCCACCTGGATGGGCTGCTGCGCCGCATGCGGATGATTCGCGTCCGCATACACTTTCATGTTGGTGAACAGCTTGTTCCCCAAGGCACCCTTAGGAAGCATTCCTTTCACAGCATGCTCCATCGGAAAAGTGGGCTTGCGCACCACCATGTTCGCGTAGGTTTCAGTGGTGAGGCCACCTGGATAATTCGAGTGACGGTAGTATAACTTGTCCTCGTACTTGTTCCCGGTAAGAGCGGCTTTCGCGGCATTGATGATAATAACAAAATCACCAAGGTCCTGATGAGTGACATACTCCGGCTTGTTCTTGCCACGGAGAATTCTGGCAGCGGCTACAGCAACGCGACCTAATTCCTTTCCTTCTGCATCGATAAGATACCATTTCTTAACGACTGTAAGCGGTTTTACAAAAATTGTCTTCATGTACACACCCTATGTTCAAGGGGGGCCGACAACCCCACCTCGCTTATTTTCTCGCAATCAGCGGTGTATCGTTACACATTTTCTCAATTCTTGTCAATACACAGCGATAGGCTGTTGAGTGTTGACTGGAATCAAAGAGCTTGTGGACACCACTGTCCCTATACTGCCACCATGCGATACCGTCACGTTCCAGCGGATTGCCGGGCGAGCCTTATCAAAGGCTCTATCTCCCCTTGGTCATACCATCGTGGGGAGATCACCGGGAATTCCGGTCCCGGGGGCAATACCACGCCGGCCGCCATGGCCGCGTCGTAAAACACCCGATACCTTTCCTCGGAAAGCCCCGTCACGCAGTAAGGTCCCCTTATTGTAGGAAACACCTCGGCGAGTGGATTCCGACTGGAGTTCCGCTTCCGCTTTTCTTCCGAGACACCGATCAGGCCAGCCGCTGACTTGACCAGAAGGTCTAGCAGCAACGGTGACACTGGATCCGATGGAGGAAGTTCCTTGGCGAGCGATCCGTCTCTGACGCACACTATCTCGGGGACAAAATTCCCAGGGAAAGGAAGGATTGGAATGAAGACTTTCGCAAGTAGTTCAACATCCTCGAGAAAAGGGCGCCAGAACGAGACCGCATCATCCGGTGTGGGATCTGCCAAAGCGGGATCGGCTATGACGAGTGGAGCGTCAGAAAGCCCGAGAGCCCGCTGCAACATCTCCCGCACGTACCTCAGGTCGCTGTAATAGCGTACCGTGAAGGGACCGGGAAGCAGCTGTTCCAATATCTTTTCGAGCCGTCCTTGATAGACCGAAGGATATTCGGCAATCAATCCACGTGAAGCCGTGGCTTTGATAGCGCGTAGCATCCCATCAGGCCTATGGCCAAGAATAGCTCGTCCATGGTTCTGAAAAAAATCGATGTACCGTCTGCCCTGGCGGTCGTACAAATGGTACTCCCGGGCGCGGACGAACACAGGCATAGTATATGCAAGCGGCCCGTTTTGTCTACCCATAAGGGTCATCATATCAGTCGCTCCCCAATTTCTCAAGCGGCGCGATATCGGAAAAGAACGAGGCCGTACGTCCAGTACGGAACCTCACATCCACCAGCTGGCGGTCGCGCAGCATTCTCACAGATTGAACCTCGCCCTCGCCATAGGAATCGTGGAACACCCGTTCGCCAAGTCTGTAACTACCCGCCGCAGGGGTTTTTTGCGTAACTGGTTTGGGGACCTCTGGAACACCTGTCGGGGAGGTGCCCACCGCACGAGGTGCAAGTACCGTTGAAGCCCGCTTGACGGGTACGGTGAAGATGTTTTGGTTGCGAGGTGGTGCAGCCGCCACCTTATGCTCCCTGCTGGCACCGAAAGCCCGTTGCCCGCTCGGAGCGGCTGCCGAGGGAGCGGCGTACGCGCCGGCACGGATGCGCTTCTCATCGAGCGCACTGTACCCACCATAACCATCCTGTCCGGAACCACCGAAGGAGTAATCATTCGATACACTGGCGCGAGACCCCTCCACCACCAGTTTTCCGGGTGAGATCTCGTCGATGAAACGCGAGGGAGTCTGGTAGGCGGTACGTCCCCAGATCATCCTGCGCTGGCAGCTGAACAGGAACAGCTCCTTGCGGGCACGGGTTATGGCGACATAGAAAATGCGCCGCTCTTCCTCTATATCATCGTCCGTTTCAGCGGAACGGCCAGGAAACAAGCCTTCTTCCATCCCGGTGATGAACACCCGGTTGAATTCAAGGCCTTTCGTATTGTGCATAGTGATGAGCGTGACCCCAGACTCAAGGGAGGGGTCCTTGCGGCCGATTGTGGTAGGGTCCAGCATAAGTGATTCCAGAAAAGCAAGAAGACCTTCCCGGCCTTCGGGATAATCGTTCACGGTGGAGATCAAGGTGCCTAGGTTTTCAACCTTGTCGGTCTTATTCTGCTCGTCCAGTTTCTTATAATGCTCCACAAGGAAGGAATCGGTCACCAGAGTCTCCAAACAGCGCGAATTGCCCTCGGTGTCCAGCATCCGGTCGGCTTTGTCGAACAAATCCGCGAACGCAAGCGCGCCACTGGCGGCTTTTCCGGCTAACAGACCGGCTTCGACCGCTTGCCGCAATGCCGCGATCAAGTCGATCTTTCGCTCGGTGGCCAACGAAACCACCTTCTCCTCGGATACATCCCCTAGACCTCGGGCTGGTTTGTTCACCATCCTCCGGAAGCTGACGATATCGGAACGGTTCATCATGAGGAACAGCAGCGCGAGCGCGTCCTTCACTTCCTCACGGTCATAGAAGCGCAGCGCGCCTACGACTTTATAGGGAATCCCCATCTGGGAGAACAAGGTCTCAAAGGCCACCGATTGGGCGTTTGTACGGTACAGGATAGCCGAACCATCGTAATCGCCCTTCCTTCTAATGATATTCGCGCAACGGAGCGCCTCCGTTTTCTCGTCGGCCACATGCATGAGATGGCAATCCGAGCCCTCTCCGTTGGCAGTCCACAGCGTCTTGGGGTGGCGGCCTTTGTTGCGGGATATCACCTCGCTGGCTATAGCTAGGATCTTTCCGGTGGAACGGTAGTTCTGCTCCAGCTTGATGATCCGAGTCCCCGGATACACATCGGGAAAGGAGAGGATGTTGCGCACCTCCGCCCCACGGAAACGATAGATGCTCTGGTCATCATCCCCCACCACGCAGATGAAATTCTGTTTTCCCACCAAAAGTTTGAGAAGATTGAACTGGGAGATATTGGAATCCTGATATTCATCCACCAGAATCACCTTGAACCGGTTATGCATCTGCCGGGCAACCTCTGGAAAACCTGTCAGAACCTCGATCGAGCGACCGATGAGATCGGCGAAATCGACATTTCCCACCCGGCGGAGTTTTTCCTCGTAGGCGGCGAATTGTCCGGCGAAGCCGCGATCGTTACGGAAATCCGACAGATCCGGGCTATCGGGACGAAGCCCCATGTCCTTGGCAAGTGAGATAGCTTTGGCGACCGGCGAGAGTTCGGTCTTCTTATGGCTGGGATAGCAGGTGGCCAGCAACGAGAGCGAATCCTCATCATCATAGATGGTGAAAGCGTTTGATAGGCCGATTTGTGAACCGTGGCGGCGCAACAGCCAGGCACCAAAGGAGTGGAACGTCCGGATCTGCATATCGGCCACATCCACATCCGGAAGCATCTCGGCCACTCGCTTGCGCATCTCGCTCGCGGCCTTGTTTGTGAAGGTCACCGCTAGGATTTCCCACGGCTTTATTCCAAGGACCTCAATCGCATAGGCGATCTTGGTGGTGATCACCCGCGTCTTTCCGGAGCCAGCGCCTGCCAGAACCAGCAGGGGCTTGGAATTCTCCAGCACTGCTTCCCGCTGGGGTTCGTTCAACTCCTGAAGATAACGGTCGATGCGGCTCATCGTGAAAGACCTTCGCGGACCTTGACAGAAGCGACTGGAATCGCTTCCAGGTCAATACCATTCACACGGGTTATACCACAGCGCATTATCTGGCCGGGCACAAGATCGCGTCCCATCACCACGGTAAGTCCATCCACTTCCGGAGCCTGATGGATGGTGCGGCCTATCGCCAAATCTTCCCCTTCGACCAATTCCTCAATCAGCACGTCCAGTTCCTTGCCCACGAACCGAGCCAGACGGGCCTTCGCGATTGGATCCTGCACCGCTTCCAGCTCTTTTTGCCAGCGGGCGGCCTGCTTGGCAACCTTGCGATGCTCGGCGGCAGTGCGGTCTTTGTAAGCCGGAGTGTCTTCCTCCCGCGAGTAGATGAACGTACCTACCCAATCAAGTTGGGCCTTGGTGAGAAATTCCTTCAGTTCAGCGAAGGTACTCTCGTCCTCACCGGTGAATCCCAGCATGATGGTGCTTCGGAAAGTGGCTTCGGGTAGTTCCTTACGGATCGAGGCGAGCAAGCGGAGGTAGCTGTCTTTATCGCCCACCCGGCCCATATGCTTGAGCACCTGGGGGGAGGCATGCTGGAACGGTATATCGAAGTATGGGATGATTTTTGGATTGGCGGCGACAATGCGAGGAAGGTCCTGGGGAAAGGCATCGGGATGGATGTAGAGCATGCGGATGCGGAAATCACCTTCGAGCGCGGCGAGTGATTCAAGCAGATGTAAAAAGCGCGAGCTGTGGTCACCAAGGTCGGTCCCGTAGGCGGCGAGGTCCTGGGCGATCAGATTGAGCTCTTTCACCCCGCTGGAAACCAACCGTGCGGCCTCGGCGAGGATGGCCTCTGCGGGCCGGCTGCGAAGGCTACCCCTGATGAGCGGGATGGCGCAATACCGGCAGCGGTGGTCGCATCCTTCTGAAATCTTGAGGTATGCGGAACCGGGATAATTGAACAATGTGCCCCGGGTATCGTCTTCCTCAGTGATAAGTGGATAGGTGGGGAATTCCACCGGACGGGAGCTCTGGAGCAACCGTCTGACAAAGGGCACGATCTGACGTAGGTCGCGGTTGCCGAAGATTCCATCAGCTTCCACCAGCTCCTTGTCCAACTCCTTGCCGTACCGCTGGGAGAGGCACCCGGTGAGCACCACCTTGGCCGCTGGATATTGCTCGCGTAAAGCGAAAAACGTATCGATGGATTCCTTCCGCGCAGGTTCGATGAAACCACAGGTGTTCACCAACACGACATCCGCGCCATCAGCAGTCTCCACCGCGACGCAGCCTGCCTTCACCAGCGCATGCAGCATCACTTCCGCATCAACCTGGTTCTTCGCGCACCCGAGATTCTCGACATATACCCGTGTTCCCTTCAGTTCCATCTTCTCTCCTTGAACAACCGCCCCGTCTCGCAAAGCATCGTGGCAAGTCTTGTCCAAGACAGGCCTAGGTGTCAAGGGGTGCTCGTGACAGGCACGAATCTGTCTGCCAACGGGCCTCCAAATGGGCATCTCCAGCTAAAAACCTTCAAAGAGAGTCTAATTTCAACGGTTATACCGCTCAGATTCGTGCCTGGCACGAATTTGAGCCCACCAGTTAGAAAGCCCGGATAGGACGGATGCGGTTCCCCACAAAATCAGGAATCCCTCCCGGGTTATTGGCCAGCACGGAGTTCTTCCACCCACCGCCACTTGGTTCCGATTCCTCATCAAAAAGCTGGAACCAAGCAGTATAATTGGCTACACTGGCATACTCGGACGACGACCAGTATTGATCTGCGAGGAAATCTCCAATGATCTGCATCTGGGAGTTCATCTCATCCAATTCATCCCTTGAGGGAAGGAACCAGTCGTCCAGCCCGCCACCGGTATAATTCCTGCACAAGTCCGCCGCGCTGTCTGTATGTCCATCCTGCGCGATGATTGCCTCGGTATTGTCAAAACCTGTGCCGATTCCGGTACCTTGCGCACTTAATCCTACCGCGGTATCGACATTGCTCCAGCTACCTTGCGGGTCACCTTCAGCGCTGTACCATGTATGTGGAGCCGCCTCCAGGCCATGTTCTCCACCATCCGTGATATAGAACACGATTCCAACGCCGCTTGGCCCGATATCACCGATAGCGTAACCACTTGGGTCGGGGTCAGGACAGCCATACGAGACAAACACAATTGAAACTATGAAAAATCCAAGTAGCATACGCCGCATATCACTCCTCCTGAAGTTCTCGCTTCTCCCAGAATGGCTGAAGGCATCAACCAATCTAAATCGTGTCCCTTTTGTAAACCTTAATCCGGATTACATAATGTGTCAAATAAAATGACAATATTCATGATATTATCGAAACCTCATAAAATCGAGTTGATTCATCTTTCCCGGTGTGGCAAACAGTGAGGCAACAATCTATCTCATAGTGAATTATACTCGGTCAAAGATACTCCATCCGGCATCCCCATAGGTTTGGACAAGAAAGCCATCTCATACTGATATATCTGTTTACTTGCATAATTATGCGCCTTGGTATACTATCATCCAATGTGCATTTTTCCCTTCATCCCAGACGGCACGAGGTAGTCAATGACTAAATATATCATCAAGCGGCTGCTTGGAATCATACCCACGCTACTGATAATCATCACTATCAGTTTTTTTATCGTGCGGGTGGCCCCAGGTGGTCCATTCGATGGCGAACGAGCGCTTCCGGAAGTAGTAAAACGGAACATCGAAGCCAAATACCATATGAACGACCCCTTGCTGCTGCAATATGGCCGGTATATGTTCGATGTACTGAGGGGAGACCTCGGCCCGTCCTTCCGCTATAAAGACCATGACGTGAACTTCTACATCTTCCAAAGTCTCCCGAACTCCATCATGCTCGGGGTCATCGCCATCTCGCTATCCATAGTGCTGGGCATCACCAGCGGAATGCTGGCATCGGTCAAGCAGAACACCTGGGTGGACTACCTCAGCATGGCTCTGGCGGTGGTGGGTATCTCGGTCCCGCTGTTCGTCATCGGCCCGGTGCTTCAGTATGTATTCGCGATTAAACTCCAATGGCTGCCTACTTCGGGTTGGTTCACAGCCGGTGGAGATTGGAAGACCATCATCCTTCCCGCCATCACCCTCGCCTTCGCTGATTTCGGTGTCATCGCCCGGCTTACCCGCTCCAGCATGCTTGAGACCTTGCGCAGCGATTACATCCGCACAGCCAAAGCCAAAGGCATGCGCAATTCCGCCATCATCTTCAAACACGCCATGAAGGGGGCCATGCTTCCTATCGTGAGCTACCTTGGACCCGCTTTCGCCGGAATCATCACCGGCTCAGTGGTAGTGGAACAGGTGTTCCGTATCCCAGGACTGGGTAAGTTCTTCGTGCAGTCCTCCTTCAACCGCGACTACACCCTCATCGTAGGGGTGGTCATCGTCTATTCGGTTATCCTGGTCATCATGAACTTCATCGTTGATGTCGTCTATTCGATGCTGGATCCCCGCATCACATATAAATGAAAAGGGAATCCGGATACCAAATGAAAAACATCATGAGAAAAAAACAACTTCCCCAGACGATGAATGAATTCGACCAAGTGGTGAAAGGCAACAGCCTCTCCAAGGATGCCTGGCGGCGTTTGAAAAAGAACAAGATGGCCGTGATCAGCGTGATCATCGTGTCCATATACATCCTGCTGGCGATCTGCGCGCCCATACTCCCCATCTATCCGTACGACGAGATTGTGCTTGACCACCAGAATCTGAAACCCTCCTTCAGCAAAACCTCTGGCGAGCTTATGTTCGAGAAGCGTCTCGCCGACCTCTATACCCAAGCCTGGAGGCAAGGGCGCCTGACCTTAAGCGAGGAACAGAATGCCATACTCGAGACTTGGATTGATAAGAACCAAGCGACCAAGGTGTGGGATTACATGTATGTGGAAGGCAACCGTCAGCTTGAATCCGGCACCTTCACCTTCAATACCGCCGAGAACCGCACGGTCAATAATTTAAAGAGTAAAATCGCCACCGACTTGCAGATCACAGTGGACACCATCTGGACCACAGACCCGCAGACTGGAAAAAAACTGAATGTGGAGAAGCTCTCCACGGAAGAGATAGTAAATCTGTATGCGACTATGGTTGGCAACACCCCCCAGCAGGTGATCACCCAATACACGGTGGAGATCGAGCAGCAGATTCTCAAGCAGATCAAGTCTGAGAGCACGGGTTTGACCGAAGCGGAATACCAGAGCTTGCTGCAGGCTGATCTTGCTGGATTTTCCCAAAAGGAAAGAGACAATCTAACCAAGGACAACGTGTTCTCGAAGATCGCGGCTATCGCCAAGGATATCGCTGCAAGCGATCTGAAGACCGCCGCCACCGATGCCACAGCTGAGTTCCCGCTGAACAAGGAAATTCAGATCAAGGATTCCCTCTCCGCTTCAGTGAAGGCCACCAAGATGCATGAGCGCCGCTACTACCTAGGTACAGACTATGTGGGCCGCGACATGCTCTCTCGCATCATCTACGGTGGGCAGGTCTCCATCGCCATCGGTTTTATCGGAACCCTCACAAGCGTGCTCATCGGGGTAGTGCTTGGCGCCTTGGCTGGTTACCTGGGTGGAAAAGTGGACTACTTCATCATGCGTGTGGTTGATATCATGTACGGCCTGCCGTATATGCTGTTGGTCATCATCGCGATGGCGATTTTCGGCCGGAACATACTCAATCTGTTTTTCGCGCTGGCAATTATCAGCTGGCTTACCATCAGCCGGATGGTTCGTGGCCAGATCATGTCCCTGAAAAACCAGGAATTCATCGAAGCAGCCCGCTCCATGGGGGCCTCGACCCCGCGGATCATTTTCCGGCACCTCGTGCCGAACTCGCTGAGTGTCATCATCGTCTTCTCCACCCTTCGCATTCCTTCCTTCATCATGACCGAATCCTTCCTGTCGTTCCTTGGACTCGGGGTACAGGCTCCGTACGCTTCCTGGGGTTCGCTTGTCGGTAATGGTGTCGGCGGCATGACCTTGTACCCGTGGAAGCTTTTCTACCCCGCGCTTGCGATGACCATCTTCCTGTTCGCCATGAACTTCCTTGGTGATGGACTACGCGATGCCTTCGACCCCCAGAGCAAGAACCAGTTATAGGAGCAATGATGAGTAAAACCGTCACAGAACATACATACGGCAACATGCTGGAGGTCAAGGACCTCAAGACATATTTCCTCACCGATGCAGGAATCGTGAAAGCGGTGGACGGCATCTCCTTCACCCTCAAGCAAGGCGAGACTCTCGGTATAGTGGGTGAGTCAGGCAGTGGAAAATCGGTCACCAACCTATCCATCATGCGGCTTATCCCCAGTCCTCCGGGCAAGATAGTCGGAGGGGAGATTTTTTTCGAGGGCAAGGACATCCTCAAGCTCTCTGAAAGCGAGCTCAGAAGCATCCGCGGCAATAGGATATCCATGGTCTTCCAGGACCCTATGACCAGCCTGAATCCGTTCCTGCGCATTTCCACCCAGATGATCGAGACCATCCGGCTCCATCAAACCATATCCCGGAAGGAGGCGCTGGCGAAATCCATCGATATGCTGAAGCTGGTGGGAATCCCCGCGGCCGAGGAACGGGTGACCAACTATCCCCATCAGTTTTCCGGCGGCATGCGCCAACGGGTGATGATAGCCATGGCCTTGAGTTGCGAAGCCAAGATCCTCATCGCCGATGAACCGACAACCGCGCTGGATGTGACCATCCAAGCCCAGATACTGGAGTTGATCCAATCCCTTTCAAAGAAGCTCAACACCTCGGTGATCCTCATCACCCACGACCTCGGTGTGGTTGCCGGGCTCTGCGACAATGTCTGTGTCATGTACGCGGGTAAGATCGTGGAGAAAGCGCGGACCGAGGACCTTTACAAGTCCCCTTCTCACCCGTACACCTACGGGCTTATCCAATCGGTGCCCCGGCTTGATAAAGCTAAAAACGGCAGGCTTTTCTCAATCGAGGGTCAGCCGCCGAACGTCATCGACCTCCCTCCGTGCTGTCCGTTTCATCCCCGCTGTCATAAAGTGATGGATATCTGCCGCACGCAGTACCCACCGACAACAGACCTAGGTGGTGGACACGAGGTATCGTGCTGGCTGTATGGCGCCGGCAAGGAGCAGGCCAATGTATAAGAAAGACGAAAAGAAAATCTTGCTGGAGGTTGTCGATCTCAAACAGCATTTCCCGATAGAAACCGGCTTCATCTTTAAAAAACAGGTGGGTGCGGTGCGCGCGGTGGACGGAATCTCCTTCACCGTGAATTCCGGTGAGACTTTGGGCATCGTGGGAGAATCCGGGTGCGGTAAATCCACAACTGTGCGTTCGATCGCGCAACTCTATAAGCCGACCAGCGGCAGTGTAGTGTTCGATGGCCTGGATCTGGTGAATGCACCGAAAAACGAGATGCTCAAGGCCCGCAAGAACATCCAGATGATCTTCCAAGACCCCTATGCATCGCTCGATCCACGCATGACTGTGCGGACCATCATCGGCGAACCTTTGGATATCTATATGAGACGCGGCCTGCTGGATGAGCCGATGGACAAGGAGATGATTGAGAAACGGGTGGAGGACCTGATGGAACGCGTCGGTCTGAACCGGGCTTTCAAGAATCGCTATCCCCATGAGTTCAGCGGTGGACAGCGTCAGCGTATCGGCATCGCCCGCGCCCTTGCTCTCAACCCAAAAATCATCCTGGCGGACGAACCGGTCAGCGCCCTTGACGTCTCCATCCAGTCGCAGATCCTCAACTTGTTAAGCGACTTGCAGAAAGACCTTGGACTCACCTATGTATTCATCGCCCATGACCTCGCAGTAATCGAGTATATCAGCACGCGGGTCGCGGTGATGTATCTGGGTAAGATTGTGGAGCTTTCCAAGTCCAGCGAGCTGTATCACAATCCCTTGCACCCCTATACCAAGGCCCTGCTCTCAGCCGCACCTATCCCGGATCCGGTGATCGAGCGCAAACGGCAGCGGATTATCCTCACTGGAGACGTTCCTTCACCTAACAAGGAGCATAAGGGCTGTTATTTCTATGAGCGCTGTCCGATGCGGATGGAGAAATGCGCCACCAACATCCCCCCAATGCACGCCATGGGGAACGACCACGCGGTGGCCTGCTGGTTGTACGAATAATATAAGGTAGACAAATCCAACCTATAATGAAGGTTGCCCACTCTATACGGGTGGCAGCCTTTTTTTAAAAAACCGGTGGATTATTGTCTACAGGTCGCGGATTGTGACCTGCTGGATGAGGTCCACGTCTCTATCCTTAACAAATTCAAACCCGCAGTGGGTGACGATGGCGAGGGCGGCTTGTTCGGTCTTCCCCGCCGAGGTCCGTTCTGCGATGATCTCGATATCCTTGGAACTTCCATCGGTGGACACCAACGAGAACACCACCATCGTCTTATTGCGGCCTTTCGGGTTGGAAAGACGACCTTGCTGTCCCAGTCCAAGATGCCCTCGCATGAAATGGGAAATCTCCAGGTGTTCAATCTGCTCAAACGGATATTCCCGACGGTAGGCAAGGAACATCCAACCGGTTGTGTACCGCACAGTCCGGGCCGCTGGATTGAAATCCCAACTCTCACGGTAACCAAGACCGGCCAGACTGAGCAGCAGGAGCAGCGCTGGGAACAGCAAGGTCCCATTGAAAGCTCCTTCCTCAACGAGGAGGGTGAAGAATCCATAGAGCATGAGAAGACTGAAAAGCGCGTAGAGAACCCGATAAGAGTCCTGCACCGCATAACGGACGCTTCCAGCCTTAGTATAATGGATTCGCATCCGCATCATAGGGACCTCCGATAAACCCATTCGATGGGTGGGTATGACATGATGAATATACTATAGCGGCCGCCGATGGGAAAGTATTTCCAAAGAAATCACCATAGTGTATACATATGCATTGCGTATGCGTTCCCGATAGTCCTGAGGTCCCATAATGGGTTTATTTTTCTTGATTATTGAAGTGCTTTGCTGTACTCTAAAGGGGAACGCATATATTTCATAAGGAGATATGTATATGAAAAAAGTTCTTGTCATTGCATTGACCATTCTCCTTGTCGGAGCTCTCTTTGTTTCCTGTGGAAAGAAAGAAGAGCCTGTCAAGGTTGCCCCAGCTCCCGCCCCAGTGACGACTCCTGCGACTCCCGCACCAGCCCCCACTCCGGCTCCGGCTCCCGCACCCGCCCCTGTGGCGACTCCGGCACCCGCGCCTGTAGCCACCCCAGCTCCGGCAGCCCCAGCCGCTCCTGCTAAAGAAGCCGTGGTATTCCGCCTTGTAAACGG
>DIXI01000020.1 GCA_002428625.1 Sphaerochaeta sp. UBA6084
TCTCGATCAGATCGAGGCCGCATCGTTGCGTGGTGATTATCACCGCGCTCCGCAGCTCTCCACCTACTACTATGTGTTCCAGGTTGAGAAGGCTCCGTTCAATGACGTGCGTGTGAGAAAGGCTCTCTCGCTGTCCTTTGACCGCCAGGCATTGGTCGACCAGGTCACCCGCGCCGGACAGATCCCCGCATGGGGCATCGTGCCCGAGATGGCTGGGTATGAAGGTCTTGGCCAGCCTACTCTTGACATCGCCGCCGCACGGAAGCTGCTGGCCGAGGCCGGCTATCCCAATGGCGTCGGATTCCCGAAGACCACCATCCTGTACAACACCAGCGAGGGCCACAAGTCCATCGCCGAGTTCCTGCAGCAGGAGTGGAAGAAGAACCTGAACATCACCATCGAGCTTGAGAACCAGGAGTGGGCCACGTACCTGTCAAGCAGGAACGCGGGCAACTTCCAGGTGGCGAGAGCCGGCTGGGTGGGCGACTATCAGGACCCGAACACCTTCCTGGACATGTTCATCACCGGCGCCGGTATGAACGGCGGCAAGTACTCCAATCCAGCCTACGACAAGTTGATCAACGACGCAGCCCGCATGGGTGGCGCCGCCCGTCTTGAAGCTCTTAAGAAAGCTGAAAGCATCATGATCAACGAAGATCAGGCGATCATGCCGATGTACTTCTACACCACCAACAACATGATCGACACCTCCAAGTGGGGTGGCTGGTATCCGAACACCATGGACTACCATCCAACCAAGGACGTCTACCGCAAGTAGATTTCATCCCAAACGTACTAGTACGCGAGGTCAGGAGATTCAGTTCTCCTGGCCTCTTTTTTGTGAAACACACGTGTGGAAATGGTTCCAGCAACCAAATCCACACCTGTGGAAAAGGTTGCTGGAACCATTTCCACAGGAACCATTTCCACAGGTTTTTAACGGCAGATTATTGTTTCAGGTTGACATTCAGCCGCTGGTTGGCTGATCAGACGTATCAGCAGGCCCGCTGCCTGGCTGCCCATGGCGATATGCGGTTGCTGGATGTCGATGATATGCTGGTGCCGCGACCAGGGCGAGGCAGACCCAAAACGCACGATAGGCCGTCGGAGGTTCATGCGCTGAAGCAGGAAATCCAACTTATCGGCGATGACGGTGGTGGTCACGAGAAAAGCATCGGGGAGAGCTCCTTCTTGGACCAGTTGGACAAGCGAATCCTTGAGATCGTCCGAATCAGGATTCTGCTGGGTAAGAAAAAGGAAGCGCTCCTGCAAGCCATAGAGGCGCATGCCATCGCGATAGCCTTTCAAGCGGTCCTCGATGGAGGTCGCCTGCAGGCTAAAACTAAGGCAGACAATCCGCATATACCCCTTCCCTACCATATCACCCACAGCATCGAAAGCCAACTTATAATCATCTTGGAGAACACATGCCACGTCCAAACCATTGATTGTGCGGTCCACCAAAACCAGAGGGAAATGCTGTGCGTTCAATTGGGCGACTTGTGAGGGATCATAAGGAGGAGCGCCAACAAAAGGCATGGTGGGCACCAGAATAAGACCGTCGATACCACGATACACCATAGCATCAATACTTTCGCGTTCTCGCAGCTGGTTGAAACTGCTGGTTGAGATCATCAAGGAATAGCCTTTCCCGTACAGAACTGATTCCATCCCACGGATGAGGCTACCCATGAACGATTCGAACACATCAGGAATAACGATACCTATGACTCCGCTATGCCGGCTATTCAACGCTGAAGCGAAATAATCCGGTTTGAAGCCAGCTGAATTGGCGTAGTTGAGAATCCGTTCCTGAGTCTCTTTGGCAATCCTATGCTGGTCTCCCTTCTGCTGGAGCACGAGGGATACAGTGGTGCGGGAGAGCCCCAGATCCTGTGCCATCTGCTTCATAGTAAGCCGCTTCATAGAGCGATTCTAACACTTGCGACCCCAGAAAACAAGTGCTATACTAGGTTAGCAGGAGTCCATATGCAAAGAAGTGAAATAAACCAGCTTATCCGCGAAGCCAAGAGCTTCTTCAATCAACACCAATTCCACCTCCCCGCTTGGTGCGATTGGACCATGGCCGAGTGGCAGGAACACAAAGCTTCATGCGCTGAGATATTCAGCTCCAACCTAGGGTGGGACATCACAGATTTCGGAAGCAGCGATTTTACCAAGCGTGGACTTCTTTTGATCACGCTCCGAAATGGCCCGGCACAAGGCGGGGGCAAGTCCTATGCCGAAAAGATCATGATAGTCCGTGAGAACCAAGAGACGCCTCTTCATTACCACTGGAGCAAACAAGAGGACATCATCAACCGTGGTGGGGGCAAATTGGTGTTCGAACTGTACCAAGCCACCCCTGAGGATGGACTTTCCCAAGCCGATTTCACTGTGCAAAAGGATGGTGTGGCCACAACCGTGCAAGCTGGGGTGCCCTTGGTCCTATCCCCAGGCGAAAGTCTCACCCTCGAGCAACGGGTGTACCATCGCTTCTACGCGCAAGCTGGAACAGGAACGGTGCTTTGCGGGGAGGTGAGCGCGGTGAACGACGACTCGTTGGACAACCGTTTTTTCGAAGAGCTCGGCCGGTTCCCGGTGATTGGGGAAGATGAGGAACCATATCGTTTACTGGTGAATGATTATGCACGTTTCGTATAAGACTGATCGACGGTTATCGGTTGCAGGTATCGGCTGCTGCTTGATAGACCACATGCACAACCATTTCAACTACAGTCATCCGTTGTTCCAGCAGTTGCTGAGCAAACATAGAGGCGATGGCGGAATCGTCCCCGGAGGATTGGTGTTTGCCGAGGACATCGAGAGCTTCGCAGGGCAATCTTTTCCCACGATACTTAATACCCTTGTGGGGTCGGCGGTGCCAGATGTGAGCAATCTAGGAGGACCATCGGTAGTTGCTCTGGTGCATTGCGCGCAACTGCTCGCAGGAACACCTGTTGAAGTGCGTTTCCACGGAGCGGTCGGCGACGACAGCCAGGGAGCCAAGATCCGAGGTTTTTTGCAACGCACTCCCTTGAACCACGACCTAAAAACCTTGAGGGGACATTATTCTCCCTCGACAGTGGTGCTTTCAGACCCTTCCCAACATGAGGGTAAAGGTGAGCGGACCTTTATCAACACCCTTGGAGCGGCGGCAGCATATGGCCCGGAGGATGTGCCTGAATCGTTTTATGAGGCCTCCGTCGTGCTGTGTGGAGGGACTGCCTTGGTGCCTCGTATCCATGACCAGCTTGGTGCGATCCTCCGCAAAGCCAAAAAACGGGGTTGCATCACGGTTGTGGGGACTGTCTATGATTTCCGTAATGAAAAAGCGAATCCCGGGTCTCCGTGGCCTCTCGGAGGAATTGATGCTTATAGCGCAATCGATGTGCTTATAACCGATGCCGAGGAGGCTCTGCATCTGACAGGAGCATCCTCTATCACCGAGGCGGCCCATACGTTCATCACCTATGGGGTGGGAGCGTTGTTCATCACCCATGGAGCGAAGGAGATTCTGGTCTGGTCGCGAGGCGACTTGTTCTGCGCGTTCCCACTTACCGCCCTCCCAGTCAGCCGGTATATTGATGAATTGCTCGAGCAAGACCCATCCCTACGTAAGGATACTACCGGATGCGGTGACAATTTCGTAGGGGGGGTGATTGCCTCGCTCTGCCTGCAGCTGCTGGAAAATCCCAAACCCCCACTTGATATCCGCGAAGCATGCGCCTGGGCGGCGGCCTCGGGGGGATTCACCTGCACATACCATGGCGGGACCTACTACGAAACCAATCCGGGTGAGAAGAGGGAGGCCCTTGCTTCTATTGTCGCGGCATATCGTCAACAAGTGGGGCTGGCATCTGAAGGAGAAAGGACATGAAGCGTCTGGTTCAATGGGGAGCGGGGAATATCGGCCGGTCGTTTATCGGCCAAGTATTCTCGAGAAGCGGCTATGAAGTGGTATTCATCGATATCGACAGCAATTTGGTGAATCTCTTGAACACGACCCATCAGTACGAAGTCGAGGTGGTGTCGCAGGAAGGTTCTCAGCGGATCCCCATCACCGGAGTCCGGGCTGTGCATGGAAATGATCGGCAGGGGGTGTTGGAGGCCATCGAGGGCACAGATCTTATCTCGCTATCGGTGGGAAAGCAGGTGCTTCCACGGATCGCCGCGCAATTGGGTGAAGCGCTCGAGCATCGGATCCGGCAACGACCGGATCAGCCGGTGGATATCATCATCGCCGAGAACATCCACGAAGGCGCGCGTTTCTTGCAGGGACTTCTCGCCACACATATGCCCTCCTGGGATCAGATGAAGTCTCGGATTGGGCTGATCGAGACCAGTATCGGCAAGATGGTGCCAATCCAGACCTCAAAGAACCCGCTGACCATGCTCGCAGAACCTTATAACGAGCTCATCGTGGATCGCGAGGGGTTCGTTGGACCGCTCCCCGATTGCCCGTTTCTACACCCAGTCACGCCAATAGCGGCTTATGTGGACCGCAAGCTCTATATCCACAATCTAGGGCACGCGACCGCGGCCTATCTTGGCTTTCAAAAACAACCTCACGTGCAATCGCTGGCGGAGGTTTTAGATGATGCGCGGATCCGTGAAGGCACCCGCGCGGCCATGGAGCAAGGGGCGCAGATTCTTCTTGCACGCTATCCAGAGGTTTTTTCCAACGAAGCGCTTGAAGATCATATCGACGACTTGATATACCGGTTCAGGAACAAGGCGTTGGGCGACACGGTATTCCGGGTGGGCCGGGATATCGGCCGCAAACTGCGCTACGACGATCGTTTGATGGGAGCCATCATCCAAGCCGAGCAGGCAGGACTTCCATGGGACGCGATCGCCCGTGCGTATAGGGCTGGAATGGCATTTGCAGCCACCGACCCCCAAGGCCTGTTGAGCCCGCAAGATGCGCAGCTTGCCAAGGAACTGCAGGAACTTTCACTGAGAGAAGCGGTCTTGAGAGTCTCGGCATTGGACGAAGCTGGGATCGATTCAGGAATACACGACCGGATACTTATTCAGCTGGAACGAATCTGATCCTTCACTATACGGGAAGCAATGCAAAGGAGCGCTGATATGGAACATGTAGAGCAAGAACGGCCAGTGGTGCTGGCGATTGGCTGCCATCCGGATGATATCGAGTTCATGATGGGCGGAACCCTGCTGCTTTTACAGGAACTAGGGGCGGAAATCCATTATATGAACGTCGCCAATGGCAATTGCGGCACACTCGAATATAGCCGGGAACAGATCGCGATGGTCCGCGAGCGGGAGGCCCAGCAGGCCGCGCGATATCTTGGCGCCACTTATTACCCAAGCATAGCGAACGATCTTGAAGTAACCTACGATCTCGCTCTGGTGCGCAAGGTGGCGGCGGTGGTGCGCAAGGTGGCTCCGGATATCATCCTAGTGCCTGCGCTTCAGGACTACATGGAAGACCATATGAACACCGCGCGTATCGCTGTGACAGCCGCATTCACCCGTTCCATGCCGAATTTCGAGACCATACCCCCGGTTCAGAACATCCTTAAGGAAGTAGCACTCTACCATGCCTTGCCCTACGGCTTGCATGATGGCTTAGGGGTGAAGGTCCGGCCACATTTCCATGTCGATATCAGCACGGTGATCGACCAGAAGGAGACGATGCTCTCCTACCATCAGTCCCAGAGGAATTGGCTGGACGACAGCCAGAAGCTGGACTCGTACCTACAGGCGATGCGGGATATGAGTGCTCAGGTTGGTCGCGATTCCAGGTTGTTCACCTTCGCCGAAGGTTGGATCCATCACAATCCGCTGGGCTATAGCAGCCCGGCATTCCGACCTTTGGAGGCAGCCCTGGCTGACTTTATCGTAGGAATTCAATAGGTCCGAAAAAACGGTTCTGATGGAAATCAGGAGACGGAAGGTCTATATCCCGCCATGCGAGGTAATGTGGGAACCGCAGCTTGTCGCCGCATTTATACAGGTTGCACCTCAAGCACACACCAGCAAGATCGCGCACTGAACCTAACAGGCCGCTGGCCGTAAGCGGTATACGGACCAGCAGCTCCCAAGTACCAAGGAAGCCAATGCCATGGGCGAGCCCTTCCTGGTACGATGACCAGATCCTCAACTTTTCCATATAGCTCAACGGCAACCAAGTGCGTTCACCCCGCCCTGCGCCGATGCCCCCGAGGCACGCCCCAACAGCATTGAACTCTAGGTTGACATAACGTTTGTTATCGGGGTCGGAGATAAACAGCTCCACGCAGCTGTCCTCATAGACCGGGGCCATCAGCTCCCGATGCATAGCCCGCAACTCAGGCTCGCGGATTCGATAAAGCACGAAGATGCTGCCAAGGTCGTAGGCAAGCGAGAACCGGACGGACACCTCGCCCTGGGGCCTGCGGAAGGCCTCCCACGGTTGATGCGAAAGGTCGCCTTGAGCTCCTTCGGCAAGCAGCCGGTCGCGCAAATCCTGATTGCTCAGATTCGATGCCCCTGGAATTCTCGGAACCCGTAAGTCTTTCATAATCGCCTACCCTTGCACACCCCGCCGATAGTCACGGGGTGATAATCCCATTGCTTTGGAGAACATCCTAGAGAAATTCTGTGGATTACGATAGCCACAGGCTTTGCTGATATGTGAGATCGAGAGCCGGGCATCCACCATCATCTCGGTCGCCAGGCGCATACGCATCCTGGTGATGTAGACCTGCGGCGACATACCGAAGATCCTGCAGAACACCTTTCGGAAATAGCTTTCTGAAAGCGCGCAGAAATCGGCGCACGAGGCGACCGTGGTTTCGGCTATATGGTCGTGGATGTAATCCGGTAACCGGTGCAATCGTCCGGCAAGAACCTTATCCACCTGAGCATTGCATAGAATATCGCGCAAAACCGCTGCAAGGACAATGTACATGCGTCCTGTCTGATCGATCTGGTGGAAAGGCCGTAGCAACGCGCTATCATAACAGATATCCTCGATAAGCCGGCAGATATAATCGCCCTGGGATGGCCGGTAGCGTCCAGCCATACTTGCGAAGGCAGAATCCTCCGGAAGCGGTGGATGCAGACAGTCACCCCATTGTGTGAGATTGTAGGTATGTTCGGGGATGATGAAGTTCCAATGGCTTTCTGGATTGCGGTAGATAAGATCGAAATGGATAAATGGGCACACCATCGTCTCGCCACGCGACTCCATGCTGCATAGCTTTCCCGGGGGAACCCAGAAAAGATCCCCTGGATTGACAACACAGGACTTGCCTTCCAAGGTGAAAACACCCTGCCCTTCCTTTATGTAGACCATCAGATAGTCCAGCAACCGACGGTCATGCAAAGCCCATCGTCCCCGGCGGTCGTTGCCACATTGCCTGACAAATGGCCGCAAACCCTCGAAGTGACGGCTGAAGGGTTCATCCTGAAGCATATAGATTGGCATCTGACGTCGGTCTCCATCAACTGAAAGAGCGATTCGGATACATAGTAGCGTACAAGAAGCTATACAGCAAGTTAAAACCGCTCGTATACTGGTACATGTTCAAGGACAGAGGAACAGCGACACAATCACCTGGGGGTATGGCATGCGTACATTCGAACCTGATTTCAACTATCTGCTCAAGGTGCTCAGACGGGAGCCAACCGATAGGCCGGTGCTCTTTGAATTCTATATGAACGACCAGGTGTACGAGGCTTACACTGACGCGACCGCAATTCCAACGGGTGATGAAGACCTTGCCACTAGGGTGCGCATGGTGCACTGCTTCAAGAATCTTGGCTATGATTACGCCACCGTTAAGGCTGGAAAGCATTTGTATTTTCCAAACACCGGCGAGGACCATGGCAAGAAACGCACCTATTCCTTGAATGAAGGCTCCCATATCGATTCGTGGGAGCAATTCGAACACTACCCCTGGCCGGACTATGCCTCGGGTGATTTTCGCTATCTAGAGCGGATGCTTCCCTACCTTCCCGAAGGCATGAAACTGGTTCCCGCCAGTCCGGGAGGTATTGAGGAGATTGTGATCGGTCTCACCGGCTACGAGAATCTCTGCTATCTGATGCATGATGAACCGGAATTGGTGGATGCCTTGTTCGAGGCTGTCGGAACCCGCCTAGTCTCCTATTATCGGGACATCTGCACCTTTGACGCGGTTGGAGCCTGTATTTCGAACGACGACTGGGGCTTCAACACCCAAACCCTTCTTTCCTATGACCAGATGCGCCGATGGGTGATCCCCTGGCATCAGAAAATCGCCGATACCATCCATCAAGCCAGCCGCCCCGCCATTCTCCATTCCTGCGGAAACATCTACCCCATCATGGACTGGGTGATCGATGAGCTGAAGTATGAGGGGAAGCATTCCTATGAGGATGGGATCATGCCCGTTGAGGAAGCCTGGAACCGCTACCACGACCGTATCGCAATCATCGGTGGCATAGATGTCAACTACATGATCATGGAAAGCACACAAACGGTGTATGACCGTAGCCGCGCTATGCTGGAACGCACCAGTGCGGTTGGGGCCTTTGCCTTAGGTACCGGCAACTCGGTACCGGAATACCTGCCTACAGAGAAGTACATCGCCATGCTGAAAGCCGCTTGGGATATGCGCTATAGATAGATATCAAATAGGAAGATGTTCCAGAAAACCGTTAAAACCTCCTGGGGAAAATCGTACATCAAGCCCAACGAGACTCCTCGTTCCCGCGTCTTATAATAAGGCCCCCCGATGGATAAGGGGGTGAATCGGACAAAGACCGATGTTGAATTGGAGCCACGTAATCCTTGAAGCACGCCGACAGAGAGGTAGGTTTGGAGAAACGAAACAGCTTGTTCGTCAGGCAATTCACGTGGAGCAGCCAAGGCAAAGGTGAACGCGGCCCCTCCATGGATGTCCGCCAGCGGCTGGGGAGTGGCTTGAATCAACGTGAACACCTCCAGCTCCAGATGCTTCGTGAGTCCAGCGGTGGCCCCCAAGTATCCCCGTGCCGCGGCTTCAATCACTGGATTTTGCGAGGGCAGGCTCCAAGTCCCTAGGGTGAAGGAGAACGAGGCGGCCCACAGCATGCCGCAAAGGACACACAGGAGCACCGCTATTCCCAATCGTTTCATCGAAGCACCCATCGCACCCACCTTTCACCAGAGGAATTGAGAGATTTCGAACAAGCGCAACCCCCACCCAAGCTGCGCGGACTGAAGATTCCAATACATACGTGGGCTAAGCAAGGTCACCGTCTTATCACCGAAAAACCACGAGAAAGGCTTGGCAGCCACCACGATGAAGACTTCCGAGGAAGCCCAAGGACTGAACATAGCCTCGACCTGCAGGGAAGGAATAAAATCACTCTCATGCCGGAGCAGCGCATCCAGAGGATTGTCCTTGATGATAAGCAGGGGGATCTCCACCTGCAAGTCCAACCAGACAGGCTCCGAGCCAGGTGGCACCAAAGGTATCTGAGCGCTCAAGGCCATGCGTGGATTTAGCATCCGCCAATTAAAAGGCTCGATAAACAGCCCCAGCTCGAGATATTCAGCGGATGAGAACGGATTGGAGCCATCATAACCGGCTAGCCCATAACGATAGCCGCCGGTCCAGACCTGAGCTCCTTGCAATGGAGATAGGATGGTGACCATAAGCAGAAAGACGGTGAGAAGAACCCAGGTATGATTCAGACGCATCCCATCACCCCCATACCTGCATTAAAAGATTGTACAGAAAACTACCTATGTTCCGGTAGCCAAGGGCTTCCTCGCGTGTTATCTCCCGGGTAAAAGGCATAAGGTGCGAGATATGCTCCATGGCCAGCTTGCCCACCTCGGCATCGTCGAATATGGCGGAGATCTCCCGGGATAACGTCTGGGAGCGCAGATTGTAATTGGCACTTCCGAATGCTGACAAGCGACCATCGGCGACAATCAGCTTGAGGTGGAGAAAAGCACCAAGTGGATTGCGGTAGATGTACACCTTCGCGCCAGCATCGATCAAATCCAGAAGGCCATAGAGCGCGGCTTGCTCATAGTTGGCCTTACGGGCGAAATCGGAGAGGACCACATGGACTTCAACCCCCCGTTTCACCGCCAAGGCGATGCGTTCGATAAGGGCTGGAGTGAGAAACGCATACCCCTGGATCATCCAAAGCTCTTCCTTCGCCGAGAAAAGCAACGCATCGAACATCGCGGTAACTTGCGAGCGCCCTGGCCAATAATGATCCAACAGCCAAAAGGAAGAGCGTCCTACCTCAGCCGGAAGTGTCTGCTCGATCGCGAAGGCACTCAAGTCCAAAGGATTGGGCGAATATGAGTTCCAGGTCTTCACAAACGAGGCGACCATCTCCGTTATTGCACCCGGGGAACGAACCTCCACCATCGTGTCGATATTCCCAGTCTCTGGGGGTAGTCCGAGAGAGGTGTAGTTTACATTGATCCCTCCCAAGGCGAGATAGGTGCCATCCACAATCCAGTATTTCCGATGGTCGCGGTCGAACAACCGGGGAATATACGCCAGCTGTGAGAGGCTGAACGCATTGTATTCCACCATGGGGATGCCTAAAGACCGTAGGTGGTTCATCACCGCCGGCACTACTGCCTGGGTGTCAGGATCCAGCTGAAAATACGAGGAAGAGTCCATGATGCAGTACACCCGCACCCCCTCGGTCATCTTTTTGGCTAGCAGATCCCATACCTCGGAAGTGCTTGGATGCAGGTTTCCAAGGAAGATGGAGATGAAAATATAATCCTTCGCATTTGCGATCAGCTCAAGCGAACGAGCGTTCCAGTCCGTTCCTGTATGATATAATTTAGGAAAGCTTGATTCGTAGCGTGGAATCCCTTGCTGGTCGAGATGGTCGGAAGCCAGGCCCCCCTGCGCTTGCCACTCCTGCATGCGGGCCACCGTGCTGCACGAGGAAGCGAGCACCGCCACTAGGAGAACGAGTAAAAGTACAATCGACAGTCCAAGCTGACGGTTTTGAATCATGTGCCCTAGTATAAATGGCTTGAATTAAAAAAGAAACTTTAATTGTAATGCAATTGTTCTGGATTCAAATCTATTTATCGCTATAAGGACCTATCCTCTGTAAACTCTGCGATAGGTAGGAATGTAGGGCTGGATCGCGGCAGTACACATAGCAGCCTTTCATCCCCCGGGAGATGAGGATCCGATAGATGTTCTTGATATACACCAACACTCTTTCAGGTGCTTCTTTCAACCCTTTCTTGCCCTCTGAATCATAGTAATCATCAACCGAAACCACCAGCTTGCCACTACGGGAATCGTAACGGAGATCGTTGCCGATAAGCACACCCACGTAATCGAATTCCAACCCCTGACTGGTATGAATGCACCCCACTTCTAATAGCCCCGATGGCCTCAAAGCCCATGGATCACCAGTTTTACGGCTGTTCCAAGGCATTTCAAACCCCCATTCGGCAATCCGTACATCTGGTATCTGGGCATCGCCATTACCCTGGCGCTCACTTGTCCACGGCCACGCGTATCCAGCAATCACGCGGGCGTTCACCCCGGCCGCTTCTTTTGCTTTGATTGCCTGATAGAGCTCGTTGGGATTCTCGAACAGCTTGAAATCAAAAGCATCCCGGTCCCACCAGGTCGCATTGGCATTTCCCACAGCCCCCTCGATCTGCAACAGATGCTCCATCCATTTGATGAAGCCTTCGGTTCCAGCGCACCTGAATTGCGCTTCCAAGACATAGTGGTGGACTTCAGAATGATAGATACGCGATAATCGTTCAATCTCCATGCGCGAGCCAATATCCGATGGACGAACCTGTTGTCCATCATCAATGAAAAACACATTGTTCACCGAGGCCTTGATGATATCCTCCGCCTGGTTCTGGCCTTGATACATGTAAGCGCTGCCATTTTTCAGACGATGGGCCTCGTCCACCACAATCAGATCCAGTGAATTGGAAGGCGCGCCATAGAATTGTCCAGAACCCTTGAAGATAGAGTTCAGACGAAGATTGTCGAGGGTGCGCACACCCGCCAGTTGTCGCTCGAGCACACTTCTGAAGGCTGCGTTCGGGGTTACAAAGACGGTTCCCTGACCACGGCTCAGTACTTGCCGCAACACATTCAGCGCCACCACAGATTTACCAGTCCCTGGGCCACCTTCGACGATAATTGTCTGCTTATGGGTAGGATTGGCCGTACTCACCAGCGATAGGATGGATTCAAAGGCCACCTTCTGATCATCCAGCAGCGTGAAAACCTGGTTGTTCTGGAAAAGGCCCGCCACGAAGTCGATCAGCTTCCGGGATGGCTTCAAACGGCCTTCCTCGATCCTGAGGAGGATACCCATGCCCTCTCCTCGCCCAACAAGACGTTGTAGGAACGCACGCAGCTGCTCGGTCTCGTCCATAAAGAAAATCGGAGAACGGCGGACAATCTCCTCATACTGGAGACCGCGCAGGGGTTCGATGGGCTTGGCGGCTGGATAATTGTGCAGGTAGGCGCAGCTAGTGCAACCAAGGTTGCCATTTGCGACGGCATCGTTCATATCCCGTAGGAATTGGGCGTACGACCACGCTTGGTACGACGGGTGAGCGAGTTCACGGACCGCCCCTCCCACGAAGGACTCAACCACGCTCTCCTTGGGAGTGGCTCGCGCTGTTTCCCATTGCTTCAATTCCATCACCACGAAATTGGAGCCTCCGTTTTGGTCGTGCCCGGCGACGATGAAGTCTATACGTTTGCTGGTGGATGGGATGCGGTACTCGATTAGGACCCCGGCATCATCCGGAATCTTTGCTGAGCGCAGGATTGGCGCGACGTGGAAAAGAGAATTCTGCCAGGAACGTTGTTCAGCTTCACCTGGGACAAAGCCCATTTTCAGGCGGAATTGGTCCGCGATCCGACCGGTGATTATGTTGTCATCCACATCGGCCTGGAATGCGGACACTGTGTTCTTGTAGAGGATCACAGATCTGCCCCTCGGAATTCGCGCTGGAAGGGCAACAGATTCCCTTCAGGGTTGCACCATTTGTATGTATTGTGGTCGTCGCGGATAGCGAACACCACCTGGTCGAAGCACTTGTGGAACTCGTCCTCACGCAATATCTGGTGGAAAAGCTGAGCCATATGCGCTGGTGGGTTGCAGAATGCACCACAACCGAACGCGCCTAGGACTAAATCGCGATGCCCGTTCGCTACTGCGATGCGGAAGATGGTGCGGATTTTCTGCTTTGTTGGCTCCACCAGATGGCTGTCGATTTTCAGGTCGCTATCGGGGGAGGTGACAAGCCGCGGCCGATTGATCGCGGCGACCGCTACAAAGGACACGTGCCAGGGCTGTTCTATCAACTGGTATCCCGTTGCTTCCGAAGCCCGGAAGACTGTGACACCAGGAGAATACACCCCACCCGTCTCCCTATTGAGCGGATAGCGGTGGATAGGATGCGGCTGAACGTCATATTCTAGAGCGTAGTTGGTGAATTGGTACAGGGAACGGTAGTAGTCCGAGCAGCGGAACAGGTATTCCTCCTGCGCGCCAGCACCATCGGTCACGCCCCCACCCGGATTCTGTCTATTGGCCATATTCAAGACAAGTGGATTCAGTCCTGCCTGTACCATCCCTTTGGCGACCTCCAAGGTGTCCCCCGCGACCACCTTCACCTGCATGGCGCCTGTCCTGGTTATCTTGGCAGAGACCAGGGGTGGAGCGTCGTATAATATGGTCTCTTGCGCCAGTTTTGGCCGCAAGGGAAGCTCTATCTCCCGTCCATCAGCGAGAATCATACGACCGGCAAAGACAAGTCTGAGCGTGTGCTCGTAGACTGCGATGCGAAGCTCATGGATTGCCTCATAATCTTGTTCAAACATCGCTACCGAGAAATCCTGTACCCAACCTCGGGCATCCCAGGAAAGAGAATCATCGTCTTGCCATTCCATGTTGCGGCGACCTCGACTTATCCTCCGGATTTTGACCGTCTCGATTGGTCAATAGTAGGATTGTAGCGCAGATAAAGCGTATGCGCTATCAAAACCTGCACAAGAATTGTTAAAAGGGTCTCTAGCAACCTTCGAAATAAAATAGAGGTTGATTGTGTGAAGGAGCTTCTCACCGCGTTCGCAGATATCATGCATGATATTGAGTTACTGGAGACCTATCCTCGGCCGCGTTCGTCTGGATACAGATGATGGACAATATCGGACTGCCAGTATTCATGCGAGTCGATATCGATGATGGTGAGTTTCCCCTCCCACCCTCCTCCTTGGTCAATATTCCAAATACCGTTGCAGAAAACCGGCTTCAAGGTCTTATCAAACCGCGAGGTTGAGGTATGCCCGATGTAGCATTCAGAAAACCCAGAAAGGACCGGCGGATTCTTCTTGTCACAGGTGAGGAAGGAGTAGAACATCTCCCTGTCCCAAGCTAGCGAATAGGTGGTGTACTGCGGGAGTGCGTTCTTGAGATCGTTCCAAAGAGGGCAACCGCCATGGATGAAGAGCTTGTCCTCTATTTCCAGGTAACCGGGTAGTCCAGCCAAAAACCGAGCATGGCTTTCGACACTTTCAAGGTGCCTTTGATAGGAAAGCAGCGTGGCCTCCCCTCCCTGGGACACCCAATTGTAATCGAATGTATGATACAACTCATCGACCTCGATACCGTTTTTGCGTATCTCTTGGGAGGCTTCAATGAACCATAGGTCATGATTGCCAATCACCCCTCTGAAATTTTTCAACTCCATCAAGTACTTGACGACATCATGCGAATCCGGCCAACCATCGACATAATCACCAAGGCCGACAAGCAGGTCGCCTGCGGGGTCGAATCCAGCTCGCTCGAGCACTTGCAGCATAGCAAGGTATCCGCCGTGTATATCCCCGATCGCTAATCTACGCATGCTGGCCCTCCTCGCCCCTAGGAATCCCTAAGCGCACATACGGATAGCATACCACAGATACCAAACCACAGGTATTGATTGGTCGATTGAGAGACAAAGTCGTAATTTTGTCGGATTTCACCTATTCCACATATTAAAGTTTAGATTCAATTGTGAATTCTGAGTTGATTATATTCCCGTACTGTCTTGGCGACTTCCACAAGGTTGCGAGAATTACAGAAATATGGGACACTATTGGAATCAGAAAGTATAAACCCACCGCCGGGACTGAGGCGGGCTATCCTATCTAAAACCTCGAACCGTACTTCCTCGAGACTAGATGTGCTCAGAGTGGAGTTGATGTCGAGGTTCCCGATAAGACAAACCTGCTTCCCATAGGTTTTCTTAAGATAATCCAAATCCATGGATCCTGGCTCCAGAGGGTGAATCCCACTCATACGTAACTGCAGCATCCTGTCCAAGAGTGGGAGGATATTGCCATCACTATGATAAATCCAGGGAATTCCAATTCCATCAGCAACCGCTTTGACTGGTTGATGAAACACCTCATCCCACACTTGCGGCGAAAAAAATGGAGCTGTTCCAAAAGCTATATCATCAAAAGACCAAAGGAAATTAAAACCAATTTCTTCAAGATTGCGGATGAAACGTTTGTTAAAGTCAAGATACATTCCCAATACCGATTGGATGAACTCACGGTCATCGTAGAGCATATAGGAGAACACATCATATCCCATACTCATCAATGTGCTGGAGATGCCCATCCGAATAGCGGCATATATCGCTTTATCCTGTCCATACCGGTTGATAAATTGCTGTGCTTCACGCAAGACATCCTCTTGGTCGGGATCGGGCATGGTGATTTTATGAAAAGCCTCCCAATCCACCAACAACCCCCGCTCGATGGCCCAACCACCCCGCTGTAGTGAAGCTTTGACAAACAGAGGGTAGTTGAATTTGATTCCCCATGCATCCAAGCCCAATTTCTCCGCAGTCTCTGGGTGGATGCAATAGTTAAGAGAGGTTTTTACAGATTCACCTGGAACTGCCACCGTGCCAGGATCTTTCTTCACATCAAAAACATAGTCTCGAAGGGTATGCCCTACTATCTCCTCCTGGAGCTGGGTATCCACCATGGCGAACATGAATGGAATACAATCGGGTTCTTTTACTTTTAAGGCCGTCAAGACTCGTTCTTTGGATTCCATGATATCCTCTCAAAACCGGCTAAATAGATTAGGGATGAACAAAACTAAGTCTGGAATGAGAATCACAAGAATTATTGTCACTATCAATGGAATAAGGAACGGTGAAACCGATCGTACCACTTTGATAAACGGCAGACCGGTCATCCCGCAAGCAGCATAAAGGCCAAGACCGAAAGGTGGTGTTAGTATCCCAAGAACACCCGTCATGATGAACATCACTCCGTAGTGCACCAGATTTACATCAAGTGCAATGAGCACCGGCACAATAACTGGTAGGATAAGGATGATAAGAGCGGTGACATCTATCAAACAACCGAGAATTAGAACGAGAACAGTGAAAAGGAACAACACTGGAGTAGCTCCCAGTCCCGTTGATTCAACAATCGCCACCAATTGGTTTCCAATTTGCTCGCGGGTGATGATAAAAGTGAAGACCATCGAGGCACCGATTATCACGTATACCGAGGCACAGAATTTCGCGGTGGAAACAATTTCCGACCAAAGTCTCTTCCAAGTAAGCTCTTTGTACACCGCCATCCCGAGAAAAATCGAATATGCAACCGATACAGCCGCGGCTTCAGTAGGAGTGAATATCCCGAAGGCCATACCACCGAGGATTATAATGATATTGAATGTTGGCAGGATCACCCGAAGCGTGCTCATCATCGACTGCTTGAACTTAGGAAATGGTTCCACTGGATATTTACGCTTCAGGGCATAAAAATAGACCATGATCATCAACGAGATTCCCATCAGCAGTCCAGGGATGATTCCACCGAGGAAAAGCGCGGCAACTGATTGATTTGCGATCACCGCATAGATAATCAGCGGAGTGCTTGGTGGAATGATCGGACCGATGGTCGAGGACGCCAGGGTGATCGCCGTGGAGAATTCCAAATCGAACCCACGTTTTGTCATCCCATCAATCTCAATCGACCCCAAACCTCCGATATCCGCGATAGCGCTGCCTGACATCCCTGCGAAAATCACGCTGGCCACAATATTGACATGACCCAAGCCACCGCGTATCCAACCAAAATGGACATTCGCCCAATCGAAAATCCGTTCTGTTATCCCTCCGTTGTTCATGAGCTTCCCAGCCAAGGAAAAAAGTGGGAAACCAAGCAGGATGAACGAGGTGATTGTACCAGCGCTCATGGTAAGGGGTATGACGCTCAAGGGCACCTGGTTGATAATGAAATAGGGGAGCGACGAGGCCAACAACGCCACCCAGATGGGCACCCGCAGGGCTAGGAGGATAAGTAGGATAATCAATACCATAGTAAAATTCATGTGCTACCCCTTAGGTACGTTCCCGTCGTTTTCGGATCAGCCGATAGTATTTCTGCAGGATATAGGTCAGCATTGAAATACTACCCAACATAAAGGGAAGATAGTAGACATAGCTTAGCCTGGCCTGGAGGGCTGCAGTCCGCATGCTCTGGTTCAGGCGCATCGCAGTCACTGAATTGATGATTAGAAGAACCAGTGTGATCAAAGTCACGATATCGCCGAACACTCGGATGCCGGGTTGCACGCGCTTGGGGAGAATCTCGTCCATCACATCAATCGCGAAATGCTGGTTTTCCTTGTAGTTTAGGCCAAACAGACTGTAGATCGACCAGACGATGAGAATACTGCTCACTTCCCCGCTCCACATAAGCGGTTTATTGAACACCGCGCGCATGATGATGCTGAAGAGGATGACCACCACGATCGAGATGAGGCAGACTCCTCCGATTCCTTGGATGATAAAGTCAAAATCGATTTTTTTCTTCATACTACCCCTTTGCAGCCCATGGACAGAGCGAAAGGAGAGGAGTCATCAAGATGATTCCTCTCCCGGATACATGCCGGAAACGCAAGGTGGGAGACCCCGCCTTGGCTCAAAATCTCCTATTTCGCCAGTTCTTGGAACTGATTCCAAAGCGGACCCCACTTGGGAATGTATTCTTTCTGAAGCTCGGCTACCGCCCTCTGCTGGAACACTGCCTTTTCGGCTGGTGTGAGTTCAATCACGTTAAGGCCGTAATTGGCTTTGATTTTTGCCAGATAATCAGCCTGTACTTTAGCGCTGTTTGTAAAGTATTTGTGCATGATCTCAAAAGCCGTATCAATCAGAATGTCCTGCTGGGCCTTCGACAGCTTGCCATAGAAGGAATTCTTGTTGAAGAAGTGGCCTAAGCCCTGCATCATGTGCTCGGTGATGATCAGATGCTTGGTGACTTCCACGAATTTCATGTTGATCATACCTTCGGGGTTGCTCTCGACCGCATCCACAACGCCCTGTTGCAGCGCCATATACACCTCGCCGAAGGGAAGTGGAGTTGGAGCAGCTCCAATAGCGGCAGCTACAATCCGGAATGTCGCCACATCTGGGATGCGCAACCGCAGCCCTGCCGCTTCCTGCGGAGTACGGAATGCACGGTTTGAAAGCACGCTGCGAACGCCATTCAGGGAAAGACCGATGAAAGTCATGTTGGATTTACTCTCCAGCATGGCAGCAAGGTTGTCGCGGAAGCTTCTATCAAAAGCCACATTCTCAAAGTGCTTGAGCGACTGGAAGGTGAAGGCGTTCTCAAACATAGCGAATTCAGCTACGAATTCGGCTCCGCCACCTGCTCCAACCAAACAGAAATCAATCACACCGAGATTCGTCCTCTCGAGCAGTTCACGTTCCGATCCCAGCTGTTCGGAAGGATATACTTCGATGATGATGGCTCCGTTGGTCTTCGTCTTAACAGCCGCACTCCAATCATTGAGCGCCTTAGTGTACTGCCAATCCGGATTCCCGGTCACTCCTCCTTTGAATACGGCAGGCTTTTCCGGAGTCGCACCAGTTTCAACAGCTCCTGCTGCGAATAACGACACACAACCTATGAGAAGCAGCAAGGCCATGGTCCATACGATCTTCTTGTTCATACGTTCCTCCTAATTTTTGAATACGATTCAATCGCCTGTGCGACTTAAATTACACCGAATGTGATCACAGTAAATTCGAAACAAAGACATCATGTAAATGACAAACCTCGGAAAACCGTGCGGCTTTTCCTACCCTTTCAGTGCGCCTTCGATGATCCCCTTGACAAAATACTTCTGCATGGCAACGAAGATGATGAACGGGGGGATAATGGAGAGCGTGATAGCTGTGGACAATGGTCCGAACTGCCAGGAAGCGGCTTCGTCCCGCAGAAAGGTGATACCGATAGCCAGGGTCTGGGCATCGGGTGAGTTAGTCAACGTCCGGCCATACATGAACTCGCCCCAGACATTGATGAACGCAAGCACGATAACTACCGCCACGCTGGGCTTCACTACCGGCAGCATCACATGCCACCAAGTCTGGAAAATACTGCAGCCATCGATGATGGACGCCTCTTCGAGCTCCTTGGGAATACGTTTGAAGCTACCTCGCATGATGAGAATTGACATAGGCAGATTGAGTGCGGCATACGGAAGGATCAAGGCCAGGTGCGTGTTGATGACATTTATCGAGTCCAGCATCAGGTAGACGGGAATCAGGTACAACGCGTACGGCAAGGTGAGCACCAGCAGGATGAACGCGAGAAACAGCTTATGACCTTTGAAGGGAATCACCCCGAAGGTATAGCCACTGGTGGTGGCGAGGAGAACGATCAACAACAACGTCCAAAATGTGATGCTCACCGTGTTGAAAAAGAATTTTGGGAAATCCTGCATTTTGTTGATCACCCGTTCGTAATGAGTGAGCGTCAGTTTCGTAGGAAACAACCGTATGGTCTGGCTGTAGATCTCACTATCGGGCTTTACCGAAGTGAAGACAGTCCACACGAAAGGCGCTAGAAAAACCAGGGTGAGGCTGATGAGCACCACATAGGTGATGATATTCGAGAATGACGGTTTGAATTTCATCAGACTACCCTCCTTTAGGATTCTTTGTTGATACGGAGATTCAGAAACGCGAGCAGCAGGATGATGATTCCCATGATAAAACCGATCGCGGACGCGTATCCCATATCGTAGAACATGAATGCGGTGTTCCACATATACTGGTACAGCACAAGCGTCGAGGTGCCCGGCCCGCCCTGAGTCATTATGAAGGGCAGTTCAAACACTTTTACGGAGACGATGATCGCCCAGATTCCTGTGATGATGTAGGTCTCTTTCAGATTAGGTAAAGTAATATGGATGAGCGACTGCCACGAGTTCGCGCCATCGACTTTCGCCGCCTCATACAGATCCTTTGGAATCGCTTGCAAACCTGCGAGAAACAGGATCACCTCAATCCCTAGGAATTTCCAAAGACTCACCCCCACAATACTCAACATGGCCCAATTGGGATCGGCCAGCCAGTCTTGCGTGAGAAATCCCAAAGGAAGCACATCGCGCAACACGAAGTTCATCAACCCGAAATTATCGTTCAGGATCCACTGGAAAACAATGCCGCTTAGGGAGATGGGTACCACCACTGGGAGAAACACCGAAGTGCGGAAAAAACCTGTCCCCCGCAGCTCGCGGTTCAGAAGCAACGCGATGGTGAGGGACAGGAGCATGATCGAGGGAAAGAACAACAGCGAGTACACCACCGTGTTCTTGAAAGAAGCCAGGAAATACCGGTCCGAGAACACATTTCGATAATTATCCAATCCCACAAATACAGGTTTGGGGTCAAATGCGAAGTTATACTCCGTGAAGCTCAGGTATAAGGACCGGAACACTGGAAAAATCATGAACAGGAAAATGAAGATGAATCCCGGAAGGAGAAACAGCATCCCGCCAAGCTCCCGGCGCTTGCGCATCGGAATCCCGCTGAACAAGCTTGGGGAAACTTTTTCCAGGCTTGCGCTATTATATGGTCTCTTCACAACATCCACCTTCCATCCTCAAGATTTTGATTACTTTAGACCGGTCGTGATATCGATAGTATCAATCGACTTTTTCAAATTGGCAAGAGTGACTTCGACGGGTTGCAACCCAGAGATGCCGTTTTGGAACTCTATCTGCATATCTTTCTGCAATTTAGCAAAGTCCTTGTACAGTGGGGCGGTCTTGGCGATTTGTACGGCGGCCAAAATCTCCTGCCATTCGGGACTATCCACACCTTCGAAGTTCCGTGATAGAACCGGCAGTTTTCCGTATTTCTCGAGCGACCACACCTGATAATCCTTATCCATCAAGCGCTCCTTGATGAACATCTTCGCCGCTTCCTGGTTCTCCGAAACCTTCGGTATGGTCATGCCATGGATGAATGCCACGCTGCCGTTCTGTGCAGTTCCGGGTATAGGCATGATGCTGATCTTGTCCTTGCCCAACAGGTCGGCATATTCGTTCAGCCGTGAGTGCGCGGTAAGGTGCATCGCCACATTGCCACTCTTGAAGTTGGTGCGCGCCGCGTTTGTATCAGCGAAGACATCTTTTGTGGAGTAGCCATCCTTAACCAGCTTAGCCCAGACCTCAACCAGTTTCTTGGCGTTGGCGCTGGTGAAATCGATCTTATTGGTGCCCTTTTCATAGATGGTTCCATTCAGACCCTGTAGACACGCCAGGTAAGTGTAGTGGATGAAGTCATAGCCCCAGTCGATTCCCAAGCCCAGGCGGGTTATGGTGTTGCCATCTTTCTTGGTGAGTTTCTTGGCATATTCGTACAGCTCGTCCCACGTCTTGGCCGGGATGACCTTGTCATTGGCATCCACCAGACCGGCTTCACGCATGTAGTCCTTGCGCACGACGATATACATGACTTCGCCCATCATGGGGATCATGTACTGCTTGCCTTCGATATTGCCCAGTTCAAGGAACGCAGGGATAAAATCCTCGCGGCGCAGGGTGTCATCGAAGAAACCTTTGTCAAAATCGATGACCAAGTCGCGGGGGACATACTGCACAGCCTGCTCACGGGATCCACCGATAGCGATATCAACGCTGGTCTTGCCCGAGGACCATTGCAGGATATAGGAAGTCGTGTCGGCATGCTCGACTTTGGTCACCTTTGTGTTGATCTGGGGATGGTCCACCATGAACTTCTTGGCGGCATCATCCAACTTGAACTTCTCCAGCATCCAGGCTTGCGCCCCGACAGTCAGCTCACCCGACTCAACCTTGGCTTCCGCTTGCGCGCCAGCAAACACCACGCTAGCCGTGAGCACCATAAGAAGGGTCACGATACTCAGAATCCACATCTTTTTCATTACTAGCCTCCTTTCGAACCTTCAGCCCCAACCGAGGCCGTTTACCACACTACGCCAGGGAAACGACAGGTCATCGTCTATGGCGTTCGAGTACGGTGATAATCGCATTGGCGATTAATTGGACATGTTCATCACGCATGCCTTCGTTCCATGGCAGCATGATGGTCTCCTTACAGGCTTGCTCCGCCACAGGACACAACCCAGGCCCATACTTCCAGCGCTTGCGCGCCGACGGCGAGCTAAAGGGTAAGCCCGAGGTCCCAAAGGTCTTCTCCTCACGGATCATGGGATAGAGATACAAAGGGATCTTTCCTGGGTAGCCAAGCTCGCATTTCAACCCTTCCGACTGTAGTTCTTTGGCGATCGACTCGCCATCGGCATCCAGCATCGGCAGGTTGATCTTGAAACCAAATCCAAAGAACGTGGAGGTGGTGTCTGGCAGTGTCCGGAAGGTGGTGACTAGATCGCACTCATCCAACCGTTTTGCCAAAGCCCGTCCCGTGTCGCGCCGGATGTTGATGCTTGTCGGATACTTACGTATCTGTGCGATCCCTACCGCAGCCTGCAGCTCGGTCATATGGTAGTTGGGAGCAAGGAACAGATGGTCCCGACCGGGAAGATCGCGTGGCCATCCCTTGTCAAAGCACAGCCGCAAAGCCCTGCCATTGTACATATCGGTCTTCGAAACCACCATGCCGCCATCACCGGTGGTGATATGCTTGCTCTGTTGAAAGCTAAAACAGCCCAGATCGCCAATCGTGCCCACAATCTTCCCATGGTAGGTCGCCATATGGGCTTGAGCGCAGTCCTCAATCACCTTGAGATTGTACCTTTGGGCGATTTTCATGATAGGGTCCAAATCGGCCGGGATGCCATGGATATGGGTCACCATGATCGCTTTGGTCCGTTCGCTGATCAGGTTCTCAATCTTCTTAGGATCCATGTTCTGATGCGCGGGATCGATATCGGCGAATACAGGGATGGCCTGCTGGTACAAAATGGGGATAACCGTACCCATATCGGTGATTGGGGAAACGATGATCTCATCACCCGGTTCTGGATTCAGATACACCAAGGAAGTATGCAAGGCGGCAGTCCCGCTGCTCACCGCGACGGAATGGGGGGAACCCAGCAATTCACGGAATTCCTTCTCAAAAGCCCAGACTTTAGTACCGTAGATGTAGGCTAAGGTGCCTGATTCAATCACCTCGCGCAATTGCTGCAGTTCTTCCTCACCGATAAGCCTCCCTGTCCGGTTAGCGATCGTTGGCAGGGGATTGGGAATCAAACGTCCTGTGGATTTACTCATGGTTGACCTCGCTGTTTTTCATGAACATGATGGGACGCGCCCTGAAGCGCACCTTGAGATTGAATGGATACAGATGGCTGGTATCCAGCTTGGTATACGGCACTTTGGTGGTATCGCTACGGCTGAGCCCCGGCGAATCGACAAACAACATCATATGAGGAATTGAATTATAAGATGCCTTATAGGAGCCTTGCGACTTGATGCCAACTAGCTTCATCCGTTCCGGCATCAGTCCCATGCACCGATAATGCTCGGGATCGATGGTATAGGGTGGCAGCTCGGTGATCTGCAGATACATCCCGGGCTTGAACTCCAGTACAGCCGCACGGCCCATCGAAGTGGTCACCCCTGTCTGGACCGGACCTCGGAAACGATAGACGCCATCCGATAAAGACCGGAGCACTCCAGATATCCGCATTGGGGTCTCCCAGGGATTGTATTGTCCACCAACCACTAGCTCCACACTCTGCCCTACCTTGCTCCGGTGGCAACGGTCAACAGCCTTAGGATCGCAGACCGTTAGGATTGTGGGAACTGACGGCTCAACATCAGCCAGAACCCGTAGCAGACTCACGCTATCACCAGTCGCCCCGGAACCGACATTATCAGCCGGTTCGTTGAGCAACACAGGAGCGATTCCACTGGCTAGCGCCTGCTTGACCGCTTCCTCGGGAGAATACTGGACGACAGCCTGCAGGTAATGGCGTGCTTTCCAAAAATCCTGCGCAAGCTTGGCGCAATAGGCCTGCGCCTTTTCCAAGTGATCCCGATGCGCGACCAGCACGATGCTGGAGCCAAGCTCGGGGACATCGATCCAAGGCTGGACACCGAACACATTGGCTGAAACTATCCCCGTTTCCTTTTCGATTTCGTCGCAGCGCTCTATCAAACGCCGCATGGGGGGATTATCGTCGATGGTCATACGTTCTAGAGGAGTGACCATTGGTAGCTTCACATACAGACGGCACAATTGCGGTATCTGGTCCCAATACTGGGAGAGCAAGCGGGCGGATTTCTCGCCGGTCTCGTACATATTGTTGTGAGGATAGGAATTATAACCAATGATGATATCAGGATGCCGCACCATGGCTTTGGTGATGTTTCCATGGAAATCCAAGGACACCACCAACGGCTTGGTACCGATCACACGCCGCACCGCGGCCATCAGGTCACCTTCAGGATCATCCAGGCCTTCCACCACCATGGAACCGTGCAAGGCGAGGTAGAAAGCATCCAACCGAGGCAATTCCTCAATAAAACCCGTCAGGATAGTATGTTTGATCTTGCGGTAGGTGATCCGCGTAAGTGGACCATGGGGGACTGCCCAAGCAGCGCATACAGGATAAACCTCTACACCAAGAGTGGCACAAGTATCGATGAATCCAGCTACTTCGTTACGCACATGATGATGGTAGGAAACGATCTCGTCCCCAGCAAGCAGGAAGCCGTTCTCCTTGAAATAGCGCAGATCGGATTTCTGCGGTGAGAAACTATTAGTCTCTAGAATCAAAGCCGATAGTCCAACTCGCATCCCAACATCTCCCAGCACATCAGTAGTGCTGATTCTAGGCTAGCATGGGATATCGTAACTGTCAATATATTTTATCTAATATGGTGTGATCACACTTGATTGTGTAAATTATGTTGATATAATATGTGTAATGCTTTATTATGGGCGCATATAGGGAAGGAACAGGTATGGAACTGAAAAAGGTTGAGACAAAAACCCTTAGGGCCTTGATTTATGAACAACTACGCGAGCGAATCATGTCTGGCGAGATCAAGCCGGGAGAAGACCTCAGCTTCCGTACCCTAGCCGAAAAACTCGGAGTCAGCCTGATGCCGGTGCGCGAGGCGGTCTGGCAGTTGGAATCCGATAAAATCCTCGTGGTGAAGAACAACCGCGGCATTCGGGTGAACGCGCTCAGCCAGGCAGACTTGCAGGAAGCCCTCCACATCCGCTTCATCTTGGAGTCGGAGGCCATGATACGTTCGTGCAAGAACCGCGATTCCGATGCGGTGCTGCCAGAGCTTTGCGCACTGATGGATGCCATGGAAGCCCCCGAATGCGATGCGAGGGTCTTTGTGGATTTCAACAAGCAGTTCCACTTCATGCTGTACCGCTATGCCAACGCTCCACTGCTCATGGACCTTATCGAACGACTCTGGGTCCGCATCACCCCCTATGTGTATCTGAACATCACGCGCAACGAAGACCTCACCATATCGCCTGCCAATAATTTCCATAGGGAGATCTATGATTGCTTTGTCAGACGGGATAGCGGGGCTGCGGTCCGCGCGCTTAAACTGGACATAGAAAATCCCGCCATCCAGATCATTCAGGAAATGGAATAGCGGGAGTTGGAATTTAACACGTCACTGAATAAAGGCTCCGGGGATACCCCAGTTTCAATTCAATATCATATCCTTAAGCACACGGGCGACCTCGGATACATCCTTGTCCTGCAGCCCCTGCGAGCGGGCTATCAGGTATTGACTGAGCCCTGAGTCCAGCATCATCACAGGTACTTTGTCGTCTATGCCAAGCTGCTTCACATACATCAGGTCCTTGATCGCGTGTTTCATGAGGAACGACACCTCATAGTTGTCGGTCATGATCTTGGGTGCGATCCGCTGGAACATCCCGCAACCGGAGACACTGTTGGCCACCACATCGAACAGCACCTGGAGGTCGCCCCCATTCTTCTCCACCAAGGGGAAGATCTCGGCATACAAGTTGATGTAGAGGATAGCCAGGTAATTCGTCGCCAGCTTGATCAGGTTGCCGGAACCAGGCCCTCCCGCGTAAAAGGTTTTCTCCGTTACCAGCTGCAAAGCGGGCAAAAGACTCTCATAATCGTCTTTAGAGCCACCCACCACCGCGTGCAAGGTCCCTATCTCAGCCCGTGCCGGATTGCCGGTAAGCGAAGCGTCGATAAACTTACCTCCTGCTTTTGCCACCCGTTCGGCTATTTTTTTTGATGACTTTGGATAACTTGTGCTGAAGTCGATTATCGCCTTACCCGTGATATCGGTGGCAAGGAGACGATCGATGATTGGTTCAACTTCGGGCGATCCTGGTAACGAGAGCATCAGGACCTCGGCGTAGCCGAACACTTCCTCCATTGTTTCCGCAACCAAGCAGGCATCGGCGAATTTTCGTCTGGCCTCCGGAACTATATCGTACACCATGATGGTTTTTACTGTTTTCGCGATGTGCCGGGCCATCCCCCCACCCATAAGACCTAGACCGATAAAACCTATCTTCATGCTGATCCTCCATTATCTATAGCGGTTACACCTCGAGAATCTCAATCCCCGGATGGGTCCTCGCTTCTTCTACAAGAGCTTCGGAAATCTGGATGTACTCCAAGGACAACGTGTCCCGTATGACAACAACCCTTGGATTCTGTTGATCGATATGCACACAAGTCGCTATCGCTGATTTTAAGGCTTGCTCCTCATTAGCCATGATCAGAGGTAGCTTTGCAGGTGCAAGCACACAATTGGTAAGCGCATTGATGTAGATTTGGGAAAGATCGATTTTATCAAACAGTTTTTTCGTGATGAAATCGGCTATCCCCACTCCGATGCAGTTCCCATGGCTGGCATCAGTGATATCGTAGGCGACTATGCGCTGGATATCTGGATCTCCGGCATTCTCTACATAGGGAGAATAAAAGCGTCCGGTGATATTCGGATCCATGCTGTCGCCACTGATGTCCTTTCCTATTCGTTCCACCACGAGCACATCGATCTTGTTAAAAAGCAACCGAGCCATCGATTGCTTGGCGAGCCGAAGTAAGCCTGGCTCCTCTATCGCAATCTGGGCTCGAGTCAACCCGACGATCCGTGCAGTTTCGTCATAAGCATTCTCCAGAATCGCAAAGCCACACAATAGGCGTTCATTGGACAGCATCACAGCGCCCATTTCCTTGAGATTGAGAGCCATGTGCTCGAGCCCATCGCTATGGAACGCGCGTGCCCCTGGTTGTTTTCCCAGCCCCACCACAGCCATCTTCATCAGCCCGCTCTCATATTCTCCCGAGAACGCTGTATGTGGTTTAATCCGGTTGATAAGGATTATGCCATCTGCTTCAGCCGCGATGGTATCCATATACACAGGGACCCCCGATGGAGTGAACCCTATCGTGATGGTGTCGTTCGTGACCCTGATCGGTGCGTGCACGCTATCTTCGGTAACCCCCATCGAGGCCAGAATCTCCAATTGCCCTGCAATCGTAGCGCCCCCATGGCTACCCATCGCAGGAACAAGGTACGGCACTCCCCCTAGCGCTTTGACATTCGCCACAACTTCACGCGCGATCTCCGCGATATTCCTGACGCCACGGCTACCTACTCCAATCGCGATCCTCATTCCTGGCTTCACCAAGGAACCGATCTCATCGCGAGCGAATTCCCTATGCACCGCATCGGGAATAGGTATCTCCTGATCCCGTTTGAAAATCTGGCGGATCTTCACCAGCTTGGGAATCGGAACAGACTTGACCAAGAGATCCACTTGTGCCGCAATCGCTTCATTCTGCATGCGCAACCTCGACTAGGTAAGCAACCGGGGAATCAACATGGTGATATCCGGTATGAATATGATGAGAAACTCGACCACAATCGCAGCGCCGATAAAGGGCAAAGCGGCTATGGTCCCTTCTTCCAAGGAAATCTTGCCGATATTACAGGAAAGGAACAGTGTGACCCCAACTGGAGGAGTATACCCCCCAATTGCCAGAGCAGTGATCATGAACAGGCCGAAATGCACAGGATCCATACCGAAACCTTGGACAACTGGCAGGAAAATTGGTACGAATATGATCAAAGCCGCGGCAAGATCCATGAAGGTACCTACTATGAGCAGCACCATGAAAATCATTATCAACAGGAGATATCGATTGGTGGTGATGGAATACATTATGTCCGTGATAGCTTGCGGCACATGGCCATACGCGAGTATCCAGCCAAAAATATTCGACACACCAATAAGGAATAGAACCGTCGCGGTGGTTAAAGCGCTTTTCAACAATATCGCAGGCAACTCAGAGAATCTCACGGTCCGATAGACGATTGTTGACAAAATAAGAGCATACAGAGCGGCGACCACTGAGGATTCAGTGGGTGTGAAGATGCCGCCAAGAATTCCACCGATGATAATGACAAAGGTGAACATGGGAACTATACCCTGGCCGAACGCGATGAGATTCTCTTTTAGGGTGGCGGTTGCTTCCGAACGATAGTTGCGTTTGATGGCGATGATGTACGACACCACCATGAAGCTCACCCCGATGAGTATGCCAGGGAGAATCCCAGCAAGAAAAAGCTGGGAGATGGACACAGTGCCAGCAACCATCGCATAGATGATCATAGAGTTGCTCGGAGGGATGATGATTCCCAAAGTGGCTGAACTGGCAGTGACAGCCACGGAGAAAGGCATGCTGTAACCGGCACGGCTCATTGTGGGGATGAGAATAGTCCCAATTGAGGAGACATCAGCGCTCGAGGAGCCTGAGACACCACCAAAGAACATACTGGCGAGAATATTCACATGGGCGAGTCCACCTCGGATCCGTCCCACGAAAATATTAGCAAGCCGGATGAGCCGATCCGATATGTTCCCCTTGGCCATCAACTCCCCGGCAAGTACGAAAAACGGGATGCACATGAGGGGAAAGGAATCCATTCCTGCGAAAATGCGCTGCACAACTAGAGTGAGGTCCACCTTGGGCAGATTGGTTAAGATGGTGACTACCGAGGAGAGGCATATCGCGAAGGAAATGGGCATACCTATCAGCATGAAGGCGAAGAATGTGATAAAAAGTACTAGAACCATGGATCACTCCTTGGGAATTCCAATTCCCGTCTTCTGCCCGTTATCCTGTCTGATAGATCTTGCATGCTTGAGAGCATTGTCAATCGACTCCAAGCAGTTGAGAATTATTATGACTCCACTGATGGGTATTATGACAAATACATACTGCATCTTGAACTGTAACGCCATCGACAGCCGTTCCCTACCGCTGAGCATGATTTTATATCCATATACACAAATCAGCACTCCTATGCTCAAGGTGAGCACATGGCTCAACACGTGCATGACAAGCTTCGTCTTGCCTCTCAGACGGTCGCTCAGTATACCCAGGCTCATATGCAAGCCATACTTCAAGCCGATACCTGCGCCGAGGAAACCCATCCATACCATAAGGTAGCGGGCCAGCTCCTCAGTCCAGGACAAGGGCGCGTCCAATACGAAGCGAGTGAAGACCTGGAGCAACACCAGCACGAACATGCAGGAAATGATGGCTATCAGCAATTTCTCCAGCACCTTGTCAACGACCTGTTTGATTTTCCACACTCTCTCACCTACTGATTGGGAAATTACACATGAACCACCATAGTGAATCTACTGCACCATGGTGGTCCGATTTTTTTTGCTTATCTTGCTTTCATGATACCGTCGATCAAATCGGCTCCAAGCACTGCCTTGTATTTCTCATAAACCGGTTCCACTAGATTTGAGAACGCAATACGCTGTGCGGCCGTAAGCGCCTGATACTTTCCACCCTTGGCGAGGACTTGCTCGAGGCTGGATTTTTCCAATGCCTCAAATGCTGCCCTTTGATATTCGCGAGCTACATTCGCGGAATCGATGAATATCTGTTGTTCGGCTTTACTCAGGGTATTCCACTGATTTACTCCCATGAGAATCGCAGCAGGAATCCGAAGATGCGCGGTCTCGGTTACATATGGAGCGACTTCGTAGAACTTAAGTCCATTTATCGAAGGCATCGCGTTTTCCGCGGCATCGATTACACCCTGAGACAATCCTGTGTAGACTTCGCCAAAACTCATCGGAGTCGGGCTTGCTCCCAATGCTTTAAAACCGTCCTGGATACTAGCGGCGCCCATGATGCGGATTTTCAACCCCTTGAGGTCTGCCGGGGTATTCACAAAACCTTTGCGGCTGTAGATGTTCCGGGCACCTTCTTCAAAGAACGTGAGGATCTTATAGCCTTTGGTCTCTGCTTCCGCTTTCACCATATCGCCGACCGGTCCATTGAATACCCGCCATGAATGTTCAGTGTCTGTGAATATGAACGGAAGTGTGAACGCATTCATCGATGGCACGTGCCCGGCCATATTGCCACAATTCGCCTTCATCATGTCGATGGTGCCGAACTTGATATTGTCCAGGACTTCCTGTTCCTGTCCAAGCTGGGCATTGAAATAGATCTCGATTTTCATGGCTCCATTAGACCGTTTCTCAACTTCCTCGGCAAGCTTTCGAAGTCCTACACCTACAGGCATGTCGGGAAGCCCATCGTCCGCAAGCTTGAAAACCTTTACCTCGGTGGCACCAGCAGCTGGTGCTTCCGTCTGACCAGCAGCGGATACTTGCATTATGAATACCAGAGTAAAGATTAAAATACTTGCTAATGCTAGCGATCTTTTCATAATTCCCTCCTTGGAAAAACTTCTTAGACGAAGAATAGCACGGCTAAATACACCTGTCAATTAATATATGTTATGGTGTGATCACACTATTTTAGAGTATCAGATATACAAAATTAGTAAAACGAAAGAATTCAATATGTTCTACCATTTTCCTTTACTTTACCCATCTGCCTGAATATGATGGAGTGCAGGTAATCCCTGCCCTCAGGGAACAAGGTGGAGCGATTGTCAGACATACATCATCCCGTGGATTGGTTTTCCAGCGCAGCCCGATTGGGTGATGGATTGTTCATCATGGACGCGAAGGGTCTGGTGGTGGAAGCCAATGAAGAGTTTGCCCGCCTTGTAGGGGTGAAGGATACGCAGGCTTGCCTTGGGCACAAGCCTCTGGAACTGCTGATCATGGATCAAGTTGCAGACACCCCCGAATATCTCGCCAACGATATCGCGGCTAATCCGGTGGTGCGCGATGCTGTTCTTAGAATCAGAAACCTTCAAGGTCAGGTAAAATGGATCCTCTACAATCATGTGAAAGATACATCACAAGAGGATATCCGCCACCTTGCCTCGGTGCATGACATGACTGCCTTTTGCGCGCAGCAGGAGAAAACCCGGGAAAACGAAATCCTATTCCGATCCTTGTTCGCGTATTCACCGCATGCCATCACCCTTATCCGTCCCGACGGAGCGATTGTATTGGATAATGATAAAGCCCGCGCACTGTACACCTACAACAAACGGTACTATGTGGAATCGCGCAACATCTTTGAATTCGTGGATAAAGATGCGCGGCAGAAGACACAGGAATTTCTTGAGGAGATGAAAGCCGGCAACGAAGTGATCAACACCGAAACCATTCTATACCGGCGGGATGGCAGCAGTTTCTGGGCTGAGGTGAGCGCCAAATACATCCATGGGACCGAAGGTCAGGAAGATTACATCATCATTTTCTCCGAGGATATCTCCGAACGGAAAACCATGGCGGAGCAGATTGGAAACCTGTCCATCACGGACGAGCTCACCGGCTTGTACAACCGCCGGGGGTTCACTGCAGCAGCCAACCAGGAGATCACCAGAGCCTCCCAGGATGGATACCATCTTGCGTTGCTTTTCATCGACATGGATCACATGAAGCAGATCAATGACACCCAAGGCCACCTAGTGGGTGACCAAGCGCTGAAAAGCCTCTCCTCGGTCCTGCAGATGACCTTCCGCGACTCGTCTATAACTGGTCGGTGGGGAGGCGATGAATTCGTGGTGCTCGCACCGAACGAACCTGCAGGATCGATCGAAAGACTTCTTGAGAATTTTGCACGCGATATCCACACCCTGAACAGCACCAAAGTGCGGCCCTTCGAACTCTCCGTGACCCTCGGAATGGCACAGTACCATCCTTCCAACCCTATTGAGCTGGAACACCTGGTGATGATCGCCGATAGGGAGATGTACCGCAAGAAACCGAAACGGGTAGCTCCGGGACCCGACCACAACTCATCGTTGCGTGATTAGAAAGCCCACCACCGGCAGTTTTGCAAGCACATTCAGACCATGGGGCGCTGTTGATATGCGCTGCGTGATATCAGTGCCAGCTTTCCCCCCCTGATGTGCGCCACTACGCCAAGCCGGTACGTTCGTCATATCGTACACCACACCTGAGACGGCAAGATAACGAGGCATGTTCTTGGTCCCGTTGTACTGGGCAAGCTCTGTTGAAGTGAAAGTCCTCACCAGATACCCTTTCACGGGAACGTTCGCCACCACTTTCTTGCCATGTGGAGCGCTGGCGATGGTGGTGGTGATATCCTCACCGGCTTCCCCACCCTGATGGGTGCCATTGCTCCAGGCGGGAACCGCAGTCATATCATAGACCACACCATCAATGGCGACATAGTGGCCCAAGGCACTGCCGGGCGAATAGGCAGCAAGGTCACTGGTAGTGAAGTACACTTTCCCGTGCACCACAGTCTGAGCGTAAACTATAGTTATTGAGCACATCAGCACCAACAGAATCGCAATCGCTTTTCGCATCCCACCCTCCTCGTCACCCAATTTCTGCGCCCGAAGCCCCATTAGGCATCTGGATTCTCCTATTCTCACCTATAAATCTAACCACCACAAGAATAATTTTGAATGGATTCAAAAATGAAATCAAATTACCCCTTGGACATCCTTTTCGTCGCGAGAAAACTTGGCTTTCCGCATTGTGTATCAGAGTTCGATTGCAAGGGGATTGTCGTGGACATCAAGCACTATGACACATTTTCAAAATGTGTTAAAATAAAATCCAGGACATAGTCCAGGATCCCAGCTGAACTACAAGAGGAATAATCCATGAACCTATCCGGAATCGATTCCGCCCTCTCCAACTTGAGAAAGCTTACCGAAGAATTCTCCCAATCCTTGCCCTTCAAAGGACTTTGGGAAACCATACGGCACCTAAGCGCACCAAATTTCACCTGGCCGGAGCTCCGTATCGGCAACCTGGTGGCTCGCATTCCCATAGTCCAAGGTGGCATGGGGGTTGGCATATCGCTCTCCGGTCTGGCAGCGGCAGTCGCTGAAGCCGGGGGCATCGGCGTGATCGCCGCCAACGGTATCGGGTTGCTTGAGAAGGATTATTACCAAGATGGCCGGGCAGCGAACCTGCGCGCCCTACGGAAAGAAATCCGCAAAGCCCGTGAAAAAACCGAGGGAGTTATCGGGGTAAACATCATGGTGGCGCTGGATGACTTCCATCAACTGCTCGATGTGACTATCGAGGAGAAAGCGGACATCGTCTTCATGGGTGCCGGCCTACCAATTAAAGACCTTCCCGTAGCCAAAATGCGAGAAAGCGGCATAAAAGTTGCGCCAATTGTAAGTTCGGCCCGCGCCACCGATATGATCTTCCGCATGTGGAAGAAAATCTACCAGGACGTTCCCGATGCGGTGGTATTCGAGGGCCCCATGGCAGGTGGTCACTTGGGTTTTACCGAGGAGCAGCTGGAGGATCCCAATTTCCAACTCGAGCACCTCGTGCCCCAGATTGTGGATGCACTTGTTCCGTATGAAAAGGAATTCGGCCGATCCATTCCTGTTATCGCAGGAGGAGGCGTATACACCGGCGAGGACATCCATGCGGTGCTTTCGCTTGGAGCCAGCGCAGTGCAGATGGCTACCCGCTTTGTGGCCACCGACGAATGCGACGCTGATCAAAAGTTCAAACAAGCGTACGTGGATTGCACCAAGGAGCAGATAGGGATTATCAAGAGCCCCGTTGGAATGCCCGGCCGAGCAATCCGAAATGAATTCATCATCGATGCCGAAAACGGCAAACGACCGACTTTCAAATGCGCCTGGCAATGCCTGGCCAGCTGCAAGGCCGATGATGCCAACTACTGCATCTCCATCGCGCTTAACAATGCCCGTCGGGGAAACATCAACCATGGATTCGTGTTCGTCGGTGCCAATGCCTACCGGGTGAACAGCATCGTGCCGGTAGCTTCTTTAATGAACGAACTAGGTGAAGGGTATCGAGTGGCGGCACGGGAGACCATCGGTCAGCGTCTTGCTGGAATGGTGGCCAAAATCCAAGAACTGCTACGAGAGCAGGAAGGCCTCGGAGCACGCGTGAAGGAGATAGCGCTCGCCTATGAGAAAGCGCTCACCTCTCATATCCGCGACCTAGGACGAGTTCCTCTGGAACAACTACGCTTGCAGTATGAGGCGGTCCTTGCAACCTTGAGCGACTTGCAATTCCAGATAGCCGAAGCCATCGCCGATTCCTGGGCCCTAGTGACGCAGCAAAGGAATATGGTAAAGGCAGTCTAAAACAGCATCTTTCCTGTTGCCCACCTGCTGGTTGTGCAGGTATATTCCTTCACATACCTAGTGAGGTACAGCTGATAGGGAGGTTGCGATGCGGATTGCTCAGACTATGCCGGTAAAGAAGTTTTTCTGGTTGACCCTTGGATTGTTCGGTATCATCACCGTGTTGACCGCCTTGCTGGCGCCGATGCTGGTGCAACGCTTTTATCCACTGCCGGTGGACCAAGGCGCCTCCTGGTACTATTGGCAGCTGGCCTCAACATCTACCGCTGCCAGAATAAGCTACTGGCTGGGTTTCGCGCTCCATCTCAGTGTGGTTGGGTATCTGGCCTTCCGGGCAAAGAAAGTTAAACCGGCCGATAAAAACGGGATCCATGCCTACACGGTTAAGCTGTTGGTATCCAATCTGGTGTTTGTGGTCCTTCATCTGGTGCAGACCTCCCTGTGGTACGACGGCCTGGCCCAGGATGTCCCCATCTGGGTCAGCCAGGGGTCGGTCATTGTGATGCTGGTGCTGATTCTCTACTTGATGATTCCCTCACGCGGTCTGTTCTGGGGCAAAAGATTCGCACCACCCTCCCACATGCTGGCCTTTGTGCGCACATGGCACGGCCCTTTCAACATGCTGGCCCTGATCCTCACCTTCTGGTTCCATCCCATGGACGGAAACTGGGGCTTGCTGAGTGGTTTCATCTACATGTTCCTGCTGTTCACCCAACTGATTCTCATGAACACGCGCATGCACTACAACCGCACCTGGATAGTCCTTCTGGAATTCTTCGTCACCATCCACGGCACCCTCATCACTGTGTATAAAGACAACCCCATCTGGCCCATGTTCTTCTTCGGATTCCTCGCCATGTTCGTGTTCACCCAAGTGCATACCTGGAAAATCAAGCCTCTGGTCCGGTGGTCAGTCTTCGGGGGCTATATCATCTTGATTCTGCTGGTGTATGGGTTTATCCGCGGTTTCAACCATGTGTACGAAATCACCTTCATCCCCGTGGCCCTCTATGGTGGCGCGCTAGGAATGCTCCTGGTAGGATACCTCTGGGACAAGCTGGCGAAGAAAAAACCGGCGGCGCCGAGCAAAGTGGCATGATCCCCAACGAAGCGAGCGGAAAGTAAGCTACGAGCTTCCAGCACCCTTCACTCGGCATTTGGGCGGCACGGCTTCGCCGTCAGGCCGCTACGGGGTCCGCTCCCGCTCCCGTCCGTGCCAGACAATATGAAGTGACCTCCCGGTTTGCAAAACGTGGATTCACCGTGCATACTGGGAATACAAACAAAACCGCATGCTGGGCTACCACATGCAAATGGAGGTCACTATGAACACTGTAATCCAGATCGGCATCGATGTCCACAAGGACAGCTATTCGCTGTGCTCGTATTCGTTCGAGACCAGGCAGGCCTTCGGGCAGAGCAGGATCGCGAGCAACAACCAGATGGTGGTCAAATACGTGCGCAAGCTGTGGAAAAGGTTCCAGCAACCTTTTCCACACCTCTTGCAAGCGAGTACCGGGGCCGCCTTGGGGCATTGATACCTTTTATTACGAGCCCTTACGCGACTTCAGGCTCCTTGCACGATAGACAGTATCCTGATAGGCATCAAGGATGACATCCTCCACCATTGGCTGGATGGGAAAGCCAAGGTCGTAGCATTTCGCCGGCACCTGATGCGCATCGCAAGGCGCCCAAGGAAGCGTGCCGCTACGGGCAAAGCTGATGAAATCGTGCTGGATCTCGTGCGCCACTCCGTACACTGTGCTCATATCGGGATTGAGCAGGAACATGGGGCGCACCAGTACCGACCTGAAATTACCGAACGCGTACGGAAGATCGGTGGAATGGAACGCATGCAGGCCGTTCATCCGCAAGGCGAGGGTCTCGTAGTCGAATCGATACATCCACGTTGGACTGTGCACACTGGCCTCTTGGGCGAACCACACACTTGAGATGCGGAACAAGAGGTCTGTGTACAGCATGGAAAGGCCTCTGCGCTCGCCATAACGAGTGGTGTAGAGGGTGGAGAGATTTTTCCGCGTCTGCTCGCTCTCCTGCATGAAGCCTTCATATACGATCTTATGGACATCCAGGATTTTAGCCAGTGGTTTGATCATCAACAGAGCCATCTCTTCCTTGGTGGTCCCGATGAGCATGGGAAAGCCTGCTGTCACACCATTGCGGGCCGCGGGAATGGGATGTTCGGGGATAAGGTCCTCATCCATGGTGAGGCGGAAGGTAGCTGCCCCCAGGCCATAATGACCCATGAAATCCTTTTGGCCCTTCGCGAGGTCCACCAAGCTGATATCCAGCAACTGGCGGGCACTTTGGATGTGCATGAAATCCAAAAAGGCCTGTGAAGTTTTTGCGCATTCCTCACGATCCTGCAATTGGGTGGGTCCCCCGCTCATGATGATGCACTTGCTCATGCATTGCCTGGCCCGTGGCAAGGTGGCAAGAGTGGAGACCACGGTACCACCGGCCGATTGGCCAAACACCGTGATGTTACCCGGGTCGCCCCCGAAGTTCTCGATATTGTCCCGCACCCATTCAAGCGAGAGCAACACGTCCCGTAACCCATTATTGCCGGTGAAACTGGGATCGAGTGAGGAGAAATCCAAAAACCCCAGCACCCCTAGACGGTAGTTCACCGTGACCACCACTACATCCCAAGTCTTTGCTAAGGTGGCTCCGTTGTAAAAACTCTCGCTGCCAGCCCCATGGAAGAACGCCCCGCCATGCACAAAAAACAGCACCGGTCGTTTCCAGCTATCGGCGCCAGGCGACCAGATGTTCAGACACAGGCAATCTTCCGACGCCTGAGTGCGGAGCAGCCCCTGCTGCGGGCAGATGTCGCTGAACTTGGAAGCATCATATACGCCATCCCAGCACCCATAGGGTTGAGGCGGTGCGAAGCGGCGAACGCCAATAATCGGTTGCGCATACGGAATGCCCTTCCAAGCATACACCCCATGTTCGCGTATTCCCTCGAGTTTCCCTAGGGTAGTATCCACCATGAGTCCTGACATTGTCCGCCCTCCCCCCACCAGCTGATGGTCCTTTCTAAAAGGTAACGCACGTGAAGGACTTGGACAAGCTTTTTCCTTCGAGCAGGCTTGAGAGCTTTAGGATGGCAAGACTATGTTTCGGATTCAGGGTTGATTCCCATACCTGTTGCTTCCATGCTATACCACTAGCTATGAATACCTACCTAGAGTGCATTCCCTGCTTTTTCAATCAAGTGCTGCAAGCCGGCGAACGTTCAGAATTATCATCAGCCCAAGTCAAGGTGATGATGGATGCCGTGGGCGATGAGCTCAAGCGTTTCCCCCTGGAGGCCTCTCCGCCGGAGATGGCCCCAACTATTCAAAAGTTATACACTGAGCTTTCAGGGATATCCGATCCCTATAAATCGATAAAAGATATGAGCAACGAGAAAGCCCTTGCCGTATACCCTGAGCTGAAAGCAATCGTGGAGCGTTCGGCGACCCCTTTGCTAACGGCAGTGGAACTGGCCTGTGCCGGCAATATCATCGATTACGGGGCTCATCAAGATGTTGATGTAAGCGGGGAGATACTGCAAATTCTGTCGCAAGCCGATGCCGCCATAGCCCATGAGGAACGCGAACTTTTCGCTTTCGATGCATTTTGTGACGATCTTTCCAAAGCCAAGCGGTTGATGTATGTCGGTGACAATTGCGGCGAGATTGTGTTCGACCGGGTTTTGATCGAGACCATCGCAGCCCACTACCCTACCTTGCATATCGACTTTGTGACGCGTGGTACACCTATTTTGAACGATTGCCTAGTGGAGGATGCCTACACCTGTGGACTCCACCATGCAGCCACGATTGTGTCCAGTGGCATGGTTTCACCTGGGTTGATCATGAAAAACGCCTCCCCGGAATTCAAGGCGCTCTTCGACCAAGCTGATATGATCATCAGTAAAGGCCAGGGTAACTACGAGGCGCTATCTGGGATTGATGCACCCATCTACTTCCTCTTGATCACCAAATGCAAAGTGATCGCCCGGGATTTAGGGAGCTCGATGCGGGATCTGATTTTGAAGAAGCAGAAGCTGTAAAGAAAAACCCCTACCGCTGGTTATCCTGTATAATTTGTAAGCTATCTACGCGGCAGCAAACGGGTCTGGGTGGAGTTCAATCTGTATTCCCTATTACTAAGCTACCTATGCGGCAGCGAACATCCTCTTTTCCCTTTCCTGGATCTTTACCTTTTTCTAAGCTACCTACGCGGCAGCGAACAAAACGCTCACGCTCTTTCTTCATGCGTACGTTTTCTAAGCTACCTACGCGGCAGCGAACGTAGTGCAGTGGCTTTGCCTCGAACACACCCTTTTTCTAAGCTACCTACGCGGCAGCGAACCTTTTCGGAAATGGCCTTTATCCGTTCGTACATTTCTAAGCTACCTACGCGGTAGCGAACATAACAATCTGATCTTCTACGTTTTCGACTCTTTTCTAAGCTACCTACGCGGCAGCGAACGATGGCAGGTGCTTACGTATGGTGCGAACGTGTTTCTAAGCTACCTACGCGGCAGCGAACTCCCACTCAGCCATAGCCATGGACGTTACTATTTTCTAAGCTACCTACGCGGCAGCGAACATCGGTCATCATCGAAGCCAGCCTGACGTTCTTTTTCTAAGCTACCTACGCGGCAGCGAACTCCCCAACCTCAGCTTTTGCGGTTGCGGTTTTTTTCTAAGCTACCTACGCGGCAGCGAACGGTCAAGTAGTCCCAGAGGATCGTTACCAACATTTCTAAGCTACCTACGCGGCAGCGAACATGGTTTCATAGCCGAGAGCGGTTGAGGTTGTTTTCTAAGCTACCTACGCGGCAGCGAACGGTGACTTTTTCCTATGCTCCGCGGACTTCACTTTCTAAGCTACCTACGCGGCAGCGAACCCGCCCCGCAAGGGACGGTCATACGCGTCTCCTTTGTGTTTGATACAGTAGAAATACCT
>DIXI01000011.1 GCA_002428625.1 Sphaerochaeta sp. UBA6084
CTTCATATTGTCTGGCACGAATCTGACATGGTGCTCATGGATTTTCCGATGGAAGGGCGTCTGTATACCGCGCATCAGCTGGTAGAGCAGGACAACAACCATGTGGCTGTCCAACGTGGACCGGTGCTTTATTGCATCGAGTCGTGCGATTTCCCTGATGAGCGGGTGTTCCAGCAAGCCGCCATCCTCAATCCTCCTCGGTTCTCCACCGAGACCATGGTGATGGATGGCTTGAAGGTGGTTACCCTCCGGGCAGATGGCTTGTGGCTGGAGAACGATTCCGATCCATCCCGGGAACAATTGTACCAAGGGCTCTCGTATCATGCGCCACGACCCTTGCGGATGCGGCTGGTTCCGTACTTCACCTGGGACAACCGGGGTTTCCATGCTATGAAAGTGTGGATCCCGGTACAATTCAAACAGTAACATAAGAGGAAGCTATGCATATCACCGACATCCGCATCGAATACCTTAAGAACCCGATGGGTTTGGACACACGCACCCCGGAGATTTCCTGGAAGCTCGCCAGTGACAGGCAGGGGGACAGGCAGACCGCCTACCATCTGGTGGTCTCAACGCAAGACCGGCTGAAAGTGGTGCTGGACACCGGCAAGGTCGCAAGTGGAGAGAACCGCTTGAGGGCGACCGGTACGGAAGCCTGGGAAAGCCACACCCGCTACCTCGTGGAGCTGGTTGCATACGATGCAGAGGGAACGATGAGCGCTCCCGGTACCGCCACCTTCTCCATAGGTTTTTTGGATGCATTTGGCGACCATGCCCAGTGGATCACCCAACCCGATCCAAACCGGTTCTCACAGGTGGTGTTGTGGGTGACAGGCGGCTTGGATGGCTCCAAGGTGAATGATGCCAAAGGTTTATGCCACGGCATCTACCTCCGGAAGGGATTCCAGGTGGTAAAAGAAATCCGCGAGGCAACCTTGTACGTATGTGGCTTGGGATTCAACCATACCTATCTCAATGGAAATAAATTGGGAACCGCGGTGCTCGACCCTGCCCAGACCGACTACCACCAAGGAGCGTTGTACAGCACGTACGATGCCACAGCGCTGCTGCATCAGGGATTCAATACCTGGATGCTGGTCTTGGGCAATGGACGGCATATCAAGGCCTATGGCTACGATCCAACCCCCCGCGGTATCGGTTTGCTGCATATCGTCCACACAGATGGCAGCGAAAGCCTTGTCCGCACGGATGAGTCGTGGTTGTCCTGCAGCGGGCCTATCCAGGAGAACAGCATCTACGAGGGTGAGACCTACGATGCCCGCAAGGCGCATACGGGTTGGGAATTTGAGAAATTCGATACCTCCAGCTGGAAGCCAGCGGTGAAAACCGAGGGCTACAGCCTGCATGCCCAGACCCTGCCCCCGGTGACAGTGACCGAAACCCGTACCCCGGTGTCTATGAACCGCACGTCCAAGGGCGATTGGATCATCGATTTCGGCCAAAACATGTCCGCCTTGCTTGAGGTAGTGGTCCGTGGCGCTGAATCCGGTCGCAAGCTCTCTCTAAAATTCTCGGAACTACTGGACACTGAAGGCAATCTGCTTACCGCCACCAGCCGTGAAGCGAACACCGAGGACCGCTACATCTGCGCGGGAACGGAATCCGAGACCTGGCTACCCTCCTTCACCTACCATGGCTTCCGCTTCGCCCAATTGTCCAACTACCCTGGCGAACCGCAGATCGGCGACATCCGCGCGTTGGTAGTGCACACCGCCTTGGAACGGGTTGGACAGTTCACCTGTTCCGACCCCTTGCTCAACCGGATCCACGACATGGTGCAATGGTCGCAGCGGGCCAATGTGATGGGGATCCCTACCGATTGTCCGCAGCGTGAGGAACGCATGGGCTGGCTGGGGGATGTCCAACTGGTGAGCGAGCAGGCCATGTACAATTACGACATGGCAGCCTTCTATCGGAAATTCCTACGCGACATCAAGGTATCGCAGACCCCGGAAGGAACGCTCTCCGATGTCACCCCCGCCTATTGGTCGCTGTATCCAGCCGATCCCGCCTGGGGTTCCGCTTATCCCACCCTACTGTGGGCGATGTATTCCCAGTATGGCGCGATTGCCGTGCTTGAGGACCATTTCGCCGGAGTACGCGCCTATGTGGACGACCTCTTTGGCCGGACCAAAGAGGGTGTGCTGCGGGATTTTGGCAAGTATGGCGACTGGTGCCCTCCAGCCTCCACTTTTCCCAAGCAAACCCCCATCGATGTCACTTCCACGTGGCACTTGTACAAGGACACCCTCACGGTGCGCGATATCTGCAAGGTGCTAGGCAAGGATGCCGAGTACCGTTTGTACGCCGCACGGACCGAATCGCTAAGGGAATCGTTCAACAAGGCCTTCAACAACCAGGGACAGTACGCCACCACGCGCATGAGCCCCATCGACAAATCGGCCGGCATGACCAGCCAGACCCTTCCGCTCGCCCTTGGAATGGTGCCCGCGGCCGACCGGGAGAAAGCCGCTAAGCTGCTGATCGATGTCATCCAGCGACGGTTCGATTACCATGTCGATACCGGAATCGTAGGCACGAGGTATCTGTTCGATGTCCTTGATGCACTTGGCAGGTCAGATATTGCGCTGAAGATCATCTCGCAACGCACCTATCCTTCGTGGGGCTACATGCTTGAAATGGGAGCGACCACTGTATGGGAGCGTTGGGAATATCTGGCGGGGATGGGGATGAACAGCCACAACCATGTCATGTTCGGCTCGGTTGATGCCTGGTTCTACAAGACCCTGTGCGGGCTCAGTCCCTTGGATTCCCGCTGGACTTCCATCCTGGCCCGGCCTTATATCCCTGCCAGCCTTTCGTCCGCATCGGCTTCGGTGGATACTCCGCACGGCCCCGTCGTCCTCGCATGGCACAAAGACACTCAGGACATAGTGATGGAGGTGCAGGTTCCTGTTGGCGCCCGGCTCACCTTGCGGCTTGACCGGTGCCCCGCCTGCCTCTCGGCAACGCTCACTCCTTTGGGGGCTAGCTCCTCTACTCCCATCGGTCAAGGTGGCGAGACCTTGCTGGAGCATGGTTCCTATACGGTCACGTTGAAACTGCCAACGCAAGCCTGAGCGAAGCCACCCGCACATCCTTAAGATCCGAACGGGAAGTGAGCACGATGGGGATACGCGCACCCATCACGATTCCCGCGGAGGTTGACCCAGGATAGGCAGTGAGAGCCTTAAGGGTGGGATTCGCGGCATCGAGGTTGGGCAGCAGCAGGATGTCGGCATCGCCAGGGACTTCCCCAAGCAGACCTTTGATGTGCGCAGCACGGGCGCTGAGCGCCACATCGAGGGCGAAAGGACCCTCGACCACGGCATTTTCAAACACCGACGTATTGCGTTGGAGGAACACCAGCTGGGCAGCATCGGTGGTTGATGGGATGCGGGGATTGACAGTCTCCACCGGACAGACGACCGCGACCTTGGGTTGGACCACCCCGAGGGCCCGGGCCACCCGGATCGCATTCTTCACCATACCCACCTTACGGTCGAAATCGGGCTGGATATTGATGGCGGCATCGGTGATCAGCAATGGTTTGGGATACCAGGGAAGCTCCACCCGGGCCACATGGCTGAGCACGCCGCCCTCAGGCAGCAAGCCCATCTCCTTATTCAGGATACAGCGCACGAAATCGGCGGTATGCACAGAACCCTTCATGAGAACCTGCACGGTTCCCGCCACCACAGCCTCGGTCGCCAGCAGGGCCGCCTGCTCGTCATCATGAGTTGGCACGATGATGGAATTCGCAAGATCGATATTCAACTGGCCAGCGATTTCGCAGATACGATCCTGGTCTCCAAAGAGCAGGAAGTCCACAAGGTGCTCTTCTCGCAATTCCGCCATGCAGAGCAGACTTTCGGCATGTGCCGCGCCTACGATAGCCACTGTCTTGGTATATTCATGCATAGTCCATCACCTCCTGTTCTCCTTGGAGAACCGCTTGTGCGTTCTGAGCCAGCGAGAGCATCTCCCGTTCACCAGGTATCACATACACAGGGGCTAGATAGCTTATCCGCGCCTGTATCATCCCCATCATCTCATCGTAATAGGCCAACCCGCCGGTTATCACCACCGCATCCACCCGGCCTTCCAGCACTGCGCCATGGGCTGCGATTTCCTTGCTGATCTGGTAAACCAGAGCACGTAGATAGAATTCCGCGACGGTATCCCCACCTGCGATCCGATCACGCAATACCCGGGTGTCACGGGTGCCGCAGTAGGCCAGAAGGCCCCCCTCCCCCGTGATTCTCTTGCGGAGCTGCTCCGGTGTGTACTTCCCGCCAAGTGCCAGACGGACAAGATCGCCAGCCGGAAGACCTCCGGAACGCTCCGGAGAAAACGGCCCGTCGCCATCCAAGGCATTGTTGACATCAATGACCTTTCCATAACGGTGGGACCCGATGGAAACGCCCCCGCCGAGGTGGGCGACAATCAGACGGAGGTCCTCATACCGGGCGCCAAGCTGCTTTGCTACCTCCCGGGCGACATGTTTGTGATTGAGCGCATGGAAAATGCTCTTGCGTTCGATGTCGGGGATTCCAGAGACACGGGCTTCGTCGATAAGTTCGTCCACCACCACTGGGTCGGCTATGCAGGACTGGCAGCCAAACTCGTTGGCTATGGCATCGGCAAGCAACGCGCCGAGATTGCTGGCATGCTCTCCATAGCGGGCGGCAAGCAAATCGCTCTTCATCTGGACGCCCACCCTGTACACACCACCCACCAGAGGATGCAACAAGCCCCCACGGCCCATCACCATCGCAAGCGATCCGGGGTTCACTTCATGGGTTTCCAAGAAGGCCCGGACCAAGTGCAGACGGAATTCCAGTTGGTCAGCCACCCGCGGAAATTTAGCCAGCGTCGACACCTCATGGTCGATGGTCTCTGCTGCGAGTTCATCCAGCGCGTGGTACAACGCCAGCTTGGTGGTGGTGGAACCAGGATTGATCGCCAGCACAAGTTGTCTTCGCAGCACCGGAGAACCTCCTAAGCTGATGATGGACGGGTCATCGCCTGATGTCAACCGTTTTCGCTTCCAGCCGAGCCATCCGATTCATCCGAGCCAGCCGAGCCAGCGGTCCTGACGCAATGGTCCAAGACCTTCTCCACCAGCGCGAGGTTTTGGTTGAGGTAGGCTTTCTTTCGGAGCACCAAGGGGATGCAACGGCGCAACGTCTCGATAGAGAAGGCTTTGGTGATGTACAGATAGGCGGTGACCATCACCACATTCGCAGCTGAGAGCAAGCCCTCCTGCCGCGCGAGCTCCGTCGCAGGAATATACACCACCCGCACATCCGTACGGGAGACTTTGCGGGTGACTATCGCCGAATTCACGAGAATGAGGCCTCCCGGAGCCACCGCGTCCTCGAAGGCATCGAGAGAAGGACCGTTCATGGCGATGAATACATTCGGATGATCCACCAAGGGAGATCCGATATCGTCTTCAGATAAAATGACGCTCACATTGGCGCTGCCTCCCCGCATCTCAGGGCCATACGAGGGCAGCCAGGATACTTGGATTCCTTCCGACATGCCGCAGGTGGCCAGCAATTCACCAGCGGACAGCACCCCCTGCCCCCCGAATCCAGCGACTTTTATCAGCTGGGTATGAGGCAGAGGGGAACTGCGTTGGACGGGGACCTCGGAGGCGCCTCGAAGCAACTCCCTAAGCTTGTCATCATCCATCGGCGAGTGGAATTTACCAGGGTCCACAGCTACCAAATGGGTGGTGACATCCTTGTATACACCAAGGGGGAAAAGCACGGCGAGCTGCTCCTGCATCCATACCCTGGACTCAACCGGGTCCATCCCCCAGTTGGTGGGGCAGGGACTGAGTATCTCAATGAAGGAAAAGCCCAATTTGTCCACTTGGTTCTGCAAGCTCTTGAGGATGACCTTGCGGGCTTTCAACACATCTTTAGCAGTGGCTACAGAACAGCGCTCCACATACACAGGCGCGCTGAGAGAGGCGATAAGCTCAGCCATGCCCATCGGGCGGCCGTCCCTCAGGACTTCGCGGCCGAAGGGAGAGGTGGGTGTTTTCTGACCCATGGGCGTGGTGGGGGCCATCTGGCCTCCGGTCATACCATAGATGGCATTGTTCACAAAGATGACGGTGATGTTCTCACCTCGATTGGCGGCATGCACAATCTCGGTCATCCCGATTCCTGCTAAATCGCCATCGCCCTGATAGCTTATGATAACCGCTTCGGGCAATGTACGCCGCACCCCTGTAGCCACAGCCGGAGCTCGGCCATGCGAGCATTGGATGTTTCCTGTATCGTAGTAGTAGTAGGAAAACACCGAGCACCCCACCGGGGATAGGAACACGGTCTTGTCCTGGATCTCCAGCTCGTCGATGCAGTCGGCGATCAGCTTTTGGATGGTTCCGTGTCCACAGCCAGGGCAATAATGGGTGACTTTGTCGCCGCTTCCCTTACGCTCGAAGGTATCGTAAAAAGCCTTTGCTTTTGAAAATCTCACCTCGGTCCGTTCAGACATTCGATAGCCCTCCCGAGCGCACCATAAGGTCGCGTTCCACGTTGGCGATAAGCTCCTGTACGGTGGGAGTCTCACCTCCCATGGTAAGATAACGCAGGACCGTCGTTCGTCCACGCACATGGAGCTCCACATCATCGGCCATCATGCCGCTGCTCAGTTCCACCACCGCGAGCGTCTTGCCTTGTTCCGCTAACTCCCTGATGCGTTCTTTTGGGAACGGAAAGAGGGTCTTGGGCCTCATCAACCCCACCTTCACGCCTTTCTCACGCAAGGCATGCACCGTGGAAAGGCAGATGCGGGCGGATATGCCATAGGCAATGAACACCAGGTCGGCATCTTCGGTTTGAATATCTTGATAATCAACCTGCTCGCGCTCGAGCTGGCGGTAGAGGTCCTGCAGCAGCTCGTTGTGCTTGCGTTGCAGCGGGGGATTCATGTAGATGGAGGAGATGAGATTGGGACGGCTGGCCGCATCGCCATAGACAGCCCAATCCTTGCGAGTGCCATGCAGCACGGGGCCTGATATCTCCACCGGTTCCATCATCTGCCCGATATAGGCATCGCTGAGGATGAATACCGTCATGCGGTACTGGTCGGCCAAGGTGAAGGCTTTCCGGGTGAAGTCGAACATCTCCTGGGCGGAGGACGGGGCGAGCACTAGATTGGAGTAATTTCCGTGGCCGCCACCTTTGATCACCATATTGTAGTCGCTTTGTTCCGGCCAGATGTTTCCCAGCCCGGGGCCGGCCCGCTGCATATCGATGACCACCGAAGGGAGCCTCGCGCCGGCGAGATAGGATAGACCCTCGCCCATCAGCGCGATGCCTGGTCCGGAAGAAGCCGTCATCACCCGGGCACCGGCGCTGGCCGCACCATACAGCATGTTGATAACACTGACTTCCGACTCCGCCTGCATGAAAACCCTACCCGCTGAGGTGAAATAAAAAGCCGCGGCCTGGGCGATCTCGCTAGCTGGTGTGATGGGATAGCCGAAGAAATGGGTGCAACCGCCCATCAGCGCGCCATGGACCGCAGCTTCATTACCCTTCATCAAGCGTTTGCCCATCTCACACCTCCTTGACGTCGGCCATCACGGTCAACGCGCCAGGTTCGGGACAGACACGGTAGCACATGCCGCAGGCTGTGCAGCGCCCCATTCCCACGAACACGACATGCTGGTATCCAATAGCGTTTATTTCATCACCAATCATAAGGCAATCGCGGGGGCAGGTTTCGACACAGACTCCACACCCCTTGCATTCATCCTTGCAAATCTCCACATGGTTCATGCGAGTCCTCCCGCTACCTGTGATGGCGAAGGCGTGACATAGTGAGAGAATTCCAATACGCGGCCCTCTTGATAGTGGCGGATTATCATTTTCCTTCGTCCTGTATGTGTATAATACAACACTTTAGTCCACCTATGTTGTTATTTCCTCTAAAACAGTCAGGAACAGGCCTGCTATTCATTTAATTTGACACTTTTGCCATTTTGTGTCAAGTTTAATTATACCCGAAATAGTTCATGAGATTTTGGGAAGGATGATGGATGATGAAAGAATCTAGTGGATAGACAGCAGGAACGTGGTATCATGGCAAGGTAGGAGAATATGGAGCAGGTCTGTATGCAGGAGTTGGGAAGCTATCAGCGAAAAGGCTTGGTCTCGGGGGGCATCGCGTTGGAATTGATCTTGAGCGTCCAACTCGGATTTGGTGTGATGCTTGTGGGGATATTGCTAGGGTTGCCTGTCTTTTTGAACGTGGTTTTGCTGGTAGGCGCTATCACAGGCGTGCTGCATGTCTGTTCAGCCGAGATCAGCTACATTGTTGAATCAAGCGGCCTAACCCGCTCCATCCAGCCGAAGGTATTGAAATCCAGCCGGCTCTTTCGCCGAGAGCATGTCGTCTGGGAACGCATCGTCTGGTACACGGTGGACTACGACCGTAGCCGAAGTTGGCAAGCCTACCCGTATCTGCACGTCAAAGGTAAAAACCCTGCATTCCAGTGGCGGATCGCCGGGAAAAACATGCAGGACACCGCCTTTCGCCAGTTTGTGGATGCTTTTATCCAGAATATACCTTCAATCAGTCCGGGCTATCACGAAGCCGATTCCGCATCTGCGCGACCACAACCAACCGGAGCCTCCAAAGCGTGCAACCCCTCCTCCGAGCCTCTCATCCGGCAGCGTGAAGGTTTCTACCGTACCCGTAAGGCAAAAGCGCTGGCCATTCTCTTTGTGGTGGCCGATTTCCTCTTGATCGGCGGGGTTCTCACAGGGAGCATCGCCCTCAGTGCGACCAGTACCTACCGGCTGATCGCCGTCTTATTACCCGGGACAGCCTATATGCTGTATCGAACGCTACGAAAGTAAAGGAATTTATCTCAGAAATCCTTATGCCCTCTTTATCTATCAATAATTTTATAGTATATTGACTACACATTGACAAATTTTGTTTTTATGTCAATATTATAGATAAGAGGAGACGACATGTATCAGACAATACCCCAGCTGCTGCAGCATATCGTGATGGGCAACCAAAAAGTGGATGTCCAGCTATCGAAAGACGATGAAGGGAACTTCCACCCTACCACCTATGAACAATTGTACAAGCTCGTACTGGACCTCGCGGCCGGCCTCCATATGCTGGGAGTCGCCCGCGGCAGCCATGTAGGCTTGATCGCCGACAACCGCAAGGAATGGCTGAACGCCGACCTGGCCATCCTCTCATTGGGTGCAGCCGATGTCCCCCGCGGACGTGACGCCATGCCGTACGAGCTGGCTTTCATCCTCGGTGTGACTGAGAGCAAAGTCACCTTCGCCGAGAACGCGGAGCAAGCGCGCAAAATCCTGGACCTCAAGGACAAGCTTCCCATGCTCTCCACCCTTATTCTGATGGATCCCCGGTACAAGGACGAACCCATCACCGAGGGGATCCCGGAAGGTGTGTCCCTGCTCACCTTCGAAGAAGTCCTCGCTTCCGGCGCAGCTTTCAATGCGAAGAAGAAATCTTTTGTGGAGAATGAGATCTCGCTTGGAAAATCCAATGACGTGGCGACCATCATCTTCACCTCCGGCACCACCGGGGAACCCAAGGGAGTCATGCTCAGCCACCGCAACTTCCTCTTCCAACTGGAGCAGTTGCCAAAAGTCGTCGATTTCAAAACAGGCGAGCGCTGGCTCTCCGTGCTCCCAGTGTGGCACTCGTTCGAACGCATCCTCCAGTATGTCGTGGTTTCGCAAGCCTCCACCATCGCTTACTCCAAACCAATCGGTAAGATCATGCTGGTGGACCTGCAGCGCCTGAATCCCTCCTGGATGGGTTCGGTACCCCGTATCTGGGAAGCTGTCAAGGCCGGTGTGTATCAGAATGTGAAGAGCAAGAGTCCTGTCGCCCGGGCCTTGTTCCATTTCTTCGTCTGGGTGGGCGCCACGCATGCGTCGGCAAAGAATCTGGTCACCAACCGGGTGCCGCAGTTCTCCCGCCGCTTCTACCCGTTCGATTTCCTCTTAGGAATCGTACCCTACTTGTTGCTGTATCCATTCCTGCTGTTGGGCAATGTGCTGGTTTTCAAGAACATCCGCAAGAAATTCGGGACCAATTTCAAAGCAGGTGTCTCGGGTGGCGGTTCGTTACCCTCCTCGGTGGACAAATTCTTCAAGGCTATCGGAATCACTTTGCTCGATGGATATGGACTGACCGAGACCGCACCGGTCATTGGGCTCAGGCCGATTAAGAACCAAGTCCCTGGGACAGTGGCTCCGCTGCCAGAGACCGAGATCAAGATCATCGACGAGAATGGCAAGAGCGTTCCTCCTGGAAAGAAGGGTGTAATTTATGCACGTGGCCAGCAGGTGATGCTGGGCTATTACAAGCGTCCGGATCTCACCGCGGCAATCCTGAGCAAGGATGGATGGCTGAACACTGGTGATATCGGTGTGTGGACACACCGAGGCGAATACGCCATCAAGGGCCGGGCGAAGGACACCATCGTGCTTTCAGGTGGAGAGAATATCGAGCCGCTGCCGATCGAAGCCCGCTTGCGCGAGTCCGAGTACATCGAACAGGCTGTGGTCGTAGGTCAGGACAAGAAGTACCTCGGAGCGCTCATCGTGCCGGATACCAAGGCCCTGGAAGTGTATATCAAGGAGAACGCTGTTCCGTATATGGCTCGCTTCGATATCTGCGAGCTTCCAGAAGTAAATGAGCTCCTGAACTCCCAGATCAACGAGCTGATCAGCTCCAAGAACGGTTTCAAGAGTTTCGAGCATATCAACAAGTTCGCCATCCTCAAGACTTCGTTCAAGATAGGCCAGGAGTTGTCCGCAAAGCAAGAGGTGATGCGCCATAAGATTCAGCAACTCTACAAGAAGGAAATAGATTCCTTGTTCTAGAAGACTGACGGTTACGCCGCCAATTTTCACTTCCATCGAACCCCGCATCTTGCCGATGCGGGGTTTTTATGTTATTATTGTTGCAAATGCAACGCTTGTGGTGGATAATCCATGCTACGGTGGAATCCAGAAGGAACATACCTAGACCATGAAGACTATCGACCTATCAAAGACTGTCAACGAGCTATGCACCCAGGATCCGGCTCTTATCCCTATCCTCGCGGGCATGGGCTTCACCGAGATTGTGAAACCCTTGATGTTGTCCACAGTGGGCAAGATCATGACCATACCCAAAGGCGCAAGCATGCGTGGAATCGACTTGAAAGTCATCCGTGCCACCCTGATCGCCCAAGGTTACGAAATACAAGAATGAAAGAAGGAGATGGATATGAATGCGGAAATCAACAATAGTGTGCATCGGCAGGAGGTGCTGCGTGAGCTTATCGCCCGACTCCACGCAGGAGAATCGGTAGACGACGTCAAAGCTCAGTTCGCTGAGGAATTTGAAGGAGTCGGCGCGGATGAGATCGCGGCCGCTGAGAAAGCCCTGATGGAATCCGGTGTGAAGGTGGAGGAGATCCAGAGCCTTTGCGATGTGCACGCCTCGCTGTTCAAAGGTTCTATCGCGGAGATCCATGGCGAGAAAAACAAGACGAAGACCGAAGGCCATCCTTCGTGGTTGCTGAAGGAAGAGAACCGCGGGATAGAACGTTTGTTCAAGACCAGGCTGGATATCCATACCGAACAGCTTGCGCAAGGAGACCCTCGCGCGCTTCGTCTTATCCAAGAGGATTTGGAACTGCTTTGGCAGATCGACCGGCATTATGCGAAAAAAGAATACCTTTGGTTCCCCATTATGGAACGCTACGGCATCACCGCCCCGCCTAAGGTGATGTGGGGAGTTGATGATGAGATCCGCGGCAAGGTGAAAGCCCTGCGTGCGAACGCAACGGAAATGGGAGCGGCACGACCGGCGCCACAGGCGGTCAGGACGTTTCTCGATGAAATCGCCAAGGCCAGAGAGCAGATTCTGGAAATGATCTCCAAGGAGGAGAACATCCTCATTCCTATGGTGAGCGAGGTGTTCTTCAGCCCCGATTGGCGCCAGATTTCCGAGGGAACGGCAGAGCTAGGCTACTGCCTTCTTGATGAACACGCCACTTGGAAGCCCGAGGAGCAACCCCAGAAGGCCCCTATAGTCACATCCGCTCTATCGGGTGGGGTAGTCACCCTTCCCACGGGTTCATTCTCCCCTGAAATTCTCACTGCCGTGCTCAACACGCTTCCTATCGATATCACCTTTGTGGACAAGAACGATGAAGTGCAGTATTTCTCGCAAAGCTCTGAACGGGTATTCGCACGCACCACCGCAATCATCGGACGCAAAGTGATCAACTGCCACCCACCTGCCAGCATGCATGTGGTTGAGAAGATACTTGATGATTTCAAGTCGGGAAAAAAGAATATGGAGGAGTTCTACATCCACATGAAGGACCTCTATATCCATATCCGCTATTATGCGGTGCGGGATGCCGCCGGAGCCTATCTCGGGACGCTCGAGGTGACTCAGAACATCGCCCCAATTCAAAAGATCAGCGGGGACAAACGGCTTTTGTCGGACTGACAGTCCAGCCTCTCCTTCGGGAGGGGCTTTTTTTCGCTCTGCTGTGGATATGGCTTCCCAGGAACTGAAAACCCAAAATACACAGAAATACTTGAAATACTGCATCCTTGATGCCTAGGATGCGGTTTTTAGTTTAAGATGAGGATTTGGTTCCTGAAACCAAATCCTCGCTCAGCCTCGAAATCCACCGAGGGCTTATCCATCTACGAGAACCACTTGAATCCGTTGCTCTTGGCCAAATCGGCGGCGAAGCGTGGCAGAGTGCGGACCGGGTAGACTTCCATGGGCAGGTCGTCCGCCAGCATTGGAGCTACTATCCGCCAGGATTCGTTGATCTCCCGCATGCTTGGGAACAGGCTTTTGTCGCCTTGGAGGATCTTGCGCACAATCTGCTCGTACGCTTCGGGGGTGTTCGCTCCAAAGGTCTCTGCCTGGTTGAACCGGAAGCGGACAGGCTTGGATTTCCAAGAGGTGTTGGGTTCTTTGAGGTTCATGCTGATATCGATGGTGAGCTCCGGATGGATGGTGATGATCACCCCGTTCTCTGCGATCGTGCTATCATGCATCACCATGCCGGTGGTGTTGCGGAACTTCACATAGATGAGGGATTTGGCCTCTTTCTGCATCTTACCGGTGCGGATATAGATGGGAATACCCGCGAAATAATAGGTATTCACTGATAGTTTGAGCGCGGCATAGGTGGGCGTGTTCACCACATGCCCGCTGTTTGCTCCGAGGGATTCATAACGGCCGGTATGGAAATCGGTCACAGGCGCGATGGACCGCAAAACCTTCACCTTCTCGATGGCGATGTCTTCTGGAGAGAGGGTGGCGGGCTCGTTCATCGTGAGGTAGGTGATGATCTGCATGATGTGGTTCTGGATCGTATCCCTCACCACCCCGATCTGCTCATAAAAGCCCAACCGTTGGTCCACACCATGGGTTTCGTCAAAAATAATCTGGATGCTCTCGATGGAGCGGTTGTCCCAAATACTGCGGATGATGTCGTTATGGAACCGAAGGATGAGGAGATTCTGCATGAATTCCTTGCCAAGATAATGGTCTACCCGATAGATTTCCTTATCTGAGAAAGCTTTCAATAAGATGCTGTTGTACCGTTCGGCACTTTGCAGATCGAAGCCGAAGGGTTTTTCCACCACTATCTTCTTCGAAAGCGTGCACGAGCAGGACATCTGAGAATCCACAACCTGGATCTGGCGGATGGCATCTTCGTACAAGGAGGGTTGCAATGCCATGTAGTAGATCAGCTCCACTTCCTTGGCATTGGCGATAATCTCAAGCATGCGGTCCCGGAGCGCTTCGGTCGCTTTCGGATCGGCCATATCATAATACAGATAATCCATCCGGCTGAGGAATTCCTGCGAGGCTTCTTTTCTCACCATGGTGGCGAGAAAATCCTCTTTGTTGGTGAACCTGCGTCCTAAAGCCAGCACGGTGAAGTCGAACCCCTTGGCAAGGAGGTCTTCATAAGCCGGATACAGTTTCTTAAGCGCTAGGTCGCCTGTTCCGCCGAACTGGATGATGATGGTCTTCATGTGCGGGTCTCCTGTAGATCGGTGATGATGTCAACTGTGAACCATTCGTGGGGAAGGAACATGCACGGCAGAGACGATGGGTTCTCCTTACCAGCGAGCAGCCTGTCCAACGCATTGCGCTTGCCTTCGCCGAAAAACAGCAGGTAGGTGTGGGCCCGTTTCGCCACTGTTCTAAAACCGCGATAGCTGAGTGTGACTCGTTCCAAGGGAGGTTTGGGACTATCGGTGACCAAAACCGTCTGTGGTGTGGTCTTGGAATCGAGGTCGGGATACGACCCGGGAAAGAGTGAGCCGATGTGTCCGTCCTCACCTACTCCGAGATAGAGCAGGTCCAGCTGCTCACCCTCGGGTAGCAATGGTTTGTCCAATTGGGGAACAATCAGCTGGCTGCCGGTCATGCGGCCCTCGGCGATGGCTTTTGCAAGGCCCACGGCCATCAAGGTATCTGCATTGCGATCCCCTGACACACGCTCGTCCACCAGATACAGGCGCACACGGGCTAGAAGTTGGTCTTGGGCGGATAGCAACCCCTGGATAAGGGGTGCCGCGCTACGCCCGCCGGGAACCCCGATCCGGATATAACCCTCGTGCTGCGAAGCCACTTGGTCAAGCTGCGCCAGCACTAGGTTGGAGAGGGCCGCCAGCCCTTCGATATAAATCTTCTTCATGGAGGAAATATACACCAATACCCTCCAATCGGACAGGCATGGCCTGCCTATTTGATGATGTCCAGCTTCCGCGCTTCTTCGCCGATGACTTCCATGGCCATGTCGAGCTCGGCTTCGGTATGGATAGCCATGCAGGAGGTGCGGAGCAACGCGCGCTGGGGAGGTACAGCGGGACTGATGACTGGGTTCACGTAGATGCCGCGTTCAAACAGCGCTCTCCAGAGCATGAAGGTCTTCTCGTTGTCGCCGATGACCAGCGGGACGATCGGTGTTTCCGTGGGCCCGATGTTGAAGCCGAGTTCGGAAAAACCCTTGATGATCTTTCGGGCATTATGCTGCAGACGATGGATGCGTTCCGGTTCGGATTTCATGATCTCCAAGGCCTTCATGGCGGCCGCGATATTCGCAGGCGGCATGGAGGCGCTGAAAATGAGCGGACGGGCGAAATGCTTGATATAGTCGATCACCTGGGCATCGCCAGCCACGAAGCCGCCGATTGAGCCAAACGATTTTGAGAAGGTGCACATCAGCAGGTCGGTAAGCTCGGGCCGGTTGCCATAGTACTCGCAGGTTCCGCGGCCGTTTTCGCCGATTACACCAAGCGCGTGCGCTTCATCCAGATACAGACCTGCCTTGTAGGTGTCGGCCAGTTCCCTCAGCTTCGGCAGCGGAGCGATGTCGCCTTCCATTGAGAACACGCCATCCACCACGATGAGCTTGGCATCGTTGAGAGGAATCTTCTCGAGGATTTTCTCAAGCTCCTTCAGGTTGTTGTGGTTGTAGCGATGCAGGTTGATCTGTTTCTTGGACCCTTCGGCGAGGAATATCCCGTCCATGATGGAGGCGTGGTCATACTTGTCCACAATCACATGGTCGCCCCTGTTGAGCATCGCGGAGAGTGCCCCAAGGTTGGTCTGGTAGCCGGTGGTGAAGCAGAGCGCGGCTTCCATCCCTACGAAATCTGCCAGCTTGAACTCCAGTTCCTCGTGCAAATCCAGTGTACCGTTCATGAAACGGGAGCCGGAGCAGCTGGTGCCGTAGCGGGCCAAGGTCTGTTCCGCAGCTTCTTTGAGTCGGGGGTCGGTAGCCAGTCCGAGATAGTTGTTGGACCCCATCATCAGCATCTCGCGGCCGTTGATATAGACTTTTGAACCTTCACTCCGTTCTATGGGTTTGAAAAAAGGATAAAAACCGGTGGCGCGGACTTGCGCGGCTTCGGTGAAATTATAGCATTTATCAAAGATCGAGGCATGTGGCTTGGTATCCATGGCGATTGAACCTCCAGTGGTCGATGTATCCATTATCACTACTTTAGTCTATTCAGGGCACTGACACAATATCTTAAAATGTCATGATTAGACTTTTAACACTTTTTTTATCGAAATACAATCTGTTATCCGGCAACTCTAAAGGTAATGCCTTTAGTGGATAAAAACACCTTGGCTCTACCTCCAAATATCGCTAATTGCTTAACCCACTATTAGTTCCAAGGCCTTGCTCCATGCGGCTTTCTTTTGAGCGAAGTCAAGCGTGAAAGCGGGGCTGGTTGATGGAAGCCCGATGCAGCGGGGTTGCTTCGGTACAATCGGGAAGTCAGGAATCCCAACCAAACGTAAAAACAAGCGCAAGGCGGTCTGCCCATTGCAGCAAATGAGTTCCAGCTGCTGATGCTCGCGCCAGAAACGGCTGAAATCATTCGGCACCGCATTCTTGATCTCAGAATCGGCAGACCCGTCCCGCTCGCATGCAGCCAGCACGTCCCATAAGGCTATCTTGTGCGATTCGAGCAAGTTCTTTTTTTCCTGATAATTACTAAACTCTGTGTGAAAGATCGATGCGATAAGTGGCCAGAACGCATTGCGGGAATGTCCATAATACTCCCCCAACTCCAGCGAACGCACGCTCGGCATGGTGCCTAGAATTACTAGACGGGCATCGGGTTTCCCAATCGGCTCGAAGGCATGCAGCATCGCGTCCCCACGTGTCATCATGTTGAATATTCTGCTTCATAATTGGTGTATATGCAACATGAATATGCTTTCTTGACCTTTCCTGACATTTCTTGACATTGCCTGCGCCGTAGCCTACTATAGGGACTGATACTGGAATATTGGAATATTATTCCAAATTAAAGCATGTCTGAGAGGAGAACTCTAAAAGGAGCGGCTCATGAAGGGGAAAGTCTTGCGGATCCATCCACAGGACTCGGTGGCGGTCGCACTCATAAAACTAGAAGCAGGGCAGACAATCACGTTTGATGAACTTACAGTCACGTTATCGCAGACCATCCCGCAAGGCCATAAATTCGCCCTTCAGGATATCCCCGCGCACACAGCGGTGATCAAATATGGTTTCCCTATCGGTAATGCCCGCACCGCTATTTCAAAAGGTGCCCATGTGCATACCCATAATCTCATCACCCGCTTGCATGGAGAATTGGACTACACTTACCGCCCAGCTATTATCATACCGCCCTCGGAACCCTGTGATACCCCTTCAATCCAAGCCTTCGAACGGGCCGATGGGTCGATTGGCATCCGCAACGAGCTGTGGATCATCCCAACAGTCGGGTGTGTGAACAAAGTGGCGGCAGCACTTGCGAACTGGGGAAACCAACAGATCGCAGCCGGTGCTTTCCAAGGAGTTGGCGGAGTCTATGCGTGGGAACACCCATATGGGTGCTCCCAACTGGGGGACGACCATGCCCGCACGCGTACAATTCTGGCAGACTTGGTCAGGCATCCAAACGCCGGAGGGGTTCTGGTAATCGGCTTGGGTTGTGAGAACAACACTATCGAATCCTTCAAGCAGGAACTTGGCGGATTCGATCCTCACCATGTGTGCTTTCTGGCCACCCAGCAGGTATCAGACGAGATAGCAGAAGGGAGAGCTTCACTTGTCCTGCTTGCCAATCATGCAGGAAAGGCGACAAGAAGAGCGGTTAGCGCCTCCCGTCTGGTGGTGGGCCTCAAGTGCGGCGGCTCGGACGGCCTTTCCGGAATCACCGCGAATCCACTGGTGGGCCGTATCTGCGACCGGCTTGTCGGTATAGGAGGAAGTGCGATCCTCACCGAGATTCCCGAGATGTTCGGCGCCGAGGACCTGCTGCTCAACCGGTGTGTCTCCAAGGAAGTCCATCATCAGCTTGCGGATGTGGTCAATGGCTTTAAGCAGTATTATCTCGACCATAACCAAGTGGTGTACGAAAACCCTTCACCGGGAAACAAAGAGGGCGGAATCTCCACCTTGGAGGATAAATCGCTCGGTTGCGTGCAAAAGGGTGGGACTTCACCGGTGCAAGCGGTGCTTGCCTATGGTGAGCGGGTCCGGTCCCCTGGCTTGAACATCCTGTCTGGGCCAGGCAACGACCTCGTATCCACCACTGCCCTTGCCGCGGCAGGCGCGCATCTGGTACTTTTCACTACAGGAAGGGGCACCCCGCTGGGATGTCCGGTTCCTACTCTTAAAATCGCTTCGAATTCCACCCTTGCGCATGAAAAGAGTGGATGGATTGATATGGATGCTGGTAGACTGCTGGAAGAAGAGCCTTCAGTTGTGGAAAAGGACCTGTTTAGCCTGGTCCTCGACATCGCCTCTGGTAAAGCGGCGACGAAAAACGAGACAAATGGATACCGCGAGATTGCGATATTCAAAGATGGAGTGACATTATGAAACGATTCATGGACAAGGATTTCCTGCTTTCCAACGATACCGCGCGCACGTTGTACCACGATTACGCCGCAGGTGAGCCAATTTTCGACTACCATTGCCACCTCATCCCACAGCAGATCGCGGATAACAAGCGTTTCGCGACTCTCACCGAAATCTGGTTGGGTGGGGACCACTACAAGTGGCGGGCCATGCGCACTGTAGGAATCGAGGAACGGTTGATTACGGGGGATGCGGATCCATATGATAAGTTTCTGGCTTGGGCCACCACCATCCCTCAGTTGCTGGGCAATCCGCTGTACCACTGGAGCCATCTGGAACTTCAGCGCTATTTTGGCATTCACGACCAGCTGAATCCACAAACCGCCCCCTCTATCTGGGATCGGGCCAACGCCCGCCTGGCATCGGAGGACCTGGCTGTCTCCAGTATTTTCCGGCAGTTCAAGGTGAGCGCGGTGGGTACGACCGACGATCCCGCCGATGACCTCGCACTGCATGCCTTGATCAATTCTGGTAAAGCGGCGATTGGGAAAATCGATACCAAGGTGCTACCCTCCTTCCGTCCAGACAAGGCCCTCCAAGCCCAAGCTCCGGATTTCGCGGCGTATATAGAGCGCTTGGCGAAGGCTGCTGATATGAAGATCCAGACCGTGGATGATGTCTGCTCGGCGCTGGCCAAGCGGCTGTCTTTCTTTGTGGAGTGCGGTTGCCGCGCTTCCGACCACGGTATCCCCATGATGCCGTTTACCCTGGAGAACGAGGCTTATGTGGAATCGGTATTTCAGAAAGCGATGGCAGGCGGTGCATTGAGTGCGCACGAATTGGATGCCTACCAGACCAAGGTGATGCTTTTCATAGCTGAACGCTATGCGCAGGAAGGCATTGTCATGCAATTGCATATGAACTCCATCCGCAATCTCAATCCGCCGATGTACACGAAGCTCGGGCCCGATACCGGTTACGATGCGGCGAACGATCTTTCCATGGCTGGCAAGTTGGCTGGATTTCTAGGTTTACTTGAAAAACGCCACGCCATGCCTAGGACCGTTCTGTATACGCTGAATCCCAAGGACTATTATGTGATGGCAACAGTGATGGGCAGTTTTCAAGGAGGTGGGATCGCTGGCAAGATGCAGCTCGGTTCCGGTTGGTGGTTCTGCGATCATAAGGATGGGATGGAGGAACAGATGCGCATTCTCGCCAATCTTGGTTCGCTGCCCCGTTTCATCGGCATGCTCACCGATTCCCGCAGTTTCCTTTCGTATCCCCGCCATGAATATTTCCGCCGCATCCTATGCAATCTTCTGGGAACCTGGGCGGAGAACGGAGAGATTCCCGCTGATATCCCCATGCTGGGAACCGTGGTCAAGGACATCTCTTTCCATAATGCCCAACGCTACTTTGCGTAAGTCTGCTTCTGGAGGTGACATTATGGCGAGACAGCCGAAACCAGCAGTCGATGAAGTGCTGGAAGAAAAGGAAGAGAGCGGGAACCGAATGCTGAGTTCGGTGCTCCGTACTCTCGGAATTCTCGAGCAACTCGCCAGTCATCGCAAGATCAACCTCGAGCGCTTGGCGGTGGAGACTGCGCTTCCTAAGCCTACCCTTTACCGCTTTCTTCTCACGCTGGTGGAGCTTGGGTACGTGTATCGCGATGAGAACGATCAATACTCGCTTACGTTGAAGATGTTCAGCATAGGGTCCAAGGGGCTTGCTCATATGGATCTGCCGCAAGTAGCCAGGCCAATTGCCGAGGATCTTGGATCAGTGCTGCACGAGACTGTGCATATGGGGATTCTTGATGATGACATGGCGATGTATATCCTTAAAATTGAATCCCGCTATACCATCCGCATGTATTCCCGGGTTGGTAAACGCATCCCGCTCTACTGTACCGCCATTGGCAAGATATTGCTTTCGGAGATGGAGGATTCGCAGCGTGACCTACTCATCAGTTCTATGGATTTTGTTCCTTTCACCCGCAACACTTTGTTGAATAGAGTTCGTTTGCTTGCCGAGCTTGACCAGATCCGCCTTCAGGGTTTCGCGGAGGATAACCAGGAGCATGAGGATGGTGTGCGTTGCATCGCCGTACCGATTCGTGACCATAATGGGATGATTGTAGCCGGGATGTCTGTCTCCTGGCCGGTTTTCCGCTTTGTCGAGGCGGAGAAGGAACGCTATGTGAAGACTATCACCGCCCGAGCGCTTTCAATATCCTTGCTGCTGGGATATCTTAAGACGGAGCCAGGGCCCGAGCGAGCTCGGGACCTGGCACCGCGTTGACCTTAAAGAGACGGGCTGGGCCTGTCGACCTGGCACCGATAACCGCAATACGCAGGAGAATCTTTGGGTTAGCGCTGCACGCGGCCGGAACCGTCGCCCTTTAGCAAAGCTTCTACCTCGCTGCGGGAAGTAAGGTTGAAATCTCCAGGAACGCTATGCTTCAGGCAGGAAGCAGCCACGGCAAACTCCAGTGCTTGAGCTTCGCCATAATGGCGCAGGCCGTAGATGAGACCTGCAGAGAAAGAATCGCCTCCCCCTACCCGGTCGATGATATCATCGATTGCGTACTTTCGCGAAGAAAAGAACCCATTCTTGCCAGACATCACCGCACGCCAGCCATTGCGGTCCGCGCTGAGGCTTTCGCGTAAAGTGATAGCCACATGGGTGACCTGGGGGAACATCCGCCTCACTTTTCCAATCAACTGCTCGTAGACTGCATCGGAAAGTTCGCCCTTGGTTACATCCACATCGGCTTCAATCCCGAGACACATCTGGATATCTTCTTCGTTGGCAACCATCACATCAACAAACTTGGCGAGCTCGCGCATGACTTCGGGAGCCTTTTTGCCGTAGTTCCACAATTTCTTGCGGAAGTTCAAGTCCATCGAGACCGTGACACCAAGCCTACGAGCCGTCCTCATCGCCTCCAAGGCCGCATCTGCTGCGCTTTGAGATAGCGCAGGAGTGATACCGGTGACATGGAACCAGCCTGCATCAGCCAAAATTGCCTCCCAATCGAAATCCTTAGGACCAGCAAGGCAGATGGAAGATGCATCCCGGTCGTACACAACCTTTGAAGAGCGCTGATTGGCTCCGTTCTCGATGAAATAGATGCCTACCCGACCCTGTTTCGTGCGTTTGATAGAGGAGACATCCACCCCATATTTTCTCACTTCGGCCACTGCACCATCGCCAAGCGCGTTATCGGGAAGCGCGGTGACAAAACGGGCGCTGTCGCCCAAAAGACTCAACGATACCGCAACATTGGCTTCACCACCACCGAACGTGGCCTCGAGCAGTGGAGATTGGAAAAATCGCTCATGCTGTGGCGATTTCAAACGAAGCATTATCTCTCCAAAAGTAACAACGGATTTCATGATAGGCGACCTCACTCGCATAGTAGGATAGGCTGATTATAGCATACTGGTGCAAAACGTCAATATTTATTGGAATGTTGTTCCATTTTTTAATTACCAATGATATACTATGAAAAAATCGCTCAAAGAGGATTAAAACATGCCAGACATGAACCAACGAATCAGAAATATCGGAATAGTTCCTGTGATCAAGCTCGATAGCGTCGACCAAGCCAAACCTCTTGCGCAAGCGCTGATCGCTGGAGGTCTTCCTGTCGCCGAAGTCACCTTCAGGACCGCGGCCGCAGAGGGAAGCATACGCATCATGCGGACGGAATTCCCCACCATGCTCGTGGGTGCTGGAACCATCACCAATGTGGAAAGCGCTGGCAAAGCAATCGCTGCTGGAGCCCAGTTTGTGGTTTCCCCCGGCTACAGTGAGGAGGTGGTAAGCTTCTGCCAAGCGAAAGGCATTCCCGTGTACCCTGGGGTGAACAATCCATCCCAAATCCAACAAGCTATCAACCAAGGGCTTGATGTGGTGAAGTTCTTCCCGGCCGAAGCTTCCGGGGGAATCGATATGCTCGATGCGCTCTCAGCTCCTTTCCCATCGCTCAAATTCATGCCGACCGGTGGAATCGGGATGAACAATCTTGGCTCGTACATCAGAAAACCCTATATCATCGCCTGTGGTGGCAGTTGGATGGTGAAGGCCGAGCTTATCACGCAAGGGAAATGGGATGAGATTTCCCGCTTGAGCCGTGAAGCAGTCAATGCGGTCCATGGATTTTCTTTTGCCCACCTAGGAGTAAGCGAGGATTCTGTAGGAGAGTGCATGGCGACCTCAACCGAATTCGGACGGCTGCTCCAACCGGTTTCCGAAGGCAACAGCAGTGTGTTCGCCAGCGATTTCATCGAGATCACCAAGTCCACTTCCCGTGGCAAGAAAGGCCATATCGGCATCCGCACCTGGGATATCGAACGAGCCTTGGCCTACCTCGCGGGGTTTGGATATCAGCCGGTTGTTGAAACAATCAAACGCGATGTTAAAGGGGTGATGACGGTCGTCTACCTCGATAAGGAAATTGGCGGCTTTGCAATTCATTTGATCAGATCAAAATAATCTGTGGTTTAGGTTCCGGGAACCTTTTCGGTTTGGGTTCCCGGAACCTTTTCCACAACACCTATCCTGCCGCTATGGCGGGATTTTTTTTGCTTTTTGGGATTTCTGGTGGTATATTGGTAATATATTACCAAAAGGAGATTTCAAGATGCCAGGAAAATTCACCATCGTAAAAACTCCCAAGGGTTTTTACCGCTTCACACTTTACGCCTCCAATCATCAAGTGGTTCTCATGAGTGAGAACTACACCACGCTTAGAGCTTGTCGTGAAGGAATCCAGTCCATCCAAAAGAACGCTTTCTCCCAAGTGGAGGACCAGACGCTTAAAACGGTGGAAAAGAAAGGGTATCCTAAGTATGAAGTATACCTGGACAAAGCCGAACAGTACCGCTTCAGGCTGCTCGCACGCAATGGCCAGATAGTCGGAATCCCGGAAGCTGGATATGCAAGTAAATCTGGTTGCTTGAATGGAATCGAAGCGGTGGGTCGAGCCGCACCAGATGCCGAGATCGATGAATCGGCCTTGTCTGAGCAAACCTCCAATTGAATATCTAGGATATTTTTTTGGCCAGATATTGAGAAAATACTCGCTTTCATTACCATATGGTTGTTTTATCACCTATCTGGAGCTTTTTGCGAGCATTTTCCATCTGACAAGTAACTATTTGCTAATGGGTATTTCTAAAGTATGCATGCATGTTTGAAGCGCGTATACTGTGGACATGAAGTTCCACTTAGCCTTGCAAGCACTTTTAGACACCCACAAGCTGACTTCCTACCGATTGAGCGAAATATCGGGCATTCCGAGAAGCAATATCTCCAAGCTGCTGCATGGCAGCAATCAACCGTCCATGGACACGTTGGAGCGAGTGGCGAGAGCACTTGAAATGAAACCATCCCAACTTCTCGAATTTGTCGAAGACTACGAAGGCTTCATGTTAGAGAAACGGCTGGTGCGTGATATCGAAGGACTTCGGAATCACCCTCTGCTCAAGTTGCCATTGGAATGATAAGCGAACAGCTCCTCGGTAGCCAGCGCGATTTTGGTAACAGAAAAATCCCCTTCCTTGGGAAATATGTAATAGGTGTCATCCAGGGTTGATAGATCGATGCAATCACCTTTTCCCTTATACTCATACTCGATATGGCAAGAGTACATCGACAAGGCGGGCTTCTCCAACAGAAAATCGGTCCCATCGATATTTCCTTCCAAACGGAATCCATCCATGCCGTGGATGAGCGTGGCCGTGCCCAAACGGATGAACTCCTTGGCATTCGGCAAGGCGTCGACAACCGCGGGGATCTTCAACAAGTAAGTACCTGTCCGCACCTGCGCGCGAACCTGGACGCGCTCAAATTCATACCAGTCGGGGATGTGGGGAAACTCCACCACCAGAGAGTTCTCGTCTGACGCATGGACCACGGTCTGCAGTTCGCCCAGGGGAGTCATCTCCCATTCTTTTTGACAGGCCGCACAGCGTAGACGGCTGCCTTTGGATTCCATCCGGTACTCGGTGAGACAATGGGGGCATTGATACAACACCTTATGGAGGCCTTCAGCCCGCTGGGGATGATCGATAATGATATTCTGTTCTTTCTGCCAGCGGTACTCATCATACATGAAGGCCTCGTTGATGCGGGCATTGATTGTCTCCACTGACAAGGTCTTGAGATCTTCTGGCGATAGGAGGTGGGTGAGATCCGCAGCGATCCGGTTCCCTCGGGGTGTAAGGTTCCAACAAGGGGAATTCAGATAATTGCCGTGCATGTTGAGCATCACCACCGGCACCCCCAGCAACTTCGCCATCTTTCCTAGAGAAGCAGGCAGCACAGCGTTCGTACCGATCAGGGAATAACGGGCCTCGGGATACAGTGCTAGAATATCCTTATGCTTAAGGATCACATGCCTGATCTGACGGATGAGCTGGATATCGTTGGTGAATTTGCGCTTGCAGATTCCCCCTGCCATCCGAAGCAGCATCTCGCGGCCGATGAAACCATCGATCGCCACCACATAATTCGCACGATGTGGGAATATCGCCGCAGTTGTCACTTTAAAGTCCATGAAGGCCATATGTGTGCACAGCAGAAGATACGGAGGTTTGACGCCCTTCATACCCACTTTGGTCACCTTGAGACGGTGCTTGATGACATCGGGATAGCTGAGGATCCAAGTAAGCGGCTTGAGGTAAAATTTCTGCTTGATCGGCTTACGGACCATGTCGAAGCGGGGTGTGTTTTTAAGTTTCTCGATTCCTGTCATCGGTGACCACCTTGTTTCCAGTTTTTATATCGATGAGATTGAATAAGGGTCGTCCCGATCTAAAACGAACGAGATTTTCAACTAGAATATCAAAAATCGACTCTACCGTAGCCGGCAGCTGGAAGCCTCCAGCGGTATGAGGTGTGAGCACCACCTGGGGAAGCTGCCAGAGACGATGTCCAGAGGGAAGAGGTTCCTCTTCAAACACATCCAGACCGGCACCAGCGAGATGACCGCTCTCCAGAGCAGCCACGAGCGCATCCGTATCGACCACCGAGCCACGCCCCACGTTCAGCAGATACGCTCCCTGCTTCATCCTTGCTATCCGCGAGGCATCGAACATGCGGTTTGTGCTTGGCATTCCCGGTAAGGTGATGGCAACGAAGTCGGCCCGTGGCAGCAAGGCATCCAGAGCCTCAGCCGGGTGAAGTTCATCGACACAATCGGGTTTGGCTCCAACCGTGCGGCGCACACCAATCACATAGGCACCCATCGAGCGGACATGCGAAGCGAAGGTCCCCCCAAGATCGCCAAGCCCTACCACTAGGATTGTCGATCCATGGATAGTCCGTGTTGGTAGGGTACGATGCCATTCACCACGGCTCTGCGAGTCGCGATAGATGCCGAGATTCTTGGTGAGCACGAGCAATAAAGCCAAAAGATGCTCCGAGACAGCCATTCCAAACGCCCCTGAGGAACACGTGAGCAGAGCTTTCGGCGGAAGCACTCCCGGGTCGGTATACCCATTCGCCCCGGCGCTGGACAATTGGATCCAGGAAAGACGCGTGGCAAAGGGCAGCACCGCTATAGGCACATTGCCTAGGATGATATCCGCCGGGCGCACATCCTCGGCTGTCACCTTCAACCGATGCGCATAGACCAGAGTCCAGTCTGGAACCAAAGCCTCGAGCTTCCTCTTATGTTCATCATTCGCGGGGAAGGTTACAAGAACATGCATCGGAACTTACTCCTTAAAGTACACATCATGAGAAGAAGGTACCATCATTGGCCCTTGAGCGCAAGAATTCTTTCAGCTGTTCCATTCTTGACTCCACACCTTGGTCCATCGTGGACTGAAAGAAAGACTTGATACGCACTTTCTGGAGCTCATTCCGGCTGCGACTTCAGCTCAAGTAGCAAATTTGGTGTCAATTTAAATTTTTTCGCAATTAATTGGACTTTTTTCACATTAACTATTGACTCTTTTTTTAGATTCAGGTACCTTCATTTCAGTGAATCAAAAGGCGGCGACAGTTGGTGTTGCTGGTAACAGAGGCGGTTCGATTCCGCCAACGCCCAAACCTATACGAAAATCTTTATGGTTGTCGTGGTAAAAAGGTGCTGATTCGGATCGTGTGAATAAGCGATTGCAAGTTTCAGTTGGCTGAACGTTATAAGCTGGCATACTGCAAGTTAAAGCTAAAAGCAAGGTACCGAACGCACCTTTTGTATTTATTGACACAAACCCTCCCAAAGCATATCGTCATACACCATGAATACCCAGACAATCGGCGCCTCTCAGGTCTTGCTTGCAGGAGTCCTATGGGGGACGAGCGGAACCATCGCATCGTTGTTTCCTCAAAGCGCATCTCCCCTGTCGATAGCAGCGGTACGCCTCGCAATCGGGTCTGCGGCACTGCTCGTCTTCCTCATGCTGGAAAAACGCAACCTACCCATCGCACGCAGGTCGCGGATTCCGTTTCCATTGCTCGCTATTTCAGCGGTTGGCATGGCGGTCACTCAAGTGGCGTTGTTCTTATCTGTACGACTAGCCGGGGTAACGGTCGCAACGATGATCTTCATTGGAAGCTCCCCATTGTTCGGCGGTCTTCTCAGCATCCTGTTCCGCAAAGAACGGCAGACCCGTTCATGGATGGTTTCATCGCTTATCGTAGCAGCCGGTTGTCTCGGTATGGCTTTTTCCGAGACGATTGCACAAGGGGACTCCGCGGTTCAATCAAGACTTCTTCTGGGCAGCCTTACGGCTCTGACTGCTGGCTTTGGCTGGGCTTTGGTTGGGAATTGCATCAAAGCACTCCATGTGTATGCGTCTCCACTCAAATCCTCGGCAATCGTCATGTCTGCGGGCTCGGTTGTGCTTTTACCTTTTGCAGCCTTCGATGGGTTCGGTTGGCTCGCCCTACCCGGAAGCTTGCCTTTGACGATAGCGCTGGGACTAGTGTCCGCAGCCTTGCCGTATCTGTTCTTCAGCCTTGGGATGAAACGCATCCCGGTAGCTCACGCCTTCCTGTATGGATTGATCGAACCAATCACGGCCTCGCTTCTAGGCATGTTGATGCTGAAGGAACGACTCAATCTCACCGGGATGATCGGATACGGACTGGTGCTGGCTGGGCTTGTGTTGTTTTCGGTCTGGGCAGCAGTGACGGCCAAAGCGCAGACGCAAGGAATACCATCAAGCCCGTGAGGCCAGGTCCTCCCAACGCTCCATCTTTCGTTCTATCAAGACTCGGACTTGTTCATATCGGCGGGTTCGCTCGGCGAGGGTGAGAGGATCCGCATCGATGGCTGAGAAACCAGCCTCCAAGGAGGCGAATTCCTGCTCGAGCAGGTCAATCTCATCCAGGATTGTTTCGTATTCCTTCTTTTCCTGAAACGTAAGCCCTTTACGCTCCCGTTCGCGTTGCGGTGAGGGCCGGGTGGCCTGAGCCAGCCGGCGGACCGCCTCTTCATCCTGCCTGGTCTCCAGCTCTTGGGCCAGATAGTCGTGGTAATCGCTGAAAGTCCCGGGGAACTCGGTGATGCCACCTTCGCCATCAAAGACAAACAGAATCTCGGTGGTGCGGTCCAGGAACGCACGGTCGTGGGAGACTATCAAGGCGCATCCGGAGAAATCCAGGATATATTGCTCAAGCCGTCGGATGGTGTCGATGTCCAGGTCGTTGGTGGGTTCGTCCAGCAGCAGGAAGTTTGGGCTTCCCATAAGCATGCTCACCAGGTGCAGACGCCGACGCTCGCCTCCAGACAGAAGTCCGATCGCAATGCGATGGAATGATACGGGAAAACCGAACAATTCTAAAAACCGTGCGGCGCTGACCATCACCCCAGGGGCAATCTCAACTTGCTCGGCGATCTCCTGCACATGCTCCAGCACCGTGATCCGGGGATTTATCTCGCGATCCAGCTGGTCGTAGTAGCCAAAAACAGTGTTCACCCCGATATCGACCATCCCCGAATCGGCCTGCACCCGCCCGCTGATCAAGTCCAGCAAGGTGGTTTTACCCGAGCCGTTCGGCCCAATCAACCCTATCTTCTGCCCGCGGTTAAAGCTATGACTGAAATTCTTGATTACCTTATTACCATCGTAGGCTTTTGACACCATCTCCAATTCCAAAATCTTCCTGCCCAGCCGCCGATGCCCGGATGAAAACGAAGACATCTCTGTTTCAGCGTTGACAAGTGATTCCTGCATGGTCTCAATGCGTTGCTTCCGCCCAGAATCCTTACCCGTCCGAGCCCGGGGTCCGCGTTTCAGCCACTCGAGCTCACGGCGGAGGATGGTCTTGAGACGGTCCTGCTCGCTCTGCTGGTCCAGCAGCCGGGCCTCGCGCCGTTCCAAAAAGGTGGTGTAGCTCCCAGGATAGCTGTAGCACCGTCTATTGTCGATCTCAAGGATGGAGGTGCAGAGCCGGTTGAGCACATAGCGGTCATGGGTGACCACAATCATGGTGGTATCGGAAGCGATCAGGTGGCTCTCCAGCCATTCGATGGTAGGGATATCGAGATGGTTTGTAGGTTCGTCCAGTAAAAGAAAGTCAGGCTTCGCCGCAAGGATACGTGCTATGGCGGCTTTTTTCTGCAATCCTCCGGAAAGGGTGTCCATCCGGTCGGTTAGCGCAGGTCCGTTCAATTCGCTCAACAAGGAGACGTAACCGGTTTCCACATCCCAACAACCCGCGTTCTCCATCTTCTCCATCAAGTGATGCAGGCGTTGCTGCGCTCCTTTCTGATGGTTCGAGACCTCATGCAGGACTGCATGGTATTCCTTCAGCAGTAAAAGCCGCGGATGGTCACCGTTTAGGAGATAGTCGCCCACTGTCGCGCCAGGTGCGAATGAAACACCCTGGGTAAGCAGGGACATGGTCATCTCGCGGCTGCGGGCGATGGTTCCGCTATCGGATTCCAGATCCCCGCACAACACACGGAGAAAAGTGGTTTTACCTGAGCCATTGCGCCCGATAAGGCCTAGACGCTCGCCCTTTTCCATACCGAAGGTCACATCCTGAAACAGAGGTTCATCTTTGAGGGTCTTGGAGATATTCTCCACCGAAAGGACAATCATGAGGCAACAGTAGCCGATTTCACCTCTAATGGCAATCGCCGTCATCGTAAGGACCGCGGCATCCTCGATCACGCGGGAGGAGACCAGCGGTCCTTTGGGAAATCATGGAATGGATTTAGATATCTCGCTCGCGTTCGTCATCGGTTTCCTCGATAAAGGTTTCCTGATGGTCGATGGCGACCGGATTCTTCTTGACAGGTTTCTTTTTGGCAGGGAATAGATTCCCTCCGCCCCAATCTGGATCACGCTCATAGTCAGGACTCCGTCTGATGGTATCCCTCGATCCTCTTCTCATCCTTCACTCCTTCAGCACCCATTACTTTCAGGGGCTCTTGCTCCGTAAGCTGGACTATCGCACGACTTCGTAAGGCCAGTCGATGATTCCACCAAAATCATACACCTGAGTGTAGCCAAGAGCCACTAGTTTTTTAGCAGCTTGACCACTTCTGCTTCCACTTCGGCAATACACCAGAACAACCGCGTTGAGATCGGTCAAAGCAGTCGGACGTGCCGTGGTGGTGATGGTCTCGTTTGGAATCAGAATCGCACCTTCGATATGGCCTTGGGCGTATTCCGCTTCCGTGCGTACATCGAGGATTGTGACTGTCTTATCAGCCATCATGGCTTTGGCTTCCTGCGGTGAGATCTTCCTATATTGAGCCCGCGCGACAGGAGCTGGCGCGCCAACCGCTGCCTCGGGTTTTGATTGGCCTGCGCATCCGGCTACTATCAATACAAGAGCCAATACGCCAAGGCCTAAAAGTACTTTTCCCATGGAATCCTCCGTGGCATATAATATCCTATCCAGAGCAACCTATCGTCAAGGGGTGTTGCGATTCACGCCGATTCCTGCATTTCAGCAGTTGACAATTGTACTAATACACTAGTACAATTATACAAGGAGCAGGCAATGAAGGAAGAACGGACGCGACAGCTGGAATTCTCATTGGATGAGAAAAGCGGGATACCCTATTACAAACAGATAATCCTGCAAGTTGAGATGGCGATCGCCGACGGACGCTTGAGCAAAGGCTCGCAACTACCTACTGTGCGCAGCCTTGCAGTGGACCTGAGCATCAATCCCAACACCGTGGCAAGGGCCTATAGCGAGATGGAGATACGCGAGATCGTGTACACCCAGCAAGGGTCTGGCACCTTCATCAGTGAGAAGGAAATCACCATCGATGCCATCGAACGGGAGCGGATACTCACCGAAATCACCCGCTCCTACATCACCAAGGCCTCTTCGTACGGAATCACGCTGGAAGAGATCATCCGGCATATCAAGGAACTAGGTCCAGATACTACCCAGGAGAGAGGAAACCTATGAATCTATTTCAAAAAAAATTCAATCGGATCAAAAATCTGCAGAGCTTCACTCTGCACACAGACTTTGGCTATAGCGCTATCTCGTTCGTGGTGCTCGCCCTCTTCATGGGGGTTGGCAGCGCGCTGCAGTTGTGGTTGATGCCCTCGGTTCCGCTGCTCCTGGTGGTGGAACTGGCAGTTGGAATCCTGGTAGCCGCCATGATGGTCACGATTCTTCCAATGTGGATCACCATCGTTCAGCTCATCATCATCCTGTGGCTGATGGTCCTGGGCTTTCTCGGCACCGCGCTGTACCCGATGACCATCGCCGGTAGCGTAGGACTGGTAGCTTCGGCCTCCTTCCAGCTCATCCAACAGTGGGACAAGGTGATCATCCTCCGGATGGGAAAGTTCCGTAAAGTCCATGGCCCTGGCTTGTTCATCCTCATCCCCCTGATCGATCGGATCGCGGAATTCGTGGATACCCGTATCCGGGCCACCGATTTCAGCGCCGAGAAAACCCTCACCCGCGACACTGTCCCCGTGCACGTCGATGCGTTGGCTTTCTGGATGATCTGGGACGCGAAGCAAGCAATCCTTGAGGTGGAGAACTATATCGAAGCGGTCATCCTCTCCGCCCAGACCGCACTAAGGGATTCTATCGGCAAGCACGACCTTTCCTCGCTGCTTTCCGAACGGGAGGAACTGGGACGCGAGATTCAGCTGGCGCTCGATGCCAAAACCAATCCCTGGGGGGTGAGCATCCTGTCCATCGAGATCACCGATATCATCATACCGAAAGAACTCGAGGACGCCCTGAGCAAGCAGGCGCAGGCCGAGCGAGAGAAGCAGTCGCGTGTGATTCTCGCTGCAGCCGAAGTCGAGATAGCCAAGCAGTTCGAGGAAGCGGCAGTACGCTATCAGACCAACCCAGTGGCGTTGCAGCTGCGGTCCATGAACATGGTGTACGAAGGAATCAGGCAGAACAATTCCATGATGCTCATGCCGGCGTCGATATTGGATTCCATGAATTTTGGAGCGGTGATGGGAACCGCAGCTATGCAGAAGGTCCAAGCCACGCAGCAGGATAAGCCAAACGCGGCTTTAGATATCAAGGAAGGTGACAAATGATTAAAGTGGAACAGGTGGTCCGTGACTACCAAGCAGGAGAAACTGTCGTGAAAGCCCTTAAAGGAGTGTCGTTGGAGATCGGGGATGGCGAATTCGTTTCGATCGCCGGGCCCTCAGGTTCCGGCAAGACCACTCTGTTGAATCTCATCGGATGCATCGACGCGCTCGATTCAGGTGAGATTCTAATCGATGGCGTAAAGGTGACTTCGATGGACAAGAAAGAGAAAACCACCTACCGCCGCAACAATCTCGGCTTCATCTTCCAGACCTACAATCTCATCCCGGTGCTGTCCGCCTATGAGAACGTCTCGTTCGTGCTATCAATCCTGAACCTGCCCGAAGCTGAAATCCACCAGAGAACCATGGCGATTCTACGTGAAGTAGGCCTGCAGGGGATGGAGGACCGCCGCCCTTCGCGCTTATCGGGAGGCCAGCAGCAGAGAATCGCCATAGCCCGCGCCTTGGTCAAGAATCCCCGTATCGTCCTAGCCGATGAACCTACCGCCAACCTAGATTCAAAGACCGGACAGGAGATACTCAAGTTGATGAAGGCGATGAACGAGAAGTACCATACCACCTTCATCTTCTCCACCCATGACCAGATGGTGATGGACTTCGCCGACCGGCTCATCCTGCTCCATGATGGGAATATCATCAGCGATGAGAGGAGGTCGGTGTGAAGTTCATCGTAGAACTGGCTTTGAAGAATCTCGCCAGGTACAAACGGCGCACCATCATCACCGCCATCGCAATCGCGGTTGGGTTGATGATGTATATCATCGTGGATTCCATGCTCATCGGCGCCGAATATGAATCCATGCGCAACCTGAGGTGGTACGAGACCTCCTCCGCCCGCATCCTGGATAGCGGGTATTGGGAAAACCGGATGCAACTGCCTTTGGATAAGAATATCGCGCAGCCGTATCGGATAATCGAGGAACTGCGCGACGAGGGATTCGTCGGGACGCCACGCACGACCTTTTCAGCCGACATGATCCTCTCCAGCGAGGATTTCGGCGAGGAGGGCAATCTACCGGTGCTGATCACGGCAATCGACCCCCGCACAGACAACGATGTCTTCCGCTTTGAAGACACCTTGATAGAAGGAAGGTTTCTGCGGCCAGGCGAGGATGCGGTTGTCCTCGGTTCCTGGTTCGCGGAAGACCTCGGTGCGAAGGTGGGCTACTGGGTGACGTTGGTGACCCGTGGGAATGGTGGTTTCTACGAAGCCATGGACCTGCAGGTCGTTGGAATCGTGAATTGTCCTAATCCGAATGTCAACCGCACCTTGGTGATGATGCCGATCGATACCGCGGGGGATTACCTGGCGATGGACGGCGCGGCTACCGAGATCAACATCCTTCTGCCCGACTCCAAGGACGCGAATGGATACCTCGTGGAAATACAGAGCATCATCGACCAATCCGATGACAACCTTGCGGTCTATAGCTGGGAAGCGCTGGCCAAGGATTATCTCGCAATCGCCGAGGCGAAACGCGGAGGAACCGGTGTAATCCTGTTTTTAGTATTCATCATCGCGGCAGTTGGTATCTCCAACACCATGCTGATGGCGATTTATGAACGCATTCGGGAGCTGGGGATGATGCGGGCCCTTGGTATGACCGATTCGGCCATCCACATGGCCTTCATCATCGAAGCTGGCGGCATCGGCCTCATCGGGTCCATCTTCGGTGTCATCTTCGGGGCTTTCGGGAATTTCTTTCTGGTGAACTACGGCATTAACTTCGGGATGATCATGCGCGATATGGACATGGGCTACCGCATCCAAAGCGTGCTGAAGGGGGCATGGAATCCGAGCGCGATCATCATCGCCTTTCTCGCAGGATTCATACTTTCCATGCTGGTAGCGTGGATACCCACCCGCAGAGCGCTGAAGATGGACATTCCCGCCTGCCTGAGACACCAATAGGAGCGCATCATGAAGATGAAATTGACACGCGTCGCTTTTCGCAACCTCTCACGAAACCTCAGAAGATCGATCCTCTCAGGCAGCGCGATAGCGGTATCGGCCTTGAGCATCGTCATGCTGTTCGGACTCATCATGGGGATGCGGGACGATATGGCGCAGAATCTCAAAATGTTCTATAGCGGCGAGATCAGCATCCGCCACGCACAGTATGAGGAATTCGAGCGGTACAACCCCATCCACCTTACCGTCGACTGGAAGGCGGTTGAACCCGTGCTGCAGCAGAATCCAGCGCTTGAAGCGATAGTGCCCCGTATCAACTTCCCCGCCAGCCTCTATATCAACGGCGGCAACCATCCCGTATTAGGAGTAGGTGCGGATTTTGAGCGGGAGAAAAGCCTGATCGACCTGACTGCGATTGTACGGCAAGGCCGGATACCCTCCCTGGGGGCGAATGAAATGCTCATTGGCGCCACCCTTGCGAGAGACCTCAACCTCAAACTAGGAGACAGCGTCACGATGCTTTCGACCACCGCAGCCCGGGGAAGCAACGCCATCACTTGGAAAGTAGTAGGTCTGGCGGTATTTCCGCTTAGCGCGCTGAACGCGAAGTATGTTTGGGTTCCTATCGACAGAGCCCAGTATTTCCTACGGATGGGAACCGATGTGCAGGATATCCTGATGATGGTGAAGTCCGGGTATGATGAGAAGGCTCTCGCGGTGGAAATACAAGCGGAAATTCAACAGGCGACCGGCACGCTCACCGATGTCCAGACCTGGAAGCAGCTGAATGATTTCTACAGCCTGCTCGAAGTCGCGCAGTATCTGTACTACCTGATCGGGATCTTTTTCTTCTTGCTCGGCAGCACGGTGATCATCAACACCACCATGATGGTGATCTATGAACGCATGCGGGAAATTGGCACGCTCAGTGCGCTCGGCATGCAGGGCAGCGAGCTCACCCGTCTGTTTTTTCTCGAAGGAGCGATCGTGAGTGCTATCGGGGCGGCAGTAGGGGTGGCCTGCGGCATGCTGATCACGTGGTATCTGAGCAAAGCGGGTCTGGATTTCACCGACGCCATGAGCGGGATAGATATTGAGATATCCTCGGTGCTGTACCCAAAACTAAATCTATGGACGGCGCTTTTTGTCTACGTCTATGCAGTGGTCGTCTCTTCTACCGCCACGTTGATCCCGTCACGACGCGCAGCCCGCATCGAGCCTGTCGAGGCTCTCAGATACATCTAGGAGTGCCTGTATGAAACGAATATTCTTGATCATCATCATCCTGATAGCGCTGATTCCCTTCGCACTGTCAGCCATCACCGTCGAGGAGATCATCAACCGTATGGATGCCGCGGAAACTTTCTCCACCTCCTTTTCCCGGGGTGAGATCCTGAGCACCGACCGATTCGGTCAAAAAACCAGTACGTTCAATGCATGGGCACGAGGAGCTGACGAATCGTTGATTGAATTCACCAGCGTAGCGGAGAGAGGGCAGAAAGTCCTTCGCACCAAGGGAGAAATCTATCTCTTTTATCCCGATGCGCAGGAACTCATCAGGCTCCAAGGCGCGGCCTTGCGGCAATCCCTGTTGGGGAGCGATATCTCGTACGAGGACATGACGGGAGAGAAAAACACACTTGCCCAATACACCGCAACCATTGAGGGACAGGAATCCATAGGTGGACGGTTTTGCCATATCATCACCATGGTCGCGAAAAGTCGGACGGTGGCCTATCCGGTGCAGAAGATTTGGGTGGATATGGAGACCTTCATGGTCTGGAAGGCACAGTATTCCACGCAGAACGGCCGGTTGCTGAAGGAGATGGAGGTACTGGGGACAATGGAGGTGGATGGACGCATCCTACCCTCGCGGACCGCGGTCTCGGATAAATTGAAGAAAGATTCCAAAACCATCATGGTACTTACGGAAATGCAGATCGACCCACCCCTCGATCCGAGCATCTTCAGTTTGCAAAACCTCACCTGGTAGGAGCACCCCATGCGAAATCGCGCGAATTGGTATAAATCAAGCATAGTGCTTTGCGTGGTTCTCTGTGCCAGCCTTGCGACAATTCCGGGCAGTACCAATCTCTCGGTGGAGCTTAGCCTGCTCCAGCTGATAGCAACCCCCGACCCGGCCATACTTGGGATGGACTGGAGGTATGTGTCCGCTGCTGATATCACGGTCGCTCTAAAATCCCCAAACACTGGCAATGTCCGGGGAGAAGTCGCCTTTCAGCTAACCCACCCTGCCATACCTCCTGGAACCCTGCAAGTGGATGCCTTGGTGCAGCGGGCCTATCTGCAGCTGCGCTTTCCTACGTTCCGCCTGACTTTGGGAAAAACCAGGCTGGACTGGGGGGAGGGGTCGGTGTTCAATGCAGGGAATGTACTGGAAGAGACCTCGGGCGGGGGAACAGCACTCACTCTAGAAGGACCTACCTCCAGAAACCAGTGGCTGAGCGCCGTGAACATTCCACTAGGCCCGTTCAGCTTTTTGGAGGCTGTGGTTCTGCCACCGATATCCCTGAAGTTGGAAGAGACCTCCATCGGGGCGAGGTACTACGCTTCGTTGGGTGATATGAAACTGGAGATTGGCTATAGCTTGCGCTTTGAGCTTGCAGACCCCGCTGATGCGGCATCCGGTCGCCATTTGCATCACCCCTATATTAACCTTCAGGGCAGTTATGGCCTGGATTGGCAATTGACCTCCTCGCTCGAATTGCCGACAGCGGAGGCAACTGCGCAGGTCCTCCGAGATTCGTGGACAACCAGCCTGGGACTGTTCCAACTGATTCCGATAGGCTACCGAGGGATGCTTTCGTTGAAACTGGAGGCCCTGATAGCTCCGTTCCTCTCTTGGAGCGAGCAGACAACCCCTACCCCTCAGTATGCATTGATGTTGTATCCAGAAATCTCCTATAGTATAGAAGGCGGACCGCAGTTCACCGCCCGCTCCATCATCTCGCCAGTAGATGCCTGTGCGGTTTTGATGGGGGGTGTGCAGTGGAATATCCTGCAAGGGCTCACACTGCAAGCGTATCTTACCGCGAATTTGGGTGATGAGGACGACACGTTTGCCAGCGGTGGCAGCAGGGCTTTACTGTTCGGAGTACATTGGGTGTATTGAGGGAGGATCAAGACCATGGAATTCATCACCATCGAAGGAGCGCTTACCAAGGCAGGCCATTATTCGCCAGCTGTCCGCGCGGGAAGCTCAATCTACATTTCAGGACAATTACCCATAGACCTTTTTACCGGCGAGTACTGTACTGGGGATATCAGCGAGCAGACCCAGCTGGTATTGCGCAATCTAGACCACGTGCTTGCTGCTTGTGGCGTATCGCGTGCAGCGGTGGCGAAAGTGACTGTATTCCTCGCGGATATCGCCAATTGGAACACGGTGAACGTGCTGTATGCAGCTTATTTCGGCAACCACAAGCCAGCCCGGTCCATTGTCCCCACCCGGGATCTGCACCATGGGTTCGGCATCGAATTGGAAGCGGTGGTCTATAGTCCCCAAAAGTGACTCAGGGTTTTAACAACTCCATGAATCGATCGGAGTCAACAGCACGGGAGAAGAGGAACCCTTGGAACGCGCCACAGCCTATCTGACGGAGGAAATCCAGCTGCACCTGGGTCTCCACCCCTTCTGCCACCACATGCATATCGAGTTCGAACGCCATACCGACAATAGCCTTGAGAATCGAGCCATCGTCGCCCTCAGGATAATCCTTGATAAAGGAACGGTCGATCTTCAAGGTGTCCACTTTCAGATTCTTCAGGTAGCTGAGCGAAGAGAATCCTGTGCCGAAATCATCGATCGCCACCCTGATGCCGTCCTTGCGTAGACCGGCAAGCACGCTGTTCGCCGCGGGAAGGTCGGTGAGCAGGGTGCGCTCCGTAAGCTCAATCACCAGCCGGCGATGTGGAACCCCATGCTCATCCAAAACCCTGACCATATCGGGCACAAGGTTCTTATCCTGGAGTTCTGTCGGACACAGATTCATCGAGATATAGAAATCCTGGTCGGCAGGCAATTTTAAGAAATCCAGAAACGCGACTACTTTCTTCAGAACGTAATCGCCAAGCAACCGCTCCATCCCGTTCTGCTCGACAATCGGCAGGAATTCAACAGGCGATACCGGCCCTAGCGCAGGATGCTGCCAACGTGCCAAAGCCTCAGCCCCGATCACCCTGCCTTCCGTGGCATGTACAACCGGCTGAAAATACACTTTGATATCGCCTGCGGCTATCGCCCGTGGAAAAACCTGCAGGATATCGTAATAACGGGTGAGTTGTTCGTTCACCCCTTCATCATAGACAAGAAAACCCGATTTCCGATAATGGTCCAACGTAGCCAAAGCCATCCGCGCCTGCGAGAGCATTTCCTGGGACTGAACACCATTTTCGGAACGCCGCGAGACTCCACAGAGGATTCGGACCATATGGTTTGAGTTGGATATCTGCAAAGGCTCCTCAAATATTGTGAACAGACGCTTGAGCAAGGAGTCGCGCCATCCATCGGAAGTATCCAAAAGTGACAGGAGGTAGGTGTCGGGGGAATACTGTATCAGGAAATCACTTGAAGCCATCACTTTCGACAACCTCGCGCGCACAAGCTCGGAGAGCAGATAATGCTCTTCCATCACCAGCCCCTTCTCCACCTCCTCAATGTAGGGAAGCTTCACATACAGCAGCGAGAACCGTAAGTCCGTCTTGATCTTCCGTTCAACCCGTTGCAACGGCACGATGTTGAAATCCTCTGGAGAATCCCTATGGGTATGCATGAACTTTTCAAACGGTTCCCGAGAGAGATTGCGCGTATTGGAGATAAGCCCCACATAGTAGATCAGCAGGCCATTGTTGTTTGATATGGCGTTGATCAACAAGTGGACCAAAGCCAGGTGCCCTTTACCCACGAGCCATACATAGCCTTTCCACGATTTTTCTTTCAAATTTGATCTGTGAAGCATCCATATTCTGAAGTCCTCTCCCTCCAAAGTCAAAAGAGCTTGATGGCCGTGCATGAACTCCGCTTTGGAATAGCCGGACATCAGTTCTAGCGTTGGGTTGCAGTAGGTGACTTGCAGCGAGGGATCGGCGATGAACACACCATCATGGGAATGCTCGGCGACCAGGTTGCTGACAAGAAGCAGTTCCTTATCGTTTTTACGGAAATAAGCCAGCACGTTGATGATGCCGCCCAACAGCAGGATGAACACTCCGATGATCCATTTGACCGGTTCGTTCTGAAGGATAAAGCTATCCATAAGGATAGGGATATCCTCATCATGGAAGGATACGACCACGGTCCAATAAGTTTGGTTGGACTGATACCAACGGGAGGAATCGACCAGCGGTTTGATGTTCTCCCAATAGAAATTTTCCCCACCCATGGAGAATTCACTGCTCTCGGTATTGAGAATCCGTTCCCAAAGCTCGGATTTCTCCAGTTGCAGAGGTGTTTGAGTTTCAGGGTCGATGAATCCAGCGGTGGCATCCTCATTGGAACGATAGATAGCTCGGCCAGTCGAATCCACCACACTATAACGCTTGAGCTTTGAACTTCCGGAGAGGAATCTATCGAACAACCCCCGGATATGCGTACCGTCAGCAACGATGGCAAGCAGACCGACCATAGAGCCATCATGCCACACCGGGGCAGCCACACTTATGGAAGCGGAAGAAAAATCGTTATCGCAGTTGCAGATGGAGGAAAAGCCTACTTCCTTTTCATCTAGTTTATAGGATTGGGCGAGCATTGACTGTACATGCGCGCATAGGAAAGGGTCTGTTTTCAAAGGGCCTGTGGGGTTAAGGGTATCGTAGCCAAGCAGAGGTTCCCCTTCAAGATTGTACAAGACTGTCTGCATGAGATACGGCCTGTTGTTAGCCATCCTGATAAAGAATTGCAAAAGGTCGTTTTGAGTCTCTTCCGATGGTCTCTCTAGGTATTCCTGGAATTCATTGGCGTTGCTCATAAGCTCAAGAGTGGCTTCATAATCATCAAACACATGGAGGATCATGTAGTCCAGCAAACCGACATGCCCACGTTGCTCAGCTATAAGCTGGTCTTTGGCATTCGTCCGTTCGAGCAGAACCAATTGATTGTACATGAACAGGAAAAGGGCTGCTACAGGTAGGATCACGAGAAATCGTTTGATTATATTCCAGACCTGTTTCATCATGTATCCCTTAGGTCGATTGTACCCCAGAAGCGCTGATAATGAAAGGTATCATTACCCAAAAGGCAAGCTTTGGAAAGCGGAGGCGCTGCCTTCTTTTCAGCTCACCTCATTGAGGAATCAGCGGATGAACAGCCACAACAGTAGGTACACAACCCCGATCAATAGAAGCACAGCTGGGAGGAACACCAAGAAGGCGGCGATCAGCATCGCTGTCAGATCGCCTTTCTCCAAGGGTTCCTTCTCCTCCGTCCGGTGCCGTTCCTCAATCTTCTTGACGTCCAGCACCCGTTCGATTCGTCTACGGAAAAACAACATCGGTTAACCTTTATTCACAAGAGGATGATGGCAGGCGACGAAATGGCCCTCCTCCAACTCCTCCCAGGCGGGAATCACCTGCCGGCAGATATCCGTGCAATAACGGCAACGGGTATGGAATTTACAACCTTTTGGAGGATTGATCGGACTAGGAATATCACCTTCCAGCAATACTGGTGCCGACTTGCTTTCCAAATCCGTGGTGGGGATGGCCGCCAGCAAGGCCTCGGTATACGGATGCAGGGCATTGCTGAAGATTCGTTCGGAAGGCGCAAGCTCCACAAGGTTCCCAAGATACATCACTCCGATGCGGTTGCTGATATACTTCACCACTGCGAGATCGTGCGATATGAACAGGTAGGTGAGATTTTCCTTCTCCTTCAGGTCCCGTAGCAGATTGATGATCTGAGCCTGGATGGACACATCGAGAGCGGATACCGCCTCGTCGCACACCATGAATTTGGGATTCAACGCGAGTGACCGCGCGATTCCAATCCGTTGTCTCTGGCCACCTGAGAATTGGTGTGGATACCTATGGATCATATAGGAGGCAAGCCCGCAGTCCTCCATCACCTTCATCACATATTCCTGCATCAGCTCTCCGTCTTCCTTAAAATACCGGTGGGCGAGCAAACCTTCACCGATAATCTGGCCAACTGTCATCCGTGGGTTCAAAGACGAATAGGGGTCTTGGAATATCAGCTGCACATCTTTTCTCAGCAAGCGCATCTCGTTGTAGGTGAGACGGGATAAATCGATACCGGTATCCCTAAACGCCTCGTATCGAGCGAATTCAGCGTTGCCGGCATAGGCAAGACGCATGGAGTCGATCTCCTGGTGCACCTTTTCCAATTTGGCCGTGAGGTCGTCGATCAACTTTTTCTGGGAAACCATGGCGATATTGTTGCTCTTGATCTGTTCTTCCAGCTTAGCAGTAGCCTTTCCCTTTTTCTTAGCCAGCCGCAACCGGCCCTCGAAATCGGTGTGGTCGAGCTGCAGGTCTTTGAGCTTCTCATCACAGACATGCCTTTGAGAAGCAAAATCATATGCTTTCAGAAACACCTGCGATACCGCGTTCATATCTTCAGCGACAATAAATCCGCCGATGAGCGGTGCGATATCCAGCAAGGAGTCTTGCGCTGTCTTTATCGCGGCATCCAATTCATTGTGTTTGGCGAACAATTCCTTCTCGAGCTCAGCTTTTTTATCATCGGTAGCATCGGCAAGTCGTTTCTGCGCCTCCTCAAGCTGGATTTTCAACACGTCCCTCTGCCCTTCCAAGGTATACATCTGATCCTTGCGCTTGGCGAGATTCTCCAAGGTGTGTTTCACGTATGCAGGAGCAAGGTCTTCCAGCAACCGACCATAGTACATGGTCTTGCCGTCGGTCTGACGGTACAGCTGCAGAAGCACCCGCCCGAAGGTGGATTTGCCGCAACCGCTCTCACCTACCAGTCCAAGCGTCTCGCCTTCGTAGATCTCGACATTCACTCCATCGACAGCCTTGACCGTAAGACGCTTGTTCTTCAAAGGAAAGTGTTGCTTGAGATTGGTTATTTTAAATAGTAGTTTCTTATCGCTCATGACGTTCCGCCTTGTTGGGATAGTGGCATCTGATGAGATGCTCGGGGGCGACTGGAAGCAGTTTGGGCGCTTCGGCGCGGCACTTGTCGGTCGCATACTTGCAACGAGGGGCGAATTTACACCCGGGAGGAAGGTCCAGGGGATGCGGAACCGTCCCTGGAATCACATCCAACCTATCGGTAGTGGACGTATCAAGCCGAGGAATCGAGAGCATCAAACCCTCAGTATACGGATGGGAGAACTTTCCATTGGTGAAAATCGTCTTCACTGGAGCCAGCTCCACCACTTCGCCGCTATACATCACGGCCACATCATCCGCCATCTGATTGATGACCCCGAGATCGTGGGTGATAAAAAGAATCGATGTACCCTTCTCCTGCTTAAGGTCATTCATCAGCTTGAGAATCTGAGCTTGGATCGTCACATCGAGCGCGGTGGTCGGCTCATCAGCTATGAGAAGGTCCGGCTTGCAGGCTAGCGCCATCGCTATCATCACCCGCTGCCGCATCCCACCGGAAAGCTGATGCGGATACTGCTTCACCACTTGCTCAGGATTTGGAATCTTGACATCGGAAAGCATCTTGATGGACTCAACCGCGGCCCGCTTCTTGGACATCTCCTGATGGACCATGAAGGCCTCGCTTATCTGTCGCTCCACTGTGAACACAGGGTTGAGGCTGGTCATAGGTTCCTGGAATATCACCGAAATCGCGTTGCCGCGGATCTCGTACATCTCCTTTGTGGAGAGCTTGGTCAAATCCTTTCCCTTGAAGAAAATCTCGCCGCTAGCAATATACCCGTTGCCATCCAGCAGCTGCAGGATGCTCATGGCCGAAACGGATTTGCCGCAACCGCTCTCTCCAACCACGCCCAGCGTTTTGCCAGGCTCCACTTTATAGGAGACTCCATTCACAGCCTTGACGAGCCCCCTACGGGTGGTGAAATACGTATGTAAGTCTTTAAGTTCCAAAAGCGCCACCGGGGGGCCTCCTAACGATCGTTCAATTTCGGGTCGATAGCATCACGCATGCCGTCTCCAGCCATATTGATGCTGATAGTGCACAAACTCAACGCGATGGACGGGAAAACCCAGCGCCACCAGTATTGAGACATGACCGTGGAATCGTTGCAGCCATACAACATATTGCCCCACGTCGCGTTCGGTTCATTCACTCCAAATCCAAGGTAGCTCAGGGATGATTCGTACAGCAGACACAAGGCGAAACTCAAGGTGAGGTTCACCAGCACCACCGTGATCACGTTGGGCAGGATATGTTTGAATATGATCTTGAATTCCTTGATACCCATGGCTTTTGCCGCAGTTACGAATTCCTGTTCACGTTCCGCCAGAATCTGGCCACGCACAAGCCTGGCAAGCGAAGGCCATGAAAGCAATCCAAGGATCACCATGATCATGGCGATCCTCCCCGTCTCCGAGACCTTGCTCCCGATGATAGCCGAAAGGATCATCGCCAGAGGGAGGAACGGTATAGCGTTCACCACTTCAGCCATACGCATGAGGAAGATGTCCATCGCTCCACCATAATAGCCGGAAATGGATCCGACGATGATGCCGATGAAAGCAGCGATAATGACTGAGATAGCGCCGATGGTCAAGGTGACCCGACCACCCACGAGCAGGCGGGAGAAGGTGTCGCGACCGTACTGGTCGGTACCCATCAGGTAGCCCTTAAGCCCCCAGGTATGGATGTTTCCTTTATTATCGATAGCATAGTTCTGGAAATAATCAGCGGAAACGTACACAATGCCCGACAGCTTGGGGACATCAGTCTGATGGTAGTAGTTCCACCCCCACGATGCTACGGTTCCATCTTTCAGGAGAGCGGTGAAATGCCCTCGGCCGGCAACCAAGTGGACGACATTCCCTTGGATCCGTTCAGGAATTTCCTGCACACCATAGTCTAGACCACCCCAGACGTATACCCTGCCATCGGTAGTAAGGGCGGCCGCCGAACGGTCTGTGGTGGCGATATCAACCACCCGGCCCTGTATCGCATCCGGAACATAGTTGAACGGGGTTTCACGGGAAGACAGCGCCACAACCCTTTTATCTTTTGTCAAGGCGATCGCTGTCGTAGTGTTCACTACAACCTTGTCTATCGTACCCTGCACACCTCTTGTAGAGATCCGTGTGATATTCTCATTCCCCCAGACGTACAGGTTGCCATTCTCAGCAAGCGCGAGCGAGATCTGATGGCCCGCCGCCACCTGCTTGATAGGCGTATTCATCGCTGCCGCGGGAATCGAACCCAAGTTGAAGCGGTCATTTCCCCAAGTGTACAGCTTGCCAGTGCTCGAGAGCGCTACCACATGGTCCAGCCCGGCGGAAACCTCCACGATCGGATCCATACCGGTGGGGATGGCTTTCAATTTAGCACTCAGGTTTCCCCATTGATATACTTTTCCGGATAAATCCACCCCAACCCCAAAAACCGCACCGCCGTCAAGGCCCGTTACATTGGCTTGCAAGGCTGAGGGTACTTTCATGAAGTTGTTGGATGGTCTTGTGTTCTGCTGAGTGGGATCTTGGAAAGTGATGTCAGCAGGAAACCATATGGGAAGGAAAAAACAGGCTAGGAAAATCAAGAGGAAGATGTATACGCCGAGCATGGCGGTTTTTTTCTCCCGAAAATTGCGGAGCATCGTCCGATACGGACTTTGCATCTGCTCTTCCTCGAGCAGAGAAAGCTTGGTGTGGCTTCGGCCAAGAAACATGATACGCAGAACATCACCAAAGGTTGAACCACGTCTTTTTTTTGCATTATCGTTCATCACGCATCTCCTCAAGTCAACTTCACTCGCGGGTCCGCCAGCACATAGCTCAAGTCCATGAGCAGGTTTCCGACGAGAGCGAGGATCAGATAGAACATCACCATGGTCAACGATACCGCGAAATCCTGCTGGTTGAGGGCGTCGATAATTACTTTACCCATCCCATTCCAAAGGAAGGTCCGCTCGATAACGACAGAACCGCTGAAGATACTGATGAACCAACCGGTCATGATAGTGATGAAAGGGATGAGCGCGTTACGGAACGCGTGGGAATAGATGACCACCTTCTCCGTAAGACCTTTCGCCCGGGCTGTCCGGATATAGTCGCGCCGCAAAGCATCGATCATCGTTGCGCGCACATAGCGGGTAAGTCCGCCTAGGGAAGTGAACACCATGACGATCAAAGGTAGAGCCATATGGTACATCTTATCGACAAACATCCTCGACGGCGAACCGCTCAGTCCTGGGGTCTGCACCCCGCTGATGGGAAAGATCGGTAGCGTGACTGCGAAAAGGAAGATGAACAGAAGCGCGATGACGAAGAACGGCAGGCTGTACCCTACAATGGTCACCACCTGGACGGTATTGTCAAACTTGCTTCCCCGACGGACCGCGGTGGCGATTCCAAGGGGGATGGTGATGGCGAAAACAGGGATCAGGGAAGTGACGTTCAGCAGGATGGTGTTCTTCATCGGAACCCCGATCATCTGCTTCACTGGCATCTTGTAGGTCAAAGAATAACCGAAATCACCCCGTATTGTATTAAAAAGCCAGGTTATGTATTGCACTGGCAAAGATTTGTCCAATCCAAGTTTTTCTCTAGCCGCCTGGTAGGCGACCTCATATTCCTCGGGACGCATATTCTGCTTGTTTCCTTCAAGCATAAGGCGGGCTGGGTCTCCGGGAACCGATTTATACAATGCGAAAATCAACACCGAGGCGATAAGGAAAACCACGACGATGTATAGTAGCCTTTTTAATACATATTTGAGCACGGAACGTACCCTCCGAAAGAAATTGTATTGGTAAACAGAACCCATAGGGCACCGACTTGCGTCGAATGCCCTATGGTGGTTTGAGTGAATCCTAACTGTGTAGAGAAACCAAACCGAATGCTACTTAACCAGCTTGGCGCGGACAATCGCGTAGCCCCAGTTCCAAGTGGACAGAGGTTCGTAACCGCCGATGCGTGCATTGTAGAAATCGTGGTACATATCGCTGTACAAGGGGATATCCGGAAGCAGGTAGTTCCAACGTTTCTCGAAGCGTACCCATTTTTCCGACCAGCCGTCGAGGTCGGTGGGATCGGTTTTCTTCATATCGAGAGCGATGGATTCAAGTTCCTTGTCAGAGATGAAGTTGGTGTTGTAGGTGCCAAAATATTCAGGATCCGTGCTGTAATAGTACCAGTAAGCCTGGGTGGTGGCGAAGCCGGTTCCCAGGTTGAACATTCCGTACACGGGCTTGTCGATGTTTTCCTTGTAGTAGTTGTCGAGCAGCACAGCGAAGTCAACGGTGGTGCCGTTGATCTGCATGCCGATCTTCTTCACTTCGGGAACGAGCATCGTGGAGATGAGGTCGGAAACGGGGTTGTTGGCGGTATTGGCCCACTCGATCGAGAGTGCCATGAGCTTGCCATCGACCATCTTGTAACGGATGGCATCCACACCCTTCACGAAAGGCTTGCCGGCGCTGTTGAGTGTCCAGCCACCGTCGATGAGTTCCTGCTCAGCCTTCTGGAGGTTGTACGCATAGGAATTCAGGGTCTCGTCGAGGAGGTCGCGGTTCTGCTGATACTCCCACATCGAAGCGCCGTAGTAACCATTCACTACGATACCGAAACCGCCGGTGTACTGGCGGGCGAATTCGTCGCGGTCCAAGCTATAGGCGATTGCGCGGCGGACGTGGTCGAACTGTGTGGGTCCGAAGTCACATGCGAACGCGATCTTTCCATAACCATAGCGAGGATAGTTGGCGTAGTCGACGATGCCCATGTCGGCGAGGTCGAGACCACGGTTGATCTGGGTACCACCACTGATACCATGCAGCATGTCGATGGCGCCGGTGCGCAACTCGTCCATCTGGGTGGCGGTGTTGGTCAACTTGATGATCAGCTTCTTGATGTTGCCCTTGGCGCCGTCGTATTCACCCAGGAACCTAGGATTGAGGACCACGGAAGCGGTGCTGTCGGCAGGATTGTAAGCATCGAACTGGTAAGGACCGGAGGTGACCAGCGGCTTGAAGCGGTAGCCGGTTCCGGGGGTGAGGATGGTCTTGCGAAGCAGGTCGGCGTTGAAGTTATCAGAGATTGTGGCACCCTTGCCAGTATCGGTGATGGTGACTCCAGGAGCCAGCACGTGCATCGGAAGAGGTCCGATCGACACGAGGGACAGGTCGAAGAAGTACGGAAGTTCCGAGGCCTTGATGGTAATGGTGAAGCTGTAGTCGTTGAGCAGGCGGATACCGCTGAAGGTGCGGCTGGTGCCATCGTGGAAAGCTTCATATCCGATGTACTCAGGACCTGCGGCGTAGTTCGCGCCGATTTCCTTGGCCTGTGGGGATGCTGAATACAGGATGGAGAAGACATAGTCTTTGGCGTTGATCGCGCTTCCATCGTTGTATGTCAGGTTTCTGGCAAGGTCGAACGTGTAGGTCTTGCTACCGTCGGCATTGACCACAGCAGAGGAATCGACCACTGCCACGGGGTTGATGATGAAACGTCCTTCCTTTGTGAAGGCGACGGTCTCATAACCACCCATCAGGTTCTTCAGGTACGAGTTGGTGGCGCTATTTGTCCAACCATCGAAAAAATCAGCGTTCAACTGGGTTGAGGACCCTAGTACCACAAAATCCTTGGCGGGGGCGGGTGCGGCCGCAACGGTTGGTGTGGCTTCAGAACCACCACCGGCGAACAGCATGCCGGATACTGTCGCTAGCACGAGCAATAGAACAAGCATTCTTCTCTTCATACGCAGACTCCTTGTGTATGTATTCGGGGCCATACTCCACTATCCTCGTGGAGATAAAAGCCCGATTTGCCTCAGTATAGGGGATATTTGCATTCCTGTCAAAATTAAAAGCGATTCCAAAAAATGTTTTTATTCAAAAAACCACCGGATTCCTTCAAAAATTTTTTAAAATTTAGGAAGGATAACAAGTCATGACACAACCACACCCTTACTTCTGCAATTCCTCCCGCATTCAGGAAGAGGCCTGGACCCTGCTTTCAAAGAGGAGCTTGGAACTATGGAAGCTTATTGCCGGACAAGGATTTCCATGATAGAGTACGCGGCATACCGTCACAAAGGACCTCCATCGATGCACCCGACAATATTATTCGCAGGATTCTTCTTCTTCGCAGTCACCTATAATCTGCTCGGCCCTCTCGCCCCCGATATGATGGCGGCTACCGGAATGTCCCTGTCCGACTCCGGTACCTTGATGAGTTTCCAACAGGTGGGTTCGGTTCTGGCTATCATAGCTTCCCTGTGGTACATGAAGAGGGTGCGCCAATCCCATATCATGCGCATGGGCTATCTCATATTGATCGTGGCCCTTGGACTCATCGCCTTCTCCACGGGCAAGGCGATGCTTTACCTTCTGTATGCCTTTCTCGGAATTGGGGCTTTTCTTGTCGATACAGGGTCCAACGCCACCTTATCCACCATGTATTTCGAAAAGCGGGCTACCTACATACCCCTGCTGCATTTCTGCTATAGCGCTGGCGCGATAGCGACCGGCTACCTGATTCTACCGTTCAAAGGCTCGAACTGGCGCATGGCCTATGCGATGGTCGGACTGATACTAACTGCCATCTTTCTCATTGGTATTCTTGATCAATCGCGCCGAAAGCGGAACAACGCACGGTCAGCTACCCCTAAGAGGCCCCGCCAGGAACTGCCCGCGGCCTCGATCCTTCCATGCATCAAAGATCCCGCCTTCCTGCTATATGCATTGGTGATCGCATTGTACATGGGCAGCCAGATCATCTGCGCGGCTTGGATTCCGGTGTATGTGGAATTGGAGCTTGGACAATCGCCCCCGATGGTCGCGACTTCCCTCACCATGTTCTGGGTGGGAACCGCGATTTCCAGACTCATCATCGGTCCTTTGATGAACAATGGGGGCAAGCCCTTCATTCTCTCGACTTTCGGCTTGGTGTTGGCAGGTCTGGCACTCATTGCAGCGACACTCTCGACACATATGGTTTTCGTCTTCACCTGCGTGGCTTTGTGCGGTTTCTTCGCTGGATCCACCATCCCCATGTTCATCGTAGTCACGTCCACATGGTATCCACGCAACACTGCGTTCATCTCCCTTTCCTATATTTTAGTAGGGACTTTCGGCCGCATGCTTTTCCCCTGGCTGGTAACGAAAATCGCCAGCTTCACATCCTTGGGTTATTCACTCGCCCTATCCAGCCTCCTCCTCATTGGAGCCGCAGGCTTAATACTGGTGGTGAGAAAACTCTCCAAAAACAAACCGACGTATTGATTTTTACTCTGCAAGAATTCGTGCCAGGCACGAAACTGACGTGCAAAACCCTCAAACCAAGCTTGGGTTGAGGGTTTTTATGGACAAAACAGCATCCTAGGTACCTAGGATGCTGTCAGTTTCGTGCCTGCCATAAAATTGACAAGCCTTTATTCACACACCGATCTGACGTTCGATGCGTTCCCTTTCGATCTCCTTGGATTCGGCTGCGTACCAGCGGGGGTTCTTGAACATGATGGAGCAGGATGCGCCTTCAGCAAAGACATTCGCATGGGAGGTGTGCACCCGAATGGTCTGGTTTCCCAGCCTGACGTGGTACTCGATGCAGTAGGTGAGGTAGAGGCGCTTCTCGATTTTACCAGGATAGCCCGAGCCCGGCTTGGCCGAGATGTCGATCTCGTTCGGCCGGGAGGCAAGCAGGCCATCGGATCCACTGATTCCTTTGGGGATGTCAAAAGGAATCGCCTGCCCGGCAGGGCCGTCCTTCACATACAGCTTGCCCTTGTCCACCACCACTCTCAGGAAATTTGAAAGCCCGAGGAATCCGTAGACGAACTGATTGGTCGGGTTCTGGTACAATTCCGACGGGGAGCCCACCTGCACAATCCGTCCCATATCCATCACCAGCATCCGGTCCGAAAGCGCCATCGCCTCCGATTGGTCGTGGGTGACGAAGATAATGGTGAAGTTGAACTTCCGCTGGAGGGATTTGATCTCGAAACGCATCGATTCGCGTAGCTGTGGGTCCAGGTTTGAAAGCGGCTCATCCAGCAGCATCACTTTGGGATTGGTGACTATAGAGCGGGCCAGGGCGATCCTTTGCTGCTGGCCACCCGAAAGATCGGAGGGATACACATGCTCTAGACCTGCAAGGTCGGTGTGTATAAGGGCTTGCATCACGGCCTCATATACTTCGGTCTTGCTGCGCTTCTGGACACGTAGCGGGAAGGCCACATTCTCAAAGACATTCAGGTGCGGCCAGACTGCGAAGGACTGGAACACCATCCCTAATCCCCGATGCTCGGGCGGGACATAGAGATTTTTCTTCTTATCGGAGACGGGCCTGTCGCCCAGCCAGATCTCACCGGCCGAGAGGTCCTCAAACCCCGCGATCATCCGCAGCGTCGTGGTTTTGCCACACCCGGAGGGACCGAGAAATGCGAAGCACTCCCCTTCCTCGATAGCCAGATTGAAATCATTCACAGCTATGACATCCGGACCACCACGGGTGCCGAATTGCTTGGTCACATGGTTCAACACTATTTGTTTCATTGCAGTGCCTTCCTTTCCTTTGTGATAAAACGGAGCGCCAGATTGCCTAGGACTATGATGAGAATCGCCACGGTGGCCAAGGCCGACGCCTGCACGGTGTTGCCCTCGGCGTTGATCGCATAGATGGCCACGCCAAGAGTCCTGGTGAACGGGCCATAGAGAAGCACGGAGGTAGTCAGCTCACGCATGGCGGGGAGGAAAATAAGGAAGAATCCTGCGATCATGCCCGGCCGGATGAGCGGTAGGGTGATGTCGCGCAGCGATTCCAAATGCGTCGCGCCGCAGGAGCGGGCGGCCTCCTCCAGTGAATAGTGGACTTGCTCAAGCGAGGCGGAGGCCGACTTCATGGCGAAGGAGACATACCGCGCGATATAGGCGATGAGGATGATCCAGATGGTGTTGTAGAGGTTGAGCACGAAAGCTCCGCTCCACACCAGGATTACTCCGATGGCCAGTACGATACCGGGGATGGAATACGGCAGCAAGGAGAGAATCTCCAGCAGCCCCTTCCCTTTCGGCTTCACCTTGATGACCACATACGCGATCATCACACCGAGGAACATGGTGATCACACCGGACGAAATGGAGAGGAACAGGCTGTTGAAGATGGAGTCGCGCACCATTTTCGACTGGCCCAGGATGTACTGGTAGTTGCGTAGTGTGAGATTCTCCCAGCGCAGGGGCAGTCCGTAGGCCTTGAGAAAGCCGACCGCGAGGATCATGAACAAGGGGACCACGACAATCACGAACAACGAGATGAGGCTGATGGTGAGCAAAGGGATCTTGGCTCCGCGGAGTTTTATCAACATCGGCCGCATGCTCTTGCCCTTGATGATGTCGTAGTGGCCGGTCTTGAGGACGAGCTTTTGGAGGTACAGCGCCGCAACCACCACAACCACCAGCAGGATTGATAGGGCGGCCCCTTCGCGGATTCCCTGGAAACTGCCTGCTGAACGGCTGATCAGCTGGTATATCTTGGTGGGAAGCGTGAAGATATTGTTGGAGAACCCAAGTATGGCGGGAACGCCGAAATGCGAGAGCGAGGAGATGAGGATGAGCATGGCTCCGGCAGCGATCGCGGGGAGCACCAGCGGCATGGTGATGCGTCGGATCACGTACCATTGGCCGGCCCCGGCGATTCTAGCAGACTCCTCCAAGGTGGGATCCATCCGCTCAAGCGCGCTCACCACCTGCAGGAACACGAACGGGAAGTAGTAGCAGGTCTCCACAAAGACGATTCCGGCGATGGAGTTGATGTTGAGCAGCGAGGTGGTGTTTCCGGTGATCTGCATGAAGAGTTTGTTCAGGTATCCCGATCGCGGGGAGAGCAGCAGGCTCCAGGCCATCGCGCCGAAAAACGGTGGAAACATGTAGGGAATGGTGAACAGGGCTTTCATCACCCCTTTCATGGGAATATCGCTTCGGCCGATGAGCCAGGCGTAGAACAAGCCGAGCAAGGTGCCGAAAACGGTGACCATGAAGGAGATGCGGACCGTGTTTACAATGGCGGAGAGGTTCTCGGGTGCCAGCACCACCCGGGGGAACAGCTGCCAATCGAACACATTGTCCTGGAAGAACGTGCTGTAGACTATCATCACCATCGGAATGAGGACGGTGACCAGAAGAATCACAAGGGATAGGATGAACAAGCTTTGGTCGAGGCCGAAATGCTTGTCGCCCATCCCTTTGGATGTATGGAATATCTTGTGAAACATATAACGCATGGTGTTACCTCACTTTGCGGATTGAACAGTACTTCATGTGCAAGATGGTCATACAGCCGGGTAGAGCGTGGGATTGCGGAAGACCAATCCGCATCGGCTGCCTTCCACCGGCACGCCCTCGCGGAACGCATCAAGCGAATCCTGCTGCACCCGCATCTGGTGCCCGCTGACATTGACGATATAATCGAACTGATTGCCCAGATAGGTGACCCGCTCCACTTCTCCGATCAACCCGAGAGCGTCCTCGTTCACCACTGGGACCAGGCGGATATCCATCGGACGAGAAGCCAAAAGCATGCGGTCGGTTGTGGTAAGGTCCACGGACAGCGTGCCTAAGGGAAGCGTTTGCGGGATGCCGGTGGTCACCAGCGCGAGCGTGTCGCCATTGCGGTGGACTGGCAGAAAATTCGAGACGCCTATGAACTTGTATACATCCTGATCCTGGGGGTGGTTCCAGATTTCCTCGGGAGTGCCGATCTGGCGGATATAGCCCTTGCGGTCCATAATCACCATACGGTCGGAAATCGTCATCGCCGTCTCCTGATCGTGGGTGATGTAGATGACAGTCACGCCCATGGTCCTCTGCAGGTTGCGGATCTCGTAGGCCATCTCCTCGCGCAATTTGGCATCGAGGTTTGTGATGGGTTCGTCCAGCACGATGAGGTCGGACGAGGAGACCAAGGCCCGGGCCAAGGCGACCCGTTGCTGCTGACCGCCGGAGAGTTGCGAGGGCAGGCGCTCGGCGAATTCCTTCATCTTGACCTGGGCCAGCGCATTGTAGGCCCGGGAGCGCATCTCCTCTTTTGGCACCCGGCGTTTTTTCAACGGGTACATGATGTTCTCAATCACGGTGAGATGCGGCCAGACGGCGTAATCCTGGAACACCACCCCGATATTGCGTTTCTCGGGTGGGACCAGCACCCGTTTCGCCGCGCTAGACACGACGGTGCCCTGCAAGGTTATCTCACCTTCATTGACCTTGATGAACCCGCACAAGGCCCGCATCAGTGTGGTCTTGCCACAACTTGAGGGACCGACGATGGCGAGATTCTCACCCCGCTCCACTTGTAACGACAACTTATCGATGACCACGTTTTTGCCATAACGGACCGTGACATCCTTGATGGTGACGATTGGCATGGGAATTCTCCTTGAATGGAAAGCCCTGACCCCGGAAGCATGGTTCCGGAATCAGAGTATCGGGGGGGATGGTTATTTGAAGATCTTGTCGAACTTCTCCAGCATGCTGAGCTTCTCCGTGACCAGGAATTCGATATCGACCGGGAGCATCCGGGCTTCGGCTTCCTTCACATCGATGCTGTTGGCAAGCACCATCTTGGGATTGATCGGCAGTGTGAATTCCTCCAGGAGGACGGTCTGGCCCTCCTCGGAGATGATGTAGTCGTACAGCAGCTTGGCTGCCTCGGGGTTCTTGGTGTTCTTGATGATGGCGATGGGGCTTTCTATGATGGGGATATCGTTGTCTGGATATACAAACCCGATAGTCGAGCCTTGCGCCATGACCGTGCGGGCGATGTAGTCCACGCCGATGGAGACTTTATACTCTCCGGCCGCCGCTTTGTTGACCACACCGCTGGAACCGTTCTCCAGCTTGATGCCGTTGGCCTTGAGTTTTTCGAAATACGCCCAGCCGTAGCGGGGGTTCTGCACCAGTCCGGCCACGGTGAACAAGGTTGTTCCGGACGAGGTGGGGTCGGTCATGGCGATGTAACCTTTGAATTCGGGCTTGAGCAGGTCTTCCCAGGTGTGGGGGATCTGGTCACCTTTCACTAGATTGGTGTTGTATACAAATCCGAGCATCACCAGCCGGGCGGACATGTACAGGCGCTGCGGATCCTTGAACTTGTCAGGGATGTCCGCGGCCGCTGGCGAATCGTACGGCATCAGGAGTCCCTGCTTCTTGAAGTCCAGATAGTTGGTGGGATCACCTACCCAGATGATATCCGCGGAGATTCCCCCGGCCTGCTGCTCGGCCGCCAGTTTGGTCATCACATTGCCTGTACCGGCGGTGTAGTAGTCCATGCTGATATTGGGATACTTCTTCATGAAGCCCTCCCGGATGGCCGCCAGCTGCGAATCCTTGAGCGATGAATACAACATCACCGACATTTTCTGCGCCCCTGGCTGGGCTTTGCCCTCCTGCCCGCCACCGGCGAACAGCATGCTGGAAACGATCAGACTGATGGCCAGGAACAATACGAATCCTTTTCCTACGTGTTTCATAATTCTCCTCCTGCTTGTGTAACGTACCATCAGTATAGGATCGGTCTTTTTTCCACGGTACTTTAAATTCCCGCATAATGAAAAAAAAGCGGATTTTAAAGGAAAATTCGGATGACATCATATGCCACACACACTTTTAAAAGCCATACATTCCTATGTATTTCATAGATTTGGCGTCTAAAATCGCTAGGAGCTCCCTTGACGTTCCTTTCGGAACGCATTGGGTGTCTGCCCGGTCTTCTTGCGGAACACGGTATAGAAATAGTTCTCATTGTCCAAGCCGACCTTGCTGGCGATCTCCCGTGCGGGAAGGGATTCCTCCAACAGGAGGCTCTTGGCTTTGTCGATGCGGAGATTGAGCAGGTAGTCGTTCACCGACACTCCTATGCATTCTTTGAAGACCTTGGCTACATAAGAAGTAGACATGCTGACAGAATCCGCCAACGATTGCAAGGAGAGGTTCGGATCTGGGTAATCCCGGTTGAGAATCTCCATCATCTGGTCGCTTATCCTACCCGCGCGCCTAAGGCGGGAGGCTGTCACCTCATCTTGGAACTCCCCGCATAATCCACTAATATAGTGATCCAGAACCGTACGGTTCTCCAACTGCTCGATCAACGACTCGAATTCTTCAATCGCCAGGCCCTTGTACTGGGTGAACAAACCTTGTTTTTGCAGCTCGTTTACAGCTAGCTGCAGGGAGATGAACAAGCGTTTCATCGCAAACTTGAAGTGGTCGTAGCTTCCGGTTGTCACCTGCATGAAAAAGTCCTCGTACACCGCTATCGCTTCGGTCGCCTTGCCTTGGTGGAGAAACTGGAGCATGGTTTTTTCCATGTCAGTCGGATACACGTTCACCGAATTCACCCGGAAGGAGTTTTTAACGGGGACAAGGCTCCCGATCTGGTGGAGAAATGAGAACCGCAGCAGCTCGTCCATCTCCCGTGCCAGCCGGGGAAGTTGACGCACGCTGTCTATCCGACCGCTGGTCACCAGCAGCGTGGCGCCTTTGTCCCGCAAGTCTTGCAAGAGATTCCGCTCTTCTGCCGCTGGAAGATTCTGGAACAGCAGCAGCGTGCCTGAAGACAGCATGGGAATCGCAATGCAAGGGCACCCATCGACAAGTCCGCATTCTTGCAGCGGGAAGCCTTTGTACGCGACCATCCGGAAGGCGAGGTCGCTATCGAAGGGAAGATTGTATTCCTTGAACATGGTATCCAGATTGGAATCCGGTTCTCCACTACCGAGCAGGAGTTCTTTCAGGGCTTCTTTTTGCAAGGTGAGTTGGTAGGAGATGGATTTTTTCTCAAGCTGGTCGTTGCGCGTGATCATCTGGTCTATGCTGGCGGAGAGAAAGCCAAGGTCCCCCTGCTCTTGTGGACGTTCCTCTTGGGATTCCGGACGGGAGGAACCAACCTTGCGGACCAATTGGTTGATGGGTTTGTACAAGCGGCGCGAGAGCGCGAAGGCCAAGGCGATGGCACCGATGATGAAGACCAGCACCAGGAAGCTTGTGCTGCGGCGCATGGCGGTGATACCTACCATGACTTCATCGTAGGGATACATACGGATGAGGTAGAGGCCATTATCCGAGCTGGTGGAGTAGAACACCAGTTTTCGACCTTCGGGTTCGTTCTGGATGAAATAGCCATGTGGCGTAGTGCTTTGCTTGATCTTGCCAAACAACTCGCTGCCGCTCATATCCTGGAGGAACCGGGTTTGGTCGGTGTGGTAGGCGATGCGGCCGGAATAATCCACGAACATGATGGTGGATTTGGATTGCTGGTTGTCTCGGAACACCTCTCGCAGCCAATCGATGGTGATGTTGAACACCAGCGCGCTCTGGCCTGAGGCTTGTCCAACTGGCGCTTCGAAAAAAACAAAGGAATACACCGCTTTCTCACCAGAAGAATCGTGCAGCAACCGGGGGATGGGAGCCAGCCGCTTGGACTCGGTGCGGATAGCCAGCAAGTCTAGCACCGCTTGGTCGTAGAATACGTCTCGCCGGTTGGAGTCCAGATTTGAAGTGGCGTACACATAATCCTTACGCGCGTTGTACACATAGATGGAATGGGTGTGCAGGCTCATGCTGCTGATGGAGTCGAGCCGGCGTATTGCCATGACGACATCAAAATTTGTGATTTCCTCCTGATACATGATCTTTTGGATATTCGGTTCGAAAAAAAGCTCCATGCCCGAGATCCTGATCATCTTCTGGAGGTATTCGTTTATCCTGTGGGTCTCCGCCAAAAAGTCCTGGTTGAGATTGTTCACCATGGCGGTGGTGGATTTCTCAAAGGTATTGTAAAGGAACAAGGAAAGCAGGATCATCGTCGACACGGTGGTGACGATGAAGAAGAGCAGGATTTCTAGGAAATAGTTCTTAAGGAATCGGACCCGCATCGGTCACCTGTTTTCCACAAATTGCACCCGTACGCCATCGGGATCGAGCACGTAGAAGAACCCGACATGCTCGTTTGGCCAGAATGGTCCAGACTCGACTATAAGGCCATGCTGCTTGATGAAAGCCATCTTGGCCTCCAGCGTCCCGGCTTCGAAGCCGAGCGAGATGCCGTTGCCCATGACGCACCCCGACTTGCCGGCGTCGTGGATAAGCTCCACCTGGGTCTCCCCATCGCCGAGAAAACAGATCTCCACCCCAGGCCGGGAGAGGAACCGCCGTTGCACGGGTAGTCCGACGATATCCTGATAGAAGTGGACCGATGCATCCAAGTTGCGCACTTGTAAAGTAGTCCAGCAGAAACGCATGATGTTGCCCTCCTTTTCCTAAGCAAAGAGTATACCATAGGAAAACGCGGCCCGATAATGAAAAGGAATCAAATTAGTGCCAGGCACCAAGCTGATGACGGTTCTTCATCCCTTGACTGTATTCTTTCCCTCTAATTTTGCCTCATATAACTTTTTATCAGCATTATTAATGAGTTCATCAAGGGTCGATTCATTCCGTAGGCATCCCACTCCGATACTCACGGAAACCTTGATCGTCGTTGTATCAGAAACAACTATCTCTGCCTTTTCAATGGCAGTCCTGATACGCTCGGCAACCATAAGCGCTGCCTCAAGATTTGTGTGTCCAAGGCCGATTAAAAATTCATCCCCTCCGTAACGCCCAAGGATATCAGCACCACGCATTTCCCTTCTTGACACAGCAGCTACTTTTGTCAGCACGATATCTCCAGCGCAATGCCCATGCTCATCGTTCACAAGCTTAAATCCATCGATATCCAACATCAAGATACTAAGGGGCAAGCCGTCTTTGCGAGCTTGATTAAAAACCTCTACTAATAATTGGTGTGAATACTGCCGATTATAGGTCTGGCACAGGATATCGTTTTGCGCCATTTCCCTAAGCCGTTGGCCTTCCACTTTTTCCGTGACATCCATGCAGCTCCCTATGAAGCCAAAGAAAACCTTATCAGTATCGTAAAAAGGAACCCCACGATCATTGATCCATCTATATTGTCCATCGTATCGTTTGAGGCGATAATCCATTTCAAAGGGCTGCTTCAACTTGAAATTATCAAGATAGATTTTCACACATCTGTCCAAGTCGTCTGGATGGACACCCGCGGCCCATCCAAATCCATATTCCTCTGCCATAGTGTGCCCGGTGAAATCGAGCCAGGTCTTATTGAAATAATCACATTCGGTGCTAAGATTTGATCTCCATATCATATTTGGAGAAGATTCGACGATAAGTCGGTACTGTTCTACATCCATACGGTACTTCATCTCCTTTACTAAGATTGATATGGTGCTTTTTGGTGTACACTTTAAGAAGAACAGGTAGCCATGTAGTAGACTGTTCTTTGAAGTCTGCCAACAAATAGGTTTTCACATCTGTACGTTGGCATTCTCTACCCATCTTTTCTATAAGTCAATAGAGACTCAATGGAGGCTATTTTTAATCTATGGACTTGACACATCCCCATCCAAAATGCACACATCCCCCCCGCGTATGCGATAGTCGCACGCACGAGGGGAGATGCTTCGGACGATTGTTTAATCCGGAACAGTGTTGTCAACCAAGCGGAAAGTCAGGCGGTTCTTGATGAAGCTGTCCGTGGTAAAGTTTAAAAAGTACTCCATATCGAAGGTATCCAGGACTGGGTCGGCTTCCAAGTCCACGAGGGCCTTGAGGTAATCCAGCGGGACAATTCCAACGAAGTACACCTCTCCAGCATCGTCTATCCTAGTCAGATCCGACAGCATGGAATCGAAGCGTTTATGCTCAAGGTTCCAGTTGCGCGCACTCTCACTCCCAGCGGGGAGAAGGTTTGGATTCGGGAACAGCTCGATCCGGAACCCGCTATCGGCGGAACCATCGGTCTCGTCCGGGAGGATGTAGTCGCCATGCTCATCCTTGGGGGGGACAAAGGTGAACTGCACCGTATCGTCAGTGTTGTTGGCAAACACAATTTGGTTGGGAGTATTGTCCCCAAAATTGAAAAGAGTATAGACAGCGTGATCATCTACTGGGGTATCACCAACGGTAAGGGTGTATCCATCAAAATGGGTGCCGTTCGTGTAGGTATAGTTGATCATCTGGCTGAGATACTCCACCCCACCGCCAGAGTACTGGATCTCGATGGTGAAGATATCACCGACTTCGAACAGATCGGCACTGGATTGGGGTATCTTTACCGAGATGGTGAAGGTGTTGGGATCGTTGAGATTCTCGGGGATATTGTAGCCATCGCCTGAGGTGGTTTCCACGAAGTTGCTCCAAGCAATTGAAGCGTTTGTTGGCGTAAAGGTGTCGCCATTCGCGAAGGTATAGGTTGCGAATCCACCACCCTCCTGTTTGAACTCCACCGCATCCAAAGCAGCTGCATAGGCGGGCGAACTGGGGAGGAACAACCGGACCGATTCCACACTGGCGAAATCGGCGGCATCCTGGAAGCGCACCTGGAAATCAATCCGCATATCACGTCGCAGGGCATCTTCAAGGCTTTCTGACGTATACGCTGGATTATCAGTATCATAGGAATACACCCCTGAGTTTTCCCTAATATCCAACAGGAAGCCTAGGGAGAAATTTACCACCGGCGAGGGGTCGACTGAGAGCGCATCGTCATCGCCATCCGCGAATTTGTCCCAGTCGTCGGGAATGCCATCACCGTCATCATCCGCATCGATCACCGAAGGTAACCCATCTCCATCAGGGTCGGCCTTGCCACCATCTCCGATGGCGGTTGGGAAAGTGAAGGAGCCTTTGCCAAAATCAGATCCGGTGCCGAAGCCAAGTAATTCTCCATCACTCACCCGGGCGGTGACACTGTCATCCAACAGGTCGGGGTCGATATCCACGTCAATCTTTCCAGGGTCAATATTGCTTGGGAGCGTGATTGCAGCAAAGATCGTATGGTCCTCTGACAACTTCATGCCTGTAGTGACATCTGTTGTTGTAGGTACATCACGTGAGATCGATCGTGTATTGTCAGCGAACACCATCACCCCGCGGGCACGGCCAGCTTCATCCACCACGGCGTACATGCAGGAATTATCCTTTGGGACGTCTATGCTGAACGAGCCATCAGCCCCAACAGCAGTGGCATAGGTGAAACCTGTTACGGTATCGGTGGCTATAAGCAGAAAGCCTTCATCCATGACACCTGCGAAGGTCCCGGATAGAGTGACCATTTCCAAAGAACCATCATCGTCGCCACCCGGAGGATTCGCTGGGCAAGCTACCAACGATAGAATCAGGATAAGAGAAATAATTATTACACTAAACTTACGCAACCTCACAGGGAACCTCCTTGGCAATGTTTTCATGACTATCTGTCATATTCATGACAAATATTGTAGTACCGCTCAATTCATAGCGCAAGTGGAATTGGAAATTTCAGACCTGGCACCGTCCCACCCAAAATACACACCGACCGCAATCACAGAGGACTAGGATAGAGGTGTAGCCGAAAATGGAATCGGAAGGTGCCGGGTTTGCTTAGGAAATCGCACACATCCCCGGCATATGCTACAATAACTTTTGGAGGAAAGAGGATGAAATCATATAGAAAGGAATTGCATTTCCACCTTGATAGCCGCCGCGGTCTGGTCAACATCACTGGTAAAGTGCAAGCTGCTGTCAACGAGAGTGGAATTCAGGAGGGCTTGGTGCTAGTGAACGCGATGAACATCACCGCCAGTGTGTTCATCAACGACGATGAACGGGGGCTTCACCAGGATTATGAGCGCTGGCTGGAAAAGCTGGCTCCAGAAAAACCCTACAGCCAGTACCAGCACAACGGATTCGAGGACAACGCCGACGCACACCTTAAGCGAACCATCATGGGTAGGGAAACCGTGGTCGCCGTCAGTAATGGCAAGCTCGATTTCGGTACCTGGGAACAAATCTTCTACTTTGAGTTCGATGGGATGCGGGACAAGCGGGTGCTGGTAAAGATTATCGGGGAATGAGCGGCAAGAATCTTCATCATCTTTGGGAGTACCATTCACTTTACCGTAGGCAGGGGTGGCTTCCTTGAGCATCTCCTGCCGCAGGATTTTATTTATCCTAGTCTGGTAACCCTTCCCTTTCGATTTGTACCGCTCAAGCACATCGGAATCCAGTTTGATGCTGATACTTTTTTAATGGGAACCACCTTGAAGTGTTCTCTTGGGACAACTTTTCTTAAAGTCGCCAGGTATGCGGGAGTAAGTTCAGGAATATCAGAAAAGTCTATTTCCCGATTCCGCAGTTCACCGATCTCCGTGTGGATTTGGTTCCAGGGAGGCGCCAGGTCCGGATAGAAAACCACACATATCCCTGTGGTAGCAGTTTTCACCGTAGGAGATATAATGAGAGGTTTGCTGCGAACGTCGATAATTATGAATCAATCGTGTACATGACTGAAATTTTAAAACATATTACTTGCATTACGTGTATTACATGGATTACAATAGATATATACATGGAGGAACATATGACTGAAACCATATCAGTACGCTTACCTAAAGAACTTGCCGACCGATTGACTGAACTTGCCAAATGTACTGGAAGAACCAGGACATACTATATTCAAGAAGCTTTACTAGATAAAGTAAGCGATCTGGAAATGATCTATCTTGTACAGAAACGTGACGAAGATGTAAGGGCAGGACGCAGCGGGACCTATTCGCTCGAAGAGGTCATAGCTGAAAATGGCTTATCAGATCAAGTTTGAGAATCAGGCTAGAAAGGAATTTGCTACCATAGACAACTCAGTGAAAATTAAAATCTTAAAGTATTTAATGAAGCTTCAGGAGAGAGGTGATCCACGATCTTTAGGTAAGCCACTGAGTGACAACCTTGCGGGATATTGGAGGTATAGAGTGGGAGATTTCCGTGTCATCACAAGGATAATTGACACAGAAATGATTATTTTGATACTTGCGGTTCAAAAAAGGGATATGATCTACCGATTCTTTTCAAAACATTCCTAATTACTGACCTGGCACCTTCGTACACAAAAATGCACACCAAACTCAATCACAGGGGCCTGGGATTGAGATTATAACTAAAATGAAAGGTATCAATACCCTAGGATAAGCCAAAATCAGTGGGTGGAGACCTGTCCGGTATCGGTGTCGGTCACCACCCGATTTTTCCCTATACCCTTGGCTTGATACATCATCTGATCCGCTTTGATCATCAACTGCTGCGCTGTCATCCCTGGCTCCCACTGCGCGATGCCAATGCTGAGGGTGAGCTTAGGAATCCTCGTGTCGGCGAGATGCACCTGAGCCACACTCTCCAGAATCCGGAACGAGACAACTTTCGCATAGATCCGGCTCTGGCCGGGAAGCAGCACCACATACTCATCGCCACCATAGCGGGCTGCAATATCAACTTGCCTGAGATTCTCACGGATTGCCCCAGCAACCGCTTTTAGGGCAAGATCGCCTACGGGATGGCCTTGGAGATCGTTGATAAGCTTGAAGGAATCAATATCAAGCACACCGAGTGAAAAGGCCTTTTTTGAACTTTCCGCATGCGCAACCGCCAACTTAAGCTGCTGGTCCATGTGTTGTTTGGTGCCAAGACCGGTGAGATAATCGGTCTTGATGGTTTGGTAACGCAATCTAATCTGAAATACTATGACTATGGTGACGAGGACGGCGATCAACAAGAATATGATCAGGATGATGGTGCGGATTCCCGCGGTGGTGCGACCTACGGTGGATGCGGAGTAATCAACCCCGACCAGACCGACCACCTCCCCTGTACGTGTATCCATGATAGGAGCATAACCTGTGAGATACTCGCCCCAGTCGGAATAATCCACTAGCTTGGTGATCACGGGCAAGCCCATCATAAAGACCTGCCGCTCATACTCCGATAGATAATCCTCGGTGCCATTGGGGGCGAACACATCCCCGGCGGGATCCTCGGCATCCAATACATACACAATTCCGGTGTCCGAGACCTGTTTTTCCGTATAGAGGAAATCAGCTCCTAATTCGTCCTTAAGATGTCTGAATAGGCTCAGCATCCTCTGGTAATAGGCCATCAGAGCAGGCTCGTCGGGGGGAGCCAAGGTGTCGGCTAAAGCGCGGTAGGAGTCCAGGTCCTCCTCGATCAGATGCGCAGTCGTGATAGCCACATTCCGAGCGTCGATTCCCAGTCTATCCACAACCAGATCCATCACACTACGGTTGATGAATATCGCAGGAATCGCGAGGATGACCGCCGAAAATATGAATATGACCGCTACTTGTCCCGCTTTCAAACCATGTATGTTTTTCAAACGATCCAGGCTCCTTCCGAATAATCCCGCTTTATGAAGCATGCGTATTGACCAACAACTTTATTACAAATATGAAAAGATTTAAAGTCACGAAGAGAGTCTTGAAGAGAGTCTTGGGGAGATTTTTCTATCGGGACCTGGCACCTTCCCACCCAAAACACACATCAACCTTAATTTCACATAGCGGCAATGGGGTTTTCAAGAGAAATCCAAGCGGAAAACGCCAGGTCCGTGTGGTATTTCATACACAAAACCATGCGCCAAGTATGCCCGTTCTTATATCAGCCCGGCCTTTAGCATCGATACAATGTCCATATATTGATAGGCTGTTTATATTGCGTATATAATGCGTTAGCCTAGAGGAGATTTTCAATGGAATTACAGAACAACCTCTGTGAAAACAAGGTTAATGCCGCTCAGACCATCATCTTTCTTGAAGAAAAAATCCTCATCGACGAATTTCATAGATCCGACTTACACGCCAAACCTTGGAGCCTCGCCAACGATTTCGTTTCCGCATTGCGTGAATTGCAGAACCATTTCCTATTGGCGATCGTAAAAGATTCGGGAAAGGAAACTCCTTCAATCGACGAACTTCTTGATTCCTTATCGCGGGAGTTCGGAATTATCATCTCCACCAGTTTGAAAGAGGATGACATCCCCGCTGAATGCAGATATCACCTGCATCCTGGCCTGAAGCTGTCAATCTTTGCAGGAGAATCTGCACAAGACCCAGGGAGCTTTCTTCCAAAAAACCTTACCCTCTGCTTCCATAATCATACGGATATGGTGTCTTGGATCCTCTCACATCCACATCCTTACCGGAATCTGATTGATTCGCTTCTTTCTGGAGCACAGGTGATAAAGAAAGGGGGACTGGTGGCATTCCCCACTGAGACTGTATATGGACTCGGTGCTGATGCGACGAATCCGGGTGCTGTGGAGGACATCTTCAAGGCTAAGAAGCGCCCATTCTACGATCCACTCATCGTGCATGTGTCCGATAGGGAGCAGATGCTTCAGCTGGTGACTAGCTTGCCAGCGAAGGCAGAGGAATTGATTGCGCGTTTTTGGCCGGGGCCATTGACCATTGTGCTTCCCAAATCACCCCTGGTGCCAGCGATTGTGACTGCGGGGAGTCCGTCGGTTGCGGTGAGAATGCCCAGCAATCCTATAGCTCTCGAATTGATCCGTCTTTCGGGAAAACCGATCGCAGCGCCGAGCGCGAACCGTTTCGGCTGCACGAGCCCGACTACCGCGAAACATGTCCACGATCAATTGGGAGGCACCTACGATGTCATGATCGATGGAGGTGCCTGCATCGTAGGAATAGAATCCACCGTGATTTCCTTCCTTGGAGAAACGCCAAGGATACTCAGGCCGGGTGGCATAGATCAACAGGCTATAGAATCGTGCATAGGCAAGGTGATTTCGGAACAAAAAGCCAGCCCGGAGGAATCATCAACCAGCCCTGGCATGCTGCCAAGTCACTATGCCACAGCCACGCCTTTGCGAATCGTAGACAATCTGAGCGACTATGCTTCCAGAAGCGATGTCGGGGTGTTGCTTTTCGGAAAGTGCGACCAGGTCTTCATGGGGCCGGTGGAATACCTGAGCCTGTCCTCAGACACGGCAGAAGCTGCGAAACGCCTGTACCAAGCCATGCGGAAACTCGACAGCCTGTCCCTTTCCTTGCTCGTGGTAGAATTGCTCCCTGAAAGCGGAATAGGAATCGCGGTCAACAACCGGCTCAGGAAAGCGGCGAACAACGCATAGCCGGGACGTTCCCGATGGCTTTTCCTACACACACCACTGCAGCCAGATCTAGACTAAGCTCGCGTGCCTTATGAGTAGCACATTCGATCCAGGCACGGAATTGACAAACCGAGGGGCCTCCGAATGCTGCTAGAATGACGGTCTGCACGGATACCTTTCATATCAGAGAAGGAAGCAATTCCGTGCCTGGCACGAATCTGCGCATCTGCGCAGATGCGCATCTTTCCCGATGCGGCAAGGATGCGCAGGGCTTGGTCCGAAGGACGGGAGCGGGAGCGTACCCCGCAGCAGCCTGACGGCGATGCCGGGCCGCCCATATTCCGAGTGGGTGCTGGTGACTTACAGCTGTATTTCCGCTCGATACGTTGGGGAATCAGCGCACTACTTTTCACCTAAATTTTTTTGAAAAGATTGACAAACTTACCGCCGAAAGAATGCCCACGGGAACGACCAGGGCAATGGCTACCACAATTGATGTTTGATAGGAACCAGTCAGATCTGCAAAGTATCCACCAAGACTGGGAGCGATGAATCCGGCGATTCCGTAGGCAACGAAGCAAATTGGGTAGAGTACTGAAAAATGAGTTTGACCAAAGTAACGGGCGATTGTCGACGCATACACCACGAAATTCGCGCCGAAAAAAATCCGATGCAGAGCATATCAAGGAGCAGCAACCATTCTGGCAAAGAGATGAAAAGAGCAAGACCTGCCATCGACAATCCGATTAAGGATAATGGAATACTTTTATATCCAAGTACATCGAAAAAATATCCCCAAACGATTCTGCCCATGGCATTCCCCACTGCGAACAGGGAGAGGGCTTGCAATGATCGCGGACCAGAGAGTCCACCCTCGGCGACAATCGGTAGAAGATTTCCATTGATAAGAAGTCCAGCAAAGGTACCCGCGAACATACCTACCGCGCACATCCAGAACTGCAAGCTATAGACTTCTGACGTAAGAACTACTTTGTGAGTGGTTTTACGCATTGTGATGGGTTCTGTTAAAAATTGAGATGCTATCAGAAGTAGTGATCCGCATCCAATCCCCCACCACCGAAAAAAGACCAGGACATCCATGCCTGCCCCTAATAACCGACTTGCAACTGCGGAAAGAAGGATCGCGCCACTTCCGAATCCTGCAACGGATATTCCTGTCACCAAGCCTTTGTTCTTTGGAAACCACTTCATACCGACAGTCAATGGACACACATAGCCAAACCCTATCCCCGCACCGGTGATGATTCCTAGCCCAAGCAGCAATATTGCAAATATCCCCTGTGAAAATGATGCGAGCAGGTAGCCACCGGTAAAGAGAACAGCACCAATACCAGCAGTCAACCGCGGACCATAAGTTGCTAGAATTCGTCCAGAGAATATCATAGTCAACGTGAAAGTGGTTATGCACAAACCGAATATAAAGCCAGCTTGACTATGAGTAAGTCCATAGTTTGCTCCCAATTGGATAATGAATGTGCTCCAACCATAGATACCACCAAGAATGATTTGAATCAACACTCCCGCTATCAACGATATCCACCGATTTCTCACCTGGTTCTCCAATGGATACCGTCACCGCCTTCCCTGTGTTTCATCTCATCCGAGCCTATCAAGTGTACCCCCCTGATACCCGCACGTGTGGGAAATCCCTACCAGCACCCTCAACAGATCCATCACCAGAAGCTATGCCCAACCCATTGAAAATCTGAAGCGTCGTTGCGTCGATAGCCTCCTCGCTCAATACATCCAAAACAGGATGTCTTTTTCTGTAATAGGACAACACGGTTCTTGTGTGGGCTTCATACACCTGCAATCTTTTTCTAATAATTGCCTCTGTATCATCAAGCCGCTGCACGAGGTTGGTTCTACAATTGTTGCAGGTTCCCACACTGTGCGGTTTCTTGTACGTCAAATGATATACGAGATTGCATGACGGACACACTCGTCTCCCCGTGAGCCGATCGACGATTTTCTCATCATCGAGAGTGATATTGATGACCGCGTCGATGGACATCTTTTCTCCTTCCAAAGCTTTTTCCAAATATTCAGCTTGAGGAAGAGTTCGTGGAAATCCATCAAAGATGAAGCCTCTCCGGCAATCGTCTTTTCGAATCCGATCCAGGATGAGCCCGATGGTGATCTCATCAGGGACCAGCAACCCTTTGTCCATATGCTCCTTTGCGATTTTTCCCAATTCGGTACTGGTCGCAACATTTTCACGAAAAATATCCCCAGTCGATATGTGGGGGATTCGCAGAGCGTCCGAGAGAATGTTGGCTTGGCTTCCTTTCCCAACCCCGGGCGCTCCGAACATGATAAGTATCATTCGATGGCATCTCCTTCGATATAAAAAACCTGAATGAAAACAATCGGGATGCGGTTCCTCTTTCTGGCGTTGCCCTTGCCGGGCTTGCCGGGCTTGCCGGACTTGCCGGACTTGCCGGGCTTGCCGGACTTGCCGGGCTTGCCGGGCTTGCCGGGCTTGCCGGGCTTGCCGATATAGAGGAACCCCTCTCCCGTTAACGGAAAAAGCCGTGCCGCGTTACGTAGCTGCACCCTCTCGCATCAGATCTTCATCGGAATCAGCCTCAAATACTCTTGAAGAGTACCATCATGGAGGCAAGTCTCGATAATTCTTCTGCCTAGGGGATCCAATTTTGGAGTCAGGAACTTTTGCAGCTCCTTCTTGAAGAAGTTGGAAAGGATGAGCGAGCCTGCATCGTACCCTTCATCGCCAACCTCTATCTGCCGGTTGACTTCGAGCAATTCCTTAGGAATATACACTCCATCCACTTTTATGCTATTGAGAGAAAACCCAAGCAGCTGATTTCGGGCAGGTTCTATCTGGTGCGGCTGGAATTTCGCGCTTCCACGTCTCGCAAGATACTCTCTCGCTATCCACTGGGGCATGAATCCGACTTTGTAGATACCGATATACTGATTTGGGACCAGTATATACCGGGTATTCGGATAATCCACTACCTGCTTGAGCAACAGATTCGCCTGATCGGCCATCTTCCCGGTGGCGAAAGGCCAATAAGAACCGACACCTTCGCTGCTCATACCTTCCGTATCGGTGATGCTCGGATTGTCATGCCCTCGTGGAGCAACCAATCTCCAGAGCCAAGCAAGAGCTGGCGGGAGAATGTGGAACAGTCCCACAATACCATAGGTTGGATGTTCTTTTGAGCATGGCGGAGTGCGTACTCCGAAACTCCGGATATCAACCTCAACCGGCTTGTTGACGATATTCGGGACAAGTCTCCGGGGCATGATGACCCGAGGATTCGGACAAGGCTTACCAGGAGCATCCAAGATGTGTTCCCAGATCAGACAGGTGGATTTTGGCCGCGTCTCGTAGTTGATGAAGATAAGCGGTTCACGGGGGTGCACACATAGCTCCTCCAGATACGGATCCGTGCCATATCGGGTTATGTGATTCGTTCTGAGGAACCATCCATCCTCTGCATCACTCACCACGATCTTGCCGCTGGAGTTCTGTAGTGCTGGATGACACAAGGCCATATCATCGGTGACAGGTTTGAGCTCGCAGGGTTCAATTAAGTCAAGATACATTCTTTCTTTTGTTCTTGTGTTCAGACTGAGGAGGATCCGGCCATCCTGTTCCCGGTGGATTTTCTCAATCATCTCGCTCTTGCCACCACCACTGGCGCCTTCATGCATGATGGTGATGATGTTGTCGTAGGGGGTAATAACCATGACGGTGGAGCCATGGGCTGTCACCCATCCTTCTTTCTCACCGATATTCAAAAGCACACCGTACACGCCTTTCTTCGCACTGGGTCCAGGATACAGATTGTAAGCGAACATCTCGTACACAGCATCCAACCTATTGTGCACGACCATCTGCTTTCCGTCGAAATGAGTGTGCCGGAAAGTCGGAGCAAGATAGATGATCGCCTTAGGCGTGAAGCCCTCGGGGATTTGGCTAGCCGGTATGAATCCTTGCAGGTCGGCGAGTCCACCTGCGAAAAAGCCAGCATTATCCGGAGCCACCAAGAGCGCGGGGCTACCGATCTCTTTGATTCCCGCGATGAAAGGCATCACGATCAGATCTGTGGTGGCCAACCAATCGAAAGTCATCTCCCTGAGAGAAGAGAAATCTGATCCATGCTTATCGGAAAAACGAGGTTTATCCGTATCTCCTTGGTCTGCGATCAACATGCAATCGGGGTCCCGCCGCCTCATATAGATATCAGTGTAATTGACGACTGCGCCATTCTTGCACCTGGAGACGGTCGCTTCGACGACACGGCCTTTCCCAGGAACATCATATGCCACCTCGAAATGGTCGCAGTCTTTTCCACCCATGGCCATTTCAAGCATCTCCTCCCTTGTTTCGGGAATCGTCACCTTCACACCATTTGATAGCAAAGCCTGCAATTCCTCAGGCAAAACCATTTTTCCAATCATGTCGCTCATTCGTTTCCCCTTCCCGTGATTTTATAACAATCAAGGTTCTCAATTATCTGACTCATGGTATCCATGATGAGATTAGTCTGATGTCTGCACATGGCGATATGGAGCAAGGCTTCCTTTTCATTCTCAGACGCACAGGTCCCCAACAGATAGGGTTTGTACATCCTCATGCTGTAGTTGTAGAATCCGAGCAGGAAATCGAAGAACTCTGGAAGAAAATCGTTGGAATCGAGGGTGTTCCGATGCGATTTGTAGTTCTTCTCATGTAAGTCGAGCATCAGATGGGGTATGCGCCAGCAGTCAATGTATCCTTCGTCATTGAAATGTTGATTGAGCAGTGCCACCTGATTCCCTTCCATCTCTGCCATGTTGTTGCAGTACAACTCCATAAGCAGGTAGAACTCCTTTGACTGCAGCAGATCCTTGCTTGAATTGCAGAGCGATCCCTTCGAAAACGATACACCTGTACTGACTCTTTTACCCACCATGCTTGGTGTCTCCTTTGCAGTTTCCCTGCATGCCTCTTTGGGCCAAAAAAAAATCCAGCATCCATCGGCAACTGCCGACAAACACTGGATTACGTTGGGACTGGTTTCGCAACCCTTCCCTTTGTCTTCCAAGAAGATCCTTGGATCCTCTGAAAAAATTCTATATGTTCAAACCACTATTTGGAGAAAGTACTCTCCAAATTTTCTTCTAAAGTGATAACGATGATCTTTTCCCCTGTCCGCGTACTGACATCGGAATGCAGACTCACAATATTGACATCGATCACTTCTTTGATTTGCTTCTCAAAATATCCACAAGCACTTTCAAACAAACTGGTCCTGACTCGCTTTAACAACTCAACGCCCTGACTACTCTCTGCCAGCTTTCTTTCCACCTGACTTAGGAAGCCCTTTAGCCGAATAATTATCAAATCCTGACAAATCGTCGTTTTGATCTGTTTGGGGCCACGTCCCATGTAATTCATTTCAAAGGCACTTACCGCTTCGCTTATACTTGCTTCCGCTTGTCCCTTTGTCATAAAGTCCAACCCCGCTTGATTTCAGGACAATATAGAAATTCGACGATTTTGTCAATAATCGTCACACTTCATCGCAGATATATCTCATTTCTCCTCAGGGATGAAGCACAAGGAAGCCTTCCTGTGTAAGACCCCCGGTAGATAGGAATCTTCAGGCTTACGCAAAGGTTGCCGGCTAGGAATCCTGCCAATCCAGCAGGCGTTTGTCACCCTCAAGGGCTCGTAGCTCAGTGATGTCCTGCGATATCTCCAAGGTGCCAGCATATTCCCCAGCCTTACCATATAGCGCGACATAGCGGATAAGGATATAGCGGCCACGAAGTGTCAGTCGGAAATCAGCTTCCGACTGGCGTTTCTCACGGAACGCGTTGATGATATCCTCCACGATATGCACGCTTTTCGGTGGGTGGCAGTTCTGCACCTTGCGGCCCACCACAGACTTGGTGCGGGGAAAGATGCGGTCCGCCGGGGTGTTGAAGTACACCACCTGGTCGTGTGCATCCACCAAGGTGATATCCACTGGAAGACTGTTGAAAATCTGGATAAGCTGAGCGGCCGTAGGACACCCGGTGATGAGGTCCACGGTTTCGTCAGCCACGTTCCCAAATGCCTCATCCATACCCACCTGGCCATGTTCGTACTGCCCAGCTGAAAGCGAATGCCAGCTGGATAGGGGAATACGGTCCAGCACAGCCGGGAGCAGCACCTGCTCTTCCCGAAAGATCATGGAGCGGACATCGAAAAACAGCCGGCCCAACAAACGGTTGAGCTCTTCGAGCGTTATAGATTCATGGGATAGAAGTTCCAGTAGGTTTTTCAGCCCTAGGCGTACATCATCGTGGATCGCCCACATCAACTGCACGCAACGATGCTCGGCGATATGCTGTTCCACCAGCGGAAAAAGCAGGTTCTCCTTCTGCTCGTAGTGGCTGAGAAGTCCTTTGAGTTCCTCTAACGAGCTGACGAGTGCTTCGGAGAGTGGTTTATCCAAGCGACCTTGATTCAAGTTGATCACGATGGGCTTGAGACGGTCGAGCACCTCCCCAAGGCGCAGATTGTGAGCCCGCAGTTCCTGGATATAGGGAATAGCACGAAACGATTCTCCTATCGTGGTCTGGTTCAGCCCTTTCGTGAAGGAATGGAGCATGCGGGTGACGATGGTCTTCACCTGTTCAAGATCAGCAACCTTGTGCATGACAGCATCGACTAGTTCCATAGTCTCTCTGGGACCAACTTCAGAAAAATACTGCCTGGCGTGCGCCAGATTGGCTGAGTTTGTCTGGGGTTCTTGCAATCCAAGACAATAAGTCAAAAGTATGTCACGTCTGACCACCGACGCTTCTATGGATTCCAGGTACGGGGGCATCTCGATTATTTGTCACCGAATTCGGGCACAATGCAGATGAAGACGAATTTGGCGTCGCCTGCGTTCATCACCTGATGCTCGACCTCAGCGGGGACATAGGATACCGAGCCCGGAACCAGAGGATAATCGATACCATTCATAAACAGTCTGCCCTCACCTTCCACCACATACATGATATGCTGCCACGGATGGGTATGCCGGGGGGCATAGCCGCCCTTGGTGAGGGTGAACAAGCGCATCACATAGTCCTTCCAACCCTGCTCGGGGCCTATCAGAACCTGCTTCGTAACACCTTTCAAGGCTGGATTCTCTATGGTTTTCTTCTCTATTTCGTCTCTATGGGATACAAACATAGCGTTACCTCTCTTGCACACAATATCTCACTTGGCATGCCAAATGGTATGGTTCTATCATACGGCATCTTCGCGTCTCCGTCAAACCAATGGAGACCTTCTCTTGACCGGCAACCGTCTTTGACTCATAGTGGATGAGGAGGCCGAGAATGATTGAGAGACGGATCCTGGCTTTGCTCGCGCTGGTGCTGTTGGGCGCGGCTATGCTGTTTGCCGAAATCGCTCCTGAAGAATACGAGAAGATGAAACGGGGTGCCCCCGAGCATCTGGAGCTGCGCATCGATTCGGTCAGGCGCACCTGGGGGTTGTTCTCGCGCACCACCTATGTCACGGCCAAAGCGAAAGTGACCGCGGTGCATCAGAGTCTCACCCGGCTGTCCGTTGGGGATTCCATCACCATCACCTATGAAATCTATAAACCACGAAAAGGATGGGTTGGCCCAAGGGCAATCCCACTGCTGAAAAAGGGCGAGGAGACTCCGGCTTTCCTTGAGTTCGACCTAGAATCCAAGACCTATATCCCATCGGCCAGAGGAGCCAGCTTCGAACCGCTTTGGCCGATCCGATTACCCTGAAGGCAGTTCAAACCAATTCCCAGGTATTGCCGGCGGCGTTTACACTGAAATCCGGCACCATCGCGCGCAAGGTGTCCGCGGCACTTTGACCGGTGCAATGCGATACCCCTATGGTTCCTATTCCTCTGCTTGCAAGAGCGTGAAGCACCCATTCGGTACGTTCCTCAGAGGCGTCCACCAAATGAATGCCACCGAGTAGAGCTCGGATCGGTGTATTGAAACGAGCCCTGACCGTGTCCACCATATTCACAATCCCGGGATGCGAGCAGCCAACCAGCAGCACCAGACCCTGTGGTGATTCGATGACCAGCATGACTTCATCGGTAAAATCATCCACCCTATCTTGTCCATCACGCTGGACATGGAAGCGAGGATTCGGTTGCTCCATGGGGTGGATGCGCGTAAAATCGGTGACCAGCCAGACTCCTTTGGCAATCTCGGTGGTTGCATCGGCCGCGGTCCTCCATTCAATCCCCTGCGAACGCACATAGGCAGCATCAAAATCGTTCCCCTTGAAGGATCGCTCGGTAGCTTTCACTGAGAATTTCGGGTCGGTGAAGCCTTTGCCCGTCCAAAAAACAGCCTGTGAAGGATGGCACTGCTCCAATAACGCGCGCACACCTCCACCATGATCGAAATGACCGTGGCTGATGACGATATGGTCAAGTTTGGAAAGGTCTTTACCAAGAGCACGGGCGTTTTGCACAAAGGCTCCGGTAGCTCCCGTATCCAGCAACACCATGGCGTTTGGTAGTTCGATAAGGCAGGAAAACCCATGTTCCGCCACCATTCCCTTGGCTTCCAATGCGGTATTATCCATCAATGTGGTTATGACCATAAACTCCCCCCTGCAGGTGTTTTCACTTTTGAACCTGATTTTATCATACTCCCAACCCCTCTCAATATCAACATAATATGTTATTTTGTTACTTTATATTGTTTTAGCAAAATTTCGACTGGATTTAGATATCAAATTATCGATATAAAGAGTATAATTGCTGATGTATAATCGCTTTGCGTTTGACATAAAGCATGAATAAAACGTATAGTAGACCATTGGTGGAAAATCCGTTGGAATCAATCCACTGAAATCTTCACAAAAGGAGAAACACACATGACAAAAAAACTGTCAGTTCTGTGTTTGATCTTAGTGGTTGCTTCCGGCATGCTGTTTGCAGCTGGTGGAAAAGAAGCCGCTGCCCCTGTTGCCGTAGCGAAAACCCCCGTGGTATTCCGCCTTGTAAACGG
>DIXI01000012.1 GCA_002428625.1 Sphaerochaeta sp. UBA6084
AAGGTCACAACATATCAGGCACGAAGTTGTGTTAGTCTACGTAGCGGATGGTCTGCCAGATAGCTTCGTATTTGGCCAGATCAGCGCCCAAGTCGTTCTTGAGCTCATAGTTGGCGAGGTCCGAGCCCTGGTAGAAGGGCTTTTCAGTGGTGAACTTGCCAGCTTCAGTATGCACCGAGTCGGGGAAGTGGAAACGATCGAGGAACTCGGCGTAGATCTCGGGACGATGGATGAAGTTGATGAACTCGTGGGCCAGCTCGATATTCTTGGCCTTCTTTGGAATCACCATCGAATCCAGATACATGGGGCCGCCTTCAGAGGGCAGGAAGAAATCGACTTCACTCCAGCGTGAAGGTTCAAGCTCTTCGAACACCGCTTCAGCATACCCTTGCACAACCCAGAACTCACCGCTCGAGAAGCTCTTGGCAAAACCTTCAGCATCGAATTTCACTAGGTTTGGCTTCCATTTCTCGTTGATCAGCTTCTGGGCCTGGGCCAGTTCGGCAGCATTGACGGTGTTCACCGAATAGCCAAGGTGGGCAAGGGCATCGCCGATGACTTCACGCATATCGTCCAGCATGCTCATGCGGCCATCCATGCGGGTGTCGGCGAAAATACTCCAGTCGCGGGCATACCCGGCAGGAGCCTTGGTCTTATTGACCGCGATACCCGAAGCACCCATGAAGTACGGGACCGAGTAATCCATGGTGGGGTCGTACGTTGCTTTCTGCAGCACCAACGGGCTGATGTACTTGAGGTTGGGCAGCTTGCTCTTGTCCAGCTTCTCCACCATTCCAAGAGTCATCATGATAGATGTGTAGTCCTGCGAAGGGAACACGATATCGTACCCAGAGCCACCCGCCTTCAGCTTAGCGAACATCGCTTCGTTTGAATCGAAATAGTCGAGTACGACCTTGACGCCAAACTCCTTCTCGAATTTCTCGATTACGGAATCAGGTGTGTAATACGTCCAGTTGTACAGATAGAGGGTTTTTCCCTTGCTCTGGCACCCGGTGGCGAGAAATAAGGAAACAACCAACATTGCGGCGATGACGACGATGAGACCCGTTCTCGTGCGTGTCTTGTTCATATGAAACCTCCCTTAAGGGGTATCCTAACGCCCAGGACAACCGAAAGGCCATACCCTGGGACGCGATTGCACTGTGTGGAAAATTCTAACTCGAAGCTGCGATGGTCTTGAGAAACCGGCGGAACGACAGAGCCATAAGCATGATGCCGAGGATCAGGACGAAGGAAAGAGCGTTTATGACCGGAGACACTCCATAGCGGATCATGGAGTACACATAGAGCGGAAGCGTGGTGGAACCAGGACCCGATACGAAAAATGTGATGACGAAGTCTTCCAGCGACATGGTCACCGCCATCAGAAAGCCTGAAGTAACCCCAGGCATGATCGATGGGATGATGACCTTCAGCAAAGTCTGCCTTTCGGTAGCGCCGAGGTCGCGTGCGGCTTCGATAATCGAGAAATCGAATTCCTCCAGCCTGGCCGAGACCAGCAGAAACACGAACGGCAGGTTGAAGGTGGTATGGGCGACAAAGATGGAGAACATCCCCAGAGGGATCTTCACCGCTGTGAAGAATATGAGCATGGAGATACCGATTATGACCTCGGGAAGGACCATCGGAAGGAAACTGGTGATCTGGATGTAGGTGCGCGCCTTGAATTTGTACCACTTGATGCCCACCGCGGCCATCGATCCTAAAAAGGTCGCGACCATCGACGAGCTGATGGCGATGAGCAAGCTGTTGCCAAACGCTCGCCACAGTTCCGCCGAGCCGAAGAGCAGCTTTTCATACCAGACCAGCGACAGTCCGGCCCAGCGCATTCCTTTGGTGGCATTGAAAGAGTATCCCACCACCACGAACAGCGGGGTGAATAGAAACAGCACCACCAGCACCAGCATGATGTTGGAGAACCCGAACTTGCGGTGGTCGCGGAACACATGGTTCCTAGGAGTCTTGTACGGTCCCTGGACACCTTTCGGCGCGGTCACCAAACGGCTGGGGAACAGTTTGACTGCTTTATGCTGTTCCTCTCGCTGCGGAGGCTTTGTTGAGGTGGTCATACGACACCCCCATTCGCATCCACCACCTGGGGCGCGGTCTTGCTGCGGGCGCTTTCACGGGCGGATGCCGTCATCATCCATACCACCCCGAGGGTGCTCAGCAGGGTGATGATAAGTGAGAAAGCGGAGGCCAGAGGCCAGTTGCGGGTCTTCGTCACCTGGTCGACGATGATATTGCCGATCATGTACGAATCCTTGCCTCCAACCAACAGTGGAACCGCATAGGCTCCGAAGATGGGGATGAAGGTGAAGATGACCGCGGTGATGATTCCGCTGCGGATATTGGGTATGAGCACCTTCAGGATCGCTTGCGGTTTGGTAGCTCCGAGATCCCTGGCGGCTTCGAGGAGGCCGAAATCGAATTTGTCGATAGTGGTGAACAACGGCAGTATGGCGAACGGTATGTACATGTAGATAAGAACTGTCACCACCGCGCCTTGGTTGTAGATGAGCGGTAGGCTCTCCTTGATGAGGCCGATGGCCTTGAGCGCTTCGTTGAGGAATCCCTCGCTGGAAAGAATCGCGATCCATGCATAGACGCGGATGAGCGAGTTGGTCCAGAAGGGAATGATCACCATGCCCAGCCACAAGGTCTGGTGCTTGCTGCGCGCCATGGCGTAACCACAGGGGAGGGCGAGGAAAATAGTGATGACTGTTGAGATGAATGCAACCCACAAGGTGCGAAGCAGAACCCTCATGAAGTTGGGGTTGAACATCTGCTGATAGGCTGAAAGGGTGAACTCCCACTCCACACCGCCATACAACCCCTTCTTGAGGAAGCTGTACATGACGATGATCAACAGGGGAACCAGGAAAAACAGCGTGAGCCACAACCCCATCGGGGCGGCGTAGGTGACACCCAGCCTTCTTCCGCGGGACTCTCTGGGGTCCATCATTTGTCTATCACCTCGACGATGTATCCATCTTCAGCGCTCCATGAGACGTACACCTGGTCCTTCCATTCGATATCAGGACCTTCATCCATATAGTTGGTGTGCTGCATCTGCACCTTCACCACCGTGCCGTTGTCCAACCGTACATAGTACTTGGTCTGGAAGCCCGAGTAGATGGGTTCCTCAACCACACCGCTGAACAGATTGATGTCCTTGCCCACGCGGCTTGGCTTATGACCGGTGATCTTCAGTTTCTCTGGCCGCACGGTGAACGAGACCTGCTGCCCTTGCTTGAGCTCGTCGTAGTCCGTCACCTTGATCTCGGCCTGGAGCTCTGGGATCTCCAGCGTTGTCATGAAATACTTGTCGTACGCTTCACATTTGGTGACCACGGCGGGGAACAGGTTGGTCTCTCCGATGAATCGGGCCACAAAGTCGGTAGCCGGGCTCTCGTAGATCTCGTAGGGCGATCCAACTTGTAAAACCACTCCTTGGTTCATCACCGCGATGCGGTCGCTGACCGATAGCGCTTCGCTCTGGTCGTGCGTCACATAGATGAAGGTGATGCCGATCTGGTCGTGCAGATGATCAAGCTCCACAAGCAGGTTCTGGCGGAGCTTGGCGTCCAATGCCGAAAGAGGTTCGTCCAAGAGGAGTACATTTGGTTCGTTTATAAGCGCGCGCGCTATGGCGACCCGTTGCTTCTGGCCACCGCTGAGCATGCTTGGCTTCTTGTCAAGATGCGCATCTAGTTGCACGAGGTGCAGGTAGTCGCGGACTTTGGTATCGAGTTTTGTTTCAGGGATATGTTTGAGGCGCAAAGGGAAGGCGACATTCTCATACACGCTCAGGTGCGGGAAAAGCGCGTAATTTTGGAAAACAGTGTTTACTTGCCGTTTGTCTGGAGGCAGCGGGATGATGTTCCGTCCATCAAGAAGGACCGACCCCACATCAGGGGAATCGAATCCCGCTATTATTCGCAGGAGGGTGGTTTTTCCGCAACCAGAAGGACCGAGAAGGGAGAAGAACTCTCCTTTCTTGATTTCAATACTTACGTTATCGAGGGCTTTGAAAGCACCATACGCCCGTGATACGTCCTTTACAGTAACGTCAAAACCTTTCAATGTGTTTCCCCTTCCTCCTTCCAGCCATGTTGCCCGGACCCCACTTCGAAGGCCACTGACTACTGCTAGTACGCTACGTATAGGGTATTTGACCGGCACTGTCAATACAGAATCCACCAGTTTGTGCAGAGATTGTCCCTAGGCTGCCCATGATGGAGGCCAAGGGCGGAGCTTGAGCCCCGCCCGCGCCTTGGGTACATCAGACCTGGTATGTCGACGATGCCACGTTTCCACCGGTTCCCGTCCAATTTGTATGGAAGAACTCACCAGCCGGCTTATCCACCCGTTCGTAGGTGTGGGCACCGAAGTAGTCGCGCTGCGCCTGCAGCAGATTCGCAGGAAGCAATGCGCTGCGGTAGCCATCAAAAAAGGAGAGCGCCGAACTCATCGCCGGAATCGGAATCCCCGCTGCAACCGCGCGTCCCACGGTCCGTCTCCAAGCCGCTTGGCAGGTATCCATGACGGAACGGAAATAGGGGGCGACCAGCAGGTTGCTCAGGTTTGGATCTTGGTCGAAGGCTTCCTTGATCTTTCCTAGGAATACGCTGCGGATGATGCATCCACCACGCCACATCAGTGCGATCCCGCCATAGTTGAGCATCCAGCCATTCTCACGCGCAGCTTCGCGCATCAGCATGTAGCCTTGGGCATAGGAGACGATCTTGGATGCGAATAGAGCCAGGCGGATGTCCTCAATAATTGCCTTGCGATCGCCTGCGATGGCTTTATCTGGGCCTTTAATCAACTTTGAGGCTTCCAAACGCTCGGATTTAAGGGCTGATAGGCAGCGTGCGTACACCGCTTCAACGATAAGGGTGACGGGAACACCAAGGTCAAGCGAGCTGATCCCGGTCCATTTTCCCGTGCCTTTTTGGCCGGCGCGGTCCAGAATCTTTGTCACCAAGGGGCTTCCATCGGTATCTTTGGTCTTCATGATATCGCGGGTGATCTCGATCAGATAGCTGTCAAGGTCGCCCTTGTTCCATTCCGCGAATATTTCGTAGAGATCGTCATGGGTAAGGCCAAGGCCCTGATGGAGCAGGTCGTAAGCTTCGCAGATCATCTGCATATCGCCATATTCGATTCCATTATGAACCATCTTCACATAATGGCCGGCTCCTTCCTCTCCCACCCAGTCGCAGCAGGGACTGCCGTCGTCGACTTTGGCAGAGATGTCCTGGAGGATGTTCTTGACCAGCGGCCAGGCGTCAGGATTGCCACCGGGCATCACCGATGGTCCTCGACGTGCTCCCTCTTCACCTCCTGATACACCGGTGCCGATATATAGGATGCCTTTTTCCTTAAGCTCACGGGTGCGTCGGGTGGTATCCGGAAAGTGTGAGTTTCCGCCATCGATGATCACATCGCCATCCTCCAACAGCGGTACCAGCTGGTCGATGAAGGAATCAACCACATCCCCGGCCTTCACCATGAGCATCACCTTGCGGGGTTTCTCCAGCATGTCCACCATCTCAGGAAGCGAGTATGTCCCTATAATGGTATCGCGACCTTTGGCCGCGTCCTGCAAGAACTCATCCACTTTGGACAAGGTGCGGTTGTACACCGCAACCGTATATCCATGGTCATTCATATTGAGCACCAGGTTCTGCCCCATGACAGCCAGTCCGATCAATGCTATGTCCGCTTTCTTTTCCATTCTGTATCTCCTTACTGTTTGATGCTCCGCTGTGGATAACACCGTGCTTTCACTAAAATACCGCTCATTCTCAACAACATCATCATCCATGGAATCTTCCTGCATGTGCCCAAAGCCCCACAGCAGGATTGGCTATATAATAGAACCGCGACCCATCGGCGGCAAGGTTCCATCCATCGCGCATCTTCTCCCTTGGATAGGTGGCCAGCATGCTCTGGAGGTCTCCCCATTGGTAGCCAACCGATTCCACTTCCTGCCTGCTCAGGTGGCCGGGACAGTAGCGGATGGTGAAACGGCCTTCCGAGGATCCGTGGATGAGATGGGCTGCCGCGGAGAGGTTGTTCCTCAGCTCCTCGTTCTCATCTACCGCGCGTAGGACAGCCGGGGTGCCTTTGTAGCCATACTTTCTGATGAGCCGGTCGATCTCGTTGTCTTCGCCGAACTTATGCACGCCAGGTGCCAGCACGATCAGCTCACCTCCATCCGCGATCGCCATCCTTGTGCGGTAGATGCTCTTGTTTCCAAGCCATGTTGTGCGGAATTCGCCGCTGTCTAGATACACCACCACTTTGTCGAGAGGTTTGTCGACCATGGTGAAGTTGGCCTTTAGAGAGACCCTTGAGGCTTCTTCAAAACACTGGCGGTCCGCTCCCATGAACAGACCCATAGGACGCATTTCCCCGTTGGAGTCCCTGCCCACCACGGTGAGGGCGTATGTAAGGGGAATATCCTTGGTGAATCGTTCCTGAGCATAATCCAGTATTGCCCGTACCGGTGAATCTGCGCGGCCCATGATGCGTTCCATTCCATACACCGCGCCCAGGTAATGGCTGCGGTTGATCCCTTCGCTTCCCCCGGTGCCCACGAAGATGTTCTTGCTATAGTTGGCCATGCCGATGACCTCGTGCGGCACCACCTGCCCTAAAGAGAGGATGAGGTCATATCCCCCACTGACCAATTGCTTGTTCACCTGCGCTTTCCACGGCCAGCTCAGCTTGCTCTCTGAAAGTCGCTCGACAATTTCAGCTGGCACAGTACCAAGGGTGACGATATCATTGCGCCAGTCGTGCACTATGAACAATTTGTGGTCGACTCCCGGGAACATGAGGTCGAGCTCAGCGTCTGTCATGGCCACATGTGTTCCTAAGGCGGGGAGGATGGCTTTCACGCTATCACCGTAGTATTCAACTGCCCATACCGCCAGGGTTCCGCCCATGCCGTGCATGCGGGTGATATCAGGTGGGATGAGCAGAACACGTTTGCGTTCGCCAAGAGCGTCCAGGCCGGCAAAAAATGTGTTCTTCATGACTTCCATCGGGAGCCCTTTGAGATCCTCTACCTGCGCATCAATCATATGCCTACTCCTGCATTGTTATTTCGGGCGACAGTATCAACGAACCGCATGACTAGCTGGTCCTCGTAGAGCCCATCGTAACGCCCTGTGAAGAATCGGGGAAGTCCCTTTTCTGCTAATTCCAGCCAATTCCGCTCTTCTTGTCCGGGAATAATTGGAAAAAAATGCATTCCTGCGGTTCTTGCGGCTTCAAGATCGATTATCGAATCGCCCACATAGAGGCGGTGCTGCTGGTCTCTATAGCGCCGTGCGATTGAGACCAGATTGGGCACTTTCCCAATTTCGTCTTGCCCTTGCAGGCTGTCGGGGAGGTTGAAAAGTCCTGCCTCCTCCCACTGTTTTCTCAGCAGGTAATGGGGGGTATAGGAAACCACCGCGACATCCGCTTTGAAATGGAGTGACTCCAGCACATCGCGTGCTGTGGGAAATATCCTGGTGAAACGATGGGCCTGTATATCACGGTCAACAGCTTTCGACCAAGTGATGACTGTTGGGAGCATATTGTAATCTGTGGTTCCCGTATAATACCTTATGAGGGATTCCAAGGTGTGGTCCCGTTCGGTTTTCAGCCATTCTTTCAAGGGTGATAGGTTTGGGATGCTTACCGCTGATGCTCGCACGGCTGGGATGTCAGAGAGCATCTCGCATACCCGGATCAGGGCCACATAGCGGTTGCATCCGCGCAGACCTGAGTGCAGGTTGACTTCATCCCATACCTCAAGGGCAATGGCTTCGATGGGCTTAAGCTGGAAGTATTGGATGAAACGGGGAAAGTAGCAGTGGTGGTGCTTCTTCTCCATCGAATCGAAAACAGTGCCATCTGAATCAAAGGCCACTAGGTGGCGGTACCTATTGGGATAGGGTTCTCGTAGCATCGTTTCAATAACCATATCAACACAAGTATCACACGCCACAGCTGGTGTCAATTCATATGAGAGGGAAATTAGCTTCAGTTTTGTGCCAGGCACGAATCTATCTCTATCTATAATAGATATATAGAACATGCTACGTTAATTTAAACGACCTATAGACGCCATCTGTCCAGCGGATTCTTGCCTGGCACGATTATTAACCGATTTCTCACACTTTCCTTATGGTTCCCTCATAGCTTGTTTGTAATCTCTGGCCATACATCCACTAGGAGGATTGAACATGAGAAAACAATTTATCGTAAGCTTGGTGCTGCTGTTAGCCTTAAGCCTTCCGCTTGTCGCCGGTGGCGCGAAAGAGGTCGCTCCCGCTGTTGATCCAAACAAGCTCGCTTGGGTGGAAGGACCAACGGTGCTCGGACTGCCTGGCATCAACCCGCTAAAAGTAACCGGAAACATCATCACCGCAGGAAGCTCAACCGTATTTCCCCTTTCTGAACGCATAGCTGAGCGTTTCAAGGAAGAAGGCTATAAAGGTACCATCACCATCGACAGCATCGGATCGGGAGCCGGTTTTGAACGTTTCACCGTAGCAGGCGAGACCGACATAGCCAATGCCAGCCGTGGGATCAAAGCAAGTGAGATCGAGGCGGCGGGCAAAATCGGAAGGACTCCCATCGAATTCAGAGTGGGGACCGATGCCCTCGCGGTGACAGTGAGCAAATCCAACACCTTTCTTAAAAATGCCACCAAGGCTGAGCTTGCGAAAATCTTCAGTACCGCCAAGACCTGGTCGGATGTGAACCCGAGCTGGCCCAACGAGCAGATCCGCAGATTCATCCCTGGAACCGACAGCGGAACCTTCGACTACTTCGTGGAAGCCATCTTCAAGAGCAATGCGGAACCCATCCTGTCAGCGACCAACCTTCAGATGAGCGAGGATGACAATATCCTGGTGCAGGGAATCGAAGGCAGCCCGTACGCTGTGGGATTCTTCGGCTACGCCTACTATGCGGAGAACGCAGCTACCTTGAACATCATCAACATCGAAGGGATCGAGCCCACTGCGACAAGCGTCGATAACGCCAGCTATCCCCTTGCACGACCCTTGTTCATCTACTCCGATGCGAAAATCATGCGCGAAAAACCCCAGGTGGCAGCCTTCATCGACTTCTACCTCTCATATGTGAATGAGGAGATCGTCAATGTCGGATACTTCCCAGCGAATGAAAAAGCCTTGGAAACAGGACGTCAAGCGTGGCTTGAAGCGATGAAGGGGACCTACTAAGGTCACCCGGGAATACCCAATGATCAAACCAAGCAAACACCCTTTCGGACGTAAGACACCAATGAACGAAAGAATCATCGAAACACTGCTTTTTTCCGCCGCCGCCCTCTCGGTGGCGGTCACTGTCGGAATCGTGATCGTATTGGTGAAGGAATCCTTCTTGTTCTTCAAGAGCCCCGAGGTCGACCTCTGGGGCTTCCTTTCGGGACGGAAATGGCAGCCGATGGTAGGCCGATTCGGCATACTGCCGCTGGTGAACGCAACATTGACCACCAGCGTGATCGCCATGAGCCTGGGGATCCCGGTGGGACTGTGTGTCGCGGTGTACCTCAGCGAGTACGCTTCGGACAAGACCCGGGGACTGCTTAAGCCAATTCTTGAGATCCTCGCAGGGGTGCCGACGATTGTGTACGGATATTTCGCCCTTACCTTCATGACCCCCCTGCTGAGGGGGATTTTTGGAGAAAACACGGTGGAGATATACAACACCGCCTCCGCGGGATTGGTAATCGGCATCCTGGTGCTGCCCATGATCGCCACGCTGGCAGAGGATGCGATCGGTGCAGTCCCCAAGGAACTTCGCCTCGCGGCTTACGCGCTTGGAGGTACGAAGCTGGAGACGGTGTTCAAGGTGGTCATCCCCGCTGCGCTCAGCGGACTATCAGCCACCTTCCTGCTGGCTCTGTCACGGGCGATCGGGGAGACCATGATCGTGGCCCTTGCCGCTGGCGCAGGACCGAACCTGACTTTCAACCCCTTCAAAGCGGCCGAGACCATCACCGGCTATATCGTGCGCATCAGCGGTGGGGACGTGAGCTACAATTCTGTGGACTACAACAGCATCTTCGCACTGGGGTTGGTTTTGTTCCTCATCACCTTCACCCTCAATTTGATTTCCCGCAAGATCTCGGAGAAATTCCATCAGGAGTATGAATAATATGGACGATACAGGATTTTTCGGGGGAGCCTCCGATGTCTCGACTCTCATGGGAAAACGTAAAAGGCTGGGGTCGGTGTGGAGAGTGCTGTTTCTGCTTGCCACCGTGCTGTCTATTCTTTTCCTGATCCTGCTGGTGTATTCGATTATCGATTCAGTATTCGGCTACGCGGTCCTTCGCAACGAAGTGGAACCACATCAACTGGTGCCCGGGAGTACCACCGTTAATGATTTCAGCCGTGCGGAATTGGAGGAGATCGCCCGGACGCGATTGTCAGCGGGAATTCTGCGGCGGGTGGAATCTGATGAACCGATAGCCCAGCGCAAGGATAAGGATCTGATTGGCCTGATTGAGCAGTATGTGGTAAAGCCAAAGGTACTGAAGACCTATGGGTTAGGGGATTCCCTTTTCCATAGAACCTTGGTGGAGCAGTATGTGGCTGAAAACACAGGCTCCTATGTAATCTTCCGCTCTTGGATCAACCCGGCCTTCATTGTGGCGGACCAGTCCAGCGATCCGCTTCGGGCAGGGATCCGCACCGCGCTGCTGGGGTCGTTGTGGATCATCTTCATCACGCTGGTGTTCTCTTTCCCCATCGGGGTGGGAGCGGCGATCTATCTGCAGGAATACGCGGTTGAGAATCGTTTGAACCGGTTCCTTCGGCTGAATATATTCAATCTCTCCGCGGTTCCATCCATCATCTACGGTTTGCTAGGTTTGGCCGTGTTCGTCAGGGTGATGGAACCCATCACCAGCGGATCGTTTCTGCTGGCGACTTTGGACAACACCGCCAACGGACGGACGATTCTTTCAGGGGGACTCACGTTGGGACTGCTGGTGCTGCCAATCATCATCATCAACACTCAGGAAGCCCTGAAGGGTGTGCCCGACACACTCCGGATGGCGAGCTATGGAATCGGTGCCACCCGCTGGCAGACCATCTGGTATCAGGTGCTTCCAGCTAGTTTCGACCGGATCCTCACAGGCACCATCCTTGCTCTGTCGAGAGCTCTTGGCGAGACCGCCCCGCTGGTGGTGATCGGCGCCTCCACCTTCATAAGTGTGGATCCGTCGGGGATCTTCTCCAAGTTCACCACGTTGCCCATCCAGATATACCAGTGGTCTGCCCGACCTCAAGGGGCGTATCGGAATATCGCGGCGGCAGCGATCATCTCGCTGATGATCCTTCTTCTGGCGATGAACAGCAGCGCGATCTTGCTACGTGATAAAATTTCTAAGAAAAAGAGGCTTGAAGCATGAACAATCAATCTTTCGCCGTATCCTTGCTCTCCACGGCTGCGGCGATTCCGAAACCCGCTTTACGAACGGTCATTGAATTGAAAGATGTCAATATCCACTATGGGACATTCCAGGCAGTCAAGAATGCATCGCTGGAGATATATGAGCACCACGTGACCGCTTTCATCGGACCCTCCGGCTGTGGTAAAAGCACCGTGCTCCGTAGCATCAACCGAATGAACGATATGATTCCGGGCTCCTGGCTCAGTGGCGACATCCTCTATAACGGACACAACCTATATACCGAGGAAGTCGACCCGGTGCTTATCCGTCGCCGCATTGGCATGGTGTTTCAAAAGCCAAACCCTTTTCCAAAAAGCATCTATGAAAACATCGCCTGGGGTGCGCGTATCAATGGTTTCAAAGGCGATTATAATGAGCTGGTGGAGCGCAGCCTGCGTTCCGCCGCCTTGTGGGACGAGGTGAAGGACAAGCTGAAGCAAAACGCGCTCCGTTTATCGGGGGGGCAGCAGCAGCGGTTGTGCATCGCCCGCGCCATAGCGGTACAACCTGAGGTGATTCTCATGGATGAACCAGCATCCGCCTTGGACCCCATAGCCACAGGAAAAATAGAAGAGCTTATACTGGAGCTCAAGCGGAATTATACTATCATCATAGTCACCCACAATATGGGACAGGCTTCACGGGTGTCCGATTACACCGCGTTCTTCATGGTGGATAGCCAGCGTACCGGGTATTTGCAGGAATACGCCGAGACCGAACAGCTGTTTCTCAATCCACAGTACAAAAAGACTGAGGAATACATCTCGGGAAAGTTCGGTTGATTCGCGAGCGAGCACCGAGAAAGCAAGGTGAGATACCCCGACTTGGATGGGCAATGAAGATGCGTTTTGATTGGAATGGATTATTAAAAGGAAGTTGATATGGATACAGAAGTTAAAAAAGGAAATCTACTTGATGAGAAAATGAGGTTCTTCCAAGATATGCTTATTCAGATGGTAAGCCGTGTCGAGGAAGCGATCTATCAGGCGCAGCATGCGTTCCGCAACCATGATGTGGAGCTGGCGAAACGGGTGATGGCGAATGATTATTTCATAGATCAGCTGCAGGAGATGATAGAGAACGATGGGGTTCGGCTGTTGATATCAGAAGCCCCATATGGCCACTACATGCGCCATATCATAGCGGGTATCAAGATTGTATCGAGCTTGGAACGGATGGGAGACCATGCCGCCCACCTGGCTCGGATGGCGGTTTCGGAGGAGCTGGAGAAGTGTGTGCCATTTGTCGAGCAGATAGCCGAGATGGCCCTCCTCGGTGCGAGCATGACACGCAGCGCAGTGGAGGCTTTCATGGATGTGAAGGCTGAGAAAGCAATCGAGGTCGCGGCTATGGATGACCGCATGGATGATGCCCGCGCGCGCATCAACGCCCAGCTGTTCGCCGTGCAAGCCACCTCCCCGCGTGAAACGGAGCGATTGTTCAATTTGTTCTATCTTGCAAAGGAGATGGAGCGGCTTGGCGACCATGTCACCACCATCTGCCGGTGGATTGTCTACATGGACAAGGGACAGCGCCCAAAACTGAATCTTCCCCGGACAGGAGTACCAACGCAAGTTTGATTCCCCAACCTAGCAAAAGCAAGCTGGTGCCTGGCACGAAATTGATGTAGAAACAATTTCGTGCCAGGCTCGAATCTGACGCGCTAAGATAGGGGATGAGATTTGGGCGAGGTTGCTAGAGGCTGCCTTTGAGCGCTTTGCGGTCAAAGAGCCGGGAGCTTTTCTTCTGTATCTCGGAAAGCTCGCCCCCATCACGGGGGAGTGTGATGGTGAACGTGCTTCCCACCCCTTCCTCGCTGACCACCGAGACCGTCCCTCCGTGTACCTGCACGATATGCTTGACGATGGATAGGCCTAGGCCAGTTCCCCCTTGACGGCGGCTACGGGCTTTATCAACCCGATAAAAGCGTTCAAATATCCGTTCAAGGGCATCGTTCGGGATTCCACAGCCCGTATCGGACACGTGCATCCACACTTGAGAGTCATTTACCTCGATTATCAGCTTTACCCTCGAACGCGGCTCTGAGTATGTAATTGCGTTGATGATGAGATTTGCCAGCGCCTGCACGATAAGCATGCCATTCACCAGCATCTCCAGTTCCTGTGGATTGCGTATTTCAACTTCGATTGTGCTTTCCCGTTCTTCGGATCGGAATCGGCAGGCTTCCAAAGTTTCCTCAACAATCTGTGAAATCGCAGTCCAAGTCTTTACGGGACTGGCGTTCTGCTGCTCGAGCGACGAAAGGAGCAGAAGATCTTCAACAATCCTTTGCATCAGCACAACCTGACGGTTGATTATATGAAGGAACCGCTGGTTGGCTTCTGGGTCATGCATCGCCCCTTCAAGCAAGGTACCGCTGAATCCAGCGATCGCAGTGATGGGGGTTTTCAGCTCATGGGAGACATTCGCGACAAATTCCTTTCGAATATTCTCCAGGCGTTTCAATTCAGTTATATCATTGATTGTGATCACCAAGCCCGTGGTGACGCCTTCTTTAAGCACCGGATTGATGGCCATGCGAAGCGAGCTGGCTTTTCTACGCCCAACCAGGATGGCTGTCTCGCCAAACAGATGTCCAAAGCGGGATAGCTCCAACGTCTGCATCCGGGCCTCTTGGAGAGTTCGGGTGCACGCGGATAGGAGTTCGTTGGAGCTGATCAACTGCGCGAGACGCATCTGTTTAAGCGCGTCGGGGGATTGGTCCTCACCTTTTAGCAGAAGGACGGCTGCATGGTTGGCGTCTTGGATGATAAGCTGGCTGTCGAGGTAAAGAATGCCTTCTGTCATGCTGTTGAGGATGGTGGAGTACTGCTCGCGCCTGGCCTCTATATCGGCTATCTGGGTCTGCAGCTGAAGCGCCATGGTGTTCATTGTCCGTGAGAGTTCTGCGATTTCCTGTGGCGAGTCAACCGCGCTTCGGGCTGCGAGGTTTCCATTTGAATACTGTTCGACCACTGCATGGATCTGCTCCAGTGGCTGGGTGATACGGCGGATGCTGAGGATGGTCACCAAAACGGTGAGGATGAGCAGAGTCGCCAACCCTCCAAGGAACAGCTGCTGGTAGATTTCGCTATAGGATTCGAGCTGGGAAAGCGTGGTGGCAAGCCGGATGATGTTGAAGTCTTTGTTTCCTTCCACTCTAAGCGCGTGATACAGTACCGGGGCCTCTTGAGTGGAGCTCTTGCGTTCGGCGGAGCCTTTGCCTGTTTCGAGAGCCTGAACGATTTCCGGCCGGAATGCATGGTTGTCGAGGTTGTTGATATCGAATCCGGAATCGAAAACCACAGTTCCGTCCTGTGCGACCAGACTGACTCTCACTTCGGTGGCTTGCGCGAATGCTGACAGCGCTTGGGTATCGGTGGTTTCTGGATAGTCTGCGAGCAGCTTGGCGACATAGAGCGCATCGGCCTCTAGATCGCGGAAGGTGCTTTTCCGCATCGTGGTGTTGAAAGCCTGGTTGGCGAGGGCCATGCTGCCTAGCGCGGAGAGCAGCAGTATGGCGAGAGTGAGGATCATCAACCGTGTCCGGATCTTGTTATCTCTCATGAGTTTTCCTGAAAGGTATAGCCGATTCCCCATACGGTTTTTATGGCGTTGCCACCGACGCCCATCTTCCGTCTAAGGCTTGCTACCTGGACATCGATGGCTCTTTCCGTCACGGGATAGTCATCGCCCCTCATGCCACTGATGATCTGGTTTCGGGTATATACCCGGCCTGGGTTGGTTGCAAGAAGGGTGAGCAAAGAGAATTCCGTCGCGGTAAGCGAAATGAGGGTTCCTGCCCAGAAGGCTTCGTGGCGCAGTGAGTCTATCTCCAAGGAACCCACAATGAGCCGCTGTTGATCCCCGGTGGTGTCTTTCCCTTGTTTTTCGTTGATGGTCCTACGGAGCAGCGCTTTGACGTTTGCTACCAGTACCTTGGGATTGAAGGGTTTTGGCAGGTAGTTGTCAGCTCCGAGTTCAAGGCCCATTATGATGTCGCTTTCATCAGTCCTAGCTGATACAATAATCACAGGTAGGCTGGTGAGCCCCCAGGTGAAGCGTATTGTTTTGAGCACTTCTATCCCGGAAAGCACCGGAAGCATAAGGTCGAGCAGCACGAGGTCTGGTTTCTCCTGCTGGATCCGATCGAGCGCTTCTTTACCAGTATTCGCTTTGCGAAGGGAAAATCCTTCTTTCGCCAGATGGTAGCAGATGAGTTCCTGGATATCAGGCTCGTCCTCCACAACCAGAATCGTCTTATCCTGCATCATGACTCAACACTATCAAAGCGATGATGATTTCTCAAGCAGGGCGGCCCCAAATCGAGAGTATTAACACTTTCCTAACATCTTCGTGCCAGGCACGAATCTATCTCTATCTCTAATAGATATATAGAACATACTGCCTTAGTTTAAACGACCTAGAGACGCCCCGGTCCCGCAGATTCGTGCCTGGCACGAGTATTGCTGTTTTTCCATAATGTGTGGTATTATCCGGTTAATGTGAAAATTCGCTCGTTTATGTCACAGAAAAAGTCGATAGGGAGGCTTATTTTCCATGCCGTTCACCATATATGATGAAAGACTCCAAGATGAGACAGCAAAGCAATATGCGTATCGGACCTTGAGGCGGAACATTCTTCTGTTGGACATGCTGCCTGGCGAAGCTGTGGTAGAGAAGGACATCTGCGCGAGACTTAAGGTAAGCCGGACACCTGTGCGTGAGGCGTTGCTGGAATTATCACGGGAACGTCTGATAGACATTGTCCCGCAGCGTAGCACCCAGGTGACCCTATTGGATGAGCAATTGGTGGAGCAAGGGCGTTTTCTGCGTGAGCATATCGAGCTAGCCGTGCTCGAGCTCGCCTGCAAAGGGATTTCAATAAAAGCACTCGAATCGCTGAAGGCGAATCTAGCCGAACAGGAGAAGCTTGCTGCCGCACAGGATATCATTGGATTCTTTATGAAGGATTCTGAGTTCCATCGGCAGTTGTTCACGGCTGTGGATAAAGATACCGTCTACGATGCCATTTCGCTGTATATCCCCCATTTTACACGCGAACGCATGCTCAGACTGCAGATGTTCGACGCGATTGAGTTGCTGCATGATCATAAGCACATCATCGAGAATATGGAGAACCACGATTTTAAAACAGCCAGATTGTATATGAAAAGGCATCTGGATAGGGTGATCTGCGACCAAAAGATCCTCAAGGAAGCGTATCCAACCTACTTTAGCTCGTCTCGGGAACGATAGCCACTTCACATAGGTTTTCTCAAGTCCCCGATAGTGGTACACTGCATAAGAGCAAAGGGGCTTCCTGTGGGACAACATCGTTTTGTGCGCATGCTGGCATGGGTCAGCAAATATTCACCATATCTAGTCGCGGTGCTGGTTGCTGTCGGGTTGACCACCGCCGGAGGCTTGCAGTCAATCTCCAGGTTGCTTGAGCGCATCTCGGATCATCCGATTATCGCGATCGCTGTGTTGATGCTGCTGTTCGCCGTGAAATCGGTATCCTTCGGCATTCCTTTCGCCTTTCTGTATCTCTCCGTCGGAGGATTGTTCCCACTAGGCTGGGCGTTCCTTATCAATTTGATCGGTATTCTGATAAACCTGCAGGCCCCTTATTGGTTTGGCCGGCTTCGGGGGAAGGGGCGCATGGACAACCTGGCCCAACGGTATCCACGATTCGCGCGGATGGTCGAGCTAGGGGGGCGCAATGGATTCGCCATTGTATTTCTGGTCAAGTTCATCGGTAAGATTCCACATGAAATCACCAATGCGTTGCTTGGAGCGATTGGGATCCCTTATCCGTTGTATCTAGGTGGCGCGGTGTTGGGGTTGTTGCCAGTGATGATTGCATCAACGCTTGTGGGACGCTCGCTGGAGGATCCAACCTCGGCGTCGTTCATCCTGCCAGTGGTGGTGCTGGTGGTGCTTACAGTGTGTTCTCTGGTGCTGTACGGTCGAAGGACTCGAAACCATCGTTGATCGCAGATTGTAAATCGTAAATTCGAACAATCCAGTACACCTGCCAGATGTTTTTCTCTCACTGGCGATTCTGTTATTCCCCAACGAAGCGAGAAGAGGGAAAGCCGCAAGCTCCCAGCACCCCCTCGGTCCTTGGGCGGCCCGGCTTCGCCACCAGGCCACTACGGGGTCCGCTCCCGCTCCCGTCCTTCGGACCAAGCCCTCCGAGTCCTTGCCGCATCGGTGAAATCCGGGAAAAAAAATAAGATAAGAAAAAAAAATAAGATTTGTGCCAGGCACGGAATTGACAACCCCATGGCCCCCTAATGCTGCGAGAATGCTGGTCTGCACAGGTAACTTCATATCAGAGAAAAAAGCAATTCCGTGCCTGGCACGAATCTGCTTGCGAGTAGGGGAGGTTTCCCCTCGGCTGTGGTTGTGTTATTATGAAAAAAAGCTATGATGGGAGCGCAAAGGTAGGAACCTGATGGATGTAGTGACTACGGAAACCATTTTGGAGAGTATCAGCGACGGTGTGTTCACCGTCGATCTGGATTGGTATATCTCATCCTTCAACCGCGCGGCCGAGCAGATAACCGGTATAAAACGCGAGGAAGCCATTGGTCTGCGTTGCTCCGAGGTGTTCAAATCCAATATGTGCGAGCATCAGTGCCCCTTGGCCAAAACCTTGTCATCGGGTGAGCCAATTATCAATCAGACAGGTTTTATCGTTGATCTAAGCGGGAAGCGGGTTCCGATAAGCATCTCCACGGCACTTTTAAAAGATTCGGATGGAAAAATTATCGGAGGTGCGGAGACGTTCAGGGACCTCAGCGAGCTCGAGCAGCTACGCAAGTTGCGGGCTCGCAGCCGTTTTGGCGAAATGGCAAGCAACAGTCCGGCTATGCAGGAAGTGCTCGCGATGCTTCCGGTGGTCGCTCAGAGTCCTAGCACCGTGCTGGTGTTGGGAGAATCCGGTACAGGGAAAGAGGTGCTTGCCCGCACGCTCCACCAGTCAAGCCGTCAGAAGAACGGCCCGTTCATCGCCATCAACTGCGGGGCTCTACCCGATTCCCTATTGGAATCCGAGCTTTTTGGCTATCGCAAAGGTGCGTTCACTGGTGCGGATAAAGATAAGGCGGGACGGTTCGCACTTGCCCAGAACGGGACGCTGTTTCTCGATGAGATTGGAGATATCTCACCGGCGATGCAGGTGAAGCTGCTTCGCGTGCTGCAAGAACAGGAATACGAGCCGCTCGGGGCGGTCAAGTCTGAGAAGACCAACGCCCGGATCATATGCGCGACTAACCGCGACTTGGAGAAACTGGTGGTTGAGGGAAGCTTCAGGCAGGACCTGTATTACCGTATCCATATCATCGCCATCAGTATTCCACCGCTACGGGACAGACGTGAGGATATTCCTCTGCTAGCCGATGAATTCCTTCAACGGTTCGCGCTGCTTAACAATAAATCCATCTCGGCTTTTGCTCCGGAGGTATTTGCTCGTTTCTATGCGTATCGCTGGCCGGGAAATGTGCGCGAGCTGGAGAATGTGGTCGAGCGGGCAGTGGTGCTCTGTTCCTCAGAAACCATCGGAGAGAGGGACTTGCCTACCGAGATCGTGCAGGATTCACAGGGTCCGGAAGGCCGGGTCCAGCAGGTATCTGCTGCATCTGGAACGGGCTTGGATGTAAGGGATGCGCGAAGGGAGGCCGAGAAGGTCTGCATAATTGACGCGTTGAAGCACAATCGGTTCAATGTGACAGCAGCGGCTGCCGAACTGGGGCTGCACCGAGCTACGTTATACCGCAAGATCAAGGATCTGTCGATAGTCGTTCACGATCAAATGTCGCAATAAGGCGACAAAATGCGACGCATTCGCGCGACAGGTGTAGCAAAAAAGCGACAGTCTTGTCGCCATGCCATTCGATAATCCATCAAAATCGTCAAATCCGCCTCATTTACTCCTATTAATTCATATTCAATGGGTTTGGCATGCTTCGTGCATCTAAATTTGTATGAAAGTTGCGATAACCGTTTGGAAAGATCGTGTCGCTCCGGTTTTCGATGTAGCTGGCAGCTGCATCATCGGAGAGACACTGGGGTATGGACATCCGCTGCAAGAGCAGCAGGTGGTCAGCCTGCCGGTTCTGTCGATTCAGAACAAGGTGGCCCTGCTGGTCTCCATGGGAGTTTCGTTCCTTGTGTGCGGCGCGCTCTCACAGGAATGCGAGCTTCAGGTGGTATCGCAGGACATCGAACTGTTCAGTTTCATCGCAGGTGACATCAACGATGTTGTCAGTGCTTGGGGGAATGGCTCTTTAGCAGAACAAAGGTACTCGATGCCAGGGTGTGGCTGCCCTCGGCATCGTCGGAGACAAGCCCGGCGCGGTTGTCAGAACGGATTTGGACACAATCGGTGAAGCCGGTGGATTACAAAGCACAGGAGGTGCAATATGCCGAGAGGTGATAGGACAGGAAGATCGGGCATGGGACCCATGACCGGTCGGGGAATGGGATTTTGCGCGGGATATGATATGCCCGGATATGCCAATACAGGTTTTGGCCGAGGTTTTGGTATTGGTATGGGACGTAAAATGGGTTTTGGCTTAGGAGGTGGTTTTGGGCGGGGCATGGCATATCGCTATGGCGCCGGTCCGTATCAGGCCGAACCGGTAGCGAGCCAGAAAGTCACTGAGGCATCGGTCAAACGTGACATTGATGTTTTGGAAAGGGAACTCTCCTCGCTTAGGGAGCAGCTTGCTTCGCTGACGAAGGAGCAGGAGTCATGAAGGTAGCTTTCACCACTTCGGGGGCCACGCTCGAGGCCCCTTTCGACACTCGCTTCGGCAGGGCGGCACGGTTTATTATTTTTGATCTGGACCAGAACTCTTTCACGGTATTGGACAATGACCAAAATTTAAACGCCGCTCAAGGAGCGGGTATACAATCGGCCCAACATGTCGCGGCGTCAGGGGCTGAATGCCTGGTGACCGGTCATCTTGGACCCAAAGCCGCGAAGGTTCTCTTCGCAGCAGGAATCAAGACCTACCAGTGTGATGCCAATACGGTTGGCGAAGCTTTGGCCCTCTATCGATCGAAAGCACTCAAGTTGATGCATGACGCCGACGTCGAAGGCCATTGGGTATGATTATTGCGGTCGCATCGGGTAAAGGTGGTACAGGGAAGACATTCGTCTCGGCCCACCTTGCCCGCATAATATCAGGCGGAGCCACGTTGCTGGATTGCGATGTGGAGGAACCGAACGATCATATATTCATACCTGCAAGAACCACTAGTTCCAAAGTTGTCAGCGTCGAAGTGCCCGAGGTCGATAGCTCGCTGTGCGATGGTTGTGGTGAATGTTCACAGGTATGTGAATTCAATGCCATCGCGATGGTTGCCAAAACCCCGATGATTTTCGATGAGCTCTGCCATGCTTGTGGGGGTTGCGTCTTGTTTTGCCCAAGGAAGGCGATGCATGGTAAAAAACACCGAATTGGCGAGGTTGAGATAGGCGAGTGGGAGGGCATCACATTGGTGCAGGGACAACTCGATGTGGGGGTGGCGCTAGCGGTGCCGCTTATCCGAGAGGTGAAACGCCAGCTTCCACAGGGCGAAGACCATATTTCGATTGTCGATTGTCCACCAGGGACTTCTTGTCCCATGGTGTGGTCGGTCTCGGATTGCGATGTCGTGGTTTTGGTGACGGAGCCCACTCCCTTTGGGCTCCACGACCTAACCCTAGCGGTTGATACCTTGCGGGAAGTGGACATCCCTTTTGGAGTGGTGATCAATAAGGATGGGATTGGAGATGACCGGGTGCTCGATTATTGCCGACAGCAGGAGATTCCAGTTCTTGCCCGCATCCCCCACGACCGGCGGATCGCGACTGCATACGCACGTGGGCAGCTGGTGAGCGACAGCTTATTGGAATACCGGGTGGTTTTTCACAATTTATTGCAGGCGGCTTCCGATCTCATAGCGAAGGGAGGCTCCCATGGCAAAAAGCAAGGATAAGATACGGGAAATCGTGGTGCTGAGCGGCAAAGGTGGCACAGGAAAAACCAGCCTCACCGCATCTTTCTCCGCGCTTGCGTCAAGTGCGGTGCTTGCCGATTGCGATGTGGATGCAGCGGATCTCCATCTGGTTCTGCCCCCAACGGTCTTGGAGAAGCATGAATTCATCAGTGGCTATGAAGCGACGATCGATCCCTCGATTTGCACGAGGTGCGGGATATGTCAAAGACAGTGTGCTTTTGAGGCCATCGATCAGCCTGATGGCACTGGGTACGCAGTGAATCCAGTACGTTGCGAAGGTTGTGGTGTATGCGTCAGGTTGTGCCCGGTCCAGGCCATCGCGTTCACCGACAGGGTCTGTGGACAATGGATGGTCTCGCAGACGCGCAACGGCCCGATGGTCCACGCGCATTTGTATGCGGCGGCCGAGAACTCGGGAAAACTCGTCACGCTGGTTCGTAAAGAAGCCCGTAGGATTGCCCATGCCGAAGGCCGGTCCTTGGTGCTGGTGGATGGACCGCCAGGGATCGGATGTCCTGTGATCGCGAGCCTTACTGGAGCGGATGCGATGGTGCTTGTCACTGAGCCAAGCCTTTCGGGACGGCATGACATGAAGCGCTTGATCACCCTGGCTCGGCAGTTCGCGATCCCTGTGTTTGTGTGTGTGAATAAGTTTGATGTGGATGAACAGCAGTCCAAGGCGATTGAATTGGATTGCGCTGGGATTGAAGGAGTGCATTACGCAGGGTCGATTCCTTATGATGAGCAAGTGGTCAAGGCGCAGATAGCTGCGTTGAGTCCAGTTGAATTCAGTCAAGGCAAGACCAGTGAGGCGATAAAACATATATGGGAGCTGATATGGAGCAGGATGTGATGGAGTTGGAGGGAAAGCGCGTGCTACCGGAGAATTTCGGGCCGCTACGGGATGCGAATGGCAATGCGAGGGTAACCGGGCCATGCGGGGATACTGTGGAGATGTGGCTCTTGGTGGTGGATGGAAATATCGAGGATGCGACCGCGACTAGCGATGGATGCGGGCATTCGATTTCCGCAAGCTGCATGGTCGCTTCGATGGTGATGGGAATGCCGGTGTCTATGGCAGAGGAGCTCAGCGAGCAGGATGTGCTCTCGGTGCTGCCGGATTTTCCCGAGTCCTCTCGACACTGCGTGAAGCTTTCTCTGGACGTGTTGCGAAAGGCACTGGAAGACCACGACCTGAGGCTGGCGCGACGTTGGCAGCGCACTGTCGCCAGGGAGACGGTACCAGTGCTGGCCGATGGGGCGAAACGTGAACGTCGCACACTGATGGTGATGTCTGGTAAGGGTGGGGTGGGAAAGAGCACTGTCGCGGTGAATCTTGCTGTCTCGCTGGCGCGTGAGGGCCTCAGAGTCGGTCTGGTTGATGTGGATATCCATGGTCCTAGTATCCCTACGATGTTGAATCTGACTAAGACAACAGTGTATTCCGGAGATGGGGGCATTGTTCCTGTGGTTCTTGGTGATCTGTACGGGTTGGAAGTTATGTCCTTGGGATTCCTTCTACAGAACCCGGACGACCCGGTGGTATGGCGGGGGCCGCTGAAAAATTCCCTCATCGAGCAGTTCCTCAAGGACGTGCAGTGGGGAGATTTGGATTACCTGATAGTGGATTGTCCTCCGGGAACGGGAGATGAGCCTCTTTCAGTCGCCCAGCAGCTGGAAGGAAAGGGGGAGGCTGTTCTAGTCACCACACCCCAGGAGGTTTCAACCGTCGATGTCGCGCGCTCTGTGAATTTTGCCCGAAAGCTCAATCTCCCCATCCTCGGGATCGTGGAGAACATGAGCGGCTTCATCTGCCAGCACTGTCATCATCAGACCGACATATTCAGGACTGGTGGAGGCAGGATGCTCGCCCAGCGCTACGGCGTTCCTTTTCTAGGCGCTATTCCGCTTGATCCGGCTATCGGGCTCGCTGGTGACGCCGGTCAGCCATATGTCCAGCGTTTTAATGAATCGCCAATTTCCGATACCTATAGAACAATCGCACGAGCAGTGCGAAACACAAGGAGTGAACTCGTATGAAAATCGCAATTCCAACTGCAAACGGACTATTGAACGCCCATTTCGGCCATTGCCAGGCCTTCGCGCTTCTGGATGTCGACAAGGCTGCCTCGAAAATTCTCAACCGGACTGAGGTCCCGGCTCCCCATCATGAACCGGGCGTGCTGCCACGGTTTCTTGCCGAGCAGGGTGTGAACTTGATTATCGCGGGAGGGATGGGGATGCAAGCCCAGAACCTTTTCGCTGCCAATAAGATCGAGGTGATTGTGGGAGCTCCTTGTCTGAGTCCCGAGGAACTGGTCAACGCGTATCTTGCTGGAACATTGGCCTCCGGAACGAATGTCTGCGACCATTGATGGCTTGTTCAGTTGATGGGGTAGCTGTCACAGTGTGGTGCCAGTGGACATCGGTCGCATTTTGGTTGTCGGGCATGGCAGGTGGTTCGTCCGTGGAGGTTGATCGTCATGGAGAACCTATAGTGTATTTCGGGGGGCAGGATCGCTGCGATCTCCCGTTCAACCTGTTCGGCATCCAAGGCTGCGGTTAGTCTTAGGCGGCGTACGACCCGGCCGAAATGAGTGTCCACTATGATGGCGCTCTGGCCGGCTATCTGTCCAATGATGCAGCTGGCGGTCTTGCGGCCGACTCCAGGCAGGGTGGTGAGCTCTTCCATAGTAAGTGGAACCTCACCGTGGAAATACTGCTGAAGATATTGAGCCGTCCCGATTATGTGGGCGGCTTTCATATTATAATAGCCGGTGCTGCGGATGATGTTCTTAACTTCTTCGAGGTTGGCTTTTGCGAGGTCTGCTGGGTTCGGATAGCGGGAGAACAATTCCGTAGCGACCAGGTTCACCTGGCGATCGGTTGTCTGCGCGGAGAGGATGACCGAGATGAGCAGCCGGAATGGGTCGCTTTGCTCGAGAAAGGTGATTTTGGCCGGACTCGAGTTGTCTAGTATCCGGTGGATGTCTAGCGCTTTGACTTTCAGTAGGTCAGCCATCATCGCTCCTTCGCGGTTCGTTTCCTCAACGTTTTTTCAACGTTTTCACAAGCATACCCGGATGCCCTTGACGAGGCAAGCGAAAAGCAAGTATACTCCATCGAGTTGTCGGTATCGGGGCGTTGCCTAGTGGCTAAGGCGCTTGCTTTGGGAGCAAGAAATCGGAGGTTCGAGTCCTCTCGCCCCGACTTTTCACGCGCCAATAGCTCAGTTGGATAGAGCAACGGCCTTCTAAGCCGTAGGTCGCGGGTTCGAATCCCTCTTGGCGTAAACCAAAAATCAATAATTGATTGAATGTAAAAAAAGAGCCTTTTACGGCTCTTTTTTTTGGGCTCACTGCAATTTCTTGTGTATTTTGGGTTTCCAGTTCCTGGAACCCTAGTTCGAACCCTAGTTCAAGATTTCTCCTTAAGGGGGCTGCAGCAACTTTTTTTGCATAAATTGATGGTGGATCCGCGATCATCGGATTCAGAAGCACCATCTATTCGTGAAGGTTGTCTGCTGGATTCATTATCCGGGCATGCGCAATGCATCATCTCAAGTACGCACGTCATCACCAAAGTGCAGTTCACTTGGGTGCCGGTACGCTCCATGTCTATAACCCCTACGCTTTTTAGCAGGGAAAGATGCTTTGAGGTGGCCGATTTGTTCAACCCGAGAGTATCCGCGAGTTCGCAGACGCACCACGGCCGCTTGCTGAGCACCTCGACCATAGCCAGGCGCATGGGATGACCCAACACACGTAGCAGCCGGGCGGCATCGTCATATTGTCTCTCATCTATCTTGTCCATAGGCACAATGTTGCAAATATTGGAAACATTGTCAACCATTCCTATTGACACTGATCTGGAAGTTTCCAATAATGGAAACACAAGGAGATACACTATGGTTATCCAGATACTCGGGACAGGCTGTCCTAAATGCAAGGCTCTTGAAGCAAATGCCCGGCAGGCGATCGAAGTTGGCGGGATTGACGCCACCATCGAGAAGGTGACTGAAATCGACCGCATCATGGATATGGGAGTGATGATGACTCCTGCCTTGGCTATCGATGGAAAAGTGGTGAGCGCAGGAAAGCTCTTGAGCAAGGACCAGATCCTTGCGTATGTGAAGGAAGGTAAATAATGGGTTGCGCATGTTCTTGTGGAGCTGATCGCACAGTCAATCTCATCTATGCTTGTTCTGGAGCGGCGAACACCGGCATGCTGGCCGACCAAGTGGCCCGAACCCTCTCATCCGACGGGAAAGGTTCCATGACCTGTCTTGCCGCTGTGGGTGCCGACCTCTCTGGATTTATCGAATCAGCTAAGAGCTCCGATAAGAATGTGGTGATCGATGGGTGCAAAGTCGCCTGCGGTGCAAAGATATTCACGCAAAAAGGGTTGCCCTTCGAGCATTTCATCACCACCGATTTCGGAGTGGTGAAAGGCCAAACCCCCATAACCGGAGAAGTGGTGGAGACTGTGGCTCTGCAGATCGGTAGGTTGATATAGCCATGGCAGGCAAAGAACTCTCTCCCAATAAAAAACTACTGCTTATCGCAGGCGTCTTCCTTGTGGTTTTCTTTATCCCGTTCACCAATCCGCGGGTAGCTGGTGCGATCCAGGAAGCGTTTCTGATGCTTGCCGACTATGCTCATGAGCATGTGCTGCTGTGTGTGGTTCCAGCCATGTTCATAGCAGGTGCGATAGTGGTTTTCCTCAACCAGCAGGCGGTCATGAAATACCTTGGTCCCAAGGCCAATAAATTCGTCGCCTATTCTGTAGCTTCAGTATCGGGGGCGATCCTGGCGGTCTGTTCCTGCACGGTGCTTCCACTGTTCAAGGGTATCTACAAGAAGGGTGCCGGACTTGGCCCCGCGGTGTCGTTCCTGTATTCGGGTCCGGCTATCAACATTCTCGCCATCGTTCTTTCCTACAAGGTGTTCGGTTGGAAACTTGGCCTCACCCGCATGATTGTCTCGATAGTATTGGCTTTCGTCATCGGCCTGATCATGCAGGCGATCTTCCGCAAGGAGGATGAGAAGCGGCTCGCTGATGAACAGTTGTTCCAAAACATGGGCGGACCAGAGGCCCGGTCTTTGGGCCAGATGGTGCTGTTCATGATCTCCATGGTCGGTATCCTGGTGTTTATCAACTGGGCGCCGTCAAGTGGAGCCAGCTCGGTGTGGGACTTCATCCATCGTTCCAAGTACTGGATCACCGGAGCCTTTGGGCTCGTGCTCATCTATGCTCTGGTCCGTTGGTTCAGCAAGGATGAGCTGATCGAGTGGGGTGGCGCTACCCGGGATTTTGCCTTACAGATTCTACCGCTGCTTTTTGGTGGTGTACTGGTGGCTGGTTTCTTGCTTGGACGGCCTGGTCAGGAAGCTTTGATTCCGTCTTCTTGGGTGGCATCCTTGGTCGGAGGCAACTCGCTTTTCGCCAACTTTTTCGCTGCGATCTCTGGTGCCTTCATGTACTTCGCCACACTTACTGAAATCCCCATCGTGCAGGGCTTGCTTGGTTCTGGCATGGGACAAGGCCCCGCGCTTGCATTGCTGCTTGCAGGTCCAAGCCTATCACTACCATCCATGCTTGTCATCGGCGGTGAATTGGGATTCAAGAAGACCGCGGTGTACGTTGCTTTGGTGGTAGTGTTCTCTACCTTCGCCGGAGTCCTGTTTGGCTTGGTCGCATAGTAACCGCTCCTGAACCCAAGCCTGCCTTTTGCCGCAGGAAGGATAGGGGCGGCACGGTTTCACCGTCAGGCCGCTTCGGGGTCCGCTCCCGTCCTTCGGACCCAGCCCTCCGCGTCCTTGCCGCATTGTGTGGAAATGGTTCCTGTGGAAATGGTTCCAGCAACTTAAAACACAACGATCGCAAGCTGTGGAAATGGTTCCAGCAACTTAAAACACAACGATCGCAAGCTGTCTTCAGGCTTGGTTTTAATCCACTTTGAACACTCTGCGTAGGTAATAATGGTAATCGCCTTCGTAGATGTTCAGGCTGCCGTGATCGATCTCGAACACCCGGTTGGCCAAGTGGTTGAGGAAGTAGCGGTCGTGGCTGACGATGAGGATGGTGCCTTCGAACCTTCGCAAGGCATCCAGCAGCACCTCTCGTGATTGGATATCCAGGTGGTTGGTGGGTTCGTCCAGCACAAGGAAGTTCACTGGAACAGCCAGCATGCAGGCCAGCATCACACGGGTTTTCTCACCCCCGGAAAGAACTGAGATCTTTTTGGCGGTATCATCGCCTGAAAACTGAAAAGCACCTAGGATGCTCTTGATGGTTCCCACTCCTGCGAGCGGGATGCGGCTCTCCACCTCCTCAAACACCGTGCGGTTGGGATCCAGCGCATCGGAGGTATATTGGCTGAAGTATCCAAGGCGCACGCTCGCCCCAAGGGTGCAGCTGCCGCCGGTAGCCTCGGTGAGACCGGTGATCACTTTGAGCAAAGTGGATTTTCCGGCTCCATTCACTCCGGTGAGGGCGATGCGGTCTCCCCTCTGCACCACACCTGACAAGCCAGAGAACACCTTGAGATGTCCCCCGGATGGTTTTGGCCAGGACTTCGCCAGGTTCTCCATCACAACCACTTGCTCGCCACTACGCGCGCAATCTACGAATGTGACTTTCATGGATTTTGGATCCGGTGGCACTTCTATCCGCTCGACTTTCTCCAGAGTTTTCACCCGGGACTGCACCATGGCCGCGTGGGATACCCGAGCCCCGAAACGGGCGATGAATTCTTCTTCCTTCGCAATCCGCGCCTGCTGCCGATTGAAGGATGCCACCAACTGCTCGCGACGGATATCGCGTTCACGTAGATAGAAGTCGTAATCGCCAGCGTAGGTGGTTACAGCCCCCGAGGCCACCTCCACCGTTCTAAAGCAGAGGCGGGTCATGAACTCGCGGTCGTGGCAGGTCATCACCAAATCGCCTTTGAATTCTTTCAGCCATTGCTCCAACCAGAGGATGGATTCGATATCAAGGTGATTGGTAGGTTCATCCATCAGCAGGACATCAGGATTAAGCACCAGGATCTTGGCCAAAGCGATACGCATCTTCCAACCACCGGAAAAATTCTCCACAGGATCGTTGAAGCGGTCGGGGCCAATTCCCAAGCCAGTGAGAACCGCTTGGGCTCGTGATTCCAGGTCGTACCCTTCGCGATGCATAAACTCAGTTTGCAGCTCTCCGTACAGGTCCATTTCCGCATCGGATAACGGTGGCGAGTGCGGGTCTGCCATGCGGTGCTCGAGTTCGGCCAACTGAAGGCCTATTCTATACACTGAACCTGCGCCTGCAAGCACTTCTTCAAGAGCCGATCGCCCCGACATCTCCCCCACAGTCTGAGAGAAATAACCGATGACAGTGCCAGGATCGATGGACATCACCCCCTCATCCGGTTTCTCCTCGCCTGCGATTACTTTCAGCAAGGTGGTTTTTCCCGCGCCGTTCGGTCCTACCAATCCGATTCTGTCGTTCGGACGGATGAGGAAATCAATGGTATGTAAAATCTGGCGGTCGCCAAAGGCTACGCTGATGCTGGTCAACTTAATCACTAGTACACTCCTAAAGCGTGGGGGAGTGTAGCAAAATCGGGAGAATTAGTCACGGGTGGGAAAGTCTTCCCATGCCAGTATATGCCGGGATGATTTGAAATGATACCGATTCCCATTGATTTTTTTGTACAACCGGTAGGATAATCCTTGTAGGATTTGTTTTGCAATCAAGCGGAATATCAGGAGGGGATATGGGTAAAAAAGCGATATCGATTCTTTTTATCAGTATTATCATGGTTCTTCTAGCCATCTCCGGCTGTCAGACGACCAGTCCAGTCGAGCCTATAGCTCCTGTGCCGTTGCCCGCTCCTCTGCCCGAATCCATCCCGGAGCCGGCACCAGTTCCTGAGCCAGTTCCCGAACCAATTCCCGAACCAGAGCCACAGCTTGCCCCTGTAGAAGAAACGACATCTGTGCAATGGACAACTATGGCCACCGAATGGCGTGGTAGAAATGGCGAGCGATTCACACTCCAGCTTCCTCCAGGAGGAATCGAAGAGGCTATTTGGGGCACCGGGGTCTATACTGATGACTCGGTGATAGGGACCGCTGCGGTCCATGCGGGGATCATCACGTTTGCTCAAGGCGGGAGCGTGACTATCGAAATCCGTCCGGGAGAGACTTCTTATGTTGGTTCCATGAGGAATGGCATCTACTCCCATTCCTATGATCAATGGGAAGGTAGCTTCGTGTTCATCGATGCCGAGGGGAAGGAGATTGTGGTGGAATCGCCTCCCACTGCTGTCACCTCGTTTGATGGATTAGAAGAAGTGCCAGCCTTTGGTTCTTATTTCAAAGTAAGCAACTATGCTGGGTATGATTTTTACGAGCTGCGTATTTCCACCGACGAAGCCACCGCGCGCGACCCTTCCACCGAAGACCTTTTAGGTACGGAGATTCTCTATGATCTAGGATCATTCAGGCTAGATCTGGACAACCACCCAGAGTTGAAAGCCGCCATACAGCAGAATTCCGAAGACGGGTTGTACCTGTGGATTCTTGATGAGGACAACGACGGGTATCTGAAGCGTTGGCATCCGAAGACCGATCCTTGGAATATCATTTTCACCGTTGAGGACCTGGACGATATCACTCTGATTCCGAGCCCTGAACCGCCACCACGGGAGGAACCCGTTCCATTTGGCGATTATTTTTTGATGACCAATGATACTGGCTATGATTTTACGGATCTCCATATCTATTCTGTCGAAATGATGATCGAGGGTGATATAGGACCCAACCTCCTTGGAACTGAATTGCTACGCGACCAAGAGAGCCTGCAGGTGTTTCCAAACGATTTTCCTAAATTGGCCGAACCTATTTATGGAAATATCGACAAATCGCTCTATGTAATCGCGGTCGATGTTGATGGTGACCAATATGCGAGAGACTGGGACCCATCCTCCGATTCTTGGAATATTGTGATCGATTTCGATCATATTGTCAGCACTGCTCCTGAAGAACCAACTCCTATGGGAGATTACTTCCAGATCACCAACAACACAGGGTATGACATCCATTATCTCGATATCTATTCCGATGAGATGCTAGATGAGAGCAGCGAGGGCTTCAATCTTTTAGGTGCAGACATTCTGTACGACCGGGAATCTTTCCGGATCTATCCCGCGGAGCATCCCGGTCTGGCCAAGGCAATCTACGAGGGCAAAGGTGAAGTCCTGCGTATCGAGATATATGATGAGGATGAAGATTACTACCGCCGGGATTGGATTCCTGACGAAGAGTCCTGGGATGTGGTGATCACCATCGGTGATTTTGTCGATAGAGAGGAGATAAGCGCACAGCCCTACGGCGAGTTTTTCCAGATTATCAACGATACCGGGTATGAGATTTGGTATCTATACCTTGTCACCGAAGAGATGTGGGAGGCAAACGAGCTGGGCGAGGACTTGTTGCAGGATTGGCTTCTGTATGACCAAGAGTCGATGACGGTCTATCCTGATAAGTTCCCAAGGCTGCAGGAGCTGCTCTACGCCAAGACGGGTGGGAAATTGTATTTCATAGCTTATGATGAAGATGATTACCGTTATAGGAAAGAGTGGTCACCGGATTCTGATTCTTGGGATATCGTCATCTCGGGTGAGGATTTCCTGGATTATTGACAAGGTGCCGAATGCAGGTTGCCTGATGTTGGCGGATGGCGATGCAGCTTGGACTACGCATCGGCGATGACTTTGAGTTATCGTCCGATGCGTGATGGTTTCATGAGTAATTTATGCTTGATGGCTGCCATTCTTAAAAGCTAAAAAAAAAATTGACAGAACCTGTATATACAGGTATGATACTGTGTATGCAAGCAGTAGATAAAAATTCGATAGTTCCGATTCATGAACAGATAGAGCAGGCGATTCTTGATGAAATCAGATTGGGGATCCTCCGGCCAGGGGATATGGCTTATTCCGAACAGATGTATGCGAACGAGCAACAGGTAAGCCGAAGTACAGTACGCATGGTGTATGACCGCTTGGTTTCCAAGAACGTACTGGTTCGCAAGCCAGGCAAAGGAACCTATATTGCAATGCCAACCGCAATAGAAAATATCAACCTGCTTGTTGGATTCAACGAAAAAATGCGTCTTATAGGTGAGAAGCCAGAGACAAGGATGTTGAAGCGGGAAGTTAGGCAAGCAGACGAGAGAAGCGCCCAGGCCCTGGATATACCCGTAGGATCCAAAGTCATCGAGATCCATCGATTGCGCCTGATTAAAGGATGCCCGTTCGTCATGCATGTGGCGATGCTTCCGTACGAGTTGTGCAAAGCCGTCATGGAGTACGATCTGACCAATGGCAGCCTGACCTCATTTTTAGAAACCACTCTTGGATATAAGCTTGAGCATGCACAGGAAACTATAAGCGCATACCCTGCCTCTGCTGAAGATGCACATGACCTGGATGTGAAGCTTTCATTCCCAATTCTCAGGGTGGAAGGTCTCACTTCGGATACGGAAGGTCGCAGGATACGGCTTTCAGTCGCACGCTATCGATCGGATATGGTGAAATTACAGACTTTCCACCAACGATAACGGAGGTTCTTAGGATGCCTGAACTAGTGACAATTGGAGAAACCAGTGTAGTGTTTGTGGCGAAAAAGCTTGGAAAGATGCGATATTCAACAGAATTTGAAATCCGTCCAGGCGGTGCTGAAGCCACTGTGGCAGTAGGATTGGTTCGGATGGGTCATTCCGCCGGGTGGGTTAGCAGGTTGGGAAATGATGAGCTTGGATACTATCTGCTATCCCTTATCCGAGGTGAAGGTGTCGATGTCTCTCAGGTGGATATGTCCGATACGGAGCAGACAGCGCTGTTTTTACGTGAGCGATTGCCTGGAGGCAAAGCAAGGCATTTCTATTACCGCGCAGGTTCAGCTTTCAGTACTATGGATGCTGGCGATCTTGATGAATCATACATCGCAGGCGCGGGCATCCTCCACTTGACCGGAATCACTCCAGCGTTATCCGATTCTTGTCTTCGAATGGTTCAAAAGGCTATCGAGATTGCAAAAAATCATCATGTCGCTATCTCGTTCGATCCAAATATCCGTAAAAAACTCTGGGACTGTGCTCGTGCGCGTGAAACGTTGGAGCCAATTTTCAAACAAGCAGATTATATTTTACCCGGAATCGAAGACCTCGAAGCTCTATATGGTCCCAATATTGATGAATTGGAGATCCTACGGTATCTCCACAACCTAGGATGTAGGAATGTGGTGATGAAACTTGGAAGCCGAGGCGCGCTTGTTGGCCCATTTGGCGAAAAACCAACATATGTGCAAAGCAAACCTGTCGAGCATCCTGTCGACTTGATGGGTGCGGGCGATGCTTTTGCAGCTGGATTCCTTTCCGGGTTATTGGAACACTCTTCCTTAGTGGATGCCGCTGAGATTGGAAATGGGGTCGCGCGGATTGCTATTCAAGCACTTGGAAATATCGAATCGTTACCGACACGGCAGGAGCTGGAGTTGGAAAGATCTAATAAAACCGTAGTTGATCGTTGAAGAAATTTATAGGAGGGTTCTTATGGGAGCTTTGGTAAAAGGCGTGATGCCTGCGTTGATCACCCCGTTTGATAGCGAGGGAAATGTAGATGAGAAGAAACTCCGTGTGTTCTTGCGCTTTCTTATTCCTCAAGTTCATGGTTTGTATCCTTGTGGTTCTTATGGATCAGGTCCTTTGATGGATGAAAGCGAAAGGATGAAGGTCACCGAGATCGTGATGGAAGAGACATCCGGGAAGATGCCTGTTGTACTTCACGTAGGTACTCCAGATACCAAACAGACAATTAGGCTTGCGAAACATGCGGAAAAGCTAGGGGTGACAGCTGTGGCATGCCTGACACCCTACTACTACCTGCATAAACATGAGAATGTGCTTGAGCATTTCAAACGGATAATTGAAGCAGTATCCACCCCCGTATTCGTATATCACAATCCAAAGTATACGAATTACACCAGCTTCACACCTGAAATCCTAAACGAATTGGCGGAGATGGGACTTGCCGGGTTGAAAGATAGTAGTGCCAATATTGGGTTTTTCTATGATTGTGTGGCGAAAGTTAAGAAAACTGATTTCACATTCCTTATTGGTTCCCAGACTGTTCTGTTGCCAGCTTTGGTCGGTGGTGGAAGTGGATGCGTCTCAGGATTGTCAAATCTGTTTCCAAGGCTGGTAAATCAGATTTTTGCATATGCAGATGGTGGAGAGTATGACAAAGCGTTGAAACTGCAGCGTACCGCGAATGAATTGAGAAAATTAACAGGAGAAGGGATTCCGGTTCCTTTCTATCATGCTGCTCTTAAGTATCGTGGGATAGATATCGGATATCCGCGGTGTCCGCATCTTCCCTATTCCAATGCACGTTATGAATCACTTGCCGTGCCTATTGCAGAAGCGATTAGACTTGAAGAAAGCTTCATGTAGATGAGGTGAAGAAGATTTTCGTTTTCTAGCTGATGGCTGGCAACTCATGAAAAGGAGGAATCATCATGGGTAGAAAGTTAGTTTTGATCGGTCTGGTTCTCATGATCACTCTCTCGTTGTGGGCTGCGGGACAGCCTGAGTTGAAAAAAGTGTCTTTCCCGGAAAAAACCATTGAAATCTACGTTGGTTTCGCTGCTGGAGGAGGTACCGACATTCTTGCACGGCAACTTGCCCGGAATATGGAGCCTGTTCTGGGGAAATCTGTTGTCATCGTGAATAAAAACGGTGGTGGTGGATTGATCGCCTTAAAAGAAATGGCTGTGAAGCCTGCTGACGGGTACACCTTGGGACTTCTATTGGGGAATCAATTCCTCCAGAAGTATTATAAGGGTTCGGACACTTGGATTGACCCGATGACCGAAGTCACCCTGTTGGGAGTATTCAATCAGGACCCTTGGGGAATAGCTGTAAAAGCTGATGCGCCTTTCAACAACATCACTGAATTCATCGAATACGCTAAAAAGAATCCGGGGCTACGTGTTGGAGCTGGATCTCCCGGTACCTTGTATTATTGGACTTGGGAAGCATTGATGGAAGCAGCAGGCATCAAATTGACCATTGTGCCTTTTGGTGGCACAGCGCTCTCTCTGACTGCTCTCGCTGGTGGCGAGCTTTCAGCGGCAGGAGCAAGTCCATCCGAAGCCGACTCCCTTGTCAGTGCGAAACTTGTAAAGATGATTGGTGTTTCCTCAGAGGAACGCCTCGCTGCCTTCCCCAATGTACGCACTTTCAGGGAAGACGGGTTCGACTTGGTGATCGGCCCCTGGCGTGCCCTGGTCGGGCCAAAGGGGATGCCAACGGAGATTGTTAAGATTCTTGAGAAGGCGGTTCGTGACGCCTATTATTCCGATGCCTTCCAGACCTTTATTAAAGAACAAGGTTTTGGACCGCTTTACCTGGATACCGTTGAAGGTTTTGAATTCTTCAAGCAAGAAGATACTTTCTTCCGCGAGATCATGAAGAAGAGCGGGGAACTGAGGGGAGGAATGTAGATGGCTTTGCGAATACGGTATAATTCCGATGTAGTCACAGGCGCGATAGTCTTATGTGTGGTCGGCATCGGCTGGTACCGAGTTCGTACCATACCTTTTCAGGGCTTGCAAGCGGGGCTTGGCCCCGCTTTCTTTCCCACCATCTTACTTACTATAGTGACATTTCTGGCTATTATACTTCTTTTGAAAGGTTTGTTTTTCGTTAAGAAGGTTGTTAAATCCGAATCGAGGACCGAGGAGGTTGAGCAGAGTCTTCTGGTACGGATTCTGTTGACCTCCCTATTCCTAGCATATGCTTTTCTTTTCAAATACCTTGGTGTGCTTATCAGCAGCGGGATTTTTTTGCTGGTTGCATTCCTCTTGTTGCGGATCAAGCCAACCATCGCATTGATAATCACAATTATCACTGTTGGATTGGTGTATCTTGTGTTCGGTTTGCTGTTCCGACTAAATCTATTTTAACAAGGGGGGAGCTGTATGTTCACTCTCAAAGAAATCTTGAACCTTGGGTTACCTCTTGTTCTTGATGGAGGGGTCTTGCTGCTGGCTCTTGCCGGGACACTGGTGGGTATGTTCATTGGAGCGATGCCTGGGTTAACGGGAGTCATGGCTATGTCGATTCTTATCCCATTGACATACACTATGTCGCCAACCGAAGCCTTCGCCCTGCTCTTACCTACCTATGTCGCTTCAACCTATGGAGGTTCAATTAGTGCGATACTCCTGAATATCCCAGGGACAGGTGCTGCTATCATGACTACTTTGGATGGTCATCCCATGGCTTTGCGCGGTGAAGCTGGACGAGCATTAGGCTTGAGCTGCACGTATTCTTTTATCGGTGGAATTGTAAGTGGCCTATTCCTAGCTTTTCTCGCACCTATTCTCGCACTTTGGGCAATTAAGCTTGGATCCAGAGAATTTTTTGCAGTAGCTGTATTTGGATTGGGGATTATCGCATACATCAGTCCTTCGATACTAAAAGGACTTTTAGCCGGCTCGATTGGATTGCTTCTGGCGACAGTCGGGATGGATCCGATATCCGGATACTCTAGGTTCTTGTTTGGGCGGGCAGAACTCACTGGAGGTCTGGAATTTGTAGCGGTCATGATCGGGCTTTTTGGAGTTGGCGAGATTATGTTCGTGTTTGCAAAAGGGGTTGTGGAACGGCCTCGTGTACAACGGGAAATTGGTTTGACACTACCTAATCTGAAGGATTTGATCAAAACGATTCCAACAACCATCCGATCGATAATTGTCGGATTGTTTGTCGGTATAATCCCTGCATCAGGTCCGACAATCGCTTCGGTGACTGCCTATGGTCTGGAGAAACGCGTTGGAAAACGAAGGGATCTCCTAGGCACTGGAATAGCCGAAGGGCTTTCCGCAGCCGAGACTGCGAATAATGCAGCTACAGGAGCAGCGATTGTTCCTATGATCGCGCTGGGGATTCCAGGAGACGCAGTCACTGCGATATTGATAGGAGCATTCATGTTGCATGGATTGCGACCCGGACCGGCGATGTTCATCTCCAATCCAGATATTATTTCAGGTATTTTCATATTGTTCATGTTGGGTAATGTTCTATTTTTTATCATAGGGCTTTTTGGAGCGAAATGGTTTGCGAAAATTTTAGATACTCCTCAAAAAATTCTTCTGCCAATCGTCACTGTTTTTTGTTTTATCGGAACCTATGCAGTACGAACAAGTATGTTCGATGTTTTTGTCGCTGTTGTTTTTGGTTTTATAGGTTTGCTGATGCGTCGGGCAGGAATTCCAATCGCTCCGATGATCCTAGGATTTATCCTTGGTCCGATTGTCGAGGACAACCTTAGGCGTTCATTGATTATCGGAGGAGGAAATGTACTTACTTTCTTAGAACGACCGGTAAGCGCAGTTCTCCTAGTATTGACCATTCTCCTCATTCTGAGTCCTAGTATACTCAGTGTATTGGTTAAAAAGAAAATTAAAGTAAACATCCATGATTGACATTATTCTTACGGAAAAATATCTACCTTAGGAGCGTTCTATGCGTCTTGTTGTAATTGACTGGTTGAAAAAAAATGCTCCTGGCCTGGCGCTGGTGACGCTGATCGCGGTGGCAAGCATGTGGCTGGCTGATTTTATCGGCAAGGATCTGCTTGGATTCGCGAAGAGTCCTATCTCAGCGGTGATGGTGGCCATGCTGGTGGGTTTGCTGCTGCGCAACCTGGTTCAGCTACCCAAGGTTATGGAATCAGGTGTAAAATTCAGCGTGAAGCGCATTCTCCGGGTGGGAATCGTGCTGCTGGGTCTCCGCCTCAGCCTTGTGGAGATGCTTTCGGTCATCCGCACTGGACTGCCCGTGGTGCTCGCCTGTGTCGTGGTCGGCCTTGTGCTTCCACATCTGCTAAACCGTTGGTTGAAACTTCCCGGCGAGCTTGTCAGCCTGATCAGCGTTGGCACCTCAATCTGTGGAGTAAGCGCGATTGTGGCTACATCCGAGAGCCTTGGGGCAAAAAAAGAGCATACAGCCTATGCTATCGCTACCATCACCTTGTTCGGGCTGTTGGCGACCTTGCTGTACCCTGTGCTTGCCTGGTTTCTCTTTTCGGGGGATTCTTATGCGGCTGGGATGTTCTTCGGCACAGCTATCCACGATACTTCTCAAGTGGCGGGAGCAGCATTCCTCTATCAGGATTATTTCTCCGATCCCGCGGTGGCGAAGATCGCGACAGTGGCAAAACTCATGCGCAACACGCTCATGGTGGTGGTGATACCCGGTGTGACCATCTGGTCCATGCGGGTGCGGCGCACCGAGGCGCAAGCTGTGGATCCTGTCCGGAAAAAAATACCACTGGCCACGATGATCCCGTTTTTCATCGTGTGGTTTGTGATGATGTCCGTGCTCCGGTCGGTTGGCGACCAGTTGTTTATAGTGGAAGCATTGGAAGTTTGGACCTTCGAAAGCGCTCAATGGAAGGCTCTGATCGATTTTGGTTTGGAAGTATCTTCCTTTTGCATTACCATGGCTTTGGCGGGCGTGGGGTTGGGAACCGCGGTATCCGTATTCCGCGGGCTGGGTTTTCGTCCACTAGCGCTCGGATTCTTCACCGCGGTCTCCGTGGGTCTGACAGCTGTGGGGATGCTTTTTCTATTCGGGTTTTAAAAATCTACGGGATTTCATATTTTTTTAGCTTCAATAGTGAAAGATGCAACGAAATCCTCAAGGTTTCTTCCAGGAGCCCAGGAGTTCAGGATTTGCCGGCTTGTGTCTTTTGGGACTAGCTTGATATCCTGGAATCCCGCAGTCTCAAGCATCTGCCGGATTGCATCCACATGCTCGGCACCGGCAACGCAACCGGCCAGCATTTTTAGGTCATGCTTGATATCAGCTGGCAGCTGCGCGGTGGCGACGATATCCGAGATCGATAGACGGCCACCAGCGCACAGTACCCGATAGGCTTCGTAAAAGACCTGCTGCTTGTCCAGCGATAGATTCACCACGCAGTTGGAGATGATGACATCCACTGACGAGTCGGCCACAGGGAGATGCTCTATCTCGCCGAGTCTAAACTCCACATTGGTGTAGCCAGTCGCCGCCACGTTGCTCCGTGCTAGTTTGAGCATCTCGGGGGTCATGTCCACACCGATCACTTTTCCGGTCGCTCCCACACGCTTTCGGGCAAGAAAACAATCGAATCCGCCACCACTTCCCAAGTCCAGCACGGTTTCGCCAGGTTTCAAGGCTGCAAGAGCTAGCGGGTTGCCGCACCCAAGCCCTAAGTTTGCTTCAATGGGGACTTCCGTGAGGTCTTCCTGCTGATAACCGATATCCAAAGCGATTTTCCGAACTTCCTGGGCTTCCTGGGCGCCGCTTGAGCAACTGCATCCGCCTGAGCAACAACCTCCTTGACCAGCGCTTCGGGCTACTTGGGCATAATTGTATCTGATGTGGTCTCTTAAGGCCTCATTGTGTTCAATCTGTTCATGATGTTCAGTCATTGCGTTGCTCCTTTGGAAACCATGCATTGGTTTTGTTTGCAATTTTCACCAACGTGAGCATGACGGGAACCTCCACCAGTACACCTACAACGGTAGCCACCGTGGCTCCTGATTCAAGCCCAAATACCGAAACAGCCACTGCTACCGCCAGTTCAAAGAAATTTGACGCACCGATCATGCCAGCAGGGGCGGCGATATCGTGAGGGAGCCGCCAGGCGCGCGCCCATAGATAGGCTATGAAGAAAATGAGGAATGTCTGCAGGATCAATGGAATCGCAATGAGCACGATGTTGAGGGGATTGTCCACGATTGTCTGGCCTTGGAAGGAGAAGATGATCACCAAGGTAAGCAGGAGTCCTGAAACCGTGACATTGTTGAACCGCGGGATGAAATTTTTCTCAAGATAGGAAAGTCCCCGATGTTTGACAATAATGGAACGGGTGATCCATCCAGCGCTTAATGGAATGACCACGAACAATACCACCGAGATGAACAGGGTTGCCCAGGGGATGGCTATTCCGCTGATGCCAAGAAGCAGTCCGACTATCGGGACAAAGGCTACAAGTATTATGAGGTCATTGGTTGCGACCTGCACGAGGGTGTAAGCTGGATTCCCCTTGGTGAGATGGCTCCATACAAACACCATTGCGGTGCAAGGGGCTGCTCCCAGCAGGACCGCGCCAGCGAGATATTCGGTCGCCAGCTCGCGTGGGATTAGTTTTTTAAACACCACGAAAAAGAATAACGCCGCCAGAGCATACATCGTGAACGGTTTCACCAACCAGTTGGTCACCCAGGTGACTATGAGGCCGCGGGGATTCTGACCAACGCGCTTGATGCTGTTGAAATCAATTTTAAGCATCATGGGATAGATCATCAGCCAGATGAGAATTGCGACCGGGATGGAAACGCTGGCATATTCGAAGCGGCTGAGGAAAGCAGGCACTTCTGGGAGGAATACGCCGATGAGGACTCCGGCTGTCATGCACAGCAATACCCATAGCGAGAGGTACCGTTCAAAAAAACCAATATCGGGAGAATCTATCTTGTGTTCGGGCATCATTTCGCCTCCTGGGTATTTCCTACGCAACAGGTTGTGGTGGGGACACGGATGGATTCTGGATTGGGGATGACAAGGTGTGCCATGAAATCCAACAATTGTTGATAACGTTCGGTCTCGAGGGTGTAATACATCCAGGCACCGATTCTCTCTGCCCGGACGAGCTGGCAGGTGGCAAGTTGCTTCATGTGGTAGCTGAGGGTAGGTTGGGTGATTTGGAAAGGTTCCAGGATCTCGCATGCGCATAAGGTGCCGCAAGAGAGCCTTTCGATTATTTTAAGACGCGTTTCATCGGAGAGGGCTTTCAGCATCGCCAGATGGTTTTTGTAGGAATCGGACATCACAATCCTCCTAATATAGAATACTATCAATGTTATCGAAAAATATCAATATGAAGGTTAAAATAAAACCGCCATCCAATGTGGATTAGGTTCCCGGAACTGAAAACCCAAAATACACAGAAATACTGTAAACACTGCATTTTTAGGGCTTGGGATGCGGTTTTCTTTTTAGGCTGAGGATTTGGTTCCTAGGAACCAAATCCTCAGCGCCTGAAAAACGGCGGTTTCAGGATACTCTTATAGAGGAAGTTTACCAGACCCGGTAGTTTCCGCCAGCTCTGATGGTATAGTCGGTGAACAGGCTGGTAATGCCAACACCAGCATACAGGGTGAGATTGGGTTCAAGCTGATAAAATCCTGTCCCAAGAATCTCGATATCAAGTATAGGATTCGCTCTTGTATTGAAAGTCACTTCCGCGCTTCCGGTCGCCCACCATTGGGGATCATCGGGAAGATAGGTGGCCTTGCCTAGCACTCCAATGGATAAACCAATCTTATTTAAAGCATCCGAATCGTATCCGAATGCAACCTGGCCATTTAGATTGTAATGCAGTAGGTTTTCCATCAAGAAGCCAGCGAACTCGCCGATTGCCTGCACATTGAACCCAAAGTCTGTCGAGGTGTTTATATCTACTGCAAGTCCCGCGCGTACTTGTGCCTCCCAGCCAAATGCGAGGTTGTTGTATCGGTTTCTTTCAAATGCGAATCTTTGCGATTGCCCGATATAGATCAACTCGAGGATTTTATCTGGGGCACCCATAGCGGCGGCCAGTTTCTGGGTAAGCGGACTATAAATCGAGATTACAAAACAACGCCTCCGGCACTAGATTGAATGTAAATTCCATTCACGGACGGAGGAGCAGTACATGCACTATACCATCTATACCGAAAAAGAGAAGCTGGCCCATCTTGAGCAAGCGCAGACCGCGAGGGAGAAGGGAACAGGATCCTTTCACTCCTATGCGGATGCGGTGGGGATATCGGGAAGCACCTTCTACAAGTGGGTGCATGCGCATGGCTATGGCGAGGACAAACCAAAAA
>DIXI01000023.1 GCA_002428625.1 Sphaerochaeta sp. UBA6084
TTTTTTCGGAGCTCTCCCAGGAACTCAAACCACAGCAATTACTTAGCTACGTTTTACCTTGCTATTTCAGCTCTTCATCGAAGCAGACGGCGACCTTGCCGCAGGCGCCGCTGGCCATCAGGCGGTAGGCTTCGTCGGCCTTATCCAGCGGGAAGCGGTGGGTGACGAGGATCTCGGGGTGCAGGTTCCAGCGCACCAGACGCTCCACCAGGTCCTCCATCAGCCAGATGCTGGTGACCCAGGAGCCGTAGATGGTCTTTTGGTCATGGATGATGTCCGGGCTGGGGTTGAAGCTGACCGTGCCGCCTTCGCCCACCATGGCGATCTTGCCCCACTGGCGTGTGGCGCGGATAGCCAGGGCACGTCCGTCGGCGTTGGCACTGCAGTCGATGGCTTTCTCCACTCCCTTGCCACCGGTAAGTTCCTTGATCTTCTTGAGCGCACCTTCGCCGGGGGCCAGCACATGGTTGGCCAGGCCGAGCTTCTTGGCTAAGTCTATGCGCTCCTGCTGGAACTCCACACCGATGAGGAGGCTGGCTCCCATGGCCTTGGCGAGCATGAGGGTGGCCAGTCCCACGGGACCGAGGCCCACCACCAGCACCGCGTCGTTGCCGCTGATGCCGATCTTCTGCAGGGCTTCGTACACAGTGCCGAAACCACAGGCCACCTGGGCACCGTCGGTATAGGTGAGGCTGTCGGGCAGGGCCACAAGGTCCTTCTCATCCGCGAGGATGTAAGGGGCCATGCCACCGTCACGCTGCCAGCCGTAGGCTGCGCGGTACTCGCTGGAGCAGCTGATCATGTAGCCCATGCGGCAGTCGTGGCATACGCCGCAGCCGCTGATGTGGTAGACGATGACGCGGTCGTTTTCTTTGAAGCGCCGGCAACCAGGACCGGTCGCGACTATCTGGCCGCAGGGCTCGTGGCCCGCGATCACGTTCTGGTAGCCCTCAGGCCCCTTGCCAAGGTGCTCGCGGTAGATGGCGCGGATGTCGGACCCGCAGATGGTGGAACTCTTGGTGCGCACCAGCACCTGGCCGTGTCCCGGGGTGGGCACGGGGAACTCCTTGAACTTCACGGTGCTATCGCCAGGAAGCAGCGCCCCCTGCATTGTCTTTTCAATCATGATTGACCTCCTATCAATATATAGCTGGATCTTGTTCAGGTGGTGATGGTTCCGTTCTCGTCCCACAGGTCATGCCAATCTTTCGCTCCTTGCCAGAGGAACACCTGGCCTTTGATAAGCCGGCAGTTGCGGTCGATTCCATCCAACAGGCGTTTTTCCTCGGGGAGCAGCGGGTCGTAGCAGACTGCCTCAAGGTTCGCAAGGATATTTCGGTTGGAGGCTGAGAAGGGAATGGGGATGTGTCCATTGGCCACGGCCCATTTCAGACAGATCGCGGCAGGGTGGACCCCATGTTTCCTCGCGATGCCGACCAGCACGGGATCTTCCATATCCACGGTGTCTTCCGTGGTTTTGTCCCGTTCGGGGCGGCCAGGCGAGCCAAGGGGTGAGTATCCGATGGGAATGATGCCGGAATCCTGCACGAAACGCACGAAGGAGGGTTGCTGGAAGTGGGGATGGAGCTCCATTTCGTTGAAGGCGGGTTTGATGCGGGCATCCCTGAGGACCAGCTTGAGTTTTGGGATGGTCATATTCGAGGTGCCGATATGGCGGACCAGGCCGGCGTCCACCAACGATTCCAGCTTTCGCCAGACTTTCATGAAATCCGCATGGATATAGGGGCGGGCGTTGGGGCTTCGGCTGCTGACATCGCACTTTGGGGGATGGTAGTTGGGGAACGGCCAGTGGATGAGATAGAGGTCTAGATAATCAAGTTTCAAGTCTTCTAGCGAACGCATGAAGGCTGGGATGATATCTGCTTCACCATGCATGTCGTTCCAAAGCTTGCTGGTGATCCATAATTGGTCACGGGCCACAGTGCCTGCGTCCATTGCTTCCTTGAGCACGGCTCCGATTTCCTTTTCATTTTGGTACACCGCGGCGCAATCTATGTGGCGGTACCCAATGGAAAGAGCATAGCGGACCGCATTCGCCACTGCCTGGGCATCGACACTATCGCTGCCAAAGGTGCCAAGCCCGATCGCAGGTATCTTGGCTCCCGTTCCGGGGACGGTTAGCGTAGGGGTGTTCTTGTCCATAAGGCCTCCTCGGGCATCGGACTGGATGCCTGTATCCATATCATACCGATTCCGTGGATTTCAACAATACGTGAAATACGTCATACGTATCTTGTTTTGCGCAAATTCCTCTGCTATGCTCATCATATGAAACATATTGGTATCTCCCTGCGGTTCCATGACTCCTTCGATAGTTCGGTGGCCAAGGGTATCATCCGCTATGCCAAGAGCAGAAGTGACTGGACCTTGCATGGTTCGGGAAGCGCTCTGCGCCCCCTTCAGTTCAGTGGAAGGGACAAGGTGGATGCCTTGATCGCGCGCATTGAGAGCGATGATGAGGCCGACCGCATGGCGGCGCTCCATATTCCTGTGGTGGATATCGCGGGTGCGCATGTGAGGCCGGTGTTCCATCGTGTGCAGAATGATGATTTCCAGACCGGTCGTCGGGCAGGAGAATACTTGAGGCGGCTTGGCTCTACCCGTTATGCGTTCTGTGGGGTTGAGCGGGTGTTTTGGTCACGGCAGCGCCTGCTTGGATTCGCGGAGGCGGTTGGGGTTCCGGTGGAGCGGCTGCGGACGTTCGACCGGAGCCTTCCCTGGTGGAATGAACGGGAGGATGCCCCCGCGTTGATCGATTGGTTGAAGTCGTTGCCACGTCCAGTGGCGCTTTTCTGCTGCAATGACATCACGGGAGTAAAGGTCGCTGCCCATTGCCGTCTGGCGCAATTGGAGATTCCACGCAATGTCACTCTTTTAGGGGTGGATGATGAAGACCTGCTGTGTGAGCTGTCCACACCAAGTCTTTCAAGCGTGCGGTTGGATTGTGATGCTATCGGGTATCGGGCGGCGGAACTGGTCGATATGGTGCTCGGTCCGCATGGAGGTCCTCCCACCGCTATGGTGGTGAAAGTCGCTCCCCGTGATATTGTCGAACGGGAGAGCACCGCCATGATACTGGAAAACGACCCTGTGGTAGCGGCGGCTGTGCGTTTCATCCGTCAGAGCTCTTCATCCAGAATTTCCGTTCAAGAGGTGGTGGCTGCTTCCGATGTGTCCCGAAGGACACTGGAAATTCGTTTTAAGCAAGCGCGTGGAAAAACGATACTGGATGAGATTATCGAAGAGCGGATGCAACGTGCGCGACGGTTGTTGAAGGATTCGACTCTTACCATGGAGGCTATTGCAAGCGAATGCGGTTTTCCAAGCGCTCAACGGATGTACGTGTTGTTCATGAGGCAAGAGCAAATGACACCGGGACAATGGCGTAAGAAGTAGACGAGTCGAGAGGATAAAATGCAATAAGTTTCCGTATGTACCCTTATAGGTCAAAATTTTCCTTTTACATGGAATTTTCCTATGACACCAGAGCACGATGAATAGAGGATTCCGAAGGCTGAAGCACTGTGGAGTCTGTCAGATGTGGTAAGCAGATTGGTAATATCTGCGGACTGCTTTTCATTGGAGATATATTAAAAATATAACTATAAAGAAATAAAATAGTATTGCATGCCCGAGTACTTCGGTTATAACTTGTGACTGATATATCATTGTTCTGCATAGACTCTGATCAGATGACATTTGTAGTGCTTCTGACCTTTCATGATAGAAGTTTATCTTCTCATCCTCAAGTGGATTGAATCTTAAGAATGGTATTATTATGCTCTAGGTTAAAAATCAAGAATTGTTGCAGGTTTCATAAAATTACCCTAAAATACAAAAAAATTACCTATAAAATGGGTTCAATGCAAAGGTTGGTTCGTCTCTTGCCTGTCCAACACCTGATTGTGGGTAGGCACACTATGTCAGATGCAGGAAGTATTATTGGCCCAGTAGAGGGATTGATCATGTGCAAATTGACGTAACTATTTGTAATGTAATATTTAAAATGAAATTATCTGGATATCTACTTCAGTTATAGCTTTGGAATGACCGTATGGTCGGTCCATAAATGGCGGTGCTAGTGACATTTGTATCGCTTGAACGAACTTCATCCCTTTTGCATATGCATATACGTGCTGACTGACTGAGGTGGTTTTCGGTCACGTGATCTCAGTGCGAGTTGGTTTCATGGGTGCGAAGAGAGAACATGTGATTATGTGGCGAAGTGAGTAAAAAGAGAGCTACGAGCTTCCGGCACCTGTGTGGGAGGATGAAGCTTCTATCTTTACAGAATTTTCAAATATGTTTGAGGAGTCATTAAAATACCCCTATGTGCAAAAAAATTACGACTAGGCTCGATTGCATGAACTTTTCCGAACGTAACCGTATAAATTTTTAGCTTTTAATTTAATAAATCTATCTGTCAGATGCAAGAAGTACGGAGTGTGGAAAATAAGACATGCATAAGACAAAAATTTGATAAAAGTAAACGATAGAAAAAATTAAGTAAATTCAGCTTAACACAGACTTCTGCAATATGTTCAAAAAGACCGGAGGTGATACTCATCGATACAGCGATCAGATGTCATTTGTATCGATTTTAAAAACTTCTGTCTTTTAGAATTTTATAAAGGATAGGCCCTGCCTCGACCGTGTCAGGCGGTTGAGCGATCTTTCGCCGCCGCGAACTGCTAGGGAAGTAAATAGCACATCCATCACTGCAATCTGCACGATCCTTGAGACCATCGCGTCGGTGTGGAATGTGGTTTCGAACGACTGGATCGAGATGCAGAGGTCTGCCACCTGGGCGAGAGGGGATCCGGCTTCGCCAGTGAGGGCGATGATGGGAACCAGCCCCTTGACATGCCTTGCTTGGAAAACCACATCTTTCGATTCACCGGAGAAGGAGATGGCGAATACCACGTCCCCTTCCCGAGGCTCGGATAAGATAAGCGCGTTGGCATGGGCGTCAAGTGAATAATGGCAATCGAGTCCAAGACGTGAAAGCTTGATGTACAGGTCGTAGGCCGCGACCGCGGAAGTACCGTAGCCGAGGATGATGATGCGGGTCGCGTGATGCAGAAGCTTGACGGTCTCTTCGAGGACCTCATCGTCGATGCTGTTGTTGTTCATCTCCAGCACTTGCATGCACGAATGGAAGATTTTCCGTCTGATGGAAGGAATGTCCTCGTCAACCGAGATCTTGCTGTCAGCATCGGGATTGTGGAAATCCCTACCGGCGATCTCGGTCGCAAGGGTGACCTTGAAGTCGTGGTAGCCGGAAAAGCCCAGGCTACGGTAGAACTTCACAATGGAGGCTTCGCTTTTGGCACCGCTTTGCCGAGCGAGGTGGGAGATCGACATCCTGACCACCTCTTTCGGATTCTGGATTATGTATTCAGCGATCTTTTTTTGGATCGGCGGCAACTCATCAAGCTTGTGCTGTATCTCTGTCAACATTCCCATAACGCTGTTTTCCCTTGAGGGAAAGCATCAAAGCAATCCCATCGCTCGATATTCTTTCTCTATTATAGCATAAAGATCGGCGGAGATGTCGCAATAAGGTGCTCTCGGATAGCCAGGATTCAGGCCGCGCATGCGCAGGATTGAGTAAATCATGGTGAGAGTCGGTCCCATCTTGAGGATATTGCGTGCGCGCATCACTTCCAGCTGTTTCGCCGCGGTGACCTTGGAATCACCTTTCAGCCACGTCTGGTAGAAATCCTGCATGAATTCGGGGAAACAGTTGGCTAGTCCGGCGATGACCGCGCTCGCTCCGGCATCAAGGGCTCCAGCTGCGATGGCTTCGGTTCCGACGATGAAATTGAATCCGGGATTCTTCACTGCCAGTAGGTAGTTGTAGAAATTGACCAGATCGAAAGCGGAATCCTTCACACCGGCAAGACCTTCATCGGCCAGAATCTTCAACGATTTAGGCGTGATGGGGTTGCGGGACAGTTCGGGATTGTTGTACAGGAACACGGGGATGTCCACAGCCTTGATCAGCTTGCGGTAGTGGTCGATCAGTTGCTCCTGGCTATAGGAAAAGTAGTAGGGTGGAATGGCTCCCACACCGTCGGCACCGGCTTCCTGGGCATGTTTGGCAAGGTCGATGGTATCGCGGGTGCTTGCGGCGCCCACATGGACGATGACGTAGGCTGGACCTTTTTCCTCAATCACAATCTCTGCGACCCGCTTTCGTTCCTCGAGACTCATCATTGGACCGCTGCCGTAGGTGCCGCATGGGTAGAAACCCTGGACACTCTTGGATAAGAAGCGGACAATCTCACGTTGCGCTGCTTCATCGATGTTCCCTTGCTTATCAAAACAGGTAAGGACGGGCGGTATGATTCCCGTGAATTTCTTTTTCTCCATGCCAACCTCCGATAAAATTTTTTCACAGTATAGGGCTGATTTTATGGAAAAGCAATATTAAAACGGTAAAAATAAAAAAAATTTTTTATTGACGTATGCCAATTCACGTGATACCGTACAGACAGTGAAAAAATATCGACCTTGGGAGGTTGGTGGTGATTGATGTGCTTTCGTTTGGTGAACCGCTGGTGGGCTTCTATCCACCACATGGAGCGTCAATGGCAGAGGATGTTCCGATTGTGAAGACCTGGGGTGGAGACACCTCCAACTTAGCTATCGGCATCGCCCGATTGGGGCGCACCTCCCGTTTCCTCACCCGGGTGGGCAACGATCCATTCGGTCGGGGTTTCATCGAGCTTTGGCAGCGTAATGGTGTGGACACCTCCTTGGTGAGCATCGACGATGACCGACGCACCGGGCTCTACTTTGTATCGTTCGAAGGGCGCAAGCACGTGCTCACCTACTATCGCAAGGATTCCGCCGCTTCTGCGATTCAGGAAACCGATATCACCGAGGCGATGGTCCAGGATTGCGCGATTGTGCATCTCACAGGTATCAGTCTCGGTATGAGCGAGAGCGCGGTGGCCGCTGGAAAACGCTTGGTGAAGCTAGCGCGTGAATATAATAAAATGGTTTCGTTCGATATCAACTATCGTATCCTCCAGTGGAAAAGCGCTCAGGTCGCTTCCGATACAATCACTTCGGTACTTGGAGCCGGTGTTGATATTCTGGAGATCACCGATGATGAGATGCTCACTCTTGGATGGGTTGACGATCCTCGGTCGTTGTGGGAACGCTTTCCGGAGTCTGGCATCATCATCCTGAAACAAGGTCCTAAAGGAGCCACGGTCATGACAAAAGCGGAGACCTTTGTGATTCCCGCTTGTCCGGTAGTGGTGCAGGATACGGTTGGAGCTGGTGATAGTTTCGATGCTGGCTTCATCGTCTCCCTATTGGAAGGGAAATCCGTGAAGGAAGCAGCCTATTTCGCCACCGCCAATGCCGCCCATACATGCACTGGGACGGGTCCGCTTGAGAAAATGCCCACCCATCGCGAGACTGATCTACTGCTGGCTAGCTGGAATCGCTCGTAGTTGAAAAGGACTGAGCGTACCGATTTTTTACGGCATTACTTGTAAGATAACCTTACAACAAAGCATTTCAGTGATTTCACAAAAGTGAGAACAGGGTATCGGAAAAATTGATCGATAGGGAGATGAGACTGTGTCTGTGACCAATGAAATGAGAGCACTTGTTCTGAAAGGGAAAGGAGACCTCCACGAAGAGCTGCGGGCGATACCAAAGCCGGCCGTAGGGGAGATGCTTGTGCGTGTTGCGTATTGTGGAATCTGCGGATCAGACCTGCATGCATACCATGGGTTGCAGCCTTCGCTTACGTTTCCTTGCGTGATGGGGCATGAGATTGTAGGAAATATCGTCGAAATTTGCGGTGATTCGGACCTTGCGATAGGCGACGCGGTGGTGATCGATCCAAGCTTTCGTTGCGGTTCGTGTGTTCAATGCACAAGCGGTAAAGAGAATATCTGTGAGAACCTGAGGGTGCTAGGAGTTCATTGCGACGGAGGTTTCGCTGAGTATTGCCTGTGTGGTATCGATATGGCTCATCGGGTTCCAACGGGTCTCGCTCTTGATGTGGCAGCATTCGGCGAGCCTATGAGTATAGCGGTGCATGCGGCCTCGCGCATGTTGGGTGATAAACGGGACAAGGTGGTCATTATCGGCGCAGGACCTATCGGTTTGGCTTTGCTGCTCTACCTCAGACCGCTATTCAAAACTGTCCAGGTTGTGGAGATGCTGGAGAACCGTCGTGAGGTTGCGGCAGCGCTCGGCGCGGACCAAGTCCTCCATCCGCTGGAAATCGCGATCGATTCCTTTGCGGATGTGGTGTTCGATGCGGTGAGCAATTCCCATACCGCCCGATTCGCAGAACGAGTGGTTGCCCGTGGCGGTGAAGTGATAGTGGTGGGTTTGTCCGATGCGAACACTGGTTTTTCCCTGCTTACCATTCTCAAGAAAGAACTTAGGGTGTCGGGTACGCGCATGACGACACGCGCTGACTTCATAGAGGCCTTGGAATATTTGAAGACTCTCGATTCTGAACTTGTCCGGCGGATCATCACCCATACCTATCATTTGGATGCTGCGTTGGAAGGTTTCGCCCTCGCTGAGAAACATCCGGAATCAAGCATAAAGATACTCATCAAAGGTCAGGGGGAAGCACGATGAAAAAAGTAGCGGTGATAACTACTGCGTTTGGCTATGGTTTGGGGGACAGGGCACGCACGTATGCCGCAGAATTCGCCTCGCATGGCTTGGATGTATGGTATTGCACACGGGATCAGCTTATGTCTAATCCTAAAGAGGTCAAGGGTGTGATTGTCGGTGTTGAAAAGGCCGACAAAGCGTTTTTCGATGCCTGCGTGGATTTGGAAGTCGCTATGAAATTCGGCGTGGGGCTGGATAACTTCAACCGTGAATATGCTCAACAGAAGGGTGTGGTGGTCGCGAACCTGCCTGGGATCAACAGTGATGCCGTCGCTGAGTTGGCGATTGGATTGATGCTGTCCGTCTCCCGGCAGATCTGTACGCTGAACCAAGAGTGCAAGCAAGGTACTTTCACCCAGATCTGCTCCCATTCCATTCTCGGGAAGACTCTGGGAATCGTGGGGGTGGGGTCGATCGGTGTCAAAGTTGCCAAAATCGCCCAAGCCTTCAATATGAAATGCCTTGGATTCGATATGTTTCCTTTTACCGCCGAGGGAATCCAGCCGGTGGATCTGGAGTCGCTCCTAAAAGAATCCGACATCGTGAGCATCCACATTCCGTTGACCGAAGCGAACCGCCATATGTTCAATGCCGAACGATTCGCGCAGATGAGGCAAGGGTCGATTCTGATCAACACCTCGCGCGGTGGAATTGTGGATGAACCAGCCTTGGCTCGGGCTATCGCAGAGGGTCGGCTCGCCGGAGCCGGATTGGATGTATTTGAATCGAAAGAGACGGTCAAACCACTGCTCGCATGCGAGTCCGTGGTCTGTACTCCGCATGTAGCCGCCTATACCCATGAGACGTTACGCCACATGGAGCTGACTATTATTGGCAAGATGGCAGGATTACTGGCGGGAAAATGAATTTGCAATCAGGCGTATGCTTGAAATAGAGAGAAAAGGAAGGTTTTTATGAAGAAGAGAGTGTTGTTGGCTTTGATCATTCTCGCTTGTGTGACCTTGGGTGTATTCGCGCAAGGCGCGGCGGAAGCTAAGGCGTTCCCCGTCCGCCCACTGGTGATGATTGTTCCGTTCAATCCAGGTGGGGCGACAGACCTATTGGCCCGCAAGGCTCAACCCAAGATGGAAGAAATTCTTGGCAAACCTATCGCCGTGCAGAACATGGCAGGTGGTGCTACTGCTATCGGCAATCAGTATGTCATGGATCAGGCGCACGATGGCCATACCTTGCTCGCACAGCCTACCGACATCACCAGTATCGCCATCATGGGGCAGTCCAAGCTGACCAGTGACGATTGGGCGTTCCTCGGTATCGCCGCAGCGGTTCCTTCGGTATTCGTAGTGCATCCGGATTCAAAAATCAAGACGATCCAGGATCTGGTCGCCGTGATGAAGACCACCAAACTCACTGCTGCGGTAGCCGCGAGCGGTTGTGCATGGACCCGTGCGATCGGCTTGTTCGCAGACCAGCTCAAACTCACCCTCCCACAGTTCGTTCCTTCCGGCGGTGGCTATACTGCCGCAGTCTCAGCCATGAAGAAAGAAGTTGATTTTGCCGCTTGTGGATTCGCAGAAGCGATAGAATTGATCAAGGGTGGTGAATTACGTGCTTTGGCTTACTGGGGCGTCGAACCCGTCACCCTTCCCAATGGAACTGTTGTTCCTACATTCGGAAGCGTGTATCCTGCACTTAAGACGTTCGAGCCGTTTGGTGGTTGGGTTGGCATGGCTGTTCCGAAGGGAGTTCCCGCGGACGTTCTGGCAAAGTTGATCAACGCGTACGATGTTGCCATCCATCAACCCGATTTCATCGAGTTCTGCAAGCAGAGTTCATTCATGTTCATGGGAAAGATTGGCGCCGATGCTGATGCATTCGCCAAATTGAGCACTTCAGTGAATGCGTATCTAATGTATGATCTGGGGTTCACCCCGACCGATCCCGCGACTCTTGGAATCCAGAGAGTCAAGTAAATAGGAGTCAACATGTTTGCATTTGAGATAGTCGTGTCCGTACTGTGTTTGTCGGGATTCGCGTTTCTCTTCTACGATGCCCTCCGCATGCCATTCCCACAGCAATTTTGGGATGGGCCTGGGTCTTTTCCCGCGATCTTGGCCAGCTTGTTGTTTGTATTGAGCCTCTATTGGCTGATAACCACGATTGTCGGTCAAATGCGAAAATCAAAAGTCCCGGAGGCGGAGAAATCCGCTTCTGTGGACACTTCTACGAAAGCGTTGAAGCGTGAGGAAATCAAACGCCTGGCGATCATCATCGCACTGACAATACTGTACATCATGGTGCTTATGCCCCTGATCACGTTTCCAATAGCGACTCTTGTCTATCTTTTCATCACCATCATGCTATTCACGAGAAAAGGCTGGGTCATCCCACTGGTCGTCAGCGCATCGGCCACGTTGTTCGTGTATCTCGTGTTCAACTATGTATTGTATCTACCGATGCCACGCTAAAGAGAGGGATGTGAAATGGGTAATGAAATTGTAAATTTGCTATCATTGTTTTCTCCGGTCACTTTTTTATATCTTTGCATGGGGACATTCCTAGGGATTGTGGTAGGCGCCTTGCCAGGACTTACCGCCACCATGGCGGTGTCCATCCTGATATCCCTCACCTATGGACTGAGCGCGGCGAATGCGATCGTGGTGCTCATCGCGGTATACCTAGGCGGCATCTACGGTGGCTCGCGTTCCGCGATTCTTTTGAATGTACCGGGGACGCCTTCCTCAGCCGCGACCGCTATTGATGGTTTCCCTCTAACCTTGAAGGGCGAGGGTGGCCGGGCAGGCGTTGTGGTAACGACCTTTTCCGCACTTGGGGGATTGTTCGGTCTGGTTATTCTTGCAGTCGCCACTCCGTTGATCGCCCGATTCGCCTTGAAATTTGGCTATTGGGAGTATTTCTGGCTGGCGATGATGGGTGTGCTGATCTCCGCTTCGATCACCACTGGCGATGCCCCCAACTACAAGGGAATTATCGCTGGATTCATCGGAATGTTGATATCGTGTATTGGTATAGATCCCATCCACGGTTATCCACGGATGATTTTTGGCTATTCCCAGATGATGGGTGGCATCAACCTAGTCCCTGCGATGATCGGACTTTTCGGCATGGCGGAGGCTTTCGATGCTATCAAGAACCCCAAGAGCCACGAGGTGATGGAGCTAAAGAAAAAAGAGTCCTTGCCGGCGATGATTGGTGCCAGCTTCAAAATGTTGGTAAAATATCCACGTGCTGCGATTCAAGCAGGTTTGATCGGGACTTTTATCGGAGCACTTCCTGGAGTTGGACCTGATATCGCCTCGTGGGTAGCTTATGGGACCGCTAAGCGGGGAAGCAAACATCCAGAGGAGTATGGTAAAGGCAGTTATGAGGGCATCATCGCTTCTGAGACCGCCAACAATGCGGCGACCAGCGGAGTCTTCATTCCCTTGCTCACCTTAGGTATTCCTGGTTGCGCAGTGTCTGCGATCATCCTAGGTGGCATGCAGATGCATGGCTTCCGACCCGGCCCGACTTTCTTCTTTGAAAATCCGAGTTTTGTATATTTCATTGCTGGTACGCTCTTACTAGTGAATATCGTGATGTGGCTGCAAGGTGTGGTGTTGACTTCGGTGATAGCGAAGATTCTGAAAGCGCCTATGGGAATCATCATGCCGCTGGTGGTGGTGCTTTGCGTGGTCGGGTCGTATACTATCAGCTTGCGGAAGTTCGATGTGGTGGTCATGCTGATTTTCGGACTCTTCGGAATGGTGATGCGCAAGTTGAAGATCCCTGGAGCCCCTATGGCGCTTGGCATCATCCTAGGATCCATGGCTGACCTCAGCTTTAGGCGGGGAATGATCGCAGGACGATTCTCAATAGGAAGTTTCTTCGCCCGGCCCCTCTCGCTGGTTCTCATCGGGATCCTTGCCTTCGCATTGCTTCTTCCGGTGGTGAACAAAATCAGAGATCGGAATCGGGCTCGGAACCAGAATCGGTAATTTTAAGCGGTGATACCTTTCATTATCCGATCATTATCCGATCATTATCCGATACGAGAAAAAGGTGGTGTTGTATGGGATTTCATATGGAATTCGCCTATGAGGGGATTGAAGCGTTGGATGTCCCTGAGGATTGCGGGCTGTGCATCATAGAGCCAAATGAAGTTCCGAAGACCCAGATGACCGAACAGGAGCTTATCGCCGAATGTCTGGAGCATCCTTTGGGAACCAAACGGTTGCGGGAGGAGGTCGTTGGTTGTAAAAACATCCTGATTCTGGCTGACGACTACACCCGGTTGACTCCTGCGCATCTTATCCTACCAGTGCTCATCGATGAGCTTGTAGCCGGAGGTATCGCGGTTGAGAATATCAAGGTCCTGGTGGCCTCCGGAACCCATAGAGCGATGACTCCTGCTGAAAAGCTGAGAAAATACGGACAGGCGGTGCTTACACGGGTGAAGGTTCTCGATCATGTCGCGCATGACGAAGCTTGTCTGACTCATGTCGGGGTTACCGCGAAGGGGACCTGGATTTCTATCAATTCACTTATGCTTGAAGCGGATTATGTTATCGGGGTGGGACATATAGTTCCCCATCGGGTGGCAGGTTTTTCCGGAGGAGCCAAAATAGTCCAGCCAGGCGTGTGTGGTGAGGTTACTACTGGACAAACCCACTGGCTGAGCGCCAAAGGGGTGCTTGGCAAGGATATCATGGGGGTGGAGGACAATCCTGTGCGCAGGGAGATCAACGAGGTTGGGCTGCGTGCAGGTCTGCGCTTTATCTTCAATACCGTGCAGGCTGGGGATGGCAGTCTCCATGCGTGCTTCTGCGGCGATCCGCTGAAGGCTTTTTCGGCGGGTTGTGAAGTCGCTCGGGAAGTCTATGGCTGCCGCATCGCTGAGCTTGCAGATATTGCGATTGTGGATGCGTATCCTTCACATATGAATATGTGGCAAGCGGCCAAAGGTGTGTTCGCAGGCGACCTTGCCTTGAAAGGAGATGGCATCCTGATCATGGTGGCTTCGCTTTCTGAAGGGGTTGCCAACGAGCATCCTGAAGTCGAGGGCTTTGGTTATTCTGATCCAGATGGAATAGAACGTTTGGTAGAGGCTGGGAAATTGACGGATCTTACCGTTGCAGCTCATATCCTGCATGTTGGCAGGGTGATCACTGGGAAACGAAAAGCCTTCCTTATCTCCACTGGATTGACGAAGGATCGAACCGAGCGGATTGGTTTTTCTTGGGCAGGAAACGTGAACGAGGCACTAGCGAGGGCCTTAGCCGAAAAAGGACCACACGCGACTATCGCTGTAGTGAAGCATGGTGGCGAAGTGATGCCTTTGCTTACTTAGCGATGCTTTCTTGTGGCATAGGCAAACCCATACGGATACACTATATTGGTATCTTATGGGAGGAATGGAGCAGTCGATGAAACAACTCACATCACAGAAACTGTCAGATCTTGCCGCCACTGAAATCGTCTCCTATATCGTTCGTGAGAAAATCACCCCTGGTGAAAAAATCCCAAGTGAGAAATTCTTCTCTGAGTATTTTGGCATAAGCCGTCCTAGTGTCAGGGAGGGGATGAGTCGGTTGATGAGTTTCGGCCTGCTGCATGCCATCCAAGGGTTTGGCGTAGTCCTGAACAACATTACCATCGAGACTTATTTTAAGACTATGGAAAATTCACTGCTCACTAGGTTTATCAATCTTTCTCCTCTGGATGTGGAATCGATTATCGAAACCCGCCTGCTTCTGGAGCAGCATGCCTGCCGTTGCTTTCTTGCAACCGGAACCACTGAAGATCTTGGCGCTATGCGCGGGTTGTTGAAAGACTTGCAGGAATCTGTGGATAACGCGGAACGGTTCAGGGAGAAAGACGTGGAGTTCCATCACAAACTGGTGGCCTTGTCCCATAATCCTGTTATTTCCAACCTCTATTCCCTGTTGCGAGCCCCTGCTGATCGTGAGATCGAGATGCTTCTGAAGCATGACGACTTAAAGGAAGTGCAGAAATGGCACGATCGGATCTTTGACGCACTGGAACAACGGGACCCAGCTGTCTGTGATTATCTCCGTACCCACTTGCTGAACGCGTATCCACGATGGTTGATCCATAAGGAAGAGCACTAGTGGTCCGTAAACAATAATCCTTTAATTTCCTTCGGTTCAAGCGGTGTGTGGCGGCGTTCGTGTCGAACCGGATATCTCAGATATCCTCTTCTCCTTGGCCTAGCCACGCTCCGCTTCCACTCGAAGGCAACTGACAAGTTCTAGAGTTTACAGACCACTAGACAAAGCACGCAAGAAAAAACCTCTCGGTGGCGAGAGGTTTTTTCATTCAGTGTGTCATGTGATATGCGCTATTGCTTTTTTGCCCGTGCTCTGGCAGTGACCACGATCTTTTTAATCGGATCCCATAGAAACATCACCACAAGGATAAGGAAAAGAGTGAACGAGATGGGGCGGTTGAGGAACGCTGCAAAGCTACCACTGGTCTTGATCAGTCCGATGCGGAGATTCTCCTCGATCATCGGTCCTAGGATGCGTCCAAGGATGAGCGGAGCTAGAGGCATGGCGGCCCGTTCCATAGCGAAACCGACGATACCAAAGACCAATACCACACCGACATCGAAGATATTGTTGCGGATCGCATACGACCCAACCATCGAGAAGATCATGATTCCCGCGAGGATGACATTCCGGGGGAATTTAAAGATAAGGCTGAAGGATTTGATACCGAGATAACCCAAAACCAGCAGGAATACCTGCGATACCAAGCCCACCGAGAATATCTGGTTCACCAGGAAGCGCTCGCCTTCAAACACCAGAGGGCCTGGTTTGAGGCCGTACATCATCATGGCTCCCAGCACGATCGCGGTGATGGTGTCTCCCGGGATACCGAACACGAGCGCTGGGATCCAGGTTCCACCGATAGCCGCATTGTTCGCGCTGGTGGGAGCGATGACGCCTTCCTCACTTCCGTTTCCAAAATCATCCGGTTTTTTGGAAGTCCGTTTCGCCAAACCATACGACACCCAGGCCGCGATATCGGCTCCAGCACCAGGCAGGGCACCGATCAAGGTTCCTATAACCGAGGACTGGGCGATAAGCCGCTTGTTGCGGTTGAGGATTTTTCCGAGAGACTTGAAGGAGACCTTGATTTCCTCGTTGAATACAGGAACTTTCATGTTCTGCATGGTGTAGATTGAACGGAATACTTCCGAGATCCCGAAAAGCCCTATCATGATGGGGATGAATTCGATACCGCCCATCAGCTGGATATTGCCCTTTGCGAACCGAGGGTAGCCGGTGGTCACGTCGATGCCGATGGTTGAGATAAGCACTCCAATGATCATGGAGATGGAACCTTTGAGCCTTGAGCCCTTGGAGATGATCGCGCTCATCGACAAGCCGAGCACACCAAGCCAGAAATATTCAAAATGGGTGAATTTGAGAGCGAAGCGGGAAAGGGTTGGAGCGACCAGGATCAGCATCAGGATGCCAATGGTGCCCCCGATGGTAGAGCAGATCAGATCCAAGGTGACAGCTAGGGAGCCTTGTCCTTTCAGATTCATCTGGTAGCCATCGAGTACTGCCGCACCCGAAGCTGGGGTTCCGGGAACCCGAAGGAACGTGGCGGGGATATCACCTGCGAAGATACTGGTGAAGCTCACCCCGATGATCATGGCCAGGCCGGCCACTGGCTGCATATGGTAGGTAAGGGGAACAATGAGCGCTACCGCCATCGTGGCCGTGAGTCCGGGAATCCCTCCGACAAATATTCCTAAAACCATGGCAAGAAGCCATGGGATCAATACATTCAATTGAAATACACTGAAAAATGCGTCCATGGTATGCTCCTTACCTTAAAAAATAATCCCTCTAGGGAGGGTGACTTTGAAAATTATGCTGAACACTAGATAGATGATGATTATGAAGACTGCGGTATAGATCAGGTTTCTCACAAGCCGGATTCCCAAGCGCCAGTTGACGGCTGCCAGGAAGATAGCCGAGGTGGTGATGAAGCCCAGGAACTCGACCGCAAGGATAAAGAATATGAACAAGGCTGTCATGATAAGGAGGTTGACGAATTCAGCGCTTTTCATACCCTTCCAGATTGCTGCGGCGCTAGCGATGTCTTCTTCCTTTCCGAAAATCCCATTCAGGATCTGAAGCACTCCCAAACCTATGAGGATCATGGATAGAATATTGGGAAAGAACGCCGGGCCGGATATGTTGATGGCTCCCGTGCCACCAGGGAACGAGCGGGTGAGGGAAAGCACCACCGTACCGATAGAGATGCATATGATCCCGATGATATGTTCTTGATTGAATGTTTTCTTCATATAAACCTCTATCATATGTTACCACGATTTATGAAAAATCCCCGGAAAAAAATTCCGGGGATTTCTCTTTTCAGAGAAGGATCAAACACCGTAACCGGCAAGCTTGAAAATGGCCGCGAGCGCGTCGAACTGCTGCTTCATGTAGGTGCCGAAGTCGTCGCCGACACGGACCTGAATGCCGAAGCCGTTGGTTTTCATGAAGGTCTTGAAAGCCTCGCCTTCAACAACCTTGACCATCGCGTCCTGGAGGATCTTGACAACGTTTGCAGGAGTCCCGAGGGGAACTGCGAATCCGCGCCAGGTTCCATAGGACCAGTCGATACCCTGTTCCTTAAGCGTGGGAACGTTCGGGAAGTCGGGGTTGCGTACCGGAGCCATGATGGCGAGGGTCTTGAGCGAGCCGGCGAGCACCTGGGGGGCGACTTCCGGGTAGCTGCAGGTGATGACGTCGATATGTCCGCCAAGAAGCTCTGTGATGGCCGGAGCCGCACCGGTGCTGGGGATGTACTTGACCCGCTTGGGATCGATTCCATACTTGTCCAGCATGGCGATGCGCGCCAGATCCCAGACGGTTCCGATTCCGCTGCCAGAGAAGCTGAATTTACCTTCAGCACCGCTCTTGACCGCGTTCAGGAGTTCGGGAACAGTCTTGTAAGGCGAGTTGGCGCCGACGGTGACCGCTGCCGCATCTTCGTTGAACTGGATAAGCGGGATGAAGTCGTTAGGAGTGATGGTGGAATACCCAAGATACTTGAGGGTGTTCACTTCGAAGGTAAGGTTGCCGATCGTGTAACCATCGGGAGCTGCGTTGGCTGCTTCCGCATGGCCTACCGCGCCACTGCCACCGGTCTTGTTCACCACGTTCACCGGCTGCCCGAGCACTGTGGTCAGCTGCTCAGCCATGAAGCGGGCGATTCTGTCTGTTCCACCACCTGGAGACCAGGGGCATACGATGGTCAAGGGCTTGGTTGGGAACTGAGCTTCCTGCTGGGCTGCGGAATAGAGCATTCCGAATCCGAGAAGCAGTACCATGAGCGTCAGAAGAACTTTTCTCATAACTTTCATCTCCTTTTGTACGTCTGTGCCGACCGCCACCAGAGCATGGCGTCGATTGTCAGCATACGTCATGCGCTCATCGTATAATGGCTAGCCAAAGGTGTCAAGAAAAAATTTTCTTTATTATTGATAAATGAGCGGCAGAATAAAAAAAATTTCGTTTTATGATAAAAAATATAAATCTGGGAGAAAAGTATAAATAGAAATGCTTAATTTGCTGATAATTTGGAATATGGATTAAAACTATAAAAAGTGTCTCCTTGACAATTCGGCTCTACGGACTTAAAATAAGAAAAAATTTTTTTAATCGGGAAGTCCCTATGCCTGTTCTTAAAACAATCACGGATCGTGTCGGATCTCTCACAAGGGTGCAACGAAGCATCGCGGAATACGTCCTCAAGCATCCTGAACAGACCTTCAAGATGTCCATCACCGAACTCGCCCGCAAGACTGGCGCGAAGAGCGAATCCACGGTGGTGCGGTTCTACCGGGACCTCGGCTTCGAGAGCTATCATGATTTCAAGGTCACCCTGGCGACCGAGATCGCGGGAAACTCCTTCTACCATACCTACGAGGACATCACCGCGGATGACAACATGGCCACAGTCAAGCGGAAATTCTTCGAGGGTTCGGCCAAGACCCTGCACCGCAATATGTACAGCATCAGCGATGTGCTGCTTCAGCAGGCGGTGGAACTCATCTGCGGGTGCAAGCGATTGATAATCATCGGCTTCGGAACTTCGGGTAGCCTGGCCTCGGATGCCTACTTCAAATTTCTACGCCTAGGGCTCCATTGTTTCTATTATCCAGATCCTCATTACACCGCGGTGATGCTAGCCGAGCCGCAAGAGAACGATGTGGTGCTTGCCATTTCCTATTCTGGGGAGAGCAAAGGCGCGGTCATCCCAGTGAAGAAAGCCAAACCTGTGGCGAAAGTGATCGCGATCACGGGTGCCAAGGACTCTCCCTTGGGCAATATCGCCGATGTGTGCATCGCCACGGAATCCGAGGAAGTCAATTACCGCACCGATGCGATGATAGCCCTGATCGTGCATGTGGCTGTGGTGGGGACATTGTTCACCGGGGTGAGCCTGCGGATGAGCCCAGCGTCGCTGAGGAGCCTGGAGAAAACCAAGCAGGCTTTGTCGTACCTGAAATTTTAACAAAAGGAAGGTGATGGATGATTGTCGCCATTGATTGTGGAACTACGAACTCAAGGGTGTATGTGGTGGATGGCAAAGGGACTGTGCTGGGGCGTGGCTCGCGCAAGGTGGGTGTGCGTGACACCTCGATCACCGGCTCCCGGGCGGTGCTTCAGGCAGGCCTCCGTGAGGCTTTCGATGAAGCCTTGACGAATGCGGGTCTCGGGGTGCGGAACGTGCGCTGCATTTTATCCAACGGTATGATCACCTCTGAGATCGGTTTGAAAGAGCTCCCCCATCTAGAGGCGCCCGTCTCCATCGACAGCCTTGCGGCGCATATAGAAGAAGTTGGCGACCTCGGCGTGTTCCCTACGGGGATTCCGGTTTATTTCGTTCGTGGAATCAAGAACCACCTAGCGGGAAAGGCTGCGGTAGGGCTTTCCGATGTGGGGTATCTGGATTTCATGCGTGGTGAGGAAACCCAGATCGCTGGGATCCTGCAGCAACGGCTCCTCAAGCCGCCGTTTACGGTCGCCGTGTTGTCCAGCCATACCAAATACATTTCCGTAGGTGCCGATGGGAGCATCATGGGCAGTGTCACCACCTTGTCGGGACAGTTGTTCGAAGCAATCATCGCCTCAACCTCCATAGGCAAGTCCATCCAGCCGGTAGCAGGGCAGGTAGACCCAGGTTTGTTGGACCGGCGGGTGATCGATAGCGCCTTTGACTGGACGGGGAAGGCCGGCCTCCTACGGTCGATGCTCATGCCACGCTTCATGGATGTGCTGATGAAGACCGATTGGTACGAGCGCAAGCTGTTTGTGGAATCGTGCATCGCCGCTGAGGATATCAAAGCCCTTGATCAGTTCGGGCCTCTGGGCCTGATAAAGGATACCCCTTATGTGCTTATCGGCAAACGGCAGCGGTGCGAGCTCTATCAGGATCTATTGAAGCGAAAGGCTTCCATCTCGTGCGAAATCACCAGTATGTTTGATGACGAGCGCATCGAGTCTCTCAGCATCCATGGGTTGCTCATGTTGGCGGCCAAAAAGAATATCATCTGATAATCATTTGAAAAGGAGTCTTGTATGTTTAAAATGAAAGGTGTGGTTCCTCCCATGATAACTCCGTTCACCAAGTCGGGCGAGGTGGATTATGCCGGGCTCCGGACGTTGGTGACGTATCTGGGCAACGAGGTGGATGGGTTGTTCATCACCGGTTCCTATGGTTCTGGGGCGCTTATGACGATTGAGGAGCGCAAGAAGGTGGCCGAAGTGACCATCGAGACCCTCGCTGGCAAGATTCCGGTGATCGTGATGGTAGGCACCACCAACACCCGCGAGTCGGTAGACCTCACCCAGCATGCCGCGCGTATCGGCGCCCAGGCCGTAGCTTCGGTGGGTCCGTACTATTTCACTCACAAAGAGAACGATCTGATGGAGTTCTATACAAAGCTGATCGGCTGCAGCAAGATTCCGGTGTACCTCTATAACAATCCTCAGTTCCAAGGGTACGAGATCGGGATGGAGACCATCCGCAAGCTTAAGCAGCGTGGCTTGGCCGGGATCAAGGATGCGACGTTCAATATCATGACCCATGCGAATTACCAGCGGTTGCTCAAGGACGACAGTTTCGACCTTGCCTTGGGTACCGAGGCGATGTGGCTGTCGGCGCGGGTTCTGGGTACCGAGGCGTTTATCCCCGGCTTGGCGAACGCTTTTCCCGAGATCAACCGTCAGATGTACCAGGAAGGGATGCGTGATGATTTCACCGCCTGCCGCAAGACCCAGTTTGAGGTGAACGCTATGCGCGATATCATGTACCTGGCTCAATCCACCCAGCTTGCTATCTACGCGATGCTCGAGATCCGCGGCATTCTGAAGGCCTATCCCCGTTCGCCGTTCGTCCCTGCGAGCGAGACCGAGATCCACAACATCGCTGAGGCCCTAAGGAAGATGGGGAAAATCTAGTTCTCAGATTTTGATTCCCCAACGAAGCGATCGGAGGCGTAGCTCCGACCTTCCAGCACCGCAGGGAACTTGGGCGGCACGGCTTCGCCGCCAGGCCGCTGCGGGGTCCGCTCCCGCTCCCGTCCTTCGGACCAAGCCCTCCGAGTCCTTGCCGCATCGAGGGAAAAACTTTCATATTCGTGCCAGACGCGAGAAAACATAAAGGGGGGGCTGTTTTCTCGTGCCAGGCACGAAATTGACGCAAAACTGCCACACCCCGTTTAGACTGATAGAAATTAAAGGACTAAATGGTTCAGACCACTAAAAACTATACCCAATACCAAAGCTCGCCTGGATATCCGCGTGATCATTACCCAGCAGGTTAAGATACAGGTCCACATCATCATCATAATCGATGGCATGGAATGGTGTCGGTGTATCGTTTTTCATGTTTACGATATTCACATAGTCCACGCCAGCTTTTACATACAGGCCTGGAACCCTGTTGATATGGTAAGTTCCGCCAACACTGAGGATAAGCGTTCTTTCAATCACCTCGCCCGATAGAATGGAGATCAGACTGTTCTGTCCGTTCTTGCCATACGCGCTCCATTGGGAATCCAGCCGCTTGTTTCCATGCCACATGTACATGCCATCGAAGAAAACAGACCAGATCCCGATGTGTTCAAGCGACGAAGTATAGTGCAATACAATCGCGTCACCACCATATTCATAGCCAAGGAACATTCTCTTGTAGTCACCAGGTTTGTTGAAGTTCTTCACAATCGCATCATGTCCATAGCCATTGCTATAGCCAGGAGCTGAACCATCCGTTAATCCATCCAAACCCCGGAGATATAGGAAAGGATCGGTGAAGGCGGCTTCTAGGGAAGTCTTTGCCACCAGATTGTCGCTTACCGGGAAAGCTGCTTTGGCACCAAGCATATAGGCCATCGCATTTGGATATGAGCCCGGCTCTGGGGGTATGGCTTCTCCTAAAGATATTTCATCTATAGCATACTGCGCATAAAAATCAACATACTTGAAAGGATTCACATCGAGCTCAATAGTAATCAGCGAATTTGCAAGACCTCTGATGTATTCATTATGGAAAAATCCAAATGGATTGATCGCAGCCAGGTTCAAGGTGTTCTTTTCAGTCTTGTACGTTACCGATTCACTTAACGCCAATCCAATCTTGTCTTTTAAAAAACTAAACTCAATCCGGTGCCCTAGGAACATCGTGAATCCTTCGGGTTCATAATTCTGATCCTCTCCCATAGTTGAATCTGGTGGGAAGAAGGAAGATAGGAGCGTGTATTTATAATTATCATGGAATGTGGTGAATTTCAGATAATCATGTTGAATGAAGTGCGATCCTACCATAAAGTTGCCACTTTCTCCGGGCCCCCAGGAAAACCTATCCCGTCCAACTGAGAAATTCCAGTGATCGGTTCCAAAAGAGCCAAAACTGCGGTACGGAAATGTGAAATCACCGTCAGCTCCAAAATCCGCAGGTGGTAAGAATGGTGCGTTTGTTACAAAGGAATTCTGGTAAAGATAATTCCCGTCTGCATTATTGTGATGGTTGCCAAGAGAATTCATCAGCAGTGCAAAATCAAAATATATGTAGATATTGTCAGTACTCCAGAGGTCCCATTCGATATCTAGAAATTTTGCTCGGTCGTTGAATCCATGAACCCAGTATTCTTCATCTTTGAAAACGCTATTTGTATGCATGTACATTTCAAAAGCAGTTGTTACATTGAATGACATTGCGATAGCTTCGCCCATGATAGTCTTGGGGGCGATAGATAGCTTTTTTGAGATATGGTCGTAGAGGTTTTTTGCCGCGGTGGAAGTCGGTGCCACATTGTCCAGCATGCCTAAAAGCTCTGCTTCGCTCCACGGTCCTGCAGTAGAGGGAAGGGAGTGCCCTTCCATAAGGTACAACTTTTCCATACTAGTATAGATTTCTGAATTGACAGGGTATATTTTCTGACCATTGTCCATAGCCCCGACTGGATCGAGGCACAGCATTAACACGATGAGCAATACTACTGTTTTCTTCATCTCTTTTATCCTTTTATGTGCATAATTGAGTCTTCATCCTACCACAGCTTCTTCCAAAAGACACGAGTCAGATGTTCTGCGGTATCAAAAACAATAATTGCTCAAAGCCTACGGCCGCCAGATTGGTGCCTGGCACGGAATTGCTTACTTCTCTGAGATGAAGTTACCCGTGCAGACCAGCATTCTAGCAGCATTCGGAGACCATCTGGTTGTCAATTTCGTGCCAGGCACGAATTTTATCTACAGCCCGAAATAGGCCTCTAGGTAGTTTGCGACACCTTCAGCATCATTTCGGCCTGTTTTGCGGGCCACTGCGGCCTGTACGCGGGGGGATGCGTTGCCCATCGCTACTCCATGTCCTGCCCAGGTAAGCATCTCCAAATCATTGTCACCATCTCCGAAGGCCATGGTTTGCTCGGCTGTGATCTCGTAGCCATTGAGCAATCGAGCAAGGGCGGCACCTTTGTTGATTCCAGCCGGCATCACTTCTAGATAGTCTTTGTGCGAGTAGACGACATCTAGTGTATTCGGGAAATGCTTGCTGATGGTCTGGCTTATACCGAGGGTGTCCTCATGGGGACCGATGAACATGGCTTTGGTGAGGGGTTGCCTGGGAAGGGTCTGGAAATCCACCACTTTGCCCAGTAGGCTGCTGAGGGGTTCCAGATGATCGGCGTATTCGCCGCCTTTTTCAAAATAGAGGGAGTGCTGGATGAAGAGCTGCAGATGGACGGATGGTTTCCGGGGGATGGTCAAAAGGTCGTGGAAGGCCTCGATGCCCATGGTTTCATGCCAGAGATCCACATTGCGGCCGAGATCGCGAGCGCACGCTCCATTATAGCAGATGAGTGGAAGCGCGAGTTGAAGGCATGAGGTGTAGGGGATGGCGGTCTCCAGGCTTCGGCCGGTGGCGACGACTGTGAGGATTCCCAGTCCGGCAATACGGCGGATCATCTCGATGGTCTTGGGGGTGATTTTCTTTTCGGGGGTCAATACAGTGCCGTCGAGATCGAAGGCGATGGCTTTTATAGGGGAATTATTCAACACTGGCACCTTTGCACCCAAAATACACATTAACCCCTATTTTAGCAATCTGTAATGGTGGTTTTTATTACATTCTTATGAGAAGTCGCTAGACTCGAAAAGGGAAAAGTCCATAATCGCTATGGAATTTTCTCACCGGTTTAAAGAAATTCCTGTATGATGGAGAGCAAGCCGGTTGAGGAGGCAGCATGTGTACGACTTGATTTCCCTAGGTGCCTTGAGTGTGGAGTTTCTGCGTCCTGCGGTGGATATGCCCTTGGACAAGATCCATCCATTCCTCGGACCGTTTCCGAGTAGCTCCTCCGCCATAACCATCAGCACGGCAGCCAGGCTTGGATTGTCGACTGCGTTCATCGGCGTGGTGGGTGCAGACTTGTTCGGGGATGTTGTCTACACAAGATTGCTGGATGACGGTGTCGATATGGAATCGGTGGTCCGCTTGAAAGGTCTGGCGACCAGGATGACGTTTGTGATGTATCGCTCCGATGGAAGCCGCGTTTTCAATTTCGTAGGGGACTCTTCAAGGGTGGACCTGAACGATAGCCGGTTCAAGCTACCGGGATCAACCCGCAATCTGCATCTCAGCGGAACCATGCTTGCACCAGGCTCTCCATGGCGGCCACTTTGCGACAAGGTGCTTGAAAAAGTTCTTTCGCAAGGAGGCTCGCTTAGCTTCGATCCCAACTTCAGACCCGAGAATACCGATATTGCCTCCTACCGGGTGAACAGTGCACCATATATACAACAATGCCGATATTTCCTACCTAGCAAGGAAGAGCTTTTGGCGTACGTGGGCACGCAATCGGTGGAGCAGGCGGTCGAGGCTGCCTTGGAGATGGGACCCGAAGTGGTGGTGGTGAAATGCGGAGCCGAAGGTTGCATCGTGGCCGATGCACACCAGGGTGTCTTCGCCATTCCTGGTTTCGCAGTGGATTGTATCGATCCCACCGGGGCTGGGGATAGTTTCAACGCCGCGTTCATCTGCGCTAGGGAACGAGGGTTGGGGCTTGAGGATTCCGGGTTGTTCGCCAATGCTGTAGGGGCGTTCTCCACCACCCGTCGTGGGCCGATGGAAGGAAGCCCCCACCGGGCCGAGTTGCAGGCCTTTTTAACAGAAAGAGGATATTCGCATCTGGCACCCTTTTTAGTTGATTGAATCAAAAGCTGCATCCAAGGGCACGTTTTGCGACGTCGCTATCTACTTTGCGGAAGAAGGTTCCAAAGTCGCGATCCACTCCTCCAAGTGCTTCCCCAGGCGCTTCAGGTGGGCTTGCTCCTGCGGCTCGCTACTGATATCCCTCAGTTCGGAGGGGTCAGACTGACGGTCGAAAAGCTGGTAGCGGATGGTTGTGCCATCACCACAAGGCTGGGGAACAGTGTATTTGATCAGTTTCCGGGTGTCATCCATAATGCACCGTTGGAGATTCTTGTACGCGAAACACATGGTCGCATGCGGACCTCGGCCTCCCGCCACCCCAAGGCTGCTGTCCGTCAGCTGCTTAGCCATGCTGATGCCATCCACCGTGGAGGGGGTCTCAATCCCGAGAAGGTCGCAGACCGTGGGGAAGATATCGAACAAGTAGCAGCGGGACTGGGAGATATGGCCGGGGACGATGCCTGGACCTGCCCACAACAAAGGCACGTGGATGCTGTGGTCATAGAGATTCTGCTTGCCCATCAACCCATGCGAGCCGATTGCCAGGCCATTGTCACCAGCTAGGATAAAAATCGTGCGGTTCAGTTTCCCTTGACGGACAACAGTGTCGACGATATCCCCGATGCGGTCATCGAGATGCGTGATCATCGCATAATAGTCGGCAAGATGTCTGCGGATGGCGGCAGGTGTCCGCGGCCAGGCTTCGAGATGCTCATCGCGCACGTCCATCTCTCCGTTGTCGAATGGATGCACACCCATAAAATTCCCGGGGATGGCGATGGAGTCATCCTGATAGAGGTCCCGGTAGGCCTTCGGGGTGGTCCGGGGGTCGTGCGGTGCCATGAATGCCAAGGAGAGGAAGTAGGGTTTGTCCCCATCGCGCCGATTGAGGAATTCGATAGCGGCATCGGCGAACAGGTCGGTGCTGTGTGTTCCCGCCTTTACCGTCTCGTACACTTTGGGAATCGATTCTACAGGCGCAACGCCACTGTTCCACGGATGCAGCCGGGCTTCGGGATACTTGCCATCAGGATGGAAAGCGCAGACAGGTACATTCCAGTGGTCATCCATTCCGCCAAAGAACACCGGGCCTCCAGTTGTGAACGATCGGGCATACGCCTCAGGGCCGTTATGCCATTTGCCTATCCCACAAGTCTCATACCCGTGGTTGCGTAGATGCTCGCCCCAGAGCGCGTGCCCTGCTGGAATGGATTCTCCCGAGTTCTCCAAGTGGAACAAATGCCGTCCTGTATGGATCATAGCCCGGCTTGGCATGCATACAGCCGGACAGGTGCCGCCCATGATGAAGGCCTGCTCGCACCACGTGCCCGAACCCACCAGTTTATCTAAGTTCGGCGTGAGCACCTGGGGATTGTTCAAAGCGCCGATCGTATTGTAGCGCTGGTCATCGGTAAGGATGAAAATCACATCATAGGGTTTCATGGAGGGTCTCCTGCAATTTGGTTCTGAGTCCATCGGCTTCCTCGCGATGCGCTCCAATCAGATTATGCGCCTCAGCGTAATCATCAAGGGCGAACAGCGCCTCATGCCCATCCTCCCAAAGAATGTACTTGTAGAAGGAGTCGATTATCGCTTCCCAGCAATGGTACGGCTCGGATTCAATTGCCAAGGAAGCGGTTACCTCGCCTGCTGGAACGATTGCTCCGGACAGACAAGGAACAAGGTTGCGGGACTCCATCGCCTCGGGGATTTCGGTCTGGGCTAATCCAAGAATCGTAGCAGTCAGATCAAGAAGGCTTACTGGTGTGGCTATGCGTTTGCCAACTTCGATACCTGGTCCTTGCATGATCATGGGAATATGCAACGAACCATTGAACGGCTTGCATTTGCCGTAGTAGCCATGATCACCAAGCATTTCGCCATGGTCGGAGCTGAAGATGATGATGGTGGGACGGTCGTTGCCTGCAACCCGTGGGTGTTTGAGTAGGTCGGCGATACGGCGGTCGATATTCTGCATCATCGCGGCATAGTTGCGGCGGATGGCAAGATGGTCGGGTCCGGTTTTCCGCTCGTCACACAGATAGGGCAGGGGAAATGGAGTATCCTTATACCATTCGTTCATGGAGTGGGTGATGTCGAAGGGGAAATGGGGACCGGTGAAATTCACTTGGAGGAACCAAGGACGGTCTATCGGAGCGCTATCCAAGAGGGCCGCGGCATTGGCTGCCACATAGTTGTCACCGTACAATTCGTCAGGAACCGCGGTCGGGGTGGTTCCATAGATTCCACGGGCTTCATAATCCTCGACATGGGTCCAGGCGAGCCCTTTGTCTTCAAGGAAGGTGAGATACGGTCCCGGGGTTCCGGCCCGATAGGCAAGGATCCCGTCGATCTTGCCCTCATTGTCGATGCCATCGGAGAATCCCCAGCTGTCCAGGCTGTTCTTGCCTTCCGGTCCCCAGCTGTAGCTGGCTTTGTGGAGGTCGAACTTCCCGCAACCCATCACCTGATAGCCTCCGTTGCGTAGATGTTGGTACACTGTGGGTAGCTCGGGCGGGTAATTCTCCTGATTGCTGGCCACACCGCACCGCGGATACTGCATACCTGAGGCGAAACAAGCCCGGGCTGGAGCGCACAAGGGGGAAGGCGAGAAGGCATGTTCGAACACCGTGCCCTGCGCGGCGAGCTTGGCGAGGGTGGGCAGGCGTAGCGGAAGGTCCGCCGTGGTATCAGGCATCCAATCCCCCCGCCATTGATCGGGGAGCAAGAGCAGTATGTTTGGCCTCATGTCGGGCATCTCCTTATAATTGGTTCGTCACTTGCTTAGCTTGCGTTGGCGGCGGATAGCGAAGAACACCGACAGCACAGTCATCAGCAGAAAGACTATTGAGATGGGGCGGGTGACGAAGATGGAGAAGTCCCCATCGGAAATCAACAGTGATTGCCGCAGCGTCTTTTCGACGAGCGGACCCAACACCATGCCAAGCACGACCGGAGGTAATGGGAATTCGAGTTTGTTCAGCACATAGCCAAACAGCGCGAACACGATGAGGACGATGAGGTCTAGCAGGGTGTTGTTCACGGCGAAGGTCCCCACCAGACACATCAGCAGCACCAGAACCATCAGCAATGAAGGCAGCACCTTGGTGAACGATACAAAGGTGCGTAGGAGCAGCTTGCCTTGTAAGAACATGAATATGTTGATGATGATCATACCCACCATCACCGAATAGACCATCGGCGCATGGTCGCGGAATAGCCCAGGACCAGGGATGAGTCCATTCATCATCAAGGCTCCTAAAATGATCGCTGCCACGACGCTTCCAGGGATGCCGAGGGTGAACATGGGGATCATGCAGGAGGCGGTCACCGCGTTGTTGCCGGCTTCGGGAGCGGCCACTCCTTCCAAAGATCCATGGCCAAATAGTTCTGGATGTTTGGACCGTCGCTTCGCATCGCTATAGCTGATGAAGGAGGCTATGACAGCTCCTGCAGCTGGAATGGCGCCAATAACTGTGCCGATCACCGAGGAGCGGAGGATCGCTGGGAGGCTTTCCTTGAATTCCGCACGGGTAAGGCCCATTTTGGAATCGAGCTTGGATACCGCCTGCGCCTTCGCAGTGCTGAGGGTATGGGATTTAAGCAGGATCTCGGCGACGGAGAACAGCCCGATGATGGAAGGAACCAGACCGAGTCCGCCATAGAGGAACACGATATCGAAGGTGAACCGTTGGCCACCCGAGATCATATCCACCCCCACGGTGGAGAGTGTTACCCCGAGTATCCCCATCAACAAACCTTTCAACACGCTCTTACCACTGACCGAAGCGATGATGGTGAGCCCGAACAATCCGAGCGAGAAGAACTCCGGAGGCCCGAAACGGAGGACCTGATGCGCGAGCAACGGGGCGAAGAACAGCAGGGTGAAGGCGCTGATCAACCCGCCGATAGTGGAGGCGATCAAGGCCATGTCGAGCGCTTTGCCCGATTTTCCTTGCTTGGTAAGCTCGTAGCCATCGATCACAGTGACAGCTGCGGCCTCGGTGCCCGGGGTTTTTATCAGAATCGCGGTGATCGAGCCTCCATAGGTACCCCCACAGTAGATGCCCAACAGCAGGAGCAGACCTACATTGGTCTCCATGCCGAATACAAAGGGCAGCATCACCGTCACTCCCATGGCGACTCCAAGGCCTGGCAAGGCTCCGATGACGATACCGAAGAACACGCCGAAGTTCATGGCGATGAGCGCGGGAAGGGTGATGGCGTTTTGCAGTCCGATCAAAATATTGGCAAACATGGATTTTTTCCTATCACTATCAGTGGATCAGGGTAGCTGGACTCGCAGGAATACGGCGAATACCAGGTACAGCAAAAAGACGAAGGCCACTGCGATGGCATAGTTCAGCCAGCCTTTGGTCCGGTAGAGCAATAGTCCCGCGATGACGAACAGGAGTGAAGTGGGGATGAACCCTAGCCCCAGCGCAAGGCCTACCACCCACAGGATGATCAGAAGGGTGGTGAGGAGAGCCTCCTTCGAGGGCAGAATCCCTCGGAAGGAGACTTTTCCATCCTTGCCAAGCAGGCCTTGCACGATGAGGACCACACTCAGCAGGATCATAGCGACAGCCATTATATAGGGTACGTACCGTGGTCCTATCATCCCCGGTTCCGGCGCAGGTACTTGTGCGGGAATAAGGAACAGCACGACCAGTCCGAAGACCAGAAACAGCACGCCCCCGATGACATTCGTCTTCATATTACTTGGTTACCTTCAGCAGTCCCATGTCGCTGAGGACGGTTTTCACAGTTTTGGCTTCAAGGCCGGTGCGTTCCATCAGCTTGTTACCATCTACCGGGTACAGCTCCAGGGAGCGGTTCTTGGCATCCTTTACCATCTCAGGATCGTTCAGCATGGCAATGAATCCTTTGCGGAGGATTTCCAAGCGGTTTGCAGGAACGCCTTTCGGGACCAGGATTAGATTGTACACACCCAGAGAGATGTCATAGCCGGATTCCTTGAGAGTGGGGACTTCGGGCATGGTGGGGATGCGTTCATCCGAGAACACTCCGATGATCCTAAGCGATCCATCGGCCAGGCCTGCTTGCACGAGGTTGGGGTGGGCTGCGGCGGCTTCGATATGGCCACCCATCACAGCTGCCACAGATTCCGCGGTGCTCTGGAACGGGATGTTGGTGGCATCGGTGCCTGCCGTCTTGAATAAAGTGGACATCGCCATGTGGAGGAAGCTTCCGGTTCCTACAGTGGCATAGCGGATGCGGGTTTTGGCGTTCACTAGGTCGGCGACGGTCTTGTAGGGCGATTTGCTATTGACGGCTATGATGATGTAGTTGATGTTGAGGCCGCTGACCGCGTCGAAATTGTCCAGGGTGTAGGTGACTGCCATGGTGAGGGGGATGGAGGTGACGGTACCGTTGTCGGTGAAGAGCACGGTGTAGCCATCAGCCTCGGCGCGAGAGCCTTCGGTAACCCCGATACTGCCCGAGCCGCCAGTGCGGTTGACGATCGCCAAGGGTACCCCAAGATACTGTTGGCTGAGGGATGCGAGTTTACGGGCGGTGGTGTCCATACCGCCACCGGCAGCGAAGGGGACGATCACGGTGATGGGGCGGTCGGGAAATTTGTCCACGGTTGTTTGTTCGGTTGTTCCTGCGCTGAAGGCCATGGTCATGACCAGGCAGAACGCGAGTACCAGGACTGTAGTTTTCATAAGAACCTCCTTGTGGGTATCTAATCGGGTGATAGTAGGGGATGGAGCTAGGACTTCCGATGTCCTGGTTCATAGTAGGGTGGGCCTTGGTATCCGTCAAATACTATTCTTGCATGGGGAAATACGTAAAATGCATATGCTGTATCGGGATGCGCTAATTGTGGTATACTATTGGCACTCTAGTGGCCTGCAATCTCAAAATTTGTCCATCCACTAGGATCCCCGTGTACCTATCAGGAGGCGCCTATGGGCCGGTTCGATGACTTGCGTTTGTTGAATAACTTCGTTGTGGTCTATAAGCAAGAAAGCATCACAGGTGCCTCGCGACTGCTCAATATCTCCCAACCGGCTTTGACCCGGAGCATCCAGTCGCTGGAGAATGAGATGGGTACGCTGCTGTTTGAGCGAACCCCTACAGGATTGAAGCCCACCGCCTTCGCGGAGAAGCTGTATCGCCGCGCTTTGAAGATCATCAACGAGATCGATGCCATCCATGGCGACCTGCTGGACCTTGCCCTGCAGTTCAGGCATCTGTTGAACGTAGGTTCGGGTTTGGGTTGCTGGTGTTCGGTGGCGGATGCGGTGATCGGGTTCCAGGGGATGGTGAAAGATGTCTCGGTGAATGTCCGCGTGTCCAATGCGAGAGATTTGGTCTCTATTTTTGAAAAAGGTGGATTGGATATGGTGGTGGGCAAAAAGCGGACAGTGGAGAGCTATGAGTTCGGGCGGATTGTACCGTACAAAGTGAACGACTTGTATTATGTCGTTCGCTGCGGGCATCCGGTGCTGGAGCTCCCGGTGGACCAGCAGATTGCGGCGCTATCAGGGTATCCATATGCGACTTACCACTTGCTGCAGGACTCTCCTGGGATGAACCTGCCTCCGTCTCCCTCCGTCAGGGCGAACCACCATTTGTTCCTCTTCAGGGTACTGGCCAAGAGCGATAATTATTTCATTCTCAGCCATGAGATGTTGGATTATGCCGCGATGCATGGTTTATGTGTGGTGGGAGGAGCGTCGTTTGCCAAGGACGAACTCGCGATTGGATACAATCCTGAGAGTCTTTCTCCTATCGCCAAGGACTTTCTGCAGTATCTCTTGGATCGGGCGAAATAGAAATTTGGTGTCAGGCACCTTTCTATCATCAGGCACTTTTCCATCAAACATACACAAAGAGGGGCAAGCTTATGAAGGACAGTACTCGTTATGCACGCCAGCTCCATGCACAATTGCTCTCCGCGGAGGATCAGGCAAAGCTTCAGGCTGCCTCGGTAGTGGTGTGTGGCTGTGGGGGCCTAGGTTCACCCGTCGTCACCTACCTAGCTGCAGCCGGGGTGGGCACCTTGCATCTGTTTGACCAAGACCGGGTGACCGAATCCAATCTCAACCGTCAAACCTTATACACTGCCGCGGATATCGGCCAGCGTAAGGCGCTTGTTGCCCGGGAGCGGCTAGTCCAACTCAATCCCGAAATCAACATCATCGCCCATCCTGTGGATATCACGCAAGCTGAGCAATTCATCCACACCTTGGAGACAGCGGACGTGCTTGTGGATTGTCTAGATAATATTGCCACCCGCAGGTTTATAAGCCGTGGGGCGGTCAAATTCCATCTACCGTTGGTGCATGGGGGAATCCAGGCATGGCAGGGCCAGATCGCGGTATTCCTCCCCGATGGACGACCAACCTTGGAAGATATCCTCGAACAGGTCCCCCAGCTGGCTTCCCCGCCTGTCATTGGCGCTGTAGCTGGGATTATTGGCTCATTGCAAGCATTGGAGGTCATCAAACTCATCCTCGGGAAGCCCACGCTGGATACCACCTGCATGCATGTGTATGATGGCCTGGAAGGTGCTTGGCTATCGTATCCGAAGTCGAGCTAGTTCTTCATACGCGCCATCAAGGGCATATATACTCTAGGACAATTTAAGAACACAGCAGGCTTCGCCTTCCCGACCATTGTAAGATACAGTTCAACCACCCCCGAGAAAGTACACGATGTTCACGCAATCGCCATGCTGGACCACGGTGGTATCGTATTTATCTACAGGGATGAACTTCCTGTTGATGAAAACCGCACCTTTGGCCTTCACCTCCGAGTAGCACTCGACACACTCGCGCAGATTCGTGCCTGGCACGAATCTGCGCGGATAGCCGTTGATGGTGATGTCGATCATCGGGGGTTGGTCCATAGGGTTCAGTCTTTATCCGCAAGTTGGCGCATGTAGGCGAGGCTGGCGGACAGCGAGGCTTGCTTGTCTTTCTCGATTTCGCGCCAGATGGCGACATCCTCGCCTGCGGGACAGGCCGGGGTGATGTAGCTCTCGATCACCAGCGGTCCGCGATAGTCTATATCATTCAAGGCGGAGAAAATGGCTTCCCAGGGGAGGTGTCCCGAGCCGGGATACCCGCGCTGGTTCTCGCTGAGGTGGAGAAAAAAGAGCCGGTCAGCGCAGGTGCGCAAGGCCTGGGGTATGGAGTTTTCCTCTATGTTCATATGGTAGGTATCAAGGTGCAGTCCCACATTGTTCCGTTTGATATCCGCGAGCAAGGCCAAGCCCTGGTCAACGGTGTTCAAGACCGAGCTTTCATAGCGATTGACGCATTCCAGGCCTAAAAACATCCCCAGAGCGGCTGCAGTATCGGCGGTTTGACGCAAACCTTCCACCATATATTGGCGTTCCTGCTTGCTCAAAGCGGTATGTCGCCCCCACGCCGAATGGACTACTCCCTCAAGCGAGGTGCTCCCCAAGGAATGGGCGATTGAAAGGCATTGGGCGAGATGAGCGAGGCCAGCGGCGCGGATGCCGCTATCCAGGCTGGAAAGATCGGTGGAAGGATTCAGGCCTGTGCCGCAATATACAGCCAAACCGGTAGACTGCAGCGCAGCAAGACAGCGTTCCAGTGGGAAGGACTGCGGATCCATGATAGGAAGCTCCACCGCATCAAAACCTAATTGGGCAGCTGTATGGATATGCTCAACCACATCGTCCATCCAGGCAGGGGTCCAAAGCGAAACATGGATACCAATCGGTCGGTTTTTCATCATTTCAAGCTCCTTTGCCAAGTGCAATCCGCCGCATCGTGCCGGTCATGGGTTTCCTAGTGGTGTCTTCCCGGTGGATATAAACTCCGCAAAATACGTTCACTCCACTAACTACGTTCACTCCGCTAACAATTTGTCCAAGCCGAGGGCGGCGATCTTTTGTGTCAGAGGCAAACCTGCGGTGTCCCATCCACGTTCGACATAGAGTTTCTTCATCTCCTCATACAAGCCTAGGGGTGCTTTCCCAGCGCGGCCACCTTTGGAGGAAGGCTCGAAGAAGCGCTTAGGCAGTGTATCATCCTTGCCAGTGATGCCGTAGCGGTTGTTCAGCATACGCTGCAGGGTGAAGATACGGTCGCCGGCTTGGATAGTTTGGTCGACACTGAGGTTCCAACCGGTGATGGCGTTGCCGCAATCCACCATGTCCTGCAGGCCAAAGCCACCCCAGATCATGAACTGGCACAATACACAGGCGTTGTAGTAGGCGGTGAAATCTTGGTATATCTTGACCACATGTCCGGCATCCTCAAGCGTGTCATGCGCCGGGGCTTTGTCGATGCCCACTTCTGGCAGTAAGGCTCCCATGGTGGCGATCTGTGAATACGCCCGCATGTGGCAGGCTCCACGGTTGCCGGTGGCATAGCTGAGCCCAAGATTGTAATACACCCGGGGATCGTGTCCGGGGATATCCATACCCTTCACGTGGCAGGCGTAATCGATGCTTTCAGGGGCGAAGCTCTTTTGCGCCTCGCGGATACCCCGGGAGAACAACCCGCCAAAACCGGTTTGGGCTACCATCTCCCGTAGGAATTCCAATACGCCCTCGCTATTGCCCCAGCCAAATGGATACGATGGAGCATGACCCTTGCCATGCCCCTTTTCCAGTACTTCCATCGCAAAAGCGGCGCAACTGCCAGCTGTGATGGTATCGATGCCGGCGCGATTGCAGAAATCATTCAGTCTAACCACCTGCTCAAGGTCGTCGATGAGGCAACTGCTCCCCAAGAGGGCGACAGTCTCGTATTCGGGAGCCGGTCCGGTGTAGTGCCAGCCGGACGGCATGTCGGTATCGGATGAGCGATGGCAGGCGACTGGACAGAAGGCGCAGGGATGCAGTTTCGGTTTGAGCAGGGCGTTGTAGGAATCCAGACCAAGCTTGGCGGCCGGGCCTTCCCATCCATCCACGCTCCAGTTTTTCACCGGTAGATTCCCTCCGATGGCGCCAGGCAAGAGTCCGCCCATCGTGCCACCTTCACGGAGGCCTGCCGCGACCTCGCCAATGCTCTTGCGATAGCGTTTCTCCAGTTGAACCAGCAGATCGGGTTCAGCCGCCACCGGGGGTGCCGTGCCTTCGACTACCACTGCTTTCAGCCGTTTGCTTCCCATGACCGCCCCCGCTCCTCCGCGACCAGCGGCCGAAAAGGCATCGATGTAGATGCAGGCAGAGGCGACGGTCTGCTCACCGGCGGGACCGATTGCGGCGATAGCGGCTTTAGGATGACGTTCCTTCAATATCCGCGTGGTTTCCATGGTGTCTTGGCCCCAGAGATCGGCTGCGGGGATAATCCGGGCCTCACCTTGGCTTACATGGAGGTACACCGGTTGGGGGCTGGAACCTTTGACGATGATCAAATCATAGCCGGATTTCTTCAGGTTGTGTCCAAAAGTGGCACCAGCGGCGGTATCTAGGAAGCCATTGGTAAGTGGGGAGCGAGTAACGATGGAGAATTTTGCCGAACCGGGCAGCTTGCTTGTCTGAAACGGTCCGGTAGTGAACATGATGAGATTGCCAGCATCGAGAGGTGCGCAAGAGGCAGGAACCTCCTTCATCAGATAGTAGGCGCCCAAGCCGGCCCCTCCGATCAACGCTTTGCTCAGATCTTCCTCAATCGCTTGTGGATACACCGATTCGTTCGATAGATCCACCCGCAAGGCTTTGTTCCAAAGTCCATTCGCCATATGCAACTCCTATAGGTCCTTGGGTTCAGCTCCGTTCTCCACCAGCGGTAGCGTCTGCGCTCCGTGCGGAAGAATCGCCAGCGTACCCTGGACCTTTTGATCAATCAGTTTCTGTAAACTTTCAACATCCACCAGCGGGATCATGCCGGTCCGAAGCACCTGTGCCGGTGGCAGCGACGATAGAAAATACACTGGATGCAGGTGGATGATGCGCATCGCCATATAGACGGCTAGGCCATCCATGCGGAAATCAGCGAGAAGCAGGGTCGCGACTTCGTCCAGCGGTAAGGAGAACCAGGCCAGAAGGTCGGGGTCTATCTCCCACCCATCCGCGCATTCAGCAAGGATGATCAAGGTGCCCTCTTTACTGCAAGCGCTTGCACCATGCGTCAGCACTTTCATACATTGATAAAAAGAGAAGTCCGAGGGAGAGCCTCCGGCCGAGGCCAGAACCCATGGATACGCCCGGTCGGTGGGGACGCTGTTGAGGTCCCGAACATTGGCACAACACGCGCTCCAGGTATGCATCACACTACCTGCGGCAGCGAATCGGATCTGCTTATGTTGGTCCAGCACCACGTTCAGGCAGAACATGGGAGTGGTGATCCGTGCGCAGTTCCCGAGGATATGGTGCAGCACTGGATTGTGATCGATGGAGCCTGGATTGACTGAGGGATGCTTCATATGGTCTTGGAAAAACAAGCGGTGGTTCTCCAAAACAGCTTCCTTAGCCGCGACTCCTGGGAGCAGGCTTTTATATCCACCTGAGTAACCAGCCATTGGATGGAAGGTGACTGCTCCGGTGAGCACGATGAGGTCGGCTCCGAGTACCGTAGCATTGAAGCCGATGGAGTCCACATACGTGAGGTTATGCAGGGCGTCATGGTTCTCCACCCGCATGCTGGCAAATAATTCTGCTCCAATCAGGTCAATAATCTCAACGGAGGTGGCCGGACGATGCAGGCCGAGGGCGATGACGATGGTGATGTGCTCGCGCTCGATGCCCAGTTCTAAAAGTCGGTTGATAAGGATAGGAGTATAGATCTGGGTACCGGTGGGACGGGAGTAATCGGAGATGACCACCGCCACAGTGCGGGCCTTGGCGGTGTAGTGTGCGAGGGGGGTGTCCGCTGTATTCAGGGCCTGGTAAACCAGAAGGGCCTCTTCCTGATGGGCGTCCAGGGGTATATCCAAAGTGACTGCTTGCAGGTTTTCTGGAAGGGTGAAGTCAATGTGCTTATGACCATAGCTGCAAGTCTGTATTCTGGGTTTACCAGCGTTGGGTGCCTTGTGGTTCACAGCAACCTTCCTGCATGGCTGGCGATTGTTTGTGAATGTTCAATCTGTTTTGCCACTATACGGTGGAGGTCCGAGGCGTATTGGGCGCAGTTGGGACCGGGATTCGCTGCTTCACACTGGAGAATCAAATCCCTATCGATGCCCTCATACCCGTTCAAGGCCCCTGCAATTGAACCTGCGATGGCTGCAGAGCTATCGTTGTCGCGTCCAAAACCAATCGCACCTACTATGGATCCTAACATGTCGCCCTCGGCGCAGGTAAGCATCGCTACCGCGATTGCCAGTGATTCCGCGGCGTCGGCGAAGAAATCCTGCACCACAAGCTCGTAGAGTTCGGTGCGGATGGACTTGCGGTCGCGATGCTTGCGACCAAGCTTCCAGGCCTCTTCGGCCAGCCGTTCGCACTTGAGAGCCACATGGCTGTAGAGGTGCCAGTCCTTCCAAAGCTCGCCTTCCTGATGCCGTCGGTAGCGGGCCGAAGCCTGCAGGGCGTCCTGGATAACCTCGTCCACGGAGTGCCCGGGAATGCAAGCGGAAGCGACCATCGCCGCGGCCATGGCTGTGGCTGTACGGGCATAGCCTGTGACAAAGTAGAGGTGGGCGAAGGTGTGGGCGAAGGCCCCGTTTGGGTCGCAGGGGAACATGAGCCCTAAGGGGGCTATTCCCATGATGCCCCCATTGGTGGGTTGGCCCCCGAAAACTTCTTTATCATCGCCATACAGCGCCTTGAAGCAATATTCCTCCAGGAAACCTTTTTCCAAAGCCGTATCACAAGTGTAGTAGCGTTTGAGCAGCACCTGGGCGATATCGCCTTTCTGGGGGGGGCCGTCGGCGAGCATGCAGGCATCGCACAGGAGCTTCATCATCCGAGAATCATCCGTATAGCTACCGGGATGGAGCGTGAACGACCCATGGTAACTGACAGGGCGGGTATAGGGGAGAAACGTAGTGACTTCGCCAAATTCCTTCTCGATAGCCTGATAGGATAATGCTTCTACCGGCCCTCCCATCGCATCTCCGATAGCCAGACCGATCAACGAGCCGTACAGTTTTCGATACAGGGTGGTTTCCATGGGGTCCTCCTATAGATGGAGAGGCATTGTCGCTGCCACTGGACATGCGTACGGTTTCCAACGTTGCACAGGTGTAACAGAGAGTTTCATCCAGAAGGCCATTTCCCGATACACATCCTCGATATGGCCGCGCGCCACTGGATAATGATGCTCAAATCCATGATCTGAAATGGTTTGCAGGATATCCTGCGCCCTATACGATTCATCCCCGCAACTGAAGGCTCCAAACCAGCCACCCGTTCCTTTGAACGGTTTTGCCGGTCCAGGCACGATTTCGGCTTGGAAGGTGAATAGGCCATCCGCTCGGTCGTTGAAGCGCATGACGGTGACCGGTCCTTGACGGAATACCATATCGGAAGAGAGTCCGGTCTTGGCTTCGCCGGGAGCCTTGCGCCGATTGAGGGTGTGGTGGTAATCAATCGTCTGGCCATCATCATCCGCCCAGGAGACCGGCCCGGGACCGCAATGCCACATCTGCAGCGTGTCGCACCCAGGGTCGTAGGCCACCAGATCGTTCATGGTGACTGGTTGCTGGGAAATCAGCCAAGCCGTGTACATGCTAAGCGATCCGATGGTGTCACCTTCACAACTGGTAGGGATGCCGGATTCATTCAAGGCGGCCACCGCTACGCAAGGAGCTATATCGAGATCGCTTTGGAATTCGGGCCAGCAACGCACGGCAAGTGACTGGAACTGGTATTCATCCCGGATCTGATGGATGGCATGCAGGATTTTGCCTGTGCGCAGCAGCCAATCCGGCTCTACTAAAATACGCTTGGCCTTGGAGGTGATAGCTTCGGCATACGGTTGGGCTTGGGCGTCGGACACGTCCTTCACCCGCTTGATTATTTCGTCAATATCGAGGGAGACAATCTCGGTGCCCAATGAGCTGCGAATATCCGGTACGTCGAAGGTGAGATTGTCAAAGGTGGGAACGGTAGCGCCGAGTTGGCCGATCCGGCTGTTTCTTAAGTTCAGGCGGGCATGCAAGGCATCGATCGTGCATTGGAAGGCACTATCGAAGGCGTTGTCGCCTGGCCAGCCATGGAACCATTTGCACGAGCTGCCGGGGTGGGTGGGTTGGAAGGATTTTTTATGGATGGAGATGGCCAGATTGATGCCGGTATAGGAGTTCAGGCGCAAGTCACCCTCATAGGTAGGCTCGGGGATACTCCAGAAGCCTACATCCCCGCAGATATCGAACAGCGGATACAGGAGATCGCCCATGGCAAGCGAACTCGCCTGGACCATCAACAGGTCCACTGGAGGCTTGCCCGAGGCTGCGAACCAGGTTCTGGCACGTTCTGCCTCGGCCACTGTCTCCACCAGGGCTGGATACAACTGGAGCTCAGCCTTGCATAGCAGCGACGCAGGCAAGGTGGCGAGAGCGGCCTTGGTTTTCCCGTGCACTTGGTAGGATCGGGCCTCGAAGTTGGCCATCCCGATGCAGACAACTCCGACCATGAGTTTTTTCATGCGCTATATCCTTTCCGGTGTCTCTTGTGTTTCCAGAGTCTCCGGTATCAACCAGATCTTGTCCTTGGGAAGGGTGAAACAGGCTTCCTTGCCTTCTTCGTAGCCAGCAAGAGGATGGGGGTCGCCCATGATATCCCATTCATTGCCATCAACCGTGATGCGGTAGCGGATGTAGGTGCCCATGTAGATGATCCGGTTGATCACAGCTTTGATACAGTTCGCACCGGAATGCTCCAATAGAACAGATTGCGGACGGATGACAAGGCAGACCTTCGACCCATCTGGGATACCGACCTGTTCGGTGGCGAAATCACCGATGGCGGTATGCACCACCGTTCCCTGCAACACCCCATACAAGCGGTTATGGTTGCCAAAGAACGATGCGATACGTTTGGTGCGGGGTTTTTCGTAGAACTCTTTTGGTGGCGAGTACTGTTGCAGGACTCCATCGAACATCAGGGCGATACGGTCGGCCAGCAGCACCGCTTCCTCCTGGTCGTGAGTGACGAAAATGGTGGTAAGGCCGAATTCGCGATGGATGTTGAGAATCATCTCCCGCATCTCATCACGCAAGTGGGCGTCGAGGTTGGAAAGCGGTTCGTCCAGCAGGAGGATTTTCGGACGGATGATGAGAGCCCGGGCAAGCGCGATGCGCTGTTTCTGGCCGCCGGAGAGCTGGGACGGCTTGCGTTTTTCAAAGCCTTCAAGCTGCACCAGCTTGAGCATCTTGCCTACACGGTCGGCGATCTCGGCTTTGGGTACCTTACGCATGCGTAGTCCGAAACCGATGTTGTCCTCGACGTTCATATAGGGGAACAGGAGGTAGTTCTGATAGACCATCACCACTTCGCGTTTCTCAGGTTTGATGTTGTTGACGGCGACTCCGTTGAACAGGACCTCGCCCTCGGTGACGTCATGCAGCCCGGCGACCATCTTGAGGGTGGTGGTCTTGCCGCAACCGGAAGGGCCGAGCAGTGCGACGAGTTCCCCGGCCTTGATTTCCAAGTTGAGGTCTTTCACCGCAGGTTCTGTGGCGTTGTCGTAGGTTTTCTGTAGATTCCGTAGTGTTACACTGGTCATATGCTTCCGAAGCCTCCCATGCCGCTGGACTTACCCGAGAGAAATTTTGAGGTGACGATCAGGATGATGATCGCCGGTAGGACGAAGACGATGCTTAAGGCGGAGGCGATGGAATTATCGCCTGAGCCGGTGAATGAGAACAGCAGGATGGGAAGGGTGATGATCCTTCCACCGCCTACCAAAATGGTGAGGATGTATTGTCCCCAGGAGATGAGGAACGCGAACATGGAGCCGGTCACGATGCCTGGGAAAACCGCTGGCAAGGTGATGAGGAAGAACGTTTTGGCCCGGTTGGCCCCAAGAGAGCGCGCCTGCTCTTCAAATTCAGGATCGTAATTGGCAAATACCCCCGAGAGGGTCACGATCATGTACGGCAAGGTGGGGATAAGGTGCACTAGGATGACTCCCAGCATGGTATCCGCCAGACCGATGCGGATGAAGATGACCTGGATACCCATGGTGGCGGCTAAGGACGGTACAATCGCCGGAGCAAGGATGATGAGCTCCACCAGCCATTTGAGTTTGAATTTATACATCCCCAGGGCTTTTCCCGCCGGAACACCGATGACGATGCCGATGACGGTGACCGCGCTGGCTATCACCAGGCTATTGAGAAAGGCCCGTATCACCCTGGTGTTGGGGTTGACTATGTATTCCCAAGACCGAGCGCTCCATTCCGAGGGAATGAGATCCGGAAAGTACCAGCGGTGGGTGATGGACCAGATAAGCTGCGGCAACATGGGGAGCAGGACCCCAAGGACTATACCCAGCAGCACAATGTTCCGTATGATGTTGACCTGTTTCCTTGGTGCTTGTTGTTTTTGGATTTCCGACATCAATCAGCCCTCCCGGATACGTTCTTTATCACTTTCTTATACACAAGCACCAGGATGCTCACAAACACTGCGATGAACACCGCGATAGCCATAGCTTCTGGGCGGGCGCTGAGGTCGGTATCCTCATACAAGCGGTAGGCAAGCACCGAAAGCACCGCGGGGTAGGGTTTGCCCAATAGGAACGGTACTTCGTACGATCCGAACACGAAGGCGAAGCAGATGATCGAAGCCGGCAGGATTCCCGGGATGATCAATGGCAGCAGCACATGCCGGAAGGTCTGCCACTTGTTCGCGCCGAGCGAGTGGGCGAGTTCTTCAAAGTCGTTGCCTGAGGATTGCAAAATGGACAGCACGATCAGCCCTACAAAAGGAATCTGCTTCCACAGGTACACCAGCACGATGCCGATGCCGAGGTCGTCGTACACCAGGATGGGGAATTCGGATTGGGTGGAGATGAATCCAAGATTGGTGGCGATACGCGAGAAGAACCCGCTCTGCGAGTACAACAGCATGATACCTATAGCTATTACCAAGTGGGGGATGGTGATGGGGAACTGGTAGAGGAAGTTCACCAGCCGCTTGCCTAGAAAGGTCTGCCTGAGGGCGAGCGCTGTGACGATAGAGAATACGATGGTGAGCAGAGTGGTTACGATCGATATTCCCAAGGTAAGGGCAAGCGAGCCAAGAAACTGGGAATCTGAGAATATGGAAGCGTACGCGTTTAAAGAGAAGTCATTCAAACCGATGATGGGCATGTAGTTCACACTTTGCAGCAGACCGAGCAGCAATCCTCCGAGGAAGAGCAGGATGATGACCGCCAGGGCGGGGGCAAGCATGATCAGGATTGAGAATTTTTTCATACACGCTCCTAATGTTCATGAACGGGTCTAAGTCGTTTAACGTAAGTCGACTTTGTTACTGGATTTTACGGTACGGTACTGGTGAAGTCAAGAAAGATATCCTTACAGACCTATCCATCATGGAACCCTCAATGGATTCACATGACGAGCGGTGCTTTGCGCCAAGCGGTGTAGAGCACCTCGTAGAACAGGTCGATGTCGGTGATATAATCCGGAAGGTTCACCAACGGTCCGCGTTCGGGGTCCACCACCAAGGTACCGGTCCGTAGGTCGACTTCTGTGGAGGCTAGGTGCACTAGGTTGCGATGGAAGAGTTCCGGATAGGATAGGTACACCGCGGGTAAGAGATCCCACAGATAGTCCACCGGTTCAGAAAGTTCCGAGATATTAGCCAGCAGATAGTCCCGCATCAGGTAGTACTGGGGTTTGTCGATTTGGTATATGGCATGCAGCTCGCGCAATCCGAAGGGTGCTTGAAAGCAGACATGCGCGTCGAATATGGTTACCGGGCAATCGGCATTGATCATGCTGAAGGAGGCTCGAGGGTCGCGTGATAGATTGACTTCTCCAATTTTATTCCAGCCTCGTACGGGAAGCGGATGACGGTAGCCACCCATGGCAGCGATACCAGCGAGGTTGCGGTAGAAGGAAGGATCGTCGAGTGCGGCCTCATGAAGATTACTCATAGTACCTATCGCAAGCAGTTGGATCTGCCCTTTATGAGCGGCAGCAGTGGCAGCGAGGAACCGGGAGGCATCTGTTGGTCCTTTGTTGCCGCGTGGGCCACCTTTGAGCACAGGAATGTCCGGCTGACGGGAATGTTTGACCAGCCACTGGGTGGCGGGATAGACATCATCGATCGTGCTGTTGCCATGGGTGGTGGTGATGCCGACAATCTCGATATCATCCCGTCCAAGCAGGTAGAGCAGAGTTTGTCCGTCGTCTATGGGACGTCCAGGGACTCCAAAGGTATTATCGCAGTCGATTATGACTTTCATTGTGTTTCCTCAAAGCAGTAGGATGTTATGGTCAAGTGATGGAAAGGGCAGGCCATAACCTGACCTGCCCTGTGTGGTCATGCCCGTGTGGACGGGCGCGTAAGAATGGTCAGGTTCCGGTTACTGCTGCAGTACCAGTTTGGTCCAATCCTTCTCAATGCGGACCAACCAGTCAGCCATCATTTCAGGAAGGGTGTGGTTGCTCAGTTCGGCGCCGGATAAGACCGCGGGACCCATGTTGATACTATTGATCTTGGTCTGCCATTCCGCGGGCAGCTTGCCCACGTTGACAATCAGCGGCCAGCTGTTTCTTTCCACAGCCATGCTGTACTGCACTTCTGGGTCGAGCATCTCGTTGGCGGCGACCATAGCGGCGGCCTTGCTGGATGAGTTGTACGGAATCGCCAGGTAGTTGGAGTTGGCGATAGTGCCTTCATCGAACACAAAGGTGCGCACGGTGGCGGGGAACTGGCCGGACTTGATCTTAGCAGCTGCATCTCCAGGGCCATAATTAAAGTTGAAGTACACTTCTCCGTTAGCGAATAGGTCGTTCAGCTTGGGTAGGCTTTCTGGATAGGTTTTGCCCTCTCTCCACAGGTAGGGTTCAAGCTCCTGAAGCATAGGGAAGAACTTCGCGGCGACTTCCTGGTATTTTTTCTCATCGAACGCACCCATCAGACCGTCTGTTCCGCCATTGGCATAATAGAACAGGTGGCGGATGAAGGCGGAGCCAGAGAAATCAGGCAGGGCGGGATAGGTGAACTTGCCAGGGTTGGCTTTGATCCAGGCCAATAGGGCGGCGACTGTCTTGGGAGGATTGGCGGTCTTGGCGGAATCGTAGATCATGACCATCTGCGCTGCGCCATACGGGGATTCATAGCCATCCACCGGATAACCGAAGTCATACGCGATCGCTTTGGCGTCCATGTTGACATACTTGGTGTTGGGCAGTTTGTCAGCATATGGTCCGAACAGCAGATCTCCCTGACGCATGGTCTTGAAATTCTCTCCATTGATCCACACCAGGTCGACAGCTCCACCGGTGTCTTTTCCGGCCTGCTTCTCGCCTAGGGTCTTGTTGATGTACACTTGCGGTCCGGTGACGGGAACCATCTCAAGGGTGATGTTGTACTTGGTCTTGAGCCGGTTGGCATAGAAACCACTTACCCAATTGTTGATGGTGTCCGAGCCACCCCACATGTAGTGGTACACTTTCTGGCCGGATGCTTCAGCGACAATCTGGTCCCAGGTCATGGTCTTGTAGCGGGCTTCGAACGGCGCCTGGGCTTCCTGTTGAGCTGCGGCCCATAGCGTGCCACCCATGGTGACGACTAACAGCAGCATCACGATTAACACTTTCTTCATGTTCATAATACCTCCTTAGGAACATTTGTATTGTTATTGCCAATCCATCCGCTTTCACGGGTACACTCGACATTCCACGCTTCGAACAGGATGTCCATGAAGCGTTCATAGTCACGGATATGGTTTGGCATGGTAACCAGAACTCCATCGTTTGGTTTGCCTTCGGGCAGCAAACCATGCTTAAGATCCTCTATCGTAGGTTTGATCCACCGTGTATGGTCGTCGAACAATTCGGGATATGAGATGTACACTGGGATCAAGAGATCCCATAAATAGAATGCGTCGATGGAGAATGCACTGCCAAAGGTAACCAGCCAATTGGAGATGGTCTGGATGCGACCTGGATTCCACGCGGGTAAACGGGCCATATGCTTTTCTCGGAAGGGGGCGTCAAGGCAGACCTGCCCGGTCATGATCACCATCGGTGTGCCGCTGTACAAGGTGGCGTAGGTGGCGAGCGGGTCGCAGGCGAAATTCAGTTCGTTTAAATGACGGCCTCCAAGATAGAGTTCCTCGACATACCCGCCCATGCAGATCACGCTTTTCAAATTTTTAAAGAAATTGGGGTCGACTAAGGAGGCTTTGTACAGATTGCTCACTGGTCCGGCTGCCAGGATGATGATCTCTCCAGGATACTTTGCCGCTTGTTCGGCTAGGAAACGGGCCGCTGGGGTGATCGATTCAGCTTGGGGAATTTCTCCGACGTAGCGGGGGCCGCTGGCGCGGTCCACATTGATGCGGGGGTTCTGACCGGTGTAGGTCTCGCCATCGAAGCGCGGGATATCCTCACGGTTGAGCTCGGCGAGGATTCGTTTGGTGTACTCGGCTACATTCCGATGGGTGCTGTTGCCAAAGGTGTTGGTGATGCCGAGCAGTTCCAGATCGTCCCGCCCAAGAATGTAGAGGAGCAGCAGACCATCGTCCACTTCCCAATTTGGCAGTCCCATCGTGTTGTCACAATCAAGAATCACACGTTGCTTTTTCACGTATCGACCTCCGTTTTATAAAAGTCGACTGTCAATTGATTGGGCCTTGAACGATTAAAGTATACGGTCGACTTTTCCAGTTGTCAACTTAATCCCGTTCCCACTCCTGGCCATCATGTGCAGTCTCTATCTGTGCTTGCGCTCCAGTGCTACTCTGGCGGCTGCCAGGATATGCTCTGCGTTCAGGCCCATCGCGTTGCGCACGCCGTCCTCAGGTCCGAATACGCTGAAGCAATCCTGCAATCCCACTTTTATAACTGGTACAGGATGATATTCGGCCGTGGTGGCGGCGACCGCTTCCCCTAGGCCTCCAATGACGGTGTGCTCTTCGGCGGTGACGATGGCTCCGGTCTCCCGGGCGGCCTTCAGCACGCATTCGACATCCAGCGGTTTGATGGTATGCATGTTCACCACCCGTGCCTTGATGCCTTCGGCGGCAAGTTTCTGGGCCGCTATCAACGCTTCGTTCACCATGATGCCATAGGCGATGATGGTGAGGTCGGTGCCCTCTTGCAAGGTGATGGCTTTGCCGATTATAAAATCGTAATCACCGGTGTTGACAGCTGAAAGTGAGCCACGTCCCATACGGAGATAGACCGGGCCTTCATAGGCTAGGACCGCATTCACTGCCTTCACCGTCTCAAGCGCATCTGAGGGTGCGACGATGGTCATATTGGCGAAACTGCGCATGATGGCCACATCCTCGGTTGAATGGTGGGTGGTGCCGGCATCCGACATGGATAGTCCGGTATGCGTTGCCATAAGCTTGACATTCAGGTTTTGGTAGCAGACATCAGTGCGCACCTGCTCGCAGGCCCTCAGCGAGAGCAAAAACCCGTAGGCGGTGGCTACCGCGATCTTGCCACGGATAGCGAAACCCGCGGCTGCGGCGACCATCTCCTGCTCGGCGATGCCGAAATTGAAGGTGCGTTCGGGGAACTTCTTCATAAAGGCTGCGGCCCGGGTGGACCCGATGGCATCCGCACCCAGAAGCACCAGATTGGGATAGGTCTCTCCGGCTTTCGCCAAGGCTTCACCAAAGGCATCTCTGGCGGACATCTTCTCGATATCGGCCATGCTCAGTCCATCTTTAGCCATTGCATTTTCCTCCCAGTTCTCTGCGTGCCTGTTCCAGCTGCTTTTCGTTCAGCACTCCATAATGCCAGTGGTAGTCGCCCTCGATGCTTGGGACGCCTTTGCCCTTGAGGGTGTCGGCGATGATCATGCAGGGTTTGCCAGCGGGGCGTTCCTGTTCGAAAGCCGCCACCACCTGCGCCATGTCGTTGCCATCGATGCGGATGACATGCCAGCCGAAGGCCTTCCACTTATCCACGATAGGTTCGAGCGAGACGATGCTGTCGATGGGACCATCCATGGAGCATTTGTTATAGTCGATGATGGCCACCAGGTTGCCCAAACGATGTTGAGCAGCTCCCATCGCGGCTTCCCATACGGTGCCCTCGTGGTTCTCGCCATCGCCCATCAGGCAGTACACGGTGCTGTCCAGCTTATCCATCCGTAGCGATAACGCGATACCGACAGCCATCGGGAGTCCGTGTCCAAGGCTTCCGGTGCTCACTTCACAGCCTACGATCTTGTTCTTGTCCGGGTGCATGCCAAAGGGGCTGCCCAGTTTGTTAAAGGTGTTCAGCAGCTCATCCCCGAAATACCCTCGCTCCGAGAGCACCGGCACAAACCCAGCGGCCTTATGTCCGGCTGAAAGGATGAACCAGTCGCGATTGGGGTCTTTGGGCTGATTTGGGTTTACCTTCATGATGCGGAAATACAGGGCGGTCATGATATCCATGGCGGACAGCGAGCCTCCGATGTGCCCCCCGCCTGCGGTCTCAATCATCTCTATGCTGCGCAGCCTGATTTTGGCTGCTTTCTTTTCCAGTTCCGGTATGGTGAGGTGCATGTCGTCCTCCTGTTATCTGCGTTTTTGTTCAGCGTTGTAGGCTTGAATCAGCGGCATCAGCATCAGTCCATTCCGCATGAGCTCCAGTGGATAGACTTCCTTAGGGAAGATGTTGCCGAGGTTGACATTCGGGCCAAGTTGGAGAATGAGCGCCTGTTCCTGCGGTCGTAACGGGGCTTCCCAGATGATCTTGTCCATATCGACGACACCGTGCACAATCTCGTCCAGCTCGCTCTGGTTGACATTGCCTTTTTCATCAAAAATACCCACATCCATGCCGGAGGCTTTACCTTCGATGATGACATAATCTGCACCTGCGGCGAGGTCTTTGTGGATGAGTTCCACGATTCCGGGTGCTTTGATATTTTCCGAGGGCAGTTTCTTACCCACTTCGGTGGCGACCAGCAGACCGAGGTCCTTGGCTTCCTTGATGCAGTCGAAGCGGACGCTGTCCTCGAGGGGCAGATGGCCGTCGGCAATTTCAACCACATCGATACCTAGGTTCAGCAATTGTTTGAAATACTCGGTGGTACGGCCCTTCCAGAGTGCGACTTCAAAGTGCGAGCCGCCGGATTCGGCGTGGATGCCCTTGTCGTGGTAGATCTCCAACTTCTTGCGCATCACGCTTTCAGAGTACAAGGCCGCGGTGCCGGACGAGATTTTGACGATATCGATATATCTCCAGGCGTAATCGATAAAATCCTGGGTCTCAAGCACGCCTGAGCCCATATCGATGACCATGGTCAATCCGCTTTTACGGGGTGGGTCGGTACGGCCGGTAAGTACCATGGGGTATACACCCTGCATTGCTCTTCTTTCAAATGACATCTGCTATATCCTCCTTAATCGGATAGGCGTTCTTTCAATCATGCGTATTATACAATTTGCTGGAGGCACATATGGGGGTTCGCCAAGGTCTTCCATACGGCATCGATGCGGGTGGTTTGAGTGAATTCAACCGCAAAAGCCGCGCGTTGGGTTTCTGCCTGTGGGGTGTCGATTGAAGGGCAAAAGTGCTTTCCATAGGCATAGGTGGCGGCCCCGGTCTTTTCGCACAGATTTCTGAAAATCTTCTCATCGAGTCGCTTGGTGCCCATCTGGAATTGCTCTGGCACCTTGCGGTCGGATTCTATTTTGGGGAAGAGCACGGTGACTGAGGGGTCGGTCAGTTCTTCCTGGGGGAAGGCGCGTTGGGTGAGATCGACCGAAAGATAGGAATGCCACACGTTGGTGGTGGGTAGTCCAGTGATGTGCAGCGGGGCTTGCAGTTCGGGAAAATCCTCGACCAGGTTGCCCACCCGGCAGTTCTGGATAAGCGAGCCTTTGTGAAAGACCGTCTTGCCCTGCTGGATGGAGACGTGGGTGAGCTCGGTGCCGAAGACCTCCAGTTTTTTCTCTAGGGCTGCTAAAAGCACGGTTGATTTTCCAGCCCCGGATTCGCCGAGCACGAGGAAGAGTCGTTTGGTGGTGGGGTCGTAAAATGAGGTGGAGTGGAAAGAGTAGATGCCTTTGCGTTCCATCACCGCGATCATGAACTTGGATACTATACCCATGTTGCCGAAGATGGAGGAGCGCTTGTCTGCGGTAGACTGTTCCAGCTGTGTGATGGGACCGCTGACGTACATGGTATCGCCTTCGGTTTTCAAGGAGAAGGGCAGGCGGTCGTCGTCGGTGATGATAATGTTCGCGTGGTGGTTGCCGGTGTAGGGGATGGGTACAAGGTGCCGGAAGTTTGACAGTAGCGAGTGCAGATGGGTGGTACCGGAAAAATATTCCTCGTCCATGACTCCGCTACTTGTGTTGGAGACGATGCCGAACTCGACCCCGAGTACTGAAAAGGCCCTTGAATATAGGGTACTCACCGCAGAACCTGCCTCTCTATGAAGTGTTTCAGTCAGATAAAGTCGCCGGTCGACTTTTGCTCAGTGTAGGGGTGGAAATACGAGCTGTCAAGAAAAATGTTTCCCAATCGGGCGGTTTTTGCTGAGGCAAGGCTTGATAAGGATCATGAAATTGAGAGATATTTTAATAAAAGCCTTTGATATTACTGTTATTTTTTTTTGATTATTGTGCAATTTTTATTGAATTTGTGTAGTCAGATGACTATGATGGGTGTTAGTTCGGTATAGAGTCGACTCTATAATTACTAATTCCACCTTGGAGGTATCGCGATGGAACCCTTGTCGCTCTCTGAATTCGATCGTCTTCCTTTACATAAACTAGTGTATCAGAAGCTCCGTGATTCCATTTTGACAGGAGGCTTACCTCCAGGGGAGAAACTGATTGAGAACGATATCTCCCGTCAGCTCCAGATCAGCAAGACGCCGATTCGCGAGGCCATCCGGGAGCTCTCCCAGGAAGGGTTGATTGTCCACACCACCCGTCGCGGCATCCATGTGATCGATTTCAACCATAAAGATATCGACGAGATCATCACCTTACGCGCTGAGCTTGAGAGTCTGGGATTCATCCGCGCAAGCGGCAACTTGACTGAGAATGATTTTGCGTATCTTGAATCCCGCTTGTTCCGCTTAGCCGAGTGCGAGCAGCGGCAGCAGTATGGCGAGATGGCAAAGGCGGATATGGAGTTCCATGAGCATATTATGAAGAAGAGTGGCAACTCCCGTCTTCTGAAGGCTTGGAAGACAATTGCCTCCCAGATGCAGGTGTTGCTAACCTCTATCGATTTCTATTCCCTGTCTTCGGATTACGCGCAGAAAAACCATATGCAGATCCTTCATATCCTCAAGCACCCCGATGAGGGCGATGTCGCCCAGATGATCAAGGAGCATATCCTCACCAGCAGAAAACTGATTCTTGAACGTGTTAAGTGAGTGCTTGGCTCCAGTTTCGCTCCTTCGAATCGCTGGGTACAGCTCATAGGCGGACTGAGGATGGTCCCATTATGCAGAATTGGAATGTAGGAGAGAAACGCCTCATAGGCGGAGCGAAGACTAGCCCAAGCACTAGAGTTTAAAACGAAGCGATAGGAAAGGAAGCTACGAGCTTCCAGCACGCACTCAGGACTTGGGCGGCACGGCTCCGCCGTCAGGCCACTGCGGGGTACGCTCCCGCTCCCGTTGGTGCCTGGCACGAGAAAACACAAGTGTGGGTTTTCTCGTGCCAGGCACAAAATTGACGCCCTCAAGCTTTCTCAAACCGGTTGCCGCCGAGCAGGCGGATGAAAAGCAGGTTCAGCACTGAGGCCGCGGCGAACAGGTTCCACCTCGGATTACCAAAAGCGATGCTGCCCACATACGAATACAGCTTGAGGCTGACGGGGTAGAGCGCTTCATCGGTGAGTAGGATCAACGGAGCGGTAAAACCATTCCAAGCGCCTAGAAACGCCAGAATCATGGCCGTCTTGATAATCGGGCGCGAAAGCGGGATCAGAATCCAGCGGATATATTGCGAGGCGGTGGCTCCTTCCAGGAGTGCCGGTTCACGTAGCTCGCGTGGGTCGCCCTCGAAAAAATTCTTGATGGTGATGAGTGCGAACGGCACGGCATGCACGGTATAGACCAACGCCAAGCCCAGATGCGAATCCAACAGACCCAAAGCCAGAAAAACTGCGAAAAGCGGAATAAGGGAATGCATCCCTCCTATGGTTCCCAAGGCATGCACTCCGCTCACCATCAGATTGGCGCGCTGCTTGCGTATCGTCGAGAGATACCAGGCCGCGGGGATAACCACCAGCGGAGTGAAAATGGCGGTGGTGGTGGCGATGATCGCGGTGTTGAGAAAATACCTCAGGATACGCTCGGTGGTGAACAGCGCCTGGAAATTCTGTAAGGTCACTATCCGTGGCAGCAACCCATCTATCGCGCAGGCGTTCAGGCCTGAGATGCTCAACCACACCAGGTAGTACACGATGATGGATGAGCTAACCACGAGGAACATTACCGCAACGTACATCGCTGTGAGATACGGAACTTCGACTGGCGTCCATTGTCGATGGATACGCCATTTGCCGAGGGACGGAAACTGATGCTTGAATAGGTGTGCGAGCGATCCACCACCAGTCCAGCGAGGTGCTTGTAGCAAGACAAACAGGACTGCGGGTAGCAACGGAGAAAACCCCTCTAGAAATCCATTGCGCTGGATATCGAGCGCAACTTGGACGAAAAACAGAAACGAACCAAGCGCCAGCAAGGGTTTCCATCTAAAGGACGCTAGATAGCATACGAGGATAACGAGAGTCAGAACCGATATCCCATCCCCCAGAAACTTAATTTTAAAAGGGATGTCAGCTATCATAAGCACAAGAAGCAACATGGTGGCCCAGGTTTGACGACGAGCAGGATTGGATTGGGTCGATATCATCCAGAAAGCCAGCGTGATGATTACGATTGCTCCCATGATCACCGAGAAAGCCGCGGTGAGTCCGTAGCTGTTGAAGCTGGTGAAGAGATCGTAGAGGAAAATCCCCAAAGTGGTGGTGGACCCGATGATGTGATGTTCGGTGATGCCGCTCAGCATGGGAGCGCCACCGTCGGTGAGTAGGTGGATGAGGGTGAACTCCTTGCTGGCCTTGACGAAGTTGAGGGCGGTCATGATCATCACCGAGGTGCGGATGGCGGGAAACTGAATATGGCGCATGGTCTCGAAACGGCTCTTGGTCTCTAAGCGGGCACTGTCCAGCACTTCCGCCTCCACCCGGCTTAGGTGTGAATACAGCACGAAGGTGGTGATAGGTAGGTTCATCCAGACGCTCACCAGCAGACTGCCCCAGAACGAGGCGATAGGGTCGGTGAGCAGATTAAGGGTGATTCCGGTGAGGTTTGAGAAGAGCGAAATTCCCGCGTCTCCATGAAGGAGAGCCCTCCATAAGGGCACTGCGATATAAATGGGTATTCCCAGGGGGATGAGGAGGAAGCCGAGCAAAGGAGGCCGGCGCTTCCGACCTCCCTTACTACGTTCCATACGAATATGCATAAACTGTGCTATAAGCAGGCTGATGCCCACGCTGATCAGTACATTGGAGGTAGCCCAGGCCATCGTGAGATTCAGACTGTAGAATATCGCACGATCACGCAGGAGGTAGCGGTAGTTATCCAAGCCCAGCCAAAAACGTCCCGCAAAGCCAAGAGCTGAGTCGCCTTGGGTAGTGACCGATGATATAAGGGCATCGAAAGCGGGGATAAGCGTGATGAGACCGAGTAGCGCGCATAATGGCACTAGCGCAAACCAGGCTCGATTTGTCCGTGCTACTGGCCGCATCAACACCTCCCCCTACGTCCCGGCATAGTTAAAACACGAGCTCGATGGCAACTACATTGCGCACTGCTTTGATACCATTAGGAACCCGCTCCGCATTGCTATCCCACACAAGCTTCAGGGGCCAATCAGAACCTTGCAGCTCAGCGCCATCCTGGTACATCGCGATAATCACGGCATCATTTCCATCAATGTCGCGGGAGTCCAGTGTGATGGAATACCCATCCCCGGCGATTATCTTCACCTGATATCCCTTTTGCGCCAGGGCCTGATCGTAAGCCAGCATCGATTTATCCATTTGCTTATGAGGAGCGTTCAGCGGGTCATCTCCATAGGCCAGCAGCGCATGCAACGGTATGCCGGTATAGTGCTCAAGTTCTCCGCTCTTCTTGTTGAAATAGGCGACCTCGGTTTTATGGGCGGTGCAGTTGATGCCAGCTTGGAGGGTGGTGCGATCGAGCTCGCTGTTCAGTTTGCCGGTGATGAGCAGGCTGAAGTCGCGGTACACCTCCCCGGCCACAGCCACTTTGTGGACCATTTTGGGGGAACTGTGCCCATCGATATTGGGGATGGGCAGGCTGGAGCCCGTCTCAGTGATCTTTATTCCACGCATCGGACCAGGATCGTCCGGGAGGTACTCGCCATCGGCTTTGAAGGCTAAAATCCAAGTTCCGGTTGAAGTATCGCTGAGGTCATCGAAAGCGTAGGACATCGTGTAGCCATCGGTGGCGATGATATCCACGGTTCCCTCGGGCTTCCCAGGGAGGAAGGATTGGATAAATTGCGCTAGCCGGATGCCGGCGTAGTCCTGTTCGTAGTACGTGCCCGCGGAGGTGGTGTAGCCCCCACGACCAGTGGTGTAGTAGGGGGTTTTCTCTAGGTCGGCAAGTGAGAAGGAGTGGCCGATGCCATTGATGGAGATCTCGAATAGGAAGGGGTCGATTTCGAGCGCTTCCTGGAAGTCGATGGTGATGGAGGCCAGGCCTTTGATGAAAAATTGGGATGAGGCGCTGGCGGAGATTGTTCCGGGAAGAGCCCACTCACCATCCTTGCGGTCGTATACCACCAAGGCGTCGTAAGGCATCTCGGTGGTGGAGAAGGTGACCGAATAGCCATCCTCGGCGGTTAGCGTGATACCATAGCCAGCCTCCCACTGGGTGCGGTCCAGCGTGCCGCTCAGGTGCTCCAACAGGGTGGCAAGCAGCATGCCCTCGTAGGTGGAGGTGGTTCCTTTGCGCTCCACAGCAAGGCTCTGGTAGTTCTTTTGATTGCCTTGGGATTGCTTTAAGCTATCGTAGCTCACTTGAGTGATATTGCCTTCAAGCGACCCGGCGATCGCGATCCGCCAAGGTTTGTACACGGGAGAGACGCTGGCGACCGCATCCGGGGTCACCTCGGTGGAAAGCTCACCAGAGGTTGCGCAGCCAGTTGAAAAAGCTAGGCTTGCCAGCAGGATCAGAGCCCACATCATCACCGCCATCGTCCTCATCCTCGAGTGCTCTGTTTGCCATCGCTTTTGTATCATCATCATTATGCTCTCCTTGGTCGGTTATCATCGTAAATTCCGCTGGCAGCTGAGCCAATTGGTCTTTTATCCGTGAATCAATCAAGCGTTGCGCTTGGTTCAGGCCATTCTTCACACTCAGTTGCCCGGTGAGAATGAAGCGCAGCATGTCCCACAGCACGTCCTTGTAGACGCTGTAGCCAATGTCCGGGGGCAGGGGGTAGCCGAAGGTGGCGCTTTCCTTGAGTCGTTCGCGGTTGGCCGAGGTCGGGGTTTCCATCGCCAAGGCTTGGGGGGAGGCGGGTAGCTTACCGATGGCTAGGGGCAGACGCTGTTGCACCCCGATCCCAGTGAGGTATTGGATAAGCCGACGGGCGAGGATGGGGTTGCGGCTACGCTTGGTGATGGCCAGACCTTTGTAGTCCAGCAAGGGTACAATCGGCCGCTGCAATTGCTGGTTATAGGGAAAAGCGACGGTCTCAAAAGCGATGCCCAACTTCTCCAGCTCTGGAATCATATACGAGGACGAGAGCATCATGGCTGTTTTGCCTGCGGTGAAATTCGCCAGCATCGCATCCCGCTCGTTGATGGAGACCAGCCCTTGGTCAACCAATCCCATCAAATAATCCACTGCCGCGATACTCGCTGTATCGTTTACGATCACGGATCCATTGGCCTCGATCAACCGATCTTTGCCGAATCCGAATTGAAAGGGGAGCAACCAGTACGCTGAGTAGAGGTTCCAGGCCAGAGGTGCGGCCGTGATGGTATTGGCGGAGCTGATAGTTCGGGCAGCTTGCTGCAGATCGTTCAGGGTCTTGATGGCCTGCGGATCGAGTCCCGCTACCTGGAAAAGCGCGCTGTTGCAGAAAATCAGCTGGGAATCGTAGTAAAAGGGGATGGCCCATTGGCGGCCGAACAAGTAAAACGAGCTGCCTCCGCTAACTTCCATGGTCTGGGGTTGCAGATAATCCAGCGATTGCAGCATACCGGTCGCCGCGAGTTCAAAGATATAATCGGCTTGAACCATCACGACATCAGCCACCACACCGCCGCCTCGTTGCGTCTGCACCAGTTTTGAGGTGATCTTTGGGACCTCCGTCATGGTGATGGTGATGCCATGCAGCTGTGCGAACCGTTGGATCTCCTCTTTCAGTTGCGGGGTGCCTTCCCAACTCAGCCAGATGCTCAGGGGTGTGCTGCTGGTGGAGGCCTCGCCTTTTATATCCACGGTATAGGGTGTCGTTCGGGCGTGCGGGAATGTCGTGGAAGCGGAGGGTGTTGATGCGGACGTGACCCATACCAAGGTGGCGAGGTTTTCGGCGAGATCGGGGCTGTCGTATGATTTTCGTTCGCCATTAGGGGATGTTACGGTGAGGGTCCAAGCGTCGTTCATCAGCGGGGCGAGCTCGTCGAAGGTGATTCCTTGGAAGTACTCGGCAGAGGTCGCGGGCATGGCGGTGGTGGTGCTATTGAGCTGGAGGTAGCGGCCGGTGGTTGGGATGGCGTAGTCGAGGGCTTCAAGCTGCAATTGCGTGTATGTGCTTGTAATGGTGCCGTTCAGGCTGATGATTAGTACCGGTGGATCTGCGGCAGACACAGGTATTGCCACAAAAGCAGCCCAAAGCAGAGCGGTGCATATGAATATCCACGCGGATAGTAGCCCGCGATACCGGTGATGCATAGGTCTTCCTTTCCAAACACGGGAGGAATATGGTCCGCTGACTGGTTGGGACAGCAGGTCATACAGCGGCAAGGAGGTTCTTGGTCTTGCCGCATGTGCCGTTTCCAGCACTCCCATCGGCTTTCTCCCTTGGTATCCTACGGACACGGTAGCGAGAAAAGCTCGGAAGTATGGTAAAAAACTTTATGCAGGCGTTTTGTGGTTCGCCTAACGGCATGTATTATAGTCTGCCTTTTTCGATTTGTCCCGATAAAAGCAAAAAAACATTATTTTGATCACAAATCCCGCCTTGGAAAGTGGACCGCAGATCCGTGCCTGGCACGAAATTGACAACCCGATGGGCCCCGAATGCTGCTAGAATGCTGATCTGCACAGGTAACTTTATATCAGAGAAAGAAGCAATTTCGTGTCTGGCACGAATATTCTCTCAAGGCTTCCCGATGCGGCAAGGACTCGGAGGGCTTGGTCCGAAGGACGGGAGCGGGAGCGGACCCCGAAGCGGCCTGACGGCGGAGCCGTGCCGCCCAAATGCCGATGGTCTTGCCCTCATGGATAGTGGCGGATTATGATGGGACAGGGTTTCATTGAACCGAGGTCTGGTTGGACGAAGGAAGGACTTGCATGGCTATAAAGCGTTATGGGATTTCTCTGGTAAGTGCTCAGGCGGATGCTGCGATCCAGGCTCTGGACCGACGGGGCTTATGCATGCGGAAGTTCCATGCCGACTACATCGTGGGGGAGGAGGTTGATTTCGCCCATCTGCAGGCTGGCGATGTGATTGTGTGCGAAGGGCGGTCGGTGGTGATCGAGCGGGTGGGTAAGCCTTGCTACCTTGGCTGTGAATTACGAGAGGATGCGATTCCTTGCCCCCTGAAGGACGGATGTGCCTTTGGAGAGATCGTATCTGAAATCCAATCTGAAATCGTATCTGATGGAATTTAACTTGCTTCAAACTTGCATGTAACTTGCTTCTAACTTGCTGAGGTATTTCAGTTTTCACCAAAAACCTCATTCCCCAACGAAGCGAGAGGAGCGGAAGCAGTATGCTGGTTCCATTTCCCGAGCGAGTGCCGGGAAAGCAAGGTGAGATACCCCGCCCCTTGGGGCCCAAGGAGGCAACGCCTCCTGGGTCCAGGGCTTGCCCTGGGGGTATTGATACCTTTCATTTTACGGGCCTAGGAGCATGTTTTTAACTTGCATCTAACTTGCTGGTAACTTGCTTGGGACTTTGTGGATTACTTTTTCGGAGGCTTCCCAGGAAACAAAAACACACCGACTCTCGGGCGGCACGGTTTCGCCGTCAGGCCGCTACGGGGTCCGCTCCCGCTCCCGTCCTTCGGACCAAGCCCTGCGCGTTCTTGCCGCATCGGGGACAGCTTGTAGAAGTTTCCCCGATTAGCGCAGATTCGTGCCAGGCACGAATCTGCGGCCTTCCGGGGGTGAAGACATTTTCTTGGACTCCATAAGGAGAAGGGAATGTATTCATATGAGAAGAGGAAGAAGGCAGTGGAACTGTATGTCCGAAACAAGCTCGACAGCAGTGCCACACGCCGTGAGCTGGGCTACCCCAGTGCGGACGCGCTCAAGCGATGGTACCGGGGGAGCCAGGAAGAGGGGGCCGTGCGCGCGGGGTCCCGGCCGCGCTATCCGGAAGGGGCCCAGGCCGCGGCGGTGGCGCACTACCTTGAGCACGGGAGGAATCTGGCGCGCACCAGCAAGGCCCTGGGGTATCCGAGCATCCGCATCCTGCGGGCGTGGGTGCGCCAGCGGGATCCGGAGCACCGCCCCCCTGTGAAAAGGGGGCGTGATCCTGTACACTACACGGACAAGCGGAAGCGGGAGATCGTCGTGTCCATAGCGTCCGGGGAGAAGACGGCGGGGGACTACCAGCGGTCCCTGGGCGTGCATTCCGGGACGGTCTCCAAGTGGAAGCGGCGACTGCTTGGGGAGGACTACAGATCCAAGATGGCACAGAAGCAACCACCACAGCCCGCGGGGGAGCAGGCCGACCAGGCCGCCGGCCTGAGGGGTGAGATCGACGCGCTCAGGCGCGAGAAAGACAGCCTCCAGCGGCAGGTGCGCCAGCTGGAGATGGAGAAGGACATCATCGAGAAGGCGGCCGAGATCCTAAAAAAAGGCCGGGGCATCGACATCGACACACTCACCAATAGGGAGAAGGCCATGGTCGTCGATGCCCTGTCGGGCAGGCACCCCGTGGCCGACCTGCTGGGCGCCGTCCACATGGCGAGCAGCAGCTACTTCTACCAACTCAAGGCGATGAAAAGGGATAAGTACGAGCAGGTGCGCGAGCTCCTCAGGATCGGGTTCGACAAGAACAAGCAGTGCTTCGGCTACCGCAGGATGCATGCCCATCTGGCCGCCGAGGGGATCGCCATCTCCGAGAAGGTGGTGGCGCGCCTGATGGCCGAGGAGGGGCTTGTCGTGCCCCGCCCGAGAAGGAAGCGGTACAGCTCGTACCAGGGGGACCTGTGCCCGGTGGTGGAGAACGTGGTCAACCGCGACTTCCACGCCGACGCCCCCAACGAGAAGTGGCTCAGCGACATCACGGAGTTCAGCATCCCCGCGGGCAAGGTGTACCTGTCCCCGATGGTCGACTGCTTCGATGGCTGCATCGTCTCGTGGACGCGCGGGACCAGCCCCAACGCGCGGCTGGTGAACACCATGCTGGACAAGGCGGTCGCGACCTTGCCGGAGGGCGCGCATCCCGTGGTCCACACGGACCGCGGCTGCCACTACCAGTGGGACGGGTGGATAAGGCGGATGGACGCGAACGGGCTGGTGCGCTCGATGTCGCGCAAAGGCTGCTCGCCCGACAACGCGGCCTGCGAGGGGTTCTTCGGCAGGATGAAGAACGAGATGTTCTACCACCGCCGGTGGGTCGGGGTGTCGCTCGAGGACTTCTGCGCCAGGATCGATCAATACATCACCTGGTACAACGAGAAACGGATCAAAATGTCCTTGGGGGGGAGGAGCCCCCTTGAATACCGGAAGGCTCTTGGTCTAGCATCATAAACAGTCCAACTTTTTGTCCGCACCCCCTCCGTCTCTGGCTCCTTCGACTCTGCACCAATTATAAGAACGGAGAGGCGAGGGCGATGCAGGCGTCGTGGAGGGGGGTGGGGATATTCAGGGAGCGGGCGAGCTTGGCGGTGGGAACGATGAGGCCGGGCACATCGAGGGTCATGTAGCGGCTGGCGAGACCGAATCCCCTGATATCATCATACGGACATTCCGGGGTGTGGATGTATTCGTAGATAGTGCGGGCGTCATTATCCCCATAATAGGATTTCAGATGGGACAGCACGGGGTCCAGGGTAAGCCCAAGGGCGGCTCCCACAGCAAGACGTTCCTCGTCCATAAGGTGCATCAAGCGCGAGATGTTCTGGTCGATCCCATCGATAAAGTGCCGGAATCGCTGCGGAGCGCGTTCAACGGTAGCGAGGTTCATCAACAAAGGCAAAGGATGGAGGATGGTGTTGATGTTTTCCAAACTGGTTTCCACCGCATTTTTCGCCAGAGCGAGCATGGGAAGATAATCCTTTAGGCAGTTCAAAGCCCGTTGGCCTGCATCTGCATCGATCCCTGCGATCTTGAGCTTGTTCTTGCGCTTATGGATATGGATGGTGCCGTCGCCTTGTGCGTCGCAGACTACCGGCGAGGAGGTGAGCTCACACACCAGTACACTGGGCTTTCCGGCATCCCTGAAGATTTGGGTGATAGGTTCCACCATGAAGTATCCCGGGAAGACTGCCAGCATCTGACCATCGTGCATAAACGGCGCCATCCGTCTACATGCGGAAAGCAACTCCTCACCGATCAGGGAAGTCACCACACAGGTGGCCTCCTGTATCCAGGACCAATCCGAAGTACATAGGAACTTGTGGCTCTGTCGCCGGTCTTGCTCCTCAACGATTACTTCCACCATAGGGCGCTCGCACCCCTCGACCACCAGACCGACAGTTGCCCCATGTTGGGCGAATTCCGCGGCGATGGCTTTTGAGAAGAGTGAAGTGCCGATGATCGCGACCGTGATATCTTTCATGTAGGTCATTCCACCTTTGCCAAGTTTTCCTTGGTCAGCTTGAGCCCCTCTTTCATCACCCAGCGGAGGTTGCGGAGGTTTTCGATACCCTCGAGAGGGTTTTGGTCAACTAAAATCAGGTCGGCAAGCTTTCCACGGGCTATCGAACCAATCGATTCCTGACGTTTCAGGATGAGGGCTGCATTGCTCGTGGCGGTCCTGAGCGCCTCAGCCGCGGACATTCCGCATTGCGTGAACATCTCCAGCTCGGTCACCAGATCGCCGAGCGTATCGGTTCCGGCGCCGATAAGGAGACCTTGGGCATGGGCCAGGCGGACGCTTTCGAATTGCGGACGCACGACCAGCTTGCGGATGAACTCGGCTAAGTCCTTGCTCCCGCTTTCGGCTTCCCGGTCTGCCACCGTGGCAATGCCGCTCATCGTGGGAACATAGTAGACCTTTCGTTCCTTCATCAGTGCGACCAGCTCCGGATTCAGATTGGTGCCATGCTCGATGCCATCGATTCCCGCTTCAACCGCTATCCTTACGGCTTCGAATCCCATCGCGTGGATAGTGCAGGTCTTCATCCGATGGTGGGCTTCCTCGATTCCCGCCTTCAGCTCGTTGTAGGAAAGCTCCACCCAGTAGGGGTGCTCGTGTTCGGGCAGGCCACCCAAGCCCCCGCTTCCCATGAATTTGATGAAATCAGCATGGTTTTTGATCTCGGTGCGCACGGCTTTCATCACCTCATCCACACCATCCACTTCCACCGCGCCGGGGTATCGATGCGTTTCATGACCCCCGGTGGATGCTATGCCGAGGCCACACGAAACCACATGGGGGCCGATCACAATACCTTCGTTCACTGCATCGCGGTACATGGTGTTCAACCTGCTTTTGGAACAGCAGTCCCGGATGGTCGTGACCCCGCCAAGGAGCTCGTCCCACCCGTTTCGCATGGCAAACAGCATGCGGCGGGCGTCCTCGCTGTTCTCCAAGGCCGCGGCTCCCTGTCGGAACACGCCCTTCCCCTTATGGTGGAGGTGGCGGCGTTGGATATGCACATGCAGGTTTATCAGCCCAGGTGATAGGAATCCCCCACCTGCGTCGATGACTTGGTCATAGCTACCGGTAGCAAGTGGTCTTGCATCACCTTGACCGAAATCAACAATCAATGCGCCATCGATAGCCAGCCAAGCGTTTTTCATCACCTCGCCGGCCTCAACATCGACAATATGGCAATCGCGGATAAGTGTTTTCATCACGCATGCTCCTCCATTTTGGATATCGGTGTCTGATTCAGCTCCGCTTTATTTTTTTGCAACGCCGTGAGGGCGTCTTCCGAGGCCGATAACGATTGATGGACAACCCGTCGCACGGCTTCGGTGTCTTTCCGGGTGAAGGCTTCAATAAGGGAGGTGTGCCACACATACGTCTGCTTGCGGATAGACTCCAGCGCGTTCACGCTCATTTCGTACTTGCGGAACAGGTCGCGGATGGATTGATGCATGGTCAGCAGGATGGTGTTGTCGGACATCAGGGCCACAAGCTGATGGAACTGGTCGTCCAATTCCCAATAGTGGTTCGCATCCGCTGATTGCTCCAGCATGAGCTGGTTCAATTCCCGTAGCTTCTCGAGGTGCCGAGTGGTCGCACGCAGGCAGGCCAGGACGGCGATCTCACCTTCCACCACCATCCGGGCTTCGTAGAGCTTGCGGATCTCCCAGTTCTCCAGCAGCATGGGGGCGAGTTTGGCTTTCACGGTGGGGCTGGGGGCTTGGGCGACGAACACTCCGTACCGGCCGCGATGGAGCAACCCGAGTCCTATAAGCTGGCCGATAGCCTCACGGATAGTGGGACGGCCCACGCCCAAGGACTCGCTCAGAGCGATTTCCCCAGGCAGCTTGTCACCTGGCAACAGCGAGCCGTCAGAGATTTTGAAATAGAGGTCCTCGACTACTTTATCCACCAGGCGGGTTTTGGAGATCTTTGAGAATTTCACGCTGGCTCCTTTGACTCAGCCACAGGTGCCGTGATCTTTGGTTTCACCCGGCTGAACACCACCACCATTACCATTGCAAGCGCAACGATGGCAAGCGCCACCGGCCGCGAGATGATGTAATCGAAGCCCAGCACCGCGGTCTGGCGGAAATACGTTTCCAAACGGTTGCCCAGGATAAGTCCCAGCACAAGGGGAGGGATGGGGAAATCGACTTTCCTCGCAAGGAACCCGAGGATACCGAAAGCCATCATGGTCCAGAGGTCGAACAGGGAATTGCGGATGACCAGCGAACCAAGGATGCAGAGGAACAGGATGATTGGCGCCAGCCAACGGTAGGGAAGGTTCGCGATGCGCACCCAGATGCCCGATAGGGGGATGTTCAGGATGAGCAGGATGATGTTGGAGATGAAGAAGGCGGCGATGACTGTTCCGGACAAGTCTTTGTAGACGGTGAACATCAAGGGGCCTGGCACCACGCCTTGGATGATGAGTGCGGCGAGTACGATAGCCAATACCGGGCCTGTGGGGATTCCCAAAGCCATCAAAGGGATGAATCCCGCCATCGCAGTAGCATTGTTGGAGGCTTCGGCACAGGCGCAGCCTTCGATAGCCCCCTTGCCGAACTTCTCCTTCTCCTTGCCAAAGCGCTTGGCGAGGGAGTAGCTGATGAAGGCGGAGACCGAGGGGGTGATGCCGGGTAGGATACCCAAGGAAGTACCGACTATTGCTCCAGCGCCAGCCGCTGGCGCAGCCAAAGAGAGTTCTTTGCGGTTGGGAAGGAACGAGCCGAATTTCTTCCGTCCCGTCCCCAGGGTGTCCAAAGTTTCAGCTCCCGACAGGCCGTTAAGGACTTCGGTGATGCCAAACAATCCCACAACAATCGCCACGATATCGAAGCCTTGGAGCAGAAGATTGGAGCCAAAGGTCAGCCGGTACGTGCTGGAGTTCATATCCACTCCAACCGTGGCAATCATAAGTCCGATGAAGGCCGAAGCCAGGCCTTTGGCGACCGATCCGCCCCCGAGACCCGCGGCGCAGGAGAGGCTGAAAAGCATCAGGGCCAGGTATTCGAAGGGTCCGAATTTCAGAGCCAGGTCGGCTAGCAGCGGTGCGAAAAAGGTAAGGCACACCATGGCCACAAGGCCTCCGGTGAAGGATGAAAGCATGCAGATGACCATCGTCTGGCCCCCGCGACCTTGGCGCGCGAGCGGATAGCCTTCGATCGCCGTGGGGACCGCGGCTACTTCTCCAGGAATGTTCAGAAGAATCGCGGTGATGGCCCCACCGAACATCGCGCCGTAATAGATCCCCCCGAGTCCGATGAGGACCTGGGAGGAGGTGAGCATGGCGGTGAAGGGAAAGAGCAGGGCGACCGAAGCTGTTGGCCCTAGCCCCGGCAACACCCCTACCAGCGTTCCGATGAAACAACCGACAACAGCGACCAGAAGGTTCTCCCAGCCTAGCGCCGATGCGAATCCTTGCACTATCCAGTCCATACAACCTCCTGGTTAAAATCCGAATGGACCGCGCGGAACAGAGATTCCAATCGCGGGTAGACCGAAGAATAGAATGGGAAACATGATGATGCATGTGAGCAGGGTCCGGCGTAACGGATTCTTCAGCAGCCACAGACTCGCACCGAGGTACAGCAGCGAGGCGATGGTGAAGCCCAGGGGTTTGATCAACAGCACGTACCCGACGCACAGGAGGAAACTCAAACGCAAGATCCGGGAATGCGCGATTGCCTCAGCGGTTTTCGTGGGGGGAGTGTTGGTGTCGATGTCCAGGGCTCCTAACTCGTTCTGCGTCCGTTTGTGTCGGTTGTTGTCTCCAAGTATGGAGAGCGCACCCACTAGGGCAAAGGAGACAAGTGCGATACCGACCACCGTCATATAGCCACCTGGCCCTGCGATGAAGGTCTCTGCGGCAAATTGTGTCCCTATCCGAATCCCTTCGGCTATGGCTATTACCCCGAGCGCGGCGGTCAGCACCAGATGACTGTACTTGCGTAGAAATGTTCCTGCCTTCATGTTTCCCATAGTCATCACATCCCAGAACCGTACAGTTGCAAGGCTTCGGTGTCCTTTGCTTCAATCTGGACATCGGCACGCATCTTGGCGGAGTCAGCGAAATCCAGCACGACGCCCAAGCGGTCAAGGTCCTGAAGGAATGCCGGGTTGACAATCACTTTGCGAGCGGCTGCATCAAGTTTGTCGATCACATACTGAGGCAGGTCCTTCTGACCGCTCAAGCCAATCCAGAAACCGATGGTCACTTCGGGGAAGCCTTGCTCGGCAGCACTCTTGGTGTCAGGCAGCGCTCCAATGCGGCTCGATCCAGCAATGGCGACGGGGAGCACTTTTCCACTTTGGGCGAAGGAGGGTACTCCGGAGGCTGCTGAGGTGCCCAGCATGGCATGTCCGCCAGCGATCGCGCTGAGGATCTCGCCACCACCGGTGAAGGAGAGTTTCTTTGTATCCTTGACATTGACACCTGCGGCTCGGAGGAACTGCAGCTGCACGAGGTCGGCTGCGCTGGAGGAGCTGATGCCGGCCCAGATGAGTTTTCCAGGGTTCTCTTTGGCGAATTTCGCTACATCGTTGAGGTCTTTCCATCCACTGGCGGGATTGACGCACAGCACTTGCGGGCCTTTGGCGAAACGCATGATGAAGGTTCGGTCGTTTACATCGAAGGGTAGGTTCTTCAGCAGCATCTGGTACGAGCTTGACAGCGCTTGGTCGGCAAGCAGGGTGTAGCCGTCTGGTTTTGCAGAAAGCACCGCCTGCACCGCGGGGATACCGTTTCCGCCACCTTGGTTGAGCACGTTGATTCCTACCTTGAGCTCTTCCGACATGTATTTGGCGATCAGGCGCGTGAGCACATCACCACCCGAGCCAGCCGAGGAAGCGATGATGAAGTCAATCGACCTGGTTGGATATTCGGGGGTTGTCAATTGGGTCTGGCCTTGGGCGAATGCAACCATGCACACGAGGGCCAAACACAATCCGAGAATCATTTTCCTTTTCATTGCAGAATCCTCCTTTCTTGTGTTCTTACATGTCTTGCAGCGGGAGTGCGCCGGATGGATTGCGGGGGTCTTTCCGCCACAGGTACTATGTAACTATGTAACATTGTAAGACAATTAAATTGTAAATTGAGACCGCCCATCTGTCAACGAGAAAATAATAATTTCATAAATATTTTAAATAAAAGAATTTAAAAGATGTGTTTTAGGTTCCAGTCCGATCAGATTCGTGCCAGGCACCAACGTCAGTTTGGTGCCTGGCACGAATCTGCGGCCTTCCGTCTCTGGCACCATCTGGACGCTCGTAGTTCCCTTTCCATTCACTTCGTGGGGAAATAAGGAATATGCGTTATTTCGCCTATCGCGCCAATCCCGCTAGGTATTTCTCTTCCAGAAACCTTTTGGCGTTGCGCACTTCTTCCATGGAGTCCGTTGCGGGGTCGGCCCACATCTCCACCATAAACGGTCCGGTGTAGCCCAGTTGTCCCAGCTTGCGGAAGGCTGCGGTGAAATCCACGCACCCAGTGCCGAATCCGACACACTTGAACTTGCCCGGGAAATCCGACGTCACCGCCAGCGTGTCCTTGCAGTGCACCGCCACGATGCTCTGGATGCCTTTCTCCAGCTCCTCATCAACGTTGTTTCCCCAGGCGGTGAGGTTGCCCAGGTCGGGATACACCCCATACCAGGGTGAGCGTAACTGATCCTCGTACCAGAGGTTCTTGGTGATGGAATTGAGGAACGGGGTGTCCATGATCTCCATCGCGAGCATGACGCTGTACTTGGCGGCGTAGGAACAGGCCCAGCGGAGTCCATCCAGGAAGGCGGCGCGGCTGTCCTCGGTGGACTCTTCGTAGTAGACATCGTAGCCAGCGAGCTGGATCACTTTAATTCCCAACGCATCGGCGAACTCGACCGCACGCCGCATGATATCGTAGGCTTTATCGCGGATGGCGGGATCGGCGCTGCCAAAGGGGAAGCGGCGGTGGGCGCTGAGGCACATGGAGCGCAAGGGAATACCGGTCTCAAAAATCGTAGTCCGGAGCTGGCGCACTTCATCGGCACTCCAGTAGAGCCGGCCGATGCGCTCGTCGGTCTCGTCGATGGATATCTCCATGTAGTCGAAGCCAAGTTCTTTCGTGGCCGATAAACGCTTGGTCCAATCCCAACTGGCGGGAAGTGCTTTCTCGTATAGTCCGAATAAATGTTTGTTTAACATGAAAATAAACACCCCTTTGCTTTTCTCGTGCCAGGCACGAAATTGACAAAAACAAGTCAATATTAGCGCTCGAAATACATAACTGTAAAAAAATAGTAAACCGAAAAACCCTTGTGAAAAGCACCTAAAAGCACGCTTTTTGCCCAAAAGGGTTTGTCAATTTCGTGCCTGGCACCAATTATTCTTCTTGGAAGATCTGGTTGTAGGGGAGGAAGATGTTGACTTCCAGGATTTTCTTTATCACGTCAGGGTTTTTATCACGGAGGGCTTCGATGATCTTGGTGTGGTCGTTGAGGATGAGGTCGCCGTTTTCGATGCTCTTCTCTCCCCGGCCCATGAGGAGGAGGAAGTTGCTGAGGGGAAACTGGTTCATCATCTCGATGAGGCGGTTGTTCTGGCTGAGGCTGACAATCTTGAGGTGGAACTGGATGTCGTAGGTGATGACTTCCTTGGGACTCTTTTTCTTAACCGCTTTGCGGATGAGATTGTTGACCTCGGTAAGCTCTTCGAGGGCCTCAGGGGTGATGAGGTCCTGGGCGCAGGATAGGTCGACGGCAAGGGATTCCAAAGCCATGCGGATCTGGCTGTATTCCATGATGTCGCGCTCGGTGAGCTGGGTGACGAAGGTTCCTCGGCGGGCAACGTTTCTCACCAGGCCTTCCTGCTCAAGTTTAAGCAAGGCGTCCTTGAGGGGAGTCATGCTGACACCAAGGCGCTCGGCGACTTTTTCGTACAAAAGCCGTTCGCCCGGAGCATAGAAACCTGATAATATATCGTTCTTCAGTTCTTTGAAAATTCTCTCGCCAAGCGTGTCATTCTTCATGTCATCCCACCATGAATAATCTTATAAATCATTATTGGTGCTTTTGTCAAACGATTTTATGCATTATATTGATATATACAGAAATATTCCAATTTATCAATTATATATATTCCAAAATATTACAATTCTAAATTAAAAAAAATATTTTATAAAATATTAAATTGACACGCTTAGCCCTTATGATATAATGTGAAAAACATAGGAGAACGGATATGCAAAAAGTATACAAACCCTTTAAATTCTCGCAGATTCAAAATAGCGCCCATTTCTCGGAAATCATGAATGAGGCCGGTCTGCCATTCCCTGTATCCGCGGACATGTCGGTTCTCGCAGAGCCGGTGCAGCTTGGCAACAAGACCATCCCCAACCGCATCTGCATCCAACCCCTGGAAGGCTTCGACGGAACCCGTGAAGGCGCGCCCTCGGACCTCATCTTCCGCCGCTACAACCGTTTCGCCAAAGGCGGCGCTGGTCTGCTGTGGTACGAATCCATCACCATCGCCGACGACGGACGCTGCAACCCCCTGCAGATGATCATCAAGCCCAGCACCATCAAGGAAATCAAGCGGCTGGTGGACGAGACCGACAGAACCGCAATCAACGCGTTCGGCCGCAAACCCTACAACGTGCTGCAGCTCACCCACTCGGGCCGGCGCAGTGTGGACGCCAACTGGAAATCCACCCCGCTCGCCGTGGTGGCGAACCCCTACATTGACCATCACAATGCCATTGACGGACAATCGGGCACGCTGTCGTTCGCCACGGACGAGAAAATCGAGCAGATCATCCAGGAGTTCATCGAAGCCGCGGTGCTCTCGGTGGAAGCCGGGTTCGATTCGGTGGATATCAAAGTCTGCCACGAATACATCCTGCGCGAGCTGCTGGCGGCCTTCAACCGGCCAGGCAAGTTCGGCGGCAGTTTCGAGAACCGCTCACGGGCGCTGTTCGACATCATCGACGGGGTGCGCAAGCGATTGGGGAACTCCATCGACATCTGCGTGCGTCTGAACGCGTACGACTGCATCCCCTATCCCCATGGCTGGGGCATGGTGAAGGAAGAAGGGGTGATGGCCCCAGACCTCACCGAGACCATCAAACTCTGCCAGATGCTGGTTGAACGGGATGTCAGGCTGATTAACATCTCCACGATGATGCCGCGCTACCAACCGTACGGACGGGGCTACCTGGCCGAGCTTGAGGGCAGCGAGATCCATCCGTACAAAGGTACCTACCACCTGCTCAAGGCGACCAAGGAGATTAAGGACGCGGTGCCTGGCGGCTTGTTCGTGTGCACGGGACTCACCTGGCTGGAGCAGTTCGGCGGTAATGTCGGTGCCGGTGGAGTAAAAGAAGGTTGGTTCGATTTCGCAGGTTTCGGCCGGCAGGCGTTCGCCTATCCGGACTTCGCCAAGGATATCATCGAGAAAAACACCATGTACCATAGCAAGACCTGCATCACCTGCGACAAGTGCTACGACCTCATTCAAAAGGGCCATACCACCACCGGGTGTGTGATCCGCGACCAGGAAGTCTACCTACCGCTCTACCGGAAATACGTGCAGAAACAAGGTTGACAGAACTATCGGCGGCTAAAACCGTGAACGCTGGCGCCACAGGCGCACAAGTCCTGGCTAGAGGCCAGGGACTAGGGAAGAGGGAGAGACGACATGGAGCTTAAGAAATTACTTGATACGGAACTGATGGTATCGCCGATCTGCCTGGGAACCGTGAACTACGACACGGCCCTGCCGAAAGCCGATTCCAAATACCAGCTGAGCCATTTTCTGGACATGGGGGGCAATTTCATCGACACCGCCCATATCTATGGCGATTGGGAGCCGGGCGTGGATGCCCGCAGCGAACGCACTATCGGCGAATGGCTGCACGAGACCGGCAACCGGGACAAACTGGTGATCGCGACCAAAGGCGCGCATCCGGCGTGGAAAGCGCTCACCGTGCCACGCGTCCAGCCCAAGGATATCGAGAAGGACCTGGACGAGAGCCTGTCCTATCTGAACACCGATTACATCGACCTGTATTTTCTCCATCGCGACGACCCCAAAGTGCCGGTCTCGGCCATCATCGACTGCCTGGATGCCGCCTGCTGGAAAGGCAAGATCCGCTACTACGGCTGCTCCAACTGGTCGCTGCCACGCATCAAGGAAGCGGCGGCCTATGCCAAGAGCAAGGGCTCCAAGGGTTTCGTGGTGGACCAGCTGATGTGGAGTCTGGCGGATATCAACTTCTACAACCTGCCCGACAAGACCTTCATCCTGATGGACGGGCAGACCCATGCGCACCATCATGAGCACCACATGAACGTGATGGCGTACATGTCCATCGCCAAGGGGTACTTCACCCGCCGCCATCAGGGCGAGAAGCTCCCCGAGGGGGTGACTTCGGTGTACGACAACGCCAGCAACGACCGTATCTATGACCTTGCGAGCAAGATTGTAAGCCAGGGTGAGTATTCCTTCATGGACCTCTCGCTCATGTACATCATGTCCGAGCGCAAGTTCCCCGCCATCCCCATCGCCTCGTTCGACAATCCCGCCCAGCTGGTGGAAGGGCTGTCGTGCTGGGACAAGCCAATCCCGCAAGATGTGATGGAGGAGTTCGCCACGTTGAAGAAGTTCGTGTACCGCAGCTAGGCGGCTGGGAAGCTAGACGCCAGCAGGCGCTGGTCCATAGGAAGCCGGAAGGAGACGATGATGGAAGATTCTAGGATTCAGGCGGGCTTCACCTATGCCCGAGAAGTGTACGCGGCGGTGGGAATAGATGTCAACAAGGCGATTGAGAGCATCGACCGCATCCCCATCTCCTTGCATAGCTGGCAGGGGGACGACCTCATCGGCTTTGATGGCACAGGGGCCCTCACCGGCGGCATCGCCACCACGGGGAACTATCCCGGACGGGCCCGCACGGCTGATGAACTGCGCCAGGACCTCGATACCGCGCTTGCCATGATCCCCGGCACCAAGCGGGTGAACCTGCATGCCTGCCATGCCGAGGGCGTCCCAAAAGGCGTGGACCGCGACGCCTACACCATCGGATATTTCCAAAACTGGGTGGACTGGGCAAAAACCCACGGGATGGGGCTGGACTTCAATCCCACTTTTTTCTCCCACCCCAAGATGGACGGCAACTTTTCCTTGGCCAGCCGCGATGCCGCAACCCGGAGCTTCTGGATAGAGCATGGCAAGCGCTGCCGTGAGATAGGTGCCGAATTCGGCCGCCAGCTGGGCTCGCCCTGCATTGTGAACTTCTGGATGCCGGATGGCTACAAGGATGTGCCGGCCGACACCGTGGCTCTACGCAAGCTGATGGTGGCCTCGCTGGATGAGATCTTCGCCCCCGAGTTCGACCTGCATCACCTGAAGGACGCTCTGGAGAGCAAATTGTTCGGCCTTGGTCTGGAATGCCATACCGTGGCGAGCCATGAGTTCTCATTGGGCTACGCGCTCTCGCGGGACATCCTGTACACCTTGGACGCGGGCCATTTCCATCCAACCGAGACCATCAGCGGCAAGCTGAGCGCCATCCTCCAGTATCTGGACGAGGTGCTGCTGCATGTCAGCCGGGGTGTGCGCTGGGATAGCGACCATGTGGTCACCTGGGATGACGAGCTGCAGAACATCATGAATGAAATTGTCCTGAACGAGTATGCCGAGAGGGTCCATATCGGATTGGATTATTTCGATGCCTCCATCAACCGGCTGGCCTGCTGGGTCATCGGTAGCCGCAATGTGCGTAAGGCCCTGCTGAAAGCGGCCCTCACCCCTATCGCGGCGATGCGTTCGGCCGAGGCCTCTGGCGACTACACCTCCCGGTTGGCCTTGATCGAGGAGAACAAATCCCTGCCATTCTCCCCGGTATGGGACTACTACTGTCTTGCCAGCGGGGCACCTGTCGGGGCATCATGGCTTGAGGGGATCAAACAGTACGAGAGATCCGTGCTGGCTGCCCGCCAATAAGGTGGAGCGCTGGATCCCCAACGACCACACAAGGAGTAGCGTATGAAAAATGCGATTGGCGAGAAGCTCTGGATCATCCCTGACATGTACTGGCCCCTGATCACCTCCCAAGGTTCGTATGTGAGCCATGAATCCATCTGCGTGCTGAACCCATCCGATACCGATTGCGAGATCACCATCAACCTCTACTTCGAGGACCGCGAGCCTATCCGGGGGCTGAAGGTGCTGTGCAAGGCGGAACGCACCCATCATGTGCGCATGGATGGCCTGCTCGACCATACCGGCAGACACCTCCCACGTGGCGTACCCTATGCTGCGGTGGTGGAATGCAGCGTGCCGGTGGTGGTTCAATACACCCGCGTGGATACCACCCAAAGTGAGAATGCGTTGATGACCACCATGGCGTTCCCGGTGAAGGAACCGGTGAAAGAATCGGTGAAGGAATCGGAAAAGGAACCGGTATGAGGTGCTACCTAGGCATTGACAACGGCGGAACGGTCACCAAGGCGGCGTTGTATACCCAGGAAGGCGTCGAGCTTGCAGTGGAATCGGTGAAGACCGAGGTCTTTGGCGAGCATGCCGGATTTGTGGAACGTGACATGGACCAGATGCGGGAAGCCAACTACACGGTCATCCGCAATCTTTTGGCCCGCACCGGGGTAGCGGCCGCCGATATCGCGGGCATCGCCTGCACCGGCCATGGCAAGGGTTTGTACCTGTGGGGCAAGGATGGACATCCGGTGCGTCCGGGAATCATATCCACCGACAACCGGGCGTGGGAATATCCCCTGCGCTGGCAAGCCGACGGCACCGCCGACAAGGTGTTCGCCAAGACTTTTCAGAAAATCCTCGCCTGCCAGCCCGTCTCTCTGCTGGCGTGGCTGAAGGATAACGAACCAGAGTCCATTCCAAACATCCAGTGGATTTTCGAATGCAAGGACTACGTGCGCTTCTGCCTTACCGGAGAGGCGTTCGCGGAACTCACCGATTATTCGGGAGCCAATCTGGTCAACCTTGAGACCCGGGCCTACGACGACGGTCTGCTAGCTTTATTCGCCCTTGAGGACCTGCGCGGTTGCCTGCCTCCCCTGAGGGCTTCCACCGATATCTGCGGACGGGTGTCGGCCGAGGCGGCACGGCAGACAGGTTTGGCCGAAGGTACCCCGGTGATGGGGGGCATGTTCGATATCGATGCCTGTGCGGTAGCCGTGGGCGTGGCTTCCCCCGAGCATATCTGCATGATAGCCGGGACTTGGAGCATCAACGAGTATGTCAGCCGGACCCCGGTGAAAGACAAGAGCGTGATGATGAACTCCCTGTTCTGCCTGCCAGAATATTATCTGATCGAGGAGTGCAGCCCCACTTCGGCGGGGAACTTCGAGTGGTTTGTCGATACCCTGCTGCCCGAGCTGGCGGCGCAGGCCAAGGCGCAAGGGCGCAAGGTCTATAAGCTTGCCGATGAATGGGTGGATGCGGTTCCGATTTCGGAATTCTGTCCCATTTTCCTACCGTTCCTCATGGCCAGCAACGCGCATCCGCTTGCCAAGGCGACCTTTGTCGGGCTTGATGCCTATCATGGCCGTGCCCATTTGGTGAAGAGCATCTACGAGGGCGTCGCGTTCTCCCACAAATACCATCTGGATAGGCTCCTCAAGTCCCGTACCACCCCCGTCCGCAGTATCCGTTTGGCGGGAGGGGTGGCCAATTCACCGCAATGGGTGCGCATTTTCGCCGATGTTCTCGGGTATCCTATCGAGATCGTCGATATCAAGGAGACCGGGACCTTGGGTTGCGCGATGAATGTGGCGGTATCTTTGGGTGACTATGCGGGTTTCGAGCAAGCGGCGGCACGGATGATCAAGGTGCGCGAGCCAGTTATGCCGATTGCCTCGCATGTGGAGGCGTATACCAAGCGGTACGCGATGTATAAACGGATCCTGGAAGCGTTGGATCCTATCTGGAACGATATGAGGAAGGTAGCCGATGGAAAGTAGAGCAATGCATTGGAACGAGGTGGAATGGGACGATTTCCATCCGCAGGTGAGCCGGAAGATATTGATGGGGGACCAGTTCATGATGGTGATGTACCGTTTTGACAAGGGTCTCACCTGGCCGGCCGAACGACATGTCGCGGAGCAGGGCGGTTATATCATCTCAGGCAAGGTTCGGTCCACAATCAACGGAGCCGTGAACCTGCTTGGTCCTGGCGACTCCTATATCATCGAGTCCAACGCGCTGCATGTGAGCGAGTTCCTCGAGGAAACGATTCTGATCGATATCTTCAGTCCTCCCCGCAAGTATCTGCTGGAGAAGGGCAAGGGTTTCGCTCCCGATAGAGTGTGATGGAATGTGATGGAAGATGATGGAGGTGATGGAATGACGATTAGACGAAGCGACGAGGGTGAGCTGTATACTCCTCCAGGGCACGATGCCGCGGTGGTATCCCGCAAGTTGTTCAATCCGAAGACCGGGTGTCCGAAGGTCGATGTCCATGTGACGTCCTTCGCCCCTGGCACAGGCATGGATGAGGAAGTCCATGAGTTCTCCGACCACGTGATCTATATGCTCTCAGGCAGTCTGGAGGTTTTGCAATCCGGGCGCGCGATCGGCGTCCTCAATGCTGGCGATGCCATTCATATTCCAGCCGGTGAGCATCACCTCGTGCGCAATCCGGGCACCGTACCGGGCGTATTCATCGTCACCACCACTCTGATGAAATAACCTCGGACGCAGATTCGTGCCAGGCGCGAAATTGACAACCAGAAGGTCTCCGAATGCTGCTAGGATGCTGGTCTGCACGGGTAACTTCATATCGGAGAAGGAAGCAATTTCGTGCCTGGCACGAATCTGATTTATCTTATGATATGAGGATTGAATCGGATAAAATTCGGCTCTAAGAAGATTAACTCAAAGTCAAATCAGTACCTCATAAAACCAGATCAAATCTGTCACATTTGCTTTTTGGGTAGAGAAGGGCTTGCTTCTAGCACCCCGTCGGGACTTGGGCGGCACGGCTTCGCCGTCAGGCCGCTACGGGGTACGCTCCCGCTCCCGTTGGTGCCAGGCACGAAATTTATGCAGTGGAGAAGCAATTTCGTGCCACGAATTTGCCGCGTCTGTCAGTTTTGTGCCTGGCACCAAATTTAATAGATGACTCGATGAACGGATTCCTTGTATGTCTAGACATTGTTTATAAAGCCTTTGTGTAATTAGTTCCTGGAACCAAATCCACAGGAGGCAGATTCGTGCCTGGCACGAAATTGATTCCATTGGTCAATTTCGTGCCTGGCACGAATCTGCGCAAGCTAAACCGCTACATCTTTATGTGTGCTAATTGTAAAGCATGAAGTGATACAAAATGAAACAAAATAAAAAAACATGAAATAAACTAAAATATTAAGTTGACAAATACCATCAATGTGATAGAGTTGTTTTATCATTGTTATAGTTCATTACATTCTGAGGACAATGTCCTGTCCTGGAAGGAGAGCCTGAATGCTTCACGAATTACAGAAAGGATATTTGGAAAACGAATTGGTCGATATCGTCGGACGCGAGTACGTGCTCACCGATGATGCCGACAAGCTGGTGTACGGGTTGGATTACTTCTGGATCCCCCGCATGTATATCGACCGGGGCAAAACACCTCCGTTCCCCGATTTCATCGTGCTGCCAAAGTCCACCGAGGAAGTGGCGCGCATCGTCAAGATCGCCAACATCTACCGCATACCCGTGATTCCCTGGGGCGGCGGTTCCGGCTCGCAAGGCGGGGTCACCCCCATCTACGGCGGCATCACCATCGACCTCAAGCGGATGAACAAACTCATTGAGCTCAACGCCGAAACCCAGACCGTCTGCGTGCAGGCCGGTATCAACGGGTACGACCTGGAGCATGAGCTCAATCGCAAGGGCTACACCCTAGGGCATATCCCGGCATCCATTCACAGCGCCACCATGGGCGGTTACCTCGCGGCCCGCGGATCGGGCGTCCTATCAACCAAATACGGCAAGATGGAAGACATCGTTATGACCATCGAGGTCGTGTTGCCCAACGGGGATGTCATCCGCACCCTGCCAGTGCCCACCCACGCCTCTGGCCCTGGAATCCTGCAAGTGTTCGTTGGTGCTGAAGGCAGCTACGGAATTATCACCGAAGCCACCGCCCGCATCGAGCGCCTGCCCGAGGAACGCCGCTTCCGCGCCTACCTCTTCAAGGACTTCAACAGCGGTCTGAATGCCTGTAAGGAAATCATCCTATCGCGCATCCAGCCCTCCGTGCTGCGCCTGTATGACGAACCTGAATCCAAGAAGCAGATCAAGAAGATCCTAGGCACCGAAGTCGGAGAAGGCTGCTACATGTGCTTCGGCATCGAAGGTGATAAAGAGATCGTGGAAATCCTGGAACGCCGCGCCGTGGCTATCTCCGAGAAATTCGAGGGAGCCGATATGGGTAACAAGGCAGCCTGGGAGTGGTGGAACCACCGCTACAACTTCTACTTCCCGCCCAAAGCGCTCGACTTCCCCTGGATGTTCGGCACGATGGACACCCTCATCACCTTTGACAAGATCGAGACCCTCTACTGGACCAAAAAGAAACTGCTGGAAGAAAAGTACGCCAAGTGGGACCTGCAGTACATCGCCCACCTCTCGCACTGGTTCCCGTGGGGCGCGATGATCTACGACCGGTTCATCATTGAGAATCCACCATGGGATCCCGAAGAAGCGCTGGCCCTGCACAATGAGATCTGGAATGACGCGGCGCGCGCATCGATCAAGTGCGGAGCGGTCCTCAACGAACACCACGGCATCGGCCTCAAGCTCGGCCGCCTGGTGCGGGAGCAGTACGGACCGGCCTTCCAAGTGCTGGAGACCATCAAGAACGGAATCGATCCACAGCATATCATGAACCCGGGTAAAATGGGATTTGGCCCGACACATAGTTGAAAGGGGAAAGCGCCATGCAATTGAAATCATTTGAATCATATAAGGATACACTCTACCACTGTCGGTTCTGCCCCATGTGCAAGCCGGCGGCCGATGTGGCCAATGTGACCAACCTGGAGAGCCACTCCACCCGCGGTCGCGCGGTGCTGCTGTGGCGGATCGCCACCGGCAAAGCCGACTTCACCAAGCGGGATGTCGAGCTGCTCTACCAGTCCACCTTGGACACCGTCAGCGAAAGCTGGTGCATCAACCACTTCCCCGTCAGCGACTACATCCTGAGCGCGCGTTGTGAAGTGGTCAAGCGGGACCTGCAGCCCAAATCGGTCAAACGGGCTTTGGAGCTGGAGCACACCGCAGCGCCTTGTCCGGCAAGCGACACCATCCTGCTGGCATCGGAAGCCGCGGAAGTCGGGGGCGACACGCGCCTGGCCACCGCCGTGGGACTCTTGGCAAAGCTGGGAATCGCCGCCACCGTCTATCAGCAGACCAACGGCATCATCTCCTATAGCCTGGGAGATATGGATCAAGCCAAAGCTCAGGCCGAACGGGTGCTCGCCGCCCTAAAGACAGCCGGGGCGAAGCTGGTGATCGCCGATGGGCCCAAGACCTTCTATGCCCTCACCAAGATGGCCCAGCGGCTTGGGGTCGCGCTTCCGGCGGGGATGAAAGTGGTCTCGCTCACCGAAGTGCTCCATCAGCACCAGAAAGCCCTACCTGTGCGTAAGGATGCACGGAAAGTGTACTTCCACGACTGCAAGAGCGCGTTTTTCCTTGGCGACACCCTTGCCACCGACGAAGCGCTGCAACCGCATTGCGATGGCAACGAGAACGTCCTCGGCACCGGCGCGGTGTACAGTATGCCACGCGACCTAGTGGACAACCTGGGAATGCAACGGGTGTTCGGCGTGTGGTCGCGCAGTATGGCCAAGAGCTCTGGGGTTGATGACGGGCTGTGGATAACCTATCCTATGCTGGCTCAGAAACTCGCCCTCCAGCGGCTCGCGTATGCGAAGAACCTGGATGCCGAGCTGATCGTCACCGATTCCCTAGCCAGCGCGGAATATCTTTCGAACGTGGTGCAGGAAGACGGAGGCGGTATGGAAGTCGTGTGGCTTCCAGAGCTGTACCGTTAGCCAATAGGCCGCAAGGGAGATCCGAAGATGGACGTATTATCCGATAAGACACGTATACCTATGGAACGCAAGGAAGCAATGCTCATGCAGATCAGGGAGAAGCGATTCTGCTCGATCGAGGAGCTGATCCAGAAATTCGCGGTCTCCAAGGTTACGGTCCATCGGATGCTCAATGATCTGGAGAACGACCGGCTGGTGGTCAAGGTCCGCGGTGGCGTCCGTTTCCAGGAAGCCGCCGGGGTCGAGACCAAATTCTCCATCCGCATGAAGAACAACAACGAGCAGAAGCTGGAGATTGCCCAGAAGGCCCTGGCTTTGATCGAAGATGGCGACTCCATCTTCCTCGAATCCTCCAGCACCTGCATGTACCTGGCGACTCAGATCGGCCGGAACAAATTTTCCGATCTCACCGTCATCACCAACGGACCGGCCATTGGGGATGAGCTGTCGAATTGTCCTGGAATCCATGTGATCATGACCGGTGGTGAGTACCACGCGGAACTCAATGCCCTAGGGGGGCTGCTGACGCTGTACGCGATTGAGAAGCTTCAGTTCAAAAAGGTGTTCCTATCGGCGCTCGCCATCTCGCCAAAGGGAATCATGACCTCCATCTCGCTCTTGCTGGACATCAAACGGAAACTCATGGAAGGCGACCGGGAGTTCAACCTCCTCATCGACAGCTCCAAGTTCTCCGGTATAGCACCCCATATGATCATGCCGGTCACGCAGCTGAAACGGATCATCACCGACCATCGTCTGTGCCCCGAGCTGGTGAAAACATATCAAGATCTCGGGGTGGAAGTGCTTATATAAGAGGTGTGCATGTGTAAGACCATCGCGATAATCGCCACCTGTGATACAAAAGGTCAAGAGGCGGCATATCTAAAGCAGAAACTGGAATCGTACGAGGGCATTCAAGGCCTGGTGGTCGATACCGGAATCCTGGGCAAGCCGCTCGGGGTGGTCCCCGGGGTAAGCCGGGAAGAAGTGGCCCAAGCGGCTGGCATGACGATTCCCGCCATCATAGCTCTCGGCTCGCGTGGCCTGGCGGTGGAGAAGATGAGCATTGGCGTGCATGCCGTGCTCACCCAGCTGCACAAAGAAGGAAAGATCGACGGATTGCTGGCCATCGGTGGCGGGGAAGGGTCGGTAATCGCGCGGTCGGCAATGGACGCGCTCCCTCTTGGTGTCCCCAAACTCACCATCTCCTCCATCGCTTCCGGTGATCATAAGTTCAAGGACATCATCGGCTACAACGATGCGGTGGTCATGCACTCCGTGATTGACATATTGGGGCTCAATTCCATCAGCCGGCAGATATTCGATGTCGCGGTCGGCGGGGTGGTGGGCATGGTGCGGGTTCCTAAGCAACCCGAAACCCTGCAGGTGCCGCGCATCGGCATCACCATGCTGGGCACCACCACAAAACCTATCCTCAATGTAATCAAGCCTGGGCTGGAGGAGAGGGGCTACGAAGTGTTCACTTTCCATGCCAACGGGGTAGGGGGCGCTTGCATGGAAGACCTCGCCCGCGAGGGGTACTTCACCGGTATTCTGGATTTTTCCACCAACGAGCTGGTGGCCAACCTATTCGGCGGCCTGCATGTCGCCCGGCCCGAGCGCCTCAAGATCCTGATGGAGCTTGGATTGCCTGTGGTGGTCGCCCCTGGCGCCATCAGCCTCATAGTACTCAGCAAGGAGGATGCCCTGGACCCCAAGTACGATGGAAGGCAGAAGTACTACCACAACCCGCGCATCACCCTGGCCCGCACCAGCCGCGACGAGATGGCCCAGCTTGGACGGCATATGGCCTCCATCCTGAATCTGGCAGTCGGGCCCGTCCGTTTCCTTTACCCCACCGAGGGGTTCGCCTCCCAGGACAAGCAGTCCTACTCGCTGTATGACCCGGAAGGCAACCGCATATTCATCGAGGAAATGCGGAAACTGCTCCGCAAGGACATTCCGATTATCGAGATCAAGGGTCATATCAACGATGACCATTTCGCCCACGCCGCGCTTATGCATCTCATGGAGATAGTGGATACAAGCCGTTGATATCCACCGTGTCCTGAATATATTAAAGGAGGACGTCAAATATGTCGTCAAAACCAGTTTCGAATTGTGTCGGAGAGCTCGCATGGCCAGACATCCAGTGGTTTCAGAAGCAGTCTGATATCGTGATGATCCCGGTAGGCAGCCTCGAGCAGCATGGTGCCCACCTCCCCACCCTCTGCGACAGCCTTGCTGTGCAGGAGATCACCAAACGGATCAGCGCCGCCACCGATGTGCCCTATTACCCTCTAGTATGGACCGGATATGCGCCGCACCACCTCAAGACCCCCGAGAAAGGCTACGGGACCGTCACCCTCAGGCCCAGCACCTTCTGCGACCTGATGTATGACATTGCCCGAAGCGCCATCCACCACGGCTGGAACAAGATCATCTTCTTGTTCGGGCATGCCTCCAACGCGAAGATCGCCGACCCCATCTTCCGCAAGCTCCGCTATGATACCGGCGCGATGATCGGCCTGTACAAACCCTATTCGGAACGCGACCTGCACCTCATCCGCGACGTGATGACCGGACCGGTTGAGGACACTCCGGGCTGGCACGCCGGCGAGATGGAGACCTCCGAGATGATGGCCATCAACGAGAAGTGGGTGCACCTCGACCGCGCTGTCAAAGAGCATACCCACACACCTTCCTATCTTCCCAAATCGTTCTTGAAGGAAGACGGAGCGGCGGATGTCTTGTTCGAGAACGAGCGTTTCCTGGTGTTCCCCATGGAGCACATGGAGTTCACCGATAGCGGCACCATTGGCGACCCGTTCGCGGCCACCAAGGAAAAGGGCGAGATTGTCTTCCAGCGCTATGCCGATTATGGCGTGAAGGTGATCGAGGAGCTCAAGAAGGTTCCCAGTCCCAAGGTGTTCCAGCGCGAGTTCAACAACCGCTGCGACTGGTAGTAATGTTCCCCCCCCCCTTGGGGGGACTGGAATCCAGCATCCATTGCTGAACCTGCCTGTGAATGGGTTCCGGACCTCCCTTGGGTTTTTTATATTGAAGTATTGGTACGTTTCATTCGTTGCATCGCTCAGCCGTTTTCCCTCCTTCGCCACGTGGCGTCCCGAATTCGCCAGCTGGTATCGGAAGTTGCATGAGAATATCCAGCTGTATGGATAAAACCTTCAAGCTGGCCGGTATTATTCTTTTCATAACGAAAATATGGCAAAATAAATATTTTATAAAATATTGAAAATTCCTTTACAAATTGGAAATACATGATACCATTGATTGTATAAATGAGCATTAAAATTGAAAAATGCTCAAATGTGCAAAACCAAGGAGCCGGAAGTCACACCGTTGGTGGTGTTTTCCAACTATCGGAGAGCGTTTGCAGTTGTTGACTAAGCGAGAATATCGGGTTTTCCGGACTTGCGGCACCGACGCCTGGCTTGGGAATCCAAAATGGAACCGTGGAACATCCTATGGAGACAGAATAAGATGCTTGAAGTGATTGGGATCAATAAACATTTCCGTGGAGTGCATGCGTTGAAAAACGTGACCTCCACTTTTTACGACGGTGAGATCCACGGTCTGGTGGGTGAGAACGGAGCTGGCAAGAGCACTCTGATGAAATGCGTGGCAGGGGTGTACCATCCCGATTCCGGTGTCATCAAGCTTGATGGTCAGGAAGTGCATTTCACTTCCCCTATCGACGCCTACAAAGCCGGGGTGCGCATTGTCCACCAGGAACTCAGCCTCATCCGCTCGCTGAGCATCGCCGAGAACATCTACATCCACCAGTTCCGCAACGCCGGGCCCCTCAAGGCCGTGCAGCGCAAAGCCTTGGAAGCCAAAGCCCAGGCCATGCTGGAGGAATGGAACATCCATGTGGATGCTTCCCAGCTGGTGTCGCAAATCTCGATGGGGGTGCGGCAGTTGGTTGAGATCGCCCGTGAATTATCCTCGGGAGGCAAGCTGATCATCCTGGACGAACCCACCTCTTCGTTGACCTTCAAGGAGATAGAACAACTGTTCACCACCTTGTTGCTGTTGAAATCCAAAGGCTACGCGATCATCTTCATCTCCCACCGCCTCAGCGAGGTGATGGAGCTGGTGGATCGGGTGACCGTGTTGCGCGATGGCGAGATGATGGCTACCGAGGAGAAGAAGAATCTCTCGCCACGGCAGATGGTCAACCTCTGCGCTGGCAAGCAGATGACAACTTTGTTCCCAAAAACCGAGTGCTCGATCGATGGTGTGGCGTTGGAAGCGAGAGGGATTTCTGGCGAGGGCTTCAACAAGCTGGATCTGGAAGTGCATTGGGGCGAGATCCTGGGCATTGCCGGCTTGGTTGGCGCGGGACGCAGCGAATTGGTGCGGGCTATCTATGGGGTGAATCCGCTGAAGTCAGGTGAGATTCTCATCGAAGGCAAACCGGTGGTCATTAACAACGCTTTGGACGCGGTACGCAACGATATCGGCTTCCTCAGCGAGAGCCGTGGCATAGAGGGCATCTTTCCCGAGATGTCCGTGTCGTTGAACCTCGTGGTGCTGAAGATCAAGGACATTGTCAAAGGCCTGTTCATGAATACGAAAAAGGTCAATGCCAAGACACAGCGCCTGGTGAAATCGCTGAATATCATCAGCGCCGACCCGGTTGTGCAGAAGATTTCGGAACTTTCAGGTGGAAACCAGCAGAAGGTCGTGCTTGGCCGGCTGTTGGGTTCGACTCCGCGCATCCTCATCCTGGATGAGCCTACGCGCGGTGTGGATGTAGGCAATAAATGTGAGATCCATTCCATCATCGGTAACTTTGTGAAAGCCGGTGGCGCTGTGATCATGGTGTCGTCTGAGATCGACGAGGTGATCGGAGTGAGCGATAGGATCATGGTGCTTTGCGAGGGGGATCATGTCTCCACTTTCAATAGAGAAGATTTTGACAAAGAGGAGTTGCTTCTATGCATGATGAATCTAAATCAACCGGCGTGAGGAATACACAAAACGTATTCAATAAAATCAAGAACTATCTGTTAAAGAGCAAAGCCCTCTATTTGCTCGGTGCTTTGTGCGCGATCATCCTCTTTTTCTTCATCATGACCCCCAACTTCATCACGCAGACCAACCTCATCAATGTAGCCCGGCAGATGTCCATCAACATGATCATCGCCGTGGGCATGACCTACGTGATCATCAGCGGAGGCCTGGACCTCTCGGTGGGCTCGGTCGGCATCATGTCCGGCTGTCTGGTGGGTGTGCTGATGGCCGGTTATCAGGTTCCCATCGCACTGGCCCTGATGATAGGACTGTCGGCTGGAGCGCTCTGCGGTTTCATCAACGGTCTGGTGATCACCCGCCTGAAGGTGCCACCTTTCGTAGCCACCTTGGGAATGTCCAACATCGCCCGTGGCGTAGCCATCGTCATCACCGGTGGATACATCATCCATGGGTTCCCACCCCTGTTCAACCAGATCGGTATCGGCTTCTTTCTTGGCATTCCATACCCTGTGTACTACATGGCCATCATCGTGTTCGTCGGGCATATGATGATGTCCAAGACGGAGTTCGGCCTCAATGTGTATGCGATCGGCGGGAACGAACCCGCTGCCCGTCTCGCTGGACTCCGTGTCGATGCCATGAAACTGCGCATCTACACCCTCAGCGGGTTTTTGGCGGCCTTCGGGGGTATCGTGCTCACCGCCCGGGTGATCTCGGCCCAACCGGCGTTGATGCAGACCACCAGTCTGGAAGTGATCGCGGCGGTATTCGTCGGTGGCTCAAAGATGGGTGGTGGTTCCGGAACCGTCATGGGTACCTTGCTAGGCGCCACCATCATGGCTTTGCTGTTCAACGGCATGAACCTGATAGGCGTAGGCTATGAGTGGCAGCAGGTGGCCATCGGCATCATCCTGATCCTCTCGGTCTCGTTGGATAAGTTGAAATCGGGTCAGCAGACCTGATCATATATGAGTTTACAGACAGCTTGTGCTGTTTGAATTGCTAAGGAGGGAACAGATGAGTAAGAGATTCTTCATGTTACTATGTGTTCTGGTGCTTGTTGCATCACTGACAGCGGTGTTTGGTGCAGGAAGAGCGGAAACGGGTAAAGTGGTCATTGGTTTGTCGATGGTCCAGCAGGACAGCGACTGGTGGGCGACGCAGGAGAGAATGCTGCGCCAGGCCATCGAGGCAGAGGGTTGGGAAGCCATCACCGTATGGGCCGCTGGCGACCAGTCCAAGCAGATCAGCGATGTTGAAGACCTGATCGCGCGCAAAGTGAATTATATCATCATGGGACCCATCCAGCAGGCCGGAAGCGTTGTCGCCGTTGACAATGCAGCCAATGCAGGAATTCCCGTACTCTTGGTTGGTCGTCTCAGCGACTCCAAGAACAGCTATGCATCCGTAGTCGCCCACGAACCGTTGTTTGGCAGCTTGCAGATCGAGCAGATCCACAAGGACTTCCCCAATGGCGCGAATGTCGTCTACCTGTATGGTCCTGTTGGTGCTGGTTATGCGGTGCAGATGTGGGAACTCGGAACCCTGCCCACCCTGGCCAAATACCCCAACATCAAGATTTTGTTCCGCTATGACCACCAGTCCGACATTACCTCTCAAGGAATGGCTTCCGCAGAAGACGCGATCACCCGCTTCGGCTCACAGATCAATGCTATCGCCGCGACCAACGACGGTCTCGGGCTCGGTGGCGTCCGTGCTGTGCAGGCCGCTGGTCTGGGCGACAAGATCAAAGTCTACGGCGCTGGTCTGACCATGATGGGTATCCAGGCTGTCTATGACGGCACCATGCAGTACACCACACTCAAGAGCCAGGCGAAAAACGCTGCCAAGCTCATCGAACTGGTCAAGCTCGCCATCTCCGGTGGCAAGCCAACCGAGAAAGTCGTCATGATTCCTCCGACCGTTGTCACCAAGGAAAACGTGTTGACAGTGGCCGACCCGATGTTCGGTGGTACCTTCACCGCACCCGGAACCTTCCAACCCAAGAAGTAACGCATCACTGTTGTGGGGAAGAGCCTTTCTTCCCCACAACTTTCAAGGAGGACAGTATGAGCAAAGGTCCAGCGACATTCGCAGATATGCGGAGCACTGTATGGGATTATGAATGGAAAGAAGTAGGAGTGGAACGTGGCGGCCCCATCCCCGGCATCAAGGAGAAACTGCTCGCTTGGGATCCTGAGAACGGCACTTATTCCCGCATCGTGTTGTTCGAGCCCGGTTTTAAATTCTCCAAAGCCCTTAAGCATCCTTTCTGGGAGGAACTGATCGTTCTGGACGGGCATGTGTATGATTATGGCTCAAACCGGCTCTGTACGAAAGGCTTTTATGCGCTCCGGCCCGCCGGGGTGGAGCATGGACCTTTTGGGACCGACCTTGGCGCCACGGTGTTGGAAATCACCTGGCACGATGAATCCTATTATACTAAGAAGAAGAAAGACGTCCTGGGCAAAGGCCCTGCGACTTTTGCAGATATGCGCAGCACCATTTTCGACTATGCTTGGGATGAAGTCGGTAAAGAACGTGGCGGTCCTATCCCGGGTATCAAGGAGAAGCTGCTGGCCAGCGACCCCTTGACGGGGACCTATTCCCGGCTGGTGATCTTCGAGCCAGGCTTCAAGTTCTCCCGCGCTCTCAACCATCCCTTCTGGGAAGAGCTGTTCCTCATGGAAGGCCACATGGTGGACCACGGGACCAACACCTTGTACACCAAGGGAGGCTACGCCTTGCGGCCTGCCGGCATCGACCACGGACCGTTCGGCACCGAGATCGGCTGCACCTTGCTGGAGATAACCTGGCAGGACGGGACCTACTACAAAACCAAGCTCTCCTAGAACGGGATGAGCGGAGATACACGTATGAAGCACTACCAGTATGACAGCGGGGAGAAATACACCCCTTTCAACCACTTCGAGATGACCACCCAGGTGATGTTCAATCCCGATAGTGGCAGCGAAAAGATGAACTTCACCCTCTCCACACTTTATAAGGGCGCTGGAAGCAATGACGAGGTGCACGATTTCTCGGACCAGATCTTCTATATGGTGAAGGGCTCGATGAAGATGTTCAGCGAGGGCAAGCTGATCGCGCACCTCCACCAAGGCGATGCCATCCTGGTGAAGGCAGGGGAACCCCATTCGGTGATAAACGACTCGGACGAGCCGTGCGTCTACAACGCCATCACCGTGCCGCCATTGCCCAAGACCCACTGACCAAGGAGGAGAACCGATGCGTTTGAGCGTGTTTCTCAAGCATGACCAGACCAAGAACCTGGCGCAGATCGACGAGATCCTCTGCCGAAATGAGTTCTGGAGCCATTTTCCACCGGAAGGTGTGCAGGTGGTGGCGTGGAACGTGATGATGGGCCTTGGACAGGTGATCATCTTGGAATTGCCCGAAGATAAGCTGAGGGCAGTGAATCTGGTGCTGGAGCAGCGCGCTTGGGGTGCGTTCTCCACTGAAATCTACGCGACCTACGATTTTTCCGCGGTCGTTCCCAAAAAACTACAGCAAGAGAAGGATTACCATGCAAGAGCAAGATAAGAAGACCGAAGGCGCCGGATTCTATAAATGGAGCGAGATAGTGCGCGACGCCACCCCGGGCAAGACGTTGCCACCAGGAATGTCACGCCGTTGCGTCACCTTAGGTGATGTCATGCTGGCGATGCACGAAGCGTTCCCCGACTTGGAGACCAAGGACCATGTGCACGATAGCGCCCAGATCACCTATGTGGTCCGTGGCAAGCTGGCGGTCTCCATCAATGGCGACAAGCGTTTCATGGAGCCAGGTGAGTTCGCCTACATCCCCGCCGGGGTACCGCACCATGTGCAGACCGCGGACGAGTACGCACTGGCGATGGACATCTTCAATCCACCGCGGAAGGATATCATGGAACGGGTCGCCGAAATCTCAAAATAGGTGGTGCCAGCATGAGAGCCATTCAGATCCGTGAATACGGAACGAAGTTCTATCTCACCCAAACGCGGATTCCGGATATCGGCGTGAACGAGGTGCTGGTGGAGGTGAAGGCCAGCGGCCTGTGCCTCACCGATATCCATCTTTTGGAAGGGGTGCAATCGGTCGACCCTCTGCCACGGGTGCCCGGCCATGAGAACAGCGGTGTCATCAGCAAGGTTGGCTCGCAGGTGAAGGGCTGGCGTGTTGGACAACGGGTGGTGCTGGGCATCGATGCCAACTGCGGCCGCTGCGAGTTCTGCCAACGAGGTCAGACCGAGCTATGCATCGCCAACCAGCGGGTGGGCTTCGAGCGGGACGGCGGACATGCCGACTATGTGGCTGTGCCGGCTGCCAATCTGATCGAACTGCCCGATTCCATCAGTTTCGAGGATGCCTGCATCATTCCGGATGCCATCGGATGCATGTACCACAGCCTGGTTAACCTGGCGGGGATGCGATGCGGCCAGAAGGTGGCCATCCTCGGTGCTGGCGGCTTAGGCTTGCATGGCATCCAGCTGGTTAAGTTGATGGGTTCGGATGTCATCACCACCAGCCGGCGTCAATCGCGGCTGGATATGGCGGCTTCGATGGGAGCAGAGGTGGTGGACACCGGCAAAGAGAATATCTTCGACCGGGTGACCAAGTTCACCGCGGGGCATGGACTGGATATCGTGGCCGATTGCGTTGGCACCAAGCAGAGCATCAAGGAAGGCCTGGCCATGCTGAAGCCAGGAGGGACTTTCCTGCTGCTGGCGTACATCGACAAGGAACTGACCTTCGACAGTATCCCGTTCTTCTCCAAGGAGAAGCGGATACTGGGTTGCCGGGGTTGCACCCGGTTGGAGATCAAACAGGTCATCGATTTGATGGCTGAAGGCAAGCTTTCCTCGATCATCGGCGCGCGCTATCCGATTGAGGAGTTCAACGAAGCCGCTGACGAACTACGGCAAGGACATGTGGTGGGAAGGACCGTGATCACCCGCTGATTCACAGATACAGAAAACAGATAGAGAAAACAGATACAGAAAACAGTTATAGAAAGATGAGTTACAGGAGGTTCGCGATGGGTTTGACGATTCCAAAAACAATGAAAGCCTTGGTGCTGCGCAGTCCCTCGGATTTCGGCATCGAAATTGTGCCGGTTCCGGCGGTAGGCGCTATGGAAGTGCTGTGCCGCGTGCGCGCTGTGGCCATCTGCGGGACCGACCCCGAAGTGATCCACGGCCGCCTCAAAGGCATCTGGCCCCCAGCGTATCCCTTTATCCCCGGCCATGAGTGGTCTGGTGAGGTTGTCGCGGTGGGTCCCGGTGTCACTACCTTCGCCATTGGCGACCGGGTGGCGGGCGAAGCCTGGAAGGGCTGCGGCTACTGCCGGAGCTGCGTGGAAGGCGACTACAACTTTTGTGAGAACTACGGCAAGACCGAGACCGGCATGCGCCACTATGGCTTCATGAACCAAGGAGCCTATGCCGAGTACAACACCTATTCCGTCAAGGCCATCCATAAGATTTCAGAGCGCATTTCCTTCAACGAAGGTTCGTTGGTCGATACTGCCGGAGTGGCCGCCCATGGGGCCGAGCTCATCGGAATCACCCCTGGTGGAACAGTGGCGGTCATCGGACCCGGGCCTATCGGGTTGATGGCAATGCGGGTGGCCAAGATCAAGGGTGCCGCACGCGTGATCGCCATCGGGCGCAAGGGCCGGTTGGAATCAGCCAAACGTCTCGCAGCGGATGATGTGGTCGATTTCGAGCATGAGGATGTGGTGGCGGCGGTACGCAGGCTCACCAACGGAAGGGGCGTGGACGAGGTGTTCGAGGCCTCGGCCGGCGAAGGCACCCTCAAGCAGGCCATCATGATGGTGCGTCCGGGTGGACGCATCGCCTTGCTCGGCGTACCCAGTGAGAAAGCCGAGGAACGGGTGCCCTTCAAATACATCTGCCGCAACGAGATCAAGATCTTCGGAGTAAAGGCGAATCCGAATGTGAGCGAGACTGTGGTGTCCTGGATGGAAAGCGGTCGGCTGGTGGTGAAGGACCTAATCACCCATACCTTCCCCTTGGATGATATCCACGCTGCGCTTGAGACCTTCGAGACCAGAAAAGACGGTGCGGTGAAGGTTGTGATCAACCCATAATACAGGAGGAGCCCATCATGATAATCCATACCCATAGCTCAGGTATCACCAAAAAGCCTGAAGGCCATAGCCTGGCGGTGTCGGAGAACCTGTTCTCCCCTGCGAATGGCAGTTTTAAGACCGAGATCCATCTTACCCGCCTGCAACCAGGCGGTGGGCTGGACACCGAGGAGGTCCATGAGACGGCGGACCAGATCTTCCACCTGCTGGAGGGCACCATGGAGGTGTTTTCCGGTGGCAAGAAGTTCTGCACCTTGCATCAGGGTGATGCGCTGCATGTCAAAGCCGGTGACTGGCATGGGCTGAAGAACCTGAGCTCTGAGGAAGCTCTGCTGTACGTTATCACCACCCCTCCGTTGGAGTGAAGGGGCCCCGCCATGGATGACGGAATCAGGAAAAAGCTCGATGACCTGCTGCGGATCCCCCGTTTGGGGGCTCTGTATGTAACATTGGAGGAGATGTATCGGAAAGCTCCGGTGTTCGCGCATGGGTGGGACCATATCCACCGTGTGCTGGTGAACGCCCTTTTGATAGCCGATCGCCTGCAAGATGAGCCGGAGCCGGATATGGAGATCGTGGTGCCTGCGGTGCTGCTGCATGATATCGGTTTTCTGTACAATCCTGATCCATACGTGCATCATCTCACCGGAGCCGAGCATTGCCATATCTATCTAGGTGCGTGGAATGTTCAGGAAGTCGGCTTGATCGAGGGTTGCATCCGGATGCACAAGGGCATGATGGCGCGCTTCAATACCAAACCCACCACGTTGGAGGAGCGCATCGTCTGCGATTCCGACCTATTGGAGAAGAGCGGCTATATCGGCCTGATGCAAGGAGTGCGTACTTTCGCTGAATTTGGCGAGAGGTCGCATATGGAATATCGCTCGCTGAACGAGATCGCAAAGCATCTGATGCCGCTGCGTGATATTGAATTCTTCACGAGCGCCGGGCGAAAGATGGCTGACGAACGGGGTGGATTGGCCTTGCGGGCGGATTTCTATAAGGCCGCCGCGCGGGAGATGGAAGCTTACTATTGATGGGTTTAGCGTAACACAAATAAATCGAGGTTGATATGTCGATTCTTTCCAAAGACTCTCTCATCTCGCGGTCCGTGTATCTGTACTACAGGGAGAACCTGAATATCCAAGAGATCTCGGATCGCTTGGGTATCTCGCGCTTCCGGGTGTCGCGGTACCTGAAGGAAGCGGAAGAGACCGGCATGGTGACTATCCAGATCAACGACCGGGATATGCATTACGATGCCTTGGCCTGCATGCTGGAGAAGAAATACTCCGTCAAGCGGGTGGTGCTGGTGCCCGTCGACCGCCATGAGGACAACGACACGCTGCGCCGTAGGGTAGGTGCCAAGGGAGCCCAGCTGATGCAGAACATACCTTCGGGGGCCTCGGTCGGCATCACTTTGGGCCGCACGATGGCCTACATGGTGGAGGCGCTTCCCAAGACCACCACCAAGCTCGCCTATGTCTCCGAACTCACCGGCGGCCTGGGCTTCGTGCTCTCGGAATATCCCTCCAGCGCGTTGGCCTCGCTGTTCGCCAAGAAGTTCTTCTCGTATTGCTACCAGCTTTCGGCTCCTATCATCGTCAGCGATTGCGAGATCGCCCAAAGCCTGTGCTCGGACAACTCCATCGCCAAGACCTTGGAGATGAGCCGCCAGTGCGATATCGCCATCTGCGGAGTGACTCCTTTCAACAAGGACTCGATGCTCACTCGCTCGGGCGTGATGAACGACCGGGATTTGCGCAGCATCCAGGAACGGGGCGGGGTGGGGTCCATCATCGGCCGTTTCTTCGATAAGGACGGTAAGGAGCTGGACACCGAGTTCAAGAACCGGGCCATTGCCATCAAGATGGAGGAGTTCCTCCGCATCCCCGAACGCATGATCCTAGCCGGGGGGTGGAACAAGATAGAAGCTATCGAGGGGGTGCTGCGCGGTCAGCTGGCCACCACCATCGTCATGGACGACTTCACCGCCAATGAATTGTTGAACCGGGAATGATGCCTTGGGCATCCTATCACCTATCTATTGTTTTTTCATGATTTTACACGATTATGATAAGGAGCGCGCAATTGACTGGATACACTATCAGACAGATAAACACCGGATGGCAGTTTTTGGATAAATCGCAGTACAGCACCTTCCGGGAGGGCTATGGCGTCATCGTCAAGCATCCCGTGTTCGTGTTCCTCATCGAAGGCAACGGGCGCAAGATTCTGGTTGATACCGGCATGAGCGATACCGAGCATTCCAAGAAGTACCACCACGATGGCCTGCAGGAGCCAGGACAGGCAGTACACGAGCAGCTGGAGCGCTTGGGAGTCCGCTGTGACGAGATCGAGATGATCCTGTTCACACACCTTCACTGGGACCACTGCTACAACTTGGACAAATTCCCCAAGGCCCGGCTGTATGTGAGCGAGACCGAATACCGCTTCGCCATGGATCCTATCCCCATGTACTGGAACTCGTACGAATCGCCCCAGACCGGGTTGCCCTGTCCGTTCCGCGGCCGCAAGTTCAACCTGGTGTACGGCGAGGAAGAGATTATCGAAGGGGTGCGCATGGTGCCCACCCCAGGGCATAGTCCTGGCCACATGGCGGTTTCGGTGCAGACCTCGGAGGGGTTGTATTTCCTTATCGGCGACCTAGTGCTGATGCGGGAGAACCTCCGCCCCCACCAGAAGACCGGCTGGCCCATCACCATGCCGGCGCGGTTCTACAATTGCGTGGAGCTTTGGAACAGCGTGATGGAGGTGAAGGAACGGGCCGACCACATCCTGATGACGCATGATCCCGAGCAATTGGGCAAGGAGCTGTATCCGTGAGAGAAACCACTGCTGTGCTGAAACAACAGATGCAAGCGGCTGCCAGCCGCGCCTACAATTGCGGGCTGCAGTCCGGCAATGGCGGGAACCTGAGCGCACGGCCTGCGAATGGGTTGTATATGGTGATCAAGGCCAGCGGAAAATCGTTCGGCGAATGCTCCCAGTCCACCTTGGTCACTATCGACTTCGATGGTCAGGTGCTGGAAGGCTCGCTGAAACCCTCGCGCGAATATCTCACCCATGCGGCGGTGTACCGCGCCCGTCCCGAGGTCCACGCCATCATGCATTGCCACGCGCCATTCTCCATCGCCCTGGCGGCTTTGGTTGATGAGCTGCCGTTCGTCACCCACCATATGGAGATGAAGCTGGGAGCCGTACCAGTGCTTACCGTTGACGCCCATGCGGATGTGGTGATGGCCGAACACACCACCTGCTTCCTCTCGGATCATCCAGGGATCAAGGCCTTCATCCACCGCAAGCACGGTCTGTTCAGCTTTGGCACCGATATCGCCGAAGCCGAGCACAACGCCGAACTCGTCGAGGAGAGCGCGAAAATCGCCTTGCTCATGCGTGTCGGTGGCTTTGGTGATGTAAGCGCTTTTGGTGCTGGCGCAAGGAGCGAATGATGGAGAAATTCGTCGTATTGGGAACCTTGGATACCAAAGGACCCGAAATCCAGTTTGCCAAAGACCTTATTATAGGGAAGGGATACCGGTCGCTGATCATCGATTGCGGCATGCTTGGCGAACCTTTGTTCACGCCAGATATCACCCGTGACGAACTTGCCGCCGCCGCTGGCACCGACTTGGCCGCCTTACGGGCCGCCCCTAAGAACGACGCCATCCTCACCATGCAGAAGGGTATCGAGATCGTGGTGGGCCGCTTGCATGCCGCCGGTCAGATCGCCGGAATCCTCAGTCTTGGTGGCGGGCAGGGCACTGTGATGGCCACCGCCATCATGCAGAGCCTCCCCTTTGGGTTCCCCAAGGTGATGGTATCCACCGTTGCCAATGGCCAGCAGGCTTTCGGCCCCTTCATGGGCCATAAGGACATCGCCATCATCCACTCGGTCGCCGACATCTTGGGGTTGAACACCATCACCCGCACTGTCATCGCCAAAGGGGTGGGGGCTATGATCGGCATGGCCGAGATTGCCACAAGCTTCGCCCAGGAATCAAAACCAGCCATCGCCATCACCTCCGCCGGCGTCACCACGCCTTGCGTCATGCGCATCCGCGAGCTCTTGGAAGCGAAGGGTTACGAAATCATTGCTTTCCACTGCAACGGCATCGGCGCCCGGGCGATGGAAGAACTCGCTGCGGAAGGCAAAATCCGGGGCATCATCGACCTCAGCCCCCACGACATCGCCGACAACCTCTACGGGGGTATCTTCCCTTCCGACGACCATCGACTCGAGCTCCCCTGCGCCAACGCGGTTCCTATGGTGTTCGTCCCTGGGGGCCTCGATTTCATCCTCTTCGGCGCCATCGACAAAGTGCCACCGGCCATGCTCAAGCGCCGGTATGTCAAACACAATCCCCTCCACACCCACGTGCGGGCCAATTACCAAGAGATGGAGCACATGGGCCTTGAGGTGGCTGCCAAATTGGTGGCCAATGACGCTCCCGTGAGCATCCTGGTGCCCACCAAGGGCTTTACCCAGCTGAACAAAGAGGGCAAGCCCATGTACGAACCTGAATCCGACCCAGGCTTTCTCGCGGGAGTCCGTGCGGCACTCGCCAAGAAGCCTGGGCATCATATCACATTGAAAGAATATCCCCATCATATCAACGACCCCCAGTTCGCCACGCTGGTTGCGGATGAGATGGACTCGCTCCTTTCGGAGGAAAAGCGCCATGCATGATGATTCCAAAGGTTTTTTCGCGCTCGACCGGGAACTGAACCGGGATGACTATATCACCCTCGTCTACCGCTTCGAATGCACCGGCGATCCTTGGACCGCGGCCGCTCACCTTTGCCAGGAGCAATCCACCGCGCAGTGGAAACGGGTAGGTGTGGATGAGGACTTGCGGGGTATCTATGGCTCCAAAGTGACGGCCCTGGAAGTGCTGGCAAAGCTTGAGGCCCCCTCGCTCCCCGGCATGCTCCACCACATCGATGGTCAGCTGCACGCCGCGTTGGTGCATATCGCCTATCCCATCATCAATTTCGGCAATCGTATCCCCAATCTGCTCACCGCGATCCTTGGTGAGGGTGTGTTCTTCTGTCCCAGCATCTATGCTATCAAGCTGATGGATATCGAGTTTCCCGATTCGTATCTGGAGCAGTTTCCCGGGCCGAAATTCGGCATCAAGGGACTGCGTGCGTGGACGGGCATTAAGGACCGGCCGTTGTTCATGGGGGTGATAAAGCCCAATATCGGTCTTGACCCGCAGGCTTTTAGCGACCTGGCCTATCAAAGCTGGTTGGGTGGATTGGATATCGCCAAGGATGATGAGATGCTGTGCGACACCACTTGGTCGCCTTTCGCCGAACGCACGCGGGTGCTTGGCCGGGCCCGCGCCGATGCCGAGCAACGTACCGGCAAACGCTGCTGCTACCTGGCGAACATCACCGACGAGGTGGACCGTTTGCTGATGATGCATGATATCGCCGTACGCAATGGAGCAGATATGCTGATGCTGAACGCCATGTGCGTGGGCCTCAGCGCGGTGCGCATGGTACGCAACCATACCCAAGTTCCCGTGGTGGCCCATTTCGATATGATCGCCCCCTTCTCGCGGGTGCCTGGCTTTGGCGTCTCTTCCATCGTGGTCACCAAGCTGCAGCGGCTGGTTGGTTTCGATGCCATCATCGGCATCGGCCTTGGAAGCCGGATGAAGTCCACCCCGGAAGAGGTTCTTTCCAATACCCGGGCGTGCACCGACCCCATGGGACCCATAGAGCCCGCGCTTCCTGTTCCCGCCGGCAGCCAGTGGGCTGGTTCGCTCAAGCCCTTGCACGACATGATCGGCAATGCGGATTTCGCGATTGTGCCTGGACGGGCGGTCTTCAATCACCCCGCGGGACCTAAGGCTGGGGCTATCGCCTTGCAACAGGGTTGGGACGCCATCAAAGCCGGCGTCAGCATGGAGGCGTACGCGCTTTCCCATGAGGAGCTTCGACAATCTATCGGTGATATCCTTGGCTAAGGGTAAGGGATCGCCCAAGGTGGGTAAGATGATCATCAGCAAGCGCGTGCAGGGTTTTTTGTGCCTTGGCGTCACCTCTCTCATTTTCGGCACTTTCGAGACTGTGTCCAAGACCATCACCACCATCGGACCGGAAACCACCAACTTCCTGCGTTTCTTCATCGGCGTGCTGGCCATCATCCCCTTCGCCTTGCGCGACTTGCGTACAGTCTTCCGGGTATTCACCTGGAAGGACCATCTGAAGATCGGTTTGCTTGGCACCTTGTTCATCACCATCAGCATGGGGTTGTACCAGGTGAGCCTGAGCAAGCTGCCGGCCTCCACCACCGTGTTCCTCTATACCTTCAACTCGGTGTTCATCGCCATTTTCGCCCATTTCATCACCAAGGAGCGGCTGAAGGCCCATGTGGTGGTCTTCATCACCTTAAGCTTGGTGGGTTTGGGCTTCATCCTGGAACCCGGGGTGAACACCATCAGCATCTATGTCACCCTGCCTTTGCTGGCCTCCTGCCTGTTTGGTCTGTACAATGTGCTGGTGCAGGGGTACATGAAAAAGCATGGACGCATCGCAATCCTCACCTTGGCTATCTTCTACGGTACCATCGTCAACGGCATCACCCTCACACTGCGCGGTGTGCCAATCTTCGTTCAGACTGAGCCACTTGAACTGCTTGCCCTCCTGTACCTTGGGGTGTTCGCCTCGGGTATCACCTATGTCACCTACTACATCGGTATGAAATACACTTCCATCAACATGGGGAGCATCGTGTTCTTCATGAAGCCGATTCTTTCCACTTTGATGGCCGTGATCGTGCTGCATGAGACCCTTTCCGTGGGATTCCTCATCGGCGGGGCTTTCATCCTGCTGGGTTCTTTCATTCTGATCTACTATAGCAACCGCATGCACCACGAGGAGCTTAAGCAGGTGGTGATGCCGGAAAAGGGGAGCGGTAGGTGATGGAACGGTTCTACGTCGCCTGTGATTTAGGCAGCAGCCAGTGCAAGACCGCTTTGTTCAACGAGGATGGTTCCACTGTCGCCCTCATCTCTAAGGAATATCCCTCCCAGTATCCCCATGAGGGGTGGGTGGAGCAGAACCCGGAGGATTGGGTGGAGGCGTGCTTTAGCTCGATAGCCCAATTGTTGCGTCAGACACGCATTTCCCCTGCCGCGATCGCTGGGGTGGGCATTGTCGGGGTAACCCATAACGCTGTTTTGCTTGACGACCTTGCGCAACCGCTTGCCCCGGCCATTCTCCTGTACGACATCCGCAGCAAGCCCCAGGTGGCGCACCTACGCGCGAAATGGGGTGCCGATTATATCCGCGAACGCACTTTAAACGATATGACCACCGTGTGGACGTGGCCCCAGTTGCTTTGGGTGAAGGAAAACCGTCCTGACCTCTGGCAGCGCGTCGCCACCATCATTTTCCAGAAGGATTACGTGCGCAGCCGCCTCACCACGGTTTTTGGCCGTACTCTTGGTACCCGTGTTACTGGCAGCGGTCCGACTGGCGGTGTAGCTGGCGGTGTAACTGGCGGTGTAACTGGCGGTGTAGCTGGCGGTGTAACTGGCGCTGGTGCAGGTGCTACTAACGCAAGTGCATTTGCAAGCAATTCCATTAGCGCTTCTGCGAACGTTTCTGCGCACACCGCGCATGCTGTCTCCAACCTCTGCACCGACATCATCGATGCTGAGGGCTCGTTGCTGTTCGACCCTGTGGCTGATGTCTGGATTGAGGAGTTCTACCGGGATCTCGGCTTGTCCCTGCACCAACTACCCCAGGCGGTTGACCCCATGCAGGTGGTTGGCGGGGTATCGGCCCTAGCTGCCGCCCGCACCGGATTACGCGAAGGAACCCCGGTAATCGCCGGCACTACCGATACCGTGGCCGAGGTTCTGGCCGCCGGTGGAGTGGAAGCTGGAATCGCCACCCTCAAGCTTGCCAGCGTGGGTCGCATCACCCTTACCCAGCCCGACCCTATCCGCAAACCGCACACCCTCAACTACAAACACATCCTCAAAGACCTCTGGTACCCAGGCACTGCCTCCAAATCGGCCGCTTACGCCTTCCGTTGGCTGAAGGACCTCCTGTATCCCATGGACACAATGGCTGGCGTGGATGGTTCTGGCGCTAACGGCGGTACCGGCGGACAAAGCGGACAGCGCGACCAAGGCGAGGTGTACCGCCTGATGGATGAACTGGCGGCGGCTATCCCCGTGGGGAGTGGCGGTCTGCTGTTCCATCCCCATCTGATGGGTGAATGGGCTCCCCACTGGAACACCGGAATGAAGGCCAACTTCATCGGTCTGCAAGCCAGGCACACCCGCGGCAACCTTATCCGGGCGGCACTTGAAGGAGTGGCGTTCTCGTTGCTGGACGCCTTTGGTGAAATGGCCATCCCCCCGGCCGCTATCAAAGAACTATTGCTTATCGGCCAAGGCTCGCGCAGTCCGCTCTGGAGCCAGATCATCGCCGACGTATTCAATCACCCCATCACGGTTCCCACCCAGATGGAAGCGGTCTATGGGGCGGGGATCATCACCATTATGGGAATCACCGGGAAGCCTATCTCGGATTTTTATCCGCTTATTCGCAGAGGAACCCACTACGAACCGCAAGCGCGCGCCGCGGATACCTACGATCGTTTGTTCGCCATCTACCGCGAAGCCGACGCCGCTCTAACTCCAGTATACGAGAAACTGGATGGATTCAAGGAGAACACGCTATGAACGCACAAGGACCGATCATCAGGTATGAGGAGCAGACGCTGGATGTGATTGTGAAACTCGCCAAGGAGCGAGGCATCGTCATCGTACCCGCCGCCACCACCGAAGGGCATGGCTACCACCTTCCCACCGGCACCGATACCTTCATCGCCGAGTGGATCTCGGGCGAACTCAGCAAGATAACCGGGATCCCCGTGCTGATGCCCACCCCCATCCGCTGCGGCTGCTCGCCCACCTTCCACTTCGACAGCAACGGCGACCCCCTCTGCGGTACCCTTGCAGTCGGCCACAGCACCATGCAGGCCCTTTGCCTTGATCTCTGCCGTGGATTATGGGCCGCAGGCTTCCGCAAGATCATCTTTGTGCAAAGCCACGGTCAGGAATGGAACTTCCAATCGATAGCCCACGAGGTGGCCACCTTGCTCCGCCGCGAAGGCAAAGGGGTGTTCATCGCTGCCGCCACCTACTGGGAACTCGCCCGTAAAGCGATCGAGGAGACCATCGACCAGCCTTTCTGGCATGCCGGAGAGTGGGAAGCCAGCGCTGCCTTATGCGCCCGGCCCGACTTGGTCCACATGGAGAAAGCCACCGGAACCGTGCGTGTGCCCCTCATCGACAAGGCCTTGATAAAACGTTCGGTGGCCCAGGACGAATCCGAAGCCTTCGCGGTCCAGGATGTCGCCCAATGGGTGCCTATTCCCGAACCAGGCGAGCTGCACGCCGGTGGAGTCGGTCTTACCGATAAGATCAAGACTGCCTCCGCAGAGAAGGGCCGCTATGTACTGGAGCGTGCGTTGGACCGCTATCTCGCTCTTATCCGCGACCTAGAGTTGCACTATGCCCCAGAGGAAGTCCCCGGCATCGATGTGAAAGAACGACCGTCTGCGCCGCGCTTTACCGTTGGGTATTGATATTCGCCGCGGAAACGACAGGAATAGCTTCTGCCGGATGATTCGTGGTATGGCTGATTGATGGATTAATGGAGGGTGACAGGATGACAAAACGATTGGTGGTTGATAAACGCTGGTGCGCCAAGTGCAGGATGTGTGCCACTGTGACTGATAAAGTGCTCAAGTTCGACGATACCGGCTATCCCGCCGAGATCGCCTATGGCGGCAAGGAACTGGAGATTGTCCGCGTCGGTGTGGCCAAATGCCCCGCCCAGTTGCTCAAACTCGTGCCAGGCACGAATCTGCGCGGGGTCGACAAACGATAGAGAAAAAAAGAGAGAAAGAGAGAACGAGAAAACGAGAAAAACGAGAGAAAAGGAGACCCCAATGTCGAATACCATACCAAAAACACCCGTGCCTGTAGCTCCCGAAACACCCCGGATCCCCATCATGATGGATGCTTTGGTCCTTACCGGGCCAAGTGCTTTCGAGGTCCGAAAGGAACCAGTTCCCATTCCCGGCCCGGACGAGGTGCTGTGTAAGATAAGGGGTGTCGCTATCTGTGGGAGCGATCCTGAGATCGTGCGTGGCGACCTGATCGGTTATTGGCCACCGGCTTTCCCATTTATCGCGGGGCACGAATGGTCGGGAGAAATCGTCGCCGTGGGCCGGGATGTCTCCACCTTCAAAGTGGGCGACCGGGTGGCGGGTGAGGCCCACAAGGGTTGCGGTTTCTGCACCCGTTGTCTGGAAGGACGGTACAATCTTTGCCAGAACTATGCCAAACACGAGACCGGACATCGGCACTACGGCTTTATCAACAATGGTGCCTACGCCCAGTACAATGCCTACTCGATCAAGGCCATCAAGCATATCCCCGACCATGTCTCGTTCCGTGAGGCGGCGCTCGTGGATACCGCCGGCGTTACCGCCCACTCGATGGACCAGACTGGAATCACCATGGGTGGAACTGTGGCGGTCATCGGCCCTGGCCCGATCGGGATGATCGCCATGCGCTTGGCCCGGGTGCTCGGCGCGGCCAAAGTGATTGCTGTAGGACGCAACCCGCGATTGGAGTCGGCCAAAGGCTCGGCTGACGCGCTGGTGGATTTCAGCAAGCACGATCCTGTGGAGATGGTGCGGGCGATGACCGGTGGCGCTGGTGTGGATGAAGTATTCGAGTGCTCAGGTGCGAAGGGGACCTTCAATCAGGCGGTGCGCATGGTGCGTCGCGGCGGTCGGATCGGCCTGCTGGGTGTGCCAAAAAAAGACGTCATCGAAGAACTGCCGTTCGCGTACATGGTGGCCAATGAGATCTCCGTCTATGGCTCCAAGGCCAATCCCCATGTCTCCGAACGCATCATCTCCCTCATTTCCAGCGGCAAACTGGTACTTAAGGACCTCGTCACCCACTGCTTCCCCCTAGAGGAATTCGGCACTGCGCTGGAAACCTTCGTCGGGCGCAAGGACAGTGTGATGAAAGTCGTCATCGAACCCAACGGTCCCGAGGTTTGATTCCCGAGCAAGTGCCGGGAAAGCAAGGTGAGATACCCCGCCCCTCAGGGCCCAAGAGGAGGCAACGCCTCCGCTTTCCAGGGCTTGCTCTGGGGGTATTGATAGCTTTCAACGGGCACCAGCTAGGCGGATTTGATTCGGAGTAGTTGGTCTTGCGCAGGGCATGCAGAATCGATATCGACGGTTCCATAAGGCTCGCGGGCATGATCAAGTTAGAAAAGGATAGGTTGATGGTATGAAACAGACAGTGCAGATTGTAGGGGCAGGTAAGATGGGAGCAGGAATCGCAACCTGCAGCGCGGTGAACGGGCATCCCACGGTGCTTATCGACACAACACCCGAACAGGTGAAGCTGGCGATCGAGCGGGTGGGTCGCAATATCTCACAATTGCAGGCAAATGGCTTCGTCACCGAGGCCGCCGCAGCCCGTGCGCTTACCTTGGTTGTAGGTGAAACCAGCGTGGAAACCCGCATGGCCGACACCTTCCTGATCATCGAGGCAATCATCGAGCGGATGGAGGACAAACAGAAGATGTTCGCCTACCTCGACCAGGTGGCTCCGCTGGATGTTCTCATCGCCAGCAATACCTCAGGCATGCGCATCACCGACATCACCGCCCGCACCATGCACCCCGAGCGCACCGCCACCACCCACTTCTGGTTCCCCGGCCACCTCATCCCCTTGGTTGAAGTGGTGATGGGGGACAAAACCGCCGAATCCACCGCCTACGCCCTAAGGGACTTGCTGAGAGGGTGGGGCAAGGCTCCCGTCATCGTACGGCGCGACCTTCCCGGCCAATTGGCCAACCGCATCCTCCAGGCCATCATCCGTGAAGCTTCCAATATTGTGGATACCGGCCTGGCCTCGGCCGAAGATGTCGACACCGCCATTAAGATGGGCATGGCCCTGCGCTTCCCCGCTTGGGGCCCGCTGGAACACATCGATGCGGTGGGCCTTGACCTTGCCATCTCGGTGCAGCGCGATGTGCTTCCCGGGTTGGACAACGATCCCGTGCCGTCCCCGCTGCTGACACGGCTGGTGGAGGGGGGCGATCTAGGCCACAAGACGGGCAAAGGATTCTATGACTGGTCGGTGAAAAGCATGCCGCGGCTGGAGCAATCCCGCGACAAGTTCATCATCGGCGCCTTAAAGCTGCTCAAGCAAGACCAACAGGAGAATTCATAATGGCAACAGTCGTGCGTGTGTATGTGGGGACCTATACAATGCCGATCCTTTTTGGGACGGGCAAGGTCCTGTACGGAAAGGGCAAAGGCATCCATCTGTATCACATGGATCTGGATACCGGCAGGCTTGTGGCCACCGGGGTGGTTCCCCACGTGGACAATCCCTCCTATATCACCATCTCGCCTGATTCCAAGACTTTGTTCTGTGTCAACGAACTCAAGAACACCGACAAGCGCACGGGTGGACGGGTAAGTTCCTTCCAGATTGATGATGGAACCTTGTTGTTTTTGGGCACCGAACCCACCGATGGAGCCGATCCCTGCCATGTGACGGTGGATACCGAGGGGAAGTTCCTGTTCACCGCCAATTTCATGAGCGGTAGCCTGAGCATGCATCCGATCGAAGCCGATGGGACTTTGGGGTTGATGGCTGATTTCCGCCAGCACGAGGGGTCGAGTGTGAACCCTGCCAGGCAAAGCGGCCCGCATGCCCATGCTTCCAGTATAAGCGCCGACAACCGCTTCGTCTTTGTTCCCGATCTCGGTTTGGACAAGGTGATGGTATACGAACTCGACAGCGCCAACGACCGTTTGATCGATCGACCGGACCTGACAGTCTCCACCGCACCTGGAGCCGGTCCCCGCCATATCGTGTTCCATCCTGGCAACCGCTGGGCCTATTTGATCAACGAGCTTGACTCCACCATCGGCGCGTATTCCTATGACGCCGCAAGTGGTCAGCTTACCCCGCTTGGGGTGGTATCGACTTTGCCGTCCGATTTCACTGGAGCGAGCACTTGCGCTCATATCCTCATGTCACCGTGCGGAGGTTTTGTGTACGGCAGCAACCGGGGTCATGACAGTATCGCGGCCTTCCGTGTGCAGGAGGATGGAACTTTGGGATTTGTGGGTTGTTTTTCTACCCACGGTCAGAGTCCCCGGCACTTTACCATTGATCCGACAGGCCGCTATCTGGTGGTGGCCAACCAGGATTCGGACCAGATCGTCGTGTTTCCCCGGGATCAAGCCACGGGCGCACTGTTGGATGAAGTGATGCGTGTGGAAGCCCCTACTCCAGTATGCGTGACCATCTGTGCTGGCGATTTACGTTGATTCCCCAACGAAGCGACAGTAGGGGAAGCATTACCATTGTTCCATCACTGTTCCATCACCGAGCGAGTTCCGGGAAAGCAAGGTTAGATACCTTGCCTTAGGCCGGTAGAGGATGCAAGGCCTCCGCTTTCCAGGGCTTGCCCCATAGTATTGATAGAATTGATAGAATCGAAATAATTGATGCCTTTCATTTCAATTTTTTCTTTAAAGAGGGAGTATTCGTATGAAAGTAGCTATTGGGTGTGATCCGAATGCGACCGTTTTGAAAATGGAGATCATCGACGAGCTGAAGCTTCTGGGCCACGAGGTGATGGATTTCGGCTCGGATGATCCAATCTACGCCAACGTGGTTTTCGCCGTAGCCGAAGCCGTGGTCCGTGGTGACCATGACCGTGGTATTGTGCTATGTGGTACCGGCATTGGCGCCAGCTTGGCCGCCAACAAGGTCCCCGGTGCCTACTGCGCTCTTGTTACCGACGCCTATCAAGCTGAACGTGCTGCGCTGAGCAACAACGCCAACATGATCGCACTCGGATCTCAGGTTACAGGCAACATGCTCGCCCGTCTGATTGTTCGCACCTGGATGGCCTGCACCTACCAGCCCGGCGGCCGCTCCGACGCAAAAAACCAGCGCATCCGCGACTACGAAGCAGCTTCGTGCCTGGCACGAGAAAGTCGTGAGAAAATTCTTTCCACATAAGGATTTAAAATTCTGCACAAAACAGAGGTGCGTCAAAACCTTCCTTCTGGGTATCTAGGAATGCGTTTTTAGCTATAAGGGTTTGTCATTTTCGTGCCTGGCACGAGTAAAGGGCGCTACGACTTTCCAACACGCACTTTGCATTTGGGCGGCACGGCTTCGCCGCCAGGCCGCTACGGGGTTCGCTCCCGCTCCCGTCCTTCGGACCAAGCCCTCCGAGTCCTTGCCGCGCAGATTTGTGCCAGGCACAAAACTGACGCGCAAAACCCCTCAATGCAAGCCTGAATTGAGGGGTTTGTGCGCAAATCGGCATCCTAGACCCCTAGGATGCTGTCAGTTTCGTGCCTGGCACGAGAAAAGAAAAGAATTTGTGTTTTCTCTCTTGCATAAATATAAACTTATGTTAATATGTATACAAGTAGAGGAGCAGTACTTCCATGATATCAAGCTATGACCGTGTTCTAGGAGCGCTTTATGGTATGGCGACAGGCGATGCCCTCGGCGTTCCCTCCTCATTTCTAACCCCCAGCCACATCAAACGGGTGTGGGGTTGGATCGACACCTTCTATCCGCCCGAGGATGGACATATCTACCACGCCGGCTTGAAAGCCGGAGAGTATACCGACGACACAGAACAAGCATTCGCCCTCATCAACAGCTTCAAAAAATTCTTCAAAGTCGACCCCTACGACGTGGTGATGGAAATCCTCAACTGGGCCGAGCGCGTGAAAGACAAGTACGCCAGCCCCCTCGGACCCAGTACGGAACGTGCGCTCAAAGCCATCAAAGCCGGTGTTGACATCACCCAAAGCGGCCGCTTTGGGAATACCAACGGCTCCGCCATGCGGATCGCTCCTGTAGGAATCATCCATGGCCTGCTCGACAGCACCTGCCAGGACTTGGTGCGGGATGTGTACCAGACCTGTTTGCCCACCCATAACACCACTGTATGCGTAGCCGCGGCAGCTGCAATTGCAAACGGCGTCCGCCTTGCGATAAAAGGCGAACGGGATCTATCGACCATCATCGCGGGAACGATAGAAGCAGCGGAGCTCGGTGAGCAGTACGGCTATGAGATCGCCAGTTCATCTGTCCCGAGGAAAATCGAATTCGCTTGCGCGCTCGTCGGACGACATAAAGACCCGAAGCACGCGATGGCTGAACTGTACAACTTTTTTGGTGGCGGCGACTTAGCGGCGGACTCCATCCCCCTGGCTATCGGCTTGTTCGCCCTCGGTGAAGGTGACCCCAAAAAAGTCAACGAATACTGCGTGAACTTCGGCGGAGACTGCGACACAAACGCTGCGATGGCTGACGCGATAGCGGGAGCCTATAGCGGCTATCAAGCGGTTCCTCTTGCATGGAGGAATACCGTCGAACAGGTGAACCACGTATCGATTGCCAACTATGCGAATGATCTTGTGGGTATCGCACCACGGTGGACCATAGCTTCCCCTGAACTTTGTATGAATGGAGTGAAATGAATTGACAAAATACAGAATACATGTATTAAAATATAGACAAGTAGTCAATAGCATGATTGGATATGTGGAAGGGAGCCGATGGTTGCCGACCCGCGCCATGATAGAGAGAGGAAACATGTGATGCGCGCGAATCAGCTGATGAGAAAAAAGAAACCGGTGAGCAAGGTAGTCGAACCATTCCTGTACCTATTGCCTGCGATTATCTTTTTCATCCTGTTCACCTATTATCCCTTTATAAAGACCGCTATCAGCAGCCTGTTCATGGTGGACTCGATGGGACGCAGTAAAGCATTCGTCGGCTTGGAGAATTTCATCCGCGTGCTTAGCTCCCCGGCTTTCCTCATATCCATCAAGAACACATTTATCTACATGCTGCTATCAGCCCCGGTGAGCATCTTCATCGCCCTCATCCTCGCGCTGGTCGCTCACAAGAAAACCCGGAGCAGCCGGATCTCGGAAACCCTCTTCGCGCTTACCATGGCCATGTCGATGTCCGTCAGCGCCATGATCTTCAAACTCGCCTACAACCCCACCATCGGCGCGCTCAACTTCATCCTAGGCACACGGATCAATTGGCTGAACAGCAGTGAATGGGCGATGGTGGCCATCAGTATGATCAGCGTGTGGATGGGGATAGGTTTCAACTTCCTTTTCCTGCTGGCCGCGATCTTTGGCATCTCCCCTGAATTGTTGGAAAGCGCATCCATCGACGGAGCACGGATGTATCGCAAGACCGTCAGTATCATTCTTCCCATGATCAGCCCCACCTTGTTTTTCCTCATCATCACCTCGATGGCCAAAAACATGATGATGAGCGGCCTGGTCCTGATTTTCACAAACAGCGGATCCCTTTCCACCACCGCGAATGTAGAGACGATGATCTCCTATATGTACAAGCAGGCCGTGAACAATCTCAACTACAACGATGCCTACGCCGCAGCCATGGTCGCCTTTGTTCTCACCTTCATCATGATGTTGATCAGCTTCCGTTTTGAGAAGAAAGGAGTGTTTTACAATTGAGCAAGCTCAACTCCACCCTCAACAAACGCAAGATTTTCGACATTTTATACCAAGTTTTCGCCATCACGCTTGGGCTTTTCGTCATCCTGCCAATCATCTACGCGGCGCTGATCTCGTTCATGCCAGCCAACCAGATCCTCCGGCGGCCACCAACCTTCATCCCCAAGAAATGGATCCTGGACAACTATAAACTCGCCATCAACACCACCACTTTGGGCCGCTTCATGTGGAACTCCCTGATCCTCGCGGGAATCTCGAGTGTGGTCCGGGTGATCACCGCCGCCATGGCAGCCTTCGCCTTCTCGTTTTACAAGTTCAAGGGCCGGAACCTGATATTCATGCTGTTCATGGGTACCATCATGATTCCCGGTGATATTGTGCTGGTCACCAATTACCAGACAGTGGCGCGGATGGGGTTGATCAACACCTACATGGGGATGATGATTGTATTCCTGTGCTCTGCAGCTAATATCTTCATGATGCGTCAATACTTCCTTACTTTCTCGCTGACGATCAAGGAAGCCGCTACAGTTGACGGCTGTAGCAACCTACGCTTTTTCCTACAGATTCTGCTGCCGCTCTCCACGCCGGTGATGACGACCATTTTCATCTCAGCGTTCATCGGCACGTGGAATACCTATCTGTGGCCGATGCTGGTCACAAACGACAATCGCATGCGGACCGTCCAGGTGGGAGTGACGATGTTGAACTTCCCCGACGGTGTGGTATATGGACCGGTGATGGCGGCATCGATCCTTGTGCTTCTCCCTACCGTGCTTATCTTCCTGTTCTTCCAGCGGAAGATTGTGAGTGGTATCATGGGTGGAGCGGTCAAGGGTTGATTCCCGAGCGAGTGCAGGGAACGTAAGGTGAGACACCTTGTTTTGGTGAAGTGAAGGAGAGGAGGAGAAGCCCCCTGAATTCAGAGCTTGCCATGGGATGTTGAGACCTTTTATTCAAAAATTGGAAATTCAGATTGAGAATCTGAGGAGGTGCAAGATGAAAAAAGTATTGACGATCGCGATGTGTCTGCTGATGGTCGCTTCCATGGGCTTTGCCGCAGGAAGTAAGGAGATCGTGGAGACAAAACCGGCTACCCTTCCAATCCGGACGGTAGAATTCTGGCATACGATGTCCGGGGTGAATGCCACCGCGATTGACAAGATGGCGGAGCAGTTCAACGCCACCATTGGCAAAGCTCAAGGCATCGTAGTCAAATCAGTGTTCCAAGGCAATGACAATAGCGAGAAGCTCAAGACCCTCGCCCAAGCTGGCGATACCAAGAACTTCCCCGACGTCGCCCAGATTGTTGGCGCCGGAATCCCCGCTGCCATGACGTATTCGCAATTGGTTCCTGTGCAGGACATGTACGACAAGGGTGGTGCTTTCGTCACCAAGGCCGATCTTGAGCCAAACATGATCCGCTCCTTTACCTATGCTGGAAAGATGATCGGCATGCCCGTTTCCTGCTCAGCCATCCTGTTGTATTACAACAAGGACATGTTCAAGGAAGTCGGACTGGCGAATCCTCCCACCACAATTGCCGAGATGGCGGACTCCATCAAGAAGCTGATGGTGGTTAAGGGCAAGGATGTTGAACGATATGGTCTGAATGTGGCAGTGCGCCGCTACCAGCTCTCCAACTTCATCGGTGGCCAAGGTGCGTTCAATTTCTTCGGCGACAACGAAGGCGGCCGCTTGGCTCCGATGACCAAGGTTACATTTGGCGAAGATGGCACCTTGCGCGCGTTCCTGACCGAGTGGGAGAAGGTCATCAAGACCGGTGGTTACAAGGCTTGGGAAGATGACATCAATGAGGAGTTCGCGCTTGAATTGTTCGGCATGGCCATCATGTCCACGGCGCGAATCGGCAAGATCACCGCGCTTGTTGGCGACAAATTCGCATGGGGCGTGGCACCGCTTCCGAAAGTGAATGCCCAGGACAAGGGTGGGATCGCCGTTGGCGGGTCCTGTGTGGTGATGTTCGATCCGGATAAGGATTCAGCCCAAGTCGATGCAGCCTGGCAGTTCGTGCAGTATATGGCCAGTCCAGAAGTCCAGTTCCAGTTCCACAAAGACACCGGCTATATTCCCGTGAACAAGAAGGTATATACGCTTCCAGGTGTAGCTGAGCACTTGGCAAATAATCCCGCTTACAAAGTGGCGATCGATGCTATTCACAACTCGCATCCGAACAACCAGGAACCGTTCGATATCATCAACTGGGAAATCGACACCATCATCAAGAACCACATGCTGGCGTTCGCCCAAGGAAAGGAAACTCTGCAGCAGTGCCACGATGGTATTGTCAACGAATGCAACCAGAAGCTTGCTGATTACCACAAGGCCAATAAATAATCGCAGATTCGTGTCTGGCACGAATCTGCTAATCAACCAGATGGGGTATCCGGCGACACGCCGGGTTCCCATCCGGTTCCCTTGCTCTTTTCTCGGATCCGGTCCTTCATGGATCGCACGGATCAATTGTGGGATGGACACAGAATCAATTCAAGAGGCATATGGATGATCAGGCTGGTGGTGAGTGACATAGATGGGACCCTATTCGATTCAGATGAAATCATCACTGACGAAGCAGTCGAACTTGTTCGCAAGCTTCATCGGCATGGTATTTCGTTTTCTTTAGCCACAGGCAGAGTTGAAAGCATGGCAAACCATTTCGCCGCGCGGCTTGGCCTGCGCATCCCCTATGTCGCGTGCAACGGCGCCACACTGGTGCAGGATGGTAAAGCGATCTACCGCGAGCAGATCAAGGTGAAGCCGCTGAAACTCTTGATACTGCGGGCCGATGCTTATGGGATGTCGATCATCTACAGCCAGAACGGCATTGAGTCCATATGGCGTGAGACACCCTACATCCTCGCGCAGCGCGAGCGCTTCAACCGTTATAACAGCGAACATCGATTCGATCCAATGGAATGGGAGACCCTCGCCATCGACAAGCTCACAATCATGGACGATCCGGCGGGAGGTGCTATCGGCCAGATAGAGACCGAATGTCGGAAACTTGGGTCTGAGTACGGGTATACCCGGTATATGGACCGATCCATCGAAGTAGTGCATGGCAGTGCGACTAAAGCCAGCGGAGTGGAACGCCTGGTGGCAATGCTTGGAATCGGCATGGACCAGGTGCTTTTTATTGGGGACCATCAGAACGATGTCCAGCTGATCAAAGAGGCTGGAATCGGTGTGGCTGTGGCGAATTCCACCGATGATGTGAAAAAAGAAGCTGACTATGTCTGTATCGGTGATAGTATGGATGGCGTCATCGAAGCTGTTGAGCGGTTTTGTTTTGGGGAGAACGAATGATGCGTCTATCGACCTCGACTTGTATCTATTTCAACCGACCTGACGGGAGCAAAGCCTCCATCATCGATTGCGTGCGGGCATGCGCTCAGGCAGGCTATCGTGTCATGGATATGAATTTCCATGATTGCGCTGTGTTCAAGACCCCCCTGTGGGATGATGATTGGGAAAGCTGGGTGCATAGGATCAAAGAGACCGCTGACCTCCATAGCGTGGAATTTTCACAAGCCCACTCCCATTTCTACAATTATTGCGATTCTCTGGTTCTCCATAAGGATGTTCTTGATGAGAAGATCCGTCGTGGGATCGTTGGTTCTGGCATACTTGGTGTCAAATGGCTGGTGATCCATGCTGCCACAGATTGGAATTCCGCCACCTTGGTGAAAAGCTCCAAAGCCAAAGCCCTTGAATACTTCAAACCCATCATCGACCTAGCCGCAGAACACCAGGTTGGCTTGGCAATCGAGAACCTCTGGGAGCTGAACATCTCGCCGCTGCGCAGGTACACCACTACCTCGGAGGAACTGGTGGACCTGGTGGATTCCCTCGGATCCGGGCGGGTGGGAATCTGCTGGGACTTCGAGCATGCCGACATCATGCGACAGAATCAGAAGCTTGCGCTGCAGCTGGTGGGTCCGAGACTGAAGGCCACCCATGTGTCCGATAGCACCAGCAAGACCCACGACCATGTGCTTCCGTTCGAAGGTAACACCAACTGGGATGAGGTCATGGATGCGCTGAGTAGTATCGATTACGACGGCGACTTCTGCTTTGAGATCCATCGCTACACCATGAATACTCCGGACGCACTTATCCCGAGCGCTCTCAAGCACAGTGTCGAGGTAGGCAATTACCTACTGGGCCTACACAGACAGCCCAACCACGGGTTCAGCCAAGAGCCCAACCAGGAGATCATCAGATGAATGAATTCGATAATCCGTTGCGCCGACAAGTTTTCAGTATTCCCGAACTGATGCGCAGTCAATACAAAGACCTAGAACCGAAAGTTCGGACGCTTTTAACGACTCCGGAAATCTTTAATGTGCAACGCATCATCCTCACCGGTTGTGGCGATTCCTATGCCGCCTGCATGGGGATGAAATATCTCTTCGAATCGATGACGGGAATCCGTACCGAGGTGGTGACCGCGATCGATTTGAGCCGTTTCTACGAAAAGAAGTTTTTAGGAGGGTCCCCGAACAATCCCCTGGTGGTTGCGATCAGTAATTCCGGGATGGTGGCGAGAGTAGGGGAGGCGATCGACCGGGTGCGTAAGCATGGGGCGTTTGTGGTGGCGATAACTGGCAACGCAGAGTCCCCCATCGCCCAAAAGAGCGATCGGATCCTGAAGCTTGATATCCCCAAATTCGAAAGCGCGCCCGGCACCCGCACCCACATGGTTGGTCTGATGGCCTTGCTGCTTCTGGCCATCCGCCTTGGCGAAGTCCGGGCGAAATTCACGATGGACGTGGCAAAGAGCTACCGCAAGGACATTCTGGCGCAGGCCGAGGCCTTGGAAGCGTTGTTGCCGCAGATGGATGAAGGCATGCTGGCTTTGGCCAAGGAATGGAAAGACCTTCCAGCTTATGATTTTATCGGGGCTGGATTCGATTATGCCACAGCATGGTTCGGCATGGCCAAGGTATTTGAAGCCACCGGAAAGTATGCGATGCACATCAACATCGAGGAGTGGATGCATTTGAACTTCTTCATGCGTGAGATAACCTCGCTTGCGACGGTGGTGGTGTGCAATACAGCCAATCCTGCCATCAGCCGCTGCAAGGAGATGATCCGGTACGCCGAGGAATTGGGGCGGCCTCTGCTAGTGGTGACCGATGGGGATGCCTCGGATTTCGGGGTGGACGCCCATTTTGTGAAGACCCCCAGGACCGCGTTCGCTTCAACCATGATGCTGACGCAGTTTGTTCCCCTCTGCCTGTTGATGGGATATGTCCAGGTGATGCTGGGGGAGAGGAGCGGACGTGGCTGCGAGGGACCGTGGAGCTTTAGCAAAGGAGCGGCCTGCGTGCGCACCAGCGAGATAGTGGTTTTATAGAACCTGTTAAGGACCCTGGTATGGGACCTGCGCGATTACCTATCGGCCGAAGATAGTGGAACAGAGGATGGATGCATGCTACAAAAATTCAATATACAGACTGAACACAACGGAGTCATGGATATCACTGCGGATGTCAAGTCGGTAGTCGCCGGCAGCGGGATCCGGGAAGGTGTCTGCATCGTATACAATCCACACACGACGGCTTCCCTTGCGGTTACGTCGTTCTGGGATCCAAAGGGATTCGAAGACATCCAGGATGAGATCTGCCGGCTGATTCCGACCAAGGTGGATTTCAAGCATCAACACGATACTCCAGCCGATGCAGCCGGACATGTGAAATCTGCTATTGTGGGGATCAGCCTATCGTTCATCATCACGGAAGGCAAGCTGCTGCTTGGCTCGTCCCAGGGCATTTTCTTCCTTGAGTTCGATGGCCCCCGTAAGCGAGAGTATTTTGTGAAAGTCAACGCCGACCAAGGGAGCACACCGTGAGAAAGATTATCTTGGATTGCGATCCAGGCATGGATGATTCGATGGCGATCGTGATGGCCTGCAAGTCACCTGCGCTGGAGGTACTGGCAATCACCACGGTCAATGGCAACTATCCTGTCGAGGTCACCAGCCGCAATGCCCTGAAAGTGCTTGAGATGCTTGGCCGTATGGACGTTCCTGTGGGGCGGGGTATGGCGCATCCCATGGTGAGGCGGAGCCCAAAGGACCCCTTCACCCATGGCGATGATGGGCAGGCCGGTGCAGGTCTCCCGCTGCCTACGACCAAAGTCGCGGACCAGCATGCGGTGACGATGATCATCGATCTGGTGAAACGAAATCCCCACGAGGTCACTCTTATAGCCACCGGACCGTTGAGCAACGTGGCCATGGCCCTTACCCAAGCACCCGAGATCATCCCATTGGTGAAAGAGGTGGTCGCGATCAGCGGGGCGTTTGGTCTGAACCGCTATGCCTTCTTGAATGCGACGGGTGACACTCCTCAAAGTGAATGGAATGTGTATGTCGATCCACAAGCGGCTGACCTCGTATATTCGAGTGGTATTCCCTTCACCGCTATCGGTTTGGATGTAGCCACCTACTTCAGCGTGGATTTCTCAACCGAGGATGTTGCTCAGTTTAAAGCTTCACCCAGAAAAGAAGCATGGTTTCTCAGCAATGCCATCGATTTCGTGCGTGGACGTGGGTTTGACGCCTATTGCACCATCATCGACTGTATGGCGGTGGGATATGCGATCGATCCCAGCTTGATCATCACCCAGAAGGCTCATGTGGGAGTGGAGACCAAAGACGGCTTGACTTTGGGGATGACTGTGCGCGATGGCCGGCATCACCATGTCTGGGAGCATCTACCGTTGATTCAGATTGCTTGCGATGCTGATTACGGGCGGTTCCTACAGTTGCTAAAAGAACTGGTGCTAGCCTAGGACATGGCTGACCCTGGGTGTTGGGATATGGATGGAAAGGAAAGCAAGGTGGATGTAAGGTTCAACCCGTATCGAGAGACAGGTCTGTATATCGCAGGGCCTGAATGCTTCTACACCCGGGGATATGACTTATGGTGGGCTCAGCGCAAACTGGCTGAATACCATGGTTTCACAGTTGTCCTGCCTACCAGCACTCCCTTGAAATTGGATCATGCTGATGCCCGGATGAATGCCAAAGAGATATTCGAGGACCTCAAGGTGCAAGTGGCGCAGACCACGGCTATCATCGCCGACTTGGAGTTCTTCCGCGGGTGCGAGCCCGATGGGGGCACTGTCTTTGAGATCGGGATGATCTATGCCCAAAACGGTCGTTGTTATGGCTATACCCGGGACAACCGCTCGATGGTTCATAAAAACCAGGCGGCGCGATTGCACTCTGGCAAGGTGGTCGATCAGCAGGGATGGCCTCATCCGTATGGCGACTTGCCTTTCTGTCCATCGCTAATCGGCTCCACCAAGGTTGTGGAAGGCGGATTTGAAGACTGCCTGAAAACCCTGATGCAGGATATCGATGAGGCTCGTAAGAACGTTGGACGCCGGCTTCAGGCTATGCGGGCGGTTGCTATCGACTTGCCTAGATCTACACGTCCGCGGGTGTTTCTCAGCGGACCTCAACGCTATAGTTCCGATGCGTCTGCTTATTATACCCATGCGAAAGCACGGTGCTCGCAGCTTGGGTTGGACGCACTCTGTCCCTTGGACGAAGTCGCCGGTCTGCCCCGGGTGGAGAGCGCCGATCCGTACACTCTGGCCGCCGCCCAATTCGACCGCTGCCAGACAATGGTCCGCAATTGTGACGCGCTCATCGCCGACTTGTCGGATTTCCATGGTTTGGAACCCAACAACGATGTCTCGTTCGAATGCGGGCTAGCCTTCCAGCTTGGCAAGACCGTGGTGGGCTATATGCCTGACACCCGCATCATGCGTGAACGCATCCCCCATTATGGAGAGGAACAGGACAGTTTGGATATCTACGGGAACACGGTGGAGAACTTCAATCATCCTATCAATCTGATGTTCGCCTGCTCAATGCCGATTCTCCAAGGAGACTTCGACGAGGTCATCGAACGAGCATCCCATGTGATTGCTGGTTAGCAGGCCCGAACCGTTCCCGGTGCTATTCCGACCGGTCGCCCATCACGAAACCCTCTTTGGTGTGATGTAGAGATAGGTGGAAGCGCACGCCATCACCAAGCCAATGGGTCTGTGAGTACTCTATCGGTGTGCCGTCCTCCAGATACGATATGCCTTGGATAAGTATAAGCGGGACGTCATAAGTGGAATTCAGCAACTCGATTTCAGCTTGGGTGGACCGCACCACCTCCACATAGTCATCGACACGTACGGGTTTGATCTGGTACCGTTCCGCTAGCGTCCTGGACAACGAATTCTCTATCATCCCTTTTTCCACGAAACCTGGTAGGATATCGGCGGGCAACCAGGATTTTCCAATCGCGATGGGTTTGCCATCTAGAAGGAACAGCCGTTTGATGAACACCAGATGGTTGTGCTCTTTGTCCAGGTGCAGCTTTTCCTGGATATCTGACATGGCCGGCGATATCTCCGTCAGCGTGAGGATCTTTGCTTCCATAGAGTAGCCTTGCTGCACCAGCCTTTTACCGGAGACCAGTTCATAATTCAGATCGTGTACGAATGGGGTGGGATTCCGAGCGGTGATGAACGCACCTTTCCCCCGGTACCGCTTGATGAGTCCATCTTTTTCAAGTTCGGCTAGCGCCTGCCGTAACGTGACCCTGCTCACATCATAATATTTGATGAGCTCGGTTTCAGAAGGCATGAGCTGATTGAGTTCCCATTCTTTATACTTGATTCGTTTTCGCAGATCCTGCTGGATCTGGTAGTAAACGGGGATGGGGGAATCACGATCGATGGTATACATAAGCGATATCCTACTGAAAATTAGAGATATTGTGCGAATAACTACTTATATACAATACCATTTAAGTAAGATTCGTGCCAGCCACGAAAATGATAAAGAAGTCCGCACCCCCGTTTTAGCGCAAATCGGCATCCTAGACCCCTAGGATGCTGTCATTTTCGTGCCTGGCACGAGAAAGTTGTGAGAAAATCCTTTCCCAATAAGGATTTAGAAGTCCAAGCAAAACAGGGGTGCGTCAATACCTTCATTTTTGGTATCTAGGAGTGCGTTTTTTAGCTATAAGGGTTTGTCATTTTCGTGGCTGGCACTAAAGTTATTCGCTGACCGTAGGTGCAGGTATACTGTGTTCTTGGAGATATTGAGGTTCTCAGCGACCTTGACGACTGCATCCTTTAAGTTGAAAATACCTTTTTCATACAGTATCGCGATGATCTCCTTGTTCTTGTTGCTTGTGGAGATGGAAGAGTCCTTGTATACCCTGACCTTTGTTTTCTCAAGCATCTCGGCGATCAGCGCATCGGTGCTCTCAGCGAAGAACTCTGTGGTACCGACGCCGTTGGAATCAGCGGGAACCATGCCGTTGAGAAGACTTGAGATAGGGGCATCGGTAAAAAAATTAAAGCAGATGAGCCCGATGATCCGTTTCCCTTCGCCAATGATAGGGATAGTTGTCGATTTAATCAAAACGCCATTCTTGTTCTTGTTGAAGTACACCATGTGGTTTTTGTTGCCATTGCTTTTCTCGATGCGGGACAACATGGCAAGCGCTAGATCGGTTATCGGAGCGCCAACCTCCCGGCCACTATGAAAACCATGTACGATCTTCACTACAGATTCTTCAAGATTATCCAGACTATGCAGCACGATTTCACAACCTGAGCCAAGAAAATCGCCCAACCCATCCATGATCACTTTCATGGCCTCTAGGATATCATTGTCTGTGCTGGTGTTTTTGTTGGTCACTGCGGATGTCATCGCATGCCCTCCCTATAGTTTGTATAATATCATGGAATAAAAAAAATACTACTGGAATCCACATGCCACATTAATTATTTTTTGTATAAGTTACAATATTCGCTTAAATAAATACATATAAAAATGAGAAAGATTTTATTGACTAAAATAAATATTACTAATATTCTGAGGTATCAGGAGGCAGACAATGATAACCGTGGTTTCAACCGACAAAGCACCAGCTGCGATAGGACCCTATTCGCAGGCAATGATCTACAATAATATGCTCTATACATCCGGCCAGATTCCCATCGACCCTAAAGATGGCTTGGTGGTAGGGTCCACCATCACGGATCAGGCGGAGCAGGTGATGCACAATCTATCTGCGATCCTGGAGCATGTGGGAGTAGGTTTTGAGAATGTGGTCAAGACAACCTGTTTCATAGCGGATATGGGTGATTTCGCAGCGTTCAATCAGGTCTATGCACGCTATTTTATATCAAAACCCGCACGCTCTTGCGTGGCAGTGAAGACTTTACCAAAAAACGTGTTGTGCGAGGTAGAAGTGATCGCAAGTATGGAGAAACGATAAACCACCCGGTCGATTACAAATCCCCCCCTATGGGAATGGTCCAGGCCCGTTCGCATCCAAACGCTAGCAAGGTCTCGAAGGAAAAAGATCGCATGGCGAACAGGTCTCCAATCCTTTCTCCTGCCAGGGTGGAATTTTTTAGTGGATGGAAAAAAATAAAAATAATATCAGTGAATGAAAAATATTTGTAACAAAAGTTGACTAACAGAATATTAGCATCTATACTGAAAAAAAGTTGATTGAAAAATATGTAAAGCAAGTAAGAGAGGTGGTTCATATGCTGAGACCTACAGGTTCCTGGGTTGCGATGCCTACTCCGTTTGGCGTGGATGGAAAGGTCGATTTCGGTGCTTTCAAGATTCTCATCGATAGGCAGATCGCCTACGGAACTTCCGAACTATTCGTGTTGGGTTCCGCCGGGGAAGTGACTTTGCTCGAGCTGGAGGAGAAGAAAGAGATTGTCCGCCAGGTTATCAAAATGACCAAAGGCCGAATTCCCGTATTCTTCAGCTGCGCCGCCTTATCCACACCTGCAAGTGTTGATTTCGCCCGTTTTTGCGAGTCGGAAGGGGCCGATGGCGTCATCTTCACCATCCCACCGTATGTGATGATTCCCCAATCATCAGCCTTCGTGCATCTGGACACCTGCATGAGCGCGACCAGCCTTCCCTGCGGAATCTACAACAATCCCACCCGTCTCGGTGTGAATGTGGACCCGGAGACTATAAAGAAACTTGCCGATCTCCACCCGAACTTTGTCACCGATAAAGAAGCCATGCCCAGTGTGAAGCAGCTGGTGCAGATCAAACGCCTCTGCGGCGACAAATTGAACATCCTCTGCTGCGATTATCCCACCTACTCGATCGTCATACCAACACTCGCCCTAGGTGGAAACGGCACTGCGAATATCGGCGGCAACATCATCCCCGAGGAAGCTGCGGCGTACTCCCGACCTTGGACCGATATGAAAATCATTGAGGAATGTCGGGAAGGGTATTTCAAGTGGTACCCACTGTTGCAGGAGCTGTACGCGCTGTCGAATCCCATCGTCATCAAAGCGGCTTTGAATATCCTAGGTCTCCCGGGTGGCAGCCTGCGCAAGCCGTACGAGGATTACACTGGACCACATTTTGAACGTTTGAAGACCATGATGATTGAGATGGGCGTGGTGGCCAAGTACAGCGTAAAATAATCTTATACGCAAAATTGTAGACTTCGGGAGCAATATGAGCAAAAGGCTGGTGGTCATCGGTGGAAACGCCGCAGGATTAAGCGCTGCATCCAAAGCGAAACGGGTGATGCCCGGGCTCGAGGTAACCGTCTTCGAGCACACTGGATTTGTAAGCTACGGATCCTGTGGGCTGCCCTATTTTGTCGGGGATATGATCAAGAAACCTGAGGATCTGGTCTCGTTGACCGCTCGGCAATTGACCGAAAAACGTGGTATCGCGACCTATCTTGGACACGAGGTGCTCGCAATCGACCGTACCGGGAAACAAGTCCAGGTCCGCGATATGCGATCCGGCCAAGTTTTTTCGCAAGGGTACGATTATCTGGTGGTCTCCACAGGTGCTACGCCAATTGTGCCGAGCTTGCCTGGCGTCGACCTTGCAGGGGTGCATGTCCTTCGCAGTGTTGAGGATGGTATCAGCCTCAAGCAGAAGGTGAAAAGCGGGAGCAGGAAGGCGATTATCATCGGTGGGGGCCTCATTGGGTTGGAGGTAGCGGAGCAATTGAAGCTGTCCGGGCTTGAGGTCGATATAGTCGAGGCTTTGGACCGGCTGATTCCCACTTTCGAACCAGCGTATGGCGATGAGCTGATGGATGTGCTAAAAAGAAACGGCATAACCGTCCACCTGAACTCGCGCGCCATGCGGATCCTGGGGGACGACAAAGTCCAAGGGGTGGAGCTTTCCGATGGAACTATCGTCGAAGGCGATCTGGTTCTAATCTCGATAGGGGTCATGCCCAATTCAAAACTTGCCAGTGAATGTGGTTTGGACTTGGGCTACAAGGGTGGCATCGTGGTAGATGAGTGCATGCGCACCAGCGATCCAGCCATCTGGGCCTGTGGTGATTGTGTACAGATGACGCATATCCTGAGCAGAAAAAGCTGCTATATCCCCATGGGGACCACCGCGAACAAGCAAGGCCGGATAGCCGGAAGCGACATCGTGGGGGAGCAGGTCTCTTTCAAGGGAGTGCTTGGATCCCAAGTGACCAAGGTGTTCGACCTCTATCTTGCCGCGACGGGTTTGAGCGTTGCGCAGGCACAGGAAGCCGGGTTCGACGCGGTTTCATCGAGCATTGAGAAAAACGATCTCGCCTCTTATTATCCAGGGGGCGGATTGAACAAGATCACGCTGATCCTAGACAAAGAGGATGGCCGGCTGCTAGGAGCGAATGGGATTGGCACCGCATCCATCGCAGGGCGTATGAATGTCCTTGTGGCAGCCATAACCATGGGAATGACCGTGGAAGCGCTGAATGAGTTGGACTTTGTGTATTCGCCCTCATCGGCGCCAGTATACGATCCACTCCTGATCGCCGCCAGCCAAGCTATGAAATTGGTAAAGGGAAAGTCACATGGCTGATATACACGTCATCCGCGTCGGTGTGAACGAGGACATCATCGAGAGCATCAAGACGTTCATGCACGAGAAGCAATGGGAGAAGGCCTGTATCCTCAATGCGATCGGCGCAGTGAAGGACTTGGTGTTCGCAGTCCCATCCGGTATGACCGTGCCCCCGAATCTCATCCAATATCCCTTTGAAGGGCCTGGGGAGCTGGTCTCGTTCGTAGGCGAGGTGATGAAGGTGGAAGCGATGGATCCCATTCTAAAAACCGTCTATAAGTGTACTGGAGAATATTTCATCCACATCCATGCGTCCGCGGCCATCGGCCCTGCGGTTGTGTATGGCGGTGGATTCCGTGCCGGAAAGGCGTTTATGGGTCTGTCCATCTTCATCACCCAATTGTAGAAATGCGCATAACATAAGCTGATTTTCTCAAGATTTGAGGAATAGAGATACAAGTAGGAGGAAGGTAATGAAAAAGACAATTGCTTTATTGATAAGCGTGGTTTTGGCCATGGTGCTTATCGTTTCTTGCACACCTAAGGCTGAGGCAACCGCAGCACCTGCGACTGTGGCCGCGCAACCAGCTACTGTCCAAGCGGCGACGCCGGCTCCGGCTGCAGCCCCTGCAGCGGCAACGATTGCAAAACCGAGCTCACCGAAGAAATTCTCCATGGCCAGCGGTTCAGTCGGTGGAAACTTCTACCTTGTAGGTGGTGGAATCGCCCAAGAAGTGAACAAAGTGCTCCCCGATTATTTCATGATGACCAGTGAGACCACCGGCGGTGGAGCTGCAAACCTCGGCCTTTTGCAAGCCGGAGATGCCGAGCTCGGAATCGCCATGACCTCCTCCTTGTCTGAAGGAATGGCTGGTGAGGTGAAATGGACCGCAGGAGTCAAACATGAGAAGCTTCGCGTTGTGTTGGCCCTGTACCCCTCCTGGCTCACAATTTATACCTTGGAAAACTCAGGAATCAAGTCGATGAGCGACCTCAAGGGCAAGATTGTTGGACTAGGCACCAAGGGTATGGCCATGGACTCCATCTTCCGCAAGTTCTTTGAAGACCAGGGCATACAGGTGAAGCAGTTCCATAATGATGGACACCAGGCCACCGCGACCGCATTAGGCGATAAGGTCATCGATGCCGCCATCCTGTTCAGCTATCCCCCGTTCGCCGCGATCTCCAGCCTGGAAAGCACCACCAAACTCTCCTTCATTCCGCTTTCACCAGCCGAACAGGATTACCTCGTGGGTCTCTATCCGTTCTATTCCAAGGATGCCATGCCTGCCGGTTCCTACAAAGGCACCACAGTGGATGTCCCTGGAGTCTCCGAGTGGAACATGCTGGTTTCCAGCAGCGAAGTATCGGCCGATGATGTGTATCTGATGGTCAAGGCTTTCGTTGAGAACCAGAAAGACCTCCTGGCTATCTATGGCGGACTCAAGTACATGACCGCAGAGAACACCCTGAATTCGAACATCTACCTCCATGCGGGTACCATCCGCTACATGAAGGAAATCGGGCTCACTGTTCCCGCCAGCATGATTCCTCCCGAATACAAGAACTAGCAACAGTCCATCGTGATCCCATCCCCCTGTCGCCATCAGGCAGGGGATGGATATTTCCAGGGGAGTAGCAGAATGCAGAATAAAACTTCATACGAGACCTTCAGATTGTATTTCACCATTATCATGTCGATCTTCACCGGGTTCCTGCATATCGGGCAATTCACCATATTCCCCATGGAAAGCATCAAGTTCTATATCTGGCATCTGATGCTTGGCTTGATGCTCGTCTTTTTCTATACGCCGTTGAGCAAGAAGAACCGCGACCGCTACATCTTGGTCGACTGGCTCTGCATTGTATGTGCGCTCTTTATCGGTGGGTACACCATCATCAACTATGATGAATTCATCGTGCGGATGCAGATGAACGCAATGCCCCCGTTGATGTTCTGGTTTTCGATTGTCATGTCCGCGCTGGTTATCGAAGCGACCCGCAGGGTTCTTGGATGGTCGTTGCCAATAATCGCCGTTATTTCTGTGCTGTACGCGTTGTATGGCGAAAATCTTCCTGGTCTCCTCGGTCACCGGGGTTACTCCATCAAGCGTGTGATGGCGGTGATATTCAGCGACCAAGGCTTGTATGGAACCGCGATCGGGGTGTCCGCTTCGAACGTATTCCTCTTTTTACTCTTCGCCGCGTTGTTGAGTGCCTCGGGTGCTGATAAGATCTTCCAGGATGTCGCCATCGCGCTCACCGGTAGAAAACGTGGCGGCCCCGCGAAGATGGCGGTAGTTGCTTCGGCATTGTTCGGCAGCATTTCCGGTAGCGCGGTAGCCAACGTCGTCAGCACAGGTTCGTTCACCATCCCCTTGATGAAGCGCCAGGGATATTCGAGTCATTTCGCTGGAGCGGTCGAGGCGGTTGCTTCAACCGGCGGACAGATCATGCCTCCCATCATGGGCGCTGCGGCCTTCATCCTTGCTGAGATTTCCGGCACACCGTATGCGCGCGTTGCTTTGGCAGCTTTGCTTCCTGCGCTCATGTACTACATCACCGTGTTCAAGATGGTTGACTTGGAATCGGTGAAACACAACCTCAAAGGTATCTCCGCTGAGGATATGCCGGACTTGAAGCTTGCCTTGAAGAGTTCATTCAAGCTGTTCATCCCTTTGATTGTCTTGCTGTACCTGTTGTTGGTTGAGCAGACTACACCCATGAGAGCGGCTATATGGTCGATGGTGGCGATTGTGGCCTGTGGTGTGCTTGATAAAAACGACCGTCTTACCTGGCGGAAGCTGCTCGAAGGGGTCATTCAAGGATCGAGAAGTCTCCCTCAAGTTGTCGCTGCGTGTGCTTGTGCGGGTATTGTCACCGGGATGTTCGCCTTGACCGGGCTTGGGTTGAAGTTCTCCGACTTTATCGTGCAGCTTGGTGGTCAGAGCATTATTTTCTCTCTGTTGCTTTCCATGCTTGTGTGCATCATCCTGGGGATGGGCCTTCCCACTACCGCCTCCTATATCATCTGTGCCATCGCGATGGCTCCTGCGCTGACCAAGCTGGGTCTTCCCAATCTGGCGGCACATATGTTCCTGATGTATTTCGCCTGCATCTCCGCGATCACCCCTCCGGTAGCGGTGGCTTCCTTCGCCGCCGCGGGTATAGCGAAGGATAATCCGATGCGGGTGAGTTTCACTGCGGTGAAGCTGGGTGTGGCCGGTTTCGTGCTGCCCTTCGTGTTCACCCTCAACCCTGACTTCATCAATCCCGGACTAAATCTGACAACATTGTTCACCTACCTCTCTGCATTCGTCGTGTGTATTTCCACAGCTGTATTGATCCAAGGCTATGTTGAGCAACGTATCACCATTGTCGAACGCATTTTGTACTTCGGTGTCATTGTCACGGCTATACAGTCGAGCATCCTTCTTACGATGATTGGGATTTTCATGTTTTTAGTATTGTACGGTGCGCGGAAGCTCCAGTATAGACGTTCGGTCGGGCTTTCTTCGGGCAGTGTGCAAAGCCAGGCAGGGGTATAAGATGGCTCTTTCACAAGAACTCAACGATATGTATGTGGCGATTCTCAAGGAGGAGCTGATTCCCTCACTTGGCTGCACCGAACCGGTGAGTCTCGCATTGGGGGCGGCTACGGCTCGTCACTATCTTGGGTCGCTCCCTGATAGGGTGGAGATCCATTGCAGTGGCAATCTTATCAAGAACGTGATGGGTGTGACGGTCCCCAATTCAGGTGGCATGAAGGGTATTCTCGCTTCGGTTGCCTTGGGTATTGTGGGTGGTGATAGCGAGAAGGGGTTGGAGGTGCTTTCAGGGCTCAACCCTTCGCATATCGAGGTTACCAAGGAGTTTCTAAGGAACACTCCAAGCGAGATGCACTTGCTTGAATCCGCTGCGAAACTGCACCATATCGTTAAGGTGTTCTCTGGTGCCCGATATGCGCTGGTGGAGATCATGCACCAGCATAACAATATCGTCCGCATCGAGTTGGATGGTGTGGTTATGCTGGATCGCTCTGGTCTGGATGTGCCCGTCGAACGGCCTCTGACCGATCGATCGAGGATGAATGTCGCCGATATCGTGGAGTTTTCGAACACGGTCGATAGTTCCGAGGTCACCGAGCTTATCGAACGTCAGATACAGTACAATACAAGCATCAGTAAAGAAGGTCTCAGCCATCCCTATGGTGCGAATGTCGGCGCGAGTATCCTGAAGCATTCCTCCAACGCGAACGTGGGCACCCGGGCGAAGGCTGCCGCCGCAGCTGGGTCCGATGCCCGTATGAGCGGTTGCGATCTTCCAGTGATCATCAATTCCGGCAGCGGCAATCAAGGTATGGCGGTGTCTTTGCCTGTGATTGAATTCGCGCATGATTTGAAGATTTCCCACGAGCGCCTTGTCCGGGCGTTGGTATGCAGCAACCTGGTCGCCATCCACCAAAAGACCGGTATGGGACCTTTGTCAGCTTTCTGCGGGGTGGTCACAGCTGCCTGCGGCAGCGGGGCGGGTATCACGTACTTGTGTGGCGGAACGCTTGATCAGATCAACGAGACGATCACGAATACCATCGGCACGACCTCAGGAATCCTCTGCGATGGTGCGAAGCCTTCCTGCGCCGCGAAAATCGCCTCGGCCGTGGATGCGGCCATCACCGCCCACTACCTTGCGGTGGACAGGAGTAATTTCCTTCCGGGCGAAGGCATCATCAAGGACGATGTTGAGAAGACCATCGCCGCGATCGGACGAATCGTGAGCGAAGGCATGATCGAAACGGACAAGAAAATACTTGATGAGATGCGTAATACTCGTGCCAGGCACGAAAATGACAAAAGGTAAGTCTTTTATAGAGCGCGACTTACATAGACAAGTATTCTAATAAACACTAAAAAACCGCATTGCAGGCACCTCCGCGCGCGCTCTTTTCTGACGAAAAGTCAGTTTCGTGCCTGGCACGAGAAAGAAGTGAGAAAATACATACCATATAATGAGTTGAGATTCTGCGTAAATCAGAGGTGCGTCAAAACCTTCCTTCAGGGTATCTAGGAACGTGTTTTTCATTAAGGGGGAAATCAGTTTCGTGCCTGGCACCAAATTTATCTGGCGACTACGTTCAGCAGTGTAGCAGAACCAGTTTCCACAACGGAGAGCGATACGTTGGTGGCGTTGGAAGTGAACAGCAGGTTGCCAGCGGTGTCGAAGGCGACGGTGGTGCGGGGTGGAATGTAGGCGTAGACCACAAGTGTCTGTGAGGAGACGACGCGCTCGGCGAAGATGACGGAGGGGACGAAGAGGAGAAGTGCGATCAGGATGATGGTCACTAGGGTCTTGCTGGTTCTGGTCATGATCTCGTTCTCCTCGTATCTGATTTCACTAAACTGTCGGTATCTATGCACGGAAGATACCCGCCTTTTGTGGTGGGGTCAATGAAGTGGAAGATTGTAAATCATTATAATATAAGGGAATATATCTGTTGACACATGAGAGATGTTTGCGTGATGGGTTCGCCCTAAAAGGATGGGTAAACTGGTTCACCCGTCATGAAAACTCATGCGCATATGACACGTTGATTGGATGACCATTATGCCTTTGAAGGGGTCTGCGTGATGTACGAAGTGAAAGTGAGCCTAATGTGAGTCTGAGGTTGACCCGCTTGTGACATTGGACAATGAATTGCGGTTCTGTGTAGGCAAACGAAAAAATCACATGAATTGCTTCATGATTGAGCCAACTTCTACGAAACATTGATCAAAAATATGTTATAAGTTCGGAGAAGATTATATATAAAAAATTGAAAATGAATTTGCCAAATTGTAAACGGTCTGCGTGTAACAATATAAAGTATTAATTAAAACGCAGGTTCAAGATTGTAAAATTCTCCCAGAGGGAACAGTTGGCAGAGCGAAGCCAGAGGATAAAATGGTTACCCAGGGATACACAAACCAGTTGAAACCGACTTCCGCGCCGGTCCTGTCAGTCCATGTAGTAGCCACCGTTGATGTTGATCGTCTCCCCATTGATGAAAGAGGACTCATCCGACGCGAGGAACATCATTAAATGTGACATGTCCTCGACTGTGCCTAAGCGTTTCACAGGAATTTTATCCGCCATGGCTTGTTTTTTTTCGTCATCCCAATAAGTCATCATCGAGGTCATCACAGCGTGGGGGGCGATGGCGTTGCAGGTGATCCCGAAAGGACCAAGCTGCCGGGCGACCGACCGGGTAAGGGCGATGACCGCACCCTTGGATGCCCCGTACGCGAACGTTGTGCTGTTATCCCCATTCTTCCCGGTGATCGATGCGACATTCACGATACGCCCATGCCCCTGCCGCTTCATAATCGGAGTAGCCGCACGGATCGCATAAAGGACGCCCTTGATGTTGATGTCGAGGGTCTGGTCGATCAGCTCGTTCGATGTTTCCTCAATTGTTGCTGAACGGAGCAGTCCAGCGTTGTTCACCAAAATATCCAATTGGCCAAACTCCTGGATTGCCTGCCCAATGGCTTGTTCCACCTGTGCGCAATCGGCAACATCGCAGAGGATCTGCAGTGATTGACCACCGATAGCATCGAGCAAGGATATTGTCTCAGTCAGAGCGCCTTGGTCGATGTCCACCACCACTACTTTCGCTCCCTCTCGAGCCATATCCAACGCCAACCGCTGCCCCATCCCCTGCCCAGCTCCAGTAATGAACACCACCTTGCCAGTGAATCGATCTGCCCTCATATTAATCTCCGCTTAAGCACGATTATATCAGATTCGCAGATTCGTGCCAGGCACAAACCTGACAGCATCCTAGGGGTCTAGGATGCCGATTTGCACCAAAACCCCTCAATTCAGGCTTGCATTGAGGGGTTTTACGCGTCAGTTTTATGCTTGGCACGAAACCACAAGGACAGTAAAGGAATCAAAACCTACACTTTCTAGGGCTTATCCTGGGGTAGTTGAACTCATTCGTTCAAGGATTTTTACGCAACATAATACCAAGGAGGATTGAAATGCTATCAAAAATGTTGACAGCTATGCCACTTGGGACTTTCACCCAAGATCGATGACACGCCCGTCAATAAAAGGAAGCCGCCTGGGTTTCCAGTCCAGGCGGCTTTAGTCTTGCGGAAGAACTACTTACCTCATCTGGCTATCACATTCAGCAAGGTTGTGGAGCCAGTATCAACCACGGAAAGCTCGAGATTAGCGTCGCTAGAGCTAAAGAACAAGGTTCCAGAGTCGTCTACGGTTATAGTGGTGCGAGGAGTGATATATGCTTTGATCACTACAGTCTGGGAAGATACGACCCGTCCGGCAAAGAGGATGGAGGAGATGCTCAGCAACAGAACGATAAGGAAGATCATTGATATCAATTTTTTTGTCTTCATATCTTCCTTCCTCCATTGTTAATTTTCATCCTTTCGAGATGAAATATCCTGTTGGAATTAGGATAACAGGGCCTCAATCGGGCGGTCAACGAAAATTTGAAAATATAAATACTTGTAATAAATAATAATACATCTGCTGACACATGATGGAGGTTTGACAAATTTTCATCATGTTTATCGAGCGTCGATAACGTAACAGAAGCTTGGTCACGTCTGGGAAACTGATAGACATATGACACCGAAAAACAAAAGCCACTCCCCATACCAATGCACCATTTAAGGGAAATGTGTGGCAGAAGTGAGATATGAAGGGGAGAAATGGGATATCTGGAAAGACCTTATGACATCGGACATCGTGATTGGCCATACATTGGAATGATGATTCGGTTGATGCAGATATTGGCAAACTTCTATTGAACTTTGATCGTAAAAGTGATCAAAGAAGTACGAAGTTTGATAGGTGAATGAGCTCTGGATCTTTTCATCTAGAGATTGATTTACGTAAAATATTATAAAAGGTATCGAATAGCGTAATTGTTGGAGTGTGTCGCCGCTTTACTCACCTATGGGGACTATGAACCTGAAGGACCCTTATCAAGCACTTAACATTCCTGCTATCTCCAAAATGGAGTGTCTGGGGGGCAGATTCGTGCCAGGCACGGAATTGACATGCCAAACCCTTCGAATCAAGCCCGATTTAAAGGGTTTCGGGACAGAACGGCAGTCTACACCCCCAAAATCCGTGCCTGGCACAAATCTGCGGATATTTTCCTTGACAAGTGGATTTTCCCAGTCTAGAATATGTTCATAGTTTGAACGAATTAATTGGGGTTACCGATGAACAAGTCGAACGAGCGGTTTCAGAACATGTTCGCACTCTTCAAAACGCTACGTACGGAGGGGGTGCTCACCCAAGCTGAGCTAAAGGACCGACTGCAGCTGCAAGGGTCAACCATTTCCTATCTGGTGAACGACCTGCGCAAGGAAGGATTGATCAAGAACTCCGAGAAAAGCATTCAGACTGTACGGGTGGGTAAGCCCGGCCAGCTGATCGAGTTGGATAACGACCACTCGCTGTTCCTGGGACTGTATCTGGAGGAGACTTTTCTGGACGCCCACATCATCGGGGTAGCGGACCAGGAGGTCCATTCCCAGCGGATCCCATTGGACGACTGCGCCCCGGATGTACTGCCGGACCGGATCATCGCCATCATCAACCAACTCAAGGAAGTGTACGACTCTATCAAGGGAATCGGAATCGCGGTGAAGTCGGTGGTGGACCGGATGGGGAATCTTTCGTCCTTCAAGCGGCCGTTGCGAACGAGCGATGTGCCGAAGATATGGATGGTGGAGGGTTTCACCAGCCGCATACGCATGGCGTTTCCGGATAATGTGGTGGTGGTGGAGAACGATGCCAACTGCGCGGCGGTGTACTGCCAGTCAGCCGACAAACAGGCCAGTCCCACCTCGATGGTGTTCATCATCAACGAGAAACCCTTCGGCGTTGGTTGTGGAATCATGATCGATGGGGAGCTGTTCCGCGGGTTCAACGGGGCTTCGGGCGAAATCTACTTCTCAAACCGGAGCATCCAGGATCTGGTAGAGCAGAACAAGAACGGGCAGGACCCTGAGCAGATCATGACGCTGCTCCGCGAGTCAATTGTGAAAAGCATCTACTTCATCGACCCCCAGAAGGTGTACCTCACCGGCGGACTTTTCTCCTATATCACCGAGGCCGCCATCGACCGCATCGAGAAGTTGTTCGCCGACTTTCCGTATCCCGTCAAAATCCTCTCACAACCCCATTATTCATTCCCAGCCCGTGGAGCCGTGCTCCTCACTGCCGATGAATATATCGAAAACCTGCTGTCCGGCATGGAGAGGAGATAGTGATGCCCAAACGCTTGCAGTTCCCGCTGTTTCTGCTGAGGAAGCTGTTGAAGGTGGCCTTCACCGTATGGGTGGTAACCACGCTCATTTTTTTCCTCATCCGCCTGATGCCCTCCAACCCCATCGAGCAGTACATCCAGAATCTGGTGATACAGTATGGGATGAGCTACGAGGAAGCCACCTCGCGCGCGGCCTCGCTGTTCTCTCTGGACCTCAGCCAGAGCATGTTCGCGCAATACCTTGAGTACCTGAAGGATGCGGTACGATTGGATTTCGGCACTTCATTCCTCTCACCGGGGGTGCAGGTGTCGGAGATCATCGCCGCCCGTCTACCATGGACGTTGTTCACTGTCGGTACCGGGTTGATCCTCTCCTTCATCGTAGGTACCGCTTTGGGAGCCATCGCGGCCTACCGCAGGGAATCGTGGTACGAGCCGATCATCTCGGGTCTCAGCTCGTTTCTGAGCGCGATCCCCGACTTCCTCATCGCCATCTTCCTCATCCTGTTCTTTGGGGTCTTCACCTGGTGGGGCAGGGGCAGCATCGTCCCCATCTTCCAGTTGCGGGGCAACTATGGCGCCGGAGTGAATATCGGTTGGAACTGGCCCTTCATCAAAAGCGTGCTGGACCACAGCTTCGTACCCATCCTCACATACTTTTTCTCCCAAATCGGCATATGGGTATTGTTGATGAAAGGCAGCACGACCGGTTGCCTCAACGCCGACTACGCGGTTATCGCCCGGGCCCGCGGACTACGCCCCCGCAAGATCCTCACCTCTTATATAGGGCGTAACGCCATGCTGCCGATCGCCACGGAATTCGCCATGCGCCTGGGCTTCATCATCGGGGGGTCGTTGATCATCGAGCAGCTGTTCGTCTACCAGGGCGTCGGGCTGGAGTTGTTGAAGGCCACCACAAATCGGGATTATCCGTTGATGCAGGGCATCTTCCTCATCATGACTATCGCGATTGTCCTGTCGAACCTGTTTGCCGAGATCCTGTACAGCCTGCTAGACCCGCGTATCCGCGTGAAAGGAGGGTCAAAGCATGCTTAAAACTCAATCTGAGAACAATTTGAAAACACCCCAGGAGATAAATCAGGTCCTATCTACGACGGGGTCGGCGTATCAGCTGAAGGGAACCACCCGGTTCAAGCGCAACATGCGGCATCTGCGTGAGGCGTTGTTCAGCGATGCTATCGGCGCTTTTGGCTTCCTGCTGTTGCTGGCTATCATCCTGATGTCGGTGTTCGGACCGATCTGGTTTCCGTTGGATACGATCTCCAATCCCGAGGTAATTCTCAACGCCCCTTCGGCCGAGCATTTTCTGGGTACCGACCATCTTGGCCGCGATATCTGGGCGCAGGTGGTGTCGGGTGGACGCGAGCTGCTGGTGCTGGCGTTCCTCACCGCGAGCATCGCCGTGCTGCTGGGGCTGTTCCTAGGGTCGCTTTCGGCGCTGATCGGAGGTAGGTTTGATGAGATCATGGTGTTTTTGGCTGATGTCTGGCTCACCATCCCGCGTTTCCCGCTGCTGGTGGTGATGTCGGGTTTCTTCACGCTCAATGCCACCACGTTGGCGATTGTGCTGGCGGTGCTTTCGTGGGCGGGTTTGTTCCGCACTATCCGCGCCGAAGTGCTGTCGCTACGCAGCCGGGATTTCATCGAGGTCGCGTTCATGCTGGATATGCCCAAGACGTATATCATCTTTAAAGAGATTCTCCCCAACATGATGGGTTTCGTGGTGGCGAACTTCACCTTGCTGATGCGTGCGGCGATTTACGCGCAGGTGGGGCTTGTGTTCCTCGGGCTGCTCCCGCTCGACCAGAACTGGGGGGTGATGATCAATGTCGCGTGGAACCAGGGTGTCATCTACAATCCAGATGCGATCTGGTTCCTGCTTGCACCTACCATCGTCATCTGCCTCTTGATCCTATCGCTGGTGTGGATTGCCCGCTCGATGGAAGAATTCTTCAATCCGGGGTTACGCAAATGAACACAAATACACCCCATCCCACCAACACCGTGCCTTCCGCATCAACCGTACCTTCCGCATCCAGCGTGGCTAGCGAGAATGCCAAAGGAGCCGCCATGGATCCGCGCCCGGTCCTGCTCGATATCAACAAGCTCTCCATCGAATACCGCACCAAGCGGGGAAAATTGAAAGCGGTGCACGAGGCCTCGCTCCGCATCCGTAAAGGGGAATCGGTGGCCATTATCGGTGAATCCGGGTGCGGCAAGACCACTTTGGCTACCTCAATCGTGCACATGTTGCCTCGCAACGCCACCATCAGCGGCGGAAGCATCGGATTTTTCCCAGAAGGCAAGGCGGAAATCCGGCTGGAAGCGCTGCCCGAGAAAGAGATGCGCGCAGTCCGCTGGAACGATATCGTCATGATGTTCCAGGCTTCGCAAAGCTCCTTCAACCCGGTGGCTAAGATCCGCACCCAGTTCCTTGACACGTTCCAGGCCCACAACCCCGAGATCTCCACCGACGACGCCCTCAATCGCAGCCGCGAGCTTCTGGAATTGGTGTTTCTCAACGCCGACGCCGTGCTCAACTCCTTCCCCCACGAATTGTCGGGTGGGATGAAGCAACGCACGTTGATCGCCCTGTCGCTTCTGTTGGATCCACAATTGGTGATACTGGACGAGCCCACCACGGCGCTGGACCTGATCACCCAGAAAAAGATCCTCAATTTGTTAAACTCGTTGCGCGACAGTTGTGGATTCAGCATGATGTTCATCACCCACGATCTGGGCATCGTCACCCAGCTGGCCGACCGCGTGGTCACCATGTATGCCGGGGTGGTGGTGGAGAACGCACCCACTGCCGATTTCTTCAGCACGCCGTTGCATCCCTATAGCCAAGGCTTGCTGCGGGCTATCCCCAAACTCAACGCCACGTTCGAGCAGCTGTATTCCATCCCCGGCTCCACCCCCGACCTCGTGGACAAGATGGACGGTTGCCTGTTCGCTCCCCGCTGCGCGCACTGCCACGCCCGCTGCCTCACCGAAATCCCCGCCCTACGGCAGACCGATAACGACCGTTGGGTGGCCTGCCATCTGTACGAGGAGGTCACGCATGGCGCTTATTGAACTCGCCGGCCTCGAAAAAAGCTTCCACAACCGCAAGACCGGCGACACCCAGGTTCTGCGCGGCATCGACCTCGCTATCGAAGAGGGGCAGACTGTCTGCGTGGTGGGCGAATCCGGTTGCGGCAAGACCACCTTGGGCAAGATTCTCGCTGGGCTCCAGGGGTATACCGGGGGCACCTACACCTATCGCGGCCAGGAAGTCGCCACCCTCAAGGGCAAGCTGTGGAAGCAGTACCGCACCGATGTCCAGATGATCCACCAGAATCCATATGAGTCGCTCAATCCCACGCAGATGGTGTTCGACATCATCAGCGCGCCTATCAAGCATCATCGCAAGATCCGGGATTTCGCGGTTCTCTACCAGGAGGTCGTGCGGTTGCTGGAGATGGTGGGGCTGACGCCCGTGGATGATTTCATCGACAAATATCCTGTGAATCTTTCTGGCGGGCAACGCCAGCGGGTCTCCATCGCCCGCATCCTCTGCATGAATCCCAAGTTCATTGTTGTGGATGAGGCCACCAGCATGATCGACACTTCGCTGCGCATCAGCCTACTGGCGACGCTCAAGCGCATCCAGGAGGAGCTCAAGGTCGCCTACCTCTATATCACGCATGATCTCGCCCTAGGCCGATACTTCGCCTGGGGGCAGCGGTTGGCGGTGATGTATCTGGGTGAGGTGATCGAATTGGGGCCGACCGGGGATGTCGTGGAAGATCCCCATCACCCGTACACCAAGGCCATTCTCTCGGCTGGCAGCATCGCCACCGACAATTCCTACGACCTCAAAGGGGTGGATATCCCCTCGTTCCAGCATATCCCCAGCGGGTGCTCGCTTTCCCCACGGTGTCCCGAGATGATTCCGGGCGTCTGCAATGTCGTCAAACCCCCGCTTCACACCACCTCACCCGGCCGCTGTGTCGCCTGCCACCTATATGCCGCAGAAGGCCCGCGCACGACCGAAGGCCCGCGCTCGACTGAGAACCTGGGCACAACCGAAGGTCAGCGCTCGACCGAGAACCCGCGTACCGGACAGGGGAGGAATGCATGAAAGATTCACCGGCTTCACGGCAGACCCCGCGACCCCCACGGAAATCGCGTGCTCCCCGGACACCCCGGCTGTTTGCCCGGCTGATGCTCCCGTTCGGCATCGTCATGGTGCTGCTGTCGGTGTGGACACTGTCGCTGCAGGCGCAAGGCAGCGCTGAACGCATCATCAGCATCATCAACATCGTCCTCGGGGCGGTGCTTATCGCTATCGGCTTGTACCTTTCCTTCAAGGAGAGCAGCAATAAAAACTCATGAACCAATACAGGAGGTTGAAATGAGAAAGACACGCATAGGTATGGTTATCGCTATCTGCGCGCTGATGATCTTCAGCATCGCAACAGTGGGCGCCCAAGGGCAGCAGGCCGCACCCGCAGCCGCTACCACCGCCGCACCCGTCCGGGCTCAGACTTTCGCAGGTGGATGGCCGTATGCCACTCCTCCAACCGGACACTTCAACATGTTCGTGGCCAACGCCATAGAACTCAAATTCTGGCGCGAGATGCACCAGCTCCCGCTGGCGCTCTACATCAACGCCACCGCTGAGTACACCCCCATGCTCGCCGACAATTGGAAGATTGACGAAGCGGCCAAGACCATGACCGTCAATCTCCGCGCCGATGCCAAATGGCTGACCGGGGAGAAAGTGACCGCCAAGGACGTCTGGACCACCTTCTACATCTACCGCCTGGTGAACAATCCGGCTTGGAACTACATTGGCGATGTGACCGCCGCTTCCGACACCCAGGCTGTCTTCACCATCAAGAGCGCCACCCCGCTGTTCACCCGCAACGTGCTGCGTAAGCCGATTGTGGACTACAAGACCTACGGCGCCTATGCCGACAAGACCGCCGACTTAGTCAAACGCGGACTCGACGCGAACTCCCAGGAATGGAAGAACCTCGTCGCCGACTTCAACGCCTTCAGGCCCACCATCGTCAACGCGACCGGCCCGTACTATATCGACCCCGCCAAAGTCAGCCAGGCCAGCATCACCATGCAGCTGAACCCCAACTCGTTCCTGCTGGACAAGACTAAGTTCGAGACTTTGACCATCTACAACGGCGACGTCCCCGACCTCACACCTCTGGTTCTCAGCGGCCAGATCGACTACCTCACCCACGTGTTCCCCGCATCCTCCATGCAGGCTTTCGAACGCGCCGGCTACTCTTTCGTCCAGCTCCCCGGTGTGGATGGCCTGGCGATCTATTTCAACCACGCAATGGCACCACTGGGTGATGTGCGGGTCCGTCAGGCGATGGCGTATGTCATCGACCGCGAGCGCATCGGCAAACTAGCGCTTCCCGGCGTATCGGTGGGCGTGAAGTACCTCACCGGTCTGGGTGATGGCGTAGCGCAGTCCTGGACCGATGTCTCCAAGCTCAGCACCTACACCCTTGACTTAGCCAAGGCCGAAGCTCTGTTGAAGGAAGCCGGGTTGACCAAGAAGGACGGACAGTGGTATCTCGCGTCCGGCAAGGCTTTCGAGCTGAGCCTCCAGTGCCCCAGTGGCTGGGCCGATGCGTCAACCGCCGCTACCGAGGCTGCCCAACAGCTGACTGCTTTTGGTATCAAGACCGTGTTCCAGGGCATCGAATCCACCCAGCGCACCCCGAATATCGTGGCTGGTAAGTTCGAACTCGCGATGTCGTTCTTTGGCACTGGCCAACCCCACCCGATGTACGCGTATGAAGGACCCCTCCTGGCCAGCAACACTTCTGCCGGCGGCGTGGGAATCTCCTTCCCACTCGTCCAGAAGACCGCCGCAGGCACGGTTGATTTCGGTCAACTCCTTACGGATTCCATCAAGGGTTGGGATGTCGGCGCCCAGCGGGTCATCGTTGGCAAGATCATCACTGCCTTCAACGAAACGCTGCCCATTCTTCCCATCTACATGAAGGAAAGCCGCAACCTTACCAGCAACGGCCTCCGCACCGTGTGGGAAGGCCCCGCCAACCTGTACAAGAATTCCGCCGGTGACGACAACTTCGTCGTGTACCAGCTTCTCCATGGTATGATCCGCGCGAAGTAACCGTCCGCCCATACTGTTCATCGCGGCACTCCCCTTAAAAAGGAGTGCCGCTTATCGCGCATCATCAAGTCCAAAAACACGACCGATACCAAATCAGAAGGCCCCGCATGCATATTATCCCGAAGCCGAAATCTCGTGTATTCCAGACAGGTCACTGCGACATCACCGCCGGCTTGGACCTCCGAACACTCCCCGTCAACTTTGTGCCAGGCACGAATCTGACGACGACGGGCTCAGGCGCCCTCATACCCGTAAAATTCGTGCCTGGCACGAATCTGCTAAAACCTGAGGCTTACCGCCTGACCATAGCTCCCCAAGCTATCGAAATCGAAGCCAACGACGATGCCGGACGACGCAACGCGCTGGCAACCTTACAGCAGCTGGCCCAACCCAACTGCAACTCCACCAAGAATCCACATACCATCGCGTGCCAAACGATCGAGGACTACCCCGACATCCCCTGGCGTGGGGTGATGCTGGACGTCTCGCGGGGGAAAATCCCCAATCGCACTAAATTTGAAGAACTGGTCCAGCTCCTGGGGACCTATAAATACAACATCCTTCAATTGTACTGGGAGGACTGCTACATCCTTGAGAAACACCCGGACCTGGGACGAATGAATGGGTACTACAACCGGGCGGAAGTAGCCTGGATGGATGAGCTATGCAAAGCCCATGGCATCGAATTGCAGCCGAATATCCAAAGCTACTCGCATGTGCATGGTATCCTCCGCACTCCCGGCTATGGACATTTGGCCGAGCTGGACTCGCTGTTCTCTTTCGCCGCTGGCAAACCCGGGGTGTACGAACTCCTGGATGATATCCTCGGCGAGGTCCTCCCATGGTTCTCCAGCCGAACGGTCAATCTGAATATGGACGAGGCCTACGACCTTGGCACTGGCTACAGCAAGGAAGCGGTGGCCCAAAAAGGGTCGCACCAGGTGTTCTTGGAACATATCCGGGCGGTAGCGGCTATCGCACGGCGGCATGGCGCCCAGCAGATCCAGATCTGGGGTGACAAAGTGTCCGCCTATGAGGGGCTCCAGGAAGAGCTTGATGATGATATCGTGTGTATCGACTGGAATTACAATCCGCTCGAGCGGTTCCCATCGCTGGACAACTTCTCAGCCGAGCGCAAGCCGTTCTGGGTCGCCCCGGGCACCAGTAGCTGGAACGCCCTTTTCCCACGGGTGCAGAACGCGAGCGAGAACATCACCTCGTTCATCCGCGAAGGTGCGAAGAAGGGGGCCGAAGGGGTTTTGATGACCCACTGGGGCGACTACGGACACCATCAACCAATCTCGTTCAGCTACCATGGCTTCATTTTAGCGGCCGAGCAGGCTTGGAACGCGGGTCGCACTCCATTGGCGGAATTTGACGAGGCGATGGCAGAGCTGTTTTTTGGCGACGAGCATCTGGTACGCGGGTTCGAACTACTCAAAAAGACCAACCTGCTACCGAGCGTGTCCACAGGTTTTAAGAGCCAGACGATCTATTCCTTTTTCGATGATTTCTTCAAGGGGCTCACGCTAGTGGGCGACGACCATTATCCCGCCATTCCCGAAGCGACATTTGTTGAACTTCACAACCTTGGCCAAGCGGCGATACAAGAAATCAATTTGGTGCCAGGCACCAATCTGCGCGTCCGTGAATTCCTCCATGCCGCCCGTTGCATCGAGTTCACTGGGCGTAAGGGCATGCTTTCGTATGAGATCAAGCAGGCCTTTGCGGCTAGCGAGGTTGATGAGTACCGGATTCTGGACTGGATCCAGCGCATCCGTTTGTTGTACCGGGAGTTCTGCGCATTTCGGCAAGAATTCACACAGCTTTGGGATGCCGAGGCGGTGGACATCGGGCGCGAGGGGGCGCTGTATGTGTTCGACAAGGCAGCTTCCCGATATGCCGAAGCGGTTATCTGGTTGAGCAGGCAGCGGGTAGCTTTGCTCGCTGGCTCACCAATCGACACTGCAATGGCCACCTATACGAGTGCCGACAACTATCGTACACTGTGGACAGGCGACTGCATGAACCTCTGGGACCGCGCCTATCCCTGGCGCTGATACAGGGCTGGCACGTGATGATGGATGTAGGATGAGCTACCACCAATTTTGATGGAGATTTGATGGAGAAAGGTACGTTGATACAGGAGATATGTGAGTCATGATACACGAATACACGCTGCTGCCACAACCGCAGACTGTCCGCTACGATGGTGGGATTTTTACTCTCAGACCGCACCTGTTGATACGCACCAATTGTACAAAGTGGGCAGACCGTTTCGCGCAGGCGATGGGGACTTTCACTCCCCAGGTGAAGGAACTGCCCCGCCTCGACGAGGAGCGCTTGTTCATCCATCTCGGTGAAGCCGAGTCTTGTCCGATGGAAATCCCCACCCAGTCCGAGGGGTACGCGATTGTGGTGGCACCTCAGTATGCCCGCATCCTGGCGAGGGATGAGCGTGGATTGGCGAATGGCGTCGCTACCTGGGAGCAGATGGTGCGTCAGAGCAGTGCCGCGATGCCTTGCGTCGAGATTGTGGATTTTCCCGCGTTGGCCAATCGGGGATTGATGCTGGACATCTCCCGTGGCCGCGTCTATACGTTGGAGTATCTCAAGGACTTGGTGGTCCTGATGGCATCGTTGAAGCTGAATGTCCTACAGCTCTATATCGAGCATACCTTCGCCTTCTCGTTCCTTGACGACGTACACGCAGGTTCGGACCCCATCACCGCTGCTGAGATTGTGGAACTGGACAGCTGGTGCCGCGAACACCACGTGGAGCTTCAGCCCAACTTGCAGTCCTTCGGCCACTGCAACCGCCTGCTCACCACTCCCGGGTACCGTCACTTGCGGGAGAGCGACCTCTACTGGACCCTATCCCCTGCCGATGAAGGCACGTACACTTTGCTCAAGCGGATGTATGATGAATACCTGCCGCTTTTTTCCAGCGCCCTGCTGAACATCGATTCGGACGAGACCTACGACCTGGGTTCCGGCCGCAGCGCCGCCCTGATGGCGCAGATGGGGGATGGCCGGCTGTATCTTCAACACTTGTTGCGACTACGCGACCTGGCCGCGGCGCAAGGAAAACGGCTGATGGTGTTTGGTGATGTCATCCTGCATCATCCCGAGCTGATAGCCGAGGTGCCGGATGATATCGTGTTCCTTGATTGGATCTATGATCCGCTGGATGAGTATAAAACATCCGCTGTATTTGAAAAGGCGGGCAAGCCGTTTTGGGTGTGCCCTGGCACTGGTGCATGGAACACGCTGTTTCCCCGCCAGGAAGGAGCGGTGCGCAATATCACAGGATTGACGCTGGAGGGAATCCGTCATGGGGCCTTGGGGATGCTCCTGTGCGACTGGGGCGACCATGGTAATTATGGCATGCCGGCGCTGTCGTATTATGCCTACGCCGTTGCCGCAGCGACCAGCTGGTCGGGTAGGGATGTCGATATCGCCCTGATTACAAAAGCTTTCGGGGTGGCATTGGGCGAACCGGCCCTCGCGGATCTACACAATCTGCTCTCGGGAATCCACCGACTTCCGGCGATGTGGTCCAAAAACCGCAGCCAATGCGTGATCGCGCTTTTCGATGAACCCCTCATGGGCCGTACCCTGACAGCACCCTTACCACCGGCCGATCTCGAGCCGATGCGTCCCCTGCCCGTCGGGGTGGCGGGAGTATTGGATGCCGAAAGCCATCACCTTATGCGCCCTATTTTCCAGCTACCTGAGGCCTCTTTAACGGGAATTGAGCAGATAGTGGCTGCAGCCCGCCCTTTGATAGACGGAATTGTCGATGCTTCCTACTGGAGCCAATACCAGTATACAGTTGATGCCTACGCTCTAATTGTTGATAAAGTCCGCCTAGGACATCGTATCCGCGCCGGTTTTACCACATGCGCTTTGGATACCGCCACCCTCCTGGATTGGGAGATCGAACTACGCCGCATGATCCAGCGCTACGCCCACCTGCAGATAGCCTTTATCGATATCTGGCGGTCAGTCGCCAAGCTCTCCGAGATCGACCAGACTCTAGCCTATTTCGCCCATATCATCGAGCGCCTGGACTATCTAAAAGCCTTCCTCACCACCCAGCGCCTAGCCCTTCAGACCAACCACGAACCCGACTACGCGCTCGCCACCTATCAGACCGCAGGGTATAGATCTCTCCCCACATATTAGTGCCAGGCACGAATCTGCGCCTTTTCGGGCATCCGCCCTCTGATCCCGTCGCCGCTCCCGCTCTCTTTCGGGGCTTCCCCGCAAGAGGAGCTCCGCTCTGCCGGTGGCGCTCCGCAATTTCGTGTCAGGCACGAATCTGCGAATATGACAGTTTTGATTTCCTGTTGAACTTTTTCCACTCTAATGATAGTATGAAACTGTCATATTATGACAGTAACTATGATAAAATCAGCCAAGGGCAGGGTGTGAGTAATGAAAGGGTGTACGTAATGAATAGGTTGGTGAAGATGATTCTAGAAAAGATTCCTGCTCCAGTATTCACAACTTATGAGATCTCCATGCTTATTCCTGGTACTCCCGATATCCGGTACGCTTTGATGAAGCGAGCTATCGCTGATGGTGATATCATCCATATCAGGCGGGGGCTTTACACGTTATCCCCGCTATATCGTAAAAGCACATTGAATCCAAATTCTGTGTCACACATGATTTTCTGGCCATCATATATCAGTGTCGAGACTGCTTTAAGCAACTATGGTTGGATTCCAGAAGCGGTGAGAACCATTACCGCTGTCACATCCCGCGGTCCAACAGAATTTCAAACACCAATTGGTCACTATTCGTACGAAAAAGTCCCCCAAAACACCCTATTTGTTGGTGTGGAGAGGCTTCTTGATGACACGGGAAATGTGTGGTTTCAGGCAACTCCGCTAAAGGCATTGGCCGATTATGTGTATCTGCATGGATGTGATTGGGTTTCCTGCAAACCTCTCACCGAATCGCTCCGCATCGATGAATACAATCTTCGCGAGATTCCCGAGGATGATTTTCTTGAGTTGGAAGGAAATTATCCAAGCCGTCGGGTATCTCAGTTTCTCAAAGGACTTAAAAAGGAGCTCTGCCCATGAGTGTGAAGATGATAGAGAAAAAGCTGGAATCGTATTTTGCGAAATCTGAAGGAGAGGAACTGCAAGCTCTACGGGAGATAACCCAAGAAGTGATTCTCGCTTCCTTGGGACGAATCGGTTTTTTCAACCAAGCCGCATTCCAAGGTGGCACGTGCCTCCGTATCATGCATGGCCTCAATCGCTTTTCTGAGGATTTGGATTTTACACTTCTTGAACCAAATCCAGATTTTACATGGCAAGAATATTTGGAGCGAGTGGTAAAGGATTTGATTACATTTGGTTACCAACTGGAAGTAACAGATAGACACGATACTGATTCTTCAGTTAGGCTTGCATTTCTCAAGGACGAGGCTTTGGGGAAAATCCTTAACCTCCATTATGCAGGAAAAAAGTCGATACTTGGAAAAATCCGTATTAAATTGGAGATAGACATCAATCCACCAGCTGGTGGGCAGAATGAGATGAAATATGTGGATTTTCCCTATCTATCACCGATAACCGTACAGAATCTTCCAACCCTATTCGCAGGTAAGATCCATGCTTTGTTATGCAGGACATATCTAAAAGGGCGCGACTGGTATGATTTCATTTGGTATACCGCACGGAAAACCACAGTAAATTACCAATATCTTGAAGAAGCTTTGAGTCAATCGGGGCCATTAAAGGGATTGTCTCTCCATATCGACAAGATCTGGTTGCTTGAAGCACTACGCCAAAAAATTGAAAGTATCGACTGGGTAGAAGCTAGAAAGGATGTAAGGCGATTTATACCCGTCTCTGAACAGTTTTCAATAGATTTATGGAATTCTGAAGTTTTTCTCCAACAGTTAAGCAAACTTTAGAAGTTTTTGAGCCTGGGTTTTGCGCCTCCTCGGGCATCCGCCCTCCGATCCCGTCGCCGCTCCCGCTCTCTTTCGGGGTTTCCCCGCAAGAGGAGCTCCGCTCTGCCGGTGGCGTTCAAACTCCCAAGTTTCGCAGATTCGTGCCAGGCACGAAACTGCGCATGCCGTCTGCGAGAAATGCAATCTTGACCAAATAATCGTATCGCGACTTTGAAATATGACGACAGAATAAAATCACCTCTATATGTACGATGGCGAACAGACTACTGCCCCGAATGGGTGTAGGGTGTAGGTAGAGCAAGGATAAAAGGGGATTTTCAGATGTCGATTTTAGAATTGGTGATAGTGTTGATCGTGGTTGGATTTGGTTTGTGGCTGATCAATAACTATATGCCGATGGATGGGAAAATCAAGAAAATCCTGAATATAGTCGTTGTCGTCATCGTGCTGCTGTTTGTGTTAAGTGAATTTGGATTGATGGACCCCATCCTACGGATTCGGGTGGGACGATAACCAAAGGCGATAGTGAATCGTAAGATTATCTGTTGTCGTAATTATCGAAGAACCATCAGTCGTCGCAAACCGCGCAGCGAGCACACGCTTTCCACATGGAGGAACAAGATATGCCAGGTACATTTATCATCACAAAAACTCCCAAAGGGTTCTATAGGTTCAGCCTGAACGCAGCGAATCACCAGACCATTCTCACCAGCCAGAACTACGCCACTTTGCAAAATTGCAGAGATGGGATCATTTCCAACCAGAAGAACGCGTTGGTTCCCATCGAGGATCTGACTCTTCGCAATGTGAAAGAGATAACCAATCCAAAATTCTCAGTATACCTCGACAAGGCGGGACAGTACCGGTATCGGCTGGTCGCCTCGAATGGACAGAACATCGCCGCGCCTGAAGATGGATATAGCTCCAAGTCAGGGGTGATGAATGGAATCAGATCGATTGGAAGAACCGCACCGGATGCGGTGATCGACGAATCAGCTCTCGCGACTACGTAAGTTTATAATCCTCCCGTCGTTATACAAAACAGGGGCATGGGTCTTTGGGGGATGGCAACGATACTTTTCTGGCTTTCAGTCTTCAGGTCGATCGACCCGGAGAGAATGCAAATCCGCATTCCCGTAATGTGTATCGCTCGCCAAACCCCATTTTTTTAGCTGGTACCCTGTTGTAAGCAATTCAATCACACCGCAGAACGTTACTAAAAAAAACCTTCAAATCAAAGCTGACTTGAAGGTTCTGATATGTCAATTTGGTGATTGCGTAAACGTAAAACCCCAAAAAAAACTACCTCTTATCTAGCGACAACGTTCAGCAGGGTTGCGGACCCGGTCTCGACCACGAAAAGAGATACGTTTGAAGCGTTGGAGGTAAAAAGCAGGTTGCCAGCGGTGTCGAACGCCACAGTTGTTCTGGGTGGGATATAAGCGTTGACGACCAAGGTCTGGGAGGAGATGACGCGTTCGGCGAACAGAAGGGATGAGACGTTGAGGAGCAAGACCACTAGAATGATTGTCAGTGCTGCTTTCTGTATTCTTGCCATTCCGCTTCCTCCTTCCTAAGTTTTTCATCTCTGCTGGATGAACTGTTCTGATGGCTGAATGATACCGTGGCTTTCATAAGCGGTCAATGAAAAGAAAATTCATAACTCATTATATAGAAACATAATAACTCTGTTGTCACATGAAAGATGTCCCATCTGAGACAGTTGATTCAGATGTCCAATCTGGCGGTGTTTTATCGGCATGTTTTCCACCATCAACTGTTATACATATGACATCGACCTTATTGGCGACGACCCCTCGGAAGTAGGGAAATTCAATGGTCGGCCGTGGCGAAGCCTGCGAAAGGTGTCGGAGAAGTGCATGAGCGCTCGACCTTGTGACATCGGACAATGAGAGGCCTCATGTCATAGGATATCAAGACGCAATGACAGAAATCCCTCAGACTTCTACGAAACATTGATCACTTAAGCGGTCAAAGTTGATAGAAGTGAAATCATAATAAATTACAACTGGCGAAGCTGAAATTAAGTCTGTTTACGCAAAACAGTATAAATAACATTTATATACGCAACTATCCGCAGATTCGTGCCTGGCACGAATTTGCGGCCTTCTTCATCGCGATCCTTCGCACTACGAAGTAATCGGTGGAGAGATATTCGGAAATCGCAGTGCAGGAATACCCAAAGTCACGCATCTGGTGGATCATCGTGTTGCGTACATCAATCAGGGGCTCGGGACATTCCCCCTTCCGTAGTGATTCCTGCTCTTGGGAGCTTAAGGGGAAGCTGTCCATGATCCTGTCGAGGTACATCGGCAATTCACTTTTATCGACGGCAAAACAATCCTTGCGTGCAACCATACAGGGCTTGCCATTACTGACCATCTCCCTATATTCCTGCATAGCCTGCGTGGGAGGCGATCCAAAATGTGAAAGAAGTTGGTCGCTATCGAAAAAAGAAACCAACCCATCAATGACCAACCTATGCGCGCACCAAGGAAACTCATCAGGAGTTGACGTCAGTCCGGCAACAACGGGATTGTTCGCTAGATAATGGATCAGCTGGCGGAATTGCCGTTCATTCTCAACAGACCTGCTGCAGAACCTCCCATCATAGAGGTTTCCTGACCGCTGGTAACGTAGATTGTACCGGAAGGTATACTTACGTTGAAGCACCATCATGAACTCGCTCAAGGAATCTTGACCGGTTCTCACTACCAAATGGAAATGATTGTCCATGATGACGTAGTAAAGAAGAGCGAGATCGTACTTTCCCATTGTCTCCACGAGAGTCTTGAGAAACATCGCCTTATCCTGTTCTGACTCGTAGATGAAAGCCCTGTTGTTCCCCCGCTGGTACAGGTGGTAGATGGTATCGGGGTGTATGCTGCGTAGCGGTCTGCACATGGTAGATCCTCCTACCATCACTAAACGCATGAGAAAGGCGATTGCTTCGGTTTTCTCGTGCCAGGCACGAAATTGACAGCCAAATAGGCATATACCAGATACTTGGGCGGCACGGCTTCGCCGTCAGGCCGCTCCGGGGTCCGCTCCCGCTCCCGTCCTTCGGACCAAGCCCTCCGAGTCCTTGCCGCATCGGGGCATCGGGACTTCAGGACTTCGCGGCTTCGGGGTTTTGCGGTCTCGCAGATTCGTGCCAGACAATATGAAG
>DIXI01000017.1 GCA_002428625.1 Sphaerochaeta sp. UBA6084
TGCGGCATGAAGTCGCGGGTCTCCCCCCGGTTGCAGCGCACATCGAGACGTTCCTGCATGGTGACGGCCTCCCATCCGTTGTAGATGGTGGGGGTGTTCCAACGTTTCAACTTCAACAAATCGCTGTGGGTAAGCATGGGTGTGGGTCTCCTCTTTACATATTCATCTGTCATGTCTGGCAAACTAGATCCACTGCATTTTGAGCCAAGTGGATGGTCGAAGTATAGACAACCATCAAACTGAGCGAAACTTGGCATTCCTACTATTTTTGGTTGGTTTGTACGATTCAGCGTGAGACTTCTACAATTCCATTGCATAATGGATTATATAGTGATCAGGAGAACATGGTTATGATTGGATTGTATATTGTGGATGATGAGATCTCAGTCAGGGAAGGCCTAGAGGGTTTCATTGATTGGGATCGGTATAACATTAAGATTGTCGGTGTTGGATCCAATGGCCGGGATGCGATCAAAGACATCGGGATTTTGAATCCCAACCTAGTCATCACTGATATAAAAATGCCTTACCTCAGTGGCATCGAATTGGCTAATCATCTACATATCCACAAGCCTGATATCGAGATTATTTTCCTCAGTGGTTATGATGATGTGGAGTTTTTAAAGGAAGCCATCAAAGTCGAGGCCATCGACTATTTATTCAAGCCCTTTACATTTCAAGAATTAGATAAAGTGCTTCTAACCGCTATAAGTAAAATTGAGAGAAAAGCATCGGAGAGGCAACAGCTTGCTGATCTCCAGGATAAAATCAAACAGAGTCTACCATACTTGAGAGACAGGCAACTTCTCGCCTTGTTACAGGAAGAAAGTCCATCCCAAAAATCCCTGAGTGAGCAGCTTCTGTATCTTGAGCTTGATCTACCGATCCAGGCAAATTACTGCGTGCTCTTGATTAGTGTCGACAGTCAGGAATTCATCTACCGTGATCTTACTGAAAACGAGAGACAGATAAACGATTTTCTGCTGCACAAGGCGGTCGAGACTGCCATGGCAAACGAGAAAGGGTATTCCCTGATTGTACATCCAGGGGAAGTTGCAATCCTCCTATGCATGAAGGACAAGGAGGGTGAGTATTTAAATCAGATTGCGGCAGCTATCAGACAAGAAGTTGTCAAACATATGGCTCATTCCTTCACAATCGGTATTGGCAACATAGTGGAGGGCTTGCAGAATCTTTCAGGATCATACATTGCCGCGAACGAAGCAGTGAAAAACAAACTCTACCTAGGAAGGAATAAAGATATCGTATTCGATTCCATCATCATTGCGAAGAATGGACCGGACACGTTCACCCCTTTACTTGATACGGATAAAGTCCGTAACAGTCTGCGTACCGGGAAGGAGGATGCGGTTTTTCTTCAAATCGACCACATTTATGCAAAGTTGTTCGACAACTCCTCTGGCCGAAGATTGCATCAGTTGATATCCAATCAAATAGCCTTGGATATTATCAGAAGATATTCAGAATTAGTGGATAGTGAATCGATCGAGCCAATAATAACCATTCTTGAACAACTGCCAAAATTGGAAACCCTTTCGGACATAACCGAGTGTTTGAAACTTGCGGTGTCGGAGGTCTGTTCCATCACCACCCGGCTTAGAGTGAAAGAACCGACAAACCTTATTGAGAAGGTCAAACAGATTATCAAAGCGGAATATCCTACAAATATTTCGATACCTGAACTCGCCTCTAGAGTTTATCTTACTCCAAACTATCTTTGTCTCGTTTTTAAACAAGAAATTGGCATGACCATCAATGACTATCTTACTAAGGTGAGAATCCAGGCTGCGAAAAATCTTCTGGATGATCCTAAAAATAAAATCTATCAGATATGCGATATGGTTGGTTATATCGATACCAGCTATTTTACAAAGATATTCAAGAAATATACTGGGGTCACTCCATCCCAATACAGGGACAGGATCTCGACCTCGCATTAATGGAAAAGGTTGTAAGCAATGAAGAAAAGCGATACGGTCGCAAGACAACCAGATACCTTACGGATCCGCCAATCAGCCTTATGGGGGATAGCTATTGTCATAATCATAGGCTACCTATTGCTTGGCATACATTATCAACAGACTTTCAGTGAAATGGAACGACTCACTTTATCGACCATCATGAACAACGCAGGACAGGCTGGCTATAATATATCGAATATACTCACCAATGTAGATGAGATATCCATGTTCTTCTTACGTAATACCAATGTGTATAAAATACTTAATAGATATCAAGGTGATAATTCTTTAAATCAACAATTGGATGATTTTAAAGACTTGAAGACTCTGACTGAAATTATCTATGAAGGTAAAAACGTTTATGCATTTAGAATTTTCCTGAATGGTGAGAATATCTATTCAAGAGAGGGAATAAGCTTTTTTGATATCGACGATATCGCTAAAACCAACCTGGGGAAATTTTTAGAGAGTCATCCCGATCTTGTGCGGCAAAATGGATGGACCGATTCCTACCATGAAAAGTACTTGGATAAACAGGATGCAGACGTGGTGAGTTTCATCCGCTTCCTCCACGATGAATCCGATTACAATAAAATCATCGCTATCATTTCAATCGACGTGCTGAAAGAGAGACTCTCGAACATATTGTCATCCATTTCACTCGATGGTGGGATTGTCCAAATCATCAGTGCTTCCAAACAGGTCATCGCGGCCTCTCCAGAACAAAAGTCCAATGATGTGATACGCATTTCTGAACAGAATTGGCACATACTTACGTCAACGAAACGCGGTATCCTCGAGAATACCTATGAGAAGGAGGATTGGTATTTTGTATATGACCGGATTCCGGAGTCGGATTGGTCGATAGTCATATCAATACCAAAACCTGCTATCCGTCAGGGGAATACCATCAATTCCATGACGATAGGTTTGATTCTCATCTTCAGCGTGGTCATTCTCGTGGTTTGTATGATTCTGGTGGTATTCTCACATGTGACGAACAATATTATAAAGAAGATCCAGGAAATAGCACTCCAGGTGCAAAAAGGCCGGATTGGATTTCCCATCGGCTCCCGTAGTAAGGATACATACCTCAGGCAGATTGAGAATTACATTGAGGATATCACCTCAAATGTCAGTGCTTTGGAAAAACAAAATTACGTAGCGAATATCAAGGAACGTGATTACCACCTGAAAGCTCTTCAAGCCCAGATCAATCCTCATTTTCTCTACAACACGCTTGATACCATCAATTGGATGGCTATAAAGCATAAAGCGCCTGAGATCAGCAATCTCACTACATCCTTGGCGAAATATTTCCGACTTTCATTGAACAAAGGTAAGGATCTGGTTTCGTTGGCCGATGAGATCAATCTGGTGTCGACCTATATGGATATACAGCAAGTACGATTCAGCAATCCGGTTGAATGGGAGTGCAAGGTCGATGAGAATCTGCTCGCATGCAAATTACCCAAATTGACAATCCAGCCGATTGTAGAGAACGCTCTTATCCATGGTATACGGAATTGTGCCACCGGGACAGGGAAGATACTTCTGCAAGCGAGAACCGATGGGAAGGATATTGTTATCGAAATTCAAGACAATGGTATTGGAATGACTAAATCGGAAGCTGATTCAATCATGCAGGGTTCGGAAAACCAAAAAGGGTACGGATTACATAATGTCTTGGAAAGAATCCAATTGCTCTATGGCTCATCGTATGGAATCACCATTGAATCCACCCTTGGAAAAGGAACTTCGGTGATTATCCGCATTCCCAATTGCGAATCAAACCCTTCTGGTCTTGTGGTTTAGGTTCTGTGGTTTAGGTTCCAGGAACCTAAACCACACCGCAGCTTCATGCCCATCCGGGGTATTGGATTTGCAGAGAAAATCAAGCAATATTTGCCTCAATCCTGCCATATGTCATTGTCATGCTGTGCAATCACTAAGTACAATTTCCACACGACAGATGGAATTGCTGCGGTGAGGCCTCAAGCACTTCAGCATATGTATCCGCATCCCAATCGATGGATATCCGATGTAAGGGTCAATGGTATCCCCTCAATTGAAATACGGCGAACCTGATTGACTTCATAAGGGAGCCCTCTATGCAAACCACAGTTCGTGCGGAAGCGATTCCTGAATACCGCCAATCCCTGATAACCAATATTCTGCTACGCATCTTCATCATCTCCATCGGTATTGTGCTGATTCTCTCATCCCGTGCCTATCTCACTACATTCAACCGTGAGACCCGCGAGAGCCTCGCCCAGCTGGAGCGCTTCGTGGTGGAACGGGTGCGGACCGATAGCGAGCTATTCCAACTTGCCAGCGATAATATCGACGTATTCAAGCAGGAGTTCCTTAAACTCCACCAGGCCAGCATCCAAGTGGATGAAACTGAATTCTGGAACTACTACTTCACCGATGATAAAGGTGCCACTCGTATGAAGCGGGAGTATTTTGATGGGATCATCACCGAAGACGGTTCGCTGGTCTATGGACTGTCAAGCTTTATCGGAAACAATCAGTCTGTGGAAAACCCGGATTTCCAGAGAAGGCTGGTGCTCGCCGCCCGAATCCTTTCCAAGCTAGGGCCCGCATGGGTGAACCGTTTTGCCAATGTCCATGTAGCCTATCCGGAAAATGCCATCACACTTTTTTACCCGGCGGAACCCTGGGGGCTTATCGCCCGGGCCGACCTTCCCATGAACGAGCTAGGGGTCATCCGCGCCGTAAACGAACAGGAGAATCCTGAACGCAAAGCCATCTGGTCTGGCCTGTACTTTGATGAGACGGCAGAAGAATGGATGCTCACCTACATGGATCCGCTTTATGTCGACGACCGTCACCTCATAACCCCGGCGCATGATATCTATCTCTCCGATTTGATGGAGCGGCTGATCGAGCGGTCTGATGACGGCACCTACAATTTCATTATCCGCAAGGATGGGTACCTTGTCGCGCATCCCAGCCAGCCCACCGATGACCAACGATGGGTGGGACAGCTCTCGTTGGAGGATATCGATATACCCTCAGTGACCGAAGCCTACCGGCTTATCGCGCCAGAGCTGGACAAGGGGTTCGATACCGTCAGGATCATCGAGAATGAAAGCAACAACACCTATCTGGCGGTTGGTCAGCTTGATGGCCCCGATTGGTTGTTCGTACGTGTTTTTCCCATGGGGACCATCCAAAAAGCCGCACATAATGCAGCACGTAAGGTTTTCCTTGAAGCCAGCCTCACCTTGTGCATCATCCTGCTGATAGTATATTCGGTGATGAAGAACCAGGCGCAACGCCCGCTGAGGCAATTGACGCAAGCGGCAGAGGCCATCGGACGTGGCGATTTCGATACCGTGGCCGACCAAGCCATGGATCTACCGGTCGCTATCCCGAATGAAATCGGCATGTTGTCCACCCGTTTTGTCGAGATGGCCACCAGCATCCGCGATTCGCAAGCCACACTGGAACGCATTGTGGAGGAACGGACCGCTGAATTGGAAAAAGCCAATACCGACCTACGCGAGATGAGCCTGCTGGACGGCCTTACGGGCATACACAACCGACGGGCGTTCGATAGTGATCTCGAGCAGGTTTTCGCTGATGCGAACCAAGGGCTGGGCACTTTCTCCATCGTGATGATGGATATCGATTTCTTCAAGAACTACAACGATACCTACGGGCATGCAGCAGGTGACGAGGTCCTCAAACGCATCGCACACGCGCTTAAAGAACATATCCGTCAGGAGGATCGTGTCTTCCGTTTTGGCGGTGAGGAATTCGTCGCTATCCTCAATCACGGCACAGCTGCCGAAGCACAACGTTTCGCATCACGGATCATGACGGGGATTGAGAAACTAGCTATCATGCAAAGCGACAATCCCACAGGACACGTCACCATAAGCGGGGGGATAGAGGAATTCAACCGCAGGTATAGCCACCCCGAGGAACTTATCAAGGCCGCTGACGATAAGCTATACCATGCAAAGAAAACAGGGAGGAACCGCATCGTCAGCTGACATGACAGTTGAGTTGCTGTCCGATTTATCGATAGCTGGCACCAAATGGTTTCCCCAGCACCCGTTGTCCCTTGATCTCTTTACCAATGTATTCCCCTCCGTCAACAATCATTTCGCCACGGAGAAATACTTTCTCGGCCCGCCCAATTTGTGCCATACCCTCGTAAGGTGTATAATCGACTCCTTGCAAGCTCCGCCTGTTTGTGATTATTCCTTTCCAACCCGGATTGAACACGACCAAATCCGCATCATACCCAATTCCAATATGACCCTTGCAGTGATCGATTCCCGTATTCCTCGCTGGCTCTGTCGAATAGAGCTCAACAAGCTTCTGTTTGGTGATCCGTCCTTGCTCAACCCCGTAAGTCCAGAGAATCGCCAATCTATTCTCCATCCCAGGCGCCCCGTTTGGGATATTCACAAATGAGTCTTTGCCTAAATGTTTCTGCACCTTCCAGTCGAATCCGCAATGGTCGGAACTCACTGCGTTCAACCATCCCATCTTGATTCCTTCCCATAATGAATCATGATGGTCCACGCTTCGCAGTGGTGGTGAACAGACGAATTTCGCTCCTTCGAAATTTGGCAGGGCCAACTTCTTATCATCCAGCACCAGATAGTGGGAGCAGGTCTCGCCTCTCACAGGCAAGCCTGATGTATACGCTTGCTTTACCTCATTCAGTGCTTCCGTGCAGGAGACGTGCACAATATAGATTGGAGCTTCAGCTAGCTGGGAAAGATAGATCGCACGCCTGGTCGCTTCGGCTTCCACCAACGGTGGTCTAGATAGGACATGGGAATAGGGCTCGGTTTTTCCTTGCGCAATGAGCTCCTTCTGGAATACATCGATTGCCTCGGCATTCTCAGCATGCACCATAACAGTGACTCCGACTTTTTTCGCAGCTTTCAACGCCTTCAGGATGGCATCGTCATCCGCATGGAAAAACATCCCTTTATATGCCATGAAGAGCTTCACTGTCGTATACCCGGCTGCAACCAGTGATTCCATCTCCTCAAATACTTCCGGTCTCGGATCGGTGATAATGCCGTGAAGGTTATAATCCACGAGCGCCAGCCCTTCGACCTGATCCGTCCGATACTGTTCCATGGATTCCAGCAGGCCCTGTCCTTTTTTTTGATTCACGAACTCGATTACGGTGGTGGTTCCCCCCAATGCCGCTGCACTTGAGGTCTCGAACCCTCTGACTTTCGCACCATTGAACTCGAAGGAAAAGTGAACATGCTGATCGACACCACCCGGCAGGATATAGCAGCCTGAAGCATCCACCGTCTCTGCCTTTTCGCACTCTAGGTTTTTTCCTATCGCAACAATTTTGCCATTTTCTATCAGGATATCTGCGTTATACTCATCGCATGCAGTTATGATGGTCCCATTCTGAATCAGCTTTTTCATGTAAGCCCTCCTTGTATGGTATTAAGCAATAAATCACAACCTAATTTTATATCTGCATATTCGGTGAACTCGCCCGACGTATGACTCAGACCGTTTTTACTAGGAACGAAAATCATGCCCACGTCACACTGCTCAGCTATCATCGCCGCATCGTGCACCGCCCCACTATTCATGATTAAAAAGGGGATATTCATCGCTTGGGCCTGCTGAACCAGCCGATGCACAAGCTTTTTGCTCAACGGAGCGGCTGGAGACTTTCCTATGAGGTGGAACTCTATCGACAAGCCCCTTTTTTCCGCTATCAGCACAGCCCGGTTCTTTATTTTTTCCGTGGCCTTCAGAATGTTATCGTCCGAAACATCCCTTACATCCAAACTAAAGGTCACCAGTTCGGGAATCACATTCGAACCACCCGGCCTGGCAGTGATTCGCCCGACCGTTGCCACTGTATGCGGACCAACTTCTTCACGAGCGATGTGCTCAATAGCGATGATCAGCTCGCCTGCCCCTACCATGGGATCTTTTCTCATCGACATCGGTGTCGATCCCGCATGGTTGGACTGTCCGGTCACGACAACCTCAAAGGTCATCATACCTGCGATAGTCTCCACAACACCAAGCTTTCTTTTCTGCCTCTCCAGAACAATACCCTGCTCTATGTGCAATTCGAACATCGCGACCACTTTTATGGGATTCAAAAGGGGGAACTCCATTGCCCCCGGGTTAAGGCCAAACGATTGCATAACCTCATACCAAGAAACACCATCCTTGTTGATATATGAGTGAAAAGCTTCAGCGCCGGAGAACTTCCCTATCATAGCTTTGCTTCCGAGCATGGTGGAACCAAAGTTGGAACCTTCTTCCTCAGCGAAGACCATAACTTCAAGCGAGTACGGAAGGTCTATTCCTGCTTCGTATATGCTCTGCGCGACTTCGAGCCCTCCCACAACGCCTATGACACCGTCGTACATACCACCGTTGGAAACAGTATCGATATGGGAACCGATGATGACGATAGGTTTTCCATTGCTCTCCCAATTGTTTCTAAAGCGTAGGTTTCCGACAGAATCCGTATCGACGATCATGCCGATCTTCTCAAACTCACCGACCAAGTATTTTTTTGCTTCCCTATCCTCTGCTGAGTAAGATAAGCGGGTGCACCCATGCTCCGGGCTGCTATTGAACTGGGAGATCGTCTCAATATGACGAATGATTCTTGTCAGACTGGTTTCCATGACCTCTCCAAAACAGTTAGGTTGAAGCTCTCTCAACAATTTCCGGGCATATCATAATTTTCTTATTCACCCTCGATCCCTTGAGGACCTCAAGCAAATTTCTCACCGCGATAAGACTAGTATCGTACAGCATGTTATTTAGACTTGTGAGAGCGGGGTTGCTTATCTCCGCATATCTAGAGTTGTTGATCCCTATGACGGCGACTCTCTCAGGCACTGCGATTTTGAGTTCCGCCAGCGCATGCAGTCCAACTATGGCCAAAAAGTCTTCTGCAAATACGATCGCATCGGTGTCCGGCTGGTCTTGGAATAGCTTGACTGTCGCGTCTTGAACCTCTTTTACCGAATCGCCAGACTCTATCACCACGAATTTACCTTCCTGTACAAATTGCGAAAACCCTTTACGAAAACCCGCAAGCTTTTGATAATTGCTCGGAGTAAAATGATTGGTGATGAATGCATAATTCTTGCGGCCTTTTTTCGCTAAAAGCTGCATGCAATCAATCACACCGTTTTTTTCATCTGCGATCACCCCATAGATATTCGGTCCGTCAAGATACCCATTGCATATAGCTACTGGAATAGATGGTAGATTGACCATAATCGCGTTCTGCACAGATTCATTTTGATAAATCGATCCCATCAATACGACCGCTTCCACTTTTCTTTGACTGAGCAGTTGAATGTATTTGACCTGTTCAACAGGATTTGTACCGGTGTTGTATATCAGGCAGGAATAGCCGTTTTTTGAAAATTCCTGCTCTATATAGTAGACACCATCAGTATGATGGGTAGTCCTGATATCAGCGATGAGAATACCTATCATCTTGGAATTTTGTGTGACAAGGCTTCTTGCTGTATCATTTTGAATATAGTTGTTATCGGATAAGATTTTTAAGACTTTTGCTCTTGTTATTTTATTCACATACGGATAATTATTAATAACTCTAGAGACAGTGGAAGCGGAGACCCCGGCTTTTTCCGCGATTTCATATATCGTTAGACTCTGCATTGCATATACTCCGAAAAAAAAGATTTCAATTATTCTCTAGAATGTAGTCTATTAGTTCATATCCATTTTTGCAATCGTTTTCAAAATTCGCAATCCATACCTGTCCAAATAGAAGGAGTATTATGACAATTTCTCCCTATTTCATGGGTTTGCCGGACGGTAGTGAATCCTCTGAATGCAGATATCCAAGACACATGTCTGAGAAATAATCGGAGGTCAACTATAGATTATCAGGGCTATCAATTCCAGCGGTTTTTCACCGATGTTTTTAATCCCATGGCCTGTGCCGCTTGGCGTGAAGGTGGTATCGCCTGCTTCGATTGTTATTATTTTACCATTATCGTTATATTCTGCCTTGCCATCGTATATGTAGTAGATCTCGGTATCATTGTTGTGGATATGAAATCCGATTGAACAGCCAGGATTAAGGGTTGTATGTGCAAACACCCGTCCTTTGTCATTCAATTCTCCAGCTGAGTTCACGAGGGAACGCACAAGAATGGAACCATCTCCTCCAAACCTATTTTCAAATTTGTCAATCTTTCTTTCAGAAGCTTTTCTTATCATGGCCCTCTCCTTCCTACTCATTCCCATGGGGAATGGACAAATCGCCTCGCAGTCACAATTGACCCTTATCGTTTAAATCTTTGATCGCGCGTACGAGAATCTCATTCTGCAGGTGGGTTCCAATCGAAATGCGCGCATTGGAAAAATCTCCACGAATCATCACGCCATACGGCAAAAGCTTGAAATATAAATCCTGACAATTCGACTTGAAATCGACATAGATGAAATTAGCCTGGGATTCAAACACCTTGAATCCTAGTTTGGTAAATTCATCGGAAAGATAGGCGCGCTCAACTTTATTATTATGGACCGTCATCTGTCGGAACTCTTCATCATCCAGAGCTGCAATCGCACCTTCGATGCCGATGTTGCTTAATGAACGTGCCGCCACAGACTTGTTCATATACTTGATTATTTCCGGACAGGCCACTGCATACCCTAATCTGATAGCTGCAAGACCATATATCTTCGAAAAGGTCCTGGTCACAATCAAATTTGGGAAGTCTGCAAGATAGTTGATCATCGTATCTTTTTCTGAATCATCGGTGAAATCAATATAGGCTTCATCCACCACAATAATGATATCTTTCCGGATGCCTTTGATATACTCGAAAATCGTATGGCCTGGGTAGGCCGTTCCTGTAGGATTATTAGGATTGCAGATAAAAATCAAACGGGTTTTCTCGTTGACTGCCTCGAGTATCTTATCAAAATCAAGCATCATGTCGTCAGGCCGTGATGGAATATCGACAATCACACCATCATTTTTGAATACATTGTAGTAGTAGGGGGGATAGGCCGGTGAGGGGATGATGCATTCCTCCCCCGGCTTGATAAAAGTCTCCGCTGCATAGGCAAGCGCATTGGCAGCCCCGCAGGTAACCATGATCTGATCGATGCCCACCCGATGTTTTTCGGCGAGTTTTTTCCTAAGGACGTTGTCCCGTGTCGAATCAGGATATAGATGCCCTTCTCGCAAAGCATCCATCATCGCAGCTAATGCCTTTGGCGATACCCCATACGGGTTTTCGTTGGAGGCAAGTTTATAGACCTGCTCGAGACCATACTTGCGCTTTACTTCCTCAATCGAGACCCCTACCGGAATAACAGTGGAAGGAGCTTTTTTCAGCGCATACTCTTTAACCAGATGTTCAAACATAAAAACCCTCGATTTTCGATGATGTATAGTTACAAGATTATCTTTACTTCGTTAAATCTAGTTTGTCACCCCAGAACGTATTGTGGATTCCTGTGAAGGTCTCTTCAAAATCAAGCCACTCCTGCACAGGGTAGAAGGGCTGGGCGCTCTGTCCAGAAATATTATAACTCTTATCATCACGAGGAAATAGATTATTTTGGTCCTTATACACTCGCAGGGCATAATCCAACATACCTTTCATCGCGCCTTTCATCATGAAATGCATGGTGACGATATTGTAGCCCATCGGGTACAGGTCTTTCGCATCGAGTGTTGGCTGCTTAACCGATTGATTGATGTCGGGAAACATCTTCCAGATATCTGGGAACGCATCTGAGAAACGCTTGGCTTGTTCCAGCGTTTTCAGTTGATTGACAAGCAGCATGTCCGCACCGGCTTCTACCGCGACCTGGCATCTTTTCAGGGCTTCCGTGAAACCTTCTTCAGTCTGTATAAGTACATTTGTTCTTGCTATAAAGATGCAATCAGTTCCCTCAAGCGCGGCTTTAGCAGCCTTGACCTTTGCCGCGAATTCGGCAATAGGAATAATATTCTTTTCCACGACGCCTTTTGCAAAACCGGGTTCGGTTTCATCTTCCATGAGAATCGCCGCGGCCCCTGCGGCAGCTAGCCTTTTGCATGAGCGATAGACATTCTGAGGTCCCCCAAAGCAATCTTCAGCATCAACTATAAGTGGGAGTGGACAATTTTCTGTGATCCTGCTTACTATCCATTCCAATTCGGGAAGACTCAGAATCCCCAAATCCGGCAGACCATCCATGGCCATCGAAAGTTCCGCTCCACTGAGGCATAACGCCTTGAAGCCTGCCATATAGGCGACTCTGGCAGAAGCTGAATCAAATACACATGGAACAATAAGACCGGGTTCTTTATCTAGCAGTTCCCTAAAAGTCACTCTCTTCTCTCGAATACTCATATCATCATCCTTCTATCATTCAGCATCATGTGTTTTGGTATAGTCATAAAGCACTTCAGCACCATTGAAAACATATCCAGTTCGAAACATAAAGGCACCAAGGCATTCTTGTGGAGCAAGTCCCATATGTTCCTCAATGTCTGATGGATAAAACTCGAGCGATCCTTTCCCTGCCCATGCAATGGGGTCGGACTGTTTGTTCAGCGCACTTAGCTTTACCAGCTCACACACACTTGGTTTGGCACCTGGCACTAGACTGGGAAAATGGCGTAGATGGATGACAGGCTTCCTCATGAGCGGAGGCAATTCCGCTGGTGAAATTTGCTGGTCAATCTCCAACGTTCCTTTCATGAGTCTCTCGAGATGGGAAGACGCGATACCGGTAACCTTTGATCCAATACCTAGAGGTTTCATGCCTGGGTTGTACGGGTTGTAATCGGATATGGCGATCTGCCCAAGTTTTTTTGGAAAACCCATCATCCAGCCACGAGCCATGGAAAAATCGTTATCAACCCATATTAAAAGGCACATTTGAGCTTGAATCCCTTTGTAGGAACAACCCACCCAAATTGCAGCTTCCTTATACTGAGTCCTCTCCGGATTCACCACAGGAAGATCCGTGCCGTCCTGCCAGACCGACCACCACTTGCTGAAAGCGACGTATGCAAGATCGGGCTGTTCTCCAAGTTCGACATGGTCAGGTAGCCATCTTTTAACCTGGTCAGGATTTACGCGATAGAGCATATTTACATATTCAGTCCCATAATACCAAGGGAAATCTCCAACAATAGAACTTCTTCCCTCAGGGGTGAGTGGATAACTGAATCCCTTTAGATTCTTGACACAATTCATTGGTTCTCTCCTGATTATGGATTGTTGATTCTCTGTAGAAACTGTTTTGTACGGGCATTCTTTGGATTTGCAAAAAATTCCTTTGCTGGACCTTCCTCAAGAATCACTCCGTCACTGAAAAACAACACACGATCCGCTACTTCACGGGCGAATGCCATCTCGTGAGTGACTATGATGAGCGTGGTGCCTTGATGGGCGATGGAACGTATTACTTCAAGAACCTCACCTACCATTTCCGGATCGAGAGCCGAAGTTGGTTCATCGAAAAGAATCACCTTGGGATTGATGGCTAACGCCCTGGCGATACCAACCCGCTGTTGCTGACCACCAGACAGTTGGTGGGGATAGTAATTCATCCGGTCCTCAAGACCTACACGGATGAGTTCTGCCACCGCCAAGGCGATGGCTTCATCCTTCTTCATTTTTTTAATAGTGACCAAAGCTTCCTTGACATTTTCCAACGCAGTCATATGGCTGAACAAGTTGAAGGTCTGGAAAACCATCGCGGTACTTCTTTGAACTTCAAGTATTTGCTTCTTGCTTATCTTGTGCGACATATCGAGGGTTATTTCATCTATGGTGAGAATACCCTCTTCTGCCCTTTCAAGAAAATTGAGGGTACGGAGAAAGGTAGATTTGCCAGAACCACTGGAACCAATGATCGCAACCACATCGCCTGTTTCCACTCTGCAATCGATTCCTTTGATTACCTGGTTGCTATCAAACCGCTTTTTCCAGTTTTTTACTTCTACCATCTATCTTTTCCTTTCTCTGCTTGTAATTGATTTTCTTTTCCATGTACTTGAATATGATACTGATGATTATGCAGCATGCCCAATAGATGATGGCAGTACAAATATAGGCTTCAAAGTACCTGAGAGTACGTCCGCCAATGATTTTCGCTTTGCCCATGATATCAACCACAGAGATCATGAACGCCAGGGAAGTTCCCTTGATCAAGGAAGTAATCTGATTGCCGAAACTAGGCATGGCCACCACAAGGGCCTGTGGAATCTCAACCCTGACCACAGTCTGCAAAGTCGTCATTCCCAAGGATTTGGCAGCTTCGATTTCCTTCCGATCAATAGACAGCAAGGCCGCTCTGATTATCTCTGATTCGTAAGCGGTTTCCTGTATGACAAAAGCAAGCAGCGCAAATGCGAAAGCAGGAATCCGATTGATCGAGGCGCTTGTTCCATAGACTATCTTCAGCATGACCGGAATCCCATAATAGGATAGGTAAAGCAATACCATCAAAGGTACACCCCGGACAAACGAAAGATACGCTGAACAGAATTGACTGATCACAGGAACTTTGTGAATTCTTGCCATTGCCATGCCAAAGCCCAATACAATCCCAAGAATTATGGATATCACTGTCAGGCCAAGTGTTACCGGTAATCCCTCTAGAATTGTAGGCATATATGACCATATTGCACTGACGTCAAATATTTTGCTCACTATAACTCCCTATTCAAACACTTTGGAATTCATCATACACAATCAGATGGAAGATTGCTCTCCCATCTGATCGTACTTTCAGCAATTTAGTTTTTCGGTACTAAATCATCACCAAACCACTTGATGCAGAGCTGACTCATGGTCCCGTCATCACGGATAGTCTTGAGAACCGCATCGATTTTTGTTTGAAGAGCGGTATTTGTCTTCGCATAGAGATAATACGAATCAGGAAGCTGAATCTGGTTGGCATTTGGGATGTCGATGATCTTAAGGTCTACTCCGAGCTCGGCCTTTGCAACGGCAAAGTCAACTTTTGAGTGGATAGCGGCATCGTACCGTCCAGTAAACACCATGCCCATGATCTCGATCGCGCTCGCATCAACATAATCGATCTTGATGGTAGCCTTGGGATTAGCTTGGTTGTAAGCTTCGAGCCACATGGCTTGCGCGGTTCCTGGAATATGACCAACACGTCTCCCTGCGAGATCCTCGATCTTTGCAATTCCGGTCTCATCTTTGCGTACACCAATGACTGTGGGGCTATGGAAGTATGGTACAGTGGAATACAGATAGCTATCCGCACGCTGCTGTTTCCAAGAAATTCCACCACCGATGATATCGAACTGTCCTGATTCAAGTCCCGGGAACAGTGCGGAGAACTCTCCGGTATAGATCAGTTTGATCTCTACATCGGCCAATCGCTTATCGACTTCTCTCATGATGTCGATTTCGTAACCTTGAAGCACTCCATCCTTGTCAACAAAGTTGTAACGGGCGCTCTTCCCCGGACAAGCATACGTCAACTGAGTGACTCCTGCCTTACCTGAAACTTCTTGAGTACCCTGGGCGAAAGCAGTAAATACTGCACACAGAACAAAAAGCATAACTACAACTCTTTTTGTTTTCATACTCTACTCCTTTTTTTTTAGCCTTAAGGCTAGTATTACACTCTCATTTTCCACTCCCGTGGGAGCCTAAAACCCGCTCAACCCTTCAATCGCATATACACGTACAGGACAGGAATCCAGACCTTTGATCAGCATCGGGGCAAATGAGATGAAGAATGTCTCCTGCTTCAGTTCATCCAAGTTTTTCAGAACCTCCAGGAAGGTGATGTTTTCCGCCATGCAGATATCATGGAAGGGTTTCACATCTTCATTGCTGCTCTCAATCGACACCCCATCGCCGAATCCAACACACTTGACCTTATGATCGACCATCCATTGCGCGGTTTCTCCATTCACCAAGAGCCGCTTGTCTGCGGGTGTATTTGTCAGTGGGGTGAAAGGAGGTATTCTGTACGGTGAGTCCAAGATGACCACATCCCCTTCCCGAATCTTTTTTCCAAGAACCTTGTCCAGTGTAGCTGTATCGATGTGGGTATTGGGACTGAGGCTCTCGATGTTCACATAGATACCTCTTCCCATGTAAGAGGTCAGCGGAAGTGCGGATATGTCGGGCCAGTTGTCATCATGGTGATAGGGACTCTCACAGTGCGTGCCGAGGTGGGACATGAGATCCATGTGGGTATGGAAATCCGGTATGGATCCGCCCGTGTTGAATCTGAACAATTTGCATCTTCTCGTTTCAGTCGCAGGATCCAGATACTTTGTCAGGTCTATAATTCTCAACTTACCAAGATAATCGACGCTCAATTTTCCCTCCTATTATACAGAGTCTCCATAGCATGAATGGCCTGAACCACAAATACATGATTGGGAACCTCTATACCTAACTGTTTTGCTGAATCCACCACGGAACCGCTTATCGTGTCAACTTCAGTTTTTCTCCCATTTTTCAGGTCAGAATAAATTGAAGTATACGCCTGCTTGGAATTTTGAATGACTGATTTAATATCTTCAATCACCTCGTCATAACAGAAATCAAGTCCAGAACCGTTGGCAACTGCCACGGCCTCGTGCGCTAGCTTTTCCATGAGGTAACACAAGTTCTGATTCTCAAGGACAATCCCAAGAGGGACTTGAAAAATTGCCGTTAAAGAACTAGAGGAGGTGTTTAAGAAAAGTTTGCTCCATATTTGCTTTTGGATGTTTGCTGATACAGATGTTTCAAAACCGCACTGTGAAAAATTTTCCGCGATATCGGTGATATCCTGGCAATTACCACCAAGTGACCCGATAGCAGTTTTTCCACTACCGCCGTGATGTATGCATCCTAACGATAGGATTGAGCTATTATGCTGAGTTGAACCGATAATCACGTGCTCTGCATCGGTGAATCTAAGAAGATTCTTTTCATGACCTGCTCCATTCTGGAGAGTCATGAGGTAGGTGTTGTTGCTGATTATCCTTTGGTTCCTCTCGATTGCTGAAATGGTAAACATCGACTTCACAAAGACAATCACCAAATCCATAACGGGTAGATTGGAGCAATCAAGGTAGGCGTTTGGCTTGTAGATAGATTCAGAGTTATCTTTCTCTCTGATCTTGACTCCATGTTGAGAAATATGAGTCACCAGCTCCTCATGTATATCGATGAGAAAGACATCGTTGGCGATTGTGAGATATCCACCAAAAAGAGATCCCATCGCTCCAGCACCCAACACTGCGATCTTCACTAATGCCCCCATTTCAAGCTTTGCAACAGGTTTCAAATATTCTTGAAGTCGATTGCAAGAATTATAATCATATTGTTGCACGGAAGATTTCATCTTGCAACAGTTTTTTTTTCAAATTGAGATTTTGCGGAAATCGAGCAATATTCGAAAAATAAATGATTTAATTGTATCAATTTATATTTTATAACACATAATGGTGTAAATAGTCGCTATCTATGTGTTAATGAGAATTGACTTTGAATTTGCAAAACTCAACGTCATAAGTTCAGATAAATTTTCTCCTAAAACAGCAGTCACCTCAGATCCTCTACATACATAAACATGACGTATCTATTACACAAGCTTACCATACATAGTGCATTCCGGTACTTTTTTCCTCTCATTTTCCTATCCCAATTTCTCCATAGGCCGTATAATGAGGCATGAAACGTAAGCCATCCTCAAAAGACATCCCCAAAAGGGGGAGTCCTTTCCTATCCCTGGCGCTATTGCTGCTCCTGCTTCTCATCGTCGTAACCCCGTGGCTGGTATGGGTCTTGCGTTCCCCACTTGATGTGTATTCAATTGTGTATAACAAAACAGTGCCGGAAGCCTCAGGGCACCAGCACGCTGGAATCATGTGGTTTCTCAACCATTGGAAAATTCCCACCACCGAAGGCTCCTCCTTCAACCCCCGCGTGGATTATTATGGCTACTTTCCCAACGCAACTGAAGATGCGCGGATAAAACCTTTGGCAGAGCTCCCTACATATACCGACCTCATCTACGTAGCCGACACCTACGGCGTGTACAAAGGAACTCCAGGCACCGAAGCGCCAACCCTTGGGACTTCGAATCTCGTATACGGTGGCATGAACCAGCAGGATGTTGACATCCTGAAAGCATATCTGAACCAAGACAGACCCAATACTCTAGTGGCCGAGTACAACACCTTCGGTACCCCTACCCCCTCGTATGTGCAAGCGCAGATGTACGAGATGCTGCGGGTGCGCTGGACAGGATGGATCGGGCAGTATGTGCAGGACCTGTCGCGGGAGAAAGAAGTCCCCCAATGGGCGATAGACCGTTATGAGCGTAAAACGGGCACTCCTTGGGTGTACAGTGGTTCCGGCTTCCTGCTCACCGATGACCGCGAGGATGTACTGGTATTGCAGATGGGCAGAGATGTAGGGCCGTTGGCCAACCAGATGGAGCTTAGCGAGGCTGGAGAAAAGTTTTTCGGCCTGGCCGAAAGCCGTTATTACAACCATATATTCGACATCGTGGAACCCCTTAGCGGCGCCCAAGTCCTGGCAACCTACACCTTGGATGTTTCCGAAGCGGGGGGGCGTAGATTGCGCGAAGCCGGCCTCCCCACCACCTTCCCTGCGGTGGTCCGTAGCGACACAGCGTTCCATAGCACCTATTATCTAGCAGGGAATTTCAACTACCTCCCCTACAACCCGCAATTCCATTTCTTCGCGGCGGTACCGGCCATCATGCGCAAGGCCACGCAGGATACGCTCAGTAGTGAGAACGCCTTCTACTGGCAAACATATCTACCGATGCTCAAGACCATCTATACCGAGGCCTTCGCGCGGAAACAACAGCCCATCCCCAAAGCTGAACCGGAAATCGCGCTGGTGGATCAAACCAAAATGGTCTCACGCACTCAAGGAAACATGCTTCAAGTGTACCAGGATGGAATCTGGCAGGACCTGTTTGTGCATGGGGTGAACATCGGCATCGCGATGCCCGGCAAATGGTTCACCGAGTTCCCTAAGGACAAGACCGTGTATTATCGTTGGTTGGAAGCTATCGGGGACCTTCAAGCCAACACCGTGCGCATCTACACGTTGCTCGACCCTGAGTTCTACAGCGCCTTCGCGCTCTACAACCGCCTCCATCCCCAAAAACCCCTTTGGCTGATGCAGGAGATCTGGCCCGAGGAAGAACCCCACGACAACGATTATCTCAGCGAGTCCTACCGTCTGGACTTCGAGCAGGAGATCCGCAATGTGGTGGATGCGGTGCATGGAAAAGCCTCAATCGCCGAACGCCGGGGTCGTGCCTATGGAAATTACACGAGCGATGTGTCGCCGTACATCCTCGGATATCTGGTGGGTAGGGAGCTGGAGCCCCATGAAGTGGAGGATACCAACCTGCTCAATCCAGGCTTCACCTTCGAAGGCGAATACCTGAGGGCAGTACCCGGAGCGAGTCCCACGGAAGCATGGCTGGCGGAAGGGGCCGACTATGTGCTGGCCTACCAGGAGCAGACCTACGGATGGCAGCATCCGGTGGCGATTGTCAACTGGCCCACGCTGGACGCCTTGGAGCATGAATCCGAGCGGGACGAATTCGGTCGGAAGATTAAGGAATACAACGACCGCACCAGTGTCGATATCAACAACCTCGCCTTCGGACCTAAGATGAAGGGCGGCCTGTTCGGTGCCTACCATATCTATCCCAACTATCCCGACTTCATGAACAACGAGCCCGCTTACGATGCGTATAGCGACGAAGAGGGCCGGTTGCGTTATGGGGGATACCTGCAGGAATTCATGCACATCCATACCCGCTATCCTGCGGTGGTGGCCGAATTCGGTTTGGCGACGGGTTTAGGAAATGCGCATAGCAGTCCTGATGGTTACCATCACGGTTCGATGACGGAAGAAGAACAGGGTATCGGCATCATCAGGATGTATGAGGCCATGCGGCGGGAAGGCTATGCCGGTGGAATCATCTTTGAGTGGATGGACGAATGGGCCAAGAAAACCTGGACCACCGAACCCTACATGATCCCCTACGACCGACAGATCCTGTGGCACAATGCGGTGGACCCCGAGCAGAACTACGGGATTCTGGCCTTGGAATCGGTAAAGCCGATCAAGGCCGGAGCGGTCCTTGAGGGAACAGGCGCCATCCAACTGGTGGAGCTGCGGTACGATGCCTCGTATCTTTATGTGGACATCACCTTGAACCATGTCCCTGACTTCTCCAAAGAACAATTGCTCCTCGGTCTAGACACCTACGACCGGGCGAGAGGGGAGCTCCGGTATCGGGCCGACCTCGATGCGACCGCCCCTTCCGGCATGGAGTACCAAGTGGTGCTCGATGGTGTCGCTTCAGCACGGTTTCTGGTGATACCTCCATACAATTATGCCTCCTACCGCTATGCCTCCTATCCAGGATTGAGCACCATTGGCATCTTCGAACCCATGGCCAAGCTTATCAACAAAGCCAGAGCCCTGAGCGATGGTACACCAATTACAGCCCATTATGAGGATTCCAGCGCACTACGGTACGGCCAGTTGATTGGCTCCAGCAACCACTGGCTGGTAGAGGACCGCACGATCGCTGTGCGCATCCCATGGACAAGGATCAATGTCTCCGATCCTTCGGAAGGACGGGTCTTGGATGACAGCCGCACCTACAACAGCGATCCATTACGGGACGTGATCAGCACCGTCTTCTCCGAAGGTATAGCCGTTTCGTTGGTTCTGGTGGATAATGCGACTCTCCAGGTATTGGACCATCTCCCACTGGAAGCGACTGGAAAGACACTGGTGATTCCTTGGATTCCATGGAACCAGCCGGTCTTTCAGGAGCGGCTGAAGGAAAGCTATCATATACTGCAGGAATATTTCACTAAGAGACAGGAGTAAGGTATGGATATCACGCGACCGGTACAAGTGAAGCAAGGACTGTGGTGGGTAGGCGACGCGCTCAAGCCCTATCGATTGCAATGCAATCCGTATCTACTGCTTGAAGGGGGTTCTGCAGTCTTGTTCGATCCAGGTTCGGTTCTGGACGTGGAAATCGTGATGGAGAATGTGCGCGGGATTATTCCCTTGGAGAAGATCGATGCCATCGTTCTCAGCCATCAGGACCCCGACCTCTGCTCAGCCCTTCCCATTTTTGAACGCAATGGATTCAAAGGAGTGATCTGCTGCCACGAGAGGGCAGCGATGATCGTGAAATTCTATGGTTTGAAATCTGAATTCTACCTCGTGAACACCAACAACTACCGTTATCAGCTGAAGGACGAAAGCTACCTGAATTTCATCTTCGCCCCTTATCTTCACTTCCCTGGCGCGATCATGACCTATCTTCCAAATCAAAAAGCACTTATATCGGGAGACTTGTTTGGCGCCTTCTCAGAAAACTGGAAGCTGTTCGCAGAAGGCGATTATGACGAGGCCATGAAGACCTTCCACGAAGCCTATATGCCCTCCCACGAGAATCTAGAACCGGTCATGCGCCAGTTGCTCAATTATGATATCGAGGTCATCTGTCCCCAGCATGGTTCCATCATCAATAGTGATGTCCGCCGCTATATCACCATTCTCAGAGACCTTCCCTGCGGCAATCTCATGCAACCAGTCCGCAACAGCTTGTTCGAGGTTGGTGGCTATCTTGCGCTCTGCACAGAAGTGCTCAAACGCTATTTCGCCCTCTACGGTTCCAAAGAGGTGCGGCAGGTCTTTGCAAAATCGGCATTCACCATTGATTATCAAGAGAAGGTGATAAAAAAAACCTCCCTCGCAAATGACCAGATATGGGATGCCTTTTTCATCCAGGTGGTGCAGGTGAAGGGCATGCCATGGATCACGGTCATCAGCCCCTTGGTCGAGCGGCTTTGCCAGCAATACAACATCAATCTTCCCATGGTGTTCGAGTCTATCATTTTCAATGCCCAGCAGAGCCAAGACCAAGTCAACCTCCGCATCGAGGAAGTCGAGGGTATGAAGCGGCAGCTTGAGATCAGCTTGAAGAACATGGAGGAGCGCGTGGTGCGCTGTCCCATCACCAACCTCTACAACCAAGGTTTTTTCGACTATTTCATCATCCAGGAGATGAAGAAATATTCCAAGCAAAACATTTCATTCTCCGTGATGTTGATGAGCATCGACAATCTGTCCGATATCAATTTGGATTTTGGCAGCTCGGAAGGCGACAACACCATGAAGAACCTCGCCTATGTGCTCAAACAATCCTCTAAAGAGAATCTCGAGCAGAATTTCCGGCTTGAAGGTGGAATTTTCAGCGTGTACCTATCGCCTATCACCCAAAGCGAGGCTATAGAACAAGCCAACCGGCTACGTACAACGGTAGCTGAATCACAACTGTTCATCGTCCCTGTGACTATTTCCATCGGGCTGTTCCATTCTGATGAAATACCCCAGGGCAAGATACTCGGTGATGAGGAAATCAAGCAGATAGCGATCCAGACCGCTCGGTTCCGACTCAAACTTGCCAAGAAATTAGGAAAGAACCGTCTGGTGAGTGATTCCGATCAACAAAGCGCGGCCAAGGCTGCCTACACGGTGCTGCTGGTGGACGAACCGGGGATTCAGCGTGATATCATCCAGAAATCGTTGGAACAGCAACGGTATCATGTGATTGTCGCTTCCGATGGCCTGCAGGCGCGTTATATGGTGGACCAGGAGAATCCCGATATCATCGTGAGCGAATTGATGGTGCCCAAACTGAGCGCGTTCACCTTGCGAAAGGAATTGCTGAACACACCAAGGCGTCGCAAGACTCCTTTTATCCTGATGTCGGCGAATAAGAATGAGAACACCATAGGACGGGCGATTGGGTTGGGAATCACCTATTTCTTCCCACGACCGGTCATATTGGTGGAGCTGCTAGGCGTCATCGGGCTTATCACCACGCGGCTCGAACTGGCGGAGGTCTAGCTCTATGGGCACTCAATTCGCCATTACACTGACCGTGCTCATCCTTCTCGTCGATTTTATCATGATTCTTCTCACATTTTCCCTCAAAGTGATCCGCACGCATAGAAATAAGCATCGTGTGGGGATCGAATCCAAAATCGAGCACCAAGTGACGTATGAGGATGTCGACTTGGAAATTATGCCCCCGGACCAACTGATGGAAGTGTATGTCAAGCTACGCGAGAATCTAGCGCTCCCTGTTTCGCAACAGGAGCATATCATGCAAGTGCTGCTGGATGGTCCGCTTCCTCAAAAATTCATCAAAGGTTTGAAATCCAGATTCTATATCAAGCGTGCGGAATCAGCTTCAAAACTTAAATATCTCGAAAATAAGGAAATACAAGAAGCTCTACTGAAAGCTTTGGATACAGAGCGCCATCCGGTGGTCATCCTGCAACTTGCCTACGCCCTTGCTACCCAGCACGTCACCAAGGCCATCAAGCCCATCGCGAGGAAATTACGGGGGATGAACACCTGGTTTTCCCGTCGTCTACGGGCGATACTGTATTCCTATGGCTTCGATTTTTTGAAATTTGCCAAACGGAACAGGCACAACAGCCGTCTATACATGCAATTGCTTATCTGTGGCTTCGCGCGCGAGTATCCTTCAGAGGAGCTTAGGCCCTGTATGATCGAGCGTGCGCTTTCCGGCAATGGCTACGTGCGGGTGCTCGCGCTTTTGGCTCTGATCAAATACTACCCCTCCGAGCTTACCAAGGAGCCGTTCATATCCAGCACCCATCGGAAAACGCTCTCGTACGTAATCCGCGCCTATGGCAAGAATCTGGAGCTCTCCCATGTCGATGCAATCATGTCGTATGCGAATTTCACCACCTTGCGGGAGCAGATTGTCCTCACTCTCTCGGAGATGGCAGCCAAAGACCCCGCCATACTTACAGAGATTCTCAGACGGTTCGAGCAATCAAAGTCGAAGGACAAACGCGCCCTCTATGCCAAGGTATTGGCCAATCGGGTGGAGTACTTCCTCACCCGGATACATTCACCCATCGAGAAACAGGTGGAGAACCTTATCCAGGAGCTGGTGCGGGCCAACCATGTCAGCGCAATGCTCTTTTTTCTCAATCGCAACCAGGATCCCGATATTGAGAAAAAGCTTTTCACTACTCTGAAACGCCTCTCTTCCCGTCACAAAGGTTTGCGGGCTCAGATGCTGATGTATCTTGAACCACAGGTGCTTAAAAGGTGCGGTCTAAAGGATGACAAGAAAGGCAAGGAAACTCCCCGCCTGCATGCCGAGCCTCCTCAGCGTCTTCAGCTCGCCATCATCTTCATCTCCATCTTGGTGTTTATCCCGTTGGTCATCATGGCAAGTGAATTCCCAAAACTCATCGAACTGGGCTGGAGTGAGATAGGCCGTCTGTACGTTACACGCTTCAATTATCTGCTGGTGTTCTATTCGGTCACCATCAATATCATCTATCTGGTCATGCTTGGGATATCCCTATGGGGGGCACATGTCCAGTCTCGTCTATGGGCATTGAAGGGGACTCAATTCCTTTTTACCAAAAACCTGCTGCCTTCGATCTCGATCATCGCTCCGGCCTTCAATGAAGCCGCAAGCATCATCGAGAGCACCAACTCACTGCTCAATCAACGCTATCCCGATTTCGAGTTGATTGTGGTGAATGATGGCTCGAGGGACACCACCTTAAAAACCCTCATTGACTATTACAAGCTGGAGAAACGCGATATCCAGGTTAAACCACGGTTGAAAACCCGCGCATTGCGCGGCATATACATGAACCGGAGCATCCCTAATCTCATCGTGGTTGATAAGATGAACGGAGGAAAAGCCGATTCTCTGAACATGGGGCTGAATGTCGCATCCAAGACCTTTTTCTGCGGAATCGACGCTGACTCGTTGCTGGAGCCCGAAGCCTTGCTGCGCGCGGTATCTGTCATGATCGACTCCAAGGAGGAAAGTGTGGCCGCCGGTGGCAACATCTGTCCGGTGAACGGATGCGATGTGGAGCGTGGGCATCTTGATACCATCTCGTTGCCAAAGAAATTCCTTCCCCGTTTGCAATCATTGGAATATATCCGGGCCTTCATGTCTGGCCGGGTGGGTTGGGCGCAAATCAACTGCCTGCTGATTATCTCTGGAGCGTTCGGCATCTTCAATCGGGACAGAACCATCAAAACCGGTGGATACCTTACCAAAAGCGGACGGTACCAGAAGGACACGGTGGGCGAAGACATGGAGCTGGTGGTGCGAATCTCACGGCAGATGCGGGAGCAGCACATCCCCTATTCGGTCAATTACGCCTTCAATGCCAACTGCTGGACCGAGGTACCGGAGAGCTGGAAGGTCTTGCATCGCCAACGCGACCGCTGGCACAGAGGATTGGTCGACATCCTGTTGTTTCATCGAAAAATGATTGCCAATCCAAAATATGGCCGTCTTGGAATGGTTGGGATGCTCTACTATTTCCTGTTCGAGCTGATTGGACCCTTTATCGAAGCCCAGGGATTGATCATGGTATTTGTCGCGGCAATCATCGGTGTGATGAATACCCAGATAGCCCTGCTGCTTTTCACCACAACCATTTTTCTAGGAATCCTGGTCTCTGTATCCTCGGTCTTTATTTCCGAACTCGACCGGGAGATGTATGGTCCCAAGGATGTCCTGAGGTTGTTGAAAATGGCCGTGATGGAGAATTTTGGCATACGCCAGATCATCAGCCTGTGGCGGGTGACTGGATATTTCAGCTCCATGCGGAAATCAAAGGGCTGGGGAGCCCAGGTGCGCAAAGGTTTTAGCACCAAAGTCACTGCTCCCAAGGGGAAAAGCTGAAGTCCTTAATCACCATGGAAGCCCCTTCCGTGCGCGGGGTCTTTCCTTGGAACAACCAGAGGTTGATGCGGAAGCGGGCGTTGCCCTTTGTTGGTGGGGTTCCGGCAAAGGTCCAGGCATGCATGAGGTTTGCACGGGTACTAGGATCGTCCGGGTCCACACGTCCATGATAGCTGGTGAATTCAAGCAAATCAGGCGTCCATACAATCCTATGCGTTGAGTAAGTACCCTGCATCCGGGGTTCGAAAATGGACAGCTTGTCCGGTCCGGTGTTTGGCTGCACCACATAGTATCCCTTTGTTCCACCAGGCATTCCCCACGAGGCGAACTCTATGTCGATCTCGCGGTTGGCTTCGTCAGGGCGGTTGTCCCAAGTGAAGAAGCCCGCGACTATATAGGGATCGTAGGACTTGATATCGCTGTCGATCACAAATGTGTACGTGCCATAACCAAGGGCTCGTTTGGTGAATATCTCAGTGGAATACCACTTCCCATCCTTCTCCCGCAGATTCATATGCAGCCCTTCCGCATCCACCCATACCATATCAGGCGAATCGGACCAATAGTTGGGTCCCGGAGCCACGAGGTTTTGGGAAGTCTTGATCCGCCAAAGCTGACCACCGAAATCCAGCTCACGCGGTATCGAAGGTGGCGGTGCCGATACCGTGGCCGCGCATGCGTACGATGTGAAAACCAATCCGAACATCAATAAGGCCATCGTCCAACGGAATAAAAAGGATTTTCGCATCATCGACTCCTCTCTGTATGGTACTAGTGGTCGGTAAACTATAATCCTTTAATTTCCTTCGGTTCAAGCGGTGTGTGGCGGCGTTCGTGTCGAAGAGGATATCTCAGATATGCTATTGGGCCTTTAACCCTATGGGATTACAAAAGGTGAGGCTTTCTTTAGCAAATGCTCCGGTATCCTGAGAGTCTGAAGAGACTTTATGGTGGTTTCCTTGCGGGCTTTTACAATCCTATCCACCAACGCAGGACCGAGTCCAGGAACACGGAGCAGTTCGTCCTTGCCGGAATGAGAGAGTGAAACCGGAAAGAATTCTGGATGATGCTCCACCCATAACTGCTTTGGATCCTTGGAGAGGTCCAGATTCCCCGATGAATCGAATAATAATTCGTCAAAGGAGAACCGGTATCGCCTAAAGAGGAAATCGGCTTGGTACAGTCGATGCTCACGCACCAGAAGTCCTTTGGAAAGCGAAACCGGATCGTTCAGCAGCATGCCGGCCGGAGGTTCCTGGCCAAGAAGCGATATCCTCCGTTGCTCACCAGGAATCGCAGGGTCTCCCAAACCCCCTTGATAGGCAGAGAAGTACAGCCGGTCGAATCCTAGACGGCGGTACATCCCCCAGGAGTACTCGAGTATCTCACGGTCAGATTCATCAGAAGCCCCCACGATGAACTGGCTGGTCTTGCCCACCTTGGCGTGCGGCGAACCTTTCGCGGTGCGCTCGCTGATGTATTTGAGTGGATCGATGATGTCCTCTAGATAGTGTTTCTTCTGAGAGAGTTTTGCAAAATGATCGGCTCCCGGGGTCTCGATATTCAGCGAAACCGCCGAAGCCAGCGCCAAGGCTTGGTCGATTGCGGCTCTTGAGGCTCCGGGAATGATTTTTATATGAATGTATCCCTTGTAGCGATAGCGCTTTCGGAGTATATCGGCTGTGGCGACAAGGCGGTCCATCGTGTAATCGGCGGTTCCTAGAACACCGGAGCTAAGGAATATCCCGATGAGACGTCGCTTTGACAGCAGGGACATATAGAAAGAGGCAAGCTCCTCGGGCTGGAGCACCACTCTGGCCGTGTCTTGGTTCTGACGGAGAGGACAATACCGGCAGTCGTTGCTGCACGCGTTGGATAGCAGGGTCTTGAGCATGATCCCCGTACCGCCATTGGCGACTGTAACCGGATACAGCCAGTTGCCATCACCAGCTTGCTTGCGATGCTCAAGTGGATTCTTTGTACTGCAGGCGCAGGAAAGATCGTACTGCGCATCCCGGGAAAGAATATCGAGCTTGGAGGTCGTTTCCATAAAAACATATTAACATATGTCTAGTGGTCTGTAAACTCTAAAACTTGATGATGAGGATTTGGTCCCAGCAACCAAATCCTCAGCTAAAAATGAAAACCGCATCCTGGGCATCCAGGATGCAGTGTTTACAGTATTTCTGTGTATTTTGGGTTTTCAGTTGCTGGAACCAAATCCACATCAGCATCCGGCCTAGATCTGCCGCGGGTCGACATCCAGGGAGTAATCCACTCCATCGAAGCCAAAACCATGGATCTGGTCATATTCCTCCTGAAAGCCAACCAAGTCGCCACCGACAAGGGGCTGGCCTTCCTTCTGGGAATCCCAGCGCTTCTGCACTTCGGCCTGAATATCCTCGCGCATCTCCCAATCATCCAAGCGGATCCGGCCTTCGGCATCCACTGGGACCTGCCCGCCGGTGTAAAGCCGATCGATGAACAGACGGTAGATCTGTTCGGTGCATTGCTCATGCAGACCCTTTTCCTTCATCACCTGGTAGAGCAGCGCGATATAGAGAGGAACCACGGGAATGACAGCGCTTGCCCGGGTGACCAAGGCCTTGTTCACCGACACATACGCCTGACCCTGCAGCGGTTGAAGCAATCCGGTAAGTTCGGCCGCGGTCCTTTCCAGATCCTCTTTCGCCTTTCCGATAGTCCCTTCACGGTACACGGGAAAGGTTATCTGGGGACCAATATACGAATAGGCTACTGTCTTGGCCCCTTGAGCCAATAAACCTTTCTCCTGCAAGTAGGAAATCCAGAGTTTCCAATCCTCACCACCCATCACCTTCACCGTCTGGTATATCTGGGTGTCATCGGCGGGCTCGATGGTCGCGGTCTCGATCAACCCTTTCTCCACATCCACCGATAGCGCGGTATACGATTTGCCAATAGGCTTCAGAACCGATCGATACGCTTCGCCTGTGATTGGATCGATTCTCATGGGTGAGGCCAGGCTGTACACCACAAGGTCCACCTGTCCCATCGATTCACGGATCATCCTAGCCGTCTCCTCCTTCACCGCTGTGGAGAAGGCATCGCCATTGATAGACGCAGCATAGAGACCGACCTTGGCAGCTTCCTGCTCAAAGGCCTTGGAATTATACCAACCAGGAGTAGCGGTCTTGTTTTCGGCCGGCTCCCGCTCATAGGAAACGTTGATGGTTGCAGCTCCCCCGGCGAAGGCTGCGACAATCCGAGAGGATAACCCGTACCCCGTTGAACCTCCAAGCACCAGGACCCGCCGCGGAAGCGACCCGGGCTTCGGAGCGACATAGGGAGAAGCCGTCCGGGAAGTCCAGAGCCGGTCTTTCACCCAAGCGATCTGATTGCGCACAAAGCGTGCGCAACCCTGGGGATGCGCGGTCAATGAGACATTCCTCATGATCTTTCTCGAGATGATCATACTTATTTATCCTCCAGGATTCTTTATACAGCGGGCTTTGGTTGAGCACCCAACATGCACATCCATGTGGCCTCGGCCGCCAGCTTGCCATTCACCGTGATTGTGCCGCTCTGGCGGACCATGATCTGCGAGACCCGCAGGTTCTTCACTTCGATGAGAGCTGTGTCGCCAGGCCTGACCTGATTGCGAAATTTCGCTTTTTCAACTGTCCCCAACACAAAGAACACTTCCGGTGCCAGGAAACCTATCTGCCTAAGGCCCGCGCCACCGCACTGGGCCATGGTCTCTATCAACAGAACCCCGGGGACAACAGGATACTTAGGGAAATGGCCTTTGAAAAATTCCAGCTCAGGATCGAAATATTTCCTACCGACGGTCGTATGCTCATCGGCTGAGATCAATTCCTCAAGAAATAAAAACGGAGGTCGTTGGGTGATGAGATCCACCACCGGTTGCATGTGCTCACTCATTGTCTGCTCCTTAATTTGAATATCCACGGAAGACCAAGGCCCCGTTATGACCGCCAAAGCCAAGCGATTCGCTCAACGCCACCCTGATACGCCCTGGAACTCCTTGCAAAGGAACATAATCCAGATCGCATTCAGGATCGGGGTCAGTCAGATTCTGTGTGCAGGGGAAAAACTGGTCACGGATAGCCAGCAGACAGATGATCGCTTCCACCGCCCCTGCGGCAGCGATCAGGTGCGAGGTCATGGATTTGGTGGAGGAGACTTTCAAGTTGTACGCATGAGCGCCAAAGGCCTGTTTGATCGCCTTTGTCTCCATCACATCGTTGGCCTGGGTGGAAGTACCATGGGCGTTGATGTAGTCGACCTCTTCTGGAGCGATGCCAGCCTCACGCATGGCGGCTTTCATCGCGCTTGCAGCCCCATCGCCTTCTGGATTAGGGGCAGTGAGATGGTACGCGTCACAGGTCATGGCAAAACCGATAACCTCTCCCAAAATGACCGCGCCGCGGGCTTTGGCTTGCTCCAGTTCCTCTAGGACCAGGATGCCGGCTCCTTCGCCGATTACAAAACCATCCCGCTTGCTGTCGAAGGGCCTACAGGCTGTGGTGGGAGTATCGTTGTATGCAGTGGAAAGCGCCTGAAGACGGCAGAAACCAGCGACCGCCAGCTTGGTGATCGCACCTTCGGTTCCGCCGGTTATCGCCATATCAACCTGACCATATTTGATAGCATGGTAGGCCATTCCGATAGCATCGGTACCCGAAGCGCAAGCGGTCACGGTGGTATGGCAAGGACCTCTCAAGCCATAACGGATGGAGATATTCCCCGCTGCCTCATTCGCGATCAGCTTGGGAATTGTCAAAGGAGCAACCCCACGAGGTCCCCGCTCCAGCAGTTTCTCAAGGTTTTCCTCAACAATCTCGAAACCACCGATTCCATTGCCAAGATAGACCCCAGCGGCGAAGGGATCGTAGCCCCCCTCCCCGTTCGGCCCAAGCCCGGCTTGATTCATCGCTTGCACGGCTGAATGCAAAGCGTATTGGGTGAAATCAGCCATCGAACGGACTTCCTTACGATCAAGCAGGTCCGAAGGATCGAAATCCCGGATTTCACCTGCCACTTTTGAAGGATAGTCGGTGGTGTCGAATTTAGAGAGAGACTTGATGCCCGACTCACCTGCTTTTATCTTTGCCCAAAAATCCTCTATCTGCGTCGCCATCGGATTGACGGTTCCCATACCGGTGACCACAACCCTTCTTCCTTGCATGTTCAACATATTTCCTCCCATCACATCGCCATCCCACCATCTACCGCCAAGACCTGCCCCGTGATATACGAAGCCTTATCCGAGGCAAGAAACACCACGGCTTCGGCTATTTCCTCAGGACTTCCTATCCGTCCGAGCGGAATCTGGCCACGGATGGCATCCTTCGCGCTGTCTGGCAAGACTTCGGTCATCCGGGTATCGATAAACCCCGGCGCGACAACATTCACCCGCACCGACCGGCTGGCGAGTTCACGGGCGAGGCTTTTGGAAAAACCAATCAAACCTGCTTTTGACGCGGCATAATTGGTCTGACCCCCATTTCCCATGATTCCAACGACCGAAGAGATATTTATGATAGCGCCTTTGCGCTGGTTGGCCATGATCCTGCTTACTTTCCGACACGTTACAAACGCTCCCGTCAGATTCACCCGGAGTACTTCCTCCCAAGCTTCATCCTTCATCCTCATAATCAATCCATCCCGCGTAAGACCGGCGTTGTTCACCAAAACATCCACCCGTCCCGCCGCAGCGAGAGCCGTATCGATAGCTTTTTCTATAGATGCGGTATCGGCCATATCGCAGGCTACCCACGCCACCTGCCGTCCACAGCTACGTGCGACTTCGCTCAATCGGGCGGCTTGCTCACCTTCGGTTCTAGAAAGATACCAGACATCCGCCCCGCTATGGAGCAATCCTTCCACGATAGACAGCCCGATACCCCGTGAGCCACCAGTGACTATCGCTTTGCGAACTGCCACATCATGTACCATTTCCATGTTGCCCTTCTCCTTCAACAACCAACTTGATATCTTGCGCGGTTCCCGCAGGAAGGCAAGACGCGGTGTGCCCCGCTGATTTCCAGAGCCCTGCCAAGACTTTTCCCGGCCCGAGTTCCAAAACTTGTGAGCCATCGCTCAGATTTTCCGAGATCCGCTGCATGATCGTAGTCCAACGCACCGGCGATTCCAGTTGCAACGCGCAAAGGCGTCTGGCTTCTGCCCCACTTGGAATCACATCGCCTGTTACCGTAGAATATACCATGGAACGAGGGTCGGCAAATGAAAAGTGCTGGATGAATTCAGAGAATTCAGCTGCAGCCTCTGCCATGAAGGGCGTGTGGAAGGGTCCTGAGACCTTCAAAGGGATGATCCGTCGGGCGCCAGAAGCCTTCAAAGCCTCGGATACCGCTTCAAGTTCATCAGCGAGACCCGAGACCACAACCTGCTTAGGCCCGTTATCGTTGGCACAATAGAGTCCTTTGATACCTGAATTGGCGAATATCGCCTGCACTTCTTCAAAACCCAAACCAATGACCGCCGCCATTCCTAAACGACCAATCCGCGAGGAGGCCGATTCTCCAGCCCGTGCCATGAGCTTCCCCCGTTCGGCGACGATTTTAAATAGACTTTCATCATCCAGAACTCCGGCTCCGGCAAGAGCGCTGAGTTCACCAAGACTGAATCCCGCGTGCATGCGCACCTTGATTCCCTCTTGTCCAAAGTAGATGGATGCAGCCCGGTTGGCTAACGTGATGGCCACCTGGGTGTTCTCGGTAAGCTGAAGTTCTTCGGCGGTACCGGATTGCAACAATTGGAGCAAATCCCGGCCACAAGCCTCGGAAGCGATACTGAACAACTGCCGTACGTGTGACGAAGCCGTGTGGAGGTCCACCGCCATGCCAGGGTACTGCGCTCCTTGTCCAGGATAAAAAGCAGCATATTCTACCATCGGATGAGATTCCCCCCGTATGTGAGCCCCGCCCCGAAGCCGACAGTCAGGATCAGCTGGCCGCGCTTAAGCAGGTCCCGTTCTTGCATTTCCTTCATAGCTATCGGAATCGACGCCGCTGAAGTATTCGCATAAGATTCAATATTCATGAAAAACTTCGCTTGGTCAATCTTCAAACGTTTGGCAGCTGCCTGTATGATCCGGCTGTTGGCCTGATGGGGAACAATCCAATCGATCTGCTCCATCGTCAAATTATTTCTCTGAAGTAGTTCGTCGATAACCTCGCACAACACACGCACAGCGAAATTATACACGGCACGGCCATCCATGCACAACTTAATTGAATCAAGCAAGGTATCATTCCCGGTCAAAGGCGCGCTGGTACCCCCTTTTGGAATACAGAGCTTGTCATAACCACTTCCTTCGGCATGCAGCACGCTATCCATGATATCACCATTACCGTCTTTTAGATCGCCTTCCCCGCCAGCGCTGACGAGCACACAGCCAGCGCCATCCCCAAACAGCACACAGGTGTTGCGATCGGTCCAGTCTGTGACCGCTGAAAGTTTTTCGGCTCCGATGACCAAGATATTGCGGAGGGTCCCGTTCCCTATCAAACCCCGCGCCACCTCGAGGGCGTAGATGAACCCGGTGCATCCAGCCGCGATATCGAAAGCAAGGATCTTATCAAGCCCAAGCTTCGTCTGGACCACACAGGCGGTGGCAGGGAATCCAATGAAATCCTGTGTCGCTGTCGCCACCACGATTCCATCGATGGAATCCAAAGGCACCCCGCTGTTGGTGAGCAAATCCTTCACCGCACCTACGGCAAGGTCCGAGGTAGCTTCGTTGTCCGCGGCGATATGACGCGAACCTATGCCGGTATGGGAACGGATCCATTCATCGCTGGTCTCGACAATCGAGGCAAGGTCATTGTTCGTCACTTGTTTTCCAGGTACATACGCACCGACAGCACGGATATATATTCGAGATGGTCTTCCCATGGTGTACACTCCTTCTGTAGTTGTTGACCTTATCGCGCAGACTCTGGACAAGCTCCCGCAGGCCGTTGCTCTCTTTTATTAATTACATTTTTTTGATTTTTGTCAATATTGACACAGAGCCAAAGTATCGATACTATCAGATTGGATTGGCAGTCAGCCGTATGACCGGTTCAGCCGTTCCCAGACTCCCCTTGATGTGGTACAATACCACCGAGAAAGGAATTATATGGAAAACTTGGATTTTGCGACTATCCTACATACATTTGAACAAAGCACGCTAACGGAACTGGAAATCTCTTGCCCCGCATACACTGTAAAAATGAAACGCGGAGGTTCGACCGCAGCATTCCAGCCTGTTTCCGCCCCCCAGGGTCATGCGGTGTCCGAAGCGGCTCCCAAGCAGCCAAAGAATGACAACCTGGTGGTTATCAAATCGCCTATCGTAGGAACCTTTTATCAAACGCCCTCCCCCGATTCGCCTCCCTATGTGGAAGTGGGCGATACCGTGGAAAAAGGCAAAGTCCTCTGCACCATTGAGGCAATGAAGATGATGAACCAACTGGAGACCGACTTCCCTTGCGAGATTGTGTCGGTTCTAGCTCCTCAAGGTGAACTGGTGGAATTCGGCCAGCCGCTGTTCGAGGTACGCCGCAAATGATCCGATCGCTGCTCATTGCCAATCGGGGTGAGATCGCTGTGCGAATCATACGGACGTGCAGGGAAATGGGAATCAAGACAGTGGCAGTGTATTCCACGGTTGATTCTGAATCCCTCCACGTCAAGATGGCTGATGACTCAGTCTGCATAGGACCGGCGGCCTCCTCGGAAAGTTACTTGAAAATGGGAAACATCATCACCGCAGCCTGTATGAAACGCTGCGATGCGATTCATCCTGGGGTGGGCTTTCTTTCGGAAAACGCGACCTTCGCCCGGGAAGTCGAGAAAGCGGGATTGGTGTTCATCGGCCCGGCCCCTGAGACTATCGACTTGCTCGGTAATAAAGTGGTGGCCCGTACCACTGCTTTAACCGCAGGACTCCCCCTCACCCCTGGCGGGATGGGAAGGCTCGAGAATTGTGACCATGCGCTGCGTATCGCTGACGAAATCGGCTATCCGGTCATTCTCAAAGCCGCCTCTGGCGGAGGTGGCCGGGGCATGCGCATTGTGCGTAGTCCAAAAGACCTGCCGAATGCCTTCGCCATCGCGGGAAGGGAAGCGCAAGCCTTCTTCTCCGACGACTCCTTGCATCTTGAGAAGTACTTGGTGAGTCCACGGCATGTGGAGATGCAGATGCTTTCCGATGGGCAAGGGAATGTCGTTCACTTAGGGGAACGGGATTGCTCGGTGCAGAAGAACCACCAGAAACTGATAGAGGAAAGCCCTTCCACCGCAGTTCCACAGCAGCTGCGGGAGCGAATGGGTGCCGATTCTGTGCGCCTATTCACACAATTGGGTTATCGTGGAGCTGGAACCATTGAGTTCCTCGTCCATGATGGGCACTATTATTTTATGGAAGTGAACGCCAGGGTGCAGGTTGAGCACCCAGTATCGGAATTGGTGAGCATGACCGATATCATCCGCCAACAGATCCTCATCGCCTCGGGGAAGGGTCTTGCTTTCAGTCAGAAAGACATACGGCTGACCGGACATGCGCTGGAGTGCCGGGTGAATGCCTGCACCCCGGGAAAGGTCACGTGCTTCGATCCTCCTTTGGGACCTTGGGTCCGTGTTGACACCCATATGCATACAGGCGCGGAGGTCAGTCCGCACTACGACCCCCTGGTAGCGAAAATAATCGTCCACTCCCCGGATCGCCAGGCCAGCATCGTCGCTATGCTTCGGGCTTTGCGGGAATGCCGGATCGAGGGAATCAAGACCAATATCAAGGAGCAGATGACCATTCTGGATTCATCTCAGTTCCGCTCGGGAAGGTTTGGCACCGACCTGTACGGAAAACTTGGATTGGAAGATAAAAAGGGTACAGCATGATGAAAACTCACGTCGCCAAGGAGCAGAGGCCGGATTCCGACCTGTGTCCTAATTGCCATCAGAGCGTGGCTCCTGAGATTCTCGTGGAGAAATTGATGGTATGCCCCGAATGCGGCTACCATTATCGCTTGAATCCATCCTCCAGAATCGCCATGATCGCTGATAGCGGCACCTTTGTGGAATTCTCCGGCGAACTGCGGTCCTCCAACCCTATCGACTTGGCAGGTTATGCGGAAAAGCTTCTGCAAAGCCAGCAGGAGTCGGACATGCAGGACGCGGTGGTAACCGGAACCTGCCTGATAGACGGACAGAAAGCGGTTCTTGGGATCATGTCGTTTCAATTCATGGGTGGAAGCATGGGGTCGGTGGTGGGTGAGAAAATCACCCAGGCGATGGTCCAGGGCGCTCTCACCGACTCTCCGGTCATCCTGTTCACCGCTTCAGGCGGGGCCCGGATGCAGGAAGGGATCTTCTCGCTGATGCAGATGGCCAAGACCGCTGGCGCAGCTGCGATCCTGGAGCAGACCCGCACACCCTTGTTCATTGTTCTCACCCATCCGACTACCGGTGGAGTGACGGCGTCCTTCGCCATGCTTGGCGATGTGATCCTAGCGGAACCCGGCGCACTGATCGGATTCGCAGGACCAAGGGTAATCGAGGGCACTATCCGCCAGCAACTTCCTCCGGGCTTTCAACGCGCGGAGTTCCAACTGGAAAAAGGCTTCATAGATGCCATCGTCCCACGCGACAAGCTGAGACACACCCTTTCCTATCTTATCAAAACGCATACCCGAAGCAAGGCCCACAAGTCCGCGCCTACCCAGACAGGAGATACCAACGATGGAACAGACGCATGACGAGATGCTGAAATCCTCGCTCAACCGCATCGAGCAGATAGCGATAAGCGACCCACGGCTTAAAGAACGATCCTCTTGGGACTGTGTGCTGCTTTCGAGGCAGCCGGGCAGACCAGGAACCTCCACGTATATCAATCTCATATGCGATGAGTTCATGGAGCTCCATGGCGACCGTTATTATGGTGACGACCCCGCCATGATCGGCGGTATTGGGATGATAGGCGGCAGGGCGGTCACCTTTATCGGTAACCGCAAAGGCACAAACCTACGTGAGAATATCCAGTACAACTATGGGATGAGCAACCCGGAGGGATACCGCAAAGCCCTCCGTCTGGCAAAGCAGGCCGAGAAGTTTGGACGACCGGTGGTGTTCTTGATCGATACCCCGGGTGCGTATCCAGGGCTTGGAGCTGAGGAGCGCGGTATCGGTGAGGCTATCGCCCGCAATCTCAAAGAGCTCTCTGTCCTGAAAACCCCTGTGCTTAGCTTCATCATCGGTGAAGGTGGCAGCGGTGGTGCTTTGGGAATCGGTGTAGGCGATAAACTCTATATGCTGGAGAACGCGGTGTACTCCGTCATCACTCCGGAAGGCTTTGCCTCCATCCTGTTGCGGGATCCCTCCCGTGCCCAAGAAGCCGCCGAGGCCATGAAGATGACCGCAAGGGATCTCAAACGCTTCAATGTAATCCATGACATAATTCCAGAAGCACCCGGGGGAGCCCATACCGATCCAGCCTTCACCGCGAAACTCCTCAAGGAGACCATCATCCGCGACTTCGATATCCTCTGCGCGAAGAAACCCGCCACTTTGGTCCGGTACCGCATAAAGAAAATCCGTGGCATGGGCGAGTATGAAGGTGAGAAAAGCTGGTGGGGGCCTTTGCTGCAGATGTTCGGCATAGCGGACCGCCAAGGGCAATGATCCCTCTGGACCTGGCCCTGGATTGAGCATATATTAAAAGCCTACATCCTGGATGCCTGGGATGTAGGCTTTCTAGTTCCAAGCACCAATATGAATGTCCTAACGTTTCAGCTTCTGGCTATCGATGGCCAACGGGGTATGCCCCCTCAAGGTCCATTTCCGGGAATGGTTGCTTAGTTCGGCGAACAGCTGGGTGAAGCGGGTGAGCTCGTCCAAACCTTTGAAAAGCAGGCCATATTCGTCCAACAGGTCGAACACTCCCTGCATATCTTCCTCTGCGACACAGACATCAGAAATCTCGGCCATCAGGTCTTCCAGCTCCTCGCCTTTGTTCAGCTTGTATCCGGCTAAGAACTCCAACATCGCGCTGGCAGCCGGGGAACGGTCATCGTACGAGCTTTGGAAATAGGTGACTATCTCCTGCTGTGAAGGTTTATAGTACGGAATATCTTTGACTGTCGCAAGGAAATCCAGAACCTCCTGCGCTGTCATGAAATATGAGGAGATGATCAGCTCGTTCTCGTACCAGTAGTAGTACTGCACCCGCGAAAGCATAGCCAGTTCATCGCCAACCTCGGCAGGCGTGATGACTTCGGCTTCGAAGCGGTTCCAGATGGTGGCGAACTGGTCGATATCCAGCACTCCATAGAGATTTGAGAGCGACACCGCATAGGCGTTCAACCTCTGATGCAACTCAGCATTGGTCCGTAGGACTGTGGCATCAACTCCTTGCAGACTGGGAAGCAATTCCTGTGGTATGACTGCGGTGAAGGTGGTCCCTGTGTTGAATAGGAAAAGAAAGCCATAGTTCTGGATGTGGGAAACATCCTGGTAGAGCAACTCTTCCTTCACCACACTGCATTGCCCAGGTTCCTTCAGACGCCACAGGAAATCAAGGTTGCGGACAGGTAGATAAGGAAGCAGAACCGGAAAATCCTTACTAACCTGACCGGTGAGTAATTCGACTATCTTACTCTTTTTCATCGCGGAGGGGATGGGAAGCATGAAGTCGTCCGCCAAGTCTTTGAGATGGTCACGGGTATGCAATCCAAGGCAATCAGCCAAAGCTGACTTTGGAGCGCCAGGAGAACAGGCGGCTTCAAGCATCTCACGATTCAACGTCGGGCTGGTGTTCCATATTCCTTGAAAAGTCTGTTCATCAAAAACCGGCCCGGAATATTTCTCACGCATGCGTCTCTTCACTCTTTATGCACCTCTCGCCCCTAATATAACATATCAAGCCCAGACCGAAAAGCGTTGGCCCAATGCTTTGAGTTCATCCATCTGCCGCCGGCTTTCCTTCACGAACTGATTGTCCTCGGCCAACCCCAGCACCGCCACCATTTCCTCTTGGTTGCGGTAGGTTGATTTTCTGAAAGGCTCGTCATGGTCTTTTTTCCGACTTCGAAGCACTTCCAACGCATTCTGGTCGCACAGACTCGAGAATCGATTCAGTGCATGCTCCCAAATGGTCGCGTCAAGTTTTTTGCATCCGAGCTGCCTATACAAGGTCTGAAGGGCACATGTCGCCTTCACCTGTGGGTACAATTTCCACCATTCGTCATACACCGCATGCATCTGGTCCCACGAGGATACTTTTCCATCCTTCACCACCGCCATCAAAGTTTGGATCTGAGTCTCCGAAACTATCTGTCCACCCATGTTCATGAAAGGCCCACGGACCGCAGCCTGAAGCCCGCTGTTTTTCGCCAGGTCCTGCAGGAGCACTTGCTCCAGCGCGCTGATTCCCGTAAAGACCGGATTTCCAGCTAGATACTGCAACAGTGTACGCATACAGGCGAACATGAGCATTTCCTGATACGCTCGGTAGCCCTCAGCGACTTTAAGAATTTTCGTGGGGTGCATGGAACGTTCGAAATCCCGTGTGGTCACATTGAGCGCGGCCACTTGAGTGACTTGGTTCTCCAACATCTGCCGCCCTTGCGTGGCGAGTCCTTTGTCCGTGCGTACATCAGCCGGCGTGAGCAAGCCTTCCGCAAGCGCCGCCCGGCCCACCCAAAGGCTCATCAGGTCCATGGCTTGCTCAATCTCCTCCATGGTGTCGGGAGCTAGATAATCGGACTCGATATGCTGGACTACGACCTTACGCTTGTCACGGGTACGGAACTTCCATCCATTGCGTTCAAGCGCATAACGGTTGTACATCCACCAGTAAGCCGGCATCACGGTAAGGCAACCCTCGTGCTCATTATAGGAAACCATCGAAAACGGAATCTGGATGTTGAGCTCGTTTGGATAATCTCCTTTGGTGATCAAGGTGAAGGAGGCGAAATTGCTATTGTATTTGATTGAGCTAGACAGCGCGGGCCAAAAACCCCGGCGGGCGCGCAGCTCCCCATCATTGCCACGGGTATTGTGGTTGGAGCCGATATTCGCTCCAGCAGCCATGTTGGACTGACCCATCACCAGCGCGGCGATAAGGAAGGAGTTGTTATGATGCTGCTCATGGAATGGAAACACCAAGGTGTTGAGCACCTCGCAGCAAGATATGGTGGAATTGTCTCCCAAGATAGAGTTGAGGAGGCGCGCTCCGTATTTGAGGTTGCTGTTATTGCCCATGATGAAACGGACGGCTTTCACCCCATAGAACACATGGCAGCCATACCCAATGATACCGTTGACCAACTCCACCCCCTCGCCGATCTGGGAGGGTGCGAGCTCGTTCGAATGCAAGGTGAGGTTTTTAAGCTTATTGGCGCCTTTCACATACGAATACTCGCCGAACCGCACATCCTTGACCACCCTGCAGGCCTTGATCACCGAACCATTTCCCACCGTCGCGTACCAACCCCGCTTGAGGTTGTACTGTCGGTTGGTCATATCCTGCAGGCGATTGAGAAATTGTGGCTCCTCACGATACGTAGCCCAAAGCCAGGCATCGGCGCATATCATCGTGTCGAAGGGGAGCACCGATCGGCCTTCAGCCTCGTTCATGATGCTCAGCGAGATCCGTACGGATTCTTCCTCGCCCTCTGTGACGATTCCATTGCCGAATTTCGCGTGGTTGGTGGCATCCATCTCATCAATCTCGCTGAGAATGCACCGCTCTCCAATGATGTAGTGCGAGATGTAGGCGCAGCGGTGGATAGCGCAGTGGCGCCCGATATCGCAAGAGATGATATGGCTGTCGCGGACTCCTTCAGGCAAGGCGAAGTCGTGGTAGCTGACTGCGAAAGGCTCCATCGATCCGATACGTACCAGTCCGAAGAACGAGTTGCCACGAAGAAGCCTGAAATCGAAAGGCTCCTCTATCAGGATATCGTTCCAGTTGGGGCTGATATTGCCTTGGCCTTCCAACATCCTTATTTCTGCCGTGGACAAATGCCGCCATTGATAACCCAAACCGGCGATCTGCTGGTCGCGCAGATAGTATTCATCCGCACCCTCGGGGATCTGGGTGCCTTCAATAAAATTGTAGCCATATTCGGTGATTGGTGTTCTTCTCATAGTATCCTGATTCTATACCTATATCAGGGTTATGGGCAAGAAAGATATCGTGGACGAGTGCTTATATACCAAGCAGGCCTTGGGTGAGGAGCATGTAGGACGCGGTTCCAACTACGATGCTGAGCAAGGTATTGCGCCGCCACCAGTGGATGGCGATGGTGATGAGCACTGCCAGTATTTCGTGGATCCATAAACCCATCGCGCCGAATTCAATCGCTTTCAAGCAATATACCAGCAACGCAGCCATCACTGCATGCGGGAGCATCGCACCGAGGTAGCTGACGCTTTTCGGAATCGAACGCTTCCGCCCGAAAAGAAGGAAGGGTATGGCTCTTGTGAGCAAAGTCGTTCCAGCGGCGACTAAAATGACCAATAAGGTGGCGCGGAATTCCATCAGTGTGTCTCCTGAGGGTTTGAAACCCCCGCGACCTTCCGGTTATAGCGCTCGACGGGATTGCGAAATACCAGCAGGATGGTCATGCAGGCGGTGAGAGCAGGAAGAAGAAACTGGTCTGGCCCTAGTGCCACGAGAGCGATAGCCGCGCAGGTGAATCCTAGCAAGGCGGGAACATGGTTTTTGGTAGTGAGCCATTGCTCCACGACGATTACCGTGAACAATGCTGTCATAGCGAAATCGATTCCGGTGATATTGAATGTGATGACATTCCCCATCAAAGCTCCAAGCACCGATCCGCAGACCCAATAGCACTGGTCAAGCGCCGATATGTTGAACAGCAGCCGCTTGGTATCCTCGGGCGAGGAGCCCGGGGTGGTTGAACACAATAGGGCATAGGTTTCGTCGGTGAGGGAGAAAACCATGTACAGGCCTCGCTTGCCCATCGCCTTGAAGGTATCGATAAAGGAGAGGCCGTAGAATATATGACGGCTGTTGACCACCAGCGTAGTCACCGCGATGGTTAGCAGCGAAGCACCCTGGGTAAGCAACCCAACCAGCACGAATTGCATGGAGCCGGCGTACACCAGCACGCTAGCGGCCAACGCCCACAGCCAATGGTAACCAGCCCGTTGCAGCAACAGTCCGAATGCAAAACCTAGGAACACATACCCCATCATCACCGGAATGGTCCTGAGAAATGCTTGCTTGAAAATCCCTCTGTCGCGCAATTCGGCTCCCTACCTATCTTTTGGGTGTTTCCATCCTGATTACAAGTGTCCTTCGTTTTATCACCCTGCTTAAGGGGTGTCAATGGCAGCGCATGGATCCCATCTCGTTCCTTCGATTCATCGGGTACGATTCATAGGCGGACCGAGGATGGTCCCATGCGCTGGAGGGGTCTAGGAAGTAGGATGGGCCCAAGCACTAGAGTTTAAGAATAGGAGGGTACAGCATACTGGCTCCCATCTCAGTCCTTCGATTCATCGGGTACGATTCATAGGCGGAGGGAGGATGGTCCCAAGCGCTAAAGTTGAAGATTAAAAAGGGGAAATCCGTGTGATTCAGTTGTACAACTCTTGCATTACAACTAATGTTACGTTACAATAATTGTAACGATGAGGATGATAGGCAAAGCAAGGAGGTTGAAAATGCTGGAAAAACCGTCACCCGCAGTGGTCAAGCTGGAAACGGAACATGAGCTACGGGTATACATGCTCCCCCTACGGCAACGGATCATGCGGCTGCTCCATCTCGAAGGGCGCCCGGTCACTTCAAAACATGTGGCGGACACCCTAGGGATATCGCCCTCCTCGGCGCGCCATCACCTGAACCTGCTGATGGAGATAGGCCTTGTTGAACACGACCACTATGAGCATATCAATGGCATAAAAGCCAACTACCTACGTCCTACACATGCGACAGTCTCAATTGGCGACCATTACGATGATGGACTCAAGCAGGAACAGTCAATGCTGGTGGAAGGACTTTACTTTTCGATTTTCGCGAACTTCAAAACCACGATGGAACAGCATCTTTCCGACCCGCTCAAGGCGCAACGGGGATTTCCAGGGGACCTGTTTTCCTCGATCGCCCACCTTACCCAAGCACAAGCTGAGGAATTCTACCAATTGGTGCGAAACTTTCTCGAAGAGCACGCAACCCCTAAAACAACGGCGGACACTCCCTGGGAATGTGCGTTCCTCTTCTACAACACGACCTTAGGTCAAAGTTCAAAGAGGTTGTAATGCACCGGACCATCACCCCTACCCAACGCTTCCGCCGCTATGGCGTCATCTCCCTGTTGAATGCATTCTCCTTGGGAATCTTCGTGCCAATCATGAGTCTGATGCTGCTGGACAAAGGGCTGGACTTGAGTACCTTGGCCTTCACTTTAGGAGCCTACAGCTTGGTGGTGGTGCTCGCTGAGGTCCCCAGTGGCTTTGCAAGTGATAAGTTCGGCCGCAAGCACTGCTTCAATTTGGCAAAAGCACTCTCCATCATCGGGATGATTTTGCTTATCGGCAATGCTTCCTTGCTGCGGATGGTGTTGGCATTACTCTCCCTGGCCCTGTCCCGCGCCTTCATCTCGGGGTCGTTCGAGGCGCTCTGTGTGGACCAATACTTGGAGGCGTATGGCAAGGATAGATTGAGCAGGATATCGATGATGCTCTCATTATGGGAGACAATTGGATTATCAGCAGGGGCTCTCGCTTCTGGTGCCGTTGTTTTGCTGTCCCGATACTTACCGCAGGGATATGGCCGCTACGATGCCAACCTGCTGGCCAGTGTTACAGTAAATATCCTCGTGCTTGCTCTCAGCCTAGGTTGGATTCAGGAAAACCTAAATCCGGGAGTTACACACCGCGAAAGCTTCAGCATTGCCGCGACCTTCAGGACTATCCGCGAGAATCGTAAACTGCTGCCTTTGTTCATCTCAGCGGGAGCGACTGGATTCATGCTGTGCACGGTTGAGACTTACTGGCAACCCCGGTTTCTGCAGGTGACCGAAAATCCCACACTCATCGCGCTCATTGGCGTATTGGCGTTTCTGGGTTTCTTTGGAGCGATGGGAGGCAACCTGATCTCTGGGCGTGTCCTGGACCGTAAGCCTAGCCAGGTAATGGGCTGGTACATCGGCAGCCGCCTGTTGTTGGCAGCCACTATCGGCTTTCTGGCGTTTATGGGTGGAATTGTCACCTACAGTATGGCGTACGCAGCAGTCTACGTGGCTTTGGGAATGGCCAATATCGCAGAAAATGTGATGATGAACCGCGAGACCGCCTCACAAGTCCGGGCGTCGATTCTATCGATCAGCTCCTTCTCACTGCAATCAGGTGCGCTGGTTGCTTCGGGTGTGGGGGGTCTGTTGTTACGGTCCGTTCAGGGGAGCATACAGCTGGTATGGATAATCGCGGCGGCAGTGGTAATAATCAGCGTCATTCCGTTCATAAGAGGAACTAAGAAAAAAGAACTTTTGTAAACGCTTATCATATGAACATTTAAATAGGTGAAAACAGGTCTGTTGGAACAGTTCCTGGGAGAGGACTGAAAAACTGCAGTTTAAACGGCTGGAATGCATTTTTTTTAGTTTTTGGGCAGGGAAGCTGCAAGTTATCAGTATCCACTCGGGACTTGGGCGGCACGTTGGTGCCAGGCACCGAATTGACGTAGTGAGGTTCCGAGCTTCCATCACCCACTCGGGACTCGGACCTGCGGTCCTCTTGGCCGAGTTGGGATGGCTGGAACTCTCCGCAGATGGGGGAAAGACGAATGAGGCTACGAGCCGTCTGTCAACTTTGTTCCTGGCACGAAATTGCTTCCCGTGGGAAGCACAGCGGGAGCTGGAAGCCGGCCTCCTTGCGCAGCGGAGGCGACCCCCATTACAGCGCGATGTGCATGGCCTCGCGCATGGTGGCCACTTGCTGATCACCGATCTGACTGGCTCGCGCGCTCCCCTCGAGAATGATCTGGCGGACTTCGTCACGGTGACCTTCATAGTAGGCGCAACGTTCGCGCATGGGGTCGAGCAAGGTGTTGAGGGAGGTGGTGAGGATCTTCTTGCAGGCTACGCACCCGATCTGGGCGGTGCGGCACATGCTGCAGATGTTGTCATATTGGTCCGGGGTGAAGATCTTGTGGTACTTGGCCACGTTGCAGATATCGGGGTTGCCGGGAATGGACTTGGTGATGCGGGCTGGGTCGGTGACCGCCATACGGACCTTCTGGTCGATCTCGGCGGGAGTATCTGACAAATAGATGGCGTTGCCTAAGCTTTTACCCATTTTGGCATTGCCATCGAGACCGGACAATCGGGACACGGCGCTGAGACGGGCCTCGGGCTCGGTGATATGGGTGCCGTACATGTCGTTGAATTTCCGCACGATCTTGCGTGAAAGCTCGATGTGGGGAATCTGGTCCTCGCCCACGGGGACGAGGTCAGCGTTGCAGAAAGTGATGTCGGCAGCCTGGCTGACAGGGTATCCGAGGAACCCGTAGGTAAGCTCGCTGTAGCCATACTGCTTGGCTTCGGTCTTGATAGTGGGATTATGCCTGAGCATGTTCACACTCACCAGCATCGAGTAGAACACCGTCATCTCGGCGATGGCCTTGACCGCGCTCTGCTGCACGATGGTCACTTTGGTCGGGTCCAGCCCAACGGAAAGATTGTCGATGGTCACGCCGTATAGGCTTTCGTGGATCAGCTTTGGATTCTCAAAATGGGTGGTGAGCGCCTGGATGTCAGCCAGAAGGATGAAGGTATCGTAAGTGTGCTGAAGCTCCACACGGCTCTTCAGGCTCCCTACATAATGGCCTAGATGCAGCCTTCCTGTGGTCCGGTCGCCAGTCAGAATCCGTTTCTTAATGATGTCCATGCTCAATCCCTCCCTGGCGTGCCGCAGGTTTTGCGACCCTACCCGTATAGTTGTGAGTCCCACTATACTACAAATCGACGGTGGAGAGAAAGTAGCGCGGTGATTTCAATGGAAATTGAGAATGCGCACCAGCGAGGGCAGGATGCTGAGGACCGCGATGATCCTGCAGGTGTGCATCAGGACTATTTTTGGCGTATCCAGACCCATCTCCTCGGAGATGATGCTCATCTCAGTGATACCGCCTGGGGTTGACGAGAACAACGCCGTGGCGAAATTCAGTTTGGTCAGCTTGTGGATGATATAGGCTGTAACGAACGCCATGAAGAACAGCTCGAGGATAAGCACAACCAGCGGAATCGCCAGCGTAGGGATTTCGGAGAGGAATTGAGATGTCATCTTACTGCCGATATAACAACCTGCGAGTAGTTGCACGGCTGTCTTGAGATAACTAGGATAGGCAGCTTTATCGGTAACGAGGTTGAGTAGAATGATGCTGAAAATGGCACCAACGATAGCCCCTGCGGGAAAATTAATATGATTGAACACATAACCACCGGCAATAGCGACCATCGAAGAGACGACCATCCACATCAGCCTGCCGCTTTTGGATTTGGAAGGAATTTGCCCTACAGAGCTCGAGACATCCGCCGAGGAATGCATAGCCGGTCCAATATGCATGGCATGCATGGCGTGGGTGGCATGGGTGGGAAACATTTTTTTCATGATCGGCGGAAAAACGATCACCACAAACACCAACCGGAATAATTGTAACAAAGCCACCTGCTCCATCTCAGCGCCAAAATCAGCCGCGACCAAGGCAAGGTCCGATACTCCTCCAGGCGCGCAGGCGAAAAAAGCCGTCATCAGGGAAACATTTGAAACTTGCGCCATCAGGAAGGCGAACAGAAGGTTGATGAGAAGCAGCAGAAGCACCAACAGAACCACCGGCTTCAGCATGAGTTTCAGGTTGCGGATATCAGAGCGGGTGAACCTACAGCCGATGACCAGCCCGGCGAACATCTGGATGACCACCCGGAACTCGAGAGGGTACTCCGGATATGCCCCCGAGATGGTGTTGAAAAGAAGTACGGCCAGCAAAGAACCAATCAGCCCTCCTGCGGGGATCTTCAGTCTTCTTGCCAGCAGTCCTCCTGCGAAGCCGAACACATGCAACAACACCAACTGCATCCCTTACTCCTTGCAATGCAGTATCCACGCTTTCCAAACTGAATTCAAGTAAAGATTGGTGCCTGGCACGAAATTGATACCCCCGGGGGAAGCAATTTCGTGCCAGGCACGAATCTGCGATTTTAACTTTTCTTTTTTATCGATGTTGTGTAAAGTATAAGCGCGACCTCCAATATGCATGTGGTATGTCCCTAGGACTAATCCACGATGTTGCATACTTGGAGGTCGCTTTTTTTATCACACCGTCAGTTTTCCTCAGGTGCCTCAATCGGAATGAACGAGAACGTAGTCACATCGAAAAGCCCCATGTCGGTCAGCTTGAGTTCGGGAATCACGGCCAGCGACATGAAGCACAGAGTCATGATAGGATCGACATCGTGGCTGACCATCAATTGGTTGTAGGCCGCTTCGTGTACCCTAGTCAGCTGCTTATCCACCCACTCACCGCTTTGGTCACTCATCAAGCCAGCAATCGGCATCGGCATGGCCTCGACAATCTGTCCATCTCGTGCCAGCAACATTCCCCCGCCCTGACGGATAAGCGCATCCACGGCGAAAGCCATATCCCCATCATCCACTCCCACCACTATGATGTTATGTGAATCATGGGCGATTGAGAGCGCAATCGCACCTTTGCTGATGCCATAACCCCTCAGCAAACCCAACGCGACATTCCCGGTGTTCTGATGCCGCTCGACCACGGCGATCTTGACCACGTCAGCCTGAGGGTCGTAGAGAAACTCGCCTTGAAGGCTTCGTTTCACACTGACCACCCCTTTTCCTGTCACTACCCCGCCTGGCAGGATATCGATGACATGCACACGGTCGGAGCCCAACCGAAGCCGTAACTTTTCCACCGAGAAATCCTTCACCTGGAAACGGCCCTTCACCACCTCGCTCTCATACCGCTCCACCGGGAGCAGATATCGCCCATCCTTGGCCACGAGGTCACCTGCGATGAACACCGCGGAAACCTTGAAATCGGTAAGATCGTCCAAAAGCACCACATCGGCCCGCAAGCCAGGAGCAAGCGCTCCCCGGTCATGCAGCCGGTAGCACTCGGCGGCATTCAGACTCGCCATCCGGATGGCTTCAATCGGGTCATACCCTTCCTCGACACACATCCGCAGATGTTCATCCAAGTGGCCTTTCTCAAACACAGTTTTTGGCTGGCGGTCATCGGAGCACAGCAGAAACCGCCGGCTGTTGCGTCCGTCCACCGCCTTAAGCAAGTCGCGAAGATTGTGGCAGGCCGAACCTTCTCGGAGGAGCACATACATGCCCTTCGAAACCCGTTCCTTCACCTCTTCCAGCGTAGCGCATTCGTGGTCTGTGAGAATTCCCGTGACAGCATAGGCGTTCAGGTCCCTGCCCTGTACCGACGGACTATGGCCATCGATCAACTTACCTGCCCGATGGGCCACAAGAAGCTTGTCCATAACCGCATCGTCAGCCGCCACCACCCCGGGAAAATTCATGAACTCGCCTAGTCCGAGAATCTGGGGATTGTCGATCCTGCTCTCGATCGCCTTGGCATCGATTATCGCTCCAGCATGCTCCCACGGCGTCGCCGGCACACAAGAAGGAATCATGAACTTGATATCGAGCACCGTATGGCGCGCAGCCTCAAGCATGTAGTCCAGACCAGCGAGACCGCACACGTTCACAATCTCATGGGGATCGGCGATGATGGTGGTCGCACCGTGCGGCACCAACAGCCGGCCAATCTCCTCGGGAGTCACATACGAGGACTCGATATGGATATGGCTATCGGTGAATCCGGGGGCTGCGAACCGTCCGCCCGCATCGAATACCTGCCGCCCTTCGTAATCGCCAATCCCCGCGACCACACCATCCACAATCGCGATGTCCCCCGCGATGATGGTTCCACCATAGACATCAACCACCTTGCAGTTCTTGATCACAAGGTCAGCGGGACTCCGTCCCGCCGCCACATCGATCAAATGACGCATTTTATTCCTATCCATCAAATCAATTGTACCTCTTCACCGTACTCAATGTACAGTTCGTCGATCACAGTCTGGCTTGCCCGGGCGATGAAGCCCTGCTGGTCAAACTCCTTCAACGGTCTGATGACCACATCCTTGGCATCAAAGCGGCCACGGACCATCACCTTGCTGCCCCACTCCCGGATGAGGGAATATTTCGCATCTTCATCAATATAAATCACCCGTTCTGAGGAATCCACACCCTCATAAGGTCGCAGCACACGCACACATTTCACGTCCATATCTATCTCCTCCTACACATAATCGTAACGACGGGGGACATCCATGAGCGTTTTATGGCTTGCATGGAAGAAGAAACACACACCAGCGCAGATGAGATAGCCGACCGCGTACGGAAAGCTCATCGTGTTGAAGCCAACCACCAGAGATGGGGAGTGGAGGAAGCCAAAGTAGGCCAGTCCAGCTGCCACGAGGAACGCGATTCCAGCTTTGTTCAGCCGTCGGTCGACAATGAACACGACAATCGTAGCCCAGAGGATGCTGGACAGAATCGCACCATGCCGCATGGCGGCGATACCACGCCAGGCAACCCCATATTCGATCATCGCCTGGGAAATCGCATCTGAACTATTCATTGTGAGCGCTTCCTCAAGATACACTCCCGTGGAACCAAGCGCGTCGCGAACGTACGTGTATAGGACATCAGCCAGATGGGGAACCAGCGCGATCGCCAGCGCCGCACCATGGCGGCGTGGGACATCGGTGGTAGCCTGCACCACCATAAGCATCGCGCACCAAAGGAACGTGATGGATGCGACCACCGGAGGCATCACCGAGTTCATCAACCCATACACTCCGAAAAATGCGGAAGCGCCGTACAGAATTCCTGAAATCCATGAATAGGAGATCCCGGTACCGGCCTTTTTCAAACCCGCATGCCCAAGCCACACGGTGTTGGGGATGATTCCACCGAATAGAGCTGAAGCCATGGTGACGCAACCGTCGATGATCTGGGTCTGACCTACATTGTAGTTATCCCCAGCTGCTATCGCCGATTCCACGTTGTCCATGGTCTCGATGAAGTTGTACACCTCGATAGGGATGATGATGGCGAGGAACGGTATGATGTACTTGAATCCTTCAAATACCTCGCGGACAGCGAAATACGGAGTCACGATTCCAATAGTGGAGGTATCCACCTGTACCCGTCCAAGCACGAAGGCCCAGACGATACCGAACACCACCGACACCAGCAGCATCGGGATCTTTTTCTTGAACACATACCCACCGATAAGTCCTATGATTGCGATCAACACCACTGGCAAGCCGAGAATCGGGTCGTGGAACACCTCGAACAAGCCTACGGTTGCCATCCAGACCAAACCGATACCAGCCACGGTGCCGAGCATAGCTACCCGCGGGATGACTCTGCGGATGAACGGCCCGATGAAACCGCCAAGCATTTCGATGAAACCACCGATGAAGCAAGCCGCGGTCGCAGCCATCCAAGCGGTGTTCGGGTCAAGTCCGGCATAATGCAACGGGTAGATGATGCCGTACAGATAGACGAACATCGTGGGTGTGGAGACCCCTGAGGGAAGCGCGGTGACATCCTGCCGGCCCGTCTTCTTCTGCAGCCGGTACCCCTGCCAGGCATAGATGAATCCCCCTAGCATGAGGCCGATCGCAAGTCCGGGGAGCACCCTGCCGTAGATGAGCTCATCCGGCCAGCCGATTCCTTTCAAAGCGAACGCGATGATAATGAAGTTGATGATGTTGCCAAAATATGAGTACACGATTCCGCCGATATCGCCAGAGCGAAACCAGCTTCGCTGATTCAATGAAACGTTCATAAGACACTCCTTTTTTACGATTGATGAAGCTCAAGCACCGGGTCGAAGGTGGTCAGGGCGATGCAGTCGATCGGGCCCGCATCAGTGATGGCATAATCCGGAATCGCGGTGATCGGAAGGAAGAACATGTACATGAGGGGGTCTGGAAGCTCACATCCTAGCTTCCTTGCCGCAGCCGTGAGCAGTTCTTCACGCAAAGCGATTTCCGCAGGCTCAAGATCGGAAACAATCCCTCCCACAGGCAGGGATAGGAACCCGAGAACCTCGCCATCATCCACCACCACCTGTCCTCCGCCTTGCAGAATAAGATGGTTCACGGCCAACGCCATGTCCTGTGCGTTCGTCCCCATGCAGATGATGTTGTTGTCATCCGGGGCAGCTGATGAAGCCATCGCCCCCCGTTGCAGGTTCCAACCTGAGCAGAAAGCCAGTGACTGGTTGCCATTGCGTCCAAATCGTTCGAGCACCGATACCATCTGGACATCTTGCGCGCAATCAGGCTGGACAATCCCGTCCTTCACCTGCAGCAGCACATCTCGACGTTTGCGGACGAAGGGACCTTTCACTTCCATCGCCAGGATCTTTGCAGTCCCCTGCTCGATACCCACACGATAATTGAAGTCTTCGGCAGTCACCTGGCTTCGTTTCATGGAGGCATGCAGGACAGCGCTTCGCTTTGGAGCCTTCAGCTCGTACGACAGGCGGCCATTTTTCGCCACGGGTCTTCCGTTGCTGATGACCTGCTCAACCTTGAAGTTGGTGGGATTGTCGACGATGAGGATGTCGGCCAGCTTACCCGGCGAGATCGAACCCACAAGGTGGTCGATGCGATAGGCTTCGGCACTGTTGATGGTCGCCATCTGAATCGCGGTGAGGGGATCAACCCCTTCAGCAATCGTAAGGCGGACCAAGTGGTCGACATGGCCTTTGGTGAGCACATCGGTGGCGGTGACATCGTCGGTGCAGAAACTCACCCGCCGGGCGAACGCCGGATTCACCTCAGTGACCGAACGCATGTTCTCCTTAAGGAAATGCGTCACAGAGGATTCCCGGATGATCATGTACATACCGTTGCGGAGCTTCTCCACCACCTCCTGGTGGTCATAGCTCTCGTGATCCAGACGGATACCTGCGCAGAGATAGCCGTTCAGCTCCTTGCCGCGGGCCATAGGGGCGCAGCCGAACACAGGCAGGCGGTTCCTCGCGGCCTCGGCGATCGCGCCTAAGGTATCCTCATCCTCTTCCTGGATGAATTCGCGGACGGTTTCCCACACACCGAAACATTCGGGCCATTGCTGGACTTTGGCGTGGACCTCTGGGGTGAAATTGAACGCTACGGTGGAGACTGGAAAAGTATAGGGTGTCTTGAAAGGGGCGCCCCAGAAGACTTTCAGCGGACTTTGCTTCATTTCCTGGAGAACCTCCTGCAACCCTTCCAGACCTGAGACGGAGATATACTCGTCCAAGCCGGATACGATACTGGTGGTTCCCGAGGGCACCACGGCTTTGGCAAAGCTGGTGATGCTCATTTTACTGCATTCACTATGCAGATGTCCGTCGATAAGCCCTGGAACAAGGTATCTGCCGGTAGCATCGATGATCTCGGTCTGCGGTCCTTCATAACCACAGACATCACCGATAGCGACAATCGTGTCTTTATAGACCGCGACATCAGCGGGATATATCTCCCGTGTGATGACGTTGACAAGATTGCCATTTCGTACAATCAAATGCGCTGGAACCTTTCCGAGTCCGGCACGGATCAGGTCCTTCAGATTCTGAACTGTTTTTTCCATAAGTTGCTCCCAATACCACAAAATATGGATACGCCTGTCTTGCTAGACGAACCGGGTTTCCCGTCCCGTGGACAGTATCCTGTCGAATTTTGTAGAGCGTCAACGGCGTCATACGCGTTTGGCACCAGGCTTCCCGTCCTGCGGCGACTGCTCCGTGGAATTTGAGAGTGATGAGGATGCTAACGGTGATTGGGTATCACAATTCCAGGCCTCCGTCCTGCAGTTAGCTTCGATCTTTTCAGTATCGAAAGAAACAACAGCGGTTTAATGTCAACGACATTGACCAGGCTTCCCGTCCTGCATAACCGATGTCCCGGAATTTGACTGTCATGATACGGTCATAATCCCCTATCTGTAAAGAGAAATTTTTCAGACTTTAATATCTTCAATGTGGAGCTGATTCCAAGGAGGCCTCCGAAAAAGTCTTAATTATTTGGTGAATATTTGTAAAGACCTTTAAATTAGAGGCCTAGAAGAGGCATTCGAAACACTGATTGGTCGTTTTTCCAAGCTCTCCCAGGAACCAATTCCACACGAAATTGATGCCCCCGGGGGAAGCAATTTCGTGCCAGGCACGAATCTGCGATCTTCACCAACCATCCTTATCAACAGGCTCTCCCAGAACATCCCCACATGTTATGGAATCAGTATAAAGTTGCATAAAAATGCATAAATCCTTGTACATTGCCGGTCAAATCGATTAAAATTCAAAAAATTTATTCAGGGAGCATACCATGAATCTCGAAATCCTCTCCGCTGGTCAAAAGACCATCGCCTTCATCGGCATGGTGGTCTACATGGGCTTGGTCGTTACTGTCGGACTTCTCTATAGCAAGCGCAACAAGAATACAGAAGATTTTTTCCTCGGTGGAAGGTCCTTAGGTCCTTGGGTGACCGCGATGAGCGCCGAAGCCTCGGATATGAGCAGCTGGCTCCTCATGGGTTTGCCTGGACTCGCATACCTTACCGGGTTCGCAAGCGCCGGCTGGACCGCCATCGGTTTGGCAGTGGGCACCTGGTTCAACTGGCGTTTCGTCGCCTACCGGCTTCGCAACTACAGCCACCTCGCCGGCAACGCCATCACTCTCCCGGACTATTTCTCCAATCGGTTCCACGATAGCAAGCGCGTCCTCATGACCATAGCGGCCGTCATCATATTCTTTTTCTTCATCATCTACACCTCCTCCGGCTTCGCGGCTCTGGGCCGGTTGTTCAACAACCTATTCGGTTTCGACTACACCCTGATGATGGTCATTGGAGCGGTGGTCGTGGTTCTTTATACTATCGTTGGTGGATTCCTAGCCGAAAGCACCACAGACTTCATGCAAGGCACCCTGATGTTCTTCTCACTCATCATCATCTTGATCGTCGGTGTGATAGAGGCCGGTGGTTTTAGCCAGATTGGGGAAACCCTCGGTTCGATGGATGGCTTCGCCAGCTTGTTCTCAAGTTATAACCGGGCCACAGGAGCCGCGACCCCGGTTTCCTTCCTCGAGATAATCTCATCCATGGCTTGGGGGCTTGGCTACTTCGGCATGCCTCACGTCCTGCTGCGCTTCATGGCCATCCGGGATGCCAAACAACTAGGGAATTCCCGCCGGATCGCGATGATCTGGGTTGTCATCTCTTTATTCGCCGCGGTATTGATCGGTATCGTAGGAGTCGTAGCAGTCCCCAGCCTGCTTGATGGTGTCGCTGCGAATGGCACCACAGCCAGAGCCGAAACCATCTTCATCGTGATGGCCCAGATCCTTGGCCAGTACTCCGGAGTGCTGGTGGTATTGGTCGGAGTCATCCTCTCAGGTATCTTGGCCGCGACAATGAGCACTTCGGACTCTCAGCTTTTGATAACCTCTTCAGCCATCTCGCAGAACTTTTTCAAGGGTGTTTTGAAAAAAGACGCTACCGACAAGCAGGTGTTGTGGATATCACGCGCTACTATTATTGTGGTGGCCATTATCGGAGCCTTCCTTGCAACCGACCCCAATTCATCCATCTTCGGCATCGTCTCCTATGCTTGGGCAGGATTTGGCGCCGCCTTTGGGCCGCTCATGCTGTTCTCGTTGTTCTGGAACCGGACGAACTTCGCCGGTGCTGTAGCTGGGATGCTGTCCGGGTTCCTTGGTGTGGTGGTATGGAAAAATGTCATCGCCCCGCTGGGCGGCATGTGGGGGATCTACGAGCTCCTCCCTGCCTTCTTGTTCTCAGGCCTTTGCATTCTCATGGTGAGCCTTGTTACAAAAGCTCCATCGAAAGCCATTCAGAGGGAATTCGAACTAGTGGTTGGCAGCAAATAGCGACGGTAGGCCGATTGGACGATATACAGGGGTTATCACAAACACGGAACAAACTCTGAAACTGTTCGTGAACTGTTCGTGCTGTACTGAACCATCACGGCATGGTACAATCTTCCCATCGGTATCCTATCGACACCGGATAAGTTTGAGAAGGAGGCTTAAATGGCAAAGTCGAATGGTTTCATACAAGAGTTCAAAAAATTCCTATCACGCGGAAATGTGATGGATCTTGCCGTCGGAATCATCATCGGAACGGCATTCACCGCAATTGTAAAATCCTTGGTGAACGATATCATCATGCCGCTTATCGGTGCGATCGTTGGGGGAGTCAATTTCACCCACCTGCGGATCATCATCCGGAAAGCGACGGTGGAGCGGCCGGAACTTGCCCTCACCTATGGTAATTTCCTCCAAAATGTCATCGACTTTCTCATAATCGCCTTTGTGGTGTTCATGATTGTACGCACCTTCAATTCCTTTAGGGAGAAGCTGGAGAAAGCCAAAAAACAGGAAGAAGCCGCAACCGCTGCGGCCCAAGCTCCGGCCCCAGAACCTGTGGTTCCGGCTGATATCGTCCTCCTTACTGAAATCCGCGACTTACTGCAGAAAAAGAAAACCGTATGACTTTCACCTATGGGAAAAATGTCTTGGTCACCGGGGCGAGTTCTGGCATAGGACTCGCCATTTCCTTGCTTTTCGCGCAAAAGGGCTTTCACGTTTGGGGAGTGTCCCGTTCTGGCAAGGCCAACCACGAGCTTCCACCCGCAATCCGCCTTCGCACTATGGATGTTACGAGCGAGGAATCGGTCGCCAATGGTATCCAAACCATCTGGAATGAGATTGAAAAGGAGACTGGCGAAGGTTTTGGCACCATCATCCACTGTGCCGGCTGGGGGATTGGCGGGGCGGCGGAAGACACGCCCCAAGCCGAGGCGGAGCGCCAGTTCCAGACCAATTACTTTGGCGTGTTACGCGTGAACAGGCATGCCCTTCCCCTGATGCGTGGTCGTGGACCTTCGATGGTCCTGGTGGTTGGATCGATTGCAGGACGTATAAGCATTCCATTCCAAAGCCATTATAGCGCCTCGAAATTCGCACTCGAAGCCTATGTCGAAGCCTTAAGGATGGAAGGTCGATCGTTTGGCATACGCGCAACTGTTTTGGAGCCAGGCGACACCGCCACCGCCTTTACCCAGCAACGCGTCATGGTGCTTCCCCCAGGTTCTCCCTATGTTGAAAAAGCCTTGCTGGCAGTAAAAAAGATGGAGCATGACGAGATAAACGGAGCCAGCCCCACGAAAGTCGCAAAACTGGCATTGCGAATCGCAGTCCGGCGCAACCCGCCGATTCGCAGTGTGGTGGGAATCGGATACCGCCTGCTTTTGCTGGCAAAGAAATTCCTCCCCGACCGTTTGGTGGAGATAGTCATCCGCTCGATGTACATTGTTAAAAAGTGAAAGAAACAGCCGTCACGCGAACCATGGCGGTTGTTTCTTTGTAAGAACCATCTTTGAAATTTTGAAATCTTGATGGCCTTTTATGGCCTATAACACGGGATCGCTAACTCATTTGTATGATGACGAGGTCTCCGCAGGTACGAACCGGCCTTCCCCTGGCTTTCCAAGGTACACCTCGTCGCCCATGATCAACCGCCCTCTCAGATAGGTCATCACCACCTTGCCCATGACCCTGAACCCCTCATACACGGAATAACCGGCAGCTGAATGCATGTTCTCCGCACTGATTGTCCAGCTGTCCTCAGGGTCGAACAACACGATATCGGCATCGGTCCCCACATGCAGGGACCCTTTTTGCGGATACAAGCCAAAAGCCCGAGCCGGTCCAGTGCTAAGCAACCGCACCATCTGCGACAGCGACATGCGTCCAGAGGCCACCGCGAAGGAAAAGACAGTCGGCAGCAGTTCTTCGGTTCCCGGTATACCTGGGTAGATAGTCCGGCAATCCTGCGAAGCAAGTTTCTGCTCCTTGGTGAACGCGCAGTGATCGGTAGCCACCACCTGGATCTCCCGCGCGACCAGGGCGTCCTGAAGCACTCGGTTGTCCATCAGCTTCCTCAAGGGCGGTGTCATCACAAACAGCGAGCCATCCTTACCTTCCAGCTTTTCCCTGTTGAGCAATAGGTAATGCGGAGTAGTCTCCACCACCACCTGGACTTTGGCTTCCCTCAGTTCACGAACCGCGTCCATACCTCGCGCAGAGGAAAGATGCACGATGTAGATAGGCATCTCCAGCTCCCCTGCAAGCTTACCCACATGCTTGATCGCACGGTATTCAGCCTCGGCCGGCCGGAGGTCGGCATGGTCTTTGGGAGCGAATCGACCGGAGTGTTTCTTTTCCGCCTCTTCTATCAACGCATCGTCTTCACAATGCACGCTCACCAGAAGCTTCAGCTTTTTACACGCTGCGAATAGCTCTTTCAAGCCCTCCATCTCGATAAGATAGCCGGCATTTTTATACGTGGTGAAAATCTTGATAGTGGTGATTCCTGTGGCCTTCAGCACTTCAAGTTGAGGGATAAGATCATTTGGGATGCCATAGACACCTTGATGCAAGGCGAAATCCACCGCCATCTCCTGCTCCATCGCGGCGATCCGTTCTTGAGCGGCAGCAGCCAGAGGCTTGTTTTTGTCATGATCGGCGAAATCAATCACCGTGGTGACCCCACCATACGCAGCGACCTTACTACCTTGGATAAAACTGTCAGCGGTGACCGTACCTCGGGATACGAGATGGTAATGGGTATGGGCGTCGATCAATCCCGGCAGCACGCATAAACCCTCAGCGTGAACGATCTCCGTACCTATAGGGACATCGGATTCCTCAATAACCGGGGCGATCCTCGCGATGGTCTCCCCTTCAATCAATAAATCAGCTCTCCATGAGCGATCCGATTCAACCAATAGTCCGTCTTTGATCAATATGGTGTTCATATCCAAAAGCATACTATTGTTCAGACGGCTTGGCAAATCCTTTTTGAGAAGGAGGTGGAGGTAGCGGTAGCGGTGGCGGTAGCGTTAGCGGTGGCGGTGGCGGTGGCGGTGGCGGTGGCGGCAGAACAGCCGGGGTTGCAGGGAAGCCTTCTAAAAAGTACTGGTTTAAAAGAATTCCTTAGGAAAACCTTCATAGCCGCTACCTTAAAGATGTACGGGGAATGCTGAAAAGCCTTTTTTCGGAGCTCTCTCAGGAACCACAATAACGGACATCTGCAAGCAGGGGATTTCTCATTGGTGACAACATTAGCCAGCATTCATTTTCTACCGGTTTCCCGCAGCCGACGCTCTTCCTCTAGTCCCAGCCGGTTTGTGTTGATCGCGCCACGGTAGATGACGAAGCGGCAATAGAGGAACTCGGTGACGAAATTCACCAGCATGGTGCCGATGAGCACTATGTATTCGTTGATGCCTAAGGCGACAAGCGGGTCCAGCCACCACGTGGAAAGCGGCGTGAAGACCGCATAATATGCAGCGACCATAAGCATTGCCATTGGGACGTTTTTCGCTGATTTAAACGTAAAAGCGCGGTTGACGGTGAAATTGAAAAGCACTGAGCAGACCAACGCGATAAAGTAGCTCAAGCGATTTGGGAGTCTGACAAGTTCAAAAGCCATAGTGAATACCACAATCTGTATGATTCCCGCACCTGCGGAAAACAAGGTGAACTTCACAGCCTGGACGATATTCTGCGTGCGTGTCAAAGTGGATTGCATTCTGTTCTCTCCCGTTTGAAGGGCAGTGTATACCCACTATGAGCCTTTTGCTAGACTTGCGTGTTTGGTATTTTCGCGCTAGTGGTCTGTACACTCTAAAACTTGTCCGTTGCCTTCGAGTGGAAGCGGAGCGTGGCTAGGCCAAGGAGAAGAGGATATCTGAGATATCCGATCCGACACGAACGCCGCCACACACCGCTTGAACCGAAGGAAATTAAAGGATTATAGTGTACGGACCACGAAGGTGATGAATATGGATTGTCTTCGATTGATTTTAGGAGGTCGTGCTATGAAACGTTGGATATCACTTGGCATCATCATGCTCCTTATCCCCTTGACGATATTCACCCGGGGCTTGCAGGAGAATGCTCCGTTTAAGCCTGTAGACCTCATGAAAGGGATCAAATCTTCGCAGCGTGAGCAGTCAATAGCCGCCGCGAACCCAGCGGTTGATGCAGCTTTCGACCGTTTCGCACTCGAGCTTCTCCGAAAGTCACTTACTGCGGAACGGAATCTTCTCATATCTCCTCTTTCAGTTCACCTAGCCCTCGGGATGACTCTCAATGGCGCCCGTGGCGATACTGCATATGGGATGCTCACCGCGCTGGGGGACCCCAAGCTTGGAATCCAGGATATCAATGCTGCAAGCCGCTATTGGTTGAATTCCATCATCTCCAAAGAAAAACACACCACAATTTCAATCGCCGACTCCATTTGGTTTGACCAGCGCTACTCACCTTCCGAGGATTTCCTGCAAACGAACAAAGACTACTTCACCGCAGGGGTACGCAAGTTGGATTTTGCGGACGCCGGGGCTTTGGAAGTCATCAACAAATGGGTGGCCGATGCTACCAAAGGGACTATAAAGAAAATCGTGGAGAGCCTCGAGCCTGATTCACCCATGGTCCTTATCAACACGGTCTATTTTCTTTCCGACTGGGCCACTGCGTTCGAACCCGATAACACCTACGACCGCACCTTCTATACTCCAGCCGGGGATATCACCACAGCCTTCATGAGTATGGTGGGTACCATGGCCTATGTGAAGGGCCAGAACGCCGAAGGAATCGCGTTGCCATATGCGGATTCGCGCTTTGTGTTTTTTGCCCTCATGCCTGACGATCGATCGAATATCCAGGAATGGTTGGAAGAACGTAAACCGCAGTCTTTCATCAGCGATATCAGGACCATGGTGTCCAACCCCACTTTAACCCAGGTTGATCTTTCGATTCCCAAATTCGAGGCCACCTACGAAGACAGCCTGGTGAACGAACTCAGCAGCATGGGAATGAAAGACGCGTTTATCGCAAGCCGGGCGGACTTCTCGGCGATGAGTGCCCAAGGAACCAAGGATCTGTTCATCGGAGATGTAATCCACAAGACTTACATCCGCGTGGATGAGAAGGGAACGGAGGCTGCAGCAGCGACTGCTGTGATAATGAAGTTGACCTCCATGGCCTTCAATGGTGTCACCTTGGTCTTCGATACACCTTTCTTCTATGGAATCATGGATACCAAGACAGGACTACCGCTTTTTCTTGGTCTGATAGAATATCCCCAGGCTCCGTAAAAAAAGGAATTTTGAATATTTTAACAATTTCCTCATGAATTTTGGTTATCTTTCAGATAAGCGAGGTCTACCGCATGGAAAAACAACGAGTCATGTTCATCTGTATCCACAACTCAGGCCGTAGTCAGATGGCTGAAGCTTTCTTACGGCATCTTGCCTCAGACCGCTTTGAAGTCCATAGCGCTGGACTGGAAGCCGGTACGCTCAATCCCTTGGTGGTTAAGGCTATGGAGGAAATCGGCATATCGATGGATGGCCACTATGCCAAAAAAGCGTTCGAATATGTCAAACGTGGTGAACGCTTTGACTATGTCGTCACCGTATGTGATGAAAGCAATGCCGAACGGTGTCCCACCTTTCCAGGAAAAGCGATCCGCATGCACTGGAGCTTCCCCGATCCAAGCGCATTGCAGGGTACCGACGAAGAAAAACTTGCAGGCATCCGCCTTATCAGGGATGATATTCATTCCAAAGTAAAACTTTGGTGCCAGGCACGAACTTGATCAATCAATTTCGTGCCTGGCACGAATCTGCGCAAGCTGCGCAAGCTTCAACAGCGTTGCCCTGATCGAGACTCCTTGCGGGTCGAATTCTTTTCTGAGGCAGGAGTTTTCGCAGGGGGCCGCGCAATTCAGGCAGGGTAGCTTGGCGCGCTCCTCGGGGGTGCGGGAGATGAGTTTGTACGCCCCGAGGGTGTTCCCACATTCCAGGCGACGCAGGATTCCCCGGATGTCGAAAGCAACTGGACATGCGTAGGTGCAGGCTGCAGGATCACACCACTGACAGGCTGAAGCGGCATCGTGCAAGGCTATCTCGGTGGGATCGCTCATCATGTTCAAGGACGGGAGCGGCCGGTGATGGGCATGAAAGGTATCAATACCCCCAGGGCAAGCCCTGGAAAGCGGAGGCAAAGCCTCCTTTTCCGCACCCAATGGGTGGGGTATCTCACCTTGCTTTCCCGGCACTCGCTCGGGAATGGAACCAGCATACTGCTTCCGCTCCTCTCGCTTCGTTGGGGAATCATAACGGACTGCGGGAGCGTGGGCATCCAGGGTCTCAACGATATCCCGAACAGGCGGTTTCCATCGATATTCGCTTAGTTTTCGTTGTCTCAGAACCATATTCGCCGCGCTAACTCCAGAAATAGTGACAGCGGGACTACCGGTGCCCATCACGGTTGCCTCACCACAGAAGAAGACATTGGGCCATTCGCTACTTGCATGCTGACGGTTCAGCAGGTCTTGCCCCATGGATTGCTTCGGACCTGCAACGCACCCGCGGTTCTTTAAGGTAAAGCGTTCGATCGTGGTGGGGGTGGCTACCGTGGCGTAACGGACGGAGGCCTTGAATCCTGGGAAATGGAATTCCATCACCTCCAGCAAGCGCTGCTTCTCCAGTTCCCTTTGCGCTAGGTAAAGCGTTTCATGATAGGCATGGTCATCAGCCTCCGGCCATTTATCCAGGGAAGGCCCGATAGCCATGACCACATGCTCGCCAGGCTGGCATAGCGAAGGATCGGCCAACGAGAAGGCGTACATCGTCACTTCTTTCTCATCCAAATGATGGGGATTGTCCGCCATCATCTCGATGGGCAGAGTCCCTACGGGCAGGATATGGTCGGGCACTATGCAATAGAGAACCACGCTGGGATAGGTCATCTTCAGGTTGCGGACCCACTCGACCTTCTGTGGGTCACGATAGGCGGGAGGCACCAGCTTGGTATGGAAATTCAACAAGGTTCCTCCGTAGATGATTGAATTGGCTTCGAAGTGAACCATGCCCTCAGGAGTCTCGGCAACCACGCCACACGGCTTCCCTTCTTTGAACAAAATCTCGACTACCTTGGCATTGTAGCGGATCTCGCCCCCCAAGCGTTCCAGCGCGCGTTCCAGCTTCCCAGGTAATTGCTGCGTGCTGCCCACCGGGTAGTAGCTGCCACCGAAATGGTTGTCCATGAACATGGTGACTGCAAGAATAGCGGGGGTTTCGTCCAACAGGGTATAGCAATAGGTGGAGGTGAGCTTGTTGAAGAACTCAATCACCTTCTCCGAAGTAACAAAACGCCGCATCAGGTCGCCCGCGCTCTTGGAGAAAAGCGAGAACAACTTGAGATTGCGTAGCGGGTGGCGCACGAACATCCGGGCTCCTTGCGATTTTGGAATCTCAGAGGGAGCGACACAGATGGGGGCAGCGGTGATGACGTTGAAGTACAAATCGCCGATATAGCGGTAGAATGCGCGGATACCATCCATATCATCTGGAAAAAGCTGCGCCAATTGTGCAAAGAATGCCTCCATATCGCTATGGAAGATGATGGGAGTGCCAGCATAGTTCAGTTTATAGAGGTATTGGTGTTTGATGACGCTGATAGGCTCCTCCAGCTCGTTCATCACAAACCGGTGGGGGTTGAAGCCCTGCTCGCCAAAGCCAAACATCATGGCGGTTCCTTGGTCGAAAGTACGTCCCAGACGGCGGAAGGCTCCACAGGAACCTCCTGGCTGGAAGTGCTGCTCCAGCACGGTCACTGCAATACCCTTCTTGGCCAGTAAAGCCGCCGCAGTCAGACTTCCCAAGCCACTTCCTATCACCAACACATCCGTCTTCAAAGCATCCATCCAAAGACCTACCTTTGAGCTATGAAAGTTCACAATACCCCTCTGAGGCTTCCCTTCCTTTCCCGGTCAAAGACGAAGTATTTCACCTTGTTTTCCCGGCATTCGCTCGGGAATGCTCGGGAATGAAAAGACTGCCTCGCATCAGGGTTTTGATACGGGCAGTCTAAGGTTCTGCCGATGTCAGCTAACGTCAAATAGTTGCAGGAAGCCACCTGAGAACGGGGTTTTTCGCGGCCAAGACCTCATCAACCCGCCCCACCACCGTTGTGACAGGAGCCTGCTTCAGCTGGCCGGCATCATCAACCGCCATCGTTGCCAAAGCGACCATCACATCCGCCAGTTCATCGATCGTCTCCATGGACTCGGATTCCGTGGGCTCGAACATAAGGGCCTCATGCACAATCATCGGGAAATAGATTGTGGGTGGATGGTAGCCGTTGTCCAGCAGGGCCTTGGCGATATCCAGCGCGGTCACGCCGGTACGCTCCTTCATGGATTCCAGCGAGAGCACGAACTCATGCTTGCAAATGCCGCCATACGGGTGGTCATAGATACCTTTGAGCCGAGAGAGCAGATAGTTGGCATTCAGAACCGCGAGCTCGGAGGCGCCTTGCAGACCATCGCCACCCATCCGGAGGATATAGGTGTAGGCGCGCACCAGCACCAGGAAATTGCCCCAGAAGGCGGCGACTTTTCCGATGGACAGGCTGGAGGACCAATCAAACTCGTAGGTATCCCCCACTTTCTTTATGTCAGGGCGGGGAAGATAGGGAACCAAGGCGGGAGCCACCAGCACCGGGCCAGCGCCTGGTCCGCCACCACCGTGTGGAGTGGAGAAGGTTTTGTGGAGGTTGAGATGCACCACATCAAAACCCATGTCGCCCGGCCGCACCTTGCCAAGGATAGCGTTCATATTGGCGCCATCGTAGTACAAAAGCCCCCCGGCGGCATGAACCAAAGCGGCGATTTCTTTAATGTCACGTTCGAACAATCCTAGGGTGTTGGGATTGGTGAGCATGATGCCCGCCACCGTATCGTCCAGCAGCCCTTTGAGGATAGCCACATCCACCAGCCCCCGTTTATCGGTAGGGACTTCGACGATGGAAAAGCCATTCAGGGCGGCGGAGGCGGGATTGGTCCCGTGGGCCGATACTGGTACGATGATGCGGGAACGCTTCACATCACCCTTGGCCAAGTGGTAGGCCCGCATGATCTTGAGTCCGGTGTATTCGCCATGGGCGCCAGCGGAGGGTTGCAGGGTGCCCCAGGCCATGCCGGTGATCACCGAGAGCTTTTCCAGCAGCGAGTGCATCAGCTCCAAGGCACCTTGCACCGTATCCTCATCCTGCAGGGGATGGATGGAGGTGAAACCCGGCAAGGAGGCGGTCTGCTCATTCACCTTCGGATTGTACTTCATGGTGCACGATCCCAGCGGATACATGCCATAGTCCACTCCGAAAGTCAGATTTGAAAGGCGGGAGAAATGCCGGACCACATCCAGCTCCGAAAGCTCTGGAAGACTAGCGGGGCTGACCCGGGCGAGAGAACCATGCAAGCCAGCGCTTGATGGGACATCGCAGGGAGGATAGACATAACCTTGGCGTCCAGGATGGGATAGGTCGAACACTAGAGCTTCCATCATGCCAGCACCCTCCTCGCGACTGCGATATACCGGTCCAACTCGGACTTCGTCCGTTTCTCAGTCACCGCGACCAGCAGGATGGCCGCATCGTCGGTTTCCTTGGTGAGCTGGCCAAGCCGCACTCCACCAAGAATCCCTTCCTTTTTTAATTCTGCGAGAAAATGCTCCATAACCTCGGCACTTGAGAAGCGCAAGGGGAATTCGCACCAGAAGGGGTTGTCCCAGGCGAGCGCCACTTTGGATAACCCGGTGAGGGACTTCGCAAGGTAGGAGGCTTTGTCCAAACTCTGCCGGGCCGCTTCAACCATGCCGTTCCAACCTACCAACGAGACATGGATGGTGGTGGTGAGGGCGGCAAGCGCTTGGTTGGAGCAGATGTTGCTGGTGGCCCGTTCGCGCTTGATATGCTGTTCGCGCGCCTGAAGGGTAAGCACATAGGCCCTCCTGCCTTGGGAATCCTTGGTCTGGCCTACAATCCGGCCTGGCATCTTGCGCATCTGGTCCTTACGTACCGCCAGATAACCGCAGGAGGGACCGCCGAAAGCGCTGGACAGGCCAAGCGGTTGTGTATCACCGATGGCGATATCGGCACCCCACTCTCCCTGGCTCTTTTGCAGGGCTAGCGAAAGCGGGTCGCTGGAGATGACCAGCATCACGTTCTGCTCATGCAATCGCTGGGCAAGCCCCTCATAATTCTCAAGGAATCCATAGATGTTGGGACTTTGGAGGATGACTCCTGCGACTTCAGGCCGCAATTGGGTTTGCAGCGCGGCCAGATCACAGACACCGTCGGCTTCAGGAATCAGCTCCACTGTAAAATCCGTGCCTTTGGCCCAGGTGTCCAGCACCTGCAAGGTGAAGGGATGCAGCGTCGAGGAAGCAAGCACGACCGAGCTCTTGCGCTTCGATGCGAGGCAGATGGCTGCGGCTTCGGCGGCTGCTGAATGTCCATCGTAGAGCGATGCGTTGGAGACATCCATGCCGGTGAGCTCGCAGATGATGGTTTGGTATTCAAAAATCGCCTGGAGCAGCCCTTGCGAAATCTCAGGCTGGTATGGCGTGTAAGCCGTGACGAACGAAGGGAGTGAGGACAAGGCTTTTACAGCTGCCGGGATGATGCGGTCGTAGGAGCCGGCACCTAAAAAGCAGACAGCGTTCAGATTGCGACTGGCTAGCTGCGTAAGCCGCTGCATGACCTCGTGCTCGCTAAGGGAATTGCCGATGGGAAGTGTGTCTTCATAACGGATCGACCGCGGGATATCATCAAACAACTCATCCACACTGGTGACACCGATGGAATCCAGCATCCGTTGCCGGTCCCCATCAGTATGAGGGGCGTAAGGAATCATAGAGCCTCCTAAACAGAACTCTCGTAGTTAGCAACACGTGGACCAATCCGTCCCTTCTCCGTCGGTGAGGTTTGGCCTTGTGCAAAGAGGATATCACGGAGACCCTCATCGCGACGACCTATCTACCAATCACTTCCAATCGAAGGCTACTGACAAGCGTACGTGTCACAAGTACAAAGAACCTGCGACACGGTCTACTATACACCATTTTTAGTCTGTGTGTTACGGATTCTCAGTGTAGAACAAGTGTTTGAATCTGACAATCCCAAGCTTGCGAAACCGCTCAGGAATGGAATCATCATGCTGCTTCTTCTCCCACATTTTTTCTGCGTTGAGGGCTAGCCATCCCACTCGGCCAATAGGACCGCAGTGCTGAATCCCTATTGAAGGATTATTGAGTACATCTAGGTCTATCGGTTTTTATGGTAGGGGAAATGGGAAGGCATCGCTAGCTCGCCTCCCTCCCCTACGCGCCTGTTGGCTGGTCAGCGCTTCTATCCTCGCTCCCATACTGTCCGCAAGGAATCGCTGGCCAATGCGTCGCGACCCCTTCGTCTTATTAGGTTTAATCACCTCAGATCAGGCTCGACTCGATCGTCTTAGACGCTTACCCCTCACTCCGCAGATTCGTGCCAGGCACGGAATTGAGGAAGCAATTCCGTGCCTGGCACGAATCTGCGAATCTGCAGACCTCCCGATGCGGCAAGGACGCGCAGGGCTTGGTCCGAAGGACGGGAGCGGGAGCGGACCCCGAAGCGGCCTGACGGCGAAGCCGTGCCGCCCGAGTCCTGAGTGGGTGCTGGAAGCTCGGAGTCTACTTTCCTCTCCCTTCGTGGGGGTATCACGCTATTCCATGTTCTAGCGATACCAGGTAGCTCCTACCGAGGCGGTCAAGGAGGCGATGTTGTTCTTGGTGTACTTGTATTCACTTTCAGCCCACGAATCGGTTGGATACTGGCTGGTGCCTTTCGCCGTGCCCCCGAAGAACCTCAGATTGCCAAAGAGCTCGAGTCCGTTGGGCAGTTCGTATCCCATGCGGAGCGAGGCATCCAGAATGGAACCTTCGAATTCAAAATCGGCGCCGTTGAAGAGCTCGGAGGAAGCATAGGTTCCCGCGATATCAGCAGTAAGAACCAGGCCGAATGGGAAACGGTACTGGGAGTAGATTGCAAGGGCAGGGACGAGGCCCACATTCTGGGAGATATACAGATCACTGTTTACAGTTGTGTTGTCAATGCTCTTGAACACTATGGAGGCATTGCGGATCTGCAGGACCACCCCTACTCCCAATATGGCATTGTCCCGGTTGTTCAGGAGGTCATAGGTATAACTGACGCGGTAGAACGGGAAGCTATAGCGCAGCTCCACCGCCTCACCATCGGCAAAAGACGCCTCGCCAACTTCAACCGCGCCTCTGAACTCGACATTCGTCACGATGTCCAGCGGCTGGTAGGTGAACCATACCCGGTGGTTTTGAGCGATTGTTGCGCCGACGGTATAACGGGCGAAGGGGAACAAAATCTCTTGGCCGCCCTGGTTGCGGAAATCAAAATCCGTTCCGGGATCAAGCGCGCTCACCCCGTTCTGATAGGTGTGCGAGAGGATCGAGATCAATCCTTGCTCAGTTTCGACAAAAGGTACGAAATCCGGATTGGATACTGCCCAAAGAGAAGGTGCGAAAGCCAGCAGCGACAGCAAAACAACAATTGTGAATTTTTTCATAGAGACTCCATCTATTTTTCAAGTATTTAAACTTAATTCAAATTAGCTAAATAGTAGTGGAACGTCAACGTAAATCTGGTGCCAGGCACGAATCTGCGCCCCGATGGCGTCTACAAACCCTTTAAATGCCTGTTTTGGGAAAAAGCTTATCTTATATCTTTTAAATATATGTATTTATTCGATGTCAACTTTGTGCCTGGCACCAGATTGCTCCGCGTGGTAGCTGCTGCGGGCGAAGGGTTCGGCCAGCACCCAAGTGAATCCCATCGCGCGGGCTTGGTCCGCCCACCTGGCGAACCGCTCCGGGGTCACGAACTCCTCTACATCAAGAGAATCTTTGGTCGGTTTTAGATATTGTCCCATGCACAATCGGTCGCAGCCGATACGCCTAAGGTCAGCAAGCACCTCCAGCACTTGGGTCTCGGTCTCCCCCAATCCGAGCATGAGGGAGGACTTTAGGGGAGTATCGGGCCACATGGTAGCGGCTAACTCCAGCAAGGCGAGGGAACGATGATAATCGCCACCAGGTCGAGCCTTGGGATACAAGGCTGGGATTGTCTCTACATTATGGGAGAACACGAATGGTCGGGCATCGCTGAGAATCTCGAGAGCTTCCCGTTGAACACCCTTGAAATCCGGCACGAGAATCTCAAATCGCATGGACGGGTCAACCGCCCGGCAAGCCTGCATCACCGCGCGGAAGTGGGACGCGCCACCATCGGTAAGGTCGTCACGGTCGACGCTGGTAAGCACAAGATAGCTTATCCCTAGTTTTTGAGTCAGCTGTGCCACCCGGTCAGGTTCGGTAGGGTCCGGAGGCAGCGGTATGCCGTGGGCTACTGCGCAAAACGGACAGTTGCGGGTGCAGATTTCGCCCAAAATCAACACGGTCGCTGTTCCCCGTGCCCAGCATTCACCTTGATTGGGACAGCGGGCTTGGGTGCAGATGGTCTGCACGCCGAGGGTATGGATCAGCCCTTCGGTGGCATGGTATTGCAAGCCAGAACCTAAGCGTTTTCGTATCCACGGAGGCAAGGGGGTATGGGGGTGCGTTGGGTTGGGGCTCATCAGGGTGTATCTCCATGGTGCCGGTCAGGGAGTTTGGACGATGTTGATGGGGTTGATGGGGTTGACAGTGTGGGTGGTTTGTGGGCTGTAGGCGGTACAGTTGTTTGTTGTGGAAGGTGATGAAAGCAGCTTTGTTCCGCTACAGCCTTCAAATAAGCCATCGGCGGACACGAGCCTATCTCACGCAAAGCGCTGGTCATCTCCACCCCGGTGATACCGCAGGGAATGATATGGTCGAAAATGCCAAGGTTGTTGCACAGATTGATAGCGATGCCATGCATGCTCACCCCACGGGTTATCTGGACTCCCACCGAAGCTATCTTACGTCCATCAACCCACAAGCCAGGATAGCGGTTGCGCCGCTGCACCTCCACGCCGGCCGCCAGTAGGACATCCATGCCAACCTGCTCTAGGTAGTGGACGAAAGGGGCCACCCGAAAACCAAGCGCAGGCAGCGATACGATGGGGTACAGCACCAGTTGCCCGGGATTATGAGCCGTGCTCCCGCCCCCTCGCCGGATGGGAACACACTCAACCCCCTGCTGATTTAAAAGTTCGGGAGAGGAAAGTAGGAGATTGTGGTCCTTATGGATGCCAAGCGTGATGACAGGAGGATGCTCAACGAGGAGGATGACCGAGGGAATAGACCCGTCCAGGACCGCCTGATTCAGGGTTAGCTGCAGGTCGAGCGCAGGTTGATAGGGCATCAAGGCGCAGTCCACCGCCACAAGGGGACCATTCTGTCGTCCAAGGTACGTGAGGATATCGGGAAGGCAGGCTTCGATTGCAATCATATGCAATGATGACATTAAATAGCGAAGGTGTCAATTTACGCACCCTGCAGGTCAAAGAAATTGGGGATGATGCACAAGGCTTCGACTTCACCAACGGAAGGTATCGATACCCAAGGCAAGGCCGCAGATTCGTGCCTGGCACGAAATTGCTTCCTTCTCCGACATAAATTTACCTGCGTAGACCTGCATTCTAGCGCCATTAAAGGGGCATCTGTGGTTTTGGTTGCTGGAACCAAAACCACAGCTCCGTAGGGGAAATAAAACGGATTTGGATTGTCAGCTCTTTTGCGCGTCCAGCCAAGCCTGGTAGGCCGGGGCGTCCAGAAGCTCGGCGAAGGCACTGGTTTCGAAATCCGTAAGCTCATACAAGTGGTTCGCGTAGCAGTCCTGATTCACCAATTCGGGAGAGCCATCAAGGGCCTCGTTCACCGCGGCGACTGTACCGGCCAATGGATTGTAGATAGCCGAAGCAGCCTTGACTGATTCGATATTGGCGATCTCTTCCTCGGCCTCGAAGGTGTCTCCCACAGAGGGAAGCTCTACGTACACGATCTCGCCTAATGAGTCCTGCGCGTAATCGGTAATCCCGACAATCGCCCGACCACCCTCCAAGCGCACCCATTCATGATCCTTTGAATAGCGAAGTTCCGCTGGAATCTTACTCATTCCCAACTCCTTTTATGCTTATATGAAAAATTAAATGGAAAAATTTGCTTGCAACAGCTCCAGGTTCAGCTCTGGATAGAGCACGAACCGTGAAAGCAACGACTGCACATCCGCCATCGCCTTTTTCATCACTTCGGGAGGAGTGATCGCTTTTGCTTTGCTCAGCTGTCCGGCTTTATCCCCTTTGGTGATGGTAGCGGGCTTGGTGTTCGACAATACATAGGCGATGATGCGGGCTATCTCGGCCATTTCCGCCTCACCCATGCCCAAGGTGGTTACGGCGGGAGTCCCGATGCGTAGGCCGCTGGTGTACCAAGGGCCATTGGGATCGAAAGGCAGCGCGTTGCGGTTGAGTGTGACACCACATTCGCGCAGCGCGGTTTCGGCAAGGCGTCCATTCAACCCGAATTTCCTCACATCGAGGAGCATGAGATGATTGTCGGTTCCACCGGTTGCTACAGGAATCCCTTCTGCCATGCAGGCTGCTGCAAGAGCACGGGAATTACGTACGATGCCGGCTGCATAATCACGGAAGGAATCGTCCAAGGCTTCGGTGAAGGCCACGGCTTTGGCGGCCACCACATGGGGCAACGGCCCGCCGATGACCAGTGGGCATCCCTTGTCCACCGCATCTGCATAGGCGTTCTTGCACAATATCATGCCCCCGCGGGGACCCCTGAGGGTCTTGTGGGTGGTGGTGGTGACTACATCGGCCCAAGCGACGGGATCGTAGGAACCAGTCATCACCTTACCTGCGACAAGTCCGGCGAAGTGGGCCATGTCTACCATGAACACCGCATCCACCGCATGGGCGATCTTGCTCATCCGTTCGAAATCGATCAGCCGTGGGTAAGCGCTATAGCCGGCAAGCAGGATAAGGGGCCGGATCTCGTTGGCCTGACGTTCAATCGCATCGTAGTCCAGCAAGCCGGTTTTCTCATCCACCGTGTAGGTGTAGGCGTCGAACATCTGGGCGGATACATTCTGCCGGTATCCATGGGTAAGGTGGCCACCCGAGTAGTAATCCAAGCCAAGCATCTTCTGGTTGCCGGTCTTGTGGCGCACAAGGTCCCATTGCTCGCGGGAAAGCTCGCTGGGATTGGTGATGCCGATCTCCTCAAGGGCTGGAACCTGGATGCGGGTGTTCAGAATCGCCCAATAGGCGGTCAGGTTGGCATCGGCTCCGCTATGCGGCTGCACATAGGCGTGTTCGGCACCGAAGAGCGCGCAGGCCTGACGGCAGGCGAAATCCTCGATGACATCCACATTGTCGCAACCGGCGTAGAAGCGGTGGAAGGGAAAGCCTTCCGCATACTTATCGGTGAGGAGGTTGCCCATGGCAAGCTGACAGGACAGACTGGAATAGTTCTCGCTTGCGATCAGCTTGAGGTGCGAGCGCTGGTCGGCCAATTCCTGGACTATGCGCGAGGCCACGAGGGGGGCTACCTGCGCCACACGTTCGAGGGAGGCGAGATAGGCGATGAATCCGCTATCAACCGACTCCACGGGAGTCTTACGCAGATACTCCTGCAACAAGGGGGAACTTTTCATGATGCACACTCCTTCTGCCACTGCTTTCAGACGGCTGTTGTATTGTGCCTCCGAATAGCTTCTCTGTCAACGGAAACGGGTGCATCCGCTCGCTCCCATTTGAGGTATGGTGGATGAAACCAATTCGCACATCTCCATTCGCTTTCCACAATATGTTGAATCGATTGCCCGTACTCTATAAGATACAGCAAGGAGATCATGAGCGTGGCGAATACCTGACAAACGATTACGAGAAAGTGAATTTCGATCTGAACACCACGATGAAAAGATTATTCTAGGAGGAATGGTATGGAACGAGCCGATAAAGATCTCGCCTTCATGTTGCAATATGAAAATATCGCCTGGTATGAAAAAGGGAAAGTACGGATTCTCGATAGGCGGATATACCCGACCAAGGTAGAGTTCCACGTCTGCGAGAATCATGTCGAGGTCACCAAAGCGATAACAGATATGGTCACCCAGAGCGCCGGACCCTTCACCGCCGCGGCTATGGGCATGGCCTTGGCTGCCTACGAGTGCCGCGGCAGATCCGAAAAAGATCAGCAGGAGTATCTGAAGAAGGCTGCGGATACCATCTCGCATGCCCGTCCCACCACTATCGACAGAATGACGCTTATCACCAAAGGCTGTTACTTAGCAGCTGAAAAAGCCCTGATGGCAGGTGAAAATGTAAGCGATGCGATTGTCGAGCACACTATCAACACCAACAACTCCCGTTACCGGAAAATCGGTGTGATCGCGAAGCATCTGGTTGATATGTTTCCCATGAATGGCCGGGTGCTCACCCAATGTTTTGGCGAGACGATCGTGGGCCAGATGCTAAAAGAGGCGCGCAGCCGCAACAACAACCTGAAGATCTACTGCGCAGAGACCAGGCCGTATTTCCAAGGTGCCAGGCTCACCGCGAGTGTGGCCAAGGACATGGGCTTCGATGTCACAGTGATCACCGACAACATGCCGGCTTACGCCATCCAGAATGAGAAGATCGATGTGTTCACTTCGGCGGCCGACGTAATCTGCCAGGATGGATACATAGTGAATAAGATCGGGACTTTCCAGATCGCCATAGTCGCGAAATACATGGGAATCCCCTATTTTGTAACCGGAGCTCCCGAGAGCGGGCATCCAACGGTAGATACCGTGAAGATCGAAATGCGTGACCCAGAATTCGTGTTGCAGGCCATGGGCGTGCGCACCGCGATGCAAGGGGTCAAAGGATACTACCCTTCCTTCGATATCACCCCGCCACACCTGGTAAGCGGGGTCGTCACAGACCGCGGTATCTTTTCCCCCTATGATCTAGCTAGGTACTATGCGGAAGGAAACAAGGGCGAATATGAGATTGTGGTGTGAGCAGATAGAAGCGGACCGTGGAAATCGTTGAGGACAGTATACTATGAAAAGGCTGTCGGTTTTTTGCCGACAGCCCGGATTTTGTGTAAAAGAATGGATTAATGGATTAGACGTGTACTTTCAGCACGATTTTGTGACAAGCCACCTGTTTGCCGTCGATGCATACTCCAGGACGATGTGCGTCTTCCGGGAAAAGGATCAAAGCAGTACCCGGCTGGAGCAGGCAGATATGGGACTGGTGGGGTACAGGGACTTCCTGGAATTCGATATCCACAGTATAAGGTGTCACGGTTTTCAGTCCGGCCACATCGCGTACATACACATGCTCTTCACCCGATAGCAACAGCTGGATGTCGATGTAGGCGCGATGGGTCTCGAAACGGGCCTCTGCCGGTAGTTTCGATTGGTAGCTTTGAAACATCGCGTACACTGCGTCACCATCAATCGCCAGCCGTCCGTCGGGATTATGTTCATAACCGCCCTTCAGCAACCAGTCGATAGCTGTATCCAAATTTTTTGAAAGCCCCTTGTAGCGGGCGAGATCGGAAATCGAAGCGCAAATCATATTGATCCTCCTTGTAGGTTTCACAGAAGTCTAGCGCGCAAGCCAGCCACCGTCAACAGCTATGGTGAAGCCGTGGATGTAGTCGCTCGCCCTTGATGCGAGGAAAACCGCTGTTCCGCGGATATCGGAAGGCAATCCCCAACGACCTGCGGGAATCCGTTCCAAAATCGCTTCGCTGCGCTTCTCATCCGCCCTGAGGGCTGCGGTATTGTTGGTGGCCATATAGCCAGGCGCGATGGCGTTGACATTGATATTGTGCTTGGCCCATTCGTTGGCCATTGCCCTAGTAACTCCAAGCACCGCGCTCTTGCTGGCGGTATAGGAAGGCACGCGGATTCCGCCCTGGTATGAGAGCATGGAGGCTACGCTGATGATCTTGCCGCCGGTGCCCTGTTTGATATATTGCCGGGCCACCGCTTGACTGAAAAAGAATACAGTCTTGCTGTTCAACGACATCACTTCGTCCCAATCCTTCTCGGTATAATCGATGGCATCCACCCGCCGGATGATCCCCGCGTTGTTCATGAGGATATCCACATGACCGAAGTGCGACACAGCCGCATCCACAATTCCCTGGATGGGTTCGGTGGTCATCAGGTTCGCCTTGATGTTCAAAAACCGGCGACCCGTCAGCTCAACTATTTTTTTAGTCTCGGGCGAATCCACATAATCCACACCTACGATATCCGCGCCGGCTTCGGCGAAGCCGATGCAGACCCCCTGGCCCAAACCAGTGCTGCTGCCTGTGACAATCGCTACTTTTCCATCCAATCTAAAATCATCTAAAATCATAATCAGCTCCTTACTGTGGTTCTTCAACCTACATCAACTCGTTCATGGGTACTGCATCCATATCGGTGAAGGTCTGGTTCTCACCTGCCATACCCCAGATAAAGGTATAGGCTCCGGTACCAACCCCCGAGTGGATGGACCAGGAGGGACTGATCACCGCCTGCTCGTTGCGGACGATAAGGTGTCTGGTCTGGTCGGGCTTACCCATGAAATGGAACACCACCCGGTCTTTAGGCATATCGAAATAGAGATATACTTCCATTCGGCGTTCATGCGTATGCACCGGCATGGTGTTCCACATGGATCCAGGGGCGAGCATGGTAAGACCCATCACCAGCTGACAGGTCTCCAGCACCGCAGGGTGGATGTATTGGTTGATCACCCGCTTGTTGCCTTCCTCAGGGGTCCCTAATGCGACTTTCTTCGAGTCCGCAAGCGTTACCAGCCTAGTGGGGCACTTTCGATGCGCAGGGGCGCTGTTGAAATAGAACTTGGCCGGGTTCTGGGCATCGTCACTGCTGAAGGCTAGTTCTTTCGCACCCATCCCGATATAGAATCCGTCCCGGGGTCCCACTGCGTATTTGGTTCCATCAATGGCGATCTTGCCTGCCCCGCCGATATTGATGATACCCATCTCGCGGCGCTCAAGAAAAAAGGAGGTCCCCAGTTCCTTGCCGACAGGTAAGGTCAAAGCGCTTTCAATTGGAGTTATCCCGCCGGCGATCATCCTATCCACATGGCTGTAGACCATGGTGGTCTCCCCCGGCACGAACACTTCCTCGATAAGGAAATTGCTTCTCATCTCCTCGGTGTCCATCATCTCAGCGTACGCTGAGTTCACATACTCTCTTACTTCCATCTATGCACTCCTTAAAAATTCATTTACATCAATCCCGGAATCCACAAACTGACCGCGGGGATAAAAGTCACTAGAACCAATACTATTACATTGCAGATGATAAACGGCAAGGCCGATTTGAAGATATCGACGATCGGCATTCTGCAGATCTTGCTCGCTACATTCAGGCACATGCCCACAGGCGGGGTGACCAAACCAATCGCCAAGCCAACGATGATGACCGCCCCAAATTGCAGCTCGTTCATGCCGAACTGCTGCATGACAGGCAGGAGGATGGGACTAATCAGCAGGATGCACGGTGTGACATCGAGGAAGGTTCCCAAAAGAAGTATGAGCACGTCAAGGAAAATGAACACGACCCAACCAGGGATATTTGAGCTCGTGAGAAAGTTTCCAATCATGGCAGGGACTTGCTCAACCGCGAGGATCCAGGTGAAGATCATCGTGAAGCCACCGATTATCATGATCGAGCTCGTCATCATGAAGGTCTTTTTGAGGGCTTTGCCCACGTCCTTCCAAGTAAGTTCCTTATAGACGAAAAAGCCCAAAACCGCCGCGTACAGGACTGCGATTCCCGCCGACTCGCTTGCAGTGGCGATACCGCCTGAAACGGACACGATGATGAGCAAAGGCATGAGAACCGCCAAGGTTCCGTCCTTTGTTATCTTAAGGGCTTCCTTGAACTCCATCTTCTCTTTAGGTGGATGATAGCCCTTCTTTCTCGAAATCACATACGTGAGCACCAGCTGGGTAACCCCCACAAGAATGCCCGGAATCAAACCGGCGAGGAACAGCTTCCCGACTGAAGCACCTGAGATCATGGCATACATCAGCATGGGTACGCTGGGTGGGATGATCATGCCGATTGTAGATGAAGCTACCGTGATACCAGCTGAGAACCCTTTTGGGTAGCCCTTCTTCACCATATCGGGGATGAGAATGCTGCCAAGCGCAGAGGTATCGGCAACTGAGGATCCAGAGATCCCGCCGAAAATCATGGAGGCCACCACGTTCACTTCGCCAAGTCCACCACGGATCGGACGCACGGTGAGCATGGCGAAATTTATCAACCGCCGGGTGAGACCGCTATGGTTCATCAACTCGCCAGTCAGCATGAATAGCGGCATCGCGATGATGATGAAGCTCTCGGTTCCCGACCAGATGCGTTGAGGCATGGTGAGCAGGAACACAGGCTTGGTCAGCAGCATGTAAAGGATGCCGGAGCCTCCAATCGAATACGCGATGGGAACCCCGACCACTAACAGCACGACCAATGTTATGAACATCAAGGGAAGTTCCATCATACACCTCCGCCGAGAGAATCCACAGGAAGCTCATCATCATCCTTGTAGCCCTTCATAGGAGCCACCACCGGCTTGAACTGGCCAATGCTATCCACAATCGCATAGAAGATGGTGAGGAGGAAGGATATAGGAACCATGGAATAATACACGCCTTTGATTATCCCTGTCGCAGGAGAAGGAACCCGTCCTACTTTCTGGATCATCCGCACGCTGTAATAGAATACAAAAGCAGCGACCACTATGATGACTGCATTGCTGGCCACCAGCAGTATCCGTCGCATCGGACGGGGCAGTCTATCGACAAAATGGGTGATCGCGATATGCTCATGTTCCCTTAGACCGAGCGCCGCACCAAAAAAGGTGGTGGCCACGAACACCATGGTCAGGATTTCCTCAGACCACACGAAAGATATGGAGAACACATACCGAAGCAGCACCGATACAATGACACCCAAGGCCAGCACTCCCACCAGAGCCTTGCCAAGCAATGAAAGTATCCTATCAATGAACACTATTACTTTATCCATACAACAATCCCATGGCATGAAGAAGCGACCCGTCTCCCAACGGCGACGGGTCGCGCTTGCCTACATCTTTATTTAGCTGCGACAATCCTGCGCATCTCATCGAGGTCTGCCTGGGTGAAGATTCCCTTCTTAACGAAGTAATCGTACACCGGGGCGCAAGCCTGGATAAACAGAGCGCGTTCAGCGTCGGTGGGAACGTACACCTGCACACCACCTTTCACAATCATGTTGTAATAATAATCGTTCAGGTTCCTTCTCAGCTCGTTCTGCTTGTTGGTATACAGCCAAGCGCCTTCCTCAAGGATCTTCTGCAAGTCTGCAGGGAGGCTGTTGAAGAAATCAAGGCCGACATCGAAGGGTTCCGGGTGGAACTGATAATCGATCATGGTCATGTACTTCTGCACTTCGAAGAACTTCATGTCGCCGATATTGGCAAGAGGATTTTCCTGACCATCAGCAACGTTGGTCTTGAGTGCCATGTACGTGTCGCCGTAAGGAATCGATACAGCGCTTGCCCCGAGAGCTTCCATGGATTTGATGATGGATTCGATCGGAGGGGTCCTCAGCTTGAGCCCCTTCATGTCGGTGGGAGTCTTGATCGGGCGAACGTTGTTGGTGATCTGGCGGGACCCACCATCACCTACTGCGAGCATCTTGATACCGTACTGCTCAGCTGTCTTGCGGATGCGGTCGCCAAGGGCGCTGCGGGACACTTTCATCAGGTCGGCCTGGGTGGGGAAGAAGAACGGCATCAGATAGATCTCGAGCATGGGGGTCTGGGAGGCGAACACACCACCGGTGAAAGCTTCGAGGGTTCCAAGCTTCATCGCCTCGATCATATCACCTTCGTTACCCAAGGTGGCGCCAGGATAGATCTCAACCTGCAGGCGTCCCGCGGATTTTTCCTCGACGAACTTCTCCATCTCCAGCAACGCCTTGTGGCGGGTGGATTCGATGGTTGAGGCATGGCCGAGCTTCATGGTGTAGACTTTCGCCGCAGTGGCTTCTGTCTGACCCTGAGCGAATAGCGCCGGAGCAATCAGCATTGCACACAGCAGCAAGCAAACTAGTTTTTTCATCTCTCATCTCCTTTTAAAAAATTCCCACAATTTTAAGTTCCACATTATGGAACGTTGTGCCAATAAATAGTTAAAAAAAAGAAAAAAACCAGAAATCGAGGATAATTCATCGAAAAGTTCCATATTATGAAACACTATTTCATTATAAACAGGATATCGCTATTGTCAAGTCCCAAAATATGGATTATATTCGTATCTAGGATTGTGGAGGAGTTTGTGAAATCGGAACCCAAAGTCCAGTCGCTGGACCGTACATTCGACATTCTCGAAATTCTTGCAAATGAGCAAAACGGCCTTACTTTGGCACAGATCTCCGAAAAACTGGATCTTCCCAAAAGCACGGTGCATCGTCTTGTCGGCGTACTGCTGCAGCGTTCGTTCGTCCGTAAATCCTCCGATACCAACCGGTATCGACTCGGACCTGGCTTCATCGGTCTGTGCAGCCACTATCTGAACAATCTGGAGCTTAAAACCGAAAGCTCCCCGTTCATGAGCGAGCTCTCCCGCACCACCGGCAATACGGTCTTCATCGCGATCCGCCAGCAGACGCGGATGGTGTATGTGGACAGCCAGGAGCAATTCAACAGCCTCCGCAAGTACTCCATCATCGGCCAACAGAAACCTCTTTACTGCACATCCTTAGGCAAAGCGTTGCTGATGGGTCTCTCAGACGACGAAATCCGGATACTTCTTGCCCAAGAGGTATTCGAGCGCCGTGGACCCAATACCCATATGAATATCGAAAGTCTCCTGCAGGATATACGTGAGTGCCGGCGACGTGGCTGGGCTTTGGACAATCAGGAAGCGGAACCCGCCATCAATTGTGTCGCCGCCCCTATCTACGACTATCGGGGGCAGGTGATCGCCTCCATCAGCACCACCTGGATACTGGCCCAGCACCCCGAGATGGTACCGGAGAAAATCGCGACGCTTGTCATGAAGGCCGCGGCGAATATCTCCAGCAACATGGGATATATAGGTGAGTCTTCCCGCTTGTAGGGCTTAATCCCCCTCATTCCCGTTACCCGGCACACCTGTCACCCTGCTCAGTTGACAAAACACACCTGTTCCCATACAATTCCCAAGTTCCGCCCGTGTGGATGGATATGACTTATTGGAGGTTTTGTGGCTAAAGAAGAAGCTATTGAAGTAGAAGGCATTGTAAAAGAGGCCCTACCCAACACCCAGTTCCGCGTGGAATTGCAGAATGGACATGTGATACTCGCCCATCTTTCCGGAAAGATGCGCAAACACTATATCAGAATCGTCCCTGGCGATACCGTCCGTGTCGCTCTCTCACCCTACGATCTTACCAGAGGCCGGATCATCTACCGCGAACGCTAGACCAAGGATTTTTCCTATCTAGCGACTGGTTCCGCCTTTCCGCGTTGCAGAATCACCCATACCGCTCCACTGCCACCATCCACAGGTGCGGGGGTTCCTGTCGCCCGTACATAGGGAGAGGCCTTGAGTGTGCGCAGCACCACATCTTTAAGCACCGACCGGCCATCCGGCGAATGCAATCCACGGCCATGTACAATGCGCACCTTCACCAACTTTCGATTCAACGATTCCCTAAGGAAATCCTCAACCATACGTTGCGCTTCCTCCGCCGTCACCCCGTGGAGGTCAAGCTCAGCCTGCGGCCGTAGGTTCTTAAGCTGCACCAGGGAAGCGTGTCCGCTATGATACACAGTGTGGGTGCCAGGAGGGGCGCTGATGCGGCTGCCAGCTTCCTTTTCCTTCAGAACATGCGAAAAGCGGCCGTCTTCAGCCGCTTTTTGTCCTTCAGGTGAGGATTCCCATTGCTCTAGAATATCCTTGAAATCCATCTAGACCTCACGGACATCCAAAATCTCAATCACATGCGGTTTCACCAGATCCACCGCAGCCGCCTTGGCGATACCCTGAAGCTTGATCGTGCAGACGGCGTTTGTGGAATCGGTTCCCATGAAAGTACCGAACGCGATGATATCCACTCCATTATCAGCTAGGACTCCAGAGATACGGGCGATAGCCCCAGGCTTGTCCTCCACGAGAAAACTCATCCGGATGCCATAGTGGCGGGCACCGAACAATTCAAGCAGGATCTTGAACAGATCGCTTTTAGACACAATCCCGATGAGCTTGCCCTCTTCGACCACTGGAAGGCTGGACAGATCCTGGTCCACCATGAGCCGGGCGGCTTCCTCGACGGTGGTGTCTTTTTTGATGGTCACCACATCGCGAGTCATCAGTTTTTTAACAGTCAGTTGGGAGAGCAGATAAGCCATCTCATGGATGGATAGGGAGCTGACCGGTGAAGGAGATGCATAGAGAATGTCCTTTTCCGAGATAATACCAACCAGCTTCTTATCCTTGTCCAGCACTGGAAGCCGATGGACCTTCTCTCGTTTCATGAGAGCCGAAGCCTCGGCGACCGACATCTCTGGTGTCGCCGTCACCGGGTTGCGTGTCATTCTTCTTTCGATAATCATCTAAACCCTCCCAGAAAAAAACCACTGCGCCAACTGCGGGAATATTGTACTCCAGAGTCGGCGTAAATGCCAGTGGTATCCCAAAGCGCGCAATCTCCGCTATTGCCCGAGGTAGGCCGCCCTCACCTTCTCATCGACCAACAGATTGGCGCTCTTATCCGCGAGCACGATCACCCCATTCTCCATCACATACCCATCAATCGAGGCCTTGAGCGCGATCCTGGCATTCTGCTCCACGAGAAACACAGTCACATTCTCTTCTTTATTGATGATATGGATCTTCTCAAAGATATCCTGGATGATCAATGGAGCCAGACCCAGACCTGGTTCATCCAGCAGCAACAGGCGGGGAGAACTCATCAAGGCCCTCGCGATAGCCATCATCTGCTGCTCGCCCCCGCTGAGAGAACGGGTCTTCTGCTTGCGACGGGCGCCCAGAATTGGAAAGAAATCGTACATCTCCTGCTTCTTGCGAGCGATCCGGGCATCATCCTTCACGAGGAAGGCGCCCATATCCAGATTTTCCTCGACAGTCATATCGGCGAAAACCCGCCTTCCTTCTGGCACCAGGGAAAGACCAAGGCTAGCGATCTCATCGGTGCGTAGCGAGGGTTTGTGCATCTGAGAGCCATCGGCCGAACCCTTGGACGAGAAAAGTCCACGCTTTGATTTTTCCACAGCGCTATGCGCGATCACTTCACCCCGGTACGAAATGCTGCCTGAGACGAGAGGTTCAAGACCCATGATCGCCTTAAGCAGGGTGCTTTTCCCTGCACCATTGGCGCCGATGAGGCATACGACATCACCCTCATTCACATGCATGCTCACACCACGGAGCGCTTGGATGCTTCCATAGGAAACGCTGATCGAATCAATAGTCAACAACTCGCTCATTCTTCTTCCTTCCCTAGGTATGCCTCGATCACCAATGGATTGCCACGGATCTCACTCGGAGTGCCATTCGCGATGTTCTCGCCATAATTGAGCACCGAGATGGTATCGCAGATATTCATCACCAGCTTCATGTCATGCTCGATCAGAACCACGGTGATTCCAAGGTCGCGGATCCTCCGGATGGTCGCCATCAAAGAAGCAGTCTCATGCGGGTTCATGCCGGCGGCAGGCTCGTCCAAGAACAACAAGGTAGGTTCGGTGGCCAACGCACGGGCTATCTCCAGCTCACGCTGATGCCCATAGGGGAGATTTTTTGCCAGCTCGTTGGCAAACGGTTCCAATCCAAAGAACTCGAGCCAGCGCATTGCCTCGGCATGCACCTGCTGATGCTCTCGGTTCATCTGGAGATAGCTGCCCACCGCTGTCAGGGTCCGGCCATGATTGACGTTGCGACCAGTCTTGAAATGCCGACCCACCATCACATTCTCCGTCACAGTCAGCTCTTTGAACAATCTGATATTCTGGAACGTGCGGGCGATTCCCATCCGGCAGATCTTATGCGCGCTATGGCCAGTGATGTCCTTGCCCTTGAAATATACTTTTCCAGCGGTTGGGAGATCCAAACCGGTCATGTTGTTGAACAATGTGGTCTTGCCAGCGCCGTTGGGGCCGATCAGGCCGGTGATGAGCCCTTCCTGAGCTTGAAAACTCACCTTGCTCACCGCCACAACACCGCCATAGGTACGAGTGAGGGCTTTGGTCTCGAGCAGTATCATCGCTTGCCTCCCTTTTCCTTGGACGGTTTATATCCCCGTATCTCTCTTCCCAGGATACCCTGCGGACGCCAGATCATCATGACCACCAGGATAAGCCCGAAAAGCACCTGCTTGAACTGCGGCGGGATGACATTCGACAAACCTACCAGCTGCGGGAAATAGGAAATGAACTGGATAAGGAAAGCACCTAGGACGACAGCCTTGAAGTTGCCCATGCCACCAAGCACCACCATGCAAAGCACCATGATGGAGACCATGAAGGTGAAAGAACCCGGAGTCACCGAAAGGGTGAACACCGCTTGCAAGCTCCCCGCGACACCCGCGGAAAAGGCTCCTAACGCGAAGGCCCACACCTTGTATTTGGTGGTGTTGATCCCCATCGACGAAGCCGCGATCTCATCTTCCCTGATGGCCTCAAGCGCACGGCCCATGCGTGATTTCGCCAGCCGGTCGAACAGCACATATCCAACAATCACGAAAACCCATACCAGCGCGAGGAAGCCCCACTTGGAATAAGGGCTGAGTTGATAGCCGAAGACCTTGACCATCGGAATCTTCTGGATACCCATGGGACCTTTGGTGACACTGTCCCAATTGTTGAGGATGTTGCGCACGATCTCGCCAAAACCTAAAGTAGCGATCGCAAGATAATCGCCTTTCAACCTCAATGTCGGTAGTCCGATCAACACTCCGAAGGCGGCGGCAAGCAAGCCGGCGACAGGGATGGTGAGCCAGAAATTCCATCCATAGGTCACGCTGAGTATGGCGGTGGTGTAGCTGCCGATAGCTAGGAAACCTGCCTGCGTCAGCGATAGCAATCCGACATAACCGGTGATGACATTCTGGCCCATGGCCATCAATGCGTAGATACCGGTGTATATCAGGATCAACAACATGAAATTTAGCATTACACCTTCTCCTTCTCGGCCTTGCCAAGGATTCCTTCCGGTTTCAGCAGCAGGATGATGATGAGCACCACAAATGCGATGGTGTCCCTCAGTCCGTACGGGATACCCAGCAGCGCGACTCCGAATGTCTCAAGAAGTCCGAGGAGAATACCGCCGACCATAGCTCCGGATATGCTCCCGATGCCTCCTACCACAGCGGCCACAAAAGCCTTCAGCCCTGTCATGGTGCCCATGGAAGGATATACTTTAATCTCGAGGGCGATAAGGATACCCGCTGTGGCGGCCAAAGCCGACCCGATGGCGAACGTGATGCTGATGACCCTGTCCACCCGGATACCCATCAGCTTTGCGGTGTCCTGATCCAGACTGGTGGCTCGCATCGCTTTGCCGATTCTTGTTTTATCAACAAACAATTTGAGTGAAACCATCATGACCACCACAACCGCGAGGATGAGTATCTGATGGGGGGTTATGGAGACCTCGCCAATATACAAGGGTGAATTGTCAAAAGGATATTCAAGTTTCCGGGATTTGGTTCCCCAGAACCAGGCCGCCAGATTTGAGAGGATGAAGGATATGCCGATGGCGGAAAGCAGCGGAGCCAGACGGGTGGCCTTGCGCAGCGGTTTATAGGCGACCTTCTCGATAGTCATGCCGAGTAAGGCGCTGAACACCATGCCGACGAGCATGGAAAGAAAGAAAGCGAGAATACTCCAAGCTCCCAATACTTCGCCGCGGATGAAATTATAGACGAACAACCCGATATACGAGCCTACCATCAGGACATCGCCATGGGCGAAATTGATAAATTTCAGGATGCCGTACACCATGGTATATCCCAAAGCGATCAACGCATAGATACCGCCAAGGGTGAGGCCGTTCATCAGGTGCTGGAAAAACTCTACCATTGATCCCACGATACAGCTCCTTAACGAGACAGACCCCCGCGACACGCGGAGGTCTGCTGTGTCCATGGTGTCACACTAGCACGATCAACACCAAAGTTTCAAGAAAAGCAGGCCCGCGGGGATTTCAACAATCCCCTCGGAGCCCACTGGCTGAGATACTATTTGACTTCCGCGAGCTTGCCATTGGAGATCACATAGGTACCGATGTACTTGAACGCCTTGTTCTCGACACGATAGACGCCCTGAGCGGCAACGAGGTCGCCGTTGGGAGCGAAGTTGATGGTGCCGGAAGCGCCGACGTAGTCTTTGGTGGCGGCGAACGCATCGCGGATGGCGGCGCGGTCGAGTTTACCGGTTTCCTTGTACACTTTCTCCATGGCGAGGATCAGCAACGCGGCGCCATCGTAGGCGTTGGTTGCGAAAGAGTCGGGAGCGAAGCCATTGGCCTTGGTGTAGTTAGCGATGAAATTCTTTGTTGCATCCGATTCGGCGGACTTCGCAGGTCCGGTGAACACGATGCCTTCAGTGAAAGCTCCAGCCAATTCGAGAATCTCCGGGTTGGAGAAACCGTCGCCGGAAAGGAACTTGGCTTTGATACCAAGCTGGGAGGCCTGTTCGAGGATCTGAGCCATCTCAGCAACATAGTTGGGGATGTAGATGGCATCGGGATTGGCAGCCCGGATCTTGGTCAGCTGGGTTTTGAAATCCTTGTCGCCGCTCTGTGCGGTTTCCATGATGGTCACTTTGCCGCCGAGTTTCTCGAAGCTCGCCTTGACCCCTTCGGCCAGACCTTGGCTGTAGTCGTTCTTTACGTACAACATCGCGAGGTTGCGTACGCCAAGCACTTCGTAGAAATATGCACCTGCGACTTCACCCTGCAGACCATCGCTGGCCACTGTGCGGAACACATAGTTGCCGATGGCGGTGATGTCTTTATGGGTGCCGGAAGGAGTTACCATGGTGATGCCTTCGTTCTGGACGCGTTCGCCAACGACGAAAGACACACCGGTGAACACGGGACCGACGAGACCGACGATCTTGTCGGAACCAGCGAGTTTCTCGATGGCCGCGATACCCTTCTGCTGGTCACCTTCAGAATCCTCGATCACCAGTTCGATCTTCACTTTTCCACCGATACCGCCGGTCGCGTTCTTTTCCGCGATAGCCAGGGCAGCGCCTCTGGAGATGAGCTTGCCATAGTTGGCGTAGTCACCAGTCATCGGCCCGATGAATCCAAGCTTCACAACACTGGGACTCTCCGCCGCGCCCGCTGCGAAAAGAGCTGTGGAACCAATCAGAAAAACAATCATGAATGCTGCTAGAACTTTCTTCATACGAATACCTCCTGGTATGAATACCCTTATCCCAAATCCCACACGCACCACAACCTCGGCGATTGTCGGAATGGATGATAAAGTCAAAGCAATTATATACATAATCAAGTATATTTATGCAACATACTTTCATCGTAAAATGATATTATTACAGTAAAATATTGCCTCAAAGATAATACTGCGTAGAGTCAATCGGTAGAAAAAGACTGATTCAACAGGAATCATTCCTATCGATCCGAGCTGGTTCCAACGGCCTCTCTGCTCACTGCAGTAATATATTACGAAAAAAATTGACAATACGGCATTTCGCTCGTAAAATTGTGACGCCGAGCGTCATATGGAGCATCCTCCCTATCGAGTGCTTCCTGGCCGCCTGACGATTATCCATCAAGCAAAAGAAAAAGGTGTGTTCCAACATGGTCAGTATCATCCAGTTCCTTGCGATCGCAATAGCACTTCTATCCTTCGGGGTGGCGTTCTGGCTATACACGTGGGTAAAAGCGCAAGACTCCCGGAATCCTCAGGTGGAAACCATCGGGGAACTCATCCGCAAGGGTGCGAACACCTTTTTGAAACGGGAATATCTCATTCTCGCGCGCTTCGCCGCGGCTGTGGCGGTCCTGATCCTGCTTTTCATCCCCCATCCCATCTGGCAGGGAGGATCCACCAAGAACATCACCATGGCGCTTGCCTTCCTCCTTGGAACGGTTCTCTCAGCACTTGCCGGGAAGGTAGGAATCCATGTGGCCACCATCGCAAACAGAAAGACTGCGGTCGCTTCCCAAACAGGTATCCGCAAAGCGTTCCTCAATGGCTTCAGGGGCGGAGCGGTGATGGGGATGGCGGTTGTAGGCTGCAGCTTGCTTGGCGTGACCGCTATCTTCATGCTCACCAGCGATGGCACCACCATTTTGGGTTTTAGTTTTGGGGCAAGCGCCCTGGCTTTGTTTGCCAAAGCAGGTGGCGGTATCTTCACCAAGACCGCTGATATCAGCGCGGACCTGGTGGGTAAGGTGGAGCTTGGCATACCCGAAGACGATCCCCGCAATCCCGCGGTGATAGCGGACAACGTGGGAGACAATGTCGGTGATGTCGCTGGCATGGGTGCAGACCTGTTCGATTCCCACGTGGCTTCTCTCGCGGCTTCGTTGGTGATGGCCATCTCGCTTGACCACGGGGTGAGCGGTGCGAATGTAGCGACTGTGTTTTTATTCGCCGCTCTCGGTTTACTTTCCTCGATTGTCGGTGTGGGGACTTCCCGCATGGGCAAACATGACAACCCCACCCGCGCCCTCAACTCCAGCACCTATGTGACCACCCTTCTGTATGCCATCCTCACCGGAGGTTGCACCTTTGCGTTTGGGTTTGAATGGCGGCTGTGGTTGGCGGCGATGATTGGCTTGGTGGTAGGCACCATCATCGGTATCACCAGCGACTATTTCACCAATGACGCGAGAATTCCGGTCCATCATGTAGCCAACGCCTGCAAATCAGGCCCTGCCTTCACAATCCTGTCGGGCAGTTCGTTCGGGTTCCTCAGTGTCATGCCTGCGATGGTGGGAATCGCTATCGCCGCGATGGCGGCCTATATGATCTGCGATCCGCTCGGGCCCGGTTACGCGATGTTCGGTATCGCGATGTCAGCTGTAGGCATGCTGTCCATCGTGGGAATGATCATTTCAAACGACGCCTATGGTCCGATTGTAGACAACGCCCGTGGCCTAGTGGAGATGGCCCATCTCGGCGAGCATGCTTTGGATGTGACCGATGCACTCGACAGCGCCGGCAATACGGTGAAGGCCATCACCAAGGGTTTCGCGATCGCTGCGGCCGGTCTTACGGTAATCTCTCTCCTCGGTGCTTTCATGACCGAGGTGAACGAATCGGCTGCGGCTCTTGGAATGGGGGCGGATTATCTCAAGGGTTTCGATATCATGAATCCGCTGGTGTTCTTCGGACTTCTCTGCGGGGCTGCGGTGCCCTCGGTGTTCTCAGCGATGCTCATCCTTGGCGTGGACCGGAACGCCCAGCGTATGGTGACTGAGATCCACCGGCAGTTCGCCACCATTCCCGGCTTAAGGGAAGGGCGCGAGGGGGTTGTTCCGGAATATGAGAAATGCATCGATATCGCTACCACAGGCGCGCTTAAGGAACTTATCCCAGCGGGTTTGATGGCTATTCTCGCAACGGTCGCCGTCGGGGTCATTGGCGGAGTGCAAGCTATCGGGGGGTTCCTCGCAGGCAATATCGTCAGCGGATTGGTTTTGGCATTGTTTATGTCCAACTCCGGGGGCCTTTGGGACAACGCAAAGAAGTACATAGAATCGGGCAAACATGGTGGCCGTGGTTCTGATGCCCATAAAGCCGCTGTGGTGGGCGATACGGTTGGCGATCCTTTCAAGGATACCGCCGGGCCCAGTATAAACACCCAGATAACCGTCGTCTCCTTGATTGCTTCGCTGATGTCGGGACTCTTCCTGAGTTTCTCGATTTTCTAAAACCTTGCGGTTCCAACCGAGTGGTGGTGTCAGCCAAAAAGCCAGCATGTAAGAGTTGCCTATTAGGCTGGCTAGGTTGACGAACGGACCGCAATCGCCTATTATCTCAGAGGCGCTTGCTCCAATAGCTCAGCTGGATAGAGCACTTCCCTCCTAAGGAAGGGGTCACGCGTTCGAATCGCGTTTGGGGTACCAATCAAAGCCTTGTAGGTAAATAACTTACGAGGCTTTTTCTTTGTCTTGAATCACTCCGTTTTAGAGGTGATACAAGAATTGATACAAAAACCTGTCACCAAAAAATAAATTTGCTATGATTGATTTGGAAGCATTTTAGGCAGATTCAAGGTGGGTTTCTGGTGGCAGCGAATTCAAAACCTTTCTACATTATCAATAGAACAGTGAAGAACAACAAGCTGCTCTATGTTCGATTTCTCAACCGGGACGGAAGTCTTGGGTCTCCTCTCAGCGTGACGGCTTTGGCCCATAAAATCGGATATCCGAAGACTCAGAAGATCATCCGTAAAAGAGAGGCGGAGAGAGTCTGTGCCATCGCTCAAGAGAGAGGCCTTATTAAGATTGAAAGTGCAAAACTGCCTTTTATTGAATTTGTGAAGGACTACTGGAATTATGACGGGAAGCGTGTGCAGCGTAAAAACCGACTCAAACCTAATTCCATCGGGAGGAACCATTGCTATACCATGACCAACGCCTTAACCAAGTATGCCATTCCCCATCTCCCTAAGGATGCAGACCTCACTGAGATCACAGGCAGGGATATCCAAAAAGTACTGCACAACCTTCCCTAGAAGTTCCATGAAATGGGCTGTCACATACTCCGAGACTCCTTCGGGCGTGATGGTTTCAGCGGAGATGTATTCAGAGCCGGAACAGTTGAACGTTCCTATCACGAACCACGCGCTGTTGGTCGGCAGCAATGTGTCCCTGGTATCCGGAATTCCTGCCCGGAGGGGGATCGAACCCCTGGCGGCCGCGTTGGTCACCCTTGAAACCCCGGTCATCGAAACTCTCCTGCCGTGCCTGACTATGGCCCTTGTCCTGGCGCAGTGAATCGCGCTTACCCGTATCCTGCCTGGGGCTCATCTGGCTGCTGCGATCGCGCTGGCCATTGCCACCGCCACCTTCATTGGAGCCTCCGCTCTGGCTTCCGCCCAGAAGGGCGATCGAGCCGACCACCACGGTGATCCGTGTCTTGGTCTGCCCGTCCTGATCCCAGCGGTCCTGACGCAGCTCGCCGCTGACGGCCACCTGGCGGCCCTTGACCAGGTACTGCTCCAGATTCGTCGCGCTCTTGCCGAGCAGGATGCAGTCGATGAATGAGGCGGTCTGCTCCCATTGGTCGCCACGCTTGCGGCTTCCATTGACAGCGATCGAAAGCCTGCCCACAGGCGCGCCGCTACGGGAGTACTTGACCTCCATATCCCGTGTCAGCCGCCCGGTGATCGATACCACATTGATGTCGTTCATCATTCCTCCCATACCTTACAGACCTCCCTTGCCGGTGGTATCATCGAAATATCCAAAAACCAAATCGCCAGCACGGCAAAGGAGAAAAATCATGACAAATCAAGCGAAAGGCCAGTTCTACTGTGATCCCGTAAAATGCCCCCACTGCGGCAATACCCTTGAGCCTGTGACCACCAACTACTCAGCCGACCGCATTTCCGAATGGAAAAAGGACAAGGACGGGAAGTGGATGATCAGAACCGCGGGTGATGGCAAACACACCAGCTTCACCGCGATCGTCTGCAGGGATTGCCTAAAGGAGATAGGCGTCATTCCGTACACCCTTCCTGAGTAGGGTCGGCCTCATCAAGGACATACACGACTTTCTCATGCCCCACCGCATCCTGGACCACCACCCTATGTCTCTTGGCATCCGGAGGGGGATCCTCTATCCGATATTCTTTCGAGGGAAGGAGAGGTATGATCCGATAATATCGATCGGGGAGAACAATCCCTGCATCGAGCCGTCCTTCTCGATCCAGACTAATCCTGCACTGATGCCCATCGACATGCTCCTTGGCTTTCGCCAGGAACGTCTTGAAGTACCCGGCGATCTCGACGGGAAGCTCGAACTCCAGTTCACAGAAACCACTGAAAACCGCGTGAATAGCAACAAGTGTTGTTTCTGGAGCGGCCTGCTGAAGGCTGTCGAACGCCAATATGGTTGTATTGCTCATGCCCTCTCCTTGTTGATGGATCTGCGGTATTCATGTATGGCGCCTCCTTTCAGATGCCAGGTCATGATCCGCTTCTGATCCTCGAACCCAAGACCCTCCCAATGGCCTCCACCATCCTTTACGAACATCACGCTCCCATCCAGACCTGACGGACCCACGATCATCACCACCCCGGAAACCGGATAGTCATAGGACTGAACTTCCACGGTTCCACCTAACAGCTTCTCCATGTTCTCCCGCACATTGCGGATATCGACCAGCTCCGGGGTGATCTGCCTTGGATGGCGGATCATGACGGTGATGGTGTATGCGCTCATCTTCCCTGTCCTTTCGGCCCATGGCCGTATTCCCGCCGCTGCTCATCGGGCATTCCATCGATGCGTATGATCTCGACAAGCCCGTAAACGCAGAAGATAACAAGCACCATAACTAGAGCTGTCATCCCTCCACCTCAATCAATTCGCTGTAGCGCTGCCGGGGTGTCTCGATGGCGGGAACCTTTCGGGCCTCCATCCATTTGTCGATCTCCAGCCTGTCGAACAGAATGCAGGCACCCTGCTTGATGTGCGGTATTTGTCTGAGATGGACATACCTTCTCACCGTGTTAGCCGATAGCGTCGTGTAGACGGCGCAATCCTTGGTCCGCATGTATCTACGTACTTCCATGGTTGATCCTCCTGGCTTCGAGCCATTTCTCAAATTCCTTATCGTCAATGCGCCATACGGTTCCGACGCGGTATGCGGGGAGGCCCTGGAAGTGGATCCAATGGATCACCGTCCTACGGTTCACCCTCAGGCGCCTTGAGGCATCAGTGATTGATATGAGCATTCGGAATATCCTTTTCTGCGATCATTTCTTTTCCATCGCGTCAAGGCGGTCAAGTTTTTCGATTACAGCTTGCTCTATAAAAACGCCGATGGGTATTTTCTTCCCTTCTCTAGTCACGGTAGACGCTACTGATTTCAAGAGTCTCTCGTAGACCTCTAAAGTCGTAGATGCCCATATTCTTTGTGGCTTCACGCTAAACCTCCGAATTTTCGTATCCTTACGCATTTTAATTCTAAAATTCGTATTTTGTCAATGTGTTTTTTAGTATATGTGCAATATAATTCGTATATTCGAATTATGGAGAAAAGTCATGCGTATATTCAAAGTTATGGATGCAGATAAATTTTGGAAGAAGGTTGATAGCTATCTTACAGACTCTCTCAACCAGGCTTGGTTATGCAGAAAGGTAGGGATTCCTGAATCCACACTATCCAGTGCAATAAAACGCAAAGCATGGCCCAGAGCAGATATTGCAACGAGGATTGCTGACGTTCTCGGAGTGAATTTGCGTATGTTGATCACTGGCGAAGAAGAGATAGAAGGGGATTCTACGACGAAGGTTTCTCGGAGTCCTCGGCAGTCGACAATCGAAGAATCAAGCGAGACTGAGGAACCAACAATTCTTGTACCTCTCGCCCCGCAGAAGATAGCAGCCGGGCAGGGAGAGGAATTCCTTCCACCGTCTGAATACCTGGGATATGTCCGGATTCTGGAACGCATGGCCAGGGGGATCGATCCTCTTTCCCTGATGGCGGTCACAGTCAAGGGTGACTCCATGACCGGGGTGCAGATCTTCGAGAGGGATGTGGTGATATTCGCCCGGGACCATATCAGCGAGAACGGGATCTACATCATCTCCCTTTACGGGGATCTGAAGGTTAAAAGGTTAGAGTTTAGGTCGGGCGAGCAACAGATATTCATCCATAGCGAGAACTCAAGATATACGATGGAAGTGGTCCCCATGGAGAGTGAGAATCTGCAGATCTTAGGAAAGGTCGTGGGATGGATACATTGTCATCCATATTAGAAAAAAATAGCCACATTCTGATTTAGTATGTGATAATTTCATTATGAGTTTCAGCTTTCCTCTAATATCTCTTTTATAATATCAAAGACCAGATGGAATTGAGATAAATTAAAATTATTAAAGCCTTCCTTCTCATCAAGTATATTTTGGACGAAGGATGCCTTTGAAAGTGCGTAGTTTTCAATTTCATCTGCATCAATTCTACTCGGAGAAACCACTCTTCCATCTTTTGACCCATCAATTATATTTATCTTATTAGGACCACATTTATTCAAAGCAAGACAGATATATTTTTGTTGATCGGCATTATATAACCCACGAGAATTAAATTCATTCCCCAGAAACAAACGACGATCTTTCCCATCGTCGTGACTGATGGTTTTTATTTCATCATCAGTATAATAATGTTCAATACATATCTTTGGTGTATGTTGTCTATGTGGAGCGACTGGCAGGACCAATGAATACACATTTTTCCCCCAATTCTTAAAACAACGAAACTCATCTTCAAATTCTTTCAGTACGTCGGGATCGTCCCGATCTGCAATAAAAATGACTTTTTTATTATCCTGTCGTATTTTAACAAATCGCTTACAACACTGCAAAAGTTCGGAACCACCCATATCAATTCTGTATGAATTACTATCCGTACAAGTCTGCGGTTCATATTCCAAAAACTCAAAGTCCATTTCACAGTATCTTTCAAAATAGATTGGATTTTCTTTCAACTTTCTGAATGCATGTTTGAGATGCTTCCAATCGGTGCTACCCTCAGTAATAATTATCGGTTTTTCTTTCGAAGCAACCTGATCTCTTAAGGTGAGAAATTGTTTTCGAAACCTCTCGTTTTCTTTGACCATCATTTCATATACATCGATATATTGCCTAACCAAGGATAAATCCTTTACGATCCCATCGTTATCCAGATCAAGAATTCTTGCTCTTTCTTCGACCGTCTCTGAGAGTCCCATGCATAGAAATGGAGAATGGGAGGTGATAATAAATTGCACATTTGGGAATAACTTAAGCAAAACTGGCAAGACCTCTTTTTGCAGTTTAATGTGAAGATGCTTGTCAATCTCGTCAACAAGTACTATTCCAGTTATATCAGACAACTCAATATCTCTTTGATTCCTATCTGCTTGCCTTAATAATTCACCGAATAAACACAAAATACTAGACTCTCCAGATGAAAGATTAGGTAGAGCTGGAATAATTGTTTCATCTGTATTTGCATCGATAATCTGGATTCGGGCTCCTCCAAAATCTCTTCTAGCGATACCAAAACGTAATTTGCTAAAACCTTTTGCGGAAATCGCGTTTGTTAAAATTAAATTTATGTTATTCCAAGTTTTATTTTTTTTCACCAGACTTAATTGGATTATATTTTTAAAGTATTGAGGAATCATTTCTTTATTGAACATCATTTTATCAGGCGTTTTCAACTCTATAAGAACTTTCTCAATATCTTTCAATTCAACATTATATTGTAGGTTATCTAAGGCGAGATCCATCATCCAATTAGAAAAATACGACAATCCACTACGAATCTCAATCGGATTATGTAAATAACCAGTAATGGGAATCTTATTATTAAAGTCAAGTTGAAATTGATAGGGATTATTTAAATAACCTGGCTCTTCATATCTATAAGCTGGGAAGTATGTTAGAAGATTATTATTAAACAATTCGATGGATATTTCTTTGGTAAAATTCTTTGAGATATATTTTAATACATTGGTTCCCTTCAATTTATCAATAATTTCTGAATACGGAATTTTATCTTTAATTTTTATTTTGTCATATTCTGCTTCTGTACAATTATTTCTAATTTCAATGTAATCTATTATGATTCTTGACTGGAATCTCAAATAGACTATAGAAACCTTCTCTTTGGATAACAGCTGTAAAGGAGTTGATATTCTATAATATTTATACTCTTTGCCCTCAAACTCTTGTGGAAAACCCATTTTTGCCATTTCATAGAATGCATCAACAATATGGGAAATAATCGTTGTCTTTCCTTTACCATTTGCACCAGTTAGAACAGATATTTCATTATCATAAAAATCGAGTTCCAACAGATCAAACGGAGCTCTGTTTAAGAATATTGCTTTCTGTAAATAAATGCTCATTCTTGCTCCTATCTGGTATTGCTTTGCACTGTCTCATGTATTATACCTTAAAATATCAAACATTCAAATAAATAATAAAAGGGAGCTCATGTCGGTAAGAATTTGGAAAAACTGATGACTGGACAAGAACTATTAACCACTGATTTAATGCCGGAAAAACTGTGCCTTTGTATTCTTTCCGCCGTACGAGCTTTCTACACTATAGACAACGAGCTGCTCTATGGTGGAATAGAGGGAAGTGGTATTCTGGGAGAATGGTCCATGGTGTTTAGGTTCGGATGTTATCTCCAAAGCAAGCTCACCAAATTTCCAGAATACCGATCCTACTTCCTAGATAGCGAATATAACCGACATGGATATGATTTTAAGAGACTTCCGGGATCTGAAAAAAAAGTCAGGCCAGATCTATGCCTACATGAACGTAGAAATGACACTCACAATCTTCTAGTGATTGAGTTCAAGAAGGATGAACAGAATGGAGATGAAGATAGAAAAAAATGAAGATCTATACCAAATCAATCTCTTCAAATTCACCTAAAGAGGATCATGGTTATAATTACGAATTCGGACTATTCATAGTAATTACCGATGAAGGATTTCACTATGAACTTTATCAAGCAGGAAAACTAATCCACTTTAAGAAAAAACCGGATCTTAATTAAAAGAAATGGAGCTGAATGTGTAGAGACAGACTCTATGGACAATGAGAATCTGTAGATACTTGGGAAGGTAGAGGAGTGAATACATTGGTCATCCGTAATGATCCAGTTTAAATATTCTACCTAATCATATAACTATTCCTTGCAGTTTTCTAAAAAAGTGCTAGGCTGTATTCATAAGTATTTAGATGCAAACGAAAGGGGACCTCATATGGACCTGAAGGTGAAAAAACTGGAGTCCCGATCAGGGGAGCAGATATTCATCCAAAGTGAGAATTCGAGGTATACGACGGAGAAGGTCTCCATGGATAATGAGAATCTACAGATTCTGGGAAAAGTAGTTTGGTGGATATTATCATCCATATTGTATTAAATGGGTTATACTAGATGAACATATCAAATTTCCAAAAGGAATTTATTAGTTTTCTTGAACCTTTAGAAGATCGACAATCTATAAATGATACAATAATCAAACTTATTGAAGACGAAATATGTGCTTCAAATGAATACCTTACCTATTCGCCGTCCCCTATTCCAAATATAACATACTACTATCAATCCAAATTGGATACAGCGACAATTAATAGATATGAAGACAATTTTTTAAAATCACAAGAGTTAGTAAGTAAATATGATCGAACCAAGCGAGAGGATGTCAAGATATCTGACTGGACTACACTAGATTCCATAGGTATAAAAATGAGTGATTTTTATTTATTAGATTTGATAAAAACAAACCCATTACTGTTACAAGAAGAGCAGATTCATAAAGATAATCTTCAAAAGTTATTTATCAAAGTAATAGAAATTCTAGAATTAATAGAATTACTCATCAAAGAAGAAATTATAGCAAAAATGCCAAGACGTGGAGGAGTTTTGAATATTGGGAATAAACACCTGTTTGACGGGGAGAAAAACTATAGACATATATTTCCCTCTCAAATGGAAGGAGAACCTCTACAATCTTTTACTTCTCTTGTTTCACCTTACTACGAAATTAGAAATAAGAATTTATTACTGGATTTCATTAGGAAGAATTACAAAACTCAAGCTCAGTACAATCATGAAGAAGCAATATCGAATGCAAATAAATCAGCTCGGAATTCTTATTTTGCTGCCATCGCCGCTACACTCACTGCAATTATTACTTTATCTGGAACGATAGTTAATTGTAATATTTCAAATCAACCAAGCCTAGTAAAGGTAATAACACCAGTGGAAGTTGAGCAGGTGTTACCAATATATTCCCAAAACAATAGAAAAGGTGAAAACATGAATGTTACAACCACAAATCTTTTCGAACCATATATTCCGAAAAGTCAACAAAAGATAGAAGCTCAATTCTTAGATTTTCAAGATTTCATTGAACCTCCTAATCTTAAGACTACTTTCAAGATCAACCAGAAATAAAATTCTCAAATTGAATAATTATAGTTTGAATGTATTAATGAGAATGAAAGATTAAAATTGAACCAGTTCATGTTTTTTAAATCAAGCTTTACTCCAGAGATTTCATATATGAATAAAGGAGAAATCTAATGAGTGATCTCATCCAGTCAATGTATACGATACTTGAAGATATCGAAAAGTATATCAAGCCAAGTTCGATGCACCAGATTGTAGTTGATACCCTTCGTCCTTCAATGTTGGATGAGAGTATACCAGCAGAAGAGAAGGCTTGCATTGAAAATGAAATCTTTGTACTCGAAGCAAATATTGATAATTCATGTCTTTCAAGAGAATTTTTGGAATATTCATACGGTATTGCATATCCAGTTTTACCCGATATAGCTGTATTAAACGATTATCTACTTAAGAGGACTGATAATACAACAAATTATTTTATTAAATCAAAATATGATTCTATTCTCTGGCATATTAACATGAACATTCAATTCGGTATTGATGCGTCCAAGAGCTACCTTAAGTGTTCAGAGGAATTAATTAAAAGAAATGACGAGATCCCAGTTTGGTATGTCATATCATTTCTTAAACATGCTCTCAATATTGCTATAATCTTGCGAAAAAGCAATCCAGAACTTTGTGAAAATGTTTATAGTGTGATTAATACAATATTAATGAATACTGGTAATGATGGTTTGGTTTATGAGTCTCTATTGTTAATTAATAACACATTGAAAAATTATAAACGTCATCTCCCACACAATATAAGTAGCCTGTTATACACCATCTGCGAAAATCTTTATCTAAAAAAGAATTATAATTCTGCTATAGAGAATGCTCTTATCTGTCAAAAAATCTGTAATAAATTAGGCAAGAATGATTCAAAAATATGGTTTACATTGATTGCAAATTCATATTTTGCTCATGCGCATTTATCAGATGACCCATATCTTACAATGACAACAGTCCAAAAAGCTGCTGGGTTTTATAATATGGCGGGGGACTCTAATAGAAAAGATCAATGTAATAGAGAAGCATCCAGTTTATGGGAGAAGGTTAAAACCACATTCAAAGAAGTGGATATCAGTAAAGCTGTAGATCCTAAACTTTTTATTGATATTCAGTTAGAGACAAAAAAAATCTGCAAAATATTAGGAAATTTTCCGATAATTTCTATTATTCAATTTCTTACACAACTCCCAAGTATCATGCTAAGAATTGAGGATTTAAACTCCCCGATGCCTATAGCATATTCGATATGTAGCGTCCAGATGTTTGATCAACATGGAAACCAACCAATAGCTGTCAGAACTAAGGAAGAACTGGAAGAACATTGGAAAAACGAACAATACTCAATCAGGTTGAGATTGTATATTGATAAGTTAAAATATATTATTTATTATCTCGTTGTAAATAATAAACTTAATTTCATACTTTTAGAAGATACGGTTTTAAGAAGTTCTTGGATAGGGCATACAACGAATCATTCAAAGTCGTGGTGGGAAGTGATAAAACCAAGTATACAGTATTACTTTTCCAACATGGATATTCTATTCTCTTCAAACTTCAAATGTATACCCGATTTTTCGCTGTCTATGGATTCATTGGTTCTAAAATTTGAAGGTATGATTCGTGATTTATTCCAAATTAATGGTATCTCGACAAAACATAATATGGAAAAAGAGGGGAAGCAAATATCTCAAGAACTTGATATTAATGGTCTGTTGTATCATTCTCAAGCTAAAAATATATTTGATCAAAATAATCTAGAATTCATGAAGTTTATTCTTATAAAGCAAGATGGATATAATTTTAGAAATGTAATCGCACATTCATTAGAATCAAATTTATATTCATATCTCCATATGAATTTAGTTTTTATAATTTTTCTGATGATTATTGCTTATGAGTAATATTAGCTGCAGCTAGATGGTCATAAAATTCATCATCGTCGGTATTCTGCTTACATCAATATATAACATATACATCAACTTCTTGTTGATACTTTGATACACCCAAAGCAATCCAATCTGGTAGTAAGAAGAATCATTTTCATGAGGAGGTTACAAGATGAGCTCACCAACCTTTTAGATAAAATATAAATCTGATTTCTATCCATTGTATTAACGCTGGATATCTCTTAATATTGATGACAACGTTATAAACCGGAAAATCAAGCATGGAACACTGGATGGAATTTTTCACATATAAAAATGCTTGTATTTTACTAACTTAATGAAAGATAAAAGTCTCTAAGAGTCCTTGTGCATTATTTTTAATCAAGCCTGTTACCATCCTTAATGCTTTCTGGCCAATGATCCACTTTCTAATTTCCTTAAAAGAGTTTTTCTTTCTGGTAAATTCAAATAATCCTTGAAATAATTCACCGACGTTACGGATATCACAATTGTTTCTATCAAGTTCGATCTTCAATTTCCTTTCAAAATTCCCAGGAGATCCGATTTCCAATAATAGAAGATATGCTGTTGTAGAAAATGGGATATCATGATTCAGTTTCATTTCATTCTGAAAGGAGTCATAAAGTCCTGGCCTAAATACCCAAGAAACATCTCCAATTCTGATCCCCTTGTCAAGGTTTTCAAAATCAGACTGCCTGGCGTTCGACAGTTGAGCCTACA
>DIXI01000010.1 GCA_002428625.1 Sphaerochaeta sp. UBA6084
GTCACTTCATATTGTCTGGCACGAAAACGCACCCGGGACCTGAAAGCACACTGCGCCCTCCTGATTTTGGAAGGACTGTGATCTGTGTGCCTATCCTATCTTTCAAAGCCGGCACATGGGAGATGATACCAATGAGTTTTCCGTGTCTGTGGAGAGATGACAGCGCGTCCAAGGCAGCCTCCAAAGCATCGGCATCCAAGGTCCCAAAACCTTCATCTAAAAAGAGCGAGTCCACCCGGACCTTGCGGCTGGCCATGGCAGACAGGCCTAGGGCTAAGGCGAGACTGACTACAAAACTCTCTCCACCCGATAGATTCTTTGTCGATCGGATCTCGCCTGCCTGATAGTTGTCCACTACGAGCAATTCCAAAGGATGCTGCTCATCGCGAACGAGTAGGTAACGGTCTGTCAAAAGCTGGAGCTGATGGTTGGCATGGCCGATCATGATCTCAAACGTAAGACCTTGGGCAAAATTCCTATACTTCTTACCGTCATAGGAGCCAATCAAATTGTCCAAGGCCTTCCACCTTAAGTATCGCTTCTGTTGATCCTCAAAAGCTTTTTGATGCTCTTTCAGCCGTATTTTAGCTTGCTCATTATCATCCAGACGGCGTTTTAGAGCACCAATCTTTTGAGAACAGAGAGAGTATTCTGAGGATAAGCCCATCAGCCGGTCCTGTAGAGACTGCTTAGACGCACTTGTCAGTGCTCTAGTGGATTCTTCCTCCAGCTTCCGGATACGGTCTTTCTCAAGTTCAAGCAAGCCAGTGAGGTGGTCGTCCATGGCTTTCAATCTTGATTGCAGTGCATTCCTTCCCGCACGGTCCAACCGGGCTGAAAGGAAATCTTGTTCTGAACCAAAGCCCATTCCAACCACATCCCGCAGAAAACCGGTTTCAGCCGCGGCAAGGATCCCAGACCGCTCCGAAACAGCCTGTTCAAGAGCCTGCACGCGGGTTGCCTGATTGGTCAGCGACTTCTTCGCCTTTTCCAATCGATTCCCAGCTTCCTGCACCATGGAATCCGCTTGCGCCACCAAAAGCTCGAGGCGTTCTTCCTCAATCTCGGGATTTTTAGTTCCGTATAGGCGCGATCGTTGCGCGACCAACGTTCTACAAACGTTATCCGCCTGCTCGTATTCGGCTTGCAAAGCAACCAATGCGCTTTGTTGGGAATCGAGAGTCGCATTCAGGGCCAAGAGAGCAGAATTCTCGCGCGCCTCCTCCTGTTGACTGGACTCCAGACTCTTCCTCCGTTCCTGCCAGGTATTCTTCCGAGAACGCAGATGGTCTAGAAGTTCTTGCAAAGACCAGAGCTCCGGCAAAGTCGCGGTATAGGACCCAACCTCATGCAGTAGCGTAGTCCGTTTGGTTTCGATGGCTGTATCCAACTTATCGATCTCTTGCTCCAGCCTGGAACACTCTGCTTTGGAATTCTGTGATTCCGAAAGCAGCGAGACTAGTCTTTTCTCAGCATCAGCCTTTGCCGCAAGAAGTTCTTTTTCTGTAGTTCCATGCACTACGAGGGTCTCATCCAATCCCTCAACTGCATTGATGATGGTATCGAGTAACGCTATACGGATTTCGGCCGCATCCGGCTGAGGAATATTGCCCTCAGCATACGGATGGTTGAGCGCACCGCAAAGTGGACAAGGCTTTCCATCTTCCAGCCGCTGCCGGTCTTGCTCCAAAGTCGCGATCCGTGCCAATAGCGTCCGCTCACGTACAGCCATTTCTCGCTCCGAGCGATATTCCCGCATGGATTTATCCTCCAGCAAAGCTTCTCGTTCAGCTCCCAGCCGGGCTATCTCGCTCTGAATTCCCTGCAGGCTATCTGTAGCAAGACTATACTGCTTCCGAGCTTTCTCAACTTGTTCGGCCGCCTGCTCTCCCACCTGTCTGGCAGCCACAAAATTTGCCCGTAATCCCTGCTCCTGCTCCTGTAGCTCCCGTAAAGACGTTATCTTCTGCTCCAAGCCAGTCAAGGTACTGCACAGTTCGCCATCCTTGGAGTTAGCGGAAAAATACTCTGCATTTCGCTGCCGCTCATTCTGGAGACCATTTATACGTGTCTCGAGCGATTTTCGCTTGCCAAGATTTTCCGCAATCGATTTTTCTTGCTCACCTATTCTTTTGCGATCTTTATCCAATTGAGCCTGTCGGCTAGCAATCTGGTCGTCCAAGGAACGCACGTGCTTAATGAGAACCGATTCGCTCTTCTGCGTATCCTTGCTACGTGCGAGGACTTCTTTCGCATGGATTAAAGCGATTTCATCCTGTTCTGTGGCGGTCTTAAGCCCAGGTAACAGCAACCTGTCTTTTTCCAAAGAATCCATGTCTACCGCCTGCTGGGTTCGCAAGGCGCAAAGGGTGCCATACGCACCTTCGAGTTCAGCGGCACAAAGAGCCTTTTGCAACTGGAGCCGATCATCAGTGGAATTGTTGATCTCCAGCTCAAGCTTGCCCCGTTGAGTTTTCAAATCGATAAGCTCATGCTGTAGACTTTCAATCGAAATCAACCAAGCGATCAATTGTTTGGTCGATTCCATATGAGCCTGTAAGTCAATTTCCGACTGTAGCTCCTGCTCCAGCTGGGTTTTAAGTTCTGATTCTTCTTCTGGCCCCAGTAGCTCCACTCCCTCAAGTCTAGCCTTGAGCACATCCAGACGGGTCGATTCTGCACTAAGCCTTTCGTGTACCCGCACTGAAATATCACTATAGATCTGAGTCCCGGTGATTTGCTCAAGAATCGGCGAGCGTTCATCCGCGTTGGCACTCAGAAAGGCCGCAAAACGGCCTTGGGCTAGGAGCATGGACCGGGTGAAGCGGTCGTAATCCATCCCTGTGAGTTCTTCAACCATGAGGGCGACATTCCGCTTTTTTGTTTCCAAAACCGTACCTTCGGGCAACTGAGCAATCTCGTGCTTGGAATCCTGCAATCTTCCGTTGGTTTGTCCTCGGGCGCGGGCCTGGCTCCAATGACAGCGGAACACCCCGCGGGTGGTTTCGAAAGTCACTTCAGCAAAGCAGGAGCCAGTTTGTCTGGACATGATTTCATTGGAATTAAGCCCAATCGAATCCAACCGAGGGGTCCTTGCGTACAAAGCCAGACAGATAGCATCGAGAATAGTGGATTTTCCCGCACCGGTTGGGCCTGTTATGGCGAAAATACCATCAGCCACATAATCGCGATGATTGAAATCGATGGCCCATTCTCCATAGAGAGAATTAAGGTTGGCAAATCGCAGCTGAAGGATTCTCATGCCTGAACCTCGCTTTGTCCATTTTCTGCGGTTTGCATTGAGAGAATTATCTCACGATAGAGAACGACAAGCTCCTCCCGTTCAGCGGATTGCACATCATGGCTGTCCAGACAACGTAGGAAGACTTCATCCACATCGAGATTCTCCAAGAGTTCTTCTTCCTGCGCCTTGTGCAGCACCTGCTCTACAATCCGCTGGTTACGGATTCTGAGAACTTCCACCGCGGTTCCGTTCACCATCTGCGTGACTACATCCCGGACCTCAACGCCGAGGGAGGTCCCGATATATTCAATCTCAAGCCAAATGGATTCACCGCTGGCAACCAACTCGGCGATTTCTCCACGGATGTGGTCCATATCCCCACGTATGCGCTGCAATCGTTGGAAAACCGGTACTGGCCGGGTGAAAATGGCCCCACCAGCACTCTCTGGGGTGAATTCCACAATCACGATTTCCTTTTGCTGGCCAGCTTCACCAAATCCCATTGCCAAAGGAGAGCCAGAATACCGGATACGGTCCTCTCCCCCTACCTTTTGAGGTATATGCAGATGACCAAGAGCGACATAATCCAAAGCTTCAGGAAATATATCCGATCCTACCGTACCCAAGGAACCTATATAGAGATCACGGACCCCATCACCTTCAAGTGTTTTTCCACCAGTGGCGAGGAGATGCCCCATCCCGATTATAGGAATCCCACCAAGATGCTGGCTCAGACCACAAGCCTTTTCGGTGACTTTGGCATAGTGCATCCGTATTCCTTCAACAAGATTACGGGTTTTATCTTCAGCACCCTCATCGTCATCCACAAGGCGCACATCGCGGTCACGTAGGAAGGGAACAGCGCATAGGATGGCTTGTGGGTGACCTTCGCGAGAATTGAGCACTAGGATTTCTTTGGATAAATCAGGTTCCACGGATCCAACCACACGCACCCGTAAAGCCGCTAGGAGTTCACGGGGAGCCTCTAAAAAGGAGGGTGAGTCGTGATTTCCGGCGATGACCACGATATGATGGCAACAGGAATCGACGATGTCCCGCAGGAAGGAATAATACAGCTCCTGCGCGCGATTACCCGGTGATACGGTATCGAACACATCTCCCGCGATGAGCAGAATATCAATCCGCTCCTCGACGACCACATCGCGAAGCCAGTTGAGGAAGGCTTGGAACTCATCATACCGTTTGCGCTCGTATAGAGTCCGGCCGAGGTGCCAGTCTGAGGTATGCAATATCCTCACTATGCCCTCCTTGTCTACTGTGGCGGCAGATCTATGATATCGACACTGAGATTGATCATCCGTTCCTGGCCTGCGAACATAAAAGCCACCACAACCCGCTTATGGTGCCTGTCCATCTTCACAATCCGGCCCTGAAGGTCCAGCAACGGACCGCTGAGAATCTTCACCACCTGGCCTTCACGGAAAACAACCTTGCTCGGTTCAAAGCGCCCGTTATGATTGCGCACCCAATTGGCATACTGCTCGTCGGCGCCTCTCAACGCCATCGAACCATCCGAATAACGGAGGATCTTAAAGACATCGCGTTCCTGCTTGACGATATAGCTGGGAAACGGTTCGTCATCACCCACATAGAGGAAGATATAACCGGGAAACAGCGGTTTCTCCATTTTCACCCACTGGCCCTTGCGCTTCTCATTCAGGACACGGATGGGAAACATCAGGTTCACTTCCATTCCCATGAAATCCAACATGTCTTTTTTCAACAAGTACACCAGCTTCGCTTCCGAACCGGTCTTGCAATAGATGCAATAACTTCTCATCAATCTACCTTAGGCTTTGCAGGGGCCCTGGTACGTGAACTCTGGAACAATATTCCTCAGGTGCTCCACCAAGTCACACGGCTCCATCGAATGGATATCTCTCATGAGGTTTTCAAAATTCTCTTTATCCAAGGTCCCATTGACTATCGCCTTGAACACCTTGGGGTTGTCGGTGGGGATGGTGCGGTCCTTGTCGCTCAGTTTTTCTTCATAAAGCTTCTCGCCGGGACGCAATCCGGTGATTACCACCTCGCTGCGCCCATCGCCGAAGTATTTGACCAACCGCTTGGCGAACTCGTAGATATTCACCTGCTCGCCCATGTCCAGCACCATCACTTCGCCCCCATGGCCCATCGCGCCGGCGAGGAACACCAGGCTGACCGCCTCGGGGATGGTCATGAAGTAACGGATGATACGCTTGTCCGTGACGGTGATGGGCAATCCCTCGCGGATCTGCTCCATGAACAAGGGGAGCATCGAGCCCCGGCTGCCAAGAACATTGCCGAAACGCACGCACACAATCTCGGTCTCCGCTGTGGTGAGCATGCTCGCGACCAGTTCCGACACCCGCTTGGTGGCTCCCATCACATTGGTGGGATTCACCGCCTTGTCGGTGGAGATCACGATGCACCGCTGCACCTTATGACGAACAGCCGTGGATAAGACTGTATAGGTGCCTGCGATATTGGTGCGGATGGCCTCCTCGGGATAGTACTCCATCATGGGGACATGCTTGTAGGCCGCGGCATGGAACACGATCTCCGGCTTGAATTTCGCAAACACCCGCTCGACCTTCGTAGCGTTCTTCACATCGCACACGATTGGCATGATATCGTTTGAGAACTCCTTCTGATAGGAGTGCAGCCGTAGTGAAAGGTCGTGTAGTTCAGTCTCATCTATATCCAGGAGGAGCAGCTGCTCAGGTTGATAGCTGATAAGCTGCTTGCAGATCTCGCTGCCGATGGACCCGCCGGCTCCGGTGACAAGCACCCTTTTGCCCCGCACCATCCGCTGGATGGGCTCACGGTCGATATTGATGGGGCTGCGGCCAAGCAGGTCGTTGTAGTTGATGGAACGCAGGTCGGCAACACCCTTGCGGCCTTCCTCCATCTCGAACAACGAAGGGACGATCTTGACTTCCATACCGAAACGTTCGGCTTCGTCCAAGGCGAACTTCATCTTCTTGCTGGAAAGGTCGGTGATCGCGATGATCAGAACCTTGGCATCGTTGTTTTTAAGAACTGCGCCCAGATTCTCCAAGGTGCCCTGCACAGGGATTCCCGAGACCATCCAGAGGTGCTTCTGGGGGTCGTCATCCAGAAACGCCACGAGGTTGTAGGGGAGCTTCTTTTTAAAATGCTGCCGGGCGAGCTGCAGTCCTATCTCCCCTGCCCCATAGACGATGGTCCGGGGCAAGCCGTTTCCATTCGCACCTTTGATGTGGTAGGAGAACAGCACGCGGTAGACTATCCGGTATCCAAGCAGGACAAGGGTGGAATAACCGATGTACGAGGCCACCACCCTGAAGGAAAAGGCGAAATCCGCGGTGCTCACCAAGATGGCGACCAGAATGAGAAGCCCGGAAACCGCCAAGGCGCTCGAGCCACGGACGAACAGCTCCAGCGAGCTATCCAACAACCTGATCGCATATATCTTGAATATTCCTAAGAAGAGGATCTGCACGAACACCACTGCGAGAGCGATGACCAGGTGCTCCCGAAATAGAGCCAGACTCCCGTCCACAGTATATACAGCGAACAAGGAGCATATCAGACATACCACGACATCGGATGCCATCAAAGCCGCTCTACGCAGAAATCGATATAACCCAGCGCTCATCTCTACCCCTTGAAAGCAAATGGTGAAAATCCGACCACTTGAGGATTGATTTATAAGACAGTTCGCAGCACTGACAATGATAACCTAAGGGACAGCCCTTTGCAATATACTATTTATAGTAAACCTATTTCAATTCAATATAATTACATAATTCCTTGATGAAATGAATTTTAGATGACATATTGGTTGCAACCATTAAAACAGGCCGCCATTTCAGCTTACACAACTGGATGGCGACCCTATATGGCTTGGCTTATAAATGATCGATAAACGCATCATTTGCTTTGATAGTTTTCCAACGCGGCCTTTAAACAGCGCATAGCCCGTTCGAGGTCGACAGTGTTCAGCACATAAGCGATCCGGATTTCATTCCGCCCGAGACCAGGGGTGACATAGAAACCTTCCGCAGGAGCAACCATCACGGTCTCGCCGTTCAGATTGAAATCCCTGAGGAGGAAAATCGCGAAGTCTTCGGCGTTCTCAACCGGCAACCGCGCGACGAGATAAAAAGCACCTTTTGGTTCGCTGCAGGTTACTCCGGGGATCTTTCGCAATGCTTGCACAAGGAAATCGCGCCGGCGCTGGTACTCAGCCTGGACTTCCTGCAAATATTCAGGAGGGGTTGAAAGTGCAGCCAGTGCAGCCACCTGCTCGATGTCCGGAGGGCACAGACGAGCCTGGGCAAGCTTCATCGCGCCTTCCAATACCGCTGGATTCTTACTGATAAGCGCACCGATACGTGCGCCACACATGCTGTAGCGTTTTGAAAAACTATCGACAGCAATCACCCTGTCGGCATATTCCGGATAAGCCAGCACGCTGGTGAAGGATTTCCCATCATAGCAGAACTCCCGATAGACTTCGTCAACAATGAGGAAGATATCCCGGCGACGTACTAATTCCAAAATCTGCTTCAGCTCTTCCTGGGTATAGACATGCCCGGTGGGATTGTTTGGACTGCACAGCATGATGGCCCTGGTCCTTGGTGTTATGCGGGCTTCGAAATGCGCGATATCGGGCAAAGCGAATCCTTCCTCCAAAAGAGAGGTGACCGGAACGAGGGTGACCATCGCCCCGCGGGCGAACGAGCCAACGTTGGTGTAATACGGTTCAGGGACGATCACCTCATCACCGGGATCGCATAAGGTCATGAGGGCGAATTGGATGGCTTCGCTACCCCCGGTGGTCACCATGATGTTCTCGGTGGAGATCTCCGCCCCGAAGGAACGATAGTACGCCGGCAAGGCTTGCCGAAGCTCGAGATCGCCTTCACTCTGCCCATAGGCTATTATCTCACGGGAATAGCCACGTACCGCCTCGATCACCTGCGGCGGGGTCTTGATATCGGGTTGTCCGATATTGAGATGGTACACTTTGATACCACGTTGCTTCGCCTCGTTCGCATAAGGAACCAGCCGTCTGATGGGGGAAGCTTGAAAACCTGATATTCTTTCGGACATCTGCATGATGTTTTCTCCTGATTGGTGTGCGAAGGCCTACGAAAGCAACGTTCCGTAGTGTCAGGGCTTGGCGACCAGCCGAGGAGAAAGGGGCCCTTGCCGGTTACTCCCGGTCCGAGTAGGCCACCCTGCTCCCCGGCAGGGGAGCTTGTGGATTCGCCTGGCTGTTATCCACCAAGCGATGGATGAACTGCCGGTTATCCAACAGCGGGCTCAACGGCCTACCGTGGTGCAACCGACTGATCACCCGGGCGAACAGCTCAGTGACATCCGCTTGGATGAACCACTCCTTATCAGTCAAAGTCTTGTCATGATATACGCCATTGGTGCCAATGATGCGGTAGAACACACCTTCCTTATACGCTTGATCAAAGTCCTCGCGTGCGGTTCCATTGAAAAAGGGCAGGCTTACAAGACAGATTATTTTTTTGGCGCCTAAGCTGATAAGCTCCCGCATCGCGACCAGCAGGGTGCCGCCGGTTCCGATCATATCATCGGCCATCAGGACGGTCTTGCCTTTCACATCGCCCAGCAGGCTGATGCTTTTTATATTGGAGTGCTTGGCGTCCTTGCTTACGATGGAATAATCCCGTTCCTTATACAACATGGCCAACGGCCGGTGCAACGCTTCCGCATAGAATTTATTACGTTGGACCGCGCCGGTATCCGGACTTACCACCACAAGGTCAGGATCGCTGAATTCGATGATCTTGTGCAGCTTGATCAAAGTCTGATAGCTGGCATGGAGATTTTCAAGATGCAGGGTGCTGAAGCAGTTTTCAATCTCGCGGGAGTGGATATCCAAGGTGATGATCCGTTCCACGCCGATATTCTCGCACATCCGGCCGAACATGGCAGCGGTGAGGGCCTCGCGACCGCTTTTCTTATGCTGGCGCGAATATGGATACGTAGGAAGCACCAGGGTGACGCTTTCAACTCCTGCGTTCTTCAAGGCATTCACCGAGGTGAAGAGAAACATGAGATGGTCGTTTATGGTAAGCACCACAGGTTCGTCGTTGCCTGCGATCTGAACCGGGTACTGGTTGGATACATCATAGATCACAAACAAGCGCAACCCGCGGACCGCTTGAAGAATCTCAGCCTTCACCTCGCCATTGGCGAAACGGGTGTACTTCACTGGAATTTCAAAATCGGGACACGTATAGGTCTTAGGCCTTCGTCCTCTTGGAATTTTCTTGCTGATGAGATCGTCATTCAGGGTAACCACATCCAGCAATTGCTCAGGGGTCATCTCATGACGCTTCACAAGCGCCGCACTTAATTTCTGGTACCGGTCCAGATACAGCCACCGGAGGTGCTTCACTACTTTTCCAGTGAAAAATTCCGAACCGGGACCGGCGATGATCCCCAGCTTATGTGGTTTGACAATACTCATGGACATAGTCTAACACAAGACCGCGCTGAGGTGCAATGCTGTCCGCCGACAGACGTACCTTTTCTATTGACGCGCTGGGCTTTCTCCTACAATATCAAATGCAGGTGGATACAAGGAAATCAGTTGTCACGTTTCTTGTGAAAAAATGTTTTACATATGTAATACTGTGAAGGAAATCCACAGTATCCGCTATAAGGAGTCACCATGAGGAAAAATCGGATCATCGCCATATTGATCGTAGTCCTGATGCTTTTCAGCGCCTTCCAGATATCAGCAGCGGAACGCAGGGGATTAGCCCTCGGCGTGCAGGGAGGCTTTCTGGCCACTGGTGTGGTTGTGGACATTCCGCTTGGGAAATTAGGTGTGAACGCAGGAGTGAACTATCCCCTCGGCTGGACCTGGGTTGCCACGCTAGCTGGAGATTCTTTTGATTCGGATTTTCTCTTCCCAGCTTTTTTCACAGTGACCGCCGATGTCACCACCAGAATCGAACTAAGCGAGGATTTCTCGCTGAAAGTAGGAGCTAGCGGAATCGCCCTAACCGATTTCGAAACGGGACTTGCCGGTGTGGTAGGCGCTTGTCTTAAGGCTGAATATTGGATCCCCAACAAGGATACAGGACTGTTTGTCAACCTGAATGTCCCGGTGATGGCGTTCCTGTTGCTAGAAGGCCAGACTCCGGGAACGGTATTCTCCCCTTGGCTCACACTCGCAGGTCTGCTCACCACCACCGCTGGAGTTCTCTGGACGCTTTAAATTCTCTTGCGCCCAACATCCACCACCCCTTCGGACCAACCGGAGGGGTTTTGTGTCACCAGGCAACTGTCGAGACGTTAATAGTGGAAAGCCCTCGATAGGTGGCTTCCAGGAACGCCAAAGTCCCTTCCAGGCTTTCCGCCAATGACCTGCAGGAGAGCTCCGCTTCTTCCAGCCCTAGCTTTCCGGTGGTACCTTGGCTTGTGCGGTTCCTGATTGTCTCCACCGCATCGTAGGTCTGAACCGAACCAAGACTCATACCCACTTCCTTGTACACATCCCTAAAGGATCCACCTTGGGCCAGGCGCACCAGAACTTCATCGGTGGCATAGAGCTCGCTCACACAAGCCGCCTCCAGACGGTCAGGGTGCACCACCAACCGCTCCACCATCAGCCGCATCACCCGAACGCTCATGAGCGCTGTCTTGGCCCCTGTGAACAAGGGCTCCTTGGTATCCTGGAAATCACGGTTGTAGCCCGAGGGAAGGCTACGCAGAATGGACTTTACTCGTTGAGCGCACGAAGAAACCACTGCGCTCCGGCTCCTAGTCAATTCCAGCCCATCGGGATTGCGTTTTTGGGGCATGATGCTGCTTCCGGTGCACAATTCCTTTGGCAAGGTAAAATAACCAAATTCGGGAAGCGAGAAGAGGATGAGGTCCTGGGCTAGCTTGCTCAAGGTAAGGGTGATGTAATCACAGCCATCAAGCAGCATGGCTTCGTATTTTCCCCTGCTGTTGTTCGCATACAGAACGTTATTCTGGACTCTGGAAAACCCCATGAGCGCGGCGGTATAGGCCCGGTCGAGCGGCAAGGGAGTCCCGTAGCTCGCAGCAGAGCCTAAAGGTGATTGATCCAATATCCATGCCATGCGCGACAAATTGAAGGCCTCATCGTGCAATTCCTCAGCGAAGGAGGCTGCCCATAAGCCAACCGAAGAGGGCATGGCGAGTTGCATATGCGTACGGCCGGGCATGGGAACCCATTCGTGCTCTCTGGCGAATTTCAGCAATACGAGAGCTAGCCCTGTGGTCTCCGAGGCCATGCGGACCACGAACTCGCGCATCCATATTCGCAAAGCGGTCTGCACCTGGTCATTGCGAGAGCGGCCTGTATGGATCTTCTTGCCTGCATCGCCGGTCCGTATGGTCAAGTACGCTTCAATCGCCGTATGGCAGTCCTCATCATGGATGGAGATTGTAAACGATCCTTCGGTCTGCGCTTTCAGAATCTCTTGGATCGCGGACTCCAAAGCAGACAATTCAGCCGAGGAGAGCAACCCCGCCTTCAGCAGGCCGCGGGCATGGGCGATGGAAGCCAGGCAATCGGCAGCGACAAGGTTCATATCGAGCAGATAATCGTTGCCTACGGTGAATTCCTCCATCAGCGTATCAAGCGTGTATTCCTTCTGCCAGAGCTTCGCCATCCTATTGCCTCCCTATCGAAATGATTCGAAGTCAGTGTAGATAATGATGGCCAACAGGTCAATCAAAACACGAGTACTTGAGGTTACTCTTTTAAGGAGGAACTTCCCATGGATAGGATAATGAAAACCTTTCAGACAACCGGTCTCGTGTGCCTGCTGATGCTAGCACTAGCCTGCCAGGCCGATCCGCAACAACAGCAGTTGTTCAATGTGCTTTCCGGTAAGGACCGGATACCGCCGGTTTTTCTTGGAGCGAAAGCGGTGGCAAGCGATACCATCATCTGTTATTTCAACGAGCCTGTGAGTTGCGATCTAACTAATACGGTCATAGGACAAGGGCTTGGACTCGTGGAGGTTCGGTCCCAAGCCCAGGAAATCAAACTGGTAGTGGATGGGACTGTGGCGCCTGGAGTCTCAGTGGTCATCTCTGCGCGGGTGCGTGACTTGATGGGTAACAGCTTAGGCTTCTCCACCACCTGCTGGGGTAAAAACGAACGGATACCCCAGGTCCTGATCAATGAATTCACCACCAAAGGCAGCGGCAACAATCCCGATAGGGTTGAGTTGTGGGTCGCGACAGCAGGGAATCTTGCCGGTGTGACGTTTTATGATGGTATGCCGGACTCCTATGAAAGCACATTCACCTTTACGGCTCTGGAAGTCCTACCTGGGGATTCTCTCGTGCTCTATTTTGGCCAAAGCCCCCCGGAAGGGAAGCCAAACAGCTTTGAGGCCAGTGAAGTCGGTTTGGGCAGCAACAACGGCGTGCTCTCTCTCTATGCAACTCCGGGATCCGATTGCCTGGATGCAGCGCTCTATAGCAACCGAACCTCAACTTCCGATAGCACTTTCCACGGGTTCGGGACCCAAAAAGTGTTGGATAGAGTGCTTCTGTTGCAGAAACATGGAGGTTGGGGAGATGGTATTGGCATAGACCTCACACCAGAGATGGCCATCGACAGCACCTACAGCACCGCAACCCGATCGATGGGCCGGCAACCCAATGGAGCCGATACCGACACGAACCTTGATTGGAGGGTTGCCGCTACAGGGAAAGCCAGTTTTGGAGCAAGGAACTCAACCGAGGTGCATGTTCCTTAATCAGGCTTCTCAAGGGCCGACTATCCGGTTGCGTCCAGCGCGCTTGGCAGTGTACATGCGCTCATCCGCTTGGTTCAACAACATATCCAGGGCTTGCCCGCTATATACCGCGAGCCCTCCGCTGATGCTGATGCGAAGCCCTTGGGGAAACTCGTGCTCAACCACCGCCTTCCGTACCCGTTCAGCGACCTGAGTACTCCATTCAATACCCACTCCATCAAAAACCACCACGAATTCCTCCCCGCCGTAACGGCCAAGGATGTCCGTCTTACGTATAGAGTTCTTGATGATTCCAACAAGCTCTATCAGCACTTGGTCCCCGACCAAATGGCCATAGGTGTCGTTGACAGCCTTAAAAAAGTCGATATCCAGCATGAGGACGCAAAGGTCTTCCGACTGCTCCCGGCACCGTACAACAGCAGCCTCCAAGGCAGTGAAGAGAGCCCTGCGATTGAGCGCTTTGGTGAGAAAATCCTGATTCGCAAGCTCGTGCAAGATACGGTTCTGTTCTTCCAACCGCCGCTCCATTTCCTTTTGGATGGTGATATCGAATACAATCCCAACCACATAAAGAGGCTTGCCAAGTTCATCACGCTGGGTTACCTTCCCGCGATCATAGTACCAACGATAGCTTCCATCCTTAGCCAGGATACGATACTCCACCTCGTACACCTGTGTAAGGCCGCCGAGATGTTGGCGCATGTTATGCATGACCGATTCATAGTCCTCTGGATGCAAGCGGTCCGTGAAGAACTGGAAGCCTACTTTCTCTGGAATCTCCTCTTTAGTGAATCCTAGGTTCAATATCTTCTGATCATTGCATACGACCGTGTTGCTCGGCAGGCTCCAGTACCAGGACCCCAGATTGCCAACCCAAGGAAAATCGAGCAGTTCCTCACGGTTCTTCTTTTCCCTGAGGAGCTCAACCAGACCTTCAAGTTCGGTTAAACGCCGCTCATCGCATTCGGAACCTTTATTCTCTGCCATTCACGGGCACTCCTTAATCGTATGAACCTCAGATGATGCTAAAAAAGAGCCGGAACAGAATGCCCGGCTCTCATTATGGAATCTGTGTTGGATCCCTACAGATACTCGGCGACAAACGATTCCAGGACTGCCAGCGAAACCGCGCCAATCCTCTGGTTCACCACTTTTCCATTCTTAAACATCAACAAGGTAGGAATACTTGAGATGTTGTATTTCTCTGCCAGATCCGAATGCTCATCTACATTCACTTTGCCAACTTTCAGTTTTCCCACATGATTGTCAGCCAGCTTGGCTACCGCCGGAGCGACCATTTTGCAGGGTCCGCACCATACTGCCCAGAAATCCACAAGTACGGGAATATCGGATTTCAGCACTTCTTTCTCAAAGTTCGCGCTCGACAATATCACTTCACTCATCACTACCTCCTCGGTTATCAACGTGACAAGTATAATACGGCAGTGCGAAAAAGAAAAGTCGAAACAACATCACACGCTGGGAATCAAAAAGTCCTATGCATGATACGCTTTATCTAGTTCGGCTAACATTCCATACACTGCCTCATAGGTTTCACATACATCCCCTGGAACGGTATAATCGTCTGTGATTTCACGCAACCTTGCGAATTCCATATGCAATGCAGGTTTTTCCACTCCCCCCGCTTTTATTTTCTTCGTGATTTCATCAAAGACTTTACGCACTTCATGAAATTCCGCATGACTCTCTCCATGAACCCGGGCTACAACCGGCACATAGAACTCCAATTTTTTAATATGGCCTCCCTTCAATGTATTGAATGTTGATTGTTCCGACATGATTTTTCCTCCTGATATGTATGCATCGTTCCGAGACCAATTGTATGCTGATCTGCGGAAAATAAATTTGACCTACATCATAATTTAGGAATCTTTCTCGTTTTCCTTTCTGCTCTGGGAGTTTGTTCGGTGAATAGGTCAAAACCTTTATTGGATTTCCGGCTCTGGCCCCGATGCATCTGATATTTTCAAGTTTTCAAAATGTTTTTTGGGTATTATGTTTATATACACCGTATCGGAGGATCTCCCATGTCTGCAAAACATCGAATTTTCACCATGAGTTTCGCGAGTGTCTATCCCCTCTACATCGCGAAGGCTGAGAAGAAAGGCCGAACGAAGGCCGAGGTGGATGAAATCATCCGCTGGCTTTTTGGCTACAGCCAGGAAGAGGTGGAAACTCATGTGGAGAAGGGAACTGACTTTGAAACATTTATCGCTGGAAGTCCTCTGAAAAATCCAGCAAGGGACAAAATCACCGGTGTGGTCTGCGGTGTGCGTGTAGAGGAGATTGAAGATCCCATCATGCGGGAGATCCGCTACCTGGACAAGCTCGTCGACGAACTGGCGAAAGGTAAAGCCATGGAGAAGATTCTTAGAACATAGACGGTATGTAGTGAGAGTCGAACCCTATTCATTCGCAGCTGGTTGTGGGCAGGTGCAAGCCCTAAGCGCCTAGCTCAGAACAGAGGTATCCCAGTCCATCAGAATGGAGTCCTCCTTCTTACCTGCAATCATGTTGAGAATTTTTCTGGCCGCGGTCTTTCCCAATAGTTCCTTGCGATGTCCGATTGAGACAAAAGGCCTGTCCAGCATCATGACGAACTGGCTGGAGTCGAAGCTGACTATCTCTGGTGTTGGTACTGAAGAAGCCTTGCAGATACGGGAAATCCATACGGCGATTTCATCATTATAGCAGACAACAGCAGTTGAACCACAAAGATTGTCGAACACCTCGTCCTTTCCATCGATGAGTTTATGACGTTTTATATAATCCTCGGTCGTGTACCATCTTACGCTTGCGTCGTTCAACCCTATTCCAGATTCAAGCAGCCCCTCGGAGAATCCCGCATAGCGGGCAAGCCCTTGACGGTCGTCTGACTTGAATATCCCACCGATTGCTTTGTGGCCTTCTTTATACAGGTACTTTACCAGAGCCTTCCCACCTTGGAAATCATCCATCCCAACAACAACTTCATCGGAAAGCTCAGGGTAGGTGCCGTGGAGAAAGACGATTGGAATCCCCATCTCCTTAATTTTCCTGTACAGTGAAATGTTTGGATTAGGGAGTGTGGTCTTTGTGCCTTCGACAATAATGCCGTCAACATCGCCATTACCGATGATCTTCTCGAGAATCGCCCGTTCCTTATCCACACGGTTTTCCGTTTGCATCAGGTTTATGGTGAAGCCTTCACCCGAAAGCTCTAGCTCTATTCCTCTGATGATATCGGGAAAAATGTAGTTGCTTATGTATGTGCAGATGGTTGCTATGGTCTTTGAACCGGACGGCGACTTTGTCGCATCTGATGACGAGACATAGGTTCCGCTCCCCTGGATCTGGTGGATATAGCCCTCATGCTTGAGGTAGCCTATCGCCTGCCTCACGGTCTGCCGGCTAACGCCGAAGCGGATAACCAGCTCGTGCTCGGTGGGGAGCTTTCCTGCCTTACCGAAGGAGCCCCTCTCTATTTCCGCCTTGAGTATCTGCGCGATATCCGAATATTTCGACATTCTTTTTCCCTTACGTACACCTTAAGCTAAAAGCGTACAAATTTCAAGCATTTGAGAGATTTGTATTGGTTTTTAAAACATCTATTAAGATGATTTCCAGCCTTGCAATATAGTGAAAGAAGGTGATTAGAGTGTTGCATTATGATAAATCAATTACCAATTCCACATCCTTCAAATTGTCTGATTATTTTCAACCGCTTCTTAATTATTTTTATTTTAATATTTTATTTAATTTTCTATGTTAAGAATCTATCGAATTGAATCAAGAATCATATCGATGTACTCTTCTTATTCTTAATAATATTTGAAAGGATGTGAACAAGAATTACATTCCAAATTCATATTTACATAAAATCTAAAAAAAGTTGTATGCAATAATTTGGTCTTTCATCTATACCTGTATATCATCCTAACGCTTCATGTGTTGTAATCTTTTTACAAACAGTCATAATCCCCCAATTACTACTGACTCGAAGCCACACTGCAATCAATACCTTTCTAGTGAAAAAATACGTACAAATATACCTGCATTGAGAATTCAATTCTCCTACTTGGTAACAAGGCTGTTGCTCAAGTCTCACAACTTTTGCAACAGCCCCTCATGACTTCCGTTCGATTATGCCGAGTTCCCGCAGTTAGCTGAAGAGGCCTTCCACACGAACTGTTGCACAACCTACGTGGTAACCACCGACCTTATCTGTAGGAGATTTGTTCGGATTGTTACAACTGACTGCCAAAGCAATCATCAAAACCGCAAGAATCAACACCATAGCTTTTCTCATATGCACCTCCAAATAATGTATTAGAAATATAGGCCCCAGAACGCTGCGACTTCATTGTTTCCGTACCACATGAACCTCTGGCAGAGATAACCGGCAGCTCTCCACGCTAGGAACAGAGCAACTAGGATTGCACCTGCCCAAATACTTCCTGTAAGCTTGTACATTTTCCTGTAAATATAATTCACGTACGGTACGATGAAAATCATTGAAAGCATAGAGTGAATACTGAAAATCTGTGCCTGGCCAGGCGAGCTATAAGTTACAAGGAAGCCAATCGACATGAATATAATCATACCGAGCGTTGTAACGAGCACGTTGATGGCGGTGTCCTTTGCATCGCTGACACCCTTTATTGTCACCATATTGTTGAGTGTGCTGATAACAAGGCAGAACGGTAGGAAAACGAGGAAATATCTGAACATTCTTCCGAAATTGTAAGCTTGCATGATTTCGTAAGAACCATCGATGTGCAGGAAACGAGTTTCAAAGAAGACATCGATGAAGTAAGCGCTCAGGTATGCAGCGATGAAAAGAATGAAACCAAGGAGGAACGTCTTGAGAACACGGCTCCAACCTGCTTTGACATGAAGTTCTTGAAGAGTAGCGAGAACAGGCTCCTCCGGCTTATTCTTCTTGAAAAGCTTAGAAAGCAGGAAGAATATCAAAACTCCAGCTATGGCTGTTCCGCCGGCATGGAAGATTATACGTATGTGTGCCGGCTCCCAAGGAAGAATCTTATACATGGTGGCGATGGACGTTTTGAAAGCCAGATCTTCTTGTGCGCAGCACCATGTTCCGATAAATCCGACAACTGCGGTCGCCGCGACCCAAATCCACATGTTCTTGCTCTTGTAAGGCATCTTGGGAGCATATCGTTCGAACACGCATGGAGCAAAGAACTCAGTCTTAAGTATGATCGAGGCCAGACACATGAGCATACCGATCATAGCGAAGAAAGCGAGGGTTGTGGAGGCCAGAGTCGCATAACCCACAAACATGTTGCGACCGTTGATAGGCTTTGTGGCAGGGTCGCTCAGTTCGCCGTTATTGTACTGCAGGCTTTGGCAAATGAATTCGATGGAATTTGAAACGGCGGTATAACCCCACAGCCAACCGTTATGGATAGTCTCAGGAACGTTGTAGAAACGAGCGGTTCCGTTCTCGACAGCTTCTTTAAAATCAGGTGAATTCTGGACAGAAATGTCGAAAATATTACCGAGATACTTTGTCGGGTAATTGGTCCCAAGAGTGTTGTCGGGCACACTGTAGATACCAAATACGACAAGGTTTTGTTCTTTGGGAAGACGGAAGCTGGATTTGTATCTCTCGTTTGTCTCAGGGTCTTTCAAACCAGCGCTTTCGTGAGTACCGACACTAGGCATGAAATTGCACTGGGCGTCACGTACTACTTCGATCCCGGCTACTTTTACTTTTGAGTTAGCTCCAGCAGCCCGTGCGAATTGAACATAACCATCGACTATCTTCTTTTGTCCGACCTTTTTCTGGTTATATTCACCGAGCTGGACAGGCGTCAAAACTTGCGCTGCGATATCATCGGCATTTTGTGAAATCTGCTCTTTGGTGATTGCAACACCGTAGTCGCTGTTTAGAATGTTGAGCATGCGATCGTTAAGCGTATAGTACAGGCCATCAAGTCTCAGAGCCGTACCCTGGGTACCATTGCCCTGCGAGTGTCCCCACATGGCGATTCGTGATTGGTCAACATAGGTAATGGTACGAACATAATTCAATATGTCAAGATGACCAGCTCCACCAGCACGGGAGTAGGTGCCTTGACCGAATCCACTCTCATCAATATTTGGCTGACCACTCATCCCAGCGCCGTTCATATTTTCATTGATGACAACAAAACCGCGTCTTGCCAATTCCCAAGCATACAAACTAGTACAACCCAACATCTCTGAACCGCCGTGGCTAAGCATGACAGCTGGCAGTTTGTCTTTGGAAGACACATTGACCGGCCGCCATATCTCAACTGCAATATCCGCACCACGGACATCAAAAGACACTCTGCTCCGTTGAACTCTGTAAAAACCCGTGGAAAGTACATTAGAAAGTAAAGCAAAGAACAGCATAATCACGACCAAGAGACCAAAAAGTCTCCAGCTTCCCTTCTTCGTGCTCAGGGTAAATTTTTTTTCCTTCACGATAGACCTCTCCTTTTACATAAGTTGTTGACACCACCAAATCCACTCATCCGTACAAATATACCATATCGTACCACCGCAATATGGATTTGTAAATACCTATTATTTAGATTTTGGATCTTGTGGAATTCCCATAATGGATTTCCATATAGAAGGATCGAGCAGAGTGTAAAGATGTTTCCAGCGGAAAGACAAACCAAAGCTTTTGAAGATATGCGGTTTATATCTTCTGGACTTATAGTAAACGTATTTATAAAATGAATTTATTTTAATTTCAAAACCGCTTGATTCCAATCCATCAAAAAGGATTCTTCCTGAACATTTTCAATCATGTTCAACATCCTGACAAATTGGCTGGGGTCGAAGCTGATTATCTCCGGTGTTGGTACAAATAGCATCTATACCCAAATCCATCTTGATAAAAAAATGCAGCGCCCTTTTTGAGAGGACACTGCAACCAGTAAGTCTGGGACTGCTTTAAAAGCTGGTTCTCAAACAGCCCCATTCGTTTTTAACAATCTTTCAATATTTCTTTAGAAAATCAGATTGTTGATCATTCCTCCCGTTGAGCAAAGCGTCCATACACCCCAGAGAACTGCGGTGCAGAGACCTGCCCAGACGCTGTTGGTCTTGCTGGAAACATAGACATTGAGTGCGTTACCGACTGTGATACCGATTGTCAGCGGAAGAATCGCAAGTCCGTAGGCATAGAGGATTCCGGTGCGGAAGCCTTCCATAACGGTATGTGTATACTTGAGCTGCAAAAGGAAGATCAAATAGAATACGAACAAACCGCCGACGGTGATGAAGGTTGTCTTGAGTACGTTCAGAGTAAGAGTTCTGTTGGTTCCGTCATACTTGATTCCGAGAGACTTGACTGCAAGATGGTTGCAGAGGAAGTACGGCATGAGATAGATGAAGTATACGAACCAGCACATCAGGCGCTTCCTGCTGAGAATGCTCATCTGCAGTGTGGTGACATGCAAGCCCTGCTGGGTGTACGTGCCAATGAAAGCCATTAAAAGATATCCGCTACCAACCACTACAATACCGAATAGGAGTGACTTGAGAAGATAGACAATGTCGAACTTCTTTTCATCGCTAGTCTTAAAGCCAAGGCTCTTGTAGTTTTCACCTGCTTTCCTTCCCCAGACAAAGTAGTATGCAAGGAAAACAACGAGCATGGCGAATGAGATCAGCCATTGCCACAGGACATAGACATTCGATGTTCCGCCAAGGAGCCAGATGCTGTGTGCGACGCCGTCAGCGCTAGTCCATTTTGTAGGAATCAGGCACTTCGTGGCAATCTTGGTAACAGGGTTGTCTGTGTTGAAGGCTGTCGGGAACAACCCGTTTTCAGCTCCCATAACTCCAGGCAGGTAGAGGAGCGGTGGAAGAACCAGCAGAAGCGCGAGGAAAAGCCACCAACCGACGGACTTCTTTTTGATTCCAAAAGACTCGGTGCGTTTCAGCTCTAGCGACTTGAAAGTGTTGCCCTTGATAAGGCGGGTAGCCACGGTGAACATGAGCAATGCGATCGCGATGTATTGAAGAATCCATCCTAGATCCTTCATACGCCATACGGTCGTGATTTTCTCGAAGCCGTTTGGATCTTTGAGGTCAACACCATCGATGTTGCCGTAGCCATTCATTCCAAGGATGAAGCCAAAGATAATCTGCTTGACAGCCTTGTTATTGATATTGTAGTAAGCGTGGATTGAGCTTGGGAAGTAGAAGACCCTCAGGTAGTCTTTTCCGTCCTTCCCCTTGACAGTGTAGACCTTGCTCGGAATAATGCTTCCAGCACTTTCGCCCCAAGCTTCGGCGATCTTCGGAGAATTGTAATACTTGTGGATATCCTGGCTTGTCTTTCCAGTTGCTGGATCAAGCACTGTCGTTCTCTTAAGTGCGCTTTCATCCGAATCTCCCACTATTGAGACATAGTTGAAGTCTCCCGGACTTGCGGTGACTGCTGAACCGAGGTGGAATAGAAGTTTTACTTGAGAGGCATAGTTAGCAGCGAATTTTGAGGCGTAACCGCCACCCATCGAGTGACCAAAAACTGCGATATTGTCTTGTTGCACAAAATTATAGGATGCCAGAGTATTGTAAATTGTGTCTCCGCATGCCGCGGTTTCGCCTACAGAGGTTTCAGTTTTATAGTCTGAATCGTGTGAGCCCTGATAATCAAAGTTGATTACAACGAAACCTCTGCGGGCCAACTCAAGCGCGTATGTCCCAGTATGCTCAAGCATATCGTTTCCGCCGTGGTAAAGCACAACTGCCGGGGCAGGAGTTTTCGCGGTGGCTGTCCTAGGTCTGTACAACATTGCATTGACCACATCACCATCGGAAGACGAGAGCACCATTTTCTCGACACGAACCTTCCCCCAAGCTGTGTCTGTACCGATCACCAGAATAAGAGCAAGTGCCGATAGGACGACAATGCAGATTATGCTGATGGCGAACGGAGTAAGACGTTTCACTTTTTCCATAAAAACCTCCAAAAGTTTTTCCTTGTATTTGTTCTTACAAATATGGGAGAGATTATATCATAATCTTGATAATTGTAAATACAATTTATTGTCTCTTGTGGTTGTTCGCAAATTTGTGGATTGATAAAGATTTTTCCATTGTAGTCGGGCAAAATATCCGTCGCTTAAACCAAGGTTTTCAATAATAATGATTTCATACACTAGGAAATCAAGTACCAGGAGATACTGTCCGATTGTGACCATATCTTCATGCCTTGGCACCAATACATAGCCCACTGCTTTATACCCCTATCGTTACAGAATGAGTTTGATTATTAGGATTATGCGTCTTTCCCAAAAACACCTCCGGTAGGCGTTTTTGGGAAAGGATAGGATTCAACTACTGAAAGGATATTGATATCTTTTCTTATTCTCTGCCGAAATCATGACCACCAGCACAGCCTTATGACTTGATCCATCCTTAACAAAAGTTAAACCAAATAGAGCCTTGTGTGTCTATTATAAAAATTAAAACAACCCACGTAAAAATGCCCGTTTGCATTTTTTTATGTGGGTCTTATCATTAAGAACCTATGCCCCAATCAGTAATCGAACTCTTGTGAATACTCATCAAAATCCAAAGAATTGTGCAATTGTGTCTGTATAGCCCCAGAACATGAATCTGTGACTTACATAGGATGCGAGTCTCCAGCCAAGCAGTAATGCAACCATGAAGGAGCCTGCCCAAAGACTACCTGTAGCCTTGAACAACTTGCGATAAAGATAGTTGCACATTGGAACGAGGTAGATAGCAGGAAGCATGGTATGCAAGCCAAAAGCTGTCATATGGTCTGGTGTTGAGAACGTGATAGCATATGCGACCAGAATGAAAATCCATGCTCCAAGCGAGTTGACAACCACAGAGATAGCGGTATCCGCTGCATCGCTGACTCCCTTGACGATAGTCAGGTTGTTCAATGCACTGATAACGAATGTAATTGGCAAGATCATTATGGCATACTTAAGCATTCGGACGAAAGTGTATGGCTTCATCAACTCGAAGCTACCATCTACAAATTGGAAACGACCGTCGAATGCACCTTCAAGGAAGGCTTCCAAAGTATAGGCAGCGGCGAACAGAACCATACAAAGCAACGCTGTTTTAAATACTGACTTAATGCTGATCTTAACATGCAATGCGGATAATGTGGCAACACTCGCTTCTTTCTTCTGCTTCCGAGATATTAAAATGAAGATACCGAATAGAACCGCACCACAGACTGCAGTTGCTAAAATCATGAAGAACAAACGGAAATGTCCAGGTTCGGTAGGAAGGAACTTTGACATGAATGCATTTGAAGCAGTCAATCCAAGAGTTTCTCTTGAACCAAAGTATGCACCTACGAATGATGTTACTACAGCGATTATGGAAGCAATCAGGAAATCAACACTCTTGATCTTAAGCTTAGGTTCATACACAGCGACTTCACATGACTTGAAGAATTTTACTGTCAGAAGGACACCTGCGAGGGCTCCGATAAAACCTAGCAGTGAGAAAGTGGCGAGCGTGGCAAAAGCGAGGGCCAGATAGCTACTCAGCAGCTTCGTGCAGCTGATCGGCGTGGTGGAAGGATCGCTGAGCTCACCATTATTATATCCGAGTGCTTGTGTAAAAAATTCCATTGTCGGGCTGATTGCAGCAGGTGACCATAAGTTACCATTGTGATGGGTTGGAGGGTTATAGGTGATGTAGATGCTTCTATTGTCAAATCCTTCTCTCAATGCTGCGTTGGTAGTAACCGATGTTTCTAAAATCGCACCTAAATTTTCAGATCTAGCATCGGGATTCCTTACCGCATCAGGAATGAGGTAATAGGCGTTGCGTTCCATGGCTCCATTAGTGCGGTATAAGGTCTTATATCTATCATTAGGTTGAGTGAATCTTGTCGCTGAGGTTGCGCTCGTACCATTGCGTTCGCCACCGATTTGCAGGTTGGTTTGAACAGATCGTACAACTTCAATTCCTGCAACTTTTGTTTTCAGAAGGCAGCAGTTATTATCCATAACACGACTTGCCTTGACATAATTGTTAACAATCACGGTTTGCTCAGCTTTCATGTGATTGTATAGTTCCATCTGACCAGCTGAAAGAACCTTGACTGCGATATCATCCGCATTCTGACTCAACTGCTCTGCTTTGATTTCAATGCTGAAATCCTCATGCAGGATGTTGAACATACGGTCATTCAATGATAGCAATTCGCCGTCAACTACCAATACAGCTCCTAAAATTGAATAAGCCTGAGAGTGTCCCCACATACCGATTCTTGTAGTATCAACATAAGAAATCGAGCGGGCATATTCCAATGCATCGTACAAGCCAGATGTGCCTTGGTTGCGATTATACGGTTTTCCATCTTCAAAATAATCAGGCATATCCGCGGTTCCAGCACCGTACATGTTGACGCTTAATACTACGTAACCACGTCTTGCATATTCCCAAGCATGCAGGCTGACTGCAGAGAGAGACTCAGAACCACCATGGCTTATAATCATGCACGGCAGTTTTGTAGCTGCAGACACCTTTGTTGGATGATACACATCCATTGTAAGGTCTGCACCACGGACCTCAATCACTACATGGCTAACACTGATCTTATATCCCTGCGTAACAATAAGCTGAGATAGTAAACTAAAGACAAAGATCAATACAAGAAAGATAAACGCTAGCTTTTTGCAGTTTTTATTCGCTTTGTTCCCAATCATCATTCTCACCTCCCTCCTCTATAATTTGCATGTACAAATTTAAGTCATTGTAGCATTGTTCGTAAATTTGTAAATAACAATATTCAAATAACGTACGATTTTTAAAATAATTGTATTTACAAACGAATAAGAGTGCTTTACTATCTAATAATAATGTGTGTACAAATTTTCTAAAGACTATAGTTATGGAGGAAGTAATGAAAAAATCACCGTTAATTATCGCATTGATCGCGGTAGTCGCAGTTTTTGCTCTCTCACTTGTTATTATCATCGGTACATCAACCTCTTGGGGTAAGGTTGAAATCACTGACCTAAATTTTGTAACAGGTGACGGAGACAAAATACACGTACTTCTCTACAAACCGAAGGCAGCCAACCCAGAAAACAAGGTTCCTCTTGCAATCATTGCCCATGGTGGAAGTGATATGCTTGAACAGGCCAGCGGATATGCAATCGAACTTTCGCGCAGAGGCTATGCCGTTGTAACATATGATTACCAAGGACAAGCGGGTTCAGATGTTGCAACCGGTAAATCTGAAGGTAACATGGGTCGTTCTGGTTATGGCAAAAGAGGCCTAAACACAATCTGGAACACAGTTCTCGAGTTCAATTTCGTTGACTTCAACCATGTAATCACGATGGGACACTCTGGTGGCGGTATGCATACTGTCGGCTTTGCAACAGACCATCAGGATGAAATCTTCATGCAAGTCAATATTGGAATGAACATGTACGGGCCTGCGAAAATAGAAGACCACAATTTCAATTTTGTCAATATTCTTGGAGATTCCGATGAATCCGCTCTTGCAAGAGCTGTCGGCGATACAAACTGGAGCCATTTCCAGGTTGAGCAACTTAAGAGAATTTTCTTCAATGAGTATGATAAAAACAGTGATGGCTCCTATAAAATATCGGCAGCCAATCTTCCTGAACTTATCCTGAATAAAGTATATACAGTAGTTGGAAGTGATGGGAATAAGTGGACTAGAACAGCATATATGCCGGATTCTTGCCATGCGTATTATCTTGTTGATAACGATGCAGTCAAAACTGTTATTTACGGAATAACAAGCCAGGTCGGAATCGGCCTTGATGCCGGAGTCTCTTCTTATGATGACTATAAGAAGATATCCGTCGTTTACAGATGGCACGATTTGGGGTATGCTCTTGAGTTGATTTCTATGATCGGTCTTATGTGTATCATAGCTATCGCATTGACAAAGACAAAGTTCTTCGCGACTATGGAACTCAAACCGCTCGATAACGTCGGTTTCCCCAAAAAGAGCTGGATGTGGTGGCTTGCACTTGCACTTATCGTCATCCTGCCGCCTGCCCTTTACACAACAGGTAAGCTTCCGCAGGATACATTCCTCGGAATCAAGATCAGCGGCCTCTGGCTGCTTGATGGAAACTGCAGTGCATGGCTTTGCTGGCAATGGCTCCTTTCTATTGTATTTCTCGCTCTATTCCTTGTTTATCACTTCACATATGGTAAAAAGCACAATGGGAATCTTAGGAACTATGGTTTCGCAACATCCGATACAAAGAAATTCGACTACACGTACATCCTTAAAGCTCTGCTTTATGGTGTGATTGTAGTAGGTTCCGGATATTGCCTTATGGCTATCGCTACCCATTACACGCAACAGGGTCTTCATATTGCAACATTCATGCTCAGAACAGTTGACGCAAACAGAACTATGATCTTCCTTGTGTATTTCCTGATGTGTGTTCCTTATTTCCTCACAAGCTCACTTGCAGCAAAGACACTTGGAATCAATGGCGACGGAACGACAAAAACAGCTTTCAAGAATGTCGGAATCATGACAGCTATCGCCTTAAGTGGACTATTTGTCCTTTGGCTTGTATTTGTAATCTGTCTCAACAATTTCAATTTCATCCTGCCGATGTTCAAGGTAAACAGACTTTACATCCTTGGTGTAGGGCTTGTACCGATCATGATTGGTATTGGAGTTGGTAACGCTATCAACATCTTCATCAGTCAGAAGACAAACAGCATTTGGCCGGGCCTGTTCAGTGCGGTTCTTTGGGGAACTTGGACGATCACCGCGACAACAGCTGTTCTCAAATATATATACTGATTGAAGGGTTGATTAAAAAAAGTTCTTCTCCGTCTTTTGGTGGAGAAGAACTTTTTTTTAAGGGCAGAACAATGCAGGGGGAAAAGACCCGGGGACGCCCATGTTCAGAGAAAATCAGTAAAGGCAACTACTCAGGCACGGGATCTTACGCGTTCTTCGCCTTCCTACCCTTCGGTGGCTCCTCGAACACCATCGACTCCTGTTCGGTTGCGGTCTCCTCCTCGGCCTCGGCCGCGCAATCGGCAGCTACCGGCGTAGGATTCTCGCGTTGGCTCTCAGGATGGAACTCCACGTGCTCGGCTACCACCACATAACGCTCATGCATGCGGTTGTCATCGCCTTGCCAGCGCTCCTGCTTCAGCCGGCCCACAACCCTTGCTCCCCTGCCCTTGTGCAGGTATTTTGAGCAACCTTCGGCCAGCGCGCCCCAGGTATCGATATCGACATAGGTGACCTCGCTCACCAAGGCCTTTTCGGCGTTCCGATAGTAGCGATTGGTAGCGATGGAAAAACGACAGACACTTTTTCCACTAGCGAGAACGTTGATCTCCGGGTCTTGTGTGAGGTTCCCCTCAATGACAACTTGCCCTTGATACAAGATTACCCTATGCAAGTGTTTGTTGTGCAAACACTTAATTTTCTGGAATTTTTCCAGTTTTTCATCTCTTTTTGATATTTTAGACTACTCAATTTCGTCAATTTTTTCCAAAGATACGCACACTCGTATTTTCAACAATACCGTTGATTAATATGCCATTTAGTTTTGGGGTTTGGTGGTTTTGTTTGCTTTTTTCACAGCCTTCTTGGAGCTGTAATGGGTGCTCTTTCTGACCTTGTTCCCGTGCTCATCAATCTCGATGTTGGAGCGTTTCGCCTTGAGTTTCTGCACACGCTTGAAACGGCGCTCATGGATGATTGGGAGGTGATGGTTGCGTGATCGGTGGACCTCGAACGGGTCGCGAACCGTTCTCTTGGTTGAGGGAAAATCTGCGGACTCTGTTTCTCCATAGACGGAGGTACCGGTATACTTCTCATTGGTGAGGATGTTCTCGATCGTCTTCACCGCCCATTTCTTCTTACCGGTTGGTGAGGGAACCTTCAGCGCTTCCAGTTCCTTCTTGATCCTCACGATACTCGAGCCTTGCTCATACCAATCATAGATCTTCAGGACTATTCTGGCTTCAGCAATGTTGAGGATGAGCCCTTCCTCCTCATTACGATCATAACCATAGCACCTTCTTGAGAATGCCGGGGAGTCGGGATCCATGGTACTTCTTCGAAGCCCCCATTTGATGTTCTCGCTCTTGTTCTCACTCTCGGCCTGGGCTATGCCCGCATGGAGTGTCAGCAGCAACTCACCTGCCTGGCTGAGGAGGTGTATCTGCTCGTTGTAGAAAAAGACATCCACCTTCAGTTCCTTGAGTCTCCGAAGTGTCACCAGAAAATCCACGCAGTTGCGTCCAAACCGGCTGATGGACTTGGTGTAGATCATGTCGATCTTCCCCGCCTCACAGTCGGCAAGGAGGCTCTGGAACCCCGGTCTCGAGCTGATGGTCCGTCCTGACTTAACGTCGGTATAGGTACCAACGTATTCCCAATCAGGATTTTCCAGGATGTCCTCCTTCTCGAAATCCATCTGGGCCGAGAGGCTGTGCAGCTGTCGCTCCTTCTGCGTGCTAACACGACAGTACAAGGCAACCCGGAGACGCTTGAAATGTCGCCTGGCTGGTATGACATGTATGATGGGCTTTCTTTTCTCGTCCGGCATGGTTTTTTATAACACGAATGGAAAGGGATGGATAGCGTGAACGAAACATGAGTAGCCAAATCAAAATTGAAAATATCATATATCCAGGCCAAGGACAGACAAGGGTATATATTCAGTAACTTCGCGGTCATCCCAAGGTTTGAGCAGATAGGGATAGCGTCATTACAATTTGACTAAAACTACCTCCAAGGTACACCGCATGGGGATAAAATGGTTCGGGGTCACATCAATACAAACCTCAGGTTCTTCGT
>DIXI01000004.1:5000-93870 GCA_002428625.1 Sphaerochaeta sp. UBA6084
TCTTGTTCATGAAGTTCATATAGGCTTTGACTCCATTTAATTTATTAACCTCATCTTCAATTTTAGCTGCACAATTTGCACAATCTAATCCTTCTAAAATTATTTCCTTCTTTAACATCACTGCCCCACCTTTACTTACTTTCTTCTGAAATATGAATTAATCCTTGGTCAAATATTTGCTTTACATGTTCATCTTCAAGGGAGTAGAATACAATCTTTCCTTCTCTTCTGCTCTTTACTAGTTCAGCCTGCTTTAAGACTCTTAGCTGATGAGAAATTGCTGATTGGGTCATATTCAATAAGAATGCAATATCGCAAACGCACATCTCGGCTTCATCTAACGCCCAGATTATCTTAATTCTTGTTGAATCCCCAAAGACCTTAAATAGCTCCGCAAGATCATATAGGGTTTCTTCTTGAGGCATTTTTTCTCGAACTTGGTTAACAGTCTCCTCATGTATAACATCACAGTCACATCTTTCAGTTGGTTGAATTTTCCTTGCCACATTATCACCTCCGATATTATTTCAATTGCATACTTGAACAGTTATTCACATGTTAATTTTACTACTGCGATAAAAAGAAGTCAATAGATACTTGAACAGTTATTCAAGTGAACGAGCAATGTATTTTCTATTTATACTTGATGAGGGTTTTAACGATTAAAACACCGCCAGATAAAGGATAATTCTCCTCGACTGGCGGTTAGTTATATGCATTATATTTCTACATCAATTTCAGCACTGAGCCTGAACTCAATAGTCAGTTTATCATCTAAGACTGTTAACTTCTCAATAAGCCGTCTCACCAATAGATCATCATATTCTGCGAGTTGACATGACTGCGTTTTCAACCAATGCATTTTGCCTCAGTTCACGCAAGCGGTATATCTCATCAGCCACTTCGTTATAGTGTTGTATCGATTACTCGTCAATTTGGATTTCAATTCCAGACTTAAATTCCACAATGAAATAGTCATCATAAACCGTTATCTTTTCCAAGAGAGTCCTTACATAATCTTCTTCATATTCAGTCAACTCGCAAGGCAGATCGTTAAGGAAACGCATCATCTCATCGAGTCGTGTTCTCAGATCCTGTCGGGATGCCTGCTCATTTTGAAGGGCCTGCTTCTCATCACGCAGCCTTCTAATCTCCATACCAAGCTCATCACCGGTATTATTAGAATTAACGGTTGCCAATAGCTCCTGCTGCATTGACTTCATCTGTTCATCAATCGCTGCAATCTGATTTGAAGTGACTTCCTCCAGACTACTCTCGATATTCTCTCGCAAAAGAGGAAGGATTGCTTTCTTTTCCCGGAACGCTTCGTTTATGGCCTTGATAACTACCTCATGGAGAAATTCTTCATGAACAGTCCTTGCGGTACAATCTGGACCATCTTTTTCTACCCTGCTGACGCAGCGCCAAACGGTGGACTTACACCCACGATTGTTCCATTTAATTCTGCGGAAGATGTCACCGCAGTGAGCGCAGAACACTATTCCAGATAAAGCGTAGCGGCCACTATAGATTCGTTTGCGCTTTGTGGTGCCTTTGGTAAGGTTTGCGCGTCTTGCGATTTCCTCCTGTACCTTTAGGAAGATATCCTTTGGAATAATAGCTTCATGACTGTCCTCTACATAATATTTAGGAACCTGACCCTTATTAGCTTCACGCTTCTTTTCAAGAATATCCACCGTATAGGTCTTCTGAAGCAAAGCGTCTCCGATGTACTTCTCGTTTGTAAGTATCTGCTTTATATTGCTTTCATGCCATTTTGCATTACCGGCACCGTTCAGAATTCCATCGGCTTCAAGCGACCTTTTTATCTGTAAGAAGCTCTTACCGCTAAGGTACTCTCTATAGATGCGCTTAACGACTTCAGCTTGCTCTGGATCAATGATGAGGTGCCCGTCTGCATCTTTGGTATATCCCAAGAACCAGTTGTGATTGACCTGAACTTTTCCTTGTTGGTATCGGAACTGCAAACCCAGACGAACGTTAGCCGATAATGACTCACTTTCTTGCTGTGCAAGAGAAGCCATAATTGTCATTAGAACTTCACCTTTAGCATCGAGCGTATTGATATTTTCTTTTTCGAAGTAAACGCCGATGTTCTTATTCTTAAGGGCTCTGGTATAATTCAGACAATCAACCGTATTCCTTGCAAATCGGCTGATGGACTTGGTAATAACCATATCTATCTTGCCTTCGTTACAGTCATTAATCATGCGCTGGAATTCATCACGCTTTTTCGTATTCATTCCAGAAATGCCGTCATCGGCATATATCCCGGCCAGCACCCAATCCGGGTGACTATTGATAAACGAAGTGTAATGCTCAATCTGTGTTTCATAGCTGGTTTCCTGCTCATCACTATCAGTGGAAACACGGCAATAAGCAGCTACTCGTGTTTTCTGGACTTTATCGGTTGTTTTCTGTGTACCGATTGTTTTCTTTGCAGGAATAACCGTAACATTGCTGGCTAAGGAAATCATACATCCACCTCGCTTTCTATCAAGCTGTAGACGTATTCTGCCTGTGTAAAAGGATCATCATATTTTATTTGAACCTTTGGCATCTTAAAACCTGTAGCAATCTTGCTCACTTTGGCTGGCTTATCATCAAATACTCTTCCAAGCTTAGCCTGTCGTTTTACACGCTCGGCTTCTGCCGCGACAAAGGTCTCATTATCAATAATCGCCGGGTAATAGTCGTCTCCGAGGTAATGCTTATTTTGCATCATCTTCTTTGCACCTGTGTGGTAAAGCTTAAGTCCGGCGGCTTCTGCTGCTGGCACGTAGGCAAGGCCAGAGAGGTATGCTTTATAGATCTTCTTTACTTGCTTTGCTTTTTCTTCATCAATCACCGCTTTACCATTTTCGATTCTGTATCCGTATGGGACATGACTCATATTCTCACAACCTTTCCTTAAGGGTTAAACCGCACTTTAGTGCGAAGCCTATTTCACTTCTGGTGTAAACAGTAATGTGGTCAACATGTGCCTCAAAGGCAACTGCATCAAATTCTGCAAGTCCTGCACTATTGTTTACATACTTTAAGAGCCTGCTTACTGCTTTCGAATTCTCAAGCTCACCATTTACCGAGCGGTACAAGGCTTCCTTTTCATTTCTCAACTCCTCAGCTTCAGCTAAAAGTTCACTATTCTGTTTGGCATATAGTGCAGGCTCGATGTACTGCTTTGAAAGAAGGTTTGTAAGAACCTGCCTTCGGTCAAAGTTCTGTTCCAAAGCCGTCTCAAGCTCGTTAATTCGAGTAAGTGCATTAGCTTGGTCAATGCTTTTAAGGCTATTAAGGAACGGTTGTAAAAGAACCTTTTTGCTAAAAATCAGCTTGTTCACCATATTTACAAAGGCGACCTCAAAATCCGTCTCGTTGATAAAAAGCTGGCCGCACTTATTTTTGTCCTTCAGGTGAGTGTTGCAGGTGTAAGCATAGTATTTAGCCTTACAAGCGGTATGTGTTCTTCTTTTCCAAGTAGCACCGCATTCAGCGCATATTATTTTTCCTGAGAATGGGTATCGGCTCAGGTACTTCTCATCATCCGCCACAATATTCTTTTCTTTAGCACGCTGGACAATAATCGCCTGTGCCGCTTCAAAGTCCTCGGTGCTAATTATTGCGTCATGATGACCTTTGACATAGTACTGCGGCTTTTCACCCCGATTGGTATGCCTGTTAAACTGCGAATCAGTGAATGTTTTCTGAAAGAGCACATCACCCGTATATTTCTCATTTTTCAGGATTTCTTTAACTACCGTTGAGCTCCATTTGCCGCCTCGCTTTGTCAGTGCCTTTTTCTCTCTAAGTGCTTTTGCTATTTTATAGCTGCCTTTTCCAGAAAGGCATTTACTGCATTTTTCGGTCAGAAGAAATTCAACGAACGATTGCGAAGTATGCTATTGGTTCAAACATTCTTCACGCCTCTAGCGCTATTGAGCATCTGACCTTCCCATGGAGTAAAGAAGAAGTTGAAAAGTTCAATAAGCTTGTCGAACCCATGTATAGACTGATGGTTGATAATATTGAACAAAATATTGCTCTAACAAAGCTGCAAGATTTTCTCCTTCCGTTATTAATGAATAGGCAAGTAAGAGTTAAGACTTAGCATTTGTGATTAATGCAATCTTGTCTGAATTCTTGTTTTCTTGACTCGAGTTATCAGTATCACTTCATTATTAGCATCAGTTGAAAATAACTCTTAGGAAAAAATTCGACAGACACCTACAAACGTTCCAATATGGAGGTTAATATGCACGGCAACAAGGTCCGAAAGAGCACCCATTACAGCTCCAAGACGGCTGTGAAAAAAGCAAACAAAACCCCTGAACTCCAAAACTAAATGGCATATTAATCAACGGTATTGTTGAAAATACGAGTGTGCGTATCTTTGGTAAAAATTGACGAAATTGAGTAGTCTAAATTAATAAAAAATCCTGAAAAACTGGTAAAATAACGAATAAATAAGTGTTTACAAAGCAAATACTTGCATAGAGTAATCTTGTATCATGGGCAAGTTGTCATTGACGTTTGTATTTATATCTCTATATATTGTAACGAATTAACTGTGTATTGCTATGGCTTGAGTAGGGGAGGTTGCCATGAATTATCAAGATGATGAATTGATACAAATCTTTTCAATGTTGGATCTTCACTCGAGATCGGATCGGAGCAATCTAGATAGAGTGCTTGATGAAATCACCTATTCTGAACAATGTTCTGACCCCATCAAACGATATCGTTTGGAGACTAAAACACACCGCAAGCTGAAGATCTGTGCCCAAAGCGGCTATAAATATCAGGCTGTCCCAGCAATAAGATTGCAGGGGAAATGGCTTGAACAGCTTGGGTTTTCTGTTGGTCAGGAAATCAATGTTCACTGCCAGAAAGGCTGTCTGATCATTCATCTGGGAGACGAGCCCTCTGATGCACGATAGCAAGCAATCAGATGACTGAAGGCAGGCTATGCTGATGCAAAACCTGCCTCTCATGATTTTTCTAAAAGCAGAGGTTAGTCCCTTGAATCTCCTTCTTGCCACCTGTGCTCGGTATAACACTTTCGGCTGCAATATTTTCGGTTGGTGCCATAGGTCACGAACTTCTCACCACAGTTTTGACAAATAACTTCGTTGGTGGCCCGTCCTTCGCCAGCTTTGAATTTTGCATACCGATTCCACCAATCCTGCCTGCAGCCGTCCGAGCAAAAAATCTTTTTCCTAAAACCAGGGGTATGTTCAAGCTCTTTCCCGCAAGTCTTGCAGAACACATGCTCTCCATCTTCTTGTACAGCAGCCTCATTCCCCGAAGTCCTGGAAAGGCAGAAGCTGCGGACCTGTCCACGCGGAAGGTTCAGCTTTTCTCCGATCTTTGCATAAGACATTCCATCTCGCCGAAGACTGCTGATCTCAGTCATCTGTTTCTCTATGAGAGGAGGGCGTTTCTTTTCCTCTTCGGATAAGTCAACCTTGATTTCAGATCCATCGCGGAAGATGAATCGGACATCATTTGGAGAATGCACCTTGAGATGATCAACCAGTCCGCTCCATAGGTCCTCATCAAAACGCACGACCTGGCTATTCTGATTCTTGAGTTTTTCGAAGAATGAAGTTGCAAGCGCCTTTTTGGCTACCTTGTCCTGGATGGTATTGTCGAGCTCCTCTTTACGTTTCTCAGCCTGCTCATATCGGATCTGCAGTGCTTGAAACTCTTGAGTTTGCGCATATCCATTGGATCTTGAGCTGGGTTGTCCGCTCGACATACGCTCCATGAGTTCGGCTGTAACACTTATGTCAGCTATGAGTGCCGTCCTTTCCCTTTCCAGGCCAGCGGTATCGAAAACCGTATCGTAGACAAGTTTCTGTGTTTCAAGGATGCTGGTTGAATCCCTCAGTAGTCTGTTGACCGCTATCACGAACATTCTCTGGACATCCTGTTCTATCAGATTGCCTGAGGTACATTGGGAGTGCGCCTTATCATATTTTCCATTGCATTGCCAAACCACTTTCTGATATTTGCTGTTAGGGTGCCATTTCTTCTCTCCAAACCAAGATCCGCACTGGGCGCAGAGGATTCGTCCTGAAAGCATTCTCCTGCGGTTTCTCCTGCCAGGCATCCCATCGCGCCGTTTCATCTCGGTCTGGACAAGAGCAAACATTTCTTTGGATACGATCGGTTCATGATGGTCTTCCACATAGTACTGTGGTACCTCACCTTCGTTCACCTTCTGCTTGTGGGTGAGGAAATCTACGGTGAAGCTTTTTTGCAACAAGGCATCACCGATGTATTTTTCATTTTGCAGGATACTCTTTATGCAGGAAGAAACCCATTGTTTCCCACGTCCGGGTGAGGGGATGTTTTTCTCAGTGAGAATCTCGGCGATCCCATTCGGGCTCTTTCCCTGAAGGAATAGAGCGTAGATGAGTCTTACCAATTCGGCTTGTTCCTCATTCACGACCATGTTTCCATCGGGCCCTTTGTCATATCCAAGGAAGTTGCTGTAGGGAACCGATACCTTGCCATCCTTAGCTTGCTTTCGCTTGCCCCATGTGGTGTTCTCGGAGATCGACCGGCTTTCTTCCTGTGCGATTGAGCTCATGATGGTTATCAATAATTCACCTTTGCCGTCGAAGGTCCAAATGTTTTCCTTCTCGAAGTAGCATTCGACATTCTTCTCCTTGAGCATGCGAATGGTGGTCAAACTGTCAACGGTATTTCTGGCAAACCGGCTGACCGATTTGGTGACTATAAGATCGATCTCTCCCAACAGAGCGTCGTTTATCATCTGCTTGAAGCCTTCCCTGCGATTGGTGCTGGTCCCACTCACGCCTTCATCGGTATAAACCTTGATGAATTCCCAATCAGGACGACTCTTGATGAAATCGGTATAGTACTCGATCTGGGCTTCATAACTGGTGAACTGCTCATCACTATCTGTCGAAACCCGGGCATAACCGGCGACCCTTCTTTTCGTTGAATGGGGGTTGTTGCGATTGTTTGTTATGATTTTCTTTGCTGGAATTATCCTTACCTTTGCCATGCATGCGCTCCGTTGTCATTGGTTTTTCTTCTTCTATCGATTGCTGCCTTATAGGCTTTTTCCCTGGAGGGCCAGAATCGGTTGATTTGCCGTCCATCACGAAAATGGAAGGTATATGAGCCCTCCCCATCACCGGAGATATGATCCACCTCCTTGTAAAAGGCTTGCTCATCAAACTCGTCAAGTCCCAACATGAAAGTGGACAGAATCTTCAACTGTTCCTCATTGATGCCGCTGCTTCTGCATCCTTTGATTCCATCTCTTCGGTTGGATTTGCATCTCCAATTCGCATTGGTTGGTGTCTTGTAGGTCCGGACATAGTTGCTTCCACATTTCTCGCAGATGATTTTGCCTGTGAAACAACGCCGACTCACCTTGGGCATGTTGTACACCCCGAGTTCTCTTCGACGGTCAATCTCCCTCGAGACGGCTTCGAATGTTTCCCGCTTGATGATAGGTGGGTGAGTATCCTCGACATAGTACATGGGATGTTCCCCTCGATTCTTTTTCCGTGGTTGGGACATGAAATCCATGCAATACGTTTTCTGAAGCAATGTGTCACCGATGTAGCGTGCATTATGCAAGATGGTATGTATTGCCACATCATTGAAAGGTTTTCCAAAGTGTAGGATGGAACGATTGTTCAGTTCATCCGCAATCCGCTTCATCGACTTTCCCTTCAGATAATCCCTGAATATCTTTCTCACTACCTTTGCAGTCGTCGGATCCGGGGTGAGCTCCTTGCCGGTCCACCGATACCCATAAACGCGGTGGTGCAGGCTTATTCCCTTCTCGTAACGCTTTCTGACTCCCCACCTGAGGTTTTCAGAAGTGCTTCTGCTTTCCTCTTGAGCAAATGATGCCAAGACGGTCAGAAGGAATTCCCCTGTACTCGAGATTGTTTCAATATTTTCTTTCTCGAACCTGACATCGATGTTGAGTTCCTTCAACCGCCTTACAGTCTCAAGCAAGTCAACCGTATTTCTGGCAAATCGCGATATCGATTTCGTCAGCACAATATCAATCATGCCTTGCTCGCATTTGTTGATGAGTTCTTGGAATTGCGTTCTGCCAGATATCTGTGTTCCGGAGACGCCATCATCAATGTAGATCCCCTGGAATTCCCATTCAGGATTAGCTTGAATCAGTCTCTTGTAATGATCGACCTGGGATTCAAGCGAATGCTCTTGTCGTTCATTTACCGTAGAGACCCGTGCATAGGCTGCAACTCGCTTTTTTCGATTTTTGGTTGTCAGTTGTTTTGGTTTTTGTATCAGCTTAACTGTTTTCACTGGTTCCTCCTTGGTCTATACATCCCTACGAATTGAAATTAAATCAAGTCATATCAAGGAGATAGATTGCCAATTATTGGCTGGTATCTAACAATGAGTTTTCTTTGGACAGTCTTGAATTCCTCGTCAGTCAACAGGCCCTGAGCAAACAGATTCTTGATGAGCAAAAGAGCCATCTGGTAATCGACCTCTGCCTTGAACTGCTCTTTTGTCATTTGCTTACTTCCTTCTTGAACCTCGTTTTGATATAGCACTCGTGGCTGCAGTAACTGCGTTTGGCATTCCCATATGCCGAGAATGATTTGCCGCAGCAAACACAGGTGAATTGGTAAAAGGCCTTGCGCTTCACTTGGTCCTGATGGGCATTCCACCAGTCCATGCGACAGCCATCCGAGCAGTACTGTTTCTTTCTTTTACCGGGGGTGTGTTCCAGTCGCTTACCACAGGTCTTGCAATAATCTTTTCCCAGATCCCGGTGGACATGGGAGGGAGATCTCCTACCCCTGAGATTGTGAGTCCTGCAGAAGGAACGGACACAATCCTTGGATAACCCGAGCCTTGATGCGATGGTGGTGTAACCCAGACCATCATTTCTCATTTCAGTGATTTGTGTAGTTTCTTTTTCAGTCATTGTGTTCTCCTATTTGATACCGGAGAACCGTACCCTTGCGTTTGTGTGATGCGCCGGGAGGCTCTGTACTGCTCAGTTATTTCGATCCCTGGGTGATGGATCTGAGATCAACTTTGAGTACTTTCCGTATGCTGGAGGTGATTTGACCAATGGGAAATGTGGAAAATATCAACAATTTTCGAAAATGCGATTGAGAAATACGGCCTGAAACCAGTGTGTTGCCCCAATGATATTTAGACAATATTGACACTTGCCATTTGCCTCAACTGAGATGAGAATAGAGGTGGATATGGCAAGAAAACGAACACGGAAATACCAAGTCAGACTTACTGAGGATCAGGTCGCCACAATCGAGAAGATGCTCAAGGACAGGAAAGTCTCCAGCACCATCATCGACCGGGGAAGATTGCTTCTCCTGCTCGATGAGAATCGTGGGGAACGGTATTCACATGAGCAAGTCGCCGATATCGCCGGGGTCTGCCTTGCGACGGTGACCAATGTGTCCAAGATCTATGCCGAGGATGGCTTTGCCGGGGTCCTGACATTCAAACGCCACGAGAATTCCGACAATGCGAAACGGAAGATGGATGGCAGGGCGGAAGCGAAGATCATCAAGATTGCGTGCGGGCCGGTCCCGGAAGGGCATTCCAGGTGGACGCTGCGCTTGCTGGAGGACAAGGCGAGGATCGAGCTGGATGTGCCCGTGAGCAAGAACACCATCGCCAGGACACTAAAAAAAACTGGATTCGACCTCACCGCAATGCATACTGGTGCATCCCAAGCAGAGAGGACGCAGAATTCGTAGCCCGGATGGAAGACGTCCTTGATGTGTATGAGCTTGTGTACAATCCGAAAAGACCCGTGGTCTGCATAGACGAGAAGCCATACCAGCTGCTTGGCGAGGCAAGAGATGTGCTGCCCATGAAGCCGGGAAGCGACCGGAAAACGGATTCGGAATACATCCGCAACGGTACTTGCAGCATCTTCGCATTCGTCGAACCTCTTGGTGGAAACCATCACTGCGATGTGAAAGACCAATGGACGGCTGTTGATTGGGCGCACCAGATCAAGGTGCTCGTCGATGACATGTATCCTGAGGTTGATGCCGTCATCCTGGTGATGGACAACCTCAACACCCATGCCCCTTCATCCCTGTACAAGGCCTTCCCCCCTGAGGAGGCAAGAAGGATACTCAGGAGGCTGGAACTGCATTATACCCCCAAGCACGGAAGCTGGCTCAACATGGCTGAGATCGAGCTGAACGTGATGACCCGCCAGTGCTTGTCCCGTCGTCTCGCAAGCCTTGAGGAAGTATCTGCGGAACTCGCCTGCTGGGAAAAGGAGAGAAAACAGCTGAAGGCTACAATCAAGTGGCAATTCACCACAAAGGATGCACGGGTGAAGCTCAGATCCCTATACCCCATCGTCAGGACAGGATCAGGATATGCATCTATTAAAACTTAAATATCATTGGTGCAATACACTAGATTAGTCATATGGTGAAACCTCCCAGAGTAAAATATAAAAATCTTTGCATGGGTATGGCAATGGCATGTTTGTATTATCAAATGTCAACATAAAAACAGAGAGGCAGGAAAAGCGAAGACTTATGGTAATAGGAAATATCTTCCTAAAAAAGTCCGAAGGCGTTTCGCCGCGAACATCATAGAGTATCGACAGGGCGTGCTGATCTCAACTGTTTCCGCGCAACCGCTCGAATGTGCGGGATACCTTACCCCGTTGGATTTTCTTCGTGCTCGTCATTGCCATCGGCTTGTCGATTATCGTTGTTCGCGTGACCTTCTTGTAAGCCATCAGCTTCTTGTTTACCTCGGAGACCACCCTGTCGATATCCTGGGAGATCTGTCGTGCATTGTAGCCGAGCTGCTTGTAATGCCCTGCGTCGGGGAAAATGACCGCTTCTATTCCTTCCGCGCGCGCCGACTTATTCGCAATGTATGCGCGCACCAGCACCTGCTCGACCTGCGGATGGGTCTGGAAGAGGTCCTCGATTTCCTCCGGATAGACATTCTTTCCCCCCTCGGTGACGATGAGGTTTTTCATGCGCCCCTTCAGGTAGAGGTATCCTTCCTTGTCGAGCGCCCCGAGATCGCCGGTGTGTAGATACCCGTCCTCGGTGAACAGTTGTGCGGTGTTCGCCGGATCCTTGTAGTAGCCTTTGCAGATGTTCGGTCCCTTGACCTGGACTTCTCCTACGCCGAGTAGGTCGGCATCGGCGATCCGCATATCCACCAGGGGAAATACTTTGCCAACCGAGGTCACCTTGAACCTACTCACTGGATTGAGCGTGAGGATCGGTGCAGTCTCGGTCAGGCCGTAGCCTTGGATGAAGTCGAGGCCCAGTTGCTGATACTGCCTGAAGGTGGACGGCGAAAGCGGCCCTCCCCCGCAAATACACAGCTTGTTGTCGACCATCCCGATCCCGTCAAGCAACTGGTGGAACCATCTTCGGCCAGGGTTGATGTGAAGGCTCTTGCGCAACGTGCCGTTTATCCACATGAGGCTCCTGATGAGCACATATGTGAAGATTCCCTTCTCACGTACCTTCTTTAACAAACCGGCTAGTAGCTTGTTGTAGAGGAGGGGGATCGCCAAGAAGAGAGTCACATTTCCCAACCTCATCTCGTTGAGCACCCGGGAAACGACAATCCCTTGGCCAAATAGGAGCTCGCACCCGTGCATAAGTGATTCGAGGAATACGGCAGTCATCGTGTAGGAATGGTGTAATGGGAGCAATGCATAGAAGATGTCCTCGCTGGTAATCGCAAGGAACTCAGGGTCTCCTGCCTGATAGACATCGCTGGTGAAGTTCGCGTGTGTAAGTATGACCCCCTTTTCATGGCCAGTTGTTCCGCTTGTATAAAGTATCGCAGCGATATCCTCACCGCTGGGAAGTTCCGAGGCCTCGATCGAAGTGTCTCCAGTGGGGATCTGCGCGAATCCGGTGCCTTGTTCATCGCCATCGGCATCAAGGTAGATGATGAAGGCTTGCGAGTCGAGCCAAGCTCTACCCGCTAGTTTCTCGATCACATCTTGGTCACCGAAGATGCCCTTTGCCCCGCTAAACATGCTGAGAGCCTCAACCCGTTCAGTCGCCATCTGGTTGTCGAGCGGGACGACCGTGGCTTTACAGAAGAGAATGCCCAAGTAGGCGATCGCCCACTCCGGAGAGTTCCTGCCGTTGAGGATGATGCGATCGTTCTTGCCGATGCCCTTCGACAAGAGGTAGGACGCCACATCGAGGATACGCTGGTGAACCTGATGGTAAGTGAGCGATACCTTTTCGGTTCCCTTGATGATGGTGAAGGCTTTACTTTCGGCGTGCTTCTCCATTGTGATGAGGAACATATGAGGGATAGAAGGCCAATCTCCCTCGAACAGTGTTCCCCGGTAGGATTCCAAGACATCCCATGCTCGTGCCATTTTGTTTTTACCTCCTGATTTTCTAGTTGATATTAACCATAGCTCATGCATATGGTGAACAATGAAGAAGGGAAAATCAATGAAGCGCATTGCTTTAAAAATATTCTAACCATAAAAGGAGAGATCCTCAAAACAAAGATCCAGCCCTACTTATTTTTAAAAATGTCCCAGATTCTCGTATGGATACTGCAAATTCCGCAAATGTGAATTAATTACTTGGCGATATCCTCGTAAACCCCACTAATCATTGAGAAAATGTCCCTCGTAGATCCAACCTTATCGACCAGACTCACAAGCACTGATTCCCGGTATTTGAAGAATGTATCCGAGAGTGGCCACATATGTGTAAGGATGATATCTTTTTCCATCTCATCCAGATTGAAATATCGATGTGCGTTCTTCAAGGCAATTCCGGCATGCGTTGTAGCATGGTGGGGATGTTTCTCATCCCTCCAGTCATAGAGGAAAAAGTCATGCAATAGGGCACCCCTGGCGCATGCATCCTTGTCCAAACCGAAAGCTTCCGCCAAATACCATGAAGCTTGGGAGATCACTAGGGCATGTTCCAACGCTGAGCCATTGTGGTGGCGATAATTTGACATGGACTGAACAATTTCATTAGCCAGCAGATCCTCAATCGACAGGAAAAACAACCAATCTTCCCAATCATCATATACGGGTGAGCCGTGGAAGAGGATGGATCCCGCTTTTCGGAAAGGAAAAAATCCTGTAGGGAGGTGGGCCCTCCGGTTCACCTCCTGCAGGAATACATCAACGAAACTCTTGATCAAATTGGGAAATGCCACAAGGATTCTCCGATTATCATGAAATCCCATATGCAAAACATGTTGTATGTCCGGATCGTCAAACTGGTTGAGCAGAGTTGTCTTAATAGCCCTTAGTGTACCAAGTCTTGAGAAACTGGAAATTACCTTGATAACGAACATCACCGTGAAACAGATGAAGATCACACCTAGAATCGGTACATCTTGAATTATATCAACCAGCCAAAAAAGTTGGGATTGGAGTATTTCCAAATATACAAATCCAAGGAAGCCCCAAAATAAGCTGTACAACAGGCAAACCCGCCCGTGAATATTCAGAACCATTTTGGAATAATCCCATAATCTCAGGTGGAATGCTGCTTCATAAAACAGGCTCACAAGAAATTCCAAGGTCGTACAGAGGATGATGCATAACGCCAACTTCCATCCCAAATGATGATATCGAAAAACAGTATCCACCATTTCGACAAGCAAGGCTCCAAATCCATATATCGGGATAAAAGGTCCGCCAAGGACTCCCGAATCAATAGGTTTCTTGGCCAAGATACTTCGATACGTTGATTCGAGCATCCATCCTAGAACCGAACATACCAGAAATAAAACGAACCAATCGAGAAAACCTTTCATCCCACTTCCTTCTTTAGCCTATCTTGCTGGATTGATAATCAAACGACTGATCAAATTCTACCGTTGCGACTGGATTACCCGGTCCAATCAATCTGTTCCAGTTATTCCGTATATATTTCTACAGGAAAGCACCTCAACTCAGAATTGGTCATCACCTAGCATGTCGGGGAAATTCGTCTTCCCATAGTTGGTTAGCCGATGGGATCCATTCGGTTGCAGCTCGGGCACATTTGGCAGTGAGATCATCCACATCCTCTATGTCAAGCGGTTGCGTCGATCGTGCACCCGAGGCCTTCACCATTTCAGCGAGAGCTCCTTTGTTATCCAGCAACGGGCAAGGACGGAAATGGTTTTCATTGAATGGCTGGTTTTCCCTAAATTCCATGAACAAGGGTGAACGCAACGCATCCAATAGCGAAACTGTCTTGATATTCGCATTCGAATAATGGATGAATGCACAGGGTTCGACGTCACCTGCCGCATTGATGTGGAGATATCTTCTACCTCCCGCGATACACCCTTCCACATATTGTCCATCATTCCAGAAATCCATAAGGAATACTGGTTTCCTTGAACGCATCTCGCGTACCCAATGAGCCATGTAGAAACGTTGGTCTGCTCTGGCGATCAAGTCAGGATCCGCATCCTTGCCAAGAGGGATATAGGTAAAATACCATCCGAACATACATCCTTGTCCGATAAGGAAGTCGAGAAACTTTTCATCACCAACAGATTCTGTATTCTTTGCATGATAGCAAGCGCTGAATCCGAAGGGAGCCCTTGCCTCCCGCATGTGCCGCATCCCCTCGAGTACCTTTTGATATGTGCCGGTTCCGCGTCTGAAATCAGTCGATTCTTCGAAACCTTCAATACTGAAAGCAAGCATGAAATTGCCCACATCAGCCAAGGCTTGTGAAAACTCCCTATCAACCAGGGTTCCGTTGGTGAACGCAAGGAACATACAGTCATCATGTATCGTGGCTAGTTTGAGAAGGTCCGTCTTTCTTAATGTTGGCTCACCTCCTGAATAAAGATAGAAATAGATCCCCATCTCTTTGCCTTCTCTGATAATCCTGTCCAGCAGGGCAAATTCCATCGTATCGGTCTTGTCATATTCTGCTGCCCAACACCCCTTGCATTTGAGGTTGCAGGCACTTGTAGGATCCATGAGAATTGCCCAAGGGATATTGCAATCATATTTTTCCGCAAACTTCTTCGCATCGGCAGGTCCGAACATCGAAGCATTCAACACGAAGTTCGAGACGAAACGTTTGCGGACCAGCGGTTCAAGTTCACTAAATCCCCTAATAATTAGATTGCGATAAGGATTGTCAGATTCCTGCATGACGAGTTTTGCCGCAATAAGCTTTTTTCGGCTATCTTCAGTTTTTATGAAAGTCAACAGGAGATCGATAACTTTCGGTATATTTTCTTCGGGATCGCTTTCCATATATTGCAAGGCAAGTTTGAGTGCATTGTTGCTGATCCCACGGGTAATCTGATTCATGTTAGTTTTCCTTCCTCATGAAACTTGGTTTTGTTTGGGTTCCTGATCAGTTCATATCAGACGTGATGACGGCTCTTGAGCGCCGATCTTCTTTTTGGATACCTGTCAATCTTCCCAATGTTGCGATATAATCTCCAATCGTCGCAGTATCCCCGAATAGTGGCTGTAGGATTTGGCTCTGTAGGAATGTAAACAGCATCTTGGCAGTCGACGACAAATAAGACGATTTGTTTTCCAGGCTCTCGAACAGCTCCCTGACCGCACATATCAATGATTTGATGGAATCTTCAAGGTATTCCGTAAGTTGTAGGTTCTGGCGTTTCAGGCAGATTAAAAACTCCAAGAGGACTGCTGAATCCTCTTGGTGTTCCATCACACCGATGATAACCATCAAAATCTTATGCAATTTAAGTGATGGTGAGAGGTTGCTATCCTTTATGATCGAAAACACCCGTACTGCGATTGCATCCACCACATGTTCCACCGTCTCCTTAAAGACAGCTTCCTTATTGGGGAAATACTGATACAATCCAGTCCTGCTCAAGCCGCATACATGCGCAATCTCATTATAGTTGGTGGAATAGAAACCCTGTTGAGCGAATACGGCGAGAGCTTTTTCGATTATAAAAATACGACGATCTACGTGATTGACAATCTTTGGCATCTGATATTCATCTCCTATCTCCTATCTCCTATCTCCTATCTCCTATCTCCTATCTCCTATCTCCTATCCCCTATCCCCTATCAATTTTCAATTTTCAATTTTCAATTTTCAATTTTCAATTGAGTCATGGTGCCCCCATCACTTTGGGATTTATTCTGACACATGTGTCAATAATAAGTCGACAATTGTCAATTGTCAATACTCATTCAGCAGGAATGAAGGCTTGTGAACATGTGGCTTGGATCAGGCTGGTATCGTCGTCCATCAATCATCGGATTCTTGGAAACCCAAGTCCTCGATATACTCAAGCAGGATCTTGAGTCGAAGAGTCTCGTGATTCATGCTCCGAAGCAGTCTCCGTGTATCATTCAGGATGCTACTCCGTGACATTGGAATTTTCTCGATATCTTCCTGTATGCTAGTCAGCGAGAGAATTATGTTATCCAAGTTTTCTTGCCAATCACTACCCATGTTTCGGATCCCCCATGATCCCCAATTCCCTTCAGGTTTTCACATTCCATTTCCTTCCACCCAAAATTACAGCAAACGGGATAAGTTCTGGATTAGCCATAAGCACCCAGATGTTTACATCATTTGCCTGAATACCAGATTGCCTGGTGGGAAGGCGGTCATCGAAAGATTTTTTACCCTTATCCGTTTGAGTCTCTCACTATCGACTATTATTGACACTACTGTCAAAAATAACATAGCTATGGGGACCAGTCAACAATTCATTAGCGAATGTTTTTACGAAAGCTTGGTTTGGGATTTTTTTTCATTTCACCTGATTTCTTATGAAAAGTAATACTAAGAAAATCATGGGGTATGGTGTTATTATTATCTATAACCGTTTCGAAGAAATGACTTTTTATCAGTTGTGCGCCGAAATGTATGCAGGAAGAGGAGGATTCAACATGGGAAGTATTATCGACTATGCGGAAACCATGGAGGATAGTTTCACAATTCGTAATATCAATGCGGTGGATAGCTTGATACTGTCCCAATTCGCATATCTTCAATTCAGTGGATTTGTTCCTGGATTTTCAAACAATTCAGAACCGATCAGTATAGGAGACCTGGCAAAAAGAAACAATCTTGATAAGCTGTTCATAGATGTTCGAGATAGCCAGAAGAATCGGAGACTGTTCCACGCGCTTTCCCAAAGCCTGAGGTTTCGTAATGTGAAACTGGCATATCATGTGGACAAGACTGATTTGACGTTGGAAAAGCAATTCTCCGCAATCACCTATCTGCTCGATAATGGTATGGCGTATGTCGCTTACCGGGGTACTGATTCGACATTCGTCGGGTGGAAGGAGGATTTTAATATGGCTTTCCTCTATCCGATCCCTTCACAGGAAGAGGGTGTCACTTATCTGAATTCCGTGGCAGGACTCATTTCTAGTGATTTGATAGTCGGTGGGCATTCAAAAGGAGGAAATATTGCTGTTTATTCATCCTCGCGATGCGAACCGCACATACGTGGAAGGATAACCACGATCTACAGCCATGACGGACCTGGTTTCATTCCCGAGGTATTGCTGAGTGAAGGATATTCGGATATTCAGACGTTGATTCAAAAGACTCAACCCCAATCTTCTGTAATTGGAATGCTCCTGCAGCATCAGGAGCCGTATAAGGTGGTGAAGAGCAATCGAATCTGGATTATGCAGCACGACCCCTTCTCCTGGCGGGTCGAGAGAGAAGATTTCCTCTATGTCGGAACGGTGCGAAGTAGTACGAGATATACGAATGAAATACTCAACCGTTGGATACTGTCAGTGGATATAAAGAAGAGGGAACTGTTCGTGGACACTCTGTATCAGGTTGTGAAAGCAACCGATGCGAAATCATTTCATGACCTTACAGATGACTGGCGGAAGAAAGCAATAGCAGTGGTATATTCCATAAAAGATATTGATGAGGAAACCCGCTGGTTCGTCTTAAAAACCATCGGATCCTTATTTATCTTGTTGGTGACGAACTTTAGGGATCCCAGCTGATCCAAGAGGTCTGTTTTGATCATGAACGGTCGGCTAATGACAATCCCAGCTTTTAGGCAATGCGAAGCAGATGAAGGGCATCTCATGGGCAATCGACACAGAAAAGCTCTGAAACGAACCCTCTCGCTGGTAGCCGGGAAAGATAGTTCCGTTGATATTTCATATGATTAGTTTTGCCTACCATGCTCGATGCATATCGGTAGAGCCGGTCAGGCAGATATGTTGGTTTCAAACCTTTGTGTTTTCTGAACTTTCTTTCGCTGGTACTCTTTGAAGATGTTTGTTTTGTACTTACTTAATAATCAAATCCGTAAGGACATGCCTGATGAGATTCCTTCCAATCTGGCCAGAAATTTGCCTCCGGCTTTCTTCAGATTCCTCCTTTTGGAGGATGTTTTTGCCCTCAGCTATGTACTTGGGGCTTTCATGCTTGAGAAAATGCTGATATCGAGTGCACCAGAGAAGGCCGGTACGCGCGTGAAACGTACCGGCCAAGAGATGAGGAGAGAAGGTTATGGGAAATCTATCTCCGGTATTCCTCCCAGAGTTCATGAGCAATTGGCTTCCACTTGTCAGCGATCGGTTGGCATTTAGCATAGAGCTGTTCTACTGATTCTGAGTCGATCCGTTGGGTGCTTTGAGCCCCCGACTGGTTGACCATATCCACCAACAACTCAGGATTGTCAAACATGGGGCAGGGACGGAACATGTTTGTGTTGCATGGCTGATGCTCCCGATATGCCTTGAACAATGGGTTCCTAAGAGCTTCCACGAGAGGTTTGTCATGAATGCTTTCACAGGCATAGTGGATGAATGCACACGGTTCCATGTCACCATTGGCATTGATGTGCAGGTATCGTCTTCCTCCTGCGATGCATCCATTCACATGGTTGCCATCATTCCAGAAATCCAATACAAACAAGGGCTTATGGCTACGAATCTCCCTTACCCGTTTGAGCATATAGGCTCGTTGAGATGGAGAGGCAACCAAGTCGAGGGATGCACCTTCCCCTACTGGAATATAGGTAAAATACCATCCAAACAGTGCTCCTTTCTCAGCCATGAAATCTACGAACTCATTAGAACCCACATACTCTGTATTGTGAGCGTGGTAGCAGGTAGAGAACCCAAAGGGCAATCCACGGTCACGCAAGATGTCCATTGCCTGGATACATTTCTTCCAAACCCCACTACCCCTTCTTGCATCGGTCATTTCCTCAGTTCCCTCGATGCTGATTAGTGGGATGAAGTTTTTCACACTCAGTAGGTCTTCTGCAAATTCATCGTCAATCAATGTTGCATTGGTAAAGGCGGCAAAGATTGCGTCGTTGTGTTTGCGTGCAAGCTTTATCAGGTCATGTCTACGAACCAACGGTTCACCACCGGAAAAGAGATATGCATAGGTGCCCAGTTCCTTTCCTTCAGTAATGATGCGATCCAAGGTCTGGAAAGAGAGCTCATCAGTTTTCTTGTATTCGGCAGCCCAGCATCCTGTACAGGAAAGGTTGCAGGCAGATGTGGGATCCATCAGGATTGCCCAAGGGATATTCATATCCATTTCTGTGCGGTTCTTCTCCAACTGTTCAGATCCAAACCAAGCAGCATTGAAGACAAAGTTCACTAGTATTCTCTCTAGTACACTGCGGTCCGTCTGGTGGATGATCCTCATGATCAATCCGTATCCTCCTGAAGAAGGGTCCTGGGTGATGCGTCTGATCATCTTCCATTGGTTCTCTTGTATCCTTCCCGTTGCTGCTGCAATGGGTCGTGCCCAGTTCACCAGTTTAGGAAGATTTTTCTCTGGGTTTGCATATACAAGTCGTAGACTTGTTCTCAATACGTTCTCGGGAATTGATTTCATGGGTTTGTCCTAGATGGAGAGAAAACCAGTAAATTGGCTTTCCCTCCTATGTCTCATAAAAGTTGTTCGTGAATGCTACGCAATCGTCTTCATCGTTTTTGCTTCTAGAATAATCATGATGATGGACACGATACGAAGGTTCCACGCTGCCCAGCCGGTAATGGAAGAAATCCAGGGAACGATGAACAACAATACGCCCGCAACAATGAGAATCCATTGCACAGGTCTTGATTCTGGGAGTGAAAGAGCAATTACAGCACAAATAACAATTGCAATAGCAATCACAACACTGAAACCAGAACCTCCTGAGTAGGTGTAGAAGAGCGGAGAAAACGCCACATACAATCCCAGAACTGCGACTGTCCAATCTTGAGTCCGTTTAAATTTGTCCATGTGTACCTCCAAGTACGTTTGGTCTTGTTTTGTGCTTGAAACGTATCATTGAGCGCCTTATCGAGGTACTGTACGAAGGTACAGTTGTGGTACAGTAACGGTTTGTTGCCTCAACAGAGGTTACAAACTATACTTACATACCATATGAAAGAAAATGGATCGACCAAAGCAACACTCTCTTCAGTCCCACGAAGCGCTTTGGTGGAAAGACCTCGATTGGATGAGAAGCTTGCGCTCTCGCTGCATTACCAGACCGCTCTGGTTCATGCACCCCATGGGTATGGGAAGACAACAGCAATAGCCCGATACCTAGCTTCAGGGGAGTACAGGCATGCATACATGCAATGCACACCTGATGATGATCATCCTAAAGTATTTGCCTCCCATCTAAACCAAATGCTCATCTCCCTGCTTCCGTATGTTGCAGAGAGCAGTGAACCCGCTGATGTTCAGATTAGCAGGATGGTTGGACTTTTAGGAGAAAGTAGCGAAACGCAGTATCTTGTATTTGATGCTGTTGAGTTTTTGAACCACAAACACATCACTTCCTGGTTTTCCTTTCTCACTGCTTATCTGCCTGAAACGGTGCATCTTCTGATTATCGGAACTGATGTTGCCATTTTCCCGCAAGCTTCAATGCATCGTGATGTAGTGTTGCACATCACCCGGGATGATCTTGCATTCACGATGGAGGAAGGAAGACGTTTAGCTGCATACTTTACAGATAATATTGATGACGAGGCATTGGCACTCATGATTGAGAACACCTGGGGATCCCCTCTGTTGCTCAATGCCTGTTTTGCAAAAGGGGCGATTCAAAACAGTGCACAGGTGGGAGAGAGAATCCGTGAGCTTGATTCATATTTCCTCCCCATATGGGATGAGGTTCCAAAGAAAGCAGAAACAGCACTCGCGTATGCTGCCTTGCTTGGAGCATTCTTCCCTGGGAAGGGACAAGAAAACCTCAAGACGGGGGTAATGATTCTGGTTGAGAAATCTTTTTTTGTCGAAATGACAGGTGCTGGAGAGATCCTCATTCACCCTCTTTTCCGTTCCTTTGTGCTCAATCGCATGAAAGCAGGAAAGAACAGAAGAATTGAGCTTGCTGTGGCACAGGCAGTTGCTGATCTTCTTGACGCATCATTATATCGGGAAGCGATAACGATGGCCCTTGGGATAGAAGACTATGACTTGGTAGCCGGTCTTCTCGATGAGTATTGTGCAAGATTGTTGTCAGATGGGTATCTGGATTTTATCACCAGTGTCATTGGACAGCTGCCTAAGGTATCGGTAGAGAGGTATGCTTCCTTGTTGCTCCTGGAGATACTCAGCGGAATCCGCAAGGGATGGACCGCAAGGCATGTGATGGACAGAATTGCCGGGATAAAGTCGTTCAGGCTAAGGAGGAAAATGCAGGAGGTTGACCTTCTATCCATCCTTGATGGGATAGACTTCTTGCTCAAACGAGATTTCTATCATGCAGAAAAGCTGTTGAACAAGCTTCCTGATGAACTGACTTATCTCCGTCCGCTTATCAGCGTATTCGTCGCTTCCTTGCCGCTTGGACCGGAGGAAGATCTTGAACAGGTCTATCACCATCTACAGGAGACGCTACGAACCATCGGGGTCAAGCAACATGATGCCCTTTCCATCGTGCTGCTTGGGCAAATAGGTTCCATTCAACTCGATCTCTTGTTGTTTGAACAAGCAAGGCAATCCTTCGATGAGGCACTGAGATTGGGACATGATGAGAAGACAGGGTATGCTACTTCCTGCAGTATGGCTTGGATAGGTAAGGGCTTGCTTTGTCTTTATTCAGGGAGGAGAGAGGATGCAGAGGAGTATCTGTTGCGGGGGCTTGCCTCTGCAAAGGGATACTCGTTTTACCTCTCTCTCCATGCTCAACTGGCACTTGCTGAGTTCTATATAGTGAGTAGTCGTCATGAGGAAGCAGTACGGTTGCTTCGCGATGCAGGTAAGCAAGCCTATGAGTACGATGTCACTTCAATAGATGACCGTTTCATTGAGGTGATGTATGCCATGGCACAGAGACGTGTTGGTGACATTCCTGCGTTGGAAATGTGGGTGCACAAGCACCAGGAGAAGAAAGTACAACAGGATACCCTTTTTGACCTCTTTGTGTTGGAAGAACGACAAGTGCTTGGGTACTACCAGATAACGGGGCAACAGGAGAAAGCTGAGGCTCTCTATGCTTCTTTGCAATCAGAGCTCAAGAAGAAACATCGGTTGTTGCTCTCGATGATCCTCTCAATGGAATTTGGTGACTATGAATCTCAAAAAGTATATCTCTCAAGAAGCCAGATCAGCGAGAAACATATCTCTGTCTTGCAGGAATTGTACGGATTCGAACAAGAAGGAAAGGAGCAACTCCTGACTGACCGTGAGCAAGAGGTACTGCATTTGATTGGAAATGGCTATATGAACAAAGAGATAGCAAGGATGATGAACATAACCGAACGAACAGTGAAGTGGCATGCCTCCAAGATCTATGAAAAGTTGCAGGTGGCATCAAGAATGGAGGCAGTCTCTGAAGCTAGAAGGATGGGTATCCTGTAAGTAGGAAGACCTAAATTATCCCGTCCTGAAGGGGAACACCAAATGATCCTCGGAAATGTTGATACTGAGTATCTCGAACATGTGAGAATAAAACCATACAAATCATCGTTGCTCATATTCATTAAGAGAACAATCCGATTGCTACTTCTCGACGAGAGCGCTAGGATGTGTGGCAGTTCCTTTAATGTCTGGTAGTGAACCCTCTAATCAATATTATGGGTATTGTGCGTAGGCCTCTCATCTCCTGAATCCCGTCGAGGCTGACTTTGTTGAAGATACGAGGGTGATGGTATTCCGAATTAAAGACTTCATCCGGATTATTACTAATTCTCTGTACGTTTGGATATTCTGTAGATGTTTTTTTATCAAAAGTAAAAGTTTCCCATACACCCCCTATTGGATAGGATTTAACCGCTGATCTTGGCCACCCGGCTATATTTTATTTCATATAACACTGATACAATCGGAAGGGACGTGCCTGTTTTTCATGAAGAATAGCAAAACCAAGGCTGCTACTAGAGACATTCCTGATCCGAATAAAAATGGTGCCGGGGCTCCGATACCATTCCACAACAAGCCGGCAATGACACTGGCAGGCAACAAGGCAAGCCCCACAACGGTGGAATGCATTCCAAGCATAGTTCCTTTTAATTCAGCAGGTGATATTTCGGCGATATACGCTCGTTCCACACCAACGATCATAGCGGTGTACAGCCCATATAATAAAAAGGCGGCAACAACAACCGCTTGGCTGGAAGCGATGGCAAAACCGAGATATACGACTGAAAAAACCAGGTAGCCAGTGATGAGTAAAGACTTTCGCCCAATCTTATCCGACAATCGTCCAAATGGGATTGAGAAAATGGATGCCGTAATATTAAAAAAGAAATATAACAATATGACATCTGTGTCCATGAATCCCACACTTTTAGCACGCAATAGCAGAAATGCATTTGAAGAATTACCAAGAGTAAACAAACAGACCACCACAAGATACATCTTGAGCTGACCGTTTAATTTTTTCATATCTTGCCAGAAGGGCACCCGCTTTATCATAGTGCGGTCCTTCTTTTTTTCTTTGATGAAAATAAACATGAAGAGTCCTAGTAGCGCAGGAATGATTGATATTGCGAAAAGTATTTTATACGCAAAATGAACCCCTGTATTTTTCAGTAGTAGATAACTGATGAAGATACCGATTGCCGAGCCGGCCATGTCTAGAGCCTTATGGATGCCGTATGCCTTTCCCATGTGATTTTTATCAGCACTTTCGCTCACCATCACATCTCTTGGAGCGGTTCTGATGCCTTTTCCGACGCGGTCGATGACGCGTGCACCTAAAACACCAACCCATGAAGTAGCGAAGATGAGGGCTGCCTTGTAAACCAATCCTGCTGCATACCCGACAAAGGCAACCGGTTTCTTTTTACCTCTTTTATCAGTGATGTATCCGCTGAACACCTTCAAAAGACTGGCAAGACTCTCAGCGATACCCTCAATAATGCCGACGAGTACTGGTGTCGCGCCGAATGCGGAGGAGAGATAAAGCGGAATGATAGGGTATACCATCTCCGCACTAATATCAGAAAAAAAACTGACAAATCCCAATACAATGACATTCCACATGTGCGATCTCCTAGTTTTAAAACCAAATCGATTTGATGATGAAGAAAACGATCAGTAGCCAGATTGCCGCGATTGGCAACGCGTACACCCATTTTTTCGGATTTTCGTCTCGCCATAAGCCTTCGGATTCAATTCTACATTGTTGAAAAACCTCGTGTGGAATCAATTTGACCGTCAATGCCACAAGCGCAGGCAGAATGATCACGTCGTCAAGATACCCCAGCACCGGAATGAAATCTGGAATGAGGTCGATTGGTGATAAGGCATATATAATGGTTGCGCCCGCGCACATTTTTGCAAACACCGGCGTTTCGCGTTTCTTTAGCGCAAGAAACACGGCAGGAAGATCCATTTTCAACTGTCTTGCTCTTTCTTTTATATTCATGCCGCCAGCCTCCCTCATTGAATTTTATCATAAGATCGCTGATATACCTCACTGCTAAACGTTTCTAATTTTTCCCGGCATTGTCCTAACTTTTCCTCAGCGGTGGGATGCAGGGGTGCACCGTGGAAGTCTCTCTCACATATTTTTTGATACCAATCGGTTAGTTTTTGGAACTCATCCTCATTCTCCTCCAATTCTGCGAAGGTGAATTTCCCATATCCTGATTCTTTTTCAAGTTCACAAAGCAGGTAGTCGCACTGTTCCAATAGTTCGACGTATTCTTCATCCCTGGCTTGGTTAAAGGCAGCAACGATGCGCTCGGAAGTGCTTTCATTTTGAGGAATCATTCGCATAATATAAGATTCACCGCCGTTCTGATTGATTTCTGCTGAGATTTTCTGAAAGAAGGCTTCGTTATTATCATTCATGGGCAAGAACCAAACCGATTGGCCTAGAATGACCGCACCGCTTTTTTTCAACTTTCTCCACACGCTCACCCTAGCACGCGAAGGTTCTTTGGGTAGGGAGTAATTGATCGTCAACCATTGCTGATGTTCCATGTGGCACCTAATGTCTTAAAAATGTAATACTGGTTACATTTAAATCGAAAAGAGGAGTGTTTGTCAAGAATTAGATATACTATTCTACTGATAGAAAAATTTTTGTACCTAAGTTACCATGACCATCTTACCGTATTACACAATCCGAGATTCTATGAGGAGGAATTGACGAGCTTGGATACGACGGGAAATCTGCCACTCTCAGTCATCATGTGCGATGTCAATGGATTGAAGCTGGTCAATGATTCATTTGGGCATGAAGCCGGAGATGCGCTTCTGAGGGAAGCAACTCAAATAATACAGAAGATATGCCGAAAAGAGAATCTCATTGCTAGGGTTGGAGGAGATGAGTTTGTTGTAGTTTTACCCAAGACGACCTCGGACGAGGTTGAGCAGATTGCAAGCCAGATGAAGGAGCTTGCCGCGAAAGAACATGTGGATAACATCGAGTTGTCGATCTCCTTTGAAAACGACACCAGGGAGACGGATAACCAATCGATTGCTGAGATGGTTGCGAATGCAGAGAACCACATGTATACGCACAAACTGTACGAACGATCGAGTGCAAGGAGCAAGACGATAGATCTCATCATGAATACACTCTTCGAGAAAAGTAACCGGGAGGCCCTGCCTTCCAGCCGCGTGAACCTGATTTGCCAGTCCATCGCAATGAAAATGAATTTCAACAGGGGTGCGGTCAATCAGATGATAATCGCCGGATTGCTGCATGATATTGGAAAGATCGGAATGGATGAGAAGATATTGAACAAACCGGGTCGCTTGACCGGTGAGGAAATGGCGGCGGATATGGAGAGACCTCCTGAAATCGGGTGGAAGATACTAAGTTAAACCATTGAGTTTTCTGAATTGACGCAGTTCATCCTCAGCCATCACGAGCGATGGGATGGCAGTGGCTATCCGAATGGTCTCAAGGTGCAGATACTCAGGTCGAGGAAAGAGTTATTGACGTAGCCGATGCATACGATGCGATGGCCAGTGTACTGAGTTATAAGACTGGGATGGGTCGGGATGAGGCGTTCATCGAATTGAAACGATACGCGGAATCGCAGTTCGATTCCGAGATAGTAAAGGTGTTTGTCAATGAAGTGTTGTCAGAGTCCAGGGATTAGTAAAAGGAGTTCTCGATCATTTCATTGAATATGTGCTGGATGTAATATTCTGTTCTCTGAAACATATTATCAATTCATCTGACGAAGAAATACTGATTCGACAGATCGAACCTAGGCAGCCTCCAAGACCTGCAATCGTTCTTCTCGAGGAACCGATCGGCCCATTGGACCCACTTTGCAAAGTCCGAGTCGGGGTAGCTTTCGCCCAATCGACGTTTGCCTTCTTCAGTGATCACCGCGATGTAGTCCCTGATCTGATTGATATTGATCAGTCGTTCGGTCTCCTCTATCAGGGTCTTGATCCTTGCCTTGTCCATTTGCTCCAACAATTCCCGCCCGCGTCTTTTCTCTTCGTCGATCAGCCATTGCTTGTGCCTGATCTCATCCTGGGCTGCGTTTTCCTTCTCCATGGTCGCGATGTGTATCATGTTGATGATGAATTCGTGTATCTGATCTTCGACCTTGAGGTTTTTTCCCTCCTGCCACGTGTGGCGGGCATAGCTCCCATAGGGGGAGGTGAGGATCTCGAAGCACAGTTTCCCTGTCGGCACATATTCATGCGTCATGTAGCTGCTCATCCGGTGTTCCGGTGCGATTTCCCGCTTGAAAGATCTTTCTGTGATTCTGAAGATGATGTAGGTATCGAGTACCTTGGCATAGATGGGGATGGGCTCCCTCACATGGTATCCATATTGGGCTTCCTGCTTTTCCTTCGGATCCTTCGGCTTCGGTCCAATCGGGTATCCCCGCTTTTCCAAGGCGTCACAGAGGATCTGAAGGATTGACAATGCACGCCGTATGTTGTCGGGTCCGACGCTCACCTGGAATGCCTCGTCATCGCTGGAGATGCATCGGCCGCGTTCGAAATGACCTGGCTTTTTCCTCAATGAATCGTTCAGTTTCCTCTCGGTGTTGAGCACATACCGGTTGGTCAGCTTGACATCGGGTCTATAGATGATTTTCATCTCCGGCAGTGCTTCCTTTTGGATGAGCTCATCCTCAAGGACGAACGCCTCGGGAACCAGACGTTCTTCTATCGATTTCTTGGGCGCTTCAGGTACCTTGGGCCGTCGGGACATTTTCCTCACTACCGGGCATGTGTCAAACGGAGGTAAAGATTCCTTTCTCACTGTTTGCCCATTTTGGACCTTGCTCCAATACCCCCTTCCGGGTAGCGGGATATGCATCTTCCGACAGGTCTTCGCGATGGCCACGTCGGAGACTCCGTAGTGTCTGGCCACTTCCAAGAGCGGCTGAGACCATACCTCTTCATAGAGTGTTTCACGTTTGTAGTAATCAATTCCGTTCCACATACCATCACCTTCCTGTTATTGAATATAGCAGATTCTCTGACTAGCTCAATGCTGAGAAACCGCGGATACTGTCTATGCGATATCGCATCCGGGTGTGAGGCCTCTGTTAGCATTGGTCGAAAAGGTGGTCTCCATGGATAAAATAGGAGGAGAGGGAATGACTGAGAAGGCTTTGTTGGAACTCATGCAATGGATTGCACAGGAAATCAGACCGATCGATCATGGAGAGGTCCAGATCGTGTTCAAGATACGCGACCATAAGGTGGCGCTTATTGAGAAAACAACGGTATTGAAGGAAAAACCCTCGGATTATCATCATTACTACAGTTTGCAGTAGGTAAGCTACGGGTTTCGCTTTACATGAAATGGGCGGCAGAGAACCTATAACCCAACTCATGATTCACGATGATGTAGAAGCTGATGCGCCCATCGACTTTCAATGAGTAGCAGAGCAGGCGCTCCATCATGAACCATCGGTTCCGTACGGCATCGATCGCAGCATCCTCGTGTCTCCTATAGGGAGGGAGATAGAGGCCCCCCGTGCTTTTGGCCATGTACACGTCCCTGTCCAGGCAATTGGACAATACCTGCCGGTTGATGTGGTATTCGGCCAGTTTGTTTCCCTCGGACCCATACGAGTGGATGGTCTGCGGCTCTGTCTCCTTGTAGAAATTCAGCGCATGGAACCGGTAATTGGAGCTTAAGGCGACTTCGGTCAGCGCATTGACGTTCACATATATCCTGCCAATTTCATATGCATCGAGCGAGTCTCCGCGATAATTGATCTGTACCAAACTGATGCGGGCCGCTTCTGTGAAGGCCGAGCAGTTTTCATCTTCTAAGGTCAGTATATCGGGCAGGGGGATCACGAGGTTCTCCAGTGCGTGCTCTACTGCTTGGCTATCAATTTGAGCACATAATCGGTCAAACATATCTGTCCTCCTAGGTCAGTGAGCGTGCCGATTTGACACTGACCATGCGATTGGCGTACGAGGGGGTGATCAGAGCTCCCCGCATCGCGGTGGTGGTGAGCCAGTTTTGGGTGGTCGAGTATGATGAGGGTCCGGTGGAGTTTTCATGCAGCTTTAAGCCGATGTTTTCGCTGCGTCCATAGATGAGTTTTCCCTTGACTGTAGCATCGTAGCTGGTGTCGGCTCCGATGTTGTACACAATCACATAATCCTTGCAGCGGCTACGCTCCCCGTTGGTTGTCTGGGCCTTGAACGCGAACAGGTACGAATCGTCGCCGTTGTACTCGGCCCTCAGCGAGGGTGAGACCGACTGAACGGTCGGATTGAACGGGCAGCGTACCCGATAGGCGGTGCTGGTGTCCTTGCCATTAGAATGGGAGGCCACCTGTGTCCATTGCTGATCCGAGATCGAAAAGCGCCAGAACTCGGTGACCACCGTGGGGTGGGGCTGATAGATGTTGGAGGCCGTGCCCGCGTAGGCGCGGAACCAGCAGCTGTTGGCGAACACGAAGGTCCAATACGAGGTGGAGGTGTCCCCTCCCGCCTCATATGCAATCGCGCTGCCGATACTGGTTTTATCAATAAGTTGTCCATACGTAGCCATCAGTTGAACCTCGCCCCATAGACCGTAGTGGCGTTGATGGTGGTCGCCCCGATAGTACCGGTATTCACCGAACCACTGATGAGCTCCCCGGAGAGATACAATGAGCGAAAGCGCTTGGCACTTTGCCCGATATCATAGAGCGCATGCGCCCACGGTACGATCCACATCGATTCGATTCCTCCATCCATCGCACCGAGTACCACCGCCGTGGTGATGGCCAGATCCGTATACACACCGGTATCGGTGGCGTTGACGAACTTGCGCACATGCACCTCCTGGGTTCCAGTAAAGAACACCAGACGATCCTCATCCTTACGCAGGCGGGTAACGGTATAGGAGGTCCCATCGACACTAATTACCCCTGAGCATGCGGAGTTGGTCCCCACGGGAACCGCTGAGAACCGGTCATAAAAGTCGGTGCCCGATTTGTATTTCTTCATGCTCGCCGAATCCTGATTCGTCGATCCCACGGAGAAGGCCTTGGTGGATGAGAGGTAATAGGCATTCGGTTGGAAGGGCACAACCTGGAAGGAGGTGTCGCCACTGGTGAGCACCAAGGAATTGAACATTTGGTTGGTCCACACCCGCATATAGTTCGTTGTGGCTGTCGCACTTCCCCAAAGCGCACCGGAGAATACCCACAGGGTAATATCCACCCGGTCATTGGCAGGGGTGATGCTGTAGCTTCCCACATAGTCCCCACCGCCACCACCGGCTGACCACAGTTCACCGGCGGTCACCTCCGGTTTGATCCAAAGGGTTTCATCGGGATCGGGATTCGCATCCTCTTGGTAGTCAGAATCGGCCTTGATCTGATCGCCACTCTGCCCCGGCTTTGTCCTCCAGAGCCTTCGGTTGCAGAAGTTGCCATCATAGTTGATATGCCACTGGACATAAAAGTTCTCTCCGAAGAGCCTGATCGGGGTGATCCGGCTCATGATGGTCGGGTCCTTGTCTCCTCCGGCTGCGGTGATCGTGCTGGAATAGCTGCCGTTGGAGTGCAGTTTGACGCGCTTGTTGACTCGTCTGGTGGCCTTGGTGAACACGTAGCCTTCGATGGTTCCCGAAAGGGACTGGCGCTCATCGGCATCCGGGATCAGGTCGCACATCTCGGAATACTTATAGATCGTGGAGGGGACGGTGTAGGCTCCCACCGTGGTTCCGGCCACCTGGGAGAGGGTCCTGAAGCCGTCTGAGCTGAAGGTCCCCACGATGTCCGCGTTCTTGGCCATCAGAGAGGCGATCTTCGCCACTCCTGCAATGCCATCCAGATGGAAACCGCTGTTGGGATATCCGTTCGCATCGGTGCTGTAGATCTCGGACTCGAGGCGCGAGACCCAGAGGCTCTTGATGAAGGCATCGACGGCCACGATCTTCTGGAAGATCCGGTCGGCCCCAAGAGCGATGGCCATGTCCTGTAGCTGCTGATCACTTGCATCGGAGCTACGTAGGATCTCCATAAACTGCGAGCGGATGAACTGCCCGAGACCCAACGGAGGAGTCATTTCGGCTGTGGTTATCACCAGAGCATCGACGCGAAAGTTTCCGATGACCGCATCGCCGGTGATCTCGATGCCGCTGTTGAAATCTTTCCACACCATGCGCGAGGAGGATGCGCTGCCCGCGGTCTCGGCCACCAGGCGCGCAAACAGAACGGCACCCGATGCACTGGCGAGGATATACCCTTGCCCCGATGTGCTTACCGTATAACTTGCTTCATTGAGCAGGTAGCGCGATGAGCCTACATAGACGATGCCAGTGGGATAGCCGAATTGGCCTTCACTGTCAAAGCCCGAGACTATGATGGTGGAACCGACGATGTTTACCCCAAGGGCCCCCGGATTACCCGAGGGGCCTTGGACACCCGGGTCTCCGGTGATGCGTAGTGGTGTACTCCACTCTTCGTAGGTGCCATCGGCGTGTACGATGCGGGTGCGCTTGTAGACATAGTATCCCTGTTGCGGGGCGGGGATTTCGGTGGTCCAGCCTTCGGTGGGGGCAACCGTCAGTGAGGGAGATGCTGCATACCGGTCCTCATAATAGGATCCATCACGTACCTGCGTAATCGTTATCTGTCCTATGGCGATCGCCATGAGCTCCTCCTTAACTAACGGTGCAGATAAAGGTGGATTTCACCTCCACATCCGCTGTTCCCACCGAGATGGTCTTGCCGGTTTTCGAGGCACTGGCATCGGCAAAATCCCGTACCGCGCCATCCTTGTCCAGGATCGTCCACGTATAGGTGTGGTTCGATCCGGTTGCATCGATCTCCACCCCGTTCTGGAACAGCTTTGCCTTGAGCGTGCTCGTACCCACCCCGTTCTTGAAGACCATCCCCCCGGTGGACTCGATGACCACCTGGATGGGATCGTTGAAATCCAGTACCGTCACCGGGTCGCTGGTATACATATCGCCCACCACTGTGTCGCTGATCTTGACCCGGTATTGTTGCAAACTCGCCACCGATGAGCCGGCCACTGCATACGTTGCATTGGTTGCCCCGCTGATGACCGTCCAAGTACCTCCGGTGAGTTTTTCCCACACATAGGTGAGGTTGGTGGTGTCCTTGGTCGCCGCCCGGTAGAGGTGCGCTCCCAGGGTGATCGACACAGGCTGACCGTTCTTGAATGCGAAGCCCGGATCGGCGGTGATCTCAGCGATCGCGATGTTGTTGCCCTCGGTCACCTTCTGGATCGTCACCGAGTTCTTGTACGTCAGATCCAGAGCGGTTGCCGGATCGCGGTAGACGATGGTGCAGATGTACTCCACGCTGAAGACGGTGGAGGAGAAGGGCTGGGAGGAAACGGTCAGTGCCTTGGGAAAGGATGCCCCGGCCACCTCTCCCGCGCTGAGGTTGTTTTCTCCGGTTTGGTTGTTCGCCTTGCGCTTCCAGGTCACCGATTGTACGTTTGTACCGGTCACCATGATGTCAGATCCACTGCCGGCGACGAACAGGCTGGGAGTCAGTACCAACGGTGTATCGGTGAAATCGGGGCTATACAATTCATTGTTTCCGTCATATTTGACATTCTTGGTGTGGTTGCTCGAGATAAAACCGGTGAGGGTTACCCCGTCGTTGAAATCCATGATCGTAATTTGACCGATCGATACTGCCATAGTTAGATCCTCCTCAGTAGCGTACAGAAGAAATTGGTTCTGCCTGCTACATCGTCTTGGGTGACGGACAGCGTCTTGCCTCCTACGGAGTAGTGTTCGCTGTTCCATATCGCATCCGCATGGGCATCACCACTAGTGCGGCTCCAGCGAAAGTCTGCGTCGGTAAAATGGTCGGTGACCTCAGTTCCTCCCTTGAACACCCGTGCACGCATGGTGGTGGTGAACGTCTCGGTGGTGCGGAAAACAGTGCCCCCTTCACTGATCACCTGCACGTGGTAGGCATCCTCGCCAGGGGGGCCCTGGGCACCTCGGCTGTCATTTTTTCCTTTGGTGAGCACCTGAAGGTATGCAGGGGCACTGAGGTCGAAGGTAGAGATGCCCACCCCTTGGTAGTGGTAAACAGGGCTTTCGTCGGTATAGGTGCGCGCGGTGATCATCGTTGCGACACTCAGGCCGGAATAGGCATCGTCATGGATGTGTACCAAGGTGCCACAGGGAAGGTCGGTAGCACAGAAGAAGCTATAGGAGCTATTGCTATGCCGATGATACTGGCCCAACAGGTTCGCATGTGCTTGGGCGAGGGTGCGATCATGCACGAACAGCAGCTCCTCGGAAAGCAAATTATCTGAGCTGTCCGGGACGAATGGAACGTCGGCTGTTCGCATCACCTGCACATCGCGCTCATAGATGATGTCGGCATAGGCATCGAATCTTGTGATATGGTAGGCCAGTGTCCCGCTATTGTGTGCCTCCACTTTCAGATACGGTCCTCCAGCTGCTGTGACGGCAGCGCTAACCGAGCCGCTTTCAGCAGTAAATTCACTGCGGATATTCGAGGCGGCGATGATCTTGCTGCCTCCCACGATATCGATCTCGCTTGCGGCGTTGCATGCTTCGATCAGAGCGGGAGTGCGAAAGCTGTCCGCTTGGGCTTCGGTCCACTCGCCTTCGGTATAGATTTCACTCCCGTCGAAGTGTTGCCCACCTTCCAGCTTGAGGTAACAATACGGGTGTCCGTCACCACGTCCTGTGGTGTTGCGATACACGAGGTAGTCACTTGCTGTGCCCAGGCGAGTAAAGGACACGCGCGCACTCTTGTACTGGCGGATCTTCTTGGAAAGCGTGATCGCCTTGCCTCCCACCACAACCAAGTCGTCCTTATCGAGGGTGGGAAGGTTCTCAGTGGAGGTGCAGTCCACCTTGAACAGCCTCAGCTGTCCCAACGCATCAAAGTAATACACATGCCCCAGTTCATACACCAATTGGTCCAACAGCTCCTTGCAGGTGATGCTGCCATCAACACTTCTGGTGACCGATGCGCTAAGGCAGATGCGCGCTGGTGACACGGTAATGCCGGCTCTTGCGCATATTGCCTCGATCGCCTCACTGGCGATGCATTTGAATAGGTGTCGCCCGCTTTCAATGAAGGCTTTTCCCAACAGGCGCGTACCGGTATCCTCGATGGTGATCGCCAGCGCCTGCGTGCCGCTGTCGGTGAGCGTCCAGTTGTAGCTGGTCGAAAGGTATCCGGTGAACAAGGTTTGTGCGCCATTGGTGAGGGTGGCCTTCACATCGCCTTCGGTGGCGATGATGTCCTCAATTGCAGGGCAAGCCTTATCCAAGAGCAGATCAACCTGATTCGAGGAACTTTTCAGGCCGCTAAGCAATTGCTGGTGGAAGGTGATCGTTCTTTGTACGATATGCTGTTCGCCGATCGTCTGTACCAAGGAGTGTCCCGCCTCGAGGTTGCCTCCCAGGAAGGTGAGGGTGAGAGAGGGGCTGTGTATGATGCTCATCTAGGTTGTCACTCCGTAGTAGTCCAGCCGCTCGAACTCGCCTCGGATCATCCGGGCGAAGGCGCGCATCCCGTCGCTGCCAACAACCGGTGCCTGCTGGTAGATGTTGATGGTCACCTGTGTCGCTCCCTGGTAGCTTGCGTTTCCCACGGCCGTGGTGGTGGAGACCGCGTCGGTTGCAGCGCTGCCTTGGTCGGCAATCGCATCGATGTTGGCCAAGCGGTCGGCGAGACCGTTGAAGGCATCGCTGGAGAAACTACCCGGACTGGATGCGTAGCTTTTCTGCCGGAACGGGTGCACCAAGTTGTAAGCCGCCGTGGCGATCACGGATCCGAGGTACTGCACCCAACTACCCAACCAGGACAACAGGTCGGCCACATACTGCAGTGGGCTCATGAGGATGGTGAAGGCCTTGGCTACCAAGAGCAGAATCGGAGAGAAGGCCATCATGATGCCGCTGATGACCTGGAAGATCGGAGCGAGGCTTTGCAATACAGGAGTAAGGACCGCCATGAGGATGTTTCCCACCAAGGCGAAGGCTGTGTGCAGCACATCCAGAACCGGCAGGAACAGGCTGGCAAGGGTGGTGCCAATCCACGTGAATACATCCACCAGCGGTTGGAACACCGCCGTGAGCGCCGGCTCCATCACCGAGACGAACCCTTCGAAGATGGTCAAGAGGATTCCCAGCGGGCTGAGGGTGTTGAAGATGATGTCGGCAAGCGGCTGCAGCGTGGCGATGATCGCGGTCACCCCTCCCAACATCTCGGTTGCAACCATACCCATCAGGCCCCCGGTGACGTCCCCGAACAGGCCGATGAACACATTCGTCAATCCGTCGGAGAGCATCGATGCGATCTGCGCTCCCATGCGGGAATCAGTCTTCTTCGTATTTTCGGCTGTCTCGGCTGTGGAGGTTGCCGTACCCTCGCCACTGGAAGCGATCTGAGAAAGCAGCTTGGTCTGGTTGGCCGCATCGGCCTTTTGGGCGATCGCTTCTAGATCGGGGGCGACGATCTCGTCCAGTGCAGTCTTGAAATCAAGACCGATATCGCCATACAGGGTCTTCACCATATCAGCACTATTGAGCACGACCGTCTGGGCGGTATCGATTGCCCCTGTTACCGCATCACGCAAGAGCGGTCCCAAGTTCTCAAAGCTCTGCTCGGCTTGCTGCTTGTAGAAGGTCGCCTCGTCCTTGCTTTGAGAAGCCCCCACATCCAAGGTGGCTAAGCGGTCTCCCAGGCCGAAGAGCTTTCCCACCCAGGTGCCCTGGATCTTCTCCCCGGCCTTGTTGATCGCATTCTGAAATGCCCCCAAGATGGCGCTTTCGATGTTCAACGCAATATAGGTGACCCAACTGATGATGCCGACCACCGCGTTGCCCAGCAGTTTGGGGATACTTTCGAAGACCGCCTTGAGCATGGCGCTGATGACGATGCCGATATTCTGGACGGTGGTGGTGATGATCAGCTTGAGCGAGTCCCACTCGAAGGTGCGCTTGAGCAACTCCCACACGGTGGCCAGGGTCAGCTTGAAGGCCGAGGGCAGGTTCTTCATCACCGCCCCCACGTAGTTGATGATATTGGTGAGGTTGGTCTTGATGCCGCTGAAAGCTACATCGAGATTGCCCAGCCACGGGCCGAAGTTGTAGTCGATGATGCCGCCCACCTGCTGCTTGATGTCCCCCCAGGTGTTCTTCATGTTCGTCAGGTGCTGTGCACTGTCCCCGTCGGCCATCATTGCGGAGTAGGTGCCAAGCTTATCGATCACCTTGTCAACCGCCGCTCCATGTGCCAGCTCGTCCTTGGTGAGCCCATCAAGCTCGATGCCAAGCTTCCTCAGCTCCCCGGTAGCCCCGGTGTACGAATCCAACAGATTCATCATGGATCCGTTCAGATCTTTGCCTGTCACGTTCGACAGGTACACCGCCGCCTCCGATATGCTTTCGATCTCGTCAGCGCTCTTACCCAAGGCGGCCAACTGGGCAACCATCGCCTCGATATCACCCTTGCCCGAGAGCGTCTGGCTGCTCAGGCGTTCGACCACGGCGGTGACCTTCTCATACGATGCGCTGTCACCCAGTGCGAGGGCAAGCTGCTTGTAGGAGCGTTCGGCTACGGAAAACTCGGAGAATGTTGCGGATACCGCATTACCCAGAGCCTTCACCGAAGCGATGATCGCTGTGGCGGCGAAGGCACCCTTGAGCGCTCCACCCAGTTTGTTTGCAGCACCTTTGAGGCTTCCCAGGTCGGCAGCGGCTGATTTGACCGCACCACCTATGTCGTTTTGGCCTTTGATGATGACTTTCGCCTGTGCTGACATACTCGTGTTCCCCTTATGCAATGAAAGGGGCGCCCCATGGACGCCCTGTGCTCAGTGTTTCTGTGTCAGTTTTTTCGCCTGCTCATGCAAATGCCGCCGATAGTTGAGCTGGATCAGCTTGAGAATCTGCATGCTCATGTACGGCTGGTCCATGAGAGAACCAGCGAACGGCAGGTGCCTGAAGTCCCCGCACTCAGAATCGCAGCAGGGAAGGAAGATGTCGGTTATGTAGAAGAGCCAGTGGCCGTACTCGGCGTAGAGCTCGGCGCTACGCCTTCCATTGAAGACTTCTGTGCAGAGGGATGCGATCTGCCTCCGCTGGTGTCCGCACGGGAAAAAAAAGCGGCATGGGTGTATTCGTTGACGACCTTCACCGTCAGATCCAGCGACTCGAACACCAGTGAGGCAACTTCGCGGTTGTCCATCTTGCGTTTCGCATCCGCATCCTCGTAGAAGTTGTGGTCAACCAGGATCGAGGGAAGCAGGTCGCGAAGGAGGGTGAGCGTCTGATTCTCCCCCTGCTCGGAGGCTTCCTTCAGCTTGAGCATCTCCAAGGTGGGCAGCTCCTTGAGCACGATGTATGCCTCATCGTCCGCCTCCAGTCCCACCAGTGTTCCCACTTCGATGCGTACCTTCTGTATGCACGTGTCATAATGTTTTGTCTTGATGAACATGGTTCTTATCCTCCGTAAGGTGTCGAAATCTTGTCGGTGATCACGATGGTGATGGGCTCTTCGGTGCCCACACTGAGAGCCTCGCCTGCAACGGTAGAGCTGAGTATGCCCGTTCCCCCGACATTCGCATCCACCTCGCTGATCGCCACATGCGATAGGGTGATGGTGATGCTGTGCCCCGCCGAAGGGGAAGAGAAGGTCAACTGGACAGAAGCGTTCTCCTCGCTGGTCAGATACGAGCTCTTGAGCGTTTCCACCTCGGCGCTGTAGGGTATCTCGAAGTTGATGGTCACAGCTCTCTTTCCATGCTGCGGTTGTCCTGCATACAGGCCTGAGGCATAGGTGCGTGGGGAGCTTTCGAGCGCGTTGTCGATCTTCAACGATGCGCTGGTGATGTCGTACGTTGTGCCGTCGACGGTGAAGGTAGCGTTGGTGCACCGGTACGAGGGGATGGAGAAGCTTTTCAATGCCTCATCAATGGTTCCGCTCTCTTCGGTGGTTCCTTTGAGGTCTATGCTGCCCTTCACATAATCGCCAGCCGCGCAATCCAGGCTGAGGGCGCTGATGGTGCACCCCGCATACCGCTTGATTGCAGCCTTGCGATCAATGGCGAACGTGAGGCTGGGAAGGGCCTCATGCACATCGCAAAGGCCCATGGTGTGGGTGTATGCATCCGAGTCTCCCACCTGGGAGCAGGTATCATCTCCCCCTAGGGCCGCGTGCAGGATGAGGCCCGCCGATTCGGGACGAAGGATGAAGCTCACCGAGCCCTCCACCGTCACCGCCAACAGATCCCGGTTCGTAGCGGTCTTGCTTCCCAGAAGCGAGCCCTCGTCGCCTTTCTCGACGGCCACCTTGATGCTCTCGCTGGTCAGGTCGACCAGTATGGTGGGACTGGCTGCTTGGGCGAAGGAGCTTTCTTTTCCTGCCTGCAGTCGCGTCCCTGTTCCTGTGTAAAATGCCATATGCGTTACCTCTCTTGTGTTCAAAATTCCTTGGACCACTGGAGATCAATACTCACCTCGATGGCGGTGACCGTCGCGCTTGCCGTGACGGCAGGGTAGTAGTCCATGTCGGTGATACGAGAGCCCTCGATGAAGCCCCCCAGCGTGGGATCACCGCGTACGAGCAGGTACAGGGCGCTGTAGAGTGCGAATACACGCTTGACCAGAATCGCGTTAGGCGCGCTCTTGCAGAGGAGAAAGACGGTTGCGCGCATGGTGGCCAGGTCGCTGTTCATCCCCAGCGGCTCGAGGTTCTCATAATCTGGTTGGATGTAGAGCATCGTGGGACGCCGCATGCTGTCCACATCGGGAAAATCGATCTCCACGTTCGTTTCGTCGAACTGCTTCACTGAGATTTCCACCCCAGGTTCCATCAGCGCAAACAGCGAGGTTGCGATCACCGCCTTCAGCCTTTCGAGCACCTGCATCTCACTTATCATCGTTTGCTCTCCTTTTCGATGCGCACCATCTCCCGCTGCACGAGCGCCTCCAGTTTGGTCTTGAAGGCGGTGCTGCCTAGGTATTTCTTCACCGGGGCGGCCACGAAATCGCGCTCGGGTAGTTTGACCGAGTGCACGCGCACCCATTTGCCGTCCTTCTGGAAGGTCAGATACCCTCCCTCCTTGGCGGTGATCCGAGCTCCCTTGGCCAGCGCGTAGCCGTAAAAGACCTTGTTCTCCTGTGACGAAGCCTTCGCCTCGACAATGACGGCCTTACCGCTACGGATCACACGGCGGCTGATGCTCTTGTACAGCGCCCCACTTCCTTTGGAGAGCCCGTGGGACTTGTATGCCTTGCGCACCTGGGCTCTTGCGGCCGTTCCGATGCCGCCCAGGATGCGACGCATCGCCTTGTGCCGATTTGCTCCGAGGGATTCGAGGTACCCGAGTGCCTCGGCCAGGTCGGTCTCGACCGATACGCTTTCGGTGCTGTATCTTTTTCGTCTCTCAAACATGTCAGAACCCCAGAATACGCATACTGTCCAATGGTTGGAGGTACTTGCGATAGTTGCTGTAGTTGACGAACGTGCGGCTGTTGTCGGCAAAGCTCTTGCCCGTCAGGCCGATGTTGCCCCCGGTCTCGCTGAGCATGAGCGTGGCGATACGCAAGATCGAGACGACGATCACAGAAGGCATCTGTTCGATCTCCCATCCTGCGGTGTAGCTCACCACGATATTGTCCTCACCGATGGGGAACTTGGTGGTGTGATCAATGAAGCTGATGTAATCATCGCAGACTTTCACCTGCGTGATATCCACCTCGGTTGTGCCCAATGTGAGTGCTCCGACACTGGTGATGTTGCGCGCACATAGGTACAGGCGACGGGAACCTGATCCACAGGCCACCACATCGGTATACTCCTGCTGGTTTGGATCGAAGCCCAAATACGAGGCGACGATATCCTCGGCAGTGGAGAGGAAGGCCGTTTTGAGCTGCACGGCCTCGGGTGAATCCTCGAAGTTGCCGCTGTAGGTGTTGAACATGGCGATGCTGGCGATCATGCACCCTCCTTCACATGACGAGGCGCCCCCAATTCTTCTGGAGGCACCTCTCTTTTACGATTGAAATCAAGCATTCATAAGGCCTGCACTCCTGAGCTTTGCCAGCAGTGCGTTGAAATCCACCACCAGATCCTCGATGGTGGTCGCCGTACTGTTTGCTTGACTGGCAGCGGGAGTGAAGTTTCCACTGGGCAGCCCTTCGATGACCGTTGCAGGATCGATGGTGACCTTCGCGGTGGCAGCGAGGACCACCTCGCCGCCGATGATTGTCTTCTCTCCACCCTGCTGGCGGTAGTTCTTCGTGTTGTATCCCATCATGTGCCTCCCTTAGGCCTTCTGCTGCAGGACCTTGACGGCCTCGCCGAGGATCAACCGTCCATCCACACGCTGGCTTCCCAGAAACCCCACCTGCCCGGTCGGGGCGAACAGTTCACCCAGGCGCTTGAAGGTGCGTCCCTGGCGGTCGGCGATCCAGTAGTACGAGAAGTCCCCGAAGGCCAGCGTTTTGGCCCCGCCTGCGATCTCGGGCATGTAGGCCGAGGTCTTCACCGGACGGCTGAGGATGGTGTCGGGGGTACCTGCAGTCAGCGAAGGCTGCCAGATGTACTGCCCGTTGCCGTCCTTGAGCTTGCGAAGCGCCTTGACGGTGGCATCGTTGGTCACCCACACCGCGTTCTTGCGGTACGGACTACGAAGCGCATAATACAGGTCGATGACTTCGTCGGCATTCAGGGCGGTTGCGGATGCTGCGTTGACGCCGATTTGTGCACCCCCGGTAGCAGCGAGAATACCCAGGGGCTTGCCCGATCCGTCCCCGGTGAAGAACGCCGCCTCTTCCTTGGCCCCGATGCGACGGGCAAACTCGGTGGCGATGTAGCTCTCGATGTCGAACACGCTGTCGTTGATGAGCTCCTCGGAAACCTTGATGATCGTACCCAGCTTGTAGGCGCTGATGGTCACCTGGCCGAAGCTGTCATCGCTCTCCGGATAGGTCCCCTCCTCGTCGATCCATGCCGCCTCACCCTTGGACGCACTGATGGGGATCTTGCGATCGCCGCTTGCGGTCTGGATGATCTTGGCGATCGAGCGAAACAGGTTCTCATCCTCCAGTGCCGTTACGAGGGTGTGCTCGAATTCGTCGGGCACCAGATAGCCGCCTTCGGTGTCGGTCCCCACCTGCAATGCGTTACGCAGTTCGGGTGCGTTCTCACGGCGCCTCAGGTGGTTCCAGAATGCCTTTCGATATTCATCCGAGGCACGTCCACTCTTCTTATCGGCTTTCTGGGCACCCTCGGGGCGGCTGGTGATGGGAGAGCCCACGTGTGCGTTCAGCTCACGCTCGAACGCCTCGATGCGCTCCTGCCGTTCGATCTCGTGGCCCAAATCCACGATCTCCTGTTCCATACGTTCGTAGGTGGTGGTATCCTCGGCGCCTAGGATGCCCTTGCCGTTGCGCCTGGAGTCGAGGAATGCCTTCGCCTGTTCCCAGGTCTTCGCGCGCTGTGCACGCATGTCGTTGATCTTTCCCATTGTGTCTTCTCCTATTGAGGTTTGATGAGATTCAGTCGTTTCTCGAGCTCGCCAAGGGCGGTTGTGCCTTCCTCAGGTGGCTCCTGGTTTTCTGCAGATGCATATGTTTCGGTGATCTTGTTCATTAGTGAGAGCTGGGAGGTGCGAGTAGAGAACGCATACGATGCCTCATTGGACGCTTTCTTCGCATCCTCGAGGATCGCATCGGCGAAGCCCAGCTCAATGGCCTTCTTGGCGTTCATCCACGTCTCGTTGTCCATCAGGTGGCTGATTTTCGCCCGCGTGAGGCCCGTCTTGATCTCATACGCGTTGACGATGCTTTCCTTCACCTCATCCAGCATGCCGATGGCCTTTTGCATGTCCTGATGGTTGCCATAGGCGAGCGTCATGGGATTGTGGATCATCATCAATGCGGTGGGTGCCATGAGCACCCTCGTGCCCGCCATCGCGATGACCGAGGCAGCGCTCGCTGCGATCCCGTCGATCTTCACCGTGATAGCTCCCGGATAGTCCATCAGCATTGCATGGATGCGGCTCGCTGCGATGCAATCCCCACCGGGGCTGTTGATCCACACCGTCACCTCGCCGCTGTCGGCGAACAGCTCATCCTTGAACTGCTCGGGGGTGACATCATCATCGAACCAGCTCTCCTCGGCGATCGTGCCCGAAAGCTCAAGGATTCTCGCTCTGCCTTCGCCTTCGCTCTGGTTTTTCCATTGCCAGAACTTCTTGTTCTTCATCGGTTTCCTCCTGGGATGTGTCCGTAAACTTGTCTGCGAATGCCCCTGCCCGCGAAAGGGGGAGCATGTTTCCGTTGATGAGATAGAGGTTTCCTCCGTCCTCGTCGGTGATGAGATCCATGTCCTCCAGAGTTCGGATATCGTTTGCACTCATCCATCCGTTCTGGCGTGCGGTGGCATAGCCGCCCATGCGGCTCTGGTAATCACCACGCAGCAGCCCTTCGACGTTGAAGCGAAAGAAGTGCGTGTGCTTCTCATCAGATGCCAACAGTGCACGCGAAAGGGCTTGCTCCCAGCGGATGACCCACGGGTCGAGGGTGTATTTGACGAACTCCAGCGACTGCTGCTCGATGTTGCTGAACGAGGACTTCTCCAAGTCCCCCACCATGTGCGGAGGGACGCGGAAGATGCGTGCGATCTCGTTGATCTGGAACTTGCGCGTCTGCAGGAACTGCGCCTGCTCGGGCGATATCGAAATCGGTGTGTATTTCATTCCCTCTTCGAGCACCGCAACCTTGTGAGAGTTGGACGAGCCGCCGAACTGGCCCTGCCACGTATCGCGCAGGCGGGTAGGGTCCTTCACCGTTCCCGGATGCTCCAGCACCCCGCTTGGGGCGGCCCCGTTGGCGAAGAACTTCGCCCCGTACTCCTCGCAGGCGATCGCCATGCCGATGGCGTTCTTGGCCATCGCGATCGGCGAGTAGCCCACCAACCCGTCGAAACCGAGTCCCGGGATGTGCAGCACCTCGGATGCATCCAGCACCACCGAGTTTCCCTGTATGGTGGGAGCGTCCTCGGCGCTGGTGGTGTATTGGTAGTAGAGCTTGCCGTGCTTGTCGCGGTCGACCTGCATGCGGTTGGGCATCAGCGGATACAGCGCGGCCACCTGGCCCTTGCCGTTACGGATGATCTGCGCATAGGCGTTGCCCCAGAGCAGCAGGTGGGTCATCAGCGTTTCGCGAAATACGAAGCTGGTCATCTCCGCGTTGGGTTCGCTGTGCAGCAGGGTGTACAGCGGATGATCCTTCGCCTTCTGTTTGCTCGAGTTCTCCCCATGGCGATACAGATGGAGTGGCAACCCCGCGATCGCCTCGGCGAGGATACGCACGCAGGCGTAGACCGCCGTCATCTGCATCGAGGAGCGTTCGTTCACCGCCTTGCCGGATGTCGATCCTCCGAAAAGGAAGCTGTATGAGGACCCACTGGTCCTGTTTTGTGGCTTGTCGCGTGAGCGTAAAAAAATTCCATGGAAGGGATTCATGGCTTAGTCTCCAAAATCGAATGATAAAAAAATAACGTAGTCGAATATTGACATCCAACACTATCGGGTGTAGAGTTGAATCTACAGTCAACTGTAGGGTTGCCTTGAATAAGGAGGATGAAGAATGAGAGCGAAAATAACTGTGTCGACTATGTATATCATCGAGAGAATCAACACGGGTTTTGCGAAGGAGGCTTATCAGAATGCATCACCGATGATTGGTTCAGGCCTTGTTTGGGATTTTTGCATGAGGACCATAGGGGATCCTGTGAAGATGTCCTGCATCGCTTTTGCCAATGACCTCGGTGTACCACCGGTCAAGAGCCTTATGACTTTTTTTGATCGGGATGTCGAAGATTCCGAATCCTTCAAGGTTTCCGCGCAGGAGAGTCAATCAATCGGAGGCTTGATGGGTTATGTTTTCAAATTCATTCTCGATTATAAAAGTCAGAAACCTCGATGCACGGTGAACATGCACGGCATCAATACAGCAACTCGTTTCTTTGATGGCCCAATTCTTGAATTCACCAAGTGATCAGATGAATAGGATGCCCCGGTTCTCGTAGACCGATTCACGGCTTTCGTTGCCGCACCTGATCGCCCGATCCAGTGCCATGATTGCAGCCACCGCACCGTCGATCTTCTCGGTGGACTTCTGTTTGTCGGGCTTGATGTTTCCCGCCGGATCGGTACGGATGAAAATGTTGTCCACCATCCAGCGGAGCACCGGGTGCCCCGCATGGGCGAAGGTGCGTTCGAGCACCAGTTTCATTAGTTCCTTGGTCGGTGGGCTCATGTCCTTGAAGCCCTGGCCAAAGGGAACCACCGTGAAGCCCATGCCCTCGAGGTTCTGTACCATCTGCACCGCTCCCCAGCGGTCGAAGGCGATCTCACGGATATTGTATCTCTTACCCAGATCCTCGATGAAGGTTTCGATATACCCATAGTGGACCACGTTCCCTTCGGTGGTCTGGATGAACCCTTCGCGCTCCCATACATCGTAGGGCACATGGTCGCGCCTCACGCGTAGGTCGAGGGTCTCCTCGGGAAGCCAGAAGTAGGGCAGCACGCAGAACTTGTCGTCTTCATCCCGAGGAGGGAATATCAGGGTGAAGGCGGTGATATCGGTGGTGGAGGAAAGATCGAGTCCTCCGTAGCAAATCCTTCCTTCCAATGCCGTCTCATCCACTGGAAAATCACAGAGGTCCCATTTCTCCATCGGCATCCAGCGGATGGCTTGCTTGACCCATTGGTTGAGTCGAAGCTGGCGGAAGCTGTTCTCTTCGGCGGGATTCTGACGTGCGCTTTCACAAGCTGCCTTTACCTTTTCTAGAGCGATGGTATGTCCTAGCGATGGATTGGCCTTCTTCCAGGTCTTCGGGTCCGTCCAGTCGTCGTTTTCATCGGCTCCATAGATCACCGGGTAGAAGGTCTTGTCATGTTTTCTTCCCTCGAGAATATCATTGGCCTTCTGATGTTGCTCGTAGCAGATCGAATGCTGGTCGGTGCCAGCGGTGGTGATCAAAAAGAACAACGGCTGTGCCCTGGCATCCCCCGAACCCTTGGTCATGACATCGAAAAGCTTTCTATTCGGTTGGGTGTGCAGTTCGTCGAAGACCACCCCGTGGATATTGAATCCGTGCTTGGAGTAGGCTTCGGCGCTCAGCACCTGATAAAAGCTGTTGGTCGGCAGGTACACGATGCGCTTGGTAGCGGCAAGGATCTTCACACGCCGGTTCAACGAGGGGCACATGCGCACCATGTCCGCTGCCACTTCGAATACTATCGAGGCTTGCTGGCGGTCGGCTGCGCATCCATAGACTTCGGCGCGTTCCTCTAAATCTCCGCAGGTCAGCAGCAGTGCCACCGCGGCGGCAAGTTCGCTCTTGCCGTTCTTTTTTGGGATCTCGATGTAGGCGGTGTTGAACTGCCGGTATCCGTCGGCTTTCACAATACCGAACAAGTCGCGGATGATCTGCTCCTGCCACGGCAGCAGTAGGAAGGGCTTTCCCGCCCACACTCCCTTGGTATGGCAGAGGCACTGGATGAAGGCCACCGCATGGTCGGCCAGGGTCTTGTCGTAGGTCGAGTCCTTGTCCATGAACGGGGTGGGCTTGTATTTCTTCAGTTGTTTCATGGCATTCCTGGTTATACGAAAAGAAGACCCCGGAGGGTCTTCGATAGGGCGGTAAAGAGGCTCTTGTCAGCCTTCGCCGGTGAGGATGAAGTGGGCATACTCGGTGGTATTGCCTTCGCCCAAGTAATAAGCCAGATCGGCAAGGCCCATCCTGATTGCCATCCACTTCACCGCAGGGAGATCGAACATGTTTGTCAGGCCGCTATCGCGTACTTGGAGAATTTGTTGTTTGACCTGTTCAGTCATCGAAAGCCTCCATGGTATCCATCACCGCCTGCTTGAGGATACTCTCATCGAAGCCGCAGTCGCGGTAGCCTTCAAGGATGGTCGCATAGTAATAGGCATCCGGCATCGCCAGAGGGGGCCCTTCGTTCATGACGTAGGCCATCACCACCAATTCATCGCCGTCGAATGGTACCATCAGCTTCTTCTTGCGATACAGGTGCGGGTATCCCTCGTATCGGTCCAAGGCCTTCTCGCATCGTTCGGTGATCTGCCAAAGCAGCACCGGGACGCTTGCACCCCGTTTCATCTCAATGGTGGCCACACCGCTATGACGGCCTCCCCTGAAAAGGAGCCGGTGGTCGGGTAGTACCGTTGTTCCGATGACCGCGGCATCGGGGCATCGGTATCCCATCTGCTCGAGGTTCAGATTGCTTCCATAGGCCAGATAGACTTTCTTCATCGTTGTTACACTCCTTCAATTGGTCTTCTACCACCCCAAGGGCGGTCGTCCCGCCCCTAAGGTCTCAAGAGGTCTACCATTCAGGCGGCAACCCGCCTGCGCCAAGCGGCCGAGCCCGAGAGTCTCTTGCACAGATGCTCGCGGCAGGCTTTAAACTCGTCGCCGATGAAGCCGATACGGTTGAGGTAGGTGCGCATCGCGAACTTTTCGTTTTCAGCCTGTGGTTTCTTGGTGCTCGCCGAACTTTGCTTGAGCGCCTGTGTATTCAATGCGAGGGCTAAGGCGATGTAGCTTCTGACCTCTCCGGCGTGGAGCGTGCTGTTGAAGCCCCTCAGCTCCACGGTATGGTGTCCGTGGAAGAAGGAGTGCAGATTCAAGAAATGGTAGCGGCTCTGGTGGTAATGGGCATCCCGGTTTCCTTGGTAGCCTTCGTACCAGATGCTCTCGATGGCACTGAAACTGGTAGGCTTCTTGCGGTTCATGGTCGCCACAAGGTGCTCGTCCATCTTCTTGCAATACCGTGCCCGGTTTGCCTCTATACCGAGGGCCTTGTAGAAGAGGTCGTTGCGCGAGGCGATGATGTTCACGAAGTTGCGGATCGAGCGCGGGGTGTGAGATGCTCCATCGAGGTGGATGTGGATGCCGCAGGAGTTGTTGGTAAAGGCCCCGGCCTTGCGAAGGGCTCTGATGATCTCCTGCAGGCTTTCGATGTCGGCCTCGTAGGTGAGGATCGGGCTGACCAGCTCGACGCTGTACAGTCGCGATGCACTCTCTTTGATCCCTCGGGTCTTGGTTTCGCATCGGATGGATCCGTCGTAGGTGAACTTCCATTTCCTGCCGTCAAAGGTCTGCAGTTCGTAGGTGTCGTAGTAGGAGCCACCATAGAACAGCTCCCCACCGAGGACCGTCTGGGCCGCTAGGGCGGCGTCCTTGCGGGTGATGCCTGTCATTTCGATCTCAATGCCGAACCGTGTTGCCTTGTCCATGCTCGCTACCTCTCTTTGGTGTGTTTTTCTTCGTACTGTAGTAATCACTCAAAGAGGAATATATAGCAAGTGTATATATGTAAATAAGATACACTATTTTATCGGTATTTCTTCGTTCGGTTTTCGCACCATGTCGACCCCCGGCACTACCCCTAAAGTCGAGCCGGTTTCCCATGCAACGTGGATAGTGCCGATGTCGTCCACATGGATTACCTTCCCTTTAGTCCCCTTGGACGGTGCGTGCTCATCGTCCATGCTCACTAGCTCGATCGTGCACCCAATCGGGTATTGCTTCCTAAGGACCTCGACTCTCTTACGGTTCATCTCATCCATGTATATCCTCCGTGTAGTGTGCATTGATCGCTCAGCTTTGCATGAATAGCAAGTCCTTTGTCCTAGGGCCTTACCAATTCATCCAAGATGAGGCGCATCTGGCGCAGATACTGACTATAGCGGTGGGCAAACAGCGGTAGCGCATTCTCCCCATAATCCAGAAGCTTGTCGGCATCCGCCTCTGCTATGCAGTAGAGGCCGTTCTCGTATGACCAACTCAATGTAGGAAAAACAGGGATTGTCGGAGCTTCGGGAGCCATCGAGACCAGGACCTGGCGATACGGATCATTCTCCTCTACTGTTGGCACGCTTGTGCAGCCGGTTGAGACGATCAAGACGGCCAGCAGTATCACCACGCTGGGGAGGCTCAATCGTTTCAGGCGGCTGTTCTTGTTCGATGATGGTGATCTTCTGCTGTACTTCATCGATCTTCTCCAATTCCTGTTCTCTTTTCTTCACCGTATCCCGCTCTTTCTGGATATCCTTTTTCAGGCCCTTGGTCATGTGTGCTTGCAAGCGTGTGATCCCCAACAATCCCAGGATGATGAGGATCAGCATCTGCATGATTTCATTCATCGACTTTTCTCTCCATGAACTTCTTTACCAGTGGTTTCCAGAACGCCATGCACGCAGGAAGCTGAAGCAGATAGATCGCAACGGTGTACAGGACCACCAGGTAGGGTGTGGCCTTCAGCTCTCCTACCGGCGTGGATACTGGAGCGACCCGGTAAGTCACGTACGCAAGGATAGCCGAGTAGGCGAGGGCGACCAGCTTGATCTCGTTCTCGCTTGCCCTGTCGCGACGAAGGCCCTTCTTGTAGAGCTCCATCACCAAGCCTAAAAAGGCGGCGAATGCGAGCAATATGGCACTGAGGATCATCTGTTCTCCCCCTTGCTACCAAGCAGCGACAGAAAGTAATCGTCCATCTTCTTCTCCTGCTCCTCGGATTCTCCGTTGATCTCATGGGTTCGTAGCGACTTGAAGATGACCTTGTCGTTCTCCAATGCCATGACCAAGCCCATCTGGATCCTACCGATAGTGGTCTTGATCTCCATGAGGTCCTTTGCATAGCCCAGGCGATCGTCGCTTCTCTTGGCCATGCGGTTGAGCAGCCACAGCACGATGCCGCCCGAGCCAAACAGGCACACCGCGAGGGTTGCGACCAGGGTGAGCTCATCCATCCGAGGCCTCCTCGGAGGCGACTTCCTCGTAGGCATAATCCAATCCGTCGCGTTGCACGGTGACGTCGGTTGAGGATCCGACAAGCTCGATATAGCGTTTGACGATCACATCGCAGTACTTCTCGTCCAGCTCGATGGTGCAGCAAGCCCGCTCGGTCTGCTCGCAGGCGACCAGGGTGCTGCCACTGCCGCCGAACGGATCGAGCACCAGCGTGTTGCTCATCGACGAATTCATGATCGGATAGGCGATCAAGGCCACCGGCTTCATCGTGGGATGCTCGCCGTTCTTTTTTGGCTTGTCGAATTCCCAGATGGTTGATTCCTTACGCCCGGTGTACCACTGGTGCTTGCCCTTCTTCTTCCATCCGAAGAGCACCGGCTCATGCTGCCATTGATACGGAGAGCGTCCGAGCACCAGCGATTGCTTCTTCCAGATGCAGGTTCCCGAGAGGTAGAAGCCCGCCTCGCTGAAGGCTTTGCGGAAGTTCAACCCTTCGGTATCGGCATGGAACACATAGATGGAGGCATCGTCCGCCATATGCTCTGCAGTGTTGGTGAAGGCATCGAGCAGGAACTGGGCGAATGCATCGTTTGCCATATGGTCGTTCTTGATCTTGCCCGCCTGTCCCTCGTAATTGACGTTGTAGGGCGGATCGGTGACCACCAGGTTCGCCTTGTTCCCTGCCATGAGAAGGTAGAAGGTCTCGACTTTGGTGCTGTCTCCGCATACCAGGCGATGCCTTCCCAGTTTCCAGAGGTCCCCGGCTTTGGTGATCGCGGGCTTCTCTAGCTCGCCGTTCACATCGAAGTCGTCGTCATGCACACCGTCGGCAAGCGAGTCCTTGAACAGGTCGTCGATCTCGGCCGGATCGAATCCGGTGAGCGAGACATCGAAGTCCTGACCCTGCAACTCGGTGATAAGAAGTGCCAGCTTGTCCTTGTCCCATTCGCCGCTGATCTTGTTCATGGCAATATTGAGGGCTTTCTCCTTGTCTGTATCTAGTTCGACTATGATGCAGTCCTCTTCGGCTACTCCCATGTCCTTGAGAACATTCAGCCTTTGGTGGCCGGATATGACGGTATTTTCGTTAGCGACGTTGATCACGATAAGTTCGACATAGCCAAATTGCTCCAGCGATCGTTTGAGTTTCTCATACTCAGGATCACCGCTCTTGAGCGCTTTGCGTGGGTTGTATGTTGCCGGATTCAGATCCGACAGTCTCATCTTCTGGATTCTCATGGTGTATTTCCTTTCAGTCGTGGATTTCCAGTTCGCCTCTGAGCGCCTGCATATACCGCTTGCTCACCTGTTCCCACGCAAAGAGCGCATTACCGAAATGTCCGTAGCAAGAGGTGAGGCTGTAAATCGGGCTGCGAAGCCCCAGCTCCTCGATGATGTCGCTCGGTTTGAGGCTGAAAACTGTGAGAACTGCTTCGGTGAGCTGCTCGTCGTCGTACTTTCCTGTAGCGAAGGTGTGTGCATTAACCGCGACTGGTTCGGCTTTTCCGATGGCATAAGAGATTGCTACCCCGCAGCGTTTGGCAAGGCCGGCTGCCACGATGTTCTTGGCAATCATGCGTGCCATGTAGGCTCCGCTTCGGTCGACCTTGGTTGCATCTTTGCCGCTGAAGGCTCCTCCTCCATGCAGGGCGAGGCCTCCGTAGGTATCGACCATGATCTTGCGCCCGGTCAGGCCGGTATCGGCACCGGGGCCACCCTCGACGAAACGACCCGATGGGTTGATGAGGATGCGTGTGTGCGCATCGAAGGGAAAATCGCTGCAGGCAGGGTAGAGTACCTGCTTGATGATCTCTCCCTTGAGGGTATCCAAGTTCTTATCACGCGCATGTTGCACCGAGACGATGATCGCCGCCACCCTTTTGGGCTTGCCATTTTCGTACTCCACCGACACCTGTGCCTTGCCATCGCTACGGATGCCGATTATGGTTCCGTTCTTGCGCTGCTCGTCCAGGGTGCGGCAGATGCGATGCGAAAGCTCGAGCGGCAATGGGAGGAATGTGGGTGTCTCATCGGTTGCATAGCCATACACCGTGCCCTGATCCCCGGCTCCCAATTCATCCACCTTACCCTCGGCATCCCTGACCTCCATGGCTGTGTCGACGCCGCCTGCGATGTCTGAACTCTGGTTGTGCAAAAATACACTGATAGTGAATTCCTTGGGATTGTAGCCGCTTTCGGAGAGGGCCGTACGTACGGTTTCCCTTACATTGACCTTGGTGCGGCTGGTGATCTCACCGGCTACGATGATCCGGCCCTTGGTGGCCATGACCTCGCAGGCCACGCGCGAGTACTCGTCGATGGAAAGGCATGCATCGAGAATCGAGTCTGCGATGTAATCGCACAGTTTGTCGGGATGTCCCTGGCAGACACTCTCGGAAGTGAGGTGGTTCTTCATGTTTGAATTCCTTTGGTTGTTTGATTGTTCAGTGCTACCGACGTGCGGTGAGCAGGCGTTCCATCAGGTCATCCTGAGGATTTGCTCCTTGGTATGATGTGGCATTGTTTTCCTTTACGATCTGGAATATCTGGTACCAGATCTGGTTCACCTGTTTCATGTATTCACGGCTCATCGCCACATACGGAGAAGCGATTGCAGCACCGGTGGTCGGGTGCTTGGCGAGGAAGCCGTATTCGCTGACGGCCATCTCGCACTGGATCCATCTGGCTACAGCCATCGCGTACTGGTGTATGATCTGGCTGCTTACCAATTCCTCGCACCGCCTTGCTTTGAGCCAGTTCCAGGTTTCCTCGTAAACCTCTGCAGCATCGAGCTCAATGCCACTCTTCTGACTGACCGTCATGTAATATTTGACTTCAGGCATGTCCGCGCCTTGTAGCTCGAGAGCCTCGGGCAATTGCACCACGCGGGCAGCTTTGCCTTCGTGAATTTTTTCTGAAAGAGCCTTGGGTTTCCTCCCTGCACCGACGCGGGCACCGCCACGGTTGGTGCCGTCTTTTGCCATGTTGCACCGCCTTCGTATGATGAGGGGGTCAATCCCCCGTTTGAATTCCAATTTTTCCGCGTGATTGCCCCTGCCCGTTGTACACCATATATGGTGTAGAGATTCAGATACCCCTAGGGTAGACGCTATAAATAGTTACTTTTTAACGTTCCATCTGTCTCTCTGTCGCCCGTGGAGGGCCGAGTGACACCGTTGGCATAGCGCCATGAGGTTCTCATCGTCATCAGTACCGCCATATCTGGTAGCAGTGATGTGATGGGCAACCGTTGCTTGTGTCAGTCTTCCCTGCCTGCGACACAGCTCGCAGAAGGGATGCTCGGCTAGGAACTTTTTCCGAACCTTCTTCCAGGAGGATCCATAGCGTCTGCTGGTTCCCGGATCCCGTTGATGTCGTTCGTAGATTCTCGCAGCCTCTTTCGCATGCTCCTCGCAGTACCGACCTTCGGTGAGTCGTGGACAGCCTAGGTGGCTACACGGTCGCTTGGGCTTGTAGGGCATGAGAGGATCTCCTTAGGGCAAAAAGAAAGCCCGGGAGGAATTCCCGAGCTCTCGATTGGACTTGTCTGAGTGTACAGTAGCGTGAAAGGCGAACTGAGCACAACTGTTATTTTCTGATAATATAACGATTAGGTACAGGGTTGACTCCCCTGGCAGGTATGATGGTTTCCATAAGAGACTCTAGGTACATCCTGCAGCATCTATCAATTCAAACAATACTTTTGCAAAATCACATTTGAATGGGATGGATGGATCATTTTGGTGTGTTTTTAAGTTGTTAAGAGAATGATCGGTGATTTCAATCGGCATGTCACCTTTCTCGTAGCGCCCACCAATGAAAGTGATAAAGTCCGGAATGTATTCGCTGCTATGTGAGGGGGTGATAAAATGATTTCTTCCAACACAGGAGGCAATCCATTTGTTCATTTCAGATCGATCACAGTGCATTGAGAGAAAATCTTCAAAATTTTTACGGGAAAAGAGAAAATCAGGGATATCCTCAGGTTTACTCTGATAATGCTCCATATTCGAGTGGTTGTTACGCTGGTAAATGTCCCAATCCGCCCAAATCAGAATCTCAGATCTGTGATTACCTTTTCTCACTGCCCTGAATTTTTTTTCTATATTTACGTAATCTCCTCCACCTGAAGACATGGGGATGAAATTTATCGGAATACTTTCTTCATCAAAATACCGGTTCATCTCTTGGAGGTAAGCTCTCTCCGAGGGACCTTCACATACTACAATAATGATTTTGTTTGGTACGTACATATATCATCCATCCAATTTAAATATATGGATAGGGAATTCCTGAGAAAATTCCCTCTAGATACTGTTTTCTGAAATTAGTCACATTCCTGATTCCCTTGAACTCTGAGACGCGACTAAATGTTGTACCTTTCTTCATTGTCCTGTTCACGAAGCCAATCTCAGAAACTCTCATCATGTCCTGTTCCATTATATCAGTATTGTGTGCAGTGAAAATCAGCTGTGCATTTGATGTATTGTATCTCTTGTCCTTGAACATCCGCACAATTTCTGCCAACAGGAAGGGGTGAAGGGAATTTCCCAACTCATCAACGACCAGTACGGTTCCTGACCTTAATACTGCCAAGACTACACCTAGCAAACATGCAATACGTTGTGTACCTGCAGATTCGTCCCTGAAATTGAACTGAACTTCATTTCCAAGAACATCTTTATGGTAAGAATTAATTTCTGTTGAAGTGATACTGTTTTTTGTAAATCGTAATTCATACCTTTCAGATGGAATTGCAATATTTGCATCCTTTACTTCATCCCGTTTGTACTCCATGCGTGTAATGTCGATGTCCAATTTTCTGAGGATTGTAACAATCTCTTTGAAAGCCCTTTGTAATTCTTTCTCATCATCTGTATTTGCCAGTTTGTCCAATCCGAGTGTGAAAGGGAATGCATTGTCTGAACGCACTTCGAGGTTGTTGCTCATGAAACCAAATGCATCTGCCATTGATTCATTTAAACCTGCATAATTTTTACCAACCACAGTGATGAAAGGAGTTCTGAACAGACGCTCCTGATCTAAGCATTCTACCGAGAATATAGTGTCCAGCTTCTTCGACGGGTAAACCTCTGTAGATAACTTAGTGAACATGGTTGTTCTGTTGTTGATAGAAAAAATTATTTCTCCATTCTCTATAAGTTTTTCGGCAACGATTTCCTTCCTGTCAACTTCCAACAAATATTGGAATTTCCTGTCTCCGCCCATGAATTCCAACATGAATGAGGTAATGTCGTTATTAGGGTGCAGCTTATTTGGTAAGGTCGCTTTTGGGTTGTATTTATTTCTGATGATCCCGACAAGTGATGCGAACGCTTTTATAATTGTTGACTTTCCCGAGGCATTCGCACCATATATGGCTAGGCAAGGAATGGTCCTCACTTCATTTTTTTCAAGGAAGGGCAACAGTTCCATCTGTCTATACCCATTAGGAGCCTTTTTTTCTGCGTATGTCATGGGGAGAGTTAAATCAAGTATTGATCTGTAATTTTTTATTTGAAATGATAATAACATAAATATTCTCCTTTATTGGATATAGACAGTATCCTTATAAATTATAATAAAGTCAAGATAAACAAAAATATTGCTTATCTATGAAGTATAAGACGTGGATATAAATGGCACCCTCACCAATCCCAGTGCTTTCCTGTGCAGGTGGTAGATATAGTCCTGGCTGTAGTTCAGCTGAGACGCAATTTGATCCCAACCTAAGAATGTGAGGTATCGCATCTCCAGCAACGTCTCGCATTCCATGCTATTGACACTTCTTATAGCTCTTCCAATTTCCTGTTTCAATTGCATCAGCTGGGCGATACTGTTGTTAATCTCTGTCTCCAGTTCCATGATGCGCACCACTGCCTCCTCGACGGGAGAGCGCTTGATCGACGGAGCCTTCGGTACTTCTGAGAGTCTGGGGGAGACGTAGACGGCATGGCTTCTGAGCCAATCGAGCTGGCGTTCCTTGGTCTTGATGCGCTTGTCCAGATACCATGCCTGTGACAGATATTCCTTTGCGTTCATGCTCTTACCTCCTGTAGGTGAATCTTGGTGAAGTCGGGGTTGATCTCGCAGAGGAAATTAAACCACTCACTCTCGAAGAATCTCTCGATCTCATCCTTTGTCGACCATGCATGCTGGTAGTCGGGATTGTCCTCCAATTGGGTTACTGCCTTCTGCCAGTCCATCACTGCTCGGTCCACGATTGCTGCAGCCAGCTGCCTCATGCTTGCCTCGGTCATTGCGTACCCCCGATTAGTTCAGCCTTCACCGCTTCGATGAGGGCGTCCTGGGTTTGAGCCTTGCCCGAGAGGACCTGCATGATACGGTCGTCGATGGTCTTTTCGGTGATGATGTGCTGTACCACCACAGTCTCGGACTTCTGCCCCTGGCGCCAGAGGCGTGCCACCGTCTGCTGGTAGAGCTCAAGACTCCAGGTCAGGCCGAACCAGACCAGGAAGCTCCCTCCGCCTTGGAGATTCAACCCGTGTCCTGCGGATGCCGGGTGAATGAGCCCAACCTGCAGTTTTCCCTTATTCCACCTCATCAGGCTTTCGCTCGTATCCAGAGTTGAAAACGACACGCTAAATTTCTCCAGTCTCCCTGTGATCCGCGCCAGGTCATGCTTGAACCAATACGCCACCAGCACGCTTTGTCCGTTGGCTGCCTCGATGAGGTCCTCCAGTGCACCAAGCTTGCGTTCATGGATGCTGATGATATTCCTGTCATCGGTGTACACCGCGCCGTTTGCCAGCTGCAGCAGCTTGCCCGACAGGCTCGCGGCATTGGCTGCTGTCACCTGTCCCCCTGCAGCATCCAGGACCAGCTCCTTGCGAAGCTTCTCATAGACTGCGCGTTCATCATCGTCGAGGGCGACACGGTACTCGGTGCTCACCAACTCGGGCATCTTGATATGATCAGATGCCTTCATCGAAATAGTGATATCCTCAATCGCCTGGTAGATCCGTTCCTCCGCACCAGGGGCAGGCTTGTAGCTGAACACGATTTGTCCGTTGCGCTTGTCAGGCCTGAAGTACGCATCCCGATAAGCTCCAATGAACCTTCCCAGTCTCACGCCCTTGTCCAACAGCTTGAACTGTGCCCAGAGGTCGATCAGGCCGTTGCTTGCCGGGGTGCCGGTCAGGCCCACGATGCGTTTAATCAAAGGTCGTCGTTTCATCAAGGCTCGGAAGCGCTTCGACCTGTGGTTCTTGAACGAAGAGAGCTCGTCGACGACCACCATGTCGAAGTCGAAGGGCAGGGCGCTTTCCTCGATGAGCCACTGCACGTTCTCACGGTTAATGATGTACAGGTCAGCCTTGCGCTCCAAAGCAGTAAGGCGCTCGGCGGTACTTCCCACGGCTACTGAAGGAATCAAGTCCCCCAGGTGATCCCACTTGCCGATTTCGGCAGGCCATGTGTCCCTTGCAACGCGAAGGGGCGCGATGATCAGTACCTTTCGTACCAGAAATGAATCGAAGAGGAGATTGGAAAGGGCCGTCAGGGTGATGACCGTTTTTCCAAGTCCCATCTGAAGCAAAACCGCTGCTACGGGGTGCTGTTCTATAAAGTCGCTCGCATACTGTTGGTAGTCATGCGGTGTATATGTCATTGATGATCTCCTCAATCTGCTCTATGGAATCCAGCATGTATGCCTTGAATCCCATGGCCCTCAACATTTCATGCCTTACCCGTTGGAGAGCCCTGGGTTGCTTCCCTGGGGCTTTCACTTCCACGAAGCCGCATTTGCCACCAGGCAGCAGCACCAATCGGTCCGGCATTCCATCGAAGCCCGGGCTTATGAATTTCACAGCACGGCCTCCCATCTTTTTCACAGCAATCACCAGCTGCAACTCGATCTCTTTCTCAAGCATTCCAAATCTCCCTTTGGAACGAAGGAACGAGTGGAACGAAAGGAACAGGGGGTCCTATAAAGTCCCACGTGCGTATATACGCCCCCATCTCCTTACTCATTCCCTGTATATCTACTTCCACTTATGTAATAGATATTCTTGTTCCATTGTTCCTGATGCCACAAAACCTGCTCCTCAGAACGGGATTGCGTCATAATCCAATGGAACCAGTTCTGGAACAGGCTTGGAACGTTCTGTAGGTTGTTCCGTTCCCTGAAAAACGTAGGCGCGTTGCTTTCCGTAAATCGGGAAGTACCGCGTTCCTGTTTTTGTTCCTTGGTATTTGCCCCAGCCCTCGATCTTCTGCATGATGGCAGTGATCCCGTATGAGTCGTTCTTGCTGATCATGGCGGGGTCCTTCCCGAAGCATTCGCACCAGATCTCCATATTGCAGACCACGGTTCTCCTGACGGTCCCTTTAACCGTCATGCCGCTGTCCTTCTCGGAAAGGAATGCACGTCGTGCATAGAGGTCCATCGCTTCCCAGTTCTCGGGGAGCAGAAAATCGAGGTAATTCCTGACGTAACCCTCGCGTACATCGATCTCCATGGCTTCGCTCTGGACCTCCTCCGCCTCCTCCAGAAAGTCTCCCTCGAGATATAGTTTTTCGCCATTTTCCCAGATTGACTTTGCTTCCGCCCAGAACTGGGTCCGATACGCCTCGGAATATTGCCAGGTCATCTTATGCCGAGCCAGGTTGGACTTGATGATCCAGTACCGGCGGTTGCCGGTGATATCGCGAAGGTACCCATGTTCTCCGTTGACCGTCGCAATGATCACACACTGGCGAGGGTGGCTTTCGACCACCTTGCCATAGCTGGGGCGGTATTGGTCGTCGGATGTGGAGAAGAACGCCTTCACCTTCTCGATGTCGGCTTTCTTTATTCCTGCCAGTTCCCCGATCTCTGCGATCCACACCCCCTGCAGCTTTTCCGCACCCGCCTTGGATTCCATATCGGACAAAGAGAGGGTTTCGGAATAGTATTCACTGCCCACCAGGTCCTTCACGATCGTACTTTTGCCGATACCTTGTTCTCCGTCGAGCACCAGGACGTTGTCGAACTTGGTTCCCGGATGGTAGATGCGGGCAACCGCTGCAGCAAACGTTTTTCTGGTTATCTCCCTGACATAGGGGGTATCGTCGGCTTTCAGGTACTGGATGAAAAGCTCCTCGACCCTTGTTTCACCATCCCATGGCGGCAAGCCATTCAGATAGTCGCGGATGGGGTGGAAATGGCGGTCATCTGAGATCTTCGTGAACGACACATCATGATTGCGGCTCGAGAAACACCCATAGCGGATATCGATGAGGGATTTCAGCTGTGCCGTATCAGCATCGCGCCAGAAGTTGTTTCCCACCGGCCTGTCCCATGGCATCTTGGATGTGACTTGGATGCGCCCGGCAAGATCGTTGAAAGCAAACCCCGCGAGATCCGGATCATTGTCGAGGATCAGGTTCAGGTTCCACACGCAATTTTTGAGCACGGTGCTCCTGGTCTCGTATATCAACCGTTTTTTCCAGTCCTCTTCCGGTACAAAGTCAGCCTCTGCTTCCATTCTGCGCTCATGAAGGATGAGCAACTTCACCCGTTCGTCCTTGCTGGCAAGATCTGCCATGGCGTTGAATGATTTCTTTGGATCATCATCCCCGAAGCGATGCACTCTTACCAAGTCGAATGCATTGAGAGTCTTGTTGCATGCAGGATCGGACGCGTGATGTGAGTAGGCGAATTTGCCATCATAGATCACCACTCCGGCACTTGAGTCGGCGGGAATGTAGTCGTACCTTCCCTCTTGGGTGGAGAGAGCATACACACCGGAAAGGAACGCATCGATTGCTTCGTCGATCGGATGGTAGGCTCGACAGAATACCCCCACAATTCCTTCTTTCGCCAGCGGATCACTTTGGCTACGCATCGAGGTTTGGATGATCTCGGACTGACGGGAACTGACCGGCCATTGGGAGGCATCCTTCCAGTCGTGGTACATGCCAAGGTACTTGTCGGGATCAAGCGCACTCCCATCCTGGGCTTCGAATAAGAATTCCCCGTTCGATGGACAGCTCGCCCAGTACATCATGCGGTTTGCCTGGTAGGTGGAGTCGTCGAAATGGTCTATGCCGATCTGCTTTGCGACCATGCGCATGAGGGCGGGATACTCGTCCTCGCCTACTTCACGGGTGAACGGGAATACGATGCGGCAACGGGGATTCTCAGGAGCATGGCTGTGTGTTGAGTAGAGGAAATAGGTTATACCCGTCAAGGAACTCTTCACCTTGGTGGGGAAGTCTTCTCCGCCATCGATATGGTCTGCATCCAGGGTTCCCACCATCCGGCAAATCACATGACCATTCTTTCGGATGCCTTCCTTCAACCATCCTCCGACGAAGCCTCCCTGGTCCTTCAGCTGATCACGTTGGACACGTGGGAGCCGAGGGTACTCCTGTACCGTCTCCGAGGTTCGTATGGGGTTGGCGTTGCGATCCTTTATCGCTTGCCAGGTCATTTCCTGATTCTTGTACTTCCGGTCTGTCTTTCGGTTGCAGAGTGCAACCTTGATGAGTTGATCGTTCATTGCATCTCCTTGAGGAAGTCCGTCCATGCGGTGATCGGATAACTGTTCACCGTACCGAAGCGTTCGTCATTCGTTTCGCACGAGCGGATCTCGATCGCTCGTGACCGGCAGAATGCCGACAGCTGCTTGCCGATGGCCTGTGATTGTGCAAGATTCCAGTGTTTCCCGAAAACCTTGTTATATTTCGCCACGGTGTAGAACTGCAGCGAGGCATTCAAGGCGATCTCGAGGGTTTCATTTTCTTCCGTGAGGTCCATGATCCGTCGCTGCGCCTCGAGTGCTCTTTGGTGTGCGATCTGCAGTGCGCGTTCCATGATGTGTTCGGGAGAGTTCCATGCTTCCTCTACGGCAATGAAGTATTGGCGGAACTTGCGGCCTATCGCTGAGCGCTGCAGCATGCACAGCTCCTTGGCCATCGTTATGGTGATCTCGTGATTCATGCTCGGACGCCCTCCGATACTTTTACTTGCTTTCGAGTAAAAGTCCTTTCCTTCCACAAAGCCGTATTGGCACATGCGGGGGAACCAGTCGTTATATCGGGTTGGCACCTGCATCGCTATGTGCAGATTCCGCGCGTTGACAGTTGGAGTTGCGGTTTCATAGTTGATGGGAATCAGTGTATCTAATGAAGGGGATGTCCTTTCACTGGAATGGCACACATCATTGTTGCACCGGTCTTGGCTATAACAGGGTAAGGGTTTTCGACTCATAATTATTCCTCCTTCTTATTGCCGGAAAACCGTACCCTTTGAAGTTGGGAAAAGGGAAACCACAGAGGAGGAAATGAAATGATCAAATGTTCCTGGGTTCGGTCTCAAGACAATCGCTGCCGAAAAATCTCACCTTGTATCCCTTGCAGCGAGCCCTATCAATCTCAATTTGCATTCCTGTACTGATTCGTTCTCCAAATACCCATACCTCCGAACATTTGCTCATGAGCACGATGCCGAAGAACATGCCCAGATCGCGTTCGCTCTGCAGCCCGTCATCAAGGAACTGGGGGTAGAGCAGGTGAGGGGTTATCGGAAGATAACCTTTCTCGACTGCAAAACGGCTGTAACGCCTGGCATGGAACACATTCTCTTCGATATTTCCAGCATATGGAGAGCAGATATACACCATGGGGTGATAATCAAAATGTGGTCTTGCTTGTTTCTCAATAGCCTTCATGGCCTCATAGGGGGTCCTATCCATATATCCTTCCTTGTTGCGTATATTCATATTCAGTCCTTCTTGTAAAATTTGGTCTCAAAGCCATCCGCATTGAGCAGCAATCCATCCGCCCATGATGGCGATGCCGCCATGGAAGCCTCGATGGTTTCCAATTCCATTTCATCAGGTGCCTCGATGACGATCTCGTCATGGATGTGCATGCAGATCCGATGATCCTTGAGTTGCTGCATCGAGTAGCAGAGAATGTCACGGCTGATTGCCTGGACGATGTTCTCCACCACCTTGGGACCATATGTTTCGATGCGTTCCCACTTCTTCGTGGCTCCCACGCCCTCAAAGGTTACGCAATCGTTACCAAAATCATTGGTTCCCATACGGGGTTTCACGTAGGCAAGCCGTCTTCCCGATGGCAAGGTGATGAACAGGAAGCCACTCTCATGCGAGAAACTGATGTCATGCGTGTTGGTCGTGGTTTTCCCCCTCACCGCTTCCTTAACCACCTTGTCCACATCCCACCAAAGCTGGACGATGTTAGGATTGGATTGACGCCACACATCCACCAATGGCTTGAGCTCTAGTTCTTCAATGCCCATATCCAGAGCACCCATCGCCTTCAGAGCCCCCACCGACCCGCCGTAACCAAGTGCCAATTCAGCTATTTTCCCTTTCTGTCTTAGATGGGCATTCTGACCATGCTTCTCTACAGGGACCTTGAACATCTGAGAAGCGGATGCACAGTAGATATCCCCGTTCTCGGCAAAGACCTCCATGCGCCAAGTCTCCCCAGCGAGCCAGGAGAGTACTCTTGCTTCAATTGCAGAGAAGTCCGAAACAATGAACCGATATCCGCTTCTAGGAATGAATGCGGTACGGACCAACTGTGACAAGGTGTTGGGAACATCGGAATACAGCATCTGCACTGCTTCATATTCACCGCTGTTCACCAAGGTTCTTGCAGTCTCCAAATCCTCCAGATGGTTCTGGGGTAGATTTTGCATTTGCACGAGCCTTCCAGCCCAACGCCCGGTTCGGTTTGCTCCGTAGAACTGAAACATGCCCCTTGCCCTGCCATCGCGGCAAACTGCGTTTTCCATCGCCTGGTACTTTTTCACCGATGACTTGGCAAGCTGAAGCCTGAGCTCGAGCACTTCCTGGATCTGACGCGGGGCATCCTGCAAAGCTGCCTTCACATCCTTCTTGCCAAGAGAATCAACTTCAAGACCGTTCTCTGAAAGCCAGGTTTTTACCTGGGATACCGAGTTGGGATTCTCCAAATCAGTGAGATCCTTCATCCTCGCAATCAACTCTTCCCGGGCACGCTTGTCCATCCTGATTGCGTTACCCACGAGATTCTTGTCGACCAACACACCCCGATCGTTGATACTCTGGTCTAGGTGATACTCTTCCCAGATGCTCTCTGGTACGGGGAATCGCTCGAGGCGCTGATGGATGCCAATCTCAACCTCGACATCGCGCTTGTTGTACTCGATGAACAATTTCCATTTGTCAGGTGCATCATCAGCCTCATTCCTGGTACGCCCGCCATTGATGATAGTAGGATTGCATGGGGTGCAGAAATATCTGATCAGATCCTTGCCCTCGGAGAGCTTCTGTCTCTGAAGACCGAGCACCGCACCGACGCCCATCAGCGATAGGGGTAGTCCCAGATACGCCGACCAGACCATCGTGCAACGCCAAGAGACCGGGTCCAGATAAGTACTTGTCGGCAGTCCTAGATGGCGGGAAAGACAAATGCGTTCGAAGGTTGCATTGAACGCCCATTTGATGATGCCATCGTCGGAGATGGCCTTGATTATGTTTTGTGGGATTTTCTCTCCCCGGGCGAGATCGACGACCTTCACCTCCCCGCCGTCCATGCTGTAACCGAACAGGAGGATCTCGAAGTCCTCTGCTTCGCAGTAGCGGTAAACTCCGCTCTTGGCTAGATTGATCGAGGAATACGTCTCGATATCGATGCTAAGGTATTTCATCCTGATCTCCTGGTAACGAAGTTGGGTTTCAAGTAAGTGAATAGGGAAAGGACGACAGCATTATGCCACCGTCCTCTTCCTAAGAGATCAGGCAAGGAAATCATCCTCGTCATCGGTGGCGAAGTCACTCTCTGCACTTGCCTTACCACCCAGCGGCTCTCCATCACGGATCAGCTGCAGATTCTGCAGGCCGCATGCGATGCCGCGGTTGCCGTTGGAGTTGAATGCATAGAAGCTGATCGAGGCCCGTCCGTAGACACCCGAATATACATCGCTGCGGTTGAAGACGGGGATGCGATCAGCATCCACGATGCCGGGGGCGGTGGCACTGTTGGCATTGATGAAGAATGCGTTCTCGTAGGCGGGGTCATCCGGGCGGTCGATGTCGCCGTCGCGCAAGGGAGTCTTCAGCGATGCAAGGGACGGAGCTGTCCTTCCGTTGCCCTTGAGCTTTACCTCGCCTTCCTTGTAGGCCGCCTCGATGGCAGCCTTGATTTTCTGTACAGTTTCCTTGTCACTTTTGGGGATGATCAGGGAGACCGAGTACTTTGGTGTCCCGCCATTGATGGACTTGGGCTCCCACACGTTTGCGTAGGACCATCTGGTGTTCTTTCCGGTGATTACCTTCATTGGATTTGCGATTGTTGACATTACTTTTCCTCCATGTCGTCAAAGTCGTTGATTGTGATAGCCGGTCTTTTATCGCTTTCCGGTACGAGCGTCGGTTTGCCTTTGGGCTTGTAGATGAATGGGCCCAAGATCTCTTTGAAACGTGTTCTTCCCAGCAATTCGGTCATTGCCGTGATTCCCAGTACCTTGTGTTCATAGGGATCGAATCCAGAAGAGTTGACTGCCTCCGCGACGGCCTGCTCATCGGTGTACTTGCGTATCGATCTACCCTCAACCAGCTTGAATCCCTCCAGTTTTCCTCCTCTACCCAATACCGAAAGAGCGTACCCCTTGATATCGCTTACCCAGGAAGCCAACTCGTCAGCCTGCCTCAGGATCTCTGCAATCTCGTCATCTCCCAGGAGTACAGGCTCGGCGAACTCGTAGCGAGCGAGATCCAAATTCGCCTCGGCACGCTTGCGGCAGGTGGCTTTCACCTTGCAGAAGCGGCAATGAGGGCCTGAACAGAATTCACCCTTGCCCCGAAATGCCAATTCAGCCCTTGGTTTGAGATAGGATTCAGCCCAGTTGGTTAGATCATCGGCAGTCATGGTGAACGTGCTCACGTTCGCAAGGCGGGGTTGGAATACGGTCATCGACACCTCTTCCACCTCATACAGCGAACCGAACATGTTCAGAGCCCCGAGGGCGTACAGCATCATCTGGGTGTTGCGCTCAGCTGAGACTTCCACCCCCTGCCCGTACTTGAAGTCGATGATGTGCAGGTTCCTGTCGGCGATGATGATGCAGTCCCCGGTCCCAGAACATTCAGGTACATACGTGCTGATATCCAGGCGTTGTTCAAGGAGTATCAACGGATCTTTTTGAGCATCCTTCTCATGCTGCAATGCCTCGAGGACGAATGCGGCATATTCATCGGTACAGCTTTCCATTTCCTCATTGTGGTAGTGCAGGGAGGGTCTCGGGTCCTCCCTCTTGATTCCCAGGGCAAGTTTGACCTTGTACTCGCATAGGGTATGGGCTTCGGTTCCTTCCTCGGCAAAGACGCTGGATTTCTCCTCGATGTGTTCGCATAGGCGTGCCGATGGCGGGCACATTGTCCATCGCGAGGCCGATGAGGGAGAGAGAAGGGCATGCCTACTCATCGGCAAGCCTCCTGATGTCCCTGAGGAAACCCGGGTAATATTCCGGTTTCAGATCCTCAAGGCCGGTAGCGTAGTGGTGTTCGAAGATGGCTGGCAGCTGATCGGCCTTGTCCTTCGAGGTGATTGTGTTGAAAGCAGTCTTCAAATCTTCCAATGTCGCTCCCAGACAAAAAGCCTCATCGGCAAGATTTCTGTAATGGGAGGGATCGATCGCTGAGAGTTTGTCTGCCCCATACTTTTGCAGAAGCAGCCGCACTTGGTCCGTGTGACCATCACGTGACTTTTCTGCGAGTATCTTGCGCACATCGATCAGAGACAAAGGATTCTCGTTCTTTGGGGGCTCTTGGACCGTTGTGGAGTCCTGCACTTCGAAAAGGTCTGGTTGGATATCCTTCTGTCCGAGCAGGTTCTTCAGGTCTTGTGTGCGAAGCACCTCGGCGGCTAATTCGAGCGCCTCCGCAAGAGATCTGAATCCCTTGGCCCCATCAAGCAACAACTGGGCTTTATCTTCCATTTTCATTGACTCCTTCTTGTATCTCATGTATCTCGACGCTTCTGACCGTCTTGCCCGGTGTAAGTACGAGTACTTCGCTGTACTGTCCGAACAGGAATCGCAGTAGCCTTGCGGGTAACTTTCGTCCACGGCTACCCAGCACTCCCTGGGTTCCTTCACGGACTTGGGCCACATTTATCTGGACCCTGTGCTGAAGTTTCATTGTGTTTCTCCATCGCTGTACGGGGTGTTTCCCCGGAGGATGTTTCGGTGTGGCATCACCCCGTGTGTACATCCTCTGCCTAATACCTGAAATCCGTACCCCCAGGAGAAAACGGGGACTATGCATCACCGAACTCCTCGGCATAAAGAGCCCTGATGCGATCGAACATCTTTCTGCGGCGGCTACGGATCGCATTGTCCGTAGTCCCTTCCTCTCGGGCGATATCGACGAGTTGTCGGCCTTCGCAGAGCTTCCAGAAAAGCTCCTGTTGGGAAGGGATCAGAAGGGGGATGAGCGTGTGTACCTGATCCCTTATCGAGGGAGATAACTCCTCCTGGAAGAGCACCTCCTCTGGGGCTTGGGAATTATCCACAAGATGCTCGATGGGATCTGTTGGATGAGCTATCGGGTTGGCATCGTGAAGGGTCTTCGAAAATTTGAACTTCGCATCCTGCAGTTCATCTTCATATCGGTCGTTCAGATGCTCGGCATGGTATGAGTCTCGGAGAACGGTGATGATTTCCTGGGTGATTCCGTCCTTACCTGGGGTAAGTCGGTACGGTTTTCCGTCGATGTAATAAAAGAATTCTGTCCTGGCGTCCTTTGCCATGTGTACCTCCCGCCTGAGACGGAGGGCGAGGAAATGACGCCATTCGAAGCCGTGGTGATCAGATTGCAAGCCTGAGGGCACAACGAGACCAGGAGACCCGAAACAGCCCGTCAACACTCTCGGTGTGACAGGCTGCTGCATCAGGATTCCTCGCCCTAAACGTTGTCAGGCTCGAATCGATTTTTAATTGTTGATTCGAAGCAACACAATCCTCAAAAAAATACAGCCCGAAGGCTCTGGAGGGACGATGGTGCATTGAATCAACAAAGAGGAAAGTACAATAAATGGTGCTTCAAGTCAACACAATATTAAGGAAAATTGAAATATTGTTGACTTGAATCAACATATTTGATAGTATCTACATTGTACTGAAGGTTTTGACTGCTATCGAAGGTGAATTATGAGAGAAAAGGGGATGAATATGAGCGAAAGCGAACTCACATTGGGGAAAGTAATTCAGAACAAACGTGAAAAGCTTGATATGACCCAACGGGAACTTGCCAGAGCGGTGCACCTCAATCATGCCACCATCTCACGTATCGAGAACAATCCCGATATCGTGGCGGATCCCAGTACCCTGAAAGCTATTGCACAGGCGCTGCACATTGACTACAATTACCTCCTAAGTTTGAACAATACGATTGATGATGACAAGGATATCAGGATTATTGCGCGTGCGTCGAAGTCCATGTCCGAAGACGATAGGGAGCGGATGATGGAAATCCTACGAAACAATTTTGCTACAGCCTTTCAGAATGCCGATAGCGACGGAGTCATCGAGCCCCAGGCCTCTGATGACTTCTGATGCGACTGTATCCAGATTACCAACAACCCATCATAGAGGCTTTGATCGTACTTGAGGACTCCGGAATCGACCGGTTTCCAGTGAACCTTCACGCGATCCAAAAACAATTTCGTAACCTATTTGAAATTCGATCCTACGGTTCTTTGATGGAGCAGTCAGGTAAATCGAGGGAAGATTGCTTCAAATTATTTGGGTCGGAAGATGGTGCCGTAGTCTCTGTTAGTGGATATGGGAAATACATCATCTACTATAATGAAAAAATGAGTAAGCGACGCACCCGATTCACCATCGCACATGAAATGGGGCATATCTTTCTTGGGCACCATGACGAATATGGGAAGTCAATTTTGGCGAGGGGAGGGATTGGGAAAATTCTGTACGACCGACTGGAGAAAGAAGCGAGTTGCTTTGCAAGGAATTTGCTTTGTCCTGCCTATCATGTAGAAAAACTCCTGGAGTCTCACGGGATCACAAAGGCATCCAGAAAGAAAGATGGCTGGGTGAGAACCAAATGGACTCAAATCACTGAAAATCTTGAGACGATCTTTCATGCGGAGCATCTTGTTGAGAGTGCTTTCGATGTATCTACTGCTGCTGCAGAAGCACGGATGATCTTTTTGTATACCGACTTGAACAATTGTCGTGATTACCCGATAGATAGCGAATCAACAGAACACATCAAGCATGCTGCAACCTGGTATTGTTCCCATTGTGGATGGGTACGGTTACCGGGGTCTTCCCATTGTTTTGAGTGCGGAAGAAAGCAATTCGTGTTTATGATAAATACTTCAGGGGTCAGCTACAGGGATCTTGGAGTCAACACTCACACACAATTTTCCCCATGCCCTGTCTGTGGGAATGAGATTTTCTCAGAAGACGCCGGATACTGCAGGATATGCGGTAATCCATTATCAAATCCATGTACACATGATCCTACACATCTCAACCATCCTGAGGCGAAACATTGCTATGCATGTGGGAAACCTACTGCATTCAAAGATAGCGAATACCATATACAGATAAAACAAAGCTTAGAAAAATATACTGAAGGAGACTTCTCGATGATATACAAGTCCGAGATCAAATACGATCGAAATACAAACAGAGTCAAGGAGTGCCCACGGTGCCAAAACGAAGAATTCAGTGCTGATGCCACCTATTGTCGGATTTGTGGATTGCCATTGGTGAACAATTGCATTCCTGGTCAATGGGAGGATGATTACGGTAACAGCTATCCGCGGGACCCCCACGTAAACCTACCGGACTCAAGGTTCTGTGAACAGTGTGGAGAGCCAACGGTGTATTTCCAGAACAAGCTCCTTAAGACGTATAGAGAGATCCTGGGATTACCAGAGGCAGAAGATGATGGGGATGAATTTGATTCCGACATACCGTTCTGAGGTTTCGGAGATGTTGGAGCTGGGATGCTCTCATCAGTGAAGCTAATCACTTCCTTATAACTCCTTGGTATTTGTTGCTCAAGTAATCGGTGAACCGTCGCCAATCCTCTTCGTTCGCTTCCAGATTCCTTGCGGTCCTCAGTGCAGCGTTCACATAGGGCCGATCGGCCACATACGGATTCAGATCCGGTGCGAGTAGACCCTTCTGCTGGCCGACGACATCATACATCTCGGCCTGTTCGACCCTGCTCAGACACAAGGCCTCAGCCAAGGTCGCGAGGCGCTCCTCCGTCAAGGGGGCCCGGCGGTTGTTCTCGGCATCGCTGAGAAAAGGTGCGGACAGTTCCAATCTGCGGGCCAGTTCGCGCAGGCTGATCTGCTTCTATTCCCTCTTGTGTTTCAGATACTCTCCGAAGGTCACAGTTGTCTCTTTCATATCTTTCTTTCCATACCTCTCCAATGTAATTCTTATAGTTTACAGGCTTACAGAATGACAATAATTTGGAATGAGCGGGATAGTCGATAGGATTTAATAAGAGATGATAGACAAATGTTAAGTAGTATGTGGCAAGGTTTGAGGGTGTTGGATCGGAGGTGAGGTTTCAATGGTATTGTTCCTTAACTCGTACTTCACAAATAAAGGTTTAGTTTGACTCATATAGTTTGCGGGGTATAATGAAATCTACGATCCTTCATATGTAAAAAAGCTGCAAATAGTACAAGGAGAATGTCTATGAAGAACACAAGTATTAACCGTAGCAGGGTTGTGTTCATCAACCTTACCGAAATGGATGATTATAACGGTCTCGAGGCAAATCTTAAGGGTGGTGGAAAATTTGTCGAGCAGAATGGATATGGCCCCGAGATTTTCAACTTCCGACCTGACAACGGAAAGTGTTATGGATATACACCACCTTACGGGAATATCAATCTGGCCCGAATATCGGGTACGATAAACCACGATGCACTTGGTGACTATATTGATGATGTTTTTGTAGTATTCACATGCTCTCGTGAATCAGAGGGGCGGATAATTTGTGGGTTTTATCAACATGCTCGAGTCTACGCTGATCCTGTCAATGATGATAGAAGCACGCGAATAATTGATATTAATGGGCAAAGAGTCTTTGCCGAATATAACATTGTCTGTAACGGAGAGAATGCGATCCTTATCGATCGGAATGACCGTGTTAAGCAGTTACCACACTCATCACGCAATAATGGTGTTGGACATGGTCAGAAATCGGTATGGTATGTGGATATGCCAGATCGACAAAAGCTGAAAGACGATTTGCTTGATTATGTAGAGACGCTCATCAATCAGGCAAACTCAAACGATGAATATAAATACCACCTGCATGATGAAAGCAGAACATATATAACATCGACAAAGCAGATTAAAAGAAGTCAAGCTGCCAAAGCCCAATGTATTCGGTTGAAAGGTTGTCAGTGCAATATCTGTGGATTCGATTTCGAAAAAACCTATGGAGAAATTGGCAAAGACTACATTGAAGTCCACCACATAACACCGATTGGACAGCTCTCCACTGCTGAAGGTTACGATGGCACAGACCCACTAATTGATTTAATTCCGCTCTGTTCCAACTGTCACTCAATGATTCACAGACGTAAAGAGCCATATCAACCAAACGAGATAAAAGCCATGCTGGGTAAATAGCATGCGAGAATTAATAGGATGAGTTCATATCGTACCAGATGCTAAATGGAGTTGCATTATGATTAAACAATCAATTTTACCTATTCCTTATAGTTTTTCCACGGTTTATCGTATCGAAATTGGTAATATTATTGTTTGGTAGCAGTAATCAAGACAACAATAATTTTGGTTATGAAAAACCAATTGACAGATTTAAAAAACTATGATACTTTTTGGTTATGAAAAACCAAAATAAAACACACAACGATTACGAGTCCTTTCCTGTATGCAAAGAGAACGCACTGGGACAAGACTTTCTCGATCAAGTCAAAACTATTCAGTTTGTGCTAGATTCGAAACTCAGATCCAATTCGCAAATATTCTTGAATTCTTCGAATTTTTCGAATTCTATATCCAGCGCAAAGATTCTTTATTGCTACCTCCTCTCAATGACCTATGAATTCAACGATTCCAGAGAACTTACTCTATCGGACGTCCTCATACGATCTGATGAATACAACCCAGCGATACGGGCCTATTTTGAGAAAAATATTGACCAGTTGATTTTCGAGGAACTGAAGTTTTTAGTTATAGATAAGGCCATTTCCCAAGAGGTGTTTAAATCCATCGTTGAAGAGGAGTGTTCCTCATTTGAGTGGACAACACCAGATTCAGTTGTATCCCTTGCTCTTGAAATACTCAAAATAAAAGATGAAGAAACGGTGGTGGATGTCGGATCGGGTGCTGGTAATTTCTTACTGAGAGGTGCTGCTGCAAATCCAAAAGCCAAGTTCACCGGGCTTGAAATCAACACAGGGATGTATCTTGTGAGCTTGATGAGAAATTATGTCCATAACAGGAATATTAATAATGGAAACATCAAGATATTGCATACCGATGCTTTCGACATAGTGGATTCAGAAACAGGCAATCGCTTCGACAAGGTTTTCGCCAACTATCCGATTGGAATGCAACTGAAATTTTCAGGAGTAGGCCAGCGATATCTTAAGAAGATTTCTGAAAGCACCTCTCAATTCAAGTCTACCAGCTCTGGGGATTGGGTGTTCAATAGATTGATTCGAGACCTCACGGTAAATAGTCCAAAAGGAAAGGCCATAGGCATCATGGCTGGAGGAAGTTCGTGGAACAAGACCGATAAGGTGGAAAGAAGATACTTTCTCGCTAGAGGGGTTGTAGAATGTGTTATTGCACTTCCAGCAAAATTGTTTAACGCTACAGGAATCCCTGTTATGATGATTGTGTTTAGTTTCGGTAATAAGAAAGTACGAATGATCGATGCCACTCAATTTTTCCAACTTGGCAGACGACAGAACTACATGAATCCTCAACATGTTGGTCAAGTAGTCGAAGCCTTTAACAAAGATTCTGACTACAGTCGATTGGTGGAATATGAGGAGATGGAAAAACAGGATTTTGTATTGGATCCTGCTAGATATCTGCGACAGAAAATCGAAATTGAACATGGTGTTCCATTTGAGTTTGTGATAAAGAACATTACCAGGGGTGCGCAAAAGACTGCAAAAGAGTTGGATCAGCTGATGTCACAAACTCCTACGAATATCCAATATCTAATGCTTTCCAACATCCAAGATGGACTGATTGATGATGAACTCAGTTCTCTCAAAGAGCTTGACCCTAGTCTAGAAAAGTATTGTTTAAAGGATAATGACCTTATTCTTTCAAAGAATGGGTATCCATACAAAGTGGCGATTGCACATCCCCGTCCAGGGCAGAAGATTCTTGCCAACGGCAATCTGTATGTAATCGAACTGGATCAAGAAAAGATCAATCCACTTTTTCTAAAAGCCTTTCTAGAGAGTGAACTCGGGATAAATACCCTTAAAAGTATTACAGTGGGAGTCACAATTCCCAATCTGGGTGTGGAAAATTTGAATAAGATCCTGATACCTCTTCCTCCGATGGAACAGCAGAACTCTGTCGCAGCGAAGTATCTTAACCAACTCGATGAAATCAAAGTTCTGCGTATCAAGCTTGATAAAGCGATCAAGCGGTTGGGGGAGATATTCTGATGCAATATTTACCCCTCGATGCCGATGAGATTGTTGAGCTGGAAGAAAAACTCCTAGCAATTTTTAGAGAGGACCTGCACATAATTCTTCTCAATCTCAATAGAACCGAACAGTTGGGTAATCTACTTAGTCTCCTTGGACATCCAGAGCTATTGGGAATAAATGATAATGGTTATGTTCCGTTGACCGATAGGACAATTGTAATACTTGGTAATTCCAGCATTAGTGTAAATGATATCCTGAAGACCATCAGTAAATTCGGCTTTCCAAAGGAGAGGGTGGAATTGCATCTGGAGTATAAACCGAATGGTTTTAACATTGATGCGCTTAAGTATTCAATAAACTATTCATTAGTACTTGTGGGGCCAATGCCACATAGTATGGAAGGAAAAGATGAATATAGCAGTATCATCAACAGAATGGAAAAAGAGGCAGGCTTTCCACCAGTCAAGAGATTGATGGCTGGTGAGGAACTCAAGATTACTAAAACCTCCATAAAGAATGCTATTGATGATGCGCTGAGCAGGGGCTTAATTACATTATAGAATATGGTAGGTAAAAAATTTTTATTGGATGAACGGTCTTCGTTCTTATCCATATATAAGCAATCCAAGAATTTTTTTAGGTATGATTCATCCAATTATAAAACTTTTGAGTGAGAGGTTTTTTTCTTGTACATATGCATAAATAAGGGTTATGATATTAGGAAATATAAAGGTATGAACCCATACATAAGCGCCAGATTGATTTATTGACCAGTGTATGGGTATTTAGGGAAATGGACGAAGAGTACAATTTTGCCTATGAAGGATGATTGCTCAAAAATTGGAGTTTTAATGATTGGTTCAATTATTGGTGACATTGTTGGTTCTCGTTTTGAATGGAATAATATTAAGACCAAGGACTTTGAATTTCTTACATACGATTGCTTCTTCACTGATGATTCGATCATGTCGCTCGCTATTTGCGAGGCGCTCATGAGAAGCAAACAGGATTACAGCGATCTTTCAAAGCAGACCGTCGCATGTATGCAGGAAATCGGTCGTCCGTATCCGAATTGTGGTTATGGCAGTCATTTTCAGCAATGGATGTATGCTGATTCTCCAAAACCCTACGGTAGTTATGGCAATGGCGCAGCGATGAGAGTAAGCGGATGTGGATACGTTGCCAGATCCATTGAAGAGGTGAAAGAGCTATCCTATTCAGTGACCTCGGTAACACACAATCATCAAGAGGGAATCAAAGGTGCCGAGTCGATAGCGGTTGCGGTATATCTAGCCCTGAATGGAAAGAATATTTTAGAGATTAGGGATTATATAAACACGAATTACTATCGAATGGATTTTTCTCTGGAATCCATACGCGATGATTATTCATTTGATGAGACTTGCCAAGGAACTGTTCCGCAGGCTCTCGCGGCATTTTTCGAATCAATGTCCTATGAGGATGCCATTAGGAATGCGATTTCCATTGGTGGAGACAGTGATACCATCGCAGCTATTACTGGAGGTTTGGCAGAAGCCTACTACGGAGCCCCAACCAATATTAGAAAACATGCGTTGACGTTTCTTGATGAACGCTTGCTCGAGATACTGCTAAAATTCGAAAACAAATATCCACCCAAGATGGAGAAAATTGAGGTGGACAATAGCATCAGTATTTCGCCAACCACAATATCCCAAAGAAGTATTCTTGGAAGCCGCGCGCAGATGATGCTATCCGCGCTGGATGAAGCAGATGGTGCACTCGTAAAGACTTTTTCCAGCCCAGAAGAAACAACAAGCCAAATACTGTACGCACATCTGTTTGAAGCCTGTAATATTTTACGAGGTCCCATCAATCAGGATGAATTCAAGAGTTATGTAACCCCCATACTTTTCTTCAAACGCTTGTCTGATGTCTATGATGAAGAAACCATAGCAGCCCTTGATCGTTCTGGAGGTGATGAGGAATATGCCAGTTTCCAGGAGAACCATAGCTTTAACATCCCTGATGGATGCCATTGGCAGGACGTGCGCGAGGCTAATGAGAATGTAGGAGTCTCAATTGTCAATGCCATGAATGGAATTGAGCGGGCGAATCCCGATACATTAAGAGGTGTGTTTAGCAGCTTCGATGATGCCAATTGGACTGATAAGACTAAACTTTCTGATGAGCGCTTGAAGAATCTCATCGAACATATGTCCAAGATCAAAGTTGGCAATACTAATTACTCTGCTGACGTCATGGGAGACAGCTACGAGTTCCTTATCAAAAAGTTTGCGGACATGTCCAAGAAGAATGCAGGAGAATTCTATACTCCTCGTTCTATTGTGAAGCTACTTATCATGTTGCTGGATCCTCAAGTCGGTGAGACGGTGTATGATCCAGCTTGTGGCACTGGAGGAATGCTTATAGAAGCTATCAGGTATATGAAGAATGATAAATTGACCTATGGACGAATTTATGGTCAGGAAAAAAACCTCTCAACCTCCTCAATCGCTCGCATGAACCTATTCTTGCATGGAGCCAAAGATTTCAGAGTGACTCAAGGGGACACGCTTCGTTCTCCAAATTATCAAGAACGAGGCTCACTTAAAACCTTTAACTGCGTTGTTGCTAATCCGCCATTTTCGTTGAAGAATTGGGGCGCTAGCCAATTCAGTTCTGATATATATGGACGAAACCTCTGGGGTTGTCCGACAGACTCCAATGGTGATTATGCATGGCTTCAACATATGGTTAAATCGATGAATCCAAAGAATGGTCGCTGCGCAGTAGTCTTGCCACAAGGAGTTCTTTTCCGTGGAGGCAAAGAGGGGGAGATCCGAAGACAGCTGGTCGAGTCTGATAAACTGGAATGCATCATCGCTTTGGTAGGGGGAGTCTTCTACTCTACAGGAGTTTCTGCCTGTATCTTGTTTCTCAATAACAATAAAAAGCAAAATCATAGAGGTCGTATATGCATGATCGATGCTTCCAATATCTATACCCCACAAAGAGCGCAGAGCATCATGACAGAGGACAATATCAACAGGGTGTTCCAACTCTATAACGATTACGAGAATGTTGTTGAGAAAGTTAGGATTACCACAACTACTGATATTAGAGATAAAGACTATTCCTTGGTTGTGAATAATTATATTAAGAGGATGGAGCATAAGACCATTTCTCCAGCTGAAATTCGACGACAATATTTTGAGGCTTTCGAAGAAATGGTTATGGCTGAGGAGAGGATGATGAGTCTTCTGGTTGAAGGAGGCTACGTAAATGAGTGAACGCATTAAAATAGAAGAGCTGCAAACCTATCTGTGGAACTCGGCCGTCCTTCTGCGTACTAGCATCGATGCCGGTGCTTATAAGCAATATATATTCCCTCTTCTATTCTTCAAACGTATCTGCGATGTTTATGACGAGGAGTGTCAACAAGTCCTTGAACAATTCGGTGACGAAGACGCTCTGGAGTTTGAGGAAAACCATCGTTTTCAAGTGCCAAAGGGAGCCCATTGGGATGATGTCCGTTCGGTTGCTGAAAATGTAGGTGTTGCTATCGTGAACGCTTTTCGCAAGATTGAGAATGCGAACTCAGACAAGTTGCAGGGAATTTTCGGTGATGCAGCTTGGACAAATAAAAACCGACTACCAGATCGCTTGCTGAAAGAACTTATTGAGCATTTTAGCACAAAGATATTGTCTGTGAAAAATTGTCCGGAGGATGAACTTGGACAGGGATATGAATATCTGATCAAGAAGTTCGCCGACGATAGTGGGCATACTGCTCAGGAGTTCTATACGAACCGCACTGTTGTCCATCTCATGACAGAGATGCTAAAACCGGAATCAGGAGAGTCCATCTATGATCCGACCTGTGGCAGTGCAGGCATGTTGATTTCTGCTATCGCTTACTTGAAACAGCAGAAGAAGGAATGGCGTAATGTCGCGGTTTTTGGTCAGGAAATCAATGCGCTTACTTCTGCTATTGGAAAGATGAACCTGTTCCTTCATGGTGTGAAAGACTTTGCCATCGTGAATGGCGATACGCTGAAATCACCTGCTTTCGTAGAAGGTGGAAAACTAAAGCAATTCGATATGATACTGGCCAATCCTCCGTATTCCATAAGCCAGTGGGATCGTGAGGCGTTTGCAAGTGATAAATATGGTCGCAATTTCCTAGGTGTTCCTCCGCAAGGTCGTGCTGATTATGCTTTCCTACAGCATATCTTGGTCAGTCTTAAAAAACATTCAGGCCGCTGTGCGATTCTGTTCCCCCATGGTGTTCTGTTCCGCAATGAGGAAAGCAACATGCGTGAGAAATTAGTTCGAAACGATATGCTGGATTGTGTCATAGGGTTAGGGCCAAATCTATTTTACAACTCTCCTATGGAGGCTTGCATCGTCATCTGCCGCATGAATAAGCGTCCAGATCGACGAGGTGAAGTTCTGTTTATAAACGCAGTTAGCGAAGTACAACGAAAAAATGCTCAGAGCTATCTAGAAGACTGTCATATTCAGAAAATTGCTTCAACCTACGACAGTTATATAACTGATGGAAATTTTGCACGTGTTGTCACGGTACAAGAAATAGAAGAAAGTAACTTTTCTCTCAGTATTCCGCTTTATGTCAAGCCAGCGAAACAAGGGTCTGGAGCGGATGAGAGAACATTGCAGGAATGCTATGAGAGCTGGAGAACATTCTCAGAAATGATGAAACTTCGGTATATGAAACTTAATGATATGATTGGAATAGGAGCTGAGAACGATGGATAAAGTAAGATTGGGAGAGGTCGCCGCTGAACGCAAAGAAACCTGTAAAGGAAGTAAAAATGGATTCCCAATTGTCGGACTCGAGCATCTGTCACCTGAAGAAGTTACACTTTCAGGTTGGAATGAAAATATAGACAATACTTTTACCAAGCTATTTCGTGAGGGAGATGTGCTTTTCGGTCGCCGCCGTGCATATTTGAAAAAAGCTGCCGTTGCTCCCTTTGACGGTATATGTTCAGGTGATATTACTGTTATCAAGGCAATTCCAGAAAGGATCCTTCCGGAGTTGTTGCCTTTCGTTATTCAGAATGATTCCCTATTTGACTATGCTATCGAGAAATCAGCAGGTTCCCTCTCCCCCCGGGTTAAATGGGAGCACCTACGGAACTATGAATTTGAGCTACCTAATCTCGATAAACAGCGCGAGTTGGCTAAGGTTTTGTGGGCTATGGATGCAACAAGGAATTCGTATCAGAAGTTGATCCAAAAAACTGATTATTTAGTGAAAGGCCAATTTATAGATATGTTTGGTGAGCTAGGTAAGAATTCTTTCGGGTTTGAAAAAAAACCAATTGAAGATGTTACCATTGAATTGTTTGCAGGTGGTGATAAACCTGTCGATAACTCGGTTGAACGAACTGAAGAATACCCATTCCCAGTGTACTCGAATGGAATAGAAAGAGATGGATTACTATGCTATGGAAAAGAATATAGGATTAGTGTTCAAGCTTTAACTATCTCAGCAAGAGGTTCTGTTGGCTATTCAAGAATTAGGGAACCATTTTTTACTCCCGTGGTTCGCTTACTTACTTTGGTCCCGAATAAACTAATTAATATTAAATATCTCAAGATTTTCATTGATTTGCAAAATTTGACAGGTACTGGATCAAGTCAAGGACAACTTACATTACCCGAATTTAGAAAAATTCAAGTATTATTACCTCCAAAAGAGACACAGGATAGGTTTGCAGACATTGTTGAAAATCTTGAAAAATTAGAATTTGAATTAATAAGATCGTTGAGAGAGCTAAATTCTACTTTTAAGAAGTTAATTATTCAGTCCCTTGTATGAGGATTTAAACTTCGCATACGATAATTTGGGATGATTTATATCAATGAGTCAAATTGGAGAATACAATATGTTTAATGAGGATAATACTATAGAAAAGATGTTGATTTCCACACTTGAGCACATCGGGTGGAATTATATTCCTGCAGACTCTTTGCCCCGAATGTATTCTGATGTGATGGTTGAATCTATGGTGAAGGATGCTCTAATCCGTCTAAATCCTGAAATCGCAGCGGATCATTCCCGCGCGGATGAAGTCATCTATAAGCTTCGAACAGTCATTCTTTCCGTCTTGCCTCATAACCTTATTACTCATAATGAACTCTTCAAGAAGATGATATTCGAAGAGAATTCTTACCCATTTGGTAAAGACGGAAGAATGGTGCCCATTCGCTTTTTTGGAGCGATGAATGGCGATGATCTTTCTCTTAATGAGTATGTTGTAACCAATCAGTGGGTCTATCCAAAACAAGAAAGCGGTAAACGTCTCGATATAGTTTTATTAATCAACGGTTTTCCAATCGCAATTGGAGAACTGAAGACACCGGTACGCAATGCCATCACCTGGCTTGATGGAGCTGGTGACATTGCCTCCTATGAAAAAAGCATCCCAGAAATGTTTGTAACAAATGTTTTTAATTTTACCACTGAAGGGAAACGTTTTCGTTATGGTGCTGTGAACATGCCCATCGATATGTGGGGTCCTTGGCATACTCCCAGTCATAAGTCTGAAGGAAGTCTGTCTGATGTGAAGGTTAGCATCGAAGATATGTTAGTACCCAAAAAGATCATGGATATTTTCCAGTTCTTTACGATTTTTGCAACGGATAAAAAGTATAGAAAGTATAAGATTATATGCCGATATCAACAATATGAAGGGGCAAATCTAATTGTTAGTCGTGTTGTCGCTGGTTATCCGAAAAAAGGACTGCTTTGGCATTTTCAGGGTTCTGGAAAGTCGTTACTGATGATTTTTGCTGCTCAGAAACTCCGTATGCTACCTGAATTGAAAAATCCGACCGTGGTTATCGTGGACGATAGGATAGATTTAGAAACGCAAATAACCGCCAATTTTAATGCTTCGGATATTCCCAATCTTGAGAGTGCGACTACCAAGGAAGGCCTTATGAATTTCTTTCGTGGTGATATGCGGAAAATACTTATCACAACAATTTTCAAGTTCGGTGAAGTTGAGCGAGAGCTTAATCCGAGAACCAATATTATAGTCATGGTTGATGAAGCCCATCGGACCCAAGAAGGAGACCTTGGCGAGAAGATGCGAATGGCATTACCGAATGCATTCTTTTTTGGCCTTACGGGAACTCCGATAAATCGCACTGATAAAAATACCTTTCTTACTTTTGGTGCCGAAGAAGATAAGTCTGGGTACATGAGCCGTTATTCTTTTTCCGACTCCATTCGAGATAAAGCAACCTTACCTTTGCACTTTGAGCCCGTACCAATCGATCTCCATGTCGATCAGGAAAAACTTGATGCTGAATTTGAATCAATGACTGAAAATCTATCTGAGGCTGAGCGAGCGGAATTATCGCAACGTGTCAACATGCGGGCTATCATGTACAACCCTGCACGTATAAGGAAAGTATGTGAGCACATCGCAAATCACTATACTACCAAGATTGAACCGAATGGTTATAAAGCACAAGTAGTCTGTTACGACCGTGAGTGCTGTCTACGCTACAAAGAGATTCTTGACTCGTTATTGGGACCCGATGCCTCGACCATTGTTATGGACACGAATAATGACAAGGTAGACCGGTATAGGGATTTCCGTCGTGATCGTGATGAAGAAGCCAGACTTCTGGATAGATTCAGGGATTCCGCGAGTCAATTGAAACTGGTGATAGTCACCTCCAAGCTCCTCACTGGTTTTGACGCTCCTATCCTCCAAGTCATGTATCTTGATAAACCCATGAAAGACCACACTCTTCTACAAGCAATTTGTAGGACAAACCGCACTTATGACAATGGAAAAACTCATGGATTGATCGTTGATTACATTGGGATTTTTGATGATGTAGCAAAAGCTTTAGATTTCGATGAACAGACGATGAGACGAATCATCACCAATATTAATGAAATTAAGAATCAGCTTCCTAATCTCATGAAAAAATGTTTGAGTTATTTCTTCGGTGTTGATCGAACAGTTGACGGTTGGGAAGGGCTTATTGCTGCACAAGAGTGTTTACCTACTAACAAAGAGAAGGATTCTTTTGCGGCAGACTATCGAGTCCTAAACAGAGCCTGGGATGCGCTTTCTCCAGACAAAGCCCTTAGTTCGTTCAAATTCGATTATCAATGGCTTTCCAGGGTGTATGAATCTGTCAAACCAACAGATGGTAGAGGAGGTCTAATTTGGGCTGCTCTGGGATCAAAGACAATCGAGTTGATACATCAAAATGTAACTGTGGGTGATGTCCATGATGAAGAAGAAATCCTTGCTATGGATGCAGACCTGATTGATGAGTTTTTGGAGAAACAGAAAGATATTAAGAAGACAACTAAGAGAGTTGAAATCAACTTGGTTGCCAAAATACTCAAGCACACAGATGATCCAAAATTCATTAAGTTGGGAGAAAAACTAGAGGCTCTTCGAGAAAAGCATGAACAAGGCCTTGTGACAAGTATTGAATTCCTAAAGCTATTGTTGGAGCTAGCTCGTGAGGCAGCACAAGCTGAAAAAGAAATTGTTCCAGAGGTGGAGATAGATAAAGGAAAAGCTGCACTTACTGAACTGTTTAATAGTATCAAGAATCGAAGTACACCGGTAATTGTTGAGCGGATCGTTGCAGATATTGATAATATTGTTAAAATTGTACGTTTTGATGGTTGGCAAAATACAACCGCCGGCAAGCAGGAATTAAAAAAAGCACTTCGTAGCGTCGTTTGGATCAAGTATAAAATTAAAGATAAAGATGTGTTCGATAGGGCTTATAACTATATAGAGGAATATTACTAAAAGTAATTCTACTATGCATGGATACAGCTCATAGACACCAAATCTTATCTACTGTCTTATAGACTTGTAACAACCTTAGGCATTGTTGGCGTCGAGCGGGAAAACCATAGTAATTAGTCATCCTTTTCAAATGATGACATATTCTTTTGGGAAATAAACACAACCTACTAGATCCGAAGTAGTGCCCAGCTCATCAGAAATTATGAAATCCCCCTGTAGCAAGAAGAACTCTGGGTTTATGGTGGATCGTACTATTTCGGCAAGCTTATTTAATGATACTGTTAAATTCCATAGATTATTGAAATGGGTTTTATAATCCTTTTCTTTATTTTCTGAGGAATCCGAATATGGTAATCTAGTTTTAACATCATTGTATCTGTGTTTATCTTCATACCAAGAAGTTCCATCACCTCGTGGACTCGAAATTGAAGTGTAATGAGTGATATATTTCTCAACCCGCTTGCCTACTTCTTGTAAAGCTTCTTCAAGTTCTATCTTATCTCTCGGCCAAACAACTCTTTTTAATTGAATTACCAAGGAATTCATCCCATCGATTTCATTCGTGTACATCAGCAAACGCACGTAATCATCTGTTAGAGAATCCAAATAAGATAAATAGAGTTTATCAACGACTAAATTTAGTAAATTAGCATATAGCCTTTTGTTTGGTGTCTCCTGATTTTGTGTTAAAGCGGTCTGTACCCAGATTTCATGATCTGCTTTAATTTGATGTAGGTATTCAATTGAATATTTCGTTGTATCTCCATCAATTTCATTATGATGGTTGCTGCATAACAGAATAAGATTTGGGTATCTATCTCTATCTTCCTCTGACAGGTTGCTCTGATGTCGCGGTCCACTATTTAATTTGTCACCTACGATATGACAATTCTCTCCAATCAACGTAATACTCGAGGGTGAAGAACCTGACTCGACAGATAACTCTTGTTTACAGATTGAACATCGTCCAGCTGATTTGGACCAAAGGATTTTTAGATCTTTTTGATTTATACCCATATTTCCCCTTTTATACTATTTTATCGGTTTAAATATTAAAACTTCTTTGATGATTATTCACGGACTCTCCAACAGATAGAATAAAATCTGCCATTGTTGTGGCTGCGTTAACTGCTAGTAAGGCATGATAGTCCTTTATATTAACTCTTCTTAAGCCCACGCCATGTGAATCACTTCCTTCATTCCTCAATTGTGTGATAGCTGTAACAATCTTTTCTAATCCAGAGAGAAGCATGTTGATCCGCTTGTCCGTCCCTCCATCCTGATGCATGCTATAGAGCGTTTTTACTTGACTATATAGTTTTACGATATCTCCAGAACTTGAAGGAACTTCATTCCTTTTCTCTATCACATAACAGAATACTTCCTCAAGCATCGTTCGTGACTTGGTAATTGCGCTATCATAGTTTTTCTCGTCAATATCTTTTACTGCGCGCTCTCCTAAATCCCTGATGTAACTTCTATCAATTTTTCTTATCGCTGGTGCTGCAATGGAGATTGTGGAACCAATGGGACGAATTTGGAATTGTTTGCCTGCTATGCGCAATTCATTGCCGCCAAAATATAAAATGCTGTTTATATGCTCAAGAACCTTTTCAATAATTATTACATGAGCATCCTCGATGTCGGAGGGTGAACAACCTTTCAATTTTTCTACAAATTGTTCTTTCGAGAAAAGGAATGTTAGCAGATCGGGAATGCGATTGTGGTCGATACAATATTTCAGTAGATCATCCAGATAACTCCATCTACTTTGAGAACCACCTCCCCAGGAATAACTCACCGCTAATCCGAACCTGCTAGAAATGTCACAAATGATTGGGCCGCTAAGGTAGGGCATTGATATTTTGATAGGTGACTTACAACTTGGGAATGATACTTCACCAAAATCCTTATCCCCATCAAGGATTTCTATTATCGACTTGTTTCGTAGCAATTCAAAAGGATTGTTTTGCTTAGCGCCAGCCATTCTATCTCCTATTCATTTTACTTGAGTACAATACAAACAGACTTTAAATATCAATTATGATGTAGGTTTATCTTCGCTGTTACTTTTAATCCCAAATAGTACTATGATTAAGCAAACGAAAACGTAATGCATTACTGATTCATTATATATTTCATTATTGGTTTTCAATGCGTGAGCAACGATATTCCTTAAGTTCATGCCAAGTTGCTCAATAAGAATAAATTTTAGGAATATCACATGGTTCTCATCATACAAACGTAGCATCAATTCATGGTCGAGCAGATAATTTAAATCATGCTCTTCTGTCTTTTTCTCTCCAACTTTTTTCGGTGATAATCCATTCATCGAGAATATATCTCTCAGAATGCCTTCAAGTTTTAGAGTCAATGAATCGATACATAGTGAGAAGTCTACGTGTACGTTTGAATGAGCAATGAGGCTAGCATTCACTTGTGAGAAGTAATAATTTATGGCTGGAGTTACTGCATCTATCCATGTCTCTTTTCTATTACGAGTTATTTTCCCTAGTATACTTCTAGTTGTCAGCATCTGTATAAATGTTTGTATTTCTAACTTATTTTGGGCAATTAACGACCTAAGAAAGCGCTGCAGAAAGTGTTTTACAGTAAGCATACGTAATCCATATTCTTGGAAGAATAAGTATTTTGATTCTTGCTCCTCAGAGTTGATGGGTTCAGGCTTATTTCCATTTTCGTCAAAGACAGAAACCCTAACGATATGCATATAGATAGGTTTACCTCTTTCTCGAACTGCTTCCCTTATTGATTTAGTGTTGGGTATGACAACCGGTGAAAGAAGGGTTAAGGCCACTGCATCTATTGGCATTACTCGAAGTAATCTTAGGAAGGTATCACATCGTTCTTCACTCAACCTAATAGCTTCATTCATGAAATGGTTGAACGGTTCTCCCAACTCTTGCCTTGGAAAATTATCGCCACCGTATGACTTCCAGATCTTCTCGAATTTTAGTTTACAATTGTTTTCTCTCTCATGATTCTTTGCTTTTTTGTATGAATGTATTGCTAGTCCAAGAAATTCCAACTGTATAAGTTCCTCTTTCTCCTTTGCTAATAATTCATAAATCTCACCCTTTAACTCAAACCACTTAGGTTGCATTTCAGAATCCATGTTCTGTAGGATGCCTGCTATACGGTCAATGGTTTCAATAAGAAAGAAACAATTTTCCCCGGATTCGATTTGTTTTTTTATAATGCCATAACAATGAGAAAACACATCAATACGAAGTACTTTCTTAAAGACACTCCGATATTTGTGAATGACCTCAAACCCCAATGAAATTGCTTCAGTAGTTTTCGTTAAACACATCGTATCGATTATCATAGTCATAATTGGGTCAATGCTATCTTTGATAGAAAATGCGATAATAAATGCTTTAGTTAAAAAATCTATCTTATTTAGATCAGATATTTCATTCCTTTTGGCAAATGAAGTATAGAAGGCAATAGCCGAATTGGGGTTTTTGTCATTTTTTCGAAAGTACAACCAGATAATATGATTATATCTTGCTTTCACGATTTCACTGGTTGTTTCTTCACAACGGAGTTTTAAATATTCAATGATTCCGTTTATTCGTTGCTCAGAATAATTTGTTATTTCATGCCCTAAATTGATGGAGAAATCCTTTTTAGGGACAATCTCGGTTGTGTCAACAGAGAATACAGCATATTCATTTTGTAATTTTTCTATCAAAACAGGATCGTTTATTGACGCAAGTTCAGGCTTTATTACTTTGTCAGCCATATCGGAATATGACGAATTTAAAAAGAAAGATTCATCATCGATTCTACTAATAATTTTTTCTATTGACATTTTTCTATCCTAATTAACCTATATTAATCAACATCTTGTCAGATTTCTTAATAAGCTTTTACTGTCGAATACGATTGAAGAGAGATATGGTCAATCTATATCCAGATAAAGTTATACCATACATTGGCATTATAGCCGTTTCTCATCCGGCACTGGATTAACTCTATATAGAAAAGCTCGATACAAGTTTTCCCAATCCAACCCACATTACTATAAGCCAAGAAATCTCATCTGTAAATCATTGAGTAATAAAAGTATCGATTCGAGGTCCAATCAAGATCGTTCAATCATATCTATCCATCTCTTTCTATTCGTGTTATACAGAACAAGCCATGCCTGACGAGAAGAGAAAACCTATCATACATGTCATACCAGCCAGGCGACATTTCAAGCGTATGCGCGTGGCATTGTACTGTCGTGTGAGCACACAAATGGAGTGGCAACTGCAAAGCCTCTCGGCCCAGATGGATTTCGAGAAAGAGGACATCCTGGAGAATCCCGATTGGGAGTATGTCGGTACCTATACCGACATCAAGTCTGGTAGGACCATTGTTGCGAAAGAGACTCGGGCCTACAGGAACCTCCACTACCAGGATGATCGGTAAAAGCCAATCATTGATGTGCACCAAGAAGAAGGATGGGACAGTCATCGTCGAAACACCGAACAAGCAAGTAAAGAACCTTTATGAGGATCTGAAGGTAAGGATTCCTTCCTCGATTGATGTCAAACAATTCGCAGAAGAGACCCTGGGTCTCACGCTAAAGCAACGATAGGAAAACCTTCAAAGTATGGTTCTACTTTTGGGATTATCTTAGGATTACTTTATCTTTTCCTATCCAGTTTAGGGTTGGCATCGGTAGGGGACTCCTTGGTGGTAAAACTAAAATGTATATTCAGCAACATAATAATGCTTATCTGTCCGTTTGAGTGTATTTGATTGGATTAATTAAGTCAAAGAATTAAAGCTATTGGTAAGAATCTTTGCTGATAGAAACAGTCAAGAAATTATACCTATGAATATTCTTGATTTGAAACTGTACCAGTGGTACGATTATATTGCATTACAGGAAATACATCTTGAGCCTACTCCAATAAATATTCTTATCTATCCATTTTGGATTGTTTTAGGTGAATCCAATAAACGCTATGGAGGTTCTTATGGCTGATTATGATGTGTATGCGGTTAAAAAGGATAGTGATGGTGATATTACACATTGCTATGTAGAATCGGTGATTATTCAAAAGTTTTCTACAAGAGCGGAAGCTAAAACTTATATCAAGAACCATTGTGAACTTAAAACAAAGCAAACAGTGATTGATGATATCAATAATATGAAAAATAACACTTATACTAAAATCTTAAAATATACAGATTATCAATACGAGTTTGAACTAGGCGCAAAAATTCATGTTGTTGCTAATAGATATCTCCGCACAGATGCAAATAGTACCACCAAAGACAATTTGGATGACATCTTGGAAATTGATTGACTCACAATCGAAATAAGTCCTTTATCTTAAAGTAAAAATGAACTATTACGAGGTTGTATGAAAAGAGAAATCACAAAACGGCAGCACGTCGTAAATCGAAAGTACTTATCGATGTGGGGAGATGAAAATGAGAATGTCTTCTGTTTAAACGATAGCGGACGCATATTCTCAGCAAATCCAATTAATCTTTGTGTTATGAGCTATTTTTATAGATTCGAAGAAATCAATTTTTTAGAAAAAGAGTTAATTTTATCCATGTTGGGTAAAGGTGGTCGTGAGTATCTCATTGCTAACAGCAATGATTGCTCAACTCTTAAGGATGTATTTAACTACATGCTAGAACTAGATAATCGAAATTATCCGGATCCAGTCCTTCATTTACTAGATATAGTCATGTTTTGTGCATTGTCAAAAAAAATAATAGATACGAGTATAAATGTCTTGCCTCATAGTTCCGTTCAACTGTATGAAAATACAATAAAGGAAGGTGTTGAAACTATAGAGACTTTTTTTGAGAGTTTAGGATATCCCTTTCTTAATAAGATTTACAACCATGATTATAAGAATCTTCAAAACGATCTACCTGATTTTATTGAATATATTTGTGTTCAGTTCACAAGAACAAATACAATGAAGCAGAAAAACTCACACTTAGATAATTCAAAGGTTGATATTCTTAAAATCTGGTCGGTCCTTCATCTAGTTACCGCAGCAAAACTTGCTGATAGTCTTCTAGGATATAAGTTAACTATTACTATTATCGAAAATAAAAGTAGTACCCATTTTATTACTGGCGACCAACCTGTTATAAATATGAAGGCGAGCACAGATGGTACAGCTACGGAGGCTTTAGAATTCTATTATCCGATTTCTCCTCAATTAGCAATCAAGATATTACCTGAAAATAGGCCTAAAAAAATCTCATTTAAGGTTACAGGAATACTCCCAGAAGAAATACATAATCTAAATTTCCTAATAAAAAGTTTTAGTAAATGCATATATGGGAATATTTCTGATGATTTAACTCCATATCAAAAAACCATTTAGGAATAGTGTTGATCAACCTACTCTCAACTTGGTTTTAGGGTAAGTATTGATGCGATGGAATTATCATGAAAATTTTCTCATTGACAAGTTATTATGGGTCATCTATCTATTTACTAATAAAGCATTCCAAATCTTATTTGCCTGTCCTGAAGGCAACCCTGTCACCTCAAATCCAGCCAGACGACATTTCAAGCGTCTCCGGGTTGCCTTGTACTGCCGTGTGAGCACACAAATGGAGCGACAGCTGCACAGCCTTTCAGCCCAGATGGACTTCGAGAAGGAGGACATCCTGGATAATCCCGCTTGGGAATATGTCGGTACCTATATCGATATCAAGTCTGGTAGGACCATCAGCTCGCGTCCTGGCTTCCAGAGCCTGCTGGCCGACTGTGAGGCGGGGAAGATTGATATGATCTATACCAAGTCCATCAGCCGGTTCGGACGCAACTGCGTGGATTTTCTGGTCACGCTCAGACGTCTCAAGGAGCTGAAGGTGGATGTCTTTTTCTACAATGAGCAGATCCACCTCCTCAGCCAGGCAGGGGAGCTGTTGCTTACACTCCATGCCGGTGTAGCCCAGGCGGAGAGCGAGAACATCAAGTGGGGTCTACGAAGGAGCACCATGGATCCTGACTCCCCGGCATTCTCGAGAAGGTGCTATGGGTATGATCGTAATGAGGAGGAAGGACTCATCCTCAACATCGCTGAGGCCAGAATCGTCCTGAAGATCTTTGACTGGTACGAGCAAGGATGGAGTATCGTGAGGATCAAGAAGGAGCTGGAAGCACTCAAGGTCCCTACACCAACCGGCAAGAGCAAATGGCCGGTAAAGACGATCGAGAACATACTCACCAATGAGAAGTATACCGGCACTTCCGTCTATGGAGAAACAGAGTCTGCAGAGTTCCCTTCCACCAAGAGAACGGTTCGTGACCCGTTCGAGGTCCATCGGTCACTCAACCATCATCTCCCAATCATCCATGAGCGCCGTTTCAAACGCGTGCAGAAACTCAAGGCAAAGCGCTCCAACATCGAGGTCGATGAGCATGGGAACAAGGTCCGAAAGAGCACCCATTACAGCTCCAAGAAGGGTGTGACCAAGGCAAAGAAAACCCCCGAACCCAAAAACTAAATGGTATAAGAATCAACGGTATTGCTGAAAATGCGAGTGTGCGTACATGGGATAAAAATTGACGAAATTGAGTAGTCTAAAATATCAAAAAATGATGAAAAACAGGTAAAATTTCAGAAAATTAAGTGTTTACAAAGCAAACACTTGCAAAGAGTAATCTTGTATCATGGGCTGGTTGTCATCGATGATTTATAGTCAAAATAAAGGTATAATATAGAATAAAATAAGAATTAGTTTTGAGAATACTCTCAGACTGGGGCTTACTTATATAGAATCCACCATAGAGTGAGTAAGAATTTAAAAGCAGAATAAAATCGTCAACAACTGTTGAGCACAACCCGGTGACAAAATACCAACCGTTGACGATAGGCGGGTAGGCATCTTGAGTAGAGAAGGGAATCAAGTTTAGCTTGCCTAACAACAATGCGAGTAAAAAGATAGTGCACAGGATGCAGTGACCCATTTACGAAACTGATACCTTTTATGAAAGAAGATGGCTAGGATTTATTTTCATTATTTGGTTATATTTAACTCTCGATTTTATCACACAAGGGAAACTCGAAGGGTGCCGATGAAGCAAACCTTGCCACGTGCCGTGCCGCCGTGGGAGGTGAAGCCAATGTACCGGGACCGCCTACGCATCCTCCGGGACATGCCATTCCTTCCACAAGATCCGGACAGGTACTACCTTTGTCGATATGTTTCAGCATCTCAAGACAATCGGAGAGGGTGTCTGCTTTTTCGAAGCTGATGCCCGTTATACCGAACTTCTCTTCTGCTGTCCTGATGATCGCATTGCCGACTCCCGAAGCATTCGCATATCCGCGCCCGAGCATGCTCGCGTCCTGAATGGCAGGACTCTCCCCGATTGTCGAGAGATCAATCTCGAAGGCAACGAAGAGCGCCGCAAGCTCCTCGAAGGTCAAGACATGATCCACATATCCCGACACTTCGGTGGTGAGTGCCTCATACTTCTTGGCAATGCATGGTCCGATGAAGATTACCTTCGCATGTACATCGGATTCCTTGATCTTCTTCGCCGTCTCCACCATCGGTGTATAGCTGTCGGCGATATTTTCCGCCAGATCCGGATAGGAATTTCGTGCGGTCAAGACCCACGAAGGGCAACAGGAAGTTCCAAGAAATTTTCCCTGTTTGGTTGTGTATTTTTCGGCGAGTAGGA
>DIXI01000026.1 GCA_002428625.1 Sphaerochaeta sp. UBA6084
AGCTAGCAACTGTCGAACGCCAGTCTGCCGAAGATCCTCCTCACTTTGAATTATCAAGCTGAAGCCATTTGAAACCAACCTGCTGGTGATTGAGTTCCCGATTGTGTAACCGGAGAATTTTTCGCACCAGTCGTCGGGATCGACTTGTGAACAGACGATTGTGGTAGCCGTACCATACCTGGCGTCTATAAGATCGAGCAGGATGGATTCCTTCACCTGGTCATGGATGTCGAACATCAACCAGTCATCGAGGATCAGGACCGGCACATTCTGGTAGTATCGGAGTTTCCGCTTGTAGCGATTCTTGTCTTGCTTGTTCAATTCATGCAACTCGCAAAGAAACTTGTTCGCATTGAAATATTTCGTGCGGTGTAGGTTGTGGCAGGCCTCGACACCGAACGCCTTGGCGAAGAATGACTTGCCAGACCCGGCGGCGCCAAGGATGCAGAGGTTCTTCTTGTCCAGGATGAAATCGCAGGTGATCAGCTGTGTAAGAAGATCGCGATTCAGCTTCCTTTCGATCGCGTAGTTGACCTTGGACAGGTCCGCCTGGGTCTTCCACAGACCGGCGCGCTTGAGCAATTGCAATGATCTGGTATTGTTCCTGGAAACATATTCCTCCTCCACAATACGATTGAAGAATTCCAGCTTGCTGAGTTCCTGGTACAAGGGATCGCTCAATTGATCGTCCAAAGCTTGAGCCATGACATGCAGGTTGAGCTCGAGCAACATCCCCTGCAGCCGTATCTTCATCGCATGATGTGCTTCCTTGCTCATGGTTGCACCTCCTTCTTGGAGGAGAGCACGGAATAGAATCCCTTTGGACGTGCGAACGGACTGGTCTTGTCCTCCTTTTCGACTTGTTCTGCCTCCAATGGCTGCAACACTGTCGAGTCGAGCAGGTTCTTGATGTATTTGTAGCTCAGTCGGCCATCTTCCGCTGCTATCGAGCAAGCTTGCTCAAGCATCGCCGGTGAATATTTCTTGGCAAAATTGAGGATACCAACACACCTTCTGAATGCCTGGACCTCGAATTCACAGGCCTTCAGCGTCGCGTCGATGATGCGGAACGTGCTGTCCCCGATTGATTTCGCCCGGTAACGGAACGATGCTCCACTCCATGAAGCGTATTCACGATAACTTTCCGGAAGATGCTCCGGGTTGGTCATCCGCTGGCCCTTGTGGACCCCCCTGTCATGTATGGCTACCATCTCACCATCTAGGAATATGCGTATTTTTGTGGTCGTTGTCCTTACCAGGAGCTTTTTACCGACAAATTTATAGGGTACACTGTACAGGCAGTAGTCGTAACTGATGTGGAAGTCGGGTGCGACGGTCGCCTCTTTCCTCTCCGAATATTCGAATCTGAAGGGAGGAAGGGGCGACAGATGCTGTTTCTCCATTTCCAGGAACATGCTCTTCCGCGAACCTGGTTTCTTTTGGAACGGATGGCTGTTGAACCAATCCATGCGTTCCCAGATGGCGGTATTCAGATCGTCGAGTGAGAAGAATGTCTTGTTGCGCAACTCGGCGATGATCCAGGATGTCGCGATCTTCACGTTGTTCTCCACATTCGGCTTGTCTTTCGGCTTCCGAACGCGTGCGGGGAGAATGGCCGTATGGTAGTGTTCCGCGAACTCCAGATACGCTTGATAGAGCTGGGGATCGTACCAATCGGGCTTGACCACACCGGTCTTCAAATTGTCCGGGGTGAAGATCGCCGTGGAACCTCCGAAGAACTCAACACAGTTCACATTCGCCGCGATCCAATTCGGAGCCTTTTGGTCGAGGAATCCCTCGAAATAGGAATAACCGCTATAAGACAGAGTGGACACGAAAAGATAGACGGGAACGGCATCCCCGGTGAGAAAGTTCTGCAAGAACAATGTTGATCCAGCCCAGTCGACTTCGGTGTTCTCCCCTGGATTTCTTGGGATGGCCATGGTGACGTTCTTGGTCTTCAGGTGGTCGGAATACCGCTTGCAGAATTGCGTGTACCCATAGGGTTGCATTCCCTTCTCCTTGCAGGAGAAACGATAGTTTGCCCAAAGTGAGAGCAGGGTGACTCCCTTGTGCCTGAGTTCCTGTTCCACCCAATCGTTGTCTGGCAGATGGTACGATTTCACATCGCCCCTGTCCACATACAGCAATTGCCAGATGTCGCTGTCGGTGAAGATCTCCACGAGAGGGAGGGCCAAGCTGGACGATTCCAACCTGTTGAGGAACTCCTTGATGGTGTTTCGGGAGATTTGCAGGCTTGCCGCAATCTGCCGCTGGCTTAATCCTTGGTCTTTCAACCGCAGGATTTCAGTGAATTTGGTCATCTGTGACCACCTCCGAAATGAAACTCATGCCTTTGATTGGCATGGCATTTCAGAGTCTAACAGATAACTTTCCGGAGCAGATAAAGGTGGTGGTTCAATTTTAGCGAAACGGGTGGCTCAATTTTTCCGGTTTGGTGGATCAGTCAGGCCGAAATCTCCAGCCCTACGGTGCGCGGGGGAGGCCGGCCGATGCGTCGCTACCCTTTCAGAGAAGATTGCTAAGTGGTTTCTTTTTTTGTTATTGATAACGTTATTGCTATTGTATGTCAAAAAAATAATCAGACCAAATCAGATGTGGATTCCGTACCGATGCTGCCTATGCTAACACCAAATAATATTGCCATCCTTTATAAAGAAATGGCTAAAACATCCTTTAATTTGCTTTATTGATGGAGTTAAAGTAGGGTATCCAAATTTAGAAACCGATAAAGTCCAATATACAATTTTACTATCATTTAAAGATAATGAGATGACATTTCCACATCCACAAGGACACTTTAACATTGCCCAATAGTATCTATCATTTTTCCTAATTATATAGACTAAACTTTTTTTTATTTTTTTTAGTGGTACTCATGCGGTAATTATAGCCAATCTCACTATGTTGGTAATGAGGAGCTGGGTCTCTTGCTTGGGTGGCCCAAAAGCGAACCTTTTTGACTGCATCCACATCATTGGCAAGAAACATCCCCCCTCCTGAGGTGGTAATGATTTTATTTCCGTTGAACCGTCCGCGTCTTAGCAGGTAAAACGCTATATATGGATCCTTATCGTTAAATAGTGTTATTTGTTACGCTATATATAGTGGTCGTCAGGTTATTAAAGACGACGCAGGAGCCCAAGAAAATGGGCGGATGGGTAATTATAGGGGATATTTTCGACAAAGAAAAGTTGCTCCGCGCCGGTTTTTGCATCGAGACTCGAGCGGCGCACAGTGCCATAATTGTTATACTGTTGTTGAGGGTTCATGTCGGACAGAGCTGTCCGACTGTAGTCATTGTTGAGAAAATTAGATTGTGTATCGTGGCATGACGGGGCCGTCATCATGCGGTCCCGTTCTTCAAGATCTCGATTGTCTCCTGCACGGTCTGTTCGGTTGGCAAATCCAAGCCGACTGTCCAACCATACGGAATGGCACGCCTCATGGCTCTTATGTCAGGATCACCAAACCTTCGGATCTGTTTCTTGCGCTGGGCTTGGTAGAATTCATCACCGAACCCATCGGACCATGCCATGGGGAGAATGGTGAAATAGTTCTTTCGGATCACAGCCATGCCCTTGAGGTACAGCCACCCCTCGGCAGGCTCTATGCCTTTCTGGATCATCCGCTGCACACACTCGGGATCATACTTCCTATCACCCAGATCGGCGACATGCAACTCGCCTGTCGTCTTCTCGGTCAGTTCGTCGTAGTAGATTGCCCTGCTTCTGGAGAGCTTTTTCACCGATGTTGCCATGGGACCATTTCCCAACTCGAAGTCAGACAGATCGGGCACATAGCCTTGCTCGGGAAGATACCCTTCCCTCACGATATCCCTGGCCTGTTGTTCATCGATGGTATCGGTATCGATATTGCGGATGCTGCCGGCTTTTGCTGGAACGATCGCCATCGATTCATCCAGGAAGAACACCAACACATCCTCATCTCCGATTGTCTGGACCGATCCAAGAACCCGATACTTGAAATTGGCATTCCACCCCATGTTTTCATAGAGTGCGCCCGAGATGCCTTTGCAGGTGCAACGGCGCATGCAAGGATTACCGTTCTGCTCGCCAATCCACCGAATGGTACGGTCGGACTCCTTTCTGCTCTTTCTTACCACCAGCAGCCGTTCGACCGGGTTGTAGGCAAGCTCCACGAATTGAGCCGCTTGTGTTCCGAATTCCAGTTGTTGGCTGCACATCCGATTGAAATAAAGGCCCTTGCTATCGGCGGTGAAACTGATCTTGTCGCGGACATTGAAAAAATGGGGACGGACCACCTCGCAGCCACTCAGGTCATAACCACCGAACTGCCGTTTGTCCACCTCATCATCTTGGCCTTCACGCATCGACTCAACCAGACTCCTGTAGCTTTCGACCACTTCCTCCTTACCCTCTTCCACCTGTGTGCCATCATCCTCGGGGAATTGGTCATAATCATCGGAGTCGATCGCATAGGCATGCTGGAACTCAGGGGTCTGCACCTGGTCGGAATCATCGTCTTGGTTTCGTGAGGCAAGGCGCCTTTCGAATTCATCGAGCTCTGATTCAGAGACTCCGTTCGCCCTGAGGGCGGCGCGATTATAATCCTCTGCGGTGAATCCCCGCCAATTCGGCACGGCGGTCACAAAGCCGCCCAGGGGACCGCGTTCATAGATACCCAGCTCAGGAAGGCCGAACTTCCAGCCTCCCCTGTTTGCCTCCAGTATCCTCTGCACCAGATGGAAATCCTCGCGGGCGACGATGGCCGGATGCTGGTCCTTTGCATAATACTGGGGAAGATGGTTCTCATTCTTCTTGGGCTTGTGATCAAGATAGTTCGGGGTGTAGGTCTTCTGGGCAAGCACGTCTCCGCATCTGCGTTCATTGCGCAGGATGTTGTTCACCGAATTGGCGGTCCACTTCACCACCCCTTCCTTGATGCGTCCGTCCTTGTACTTGTGGGTATGCGTCTTGCGCCCCAACATGACCAATACATCGGCGATGGTGGAAGGATGGATGCCGGCGAGGAACATCATGAAGATCAGCTGGACGGTCTGGGCCTCCTCCTCATTGATCGCGATCTCGTTTACCCCGACGCTGTCATAACCAAGCAGATCGGGCTTGGTGAACTGTCCGGAGCCGAAGCGCTGCTGATATGAGGAGTTCATAGCCTCGGACTTTTTGTGGCTCTCCTCCTGAGCGACCAGGGAAAGCACCTGCAAGGTGAAGTCCACATTCTTGTCCAAGGTGAACATGTTCTCGGTTTCAAAAAGGATGCCGATGGGATGAGGCAGAGCGCGAAGCTCATAGATGATGTTCATGCAGTCCATGAGATTCCTGGCCAAACGGGAGAGGTTCTTCACCACAATGATGTCGAACTTCCCTGCCCTGGCATCCTCAAGCAGCGTCAGCAATCCCACGCGTTTTTCCATGCTCGTTGCGGTGATGCCCTCATCTGAGTAAAGCCCGACCAGCTTCCAGTCGGGTTTCTTCCTGACAAACCTCAGGTAATAGTTCTTCTGCAACTCGAATGAAGAGGTCTGGGATATCCCATCGGTCGATACGCGGCAATAGACCACTACACGCTTACGCATCTTGGGATTGAATGGATCCGATTCCTGCCGGGCTGGTATCACCTTGATCTTGCTCAGATCGCGGGGCCGGTTGTAGCGCTCACGCACGTCATCCTTGCTCGCCGCCTGGAGCGCGCTTGCACACGATGATTTCGGCGCCACCGGTTGCAATCCTTTGCTCAGCCGTTTGACCGAATCACCCATGACGTACCCCCAATATGCTCCTATCGGGATACGGGAGGAATTGATGATCGTCGAGGTCTATGAGGACGGTATCGCCATCCTCCAGCAGGTTGCCACAAAAGCGCAGGGTCTTGGACGGGTACGGAAGGCCGATCACGCGCGCGAGGTAGATGACCAGGGGCTTTGCCTTGAATCGGCATTTCTTATCGATCTCCACTGCAGCATAGTCAATCGGGAACGCATCATTGTCGCGCTCCTCGCATCTGCGGATTAACAGCTGGCGTTCCTTTTCGTTGATGAAGATGTGCACAAACCGGGGAGACCTCAGGTCCTTGAGCGTCTTGGTCCTGATGTTGATCTCATTGTTGGAGAAATTCACTGTGATGCCACTCTCCATCGCCATGCCGCATCCTCCCATCCGATTTATTCGTTCACCATCCGCGATTTTCGGACGCTATGAAAAGATCACCGGAATCACCCCTGGCTGGCAGGTGGGGAACTTCGGCCTTCGCCTTGTGTTCCTCGAACGGAACGCCGAAGGTTTCGGGCCCCCACTGCTGGGGAAGTACGGCGCGCTTGCGATATCGACGAATAATCTTCTCACCGGCGGCCTTGGCAGCGACACGCTGTTCACGATCAGCTTGTCGCTTCTTTTCCAGTTCATCAAGTTTTGCCAATTCCTCTGCGCCGACCTCGATGTCCTCCACCCCGGCATATGCGCGAGCCTTGGAGGACATCGCATGGGCTTCGGCCTCATCGAGCTCGAATACCATGAGCAACTTATCCTCATCCTCGACCTGCAGCGCAAAAGTCCCGCAGATCTTGTAGCCATACCCCTTGTTCCACCCCATCATGGAATAGATGCGGTCACAGAACGGTTTGCCTTGGATCTTCCGGCTCTTTCGCTCACCGTGCTTGAAGGTACACCACCTCTGGCCGTCCTTGTCATCCTCGTCACATGCGCTGATGATGAACCAGCGCTTGCTTCTATCAATGATCAGATAAATGTACCGAACGTCGGGCATCCGGGTTATGCATGCATTGTTGAACTGGATCCCATCGGGTCTGATGGTCAGGATGTTCTCTTTCAGATGGGAGAGGAACTGTCTGCGGACGATCTCACATCCCTCGAGACTCACGCGTGGCAGATCTTCCTTCGGAACCTCAAGCTCCAGCGTATCCAATTCCTGTTCCCTTGCCTTCTTCCTCGCCATAAACACACCCCTGGGACATATGAAATGTTTATTTCTATGCACAGTTTTCTATTAAACTGTTGTTGCAGTTTATTATAACTTCGTTTCCCGGGGATTACAATAAAAAACACAGTTCTTTTGGCAACTGTGGCTACATCGCAAGTCCATGGTGCACAGCCCATCTACTTCCAAAATCGAAAAGAGGCTGCCCATCGGGAGGTTTCCATGGGAATCGATTACGAACTGCTCGGGCAACGAATCCGACAAACACGCCTCAAGGCCGGCATGACCCAGGAAGCCCTGTCAGGAATCATCGACCTATCACCATCGCACTATTCGCACATCGAAAGCGGCAAGACGAAGATCAGTCTGCCGACCTTGGTATCCATCGCACAGGCATTGGACACAACCATTGATTCGCTGCTGTACGACAGCACGCCAGTGCTCGTTGATTCCTATGACAAAGATTTCAAGGACCTGCTTGAAGACTGCACACGTGATGAGAAGGAAATCCTGCTGCAGAACGCAATCCAGATGAAAGCGGTCTTAAAACGAAATCGGTGATAGGGAGACTAAGCAGGGTTGAAAATCCAGCATAAGATCTCAAACAACCACATGATCGTTGAATCACAAATTTAGATCCCCTTGATCTCATGAATAATATTACCTCCCACCTGGTATCGAAGTCCATTTTGCGATAGCTGATGTTAGACTCAAATAGCGTTTTATGAACAATTCATGAAATTCCTGAGGATATAAACAACAAAATTTACACGGATGAAAGCAAGGCTGGTATAACTGTATTAGGGGAGGGAGAGGACATGTTGGAAACTTGGACGATTCAAAGCAAGAAGGTGATTGAGATAATCAATGCCGATGGAGGGTATTTTCCATCATTACATCATATTGATTTTGAGCAAGATGGTTTTGATCATATGAAGTTATGCTATTATGCAGCTGTCAGTATTTTCAATTTGGTCAACAAGGTACGACGGGAAGGCGTGGTGTTTGCAATGACTCCTGCTCCTAATGAACCATTTGGCTCGATGGAAGATGTAGCTGCTTTTTTTCATAGAGAACCTGGAATGTTGCTCTTCCTTGCAAAAAATGGAAAATCGTTGATCGATGATAATCATGTCTTGTTGAAGCTTCGCTTCGATGAGGATTTCAACCCCATCCCTATCGATGTTCATACTTTTGTAGCATTCAGTGAATATCTTTATGACCACAGGGATGAAAAGGGAAAGCCTTGCCTTAAATTGATGCCAAGCAATGATGGCGATGCAGCTTTCCCCAAGATTCAAAGGCAATTCACCTGTTGGATGAAAGGAGAATATGGAGGACCTTTTACGGAGCAGTCAGCAACGCCTTTTCGTGAATTTAATGGGACTATAATTCAACTCCACCTTCCCTATATCCTCTCAGAGAATATTGTATCCATTCATCCTGCAATCGAAGCGTTTCCAAACTTTAACCTTATTTGACATACAAAATGTCTTGAAAATGTAACTCCATCCAACTTGCCGAAGCTCTATCAGCTTCAAGCTAGGATTGTTGGCAGGTTTCCCGGGAAAGCTAGAAAACGGATGTGAAGGAATTCATCGGCACAGGACTTCTTCCATTTTACCATCCTTGCAGCAGATCAATAGATAGGACAGCATACAAAAAGCAACAACACAATTTACCAATTTTTAAACTGTGTCGCTATTATTAAAATCTACCAATATCTGTTCGCCAGCTGCACTGATACGATACCTTTGCTTGCTGCTTGTGGGTTTCTCTGGGATCGTCATTTCAATAGCTTTGATTTCAAGCGCTGGATTTATATAGGATTTTCGGAAGTGCTCTGCATCTCGGAGGCCAATGGCCTCCTGTAAATCCCCCCGGCTCATTTCACCCGTAAGATGCTTCAATAACTTTATGACTTCCGGGGTGACTTCCGGGGTGACTTCCGGGGTGACTTCCGGGGTGACTTCCGGGGTGGAAAATGTTACCGTAACTCCTAGCTTCGGATCTGACTTCCAAAATGGGGAGGGCAGTCCACTGTCGAGGCATTTCTGTACCATCAGCACGCTACCGCGCCCGGCCTTTTCCATAAGCCCCCGAAGATACAAGACATGGGCGATATCGGGATTGCGAAGAATTGAAATTTGACCTTTCAGTAGGCTCTGCTCGGTCACTCCTTCTGGGAGCGCACCCGAGTTCCATATCTCCAGCCGATGAGGATACACATGGATGCTGACACCTCCGGATGCTGCACTATAGTCCCGGTGTGCCAACGCATTTATCAATGCCTCGCGAACCGCTTCTTCAGGATATAATGGGGCATCCAGGCGTTTGGGATTACCTTTGATGAATCTGGAAATGCTGGAAGTATTACGAATGATGAATGCGTAGGCATCCTCGAAGATGCGATGCAACGGGCCTTCGAAAGATTTCATGTCAATGAATGTATCGCCAGCTTTGTCCGAACTGTAACGCATAGCCCTGATTCGAGTTTGGGGTAATCGGATAGCAGGATTTGTGGTGAAAAGCACATCACCGCCGTTTGTCAATCTCCCGTAACGAGCAACCGAGAAGTCTTCCAAGACCATGGATAGATTTTTTTCATCCCGAAACAATACCCTACGTACATTCCCTGCTTCTGTCACAGCAGCCCTTATTACTTGAATATCAATATCTCTCTCTAAGTCAGCGAAAGAGAAACGACGTTCCCAACGTTCAGGCTCAATTTGGTGACGCATCACAATATCGCGAATGGTTTGGGGTTTTGCTACTTGAGTAAGTTCACCAGTTCTGATGTAAATGACATCTTTGAAAGCATACGGGACATCACTCCCTGCGGGAACCTCAATGGAAATCACCAGCTTCTTATCCAACTTCTCAGCTTGAACTGCAACGAACGCCTTCGGTGAGATATGTTCAATGAAATACTGCTCGAGCTTGTTCGCTGCGTCAGGAGATTCTCCAATACCGATTATATTGCCTCTCTCGTTCACACCGCAAATCAGATATCCGCCAGCGCTATTCAGAAATCCACACACAGTTTTCCCCAATCCCTCAAGATTGCGGATGGAGGACTTGAACTCAACACGTTGATTTTCTCCAAGAGAAAGCAAGTTCTTGATCTGTTCCAGATTCATGAAGCCCCTCCATTTTTCTGAAACGGCTCTCCGTCCTGAAAGTTTTCCTTGATGAATTCCTCAACCTCCTGGTACCTGAAGAACTGGGAGCTTACAAAAATTGATCCATCATTGTTGGAGTGATATTTCTGCACCCAATTGCCTTTTCGTTCATCCAAAGGAATGGTCTCAGGTGATTCATGATCAATGGTGGCGTCTTCGTAGAGGTCGATAATGCGTAAATCCGTAAAGACCTGATTCTTCTTCAGCCTCAATTCAGCTCGTCCAGTCTTGCCTTTGTACCCCAGATTGTTGAGTAGTGAACGGGCAAATACCACATTCTCATGAGCCAACAGCCACCGAGGTTTATTAAGCTCGATTGCTTTCAGGATCTCCTGATGTGTGATGGAGAGACTTGATGGGTCTTTGGGATCCTGACCACTTCCATAATTGGGTGTAATGATTCCGAGAAACAAATCGCAATCCTTCACAGCCTGCAGACAGTTTTCAAAAGCAGTTCGATTGGAAAATACGGGAACGGTTCCTTTATGGGACATCCAGACCTCGTAACCAAAGGAGGTCAAAAGTGTATACACGCGGTCAAGCAACTCTTCTATTCCATATACAGTCGAAGACACCATTACCTTCAACTTGTCCCGTTCGTCATTCACCCATTGTCTCCTCGTGCATCCAATATCAGTACATAATCTTCCATGGAATCTACCACTGCCTTCCAATCTGCAAATCCTCCGATTCGCAGGCATTGTATGATTGTACAGCATTTCTCTAGATTATGCGATTCCTTTTAACGCTTCCATGTTATCAACTTGAGTAAACTCCAACGGGTTATATCGCAGAAATCAGGCATTCCAGAATGGAAATCACTCTAATCATTTGGGAAACAGTAGGCATCACTCCCGTTCATTTTCAAGTCAGAGAAAATATTCTTCAGCCGGTCACTTTTATACTGCCTTACTGGGTAATCCTCCTGTTTGTTTCATTCAACTTAATTATGAAGCAATCAAGAATATGGAATCTTCATCCCTGTAAGTTTTCGATAGGTATCAACGGCAAAACCATCAGTCATACCGCAAACATATGTGGTGATATCCATTATTGCTTCATACGGTAACTCCTTATATGTTTTATTGAACTCAGAAGGTAGCAGTTTAAGTATTTTTTCATGTTTTGAGGATGCGGGGTCCCTTGATGCTGAAAGGAATATCTTTAGGAGTCCAGGAATGACTTCAAACCCCGCTATTTCTTTTTCTAGCACTTGTTGGCGGTTATACAGCTTCTCCTTTGACTCTTTTCGAATTCTTTTCCAAGAGTCATATTGCTTGAAATAGTCTGACAAGCACTCTTTGAAGGTACCTGCAAGAATTTCATTTTCATGGGTCTGGAATAACTCAACAGTTTTCATAGTCAAGCTGTTTATCGCTTTTGAGCGTAAGAATCCAGCCTTTTCCCTGTCGCAATTGATTTTTTTTAGACCCTCCATGTTTATTTTAGGATAAGTACTATTAGCTATTGCTGAAAACAATTTTTCCAAAGATTTGAATGATATAATGCCGCTTTTGTATCCGTCTTCATAATCTATAATAGTATTGCAAATATCATCGGCTGCCTCTGCCAAGAAAGCTAAAGGATGGCGATCCCATCGGTTTTCCTTGGTATTTGGTTTATTTATTTTGAGTCCCTCTGAGATTTCTGAATAGGTTTCACAATCGCCTGAGAAAAGGCCGGGCTTCTTTGATGCAACATCACTACTTTCTTTTGAAAAACTACTAGTGCAGGTTGGATACTTACAATAGGCAGCTAATACTGGGAGTGTAAGACCTAGCCCTCCATAATTCTTGGTTTTATAAGTGTTATGATGAGTGAGGATATGAAAGCCCATGGCATTGCCGTCAAAATGTAGGAAGTCAGCTTGTTTGGTGGCAGGCAATTCATTAATATGCTTTCTTCCTTCCTCTGACTCAAAGAAATATTGGATGGCACTTTCCCCAGAATGACCGAGGGGAGGGTTTCCAATATCATGGCATAGGCAGGTAGCCGCAAGTAAAGCTCCTAGATCATATTGAGACTTACAAAGTTCCGCAATTTTTTCTTGTACTGAGTTCCCAAGGGAACGAGCAACTGAAGCCGATTCTAGGCTATGGGTCAACCTGGTATGAGTAAGGTCTGAATTAGGGAAGGGCACTACCTGAGTTTTTCCGTTGAGCCTTCGAAATGCAGACGAAAAGACTATTCGATCGAAATCGCGGTGGAATTCTGAACGACCTTTACTTCCGTCAAAAACATTTTTGGGACAACCAAGCCGATACGGTTTTATTAGAGAGGACCAATCCATATTAACGCTCCTATTTATAAAAAAATGAGATAGGATGCTAAACAATCTTGCTAGTAACTCGCTATCAGTATAGGTTGTAATTGATCGGATAACAATCAAATAATTTTATTTATTGATGATCAAATGATTTATTTATGGAAGGTAATTTTTGATCAGTTTCCATAATCTGATTCATACAAAGGGATATCATAAGATTTTCCATTCTCAAAAAGGGCAAAGATATAAAGAGGAAGGGTACACTAATATTGGATGAAAAAAATAGTTTTCTCATTCCAAAACTTATCATAGGCTTCTCCTGCGTTCGACGCCTGCCAATACTACATCGCCAAGACAAATCAAGAGTTTCTGAAAGAGTCGTCAGAAGCTGATCGACCCTGATCGAACGGTTGGGTGGGTACGGTGTTTCTAGCCTGGTGTTTCCTACAGCTACACAGCCATCACCTATCCGTAGCGCCCTTGTCCTTGTCATTGACATCTTTCCTGAACGGCAGTCCGCGCTACGAGGAGCAAATCACTATGGATGAAGTGTTCTCGAATTTCCTCTCGGTGGGGACACAACAGAATTGGAAAACCTAGCGATTTCTATCATATGGAGGGATCTTGCATTGTTTGAAGATACTTTTCACTACCTCTCCGATAGAGAGAGATGGATTGACCGTATAATAACTATACCCACAGAAAGATTGCTCAGGCCACCCATTTTCCCTATTCATCTCCATGATTCTGTCAGCCCTATTGATTGCTTTGCGTACATCATCCAGTGTCAGTTTAGTCAGTAATCTCTTGAAGTTATCTTCCTTCTTATATTCATCCATATCCGAGAAGTGTTCCTGATATGCCCTGTTAATCGAATCCAGATACTGATGGCGATAACTCAAGGACCTATTGCAATCAGCTTTATGCAGCACCATCCATAGGTCGAAAGCAAAATTGCTGTAACCAAGAGTATACTTGATGGTCTTCCCGATACCTTGCGCTTCCTTCATACGCCTCAAGGTCGTTTCGAATTGCTGCACATGAACCCGTTCCTCGCTTTCACGATCGAATATGTGGAAGATCTCAGTTTTCCCCAAGACGCTTATGCCCTTGGCCCGGGAGAGAGGATCTTTTTCTATCTTGCAGTCGAACGAAGACTTGAATTTAGCCTGCGGTAAAGCATTGATGCTTTTGCTCAACCATTGTAGATACCAATCTTCTGTTTCACCCTCGACCGAGAAGTAGAAAGGTTTTGATAGTTTCATCTTCATCTACTCCTCCTTATTCTTGTCGAGAAGGCTCCGTATGACCGGCGCGAGATCAATGCTTTTTATCGCCCCGTATCGATCGACGAAATAGTTCTTCATGTAGTCTTCGGTCTTCCGTACTCCGTTCACTCCTGCAGTACCGAAATCAGATAAGGAATAGTGTGTGCTGCAATGCGTCTCATCATCACGATCCACGAACTTGATCTCGTCCCTTCTGAACAAATTGGAATTCAGAAAGATCGGATTGTGCGTATTGAACACCAACTGTGCTCTGTGGGTGTTCAGCTCATCGTTGTGAAACAGCGTGATGATATTCATCAATGCCATCGGGTGGATGGAGGCATCGAACTCATCGACAACCAAGACTCCACCTTTACGCAAGGTTTGCAAGACAAGAGGAAACAGGTTGATGAAACGGATCGTTCCGAAAGATTCGAACAGATCTACAGGAATGGCAGTAGACTTAACGTCCCCCTTGAATATGGAGCAAAGCTGTGCTTCCTCATGTTCTCCATCCAAGACATATCCCAAGGCGTTCGAATTGACTCCAAACAGGGCTGCTGCATCATTCAGCGTCTTCTCGATGAATACCGATTGTTTCTTCGGTTCGGAGAACTTGCGGACCAACTGCATCGAATCCGACCGGTAGATGACGATGAAGCTTTTGTCCATCCATTGAGCAATCATCGAGGCCAGTTTTGCGCTGAACATGGTCTTGAATCCGTTGGCAAGGAACAACTCCTCGTTATGGAGGCTGCTTTGGGCCAAGGCCGCCGCACCTTTCGCGTTCTGCTCATATGCAGGAACCAAGTAGGATTGAACAACTCCCATGTCCCCGACCTGAAGAGTCGCATCACCGCGGGAAAAAACAAGTGCATCGTCGACACGAAGAGTCTCCATTAGCACCTTCCGCTCATGATCCCGCTCCAGAAATCGTCCAAGATCTAGGGAAATCGCGTATTCGAAGAGAATCCCATGATCTATGAACGTAATGGAAAAATCCACCGGTTCGGCAGCATTGAGTGTATTGTTTGGAATCAACTCAAGTGCATTGGAGGCGGCATTGGGAGAATCCTTCACCTCAACATTTCGAATATGACCGCGAAGCACGATTTGCTTGAATGTCTCCATCGCCCCGATGATGTTGGTCTTGCCCGAGGCATTGGGTCCATAAATGACCGCCGAACTCAAAGCTTTGTGAACATTACGCCCGATCTTCTCCGAGAGAATGCTGTAGTCCAGCCCTTTCTGCTTAGGGGCGACTTTCATGGAGAACACACATTCATCCTTGAAGGATTTGTAGTTCTTCATCTTGAATTCCAACAACATAGCAATACCTCCATTTTGCAATAATTTTGCAAAATCATATTCTATATATACTGCTAATTAATCTTTATGTCAAATATGATTCTATCATTTTGCTGTTATTTAACAAAATAGCATCTCAAATATCATCAAACTTCAAGAACATTCAGCATCCATTCGCCACCTACTATTGATCCAGTGAAAACTTCCTTGACACTCACAAGTGTATTAATTCGTTCGACATGATCTTCAACGGTTGCAACAAGGACGTCTAGATCCATTTACTTGACAACCCTCCAAGCTCTCAAATCCTCCGATCACAGCTTTACAAAGCTTTACAATAGAATTTTTCCTTTCCTATTACGGAGAAAGGTTGTAGTATTATATCGCATCCTATCTCCATGAAAAGTAAGCATATAAATAATCATCGGATGTATATTAAACAAGTAGGAGCAGAATATGTCAGGAAGTGATAGTACATTTACTAGCTATGAAGGATCTTCAAAAGTAAAGACTGGAAAGGGAAATGGAGATATCGGAGGTCGCCCCGAAGATACGAATCCATGTCTGGAAATTCACTTCCAAACTCAATTGAGTTCACCAAAACCCGATGTCATCTCCAAACTTAAAAAAGGCGACACTCTTAATATTGAGCTCAGAACCATCCACACTCAGGTAGTAGTGGCAGCAATTTTCGATGAGGAGATAGCCGGGGGAATTGCATCACCACAAATCTCTAGCATTAGAGAATGCATTCAAAAGGGAACGAAGTATAGAGCGAAAGTTATCTCAATACACGAGGGTTTGGTACGAATAGATGTTTTTGCACTTATGAATGACGAGTAGGAAGTGAAAATGATAACAATCGTTGGTGGAGTCTATTATGAGTCGTGCATTCAACCTAGATGGACTGAATATATGGGATCTGGAGGAAGAGCAGTTTCAACAATTGCTAGAATGAATGCAGATGCTAATCTTTTTACATATTTAGATTTAAAAACAGAGGGTATCATTGAAAACAAAGCAGCACTTGAGAATTTCAAGTATTCTGGAAAACGAATCACCCAATTGGGAAAGTTTGAATATATGCACGGGCTCTCATCACCAACTATTGAGATAGAACAGCGGACGTATGAGCCCATAGAAATCGATACAGATAAAATTTTATGTTTCGGAATGCTTGAAGGAGAGGCAATTATAAAATCTGACTATGCAGTTTATGATCCTCAAAATCATAAATCCCCCAAACATTTTCATGAGAATGGATCAAATACTACTCATCTCGCATTAATTTTGAATACACATGAAGCAAAAATTCTTTCCGGAGACTCCCATCTCGAAGAAAAAGCTCTTATCCAAAAACTGGTAGAACAGTCTTCTGCAGAAATTGTAGTTCTTAAGCAAGGGCCAAGGGGATCCCTCTTATTCCATAACTCAGAATTTACTAGAATCCCAAGCTATATAACGGAAAAAGTATGGAAAATCGGATCAGGAGATGTTTTTACTGCACATTTTGCACATTCCTGGCTTGTATGCGGAAGAAGTCCTTCGGATTCAGCCTATGTTGCCTCTAAGGCAACAGCGTGTTACTGCAACAAAGGAATGCTACCCGACCAATCCGAGATTGAAAAATCCTCTTTTCCAACAGCTAGAGTTTCTAATCGTGTTCAAGAAGGTTATCAACCGAAAGTCTATCTTGCAGGTCCTTTTTTTACCCTCTCACAATTATGGATGATAGAACAAGCCAGAAATAATCTGAGTTCATTAGACCTCGAAGTTTTTTCGCCTCTACACGATGTTGGGAGAGGTCCAGCAGAAGAAGTCGTTCATCACGATCTTGAAGGTATTCGACAATGCGATGTTGTTTTCGCTATTGGTGACGGACTAGATCCAGGTACTATCTACGAAATTGGCTATGCAAAAGCTCTCAATAAGCCTGTTATCTTTTACGCTGAAAATGTGACTGCAGAAGACATGAAAATGATGTCAGGTTCATCCTGCATCATTTCTACTGATTATGTCTCAGCAATTTACAGAACTGTGTGGGAGGCGATTTCAATATGAAGACGATGCTCCTTCTCTCCGGTGGGATGGATTCCGCCGCCCTCCTTTGGTGGAAAAGACCTGAAATCGCATTGACTATAGATTACGGCCAGCTTGCTGCCGAAGCAGAGATTATATCTTCAGAAAAATTGTGCGAGCACCTTAATATCCGCCATGAAATATTACGGATTGATTGTCACACTCTTGGTTCTGGTGACATGGCCGGGCAAGAGATAAATGAGCACGCTCCTGCAAGTGATTGGTGGCCATATAGAAACCAACTTCTCATTACATTTGCATCAATGCGTGCAATATCGTTGAGTGTTGAGAGAATATGGATCGGTACAGTAAAGTCAGACTCCACGCACAAAGATGGGACTGATAAATTCATTGATATGATAAACAGATTGATTGAATTCCAAGAGGGGAATATTAAGGTTGAAGCCCCAAGTATTCTATATACTACCAAGGAACTTATTGAAATCTCCGGTATCCCGATTGAAATACTTTCATGGTCACATAGCTGTCATAAAGCAAATATTGGATGCGGGTACTGCAGAGGTTGTAATAAATATTTTCAAACTTTTAGAGAGCTCGGGTATGCTTTGGATTGATCTAAAAAACCCTTGCCTAAATGGAGAGCCCAAACAATATGAACCGGTTATTTGGGAGCTAAGCAATATTGAAGTGTTGCCTCCGCCGGTAGTCTCAACTGAACAATCAATAGAGTCAATTATCAATTCCAGAAGGTCACGACGAGATTTTGGCCTCCTCACAAGAGAGCAGCTTTCAACTATTCTATGGTTATCATGCAGAACGATAGAAAAAAAGATATCGGATATAGGAATTCCGATAGAACGACGTCCGGTAGCATCTTCTGGAGCTATTCATCCAATTCATGTTTTAATTGGGAAAGCCGATTCTCCGTGGTTCCGATATAACACAGACAATCATACCATTGAAGAATTGTGTGGTAGCATGGTTCCCTCTACTAATCTTTTTACCGAAGTGACTCAAGTATTACCTCCAGGTGATGCGTCAATATTATTATTTGTTGCTGAGCCGGAAAAAGTCTTCGCGAAATATGATAATGCAAATAGTCTTATTTGGCGTGATGCCGGAGTACTGCTGGGACATTTAGCAATTGTTGCTGAATCCCTGAAATTGAATTTCTGTCCACTTGGCATAACCGGAGAACCATGGGTTAGCAACCTCGACAAACAAAACAGGCTATTTGGTGTTGGTGTTGCACTAATTGGGGCTCGATGAAGATCACTTCTTAAACAGATCTGAGAGATGGTCGGAATTGTTAATCATTTTATGAACTGTAATAGGTGAAGTCATCATTTCTTGCCACATCACTGCATCCAACTCTGAAGTGCGTACGCCAAGCGCTCTACTGAACGTTATGAATTGATCTTCTAGGCATAAGTAATCTTTTGACATAGTCTTTGTTGGAGTTAAATACCCGCCAATAACTCCAGCCCGGTAGATATGAATATCAAGAATTGCTACATCATCTGCACCCAACCAATTTCGAGCAATCCAAGACGCGGTCTTAAAACCAATTCCTGGTATTTCAAGAAGCCAATTGCGCAGATTCTTACCATTATGCTCGATAGGTTCTTCATGATCGAGTTTCATCAATGCTGCATGGATGTATCTGGCTTTTTGTTTCGCAAAACGATATCTAACATATCGGTTTTGCATCTTTAGCGGAGATGACAACATATCCACGATTTCCTTTAGATTCGGGGTGTTATTTTCAAAGAGCCCTTCTCGCTTCAGATGTTCAAATGCTGCAAGACCTATTGATGCAGGAATCCCATATCCACCAAGAAGACAAGCACAAATCTCTTCACGAAAGGTTGCTCCTAATCGGTGATGAACAAAACCGCCACGAAGTTGCTTAGCCTTCACCTGGTATGCCCAATACGCTGGGGATGGGAATGCATCTATCGCACCCCATCGTACAGAGGGCAATACCTCTTCTTCTGGAGAAGGGAACTCAATATTGTGTATTGTATTATTATAGTAAATCTCTCCAGTTTGCATTAATGATCACCTTAGCCAGGGGAAATTCTCACATCAAACACTTGTACAATAGTTCAACACTACCGATATAACAAGTGAGTACATGCTCTTTTCTGATGATATCTATTTAACCATAGGAGCTTTTAATACCTATGTACCAGAAATAGAGTAATTTTTCACCCATTCGCCGCTTGGCGATACTTCATCACCACATCGACGCCATCCGGTTTGATGACCACCCTCTCCACCGCTTGTACCAGGGCATCGGAATCGAATTCCTCAACAGATCTCCAAGGCAATCCGAGAGTTTTCGAGAGGGTCTTCAGAAGCTGATCGACCCTGATCGAACGGTTGGTGCAGGTGCGCTGCTTCCTGTCCCTTCGCTTTCTACAGCTACACACCAGATAATCATACTCGGTACCCTTGTACTGGGAACCGTCACCCTTCCTGTACGGTAGACCACACTCACTGCAGTATACCAATCCATACAGGTAATGCGATTGCGAGTTCCGGTAGATGCCGGCCTTGCGCTCTTGATCAACCCACTCAAGGCGTGCCTTCACCTGCTCGAACAACTGGCGGTCCACGATCGGCTCATGGTCGTCGGTAAGATAGTAGCTGGTGTAGGGCTTGGAGAAATCCGGCTGCTTGGTTATCAGGTCCCTCACCGGTCCCTTCTGGATCATCCGGTCTCCCACATACACCTCGTTGGATAACACTTTCCTCATGTTCCCAGTCCCTGGAATCCGCTTAGTCGTAGAGTTCGCAGCACCGAGGTCCTCCAGATGACGCTGAATCTCTATGGGATACAAACCCGCAGCGTAGTCCTCGAAGATCACCCTGACGATCCAGGCATCCTGGTTCGGCACGAGCACTCCGTCGGCCTCATTGTATCCGAGGATGCGGTTGCTTCCCAGATGCCTGATGCCCTGCTCGGCATGCTTGCGAAGCGACCATTTCATGTTCTCCGATATCGAGCGGGACTCCTCCTGGGCTGCAACCGCCAGCATGGAGAACGCCATCTCCGCCGACCCGTCCATTGACGAGATGCCCTCGCGCTCAAAACGAACCTCGACATCCAGACCCTTGAGCTCGTGCACATAGCGCTGGGCCTCCTTCGCATTACGCGCAAACCGCGATATCGACTTGACCAGGATGATGTCGATCAGATTGCCCCGTGCATCGGCCATCATGGCCATGAAACCCGGTCTCTTTTCGGCAAGGACTCCGGAGAATCCCTCATCGGCATAGACCTTCACCGGCTGCCAACCGGCGGTGTGGTTGATCAGATCGGTGTAATAGCGTTGCTGGGTCTCGAACGACTCCTCTTGGTTTTCCTTCAGGGTGCTCACCCGACAATAGGCGGCGACCCGCTTGGCCTGGAGATCCAGGTCCCGCACTACCCTTGTAACTCGCATGGGTCCTCCTCGTTGCTGTTGTGCTTCTTGCTCAATGGTGGATACACATTCGGTATCTGCACCTCGTCATCATCAGAGGGATCGACGATCCTGATCGCATCGATGTAGATGATCCTCGCCTTGAGCGAGGTGGCCACCTGCTTGCCGCTACCGATCGGCTTGCCGTCGATACGGAACCGACCGCCTCTGTAGGTCAACACGCTGGAGGGACGCTGCCACGGCCTGTGGTAGCTGATGTCGACGCGGCTTACCATACCGAAGTTCCAAGACACCAGCAGCGTTCGATAATCCTCAGTGAAAGAGATGCTCTCGACAGTCTTGACCAACAGATGATAGGAAGGCTCGTTGCGCTTGCCAACCAACTCAGTCCTATCACGTTTTCTTGCCTTAAGAGCGAACCGTGCTCCTTCGGCTTCCTGACCTTCCCCTCGGGAAATGGCAAGCAACCCGCCCTCGTCCAGATCGTCGAACGCCTGCCAGAATGCCTCATGGATGTATCCCTCACTGACCGATTGCGGTATGCAGGAGGTGCGCTCGCCGCGCTTCTCATGCCCCGCAGCCCCGCCGCAGGTCCAATCCTTCTCCTTGCTGAAATGCCCGGGGAGCTGGAAGCGTATCATCAACTGGCCGCAGTGCGGGCAGCGCAGGAACCCATAATAGGGATACTGGGTGGAGCCGCGATGGGGATTGCACAGTACTGCGATGCGCTGTACGACCGCGAACGTCTCACGATCGATGATGGGCGGGTGATGGTCGCGGATATAGTACTGGGGCACCAGCAGGTCGCGGTTCTTTACCCTGCGGTGGGAGAGATGGTCGGCCGTGTAATCCTTTTGCATCCTCACATCCCCGATGTACTTCTCATTCTTGAGCATCGTGGCAAGCGTATGGGGATACCACTTGGTCCCTCCCATCTGGGTGATCACGCCGTCTTGCTCCAATGCGGTCACGATGGCAGGAAGGCCCGAGCCGTTCTTGTACATGTCAAAGATCCTCCGTACCTGCTCGGCTTCATGCTCATCGATCACCCAATCACCCTCCTCGGTCTTGCGATAGCCATAGGTGGCCGCCCATTTGGGAATACCGGCGGCGAAACGCTTTCGGATGCCCCACTTCATGTTTTCCGAAAGGCTGTGGCTCTCTTCCTGGGCGACTGCCGCCATCAGGGTAAGGTACAACTCAGAGGTCGCCTGGGAGGTGTTGATGTTGTCACGCTCGAAGAACACCGATACCCCGAGGGCTTTGAGCCTGCGTGTAGCGGTGAGGGCGTCTACGGTGTTGCGTGCGAATCTCTGTACCGATTTGACCAGGATGATGTCGATCTTGCCGGCCTCCGCATCGGCCATCAGGGAGTTGAACCCGTCGCGGTTGCGCCTACTGGTGCCGGTCTCCTCATCGGTATAGATGCCGGCAAGCTGCCAATCGGCATGGCGGGCGATCATGTCGTTGAACGCCTCCATCTGGGTCGCCAGGCTGCTTTGCTGTTGCTCGAGCTCGGTGGAGACGCGGCAGTACGCCGCCACCCGCTTCGCCCTCACCTGCGGCAGCGCACTCTCCCGATAGAGCCTCCTGACCCCGACCCGAGTGTTGCCTGTTGCCTGATACGTGTGTCCTTCCATCCGCATGCCTCCTAGTATTTCGCATATTGCCTGAGCGCCCCTGAATCCAAAAGCGTTTGTACGTGATCGAACAAAGATGCCTCCACGATCGGAGGATGATGGTCCTCGATGTAGAACTGGGGCCGCTGGCCCTCGTTGCGCCGTTGTTTCTTGGACAGGTAATCGACCACGTATTGCTTGGTGGTCAGCACATCACCCTTGTAGACTTCGCTACGCAGCATCCGATAGAGCTTGTCGTGATACCATAAGATCGCTTGGTTATCCTTGGTCTCCAAGGCCCTCAATGCAACGAGAATTTCCTTATACCGGCATCCCTTCCCTGCCATGGTGAACATCAGATGCACCCGCTTCGCCTCGTGATGATGGATCACCCATTCGCTGCCGTGGGTATCAGATACAGCTGCCTTGCGGTAGCCGTAGGGGACGCGGCGCGCTGCGATGCCGCTCTCCTGGCGCTTCTCGAACGCCCACTTGATGTTCATGCTCAAGCTGTTGGATTCCTCCTGGGCGATGGCGGCGAGCATCGAGAGGATCATCTCGGCCCGATCGTCCATGGTGTCGATACCCTCACGTTCGAACAGGACCGGGATACCCATGCCCTTGAGCGCCCGCACGCACTCGAGGCAGTCGGCCAGGTTGCGTGCAAAACGCGAGACGGACTTGACCATCACATAATCGATCTTGCCGTCCTTGCAGTCCTGCATCATCCTCAAAAACTGCGGGCGGCTTTTCATCATCACTCCCGAGCACCCTCGGTCCCCATAGACACCAACCAGCTCAAGGGCGGGATCGGAGTCAACCAGGTTGCGATAATATGCACATTGGGTCTCATATGAAAGCTCCTGCTCCTCCGAGAGCGTGCTCACCCGGCAGTAGGCGGCCACCCGTACCACATCCGATTCCTTCCTCTGCCGTGAGTGCTTTTGGTGCGGGGCAACCTCGATGATCTTGATGTTGGTCTTTGCCATGAAGTTCCTCCGGTGTACAAATTGCGCAAACCACGCGCAGTCGGGTGTGGTTCCGCGTTGGTGCATGTTCGCTGATAGCGCGCATCATATCAAGTCAATACAAAGAGTTATCTGCATAATGTGCCAGTGTATAGGCGGTTATATAAGCCTTTAATACCAACCTATTTCCTCACCTCGCCCAGTGGCCGTTCGGGCAACAAAAAAGGCCCCGAAGGGCCTCGTAGTTGGTTGGTAGTGTTGTATAATCAAGTCTTGCCGGTGAGGATGAATCGCGTGTATTCACCCGCGTTGCCTGCTGCCAGATACGCGGCAAGCTCGTCAAACCCGAGGTGCTCGGCGATCCTGATCACCGCCGCCACGTCGAACATGTTCGTCAGCGCAGTAGTTCGCACCTGCTCCAGTTGAGCTTTGATCGTCTCATCCATTGCCACCCCCCCAGTGCTTCCGAAACCAAGCGTATCTCATCGACTGAAGGGACGATTCCCAGCATCGAGCCGGTCTCCCACAGCACATGCACCGTTCCCCATGCATCCACATGCAACACTTCACCCTTGGTACCCATGGGGGGCGAATCCCCATCTTCCATCTTCACCAACTCCACCAGCGCCCCTGCAGGGAATCGTTTCTTCAGCTCTGCAAGGGTACTATCGCACTCGTAATCCATCAGCGAACCTCCTTCTGGACATGCATTGTTCCCATATCTAGGGGAGCTTGGCAAGCACATCGGTGCAAAAAGGCACCAAGGATTTGCGCTTCTGCACATCCTGCAAGTCCTTTGTGTACGTAACCGCCTCCTTGAGGATCTGCTCGTCAAAACCGCAATCGTGGTAACCGTCAAGGATTGTCGCGTAGTAATATGCATCCGGCATCGCCAGAGGAGGTCCTTCGTTCATGACGTAGGCCATCGCCACCAGTTCATCCCCATCCAGGTTCACCATCAGGCGCTTCTTGCGATACAGATGGGGGTGCCCCTCGTAGCGGTCCAAGGCCTCCTCGCATTTTTCGGTGATCTGCCAGAGAAGCACCGGAACCTTTGCACCTCGTTTCATCTCGATGGTGGCCACACCAGTATGTCGGCCTCCCCGGAACAACAGCTGGTAATCCTGTAGTACCGTGCTTCCGATCACTGCGGCATCGGGGCATCGCTCTCCCATCTGTTCGAGGTTCAGATTGCTTCCATAGGCCAGATAGACTTTTTTCATCGTTGCTTTGCTCCTTCATTTGGTCTTCTACCACCTGAAAGGGCGGTTATCCCGCCCTCAAGGTTCCAAGAAGTCGCCCCTTCAGGCTGCGATCCGCCGTCTCCACGCGGCATTTCCCGATAACCGTTTGCACAGATGCTCGCGGCAGGAGCGGAACTCGTCGCCGATGAGGCCGAGGCGGTTGAGGTAGGTGCGCATCGCGAACTTCTCGTTCTCAACTTGGGGCTTTTTGGTGCTTGCTGAGCTTTGCGTGAGCGCCTGGGTGTTCAATGCTAGGGCGAACACGATGTAGCTCCTGACCTCTCCGGCGTGCAGCGTGCTGTTGAATCCGCGTAGCTCGATGGTGCCATGGCCGTGGAATAGTGAATGTAAGTTCAAAAAGTTGTATCTGCTGCTATGGTATTTGATTTCCCTGCTTCCGCCGTAGCCGGAGTACCAGATGTCCTCGATCTCTGCGAAGGTGGTCGGTTTTTTGCGGTTCATGCTCTCTACGAGGTGGTCGTCCATCTGCTTGCAATACCGTGCCCGGCTGGCTTCGATACCCAGGGCCTTGTAGAACAGGTCGTTCCGTGCGTAGACGATGTTCACGAAGTTGCGCACCGAACGCGGTGTGTGCCCCTTTTTTTCCAAGTGCACGTGGATGCCACACGAGTTGTTGATGAAGGCCCCGGCCTTTCTGAGCGCCCTGATGACCTCCTGTAAATTCTCGACGTCGGCCTCGTAGGTGAGGATCGGGCTGACCAGCTCAACGCTGTACAGGCGCGATGCACTCTGTTTGATCCCTCGCGTCTTGGTTTCGCACCGGATGCTACCGTCGTAGGTGAACTTCCATGTGCGGCCATCGAAGGTCTTCAGTTCGTAGGTGTCGTAGTAGGAGCCACCGTAGAGTAGCTCTCCACCGAGGACCGTCTGTGCAGCCAGGGCGGCGTCCTTGCGGGTGATGCCTGTCATCTCTATCTCGATTCCGAACCGTGTTGTCTTTTCCATGCCGTCTACCTCTCTTTGGTGTGTTTTTCTTCGTACTGTAGTAATCACTCAAAGAGGGATATATAGCAAGTGTATATATGAAAATAAGATACACTATTTTGTAGGTATTTCTTCGTCCAGTTTTCTCACCATGTCGATCCCTGGGATGACCCCCAGCGTCGAGCCGATTTCCCAGGCGATGTGGATGCTGCCGATGTCATCCACGTGGATTACTTTACCCTTGGTGCCCGCCGGTGGTGCGAACTTGTCGTCCATGTGCACCAGCGCGACCATACACCCCGGTGGGTATTGCTTCCTGAGTACTTCGACCCGTTTTCGATTCATTTCATCCATATCTATCCTCCGTGTCAGTGTGCATTGATCGCTCAGCTTTACATGAATAGCAAGTCCCCCTCCCCCGATGCTTCCGATACCACAGACCGTTGATCCATCAGAAGGATATCGGGGAGGACCGGCATGATAATCATCTCCGTGGATTATGAGTAAGTAGGCGCTCCATGATGTCGTCCTGGGGATTGTTGCTCGGGATCGTCCTGGTGCAGTTCTCCTTCACGATCTGGTAGATGTGATACCAGCTCTGGTTGATCTGCTTCATGAAGGCATGGGACATGGCGACATACGGGCTGGGGATCGCAGCACCGGTGGTGGGATGCTTTGCCAGAAAGCCGAACTGGCTGATGGCCATCTCACACTGGATCCAGCGTGCAACCGACATCGAGTACTCCTCGAGCATACGGCGGGATATCAACTCCTCGCACCCCAGTTTCTTCAGCCACAGGTAGGTCTCGGTGAACACCTCCTCGGCGCACAAATCCAGGCCGCTGCGCTGGGCTTCCTTCATGAAATCCCTCACCGGAGGCATGTCCGAGCCCTCCAGGTCCGTCGCATCCTTGCTCAGATCCAATATCTTCAATTTCCTGCCCCCGGGATTGCCGTTGGCAATCTTCTCGGCGAGCGCCTTGGGTTTGCGACCGGCGCCGATCTGGGCACCGCCGCGGTTCGTTCCGTCCTTGGCCATCATGGGCCTCCTTCATCTGTAATAACAAGGGGGGTATACCCCCGTTCGAATTCGCCGTTTTTTCGCGTGAGGGGAGCTGCCCGTTGTAAGGCCGATACCCCCCAGAGATTCACACCCCCCTAGGGGGCCCCCACCCCCATACTGTTTGCTGTCGGTTGTGCCGGCTGCTCTGCGCATTGCAGCTTTTGCATGGCTATTGTCTTCCTATAGTGATATTTGTACACAGTCAGATGATGCTTCTTCGGAAGCAAAGCCAGATGCTGGTCCACCGTAAGATCGCTGCGCTTAGTGAGAATCTCGCTAACTGCAAGTTCTCCGCGTAGACTGTTACCGTACTTTGCCATCACCTCGAATGGCGGTTTCAGGTAATTGGCAAGCCACCACGGGCAATGCTCCTCAAAAAGCAAGCGGCACACCTCGTCATGGGAGAGTTCCCTCACGATCCTGATGGCATCGGTGGCAAAGCTTTTCACCGTGACACATCGGTGATGATACCGCGTATGCGTCCTCCCCAACGGCTCGACGATGCAAAATCGTGTGTCTTCCTTGGGATAGAAGCATAATGCCGTGGTCGCCTTGTCCCCATAATGGAACCACACCACCGGATTGTCGGCCTTGGTCGTGTAGGTCTTGCCCACCTCAAACTGGAAGCTCTCGCTCCCCCTCAGATCCTTGTCGAATGCCTTGATGTACATATCCTTTTTTACCTCCCGGTCATTTGTGAGTTCTAGAGCCTGCTACGTTTAGTGATCACGCCCCGGCTCGCTGCTGGTGCTGCTTGATAATGGACAACGTCATGTCGTGGTAGCGGGCCTTGGCATGGTATTTCTTGGGAAGCAGTGCATATTTCTGCTCGAGGGTGAAATCGTCACGATCCTTGATGATCTCCCTGATCACCCACTTGCCGCGTATGCGGTTGCCATACTGCGCCATCACCTCGAAGGGCGGCATCAGGCAGTTGGTGAGCCACCACGGGCAATTCTCCTGTAACAGCATGGCGTATACCTCGTCGCGGCTCAGCTCCCTGACGATCTTGAGCGAGTTGCTGCTATGGGCGGTGATACGGATGCAATCGCGCTGGCGCATCTTGTAGATCTTGCCCAGCGGCTGCACCTCACAGAAGCGTGAGTCCGGCTTGTGATAAAAGCACAGCGTCGTACTCGCCTTGTCCCCATAATGGAACCAATCCCAGGGGTGCTCCTGTTCTGTGGTGTAGGTTTCCCCCACCGCAAACTGAAACCCTCCATATCCTTTCAAATCCTTGTTGAATGCCTTGATGAACATACTGTGTCTGTCTCCTGTTGATGTGTGTGTTGATTAGTCCGCGCCCCGAGGCGTAACGTAAAATAGCCCATGTGCGTTACAATTATGCGTTACCTGCCAAGAAGAGCCCTTGTGGCGTGACGATCCGAATGGCGTGCCGAACCACAGGCAAAACCGGAGAGGCTCCGCCACCGGGGCTCAAACCGTCCAAAACCCTAAAAAGGTAACGTAAAACTGGTGCTACGTTACCACTACGTTACGCTATTCATATTGTTACAATGAAAGTAATTAGAAAGAAGAAAACTATAGGTAACGTACGTAACGTAAAATCAATATGCTCGTATAGGGAAAAAAAGAAGTATACTCCCACCCGCCAATTCCCACCTGCAGCGTGGCGTGTGGCACCCCTCATGTTTTTTTTCTCCTATAGCATGGGTATATGTGAAAAAACTACGTTACTACGTTACACCACGCTTTTGCGTGCGAAAAAGCTCTCACCCGCCTCGAGGAATTCCGAACAATCATCCTCGACATCACCGACTTCGATGTTGGCACACACCACGCGGGTGTTCACGCCGTTTATCCTTTTCTGCAGCTGATGGGTGCCCTTTTTCGATCCATCCTGGAACACCTTCAGATGTCCCCGGTCCACAAAGCCCCTTACGCACTTGGCATACGAATACCCTGCCTTTTCCATGGCCTCCCTGAGGATGTTGATGGTGATGTACACCCCATCCCTCTCCAGTTTTCCATACCGCGGGGTGGAATGGGGCTTGAAGCAGTTGCGGTTGGAAGCCACCCACCCCTGTACGAAACTCCACGCCCGTTCGATACTGTCTTCCTTCTCCTGCTCCTTCACATTCACCAGCACCGCCACTCCCGCATCGATCACTTCCCTGATGATCGTCTCAATCGGAAGTGTCGCTTCACCATAGAGGCACTGGGCAGCATACAGATCGGCAAGGCACATGACGGCGACGCTGTCCACATGCACCCCTGCTTCTCCCAGATCCCTCGCATCGAAAGCATCCTTGAGCCGGGCTCGCAAATCATGGTAGTCGGATTCCAGTTTTCCCTTCTCGGAGATCACGTGGTCGATCAGATGCCTGATGTAGATCTTTCCGGCGAATCCATAATTGGCTTCACTCACTTGGTGCACCATGCGGCCGAACTCGGGATCGTCGATCGGGGCCCCGTAAAGCTCAATCGCGCGGCTGATCACCCCGTCCATGGAGTTCTCGCTGCTCAGCGGCTCTTCTCCGGTGGTCATGATGCTGTTTCGCCAGGTTAATGTCTCCTGCAATCCCCCGTTCTTCATGCCCCGTGTCTTGCCCTGACCGTTTCCCAACTGGTAGACCGCCATCGCAGGGGTAAGATTTCGTGCCATCTGCTGCAGTTCATCGATTCCCAGCGGCAGGTGCTTGAGCATGCCAGCACGACGTTCCAGGCCGACGGCAGTACTGTTGAAGTTGCCGATCATCTTCATCGGATCCCCCCAGAAGGAGAGTGCAAACTTCAACGCCGCTGTTTTGCCGCTACGCGATGAGAACCAGCTGTGCAGGATGAAGATCCTCAGCTTCAAGGGCTCAAGCAGCACCGAGGCCGCCGCAGCATTCAGCATCGCACGCGAGATAGGATTCTCCCTGAGCTTCAACGCCGTCTGTTTCCATAGTTCGTAGTCGCCTTGCTCGCCGATCGCCTTGATCAGGTCCTGGTCGGCATCCTCGAAGACGATCTGCCCCTGGTAGTGACAGGGATAGAATTCCTTGAAGCCGGAGAGCCACCCGATGCGGCCCAGGCTGCGCGAGAGCGGGATCAGCTCCTGGTTGGCAACCTCGAAGGAATTGAAGTACATCACCATCCCTTCGCAGTTGCTCGAGGTTACCGGAAGGCCGGTATCCGCGTACTTTACCAGCGAGTTCTTGTTCAGCAGCTCCGAGCGCTGTGCGACCAGGTGCTTGATGCGGCCACTACGCAAGAAGGCGAGCTCCATGCGCTCACAGCCGGTGTCGACATTCTCCATGATGCGCGTGATCACGACCGGACGGCTGCACAACTCGGTGCACTGCATCTCACCCTTGAATTCGTGGAATGACCGTACGCCCTCCTCCATATCCACACGGTAACCCGGAGGATCCATCATCCCCCCAAGGTCCAAGCCCTCAAGTTCGATCTCGCACGATTCAACGTTGAAATCTTCCTCGGCGTTCGCTTGGTATAGGATCGCCCTGGTCTGCTTGACCGCCCGCTCCATATCGCGCAGGCCAAATCCAGCTTTGTTCAGCCTCATCTTCAGATAGGCATACTCGGCGGGATACCGGTCCATCGCAATTGCCAGCAGCTCCCTATTGCCCTCATCCAGAAACATCGCCGGATCCAGCTTCTCATGGCCAAGCAGGCCCTGGATCCGATCCCAAGCGGTGGGAAGGGCGAATACGATGGGAGCCTTGACACCACAGCCGCCTTCGGGGCAGTCGGCACCGAGGGTGCGAAAATGATCACAGGTGCACGGCTTTCGGCTCTTTCGGGCAAGGGCGATCTTGCGCTCGGTCTCCTCGAACGAATAGCCGCCATAGCCCTGGCTGAACTCGTGGCACGCCTCTACCCCATCCGATGCCAGGCAAAGGTTGTCCAGTGATGCTTTCCACAGCGGCTCGGTCTGTTTCTCGGGGTGCTCCATCAGATCCCTGATGACAGCGCACCCCTCATAGATGCGAGAAGCCTCGAGAGCATCAGGATACGCCTTTTCACCCTTCTGGGGCACTGGCGAGGCCTGGGGGGCTTCTTTGGCATCAGCGAACACCAGGTAGGGCTTCAGCTCCTCCAAGGTGTACAGATGCCCGTCCATCTCCCTGATCTCACAGCGCACCGGGTGCTCGCTGTCCTTGAGGTTCATCGTGCCGGGAAAGCGCAGCATCCTGGCCAAATCGCTGCAATTGTCGATCTTCCAGCCACGCTCTGATGCCTTGGCACTCACATAGCGGAAAAACGCCTGCTGCAACTCGATCGCACGCCTGCGCGATGCCTCGTCGGTGATGCATATTGGTACGGCGAGGATGTAGATGAGATGCACCCCGTGACCACTGAAGATGAATGCCGTCGGCTTAGGCAGCACCTCGTTTGCGAAGGCCTTGATCTCCTCTTCACTCTCAGGCAGCTCGCGCTTGACGTGGGCGGCCAGACTGAGCAGGTCGATGTCGAAATGGAAGGCCAACATGGCCGTCACCTGCTCGTTCGATCCCCTGGCGGTGCTCTCCAATGGGAGATTCGTCGGTGCACAGCTGTAGAAGGTGTTATGCTGCTCTCCCAGCTTCAGAGCCTTCTCTACGAACGCATCCAGGTCCTTCCGTTTGAATCGTTTGCTGCGACAGCGCTTGCCGACGAGCCAGGAAAGGGTGATGTTGTCATCGGGCGACAGTGGACCGAAGAACAGCTCGCAATACTCACGAGGCTCCATAGGCATATGCCTCCTTCACGAAGGTTCCCAAGCGGACCTCCTCATCGTTGATCTCGATGCCGTACTCGGTGCAAAAGCGCTGGTAGCGTTTCTTGATCGCATCGGCCGAGGGGCGGTTGGGATACTCGCTGGCGATCTCTCGCCACGAGCGGTGAAAGAAATGGCGCCATCTGAGCAGGGCGCGGAACTCCGCATCCGCTATCAACTGAAGCTCATCCTCGGCCCTATCGATGATCGTCTCGCAACGCTCGATCATTCCATCGATCCTCCGTCTCAATGCCTCGCGCCTGATTGCGGCGCTGCCGGTCGGATCTCCGTGGGATCCTCCTCCCATGCGCATGCCCATGGGATTGGGGGACCTGCGTCCCACGCATCCCTCGAGCTCATCCTGCAGGGACCTGAGTTCCATCTTGGCCGTCCAAACCGACGGGCAATACTGTAGGTTCATGTACGGGTCCTCCTTGTTAATGTCGTGAGTTGTGTATAGATTTTCTAGCTTACGACTTTACTATAGCAGGACCGGAATAGCGGGTCAATAGTCAAAAGTACCCTTTTTACTTTCACTTCTCTCTACATTCGATTTTTCTTGACAGGCTCCCCCACCTCACGCTACATTCGGGACAGGGAGGAGCATTCCTCCAGGTAATACTATGGATTGGGGGAGAAGTGTATGCTGCTGATCAGGCCGCAACAGACGGGGTACTCTGCTAGTACGCCCTACGGGGATGTGGTGCTTCAAAGCGGTGACCACCAGGAGCTCTTCGATTTCGTCGAGGCCGATCTCGCACCGTTCCAACAAGCCTTCACCTCCTTCTTCGAAAGCCGCATCGACAAGGCAAGAGCCGCGTGCATCGGAGAAGCAATCCAATCGGTTCTTGCAGGAGAGCTGTGTGATCGGGCGCGTGAGGTGCATCCCCTGTTGGGAAACGACTCGTACCTGGACAGCCTGTCAACCATGCTCATCGATTATCTGAACGCATTGCTGATCCACCGTCGTATCGAGCTGACCAAGGAGCAGTACTTCCAAGCAGCCATACACCTGAGTGATCCCATCTTCCATTGTGGTATTGCCCGGGGGCGCATCAAGGCGCGGGAGGAGCTGCTTGAGGCCCAATACCACATCTATGAGAAGCGGGATATGAAGTCCCTGATCGGAGGCCATGTGCACCTGGTGCGGCTGCAGAAACAGCTCAGGCTCTGGCTGTATTGGATCCTGGATGCCTCGGCCGCGCGTTTTTCCAAACTGACCATCGACGAGCGCTGCCGCCTCTACCGCCAGGTATTCAACACAAGCGGCATCTCAAGCGACCTCATCTTCACTGAACGATTCTCGTGGAGCAGACCCCAGCGCGAGATCCTCTCGGTCGAGAGTTACGTCCAGCGTCCCGAGGAGATCCTCGAATGGCAAGAGGGGACTGGGGAAAGAAAGGACTATGCAAAAGCTTTCAGGGAACTGGATGGGGATGCCGTCGAGTTGAATGGGGAGCTGGATCGATACCTGAAGGGTGAGATCGATAAAGCCAAACAAAGCGATGAGGTCGCGCTGTTCAATGAATATGAAGTCAATGACTTCGCTCACCTGGTGGCCCTCGAGGTGCGCCTGATGGCAGGTGAGAGCACCTCGGTCAAGCGCTGCCGACACTGCAGCTGTTACTTCCTAGCAGAGAAGACCACCATCGAGTACTGCACTCGCATCGCGCCGGGGGAGAGCGCCCCCTGTGATGTCATCGGGCCCAAGCAATCCTTCTCACGGCTGTTGGAAGGAGATGGCGCCCTGAAGGCCTACAACTCCGCTTACAAGACCTTCTATGCCCGTCAGAGACGGGGTACGATGAGTGAGGCCGAGTTCTCATCCTGGCGCGACGAGGCAAAAAGGCGTCTGCAGGATGTGCGTGAAGGCAAGATCGCACTTGAAGAGTACACCACGTGGCTCAAGCAGGATGTGCGCAAGTGGACGGCCAACTGATACTGCACACCTGAGATGTTGCCTCTCAGGGAGGCTCTTGTCCCAGGTGATTTTCACAGCCGCGCCACCACACTTTCTGGGAACTTGATCAGATGCATCACCGATCATCTACCCAGGAAAAGGATTGTGCAGCTGAGACACCAAGGGGGAACCTGTTGCCAGATTCCCCCTTGGTGTTTGTGTATTCATTTGTATCTGCCAATGACTGGACATAGGCTCGTTTCTACAAGCGGCTTAAACGCAATTGCTTTCTTTCAGTATTGCGATTTTGCTGAGGTCAGCAAAATCGTAAGGATGTGCTATTCATCAAGCATAGGTGGCTCTTTTTTCTCTTTCAGCTTTTTAAGCTGTTCCTTGCCAATTTCGGAAATGCTCTTTTCAGGAGTGGGTAAATTCTCCGGCATTGTACCCTCGTTTTTTGCGATAGCTTCACGAACAGTCTGTCCGACTTGGTAATGCATGCCACTTGCCGTTTCCAGTCCTTGCGGCTGTTCACGTCGGAGTTTTGCCTCGGTCTGGGTAATGCGGAACAGGTTTGCACCGAGTTCTTCACTGCCCATATGGTCGAGAATTTTCTCACTTGTTTTGAGTTTTTTCCGTCTGTGAATATCTGCGGCGGTCAAGCCGCCATACAATCCCATGTAGCCTGCATTTTGAAACTGAGCATATTCCAACTGGTCGGTGATGCCCGCTTTATGTGCTGCTTCCACAAGCATAGTGTTCCAACTTGTGACCTCGCCACGGATAACAAGGCGTTTATTATCCTCGTCAAGCTCATTGAACCGATCAGCTATTTCCTGTCTGCGGGTTTGTATAGCAAAATAGGTTTGACCGAGAGCAATAGGCTCTTTGCGTGGATCGCCGTTTTGTACGATAAGATAGCAGGCATAGCGTGAAAGCTGAAAATCATTTATCGGCTTAGAGGTTGCACCTGCCTCCACGATTTTTCTGGCCTCAAGAAAATGGTCTGCACATTCAAAACCGCTGTTCTGACAGGACAACATCGCCTTATCAATTACCTTTGTGAAATTACGCCATTGGGTATAATCAAGGACACTAGCAAGTTCACGGGCATACCAAAACTCTATGCCGTTTTCAGTAGTGTGCTTTATATCTTCAAATTGTTTGTATTCTGCTGCAATTAGTGTTGCCAATTTTATCACCGCCTTCTACTTATTTTACCATTATTTCTGACATCGTGAAATGGAAAGTAAGGCTTTTGAATAACAACAGGGGGATAGATTGTCCCCTTGTTGCCTCTTACTTATGCTTTTTCCGTTTCCATAGGCTTGGTGGTCATAATGCGCTACAGTTCAGTAGGGTACTTTCCAAAGATGGGCTGATCCTTCAGATTTTTGGCTGTATCATGGCGGTGCAGGTCGTGAAACTCTATTCCTAAAACCCCCTATAGGCTCTTTTTTCCCTAAAAAACCCCTTAATACGAAGTCTTGGATAAGACTGTCACGACCGTCACCTGCCATGCGGATGCAAGTCGATTTTGAGAAGTTTCCAAAAATCAAGAAACAACCCATCCCATCATGGAACGAAGGAACAAGCAGAACAAGGAATCCCTATATATTATACGCGTGCGTATAGGCGTATCCGTGCTTCCTCTTCCCTCTGTTCTCCTCATAAAAGTCTTTTTAGTATTTTCTTGTTCCATTGTTCCAAAACCTTGAAAACCTGTATTCCAGGATGGATTTCGTCGATTTCTTGTGGAACGAGTTGTAGAACAAACTTGGAACGAGCTGATTCTTGTTCCTTCGCTGTTGAATCATCCCCTTCACCATCACATTGATCGAATTGATGCTTTAGCCCAGAGATGAGCGAAAGTTCATGCCATGCGGTTGTTCCGAACGTCGTACCCAAGAGCCGAAAAACCCCTATACGCGTGAATATGTGCATACGGGCATGCCGCGCTGGTCTTCTCTCCATATAGTATTGATAATGATGACAAATGATATTTCAGGAACATAAGAACAAATCCTCCATAATTGTAGATTTGGCAACGACACATGGCGTGTTACCGCACATGTGCCCATTGCTTTGGCGGGAACTCGGGAACAATCGACGTGCTGTTCCCCAGAGAGTCGCTGGTTCCCAAGAACCTCTTCGGCCACCGGCAAAGTGGATAAGAACCGGGTCCGTACAGCTCTTCAATGTTCTTCCCGATGAGCACCCCTGAGGGCGATACTTTCGCTCAATTTTGCGCTAAAGTGTCTCCCCCAGGCCAATCGACGGATACGACATCATCCCCTTGTGATCACAAGTGACACAACTGAACAACTTTTCCCTTATATATGCTAACGCGGGTATGCGCCTGCAGGCCGGTTCTTCCCTATAAGGGAAATCGATTTTGAATATAAGGAAAAAAGTTGTGTTGTGAACGCCAGTTGTGTTCACCCGCTGCTGGGACAGCTGGACAGACTGGACACTACGCCCTATAAATGTATACGCGTGTATACGGGTGCTCGCGTTGCATCCATCCCTCTTCCATCAATAAAACTCTTGTTATATGAGTTCTTGTCCCACTGTCCCAAAGCCTCGCTTATGTTTTGTTTTGGCACAAGTTGCCTCTTGGGACAGTATGGGGACACCCGCTAGCATCGGCTGTCCCGAGTGCGGGATTGTCCCGCCTGATATGATGAGAAGGGCGATCTGAAGCGTGTATAGACTTTTACTCAATTTCAAGTAAAAGTCCCCCATGATGGTCTTGGTAAGAAAATGACCTCAACCTGGGGGGCTTCCATCCTGATCTGATCAGACTCCTACTTCCTCGGAGGGCAGCCATTCATAGACATTTACGACTTCCTTGCTCTTACGGAACTGGCGGACATCACTATCGAGTACATCGAGCAGGATCCATCCAAGGTCCTTTCCCGCCATCCCTGCCGGGTCGTCAGCATCGTTATCCGTATGCCATTGATGCAATGCCTTCAATGGAGTGGCACTCCATAGGCTGTCATATGCACCGAACAGGTCTCGCGCCGAGAACTTCGATCCTTTGTCGGCGACATTGCAATAGCAATAGACGGCACCTTGCACGAAAGCCTTGATCTGATCCATGCGGGATTCGTCGATGATTGCTGTGGTTTTGCGTTTCTTGGGTGTAGGTGTTACCATGAGTCTTACACTCCCCTTCATCTGGTTGTAGTAAAGCATGTGGGTTAAACTTCCATTGCACGCTCAGAGATAGTTCCTATACCAAATTGATGGATTCTGCAACCCTTTCGTTAAAATCTGTATATGCTCTACTGGTATCACATCGCTTCCGGGATACCCGAATTGGCAAACCACCCTGTAGCTCTGATCTTAATGCTTCTGATACCGCTGCTGGCCCGAGGATCCTTTGTCGGTAACGGTAACCTTGCAGTCATGTGTGCCGATATAGCTGAGGAACATGGAGCCCAGCATGAATCGGTCCCCCTTGGGAATACGGTTCCACTCGTATCCCTTGAACAGATCCTTTACCAGGAAGATCTCCCCTTCCCGCACATGCGAGGTCTCATCGATTGCGGTTTTCAACAAGGAATTCAGGTCGTCCATAAGCAAATTTCCTCCATTTTTATTATTGTTCTTATTATTAATATTGTTATTCTTAATGTTCAGAATATTGATATTATAGGCCAAAAAAGAATGCGCGTCAATCGTCTTCGCACTCCATCATCTCCCACACAAGCTTTCTGGCTTCTGGTGTCTTTCTGAGAAAGTCGATCATCTTGTCCCCACAGGGCTTTTCCTTCGATTGCTCATCTCCATACAGCAACCAAGATGCGCTTATATCACATGCGTCCTCGATCTTCTTTGCAAATCGAGTCGTCATCCTTCTGCGTCCGAATTCAACTTCCACCAGATTGGGAAGAGAAATTCCCGCTATAGCCGCCAGTTCCTTTTGCTGTATCCCTTTTCCCTTACGCCATTGTACCAACCTGCTACCGGCAGATGATGAGACCTCATCAGCCTGCAGTCTGGATGTTTCTGTAAAGAGGTCCTCTCCCTCATCAAGAAACGGCCATGTAGGATTCAGTTGAAACTCCTTGATGATGGATTCAATCATTTCCATCGTCGGAAGGCTCTCTCCCTTTTCAACCCTGCGCAAATGGGCGAGAGAGTAGCCGATCCTTTTTGCAAAATCGGCTTTAGAAAGCTGAAGCCTGTTTCTCAACAGCACAATCGTCTCGCAGACCGTATTGTCCGGTGAGTGTTCTATCTCCTTGTTTTCAACCCTCTTTTTGATTGACAAATGCCTAAATCTCCATAAAAATATACTTTGAAACGCCAAAATAGTAAAGCATTGATTCAAAACCACTGCTGACGAAGGAGCTATCCTTGATCCCACACACCCAATCTTCAAACGGAAGGAGATGTGTCAAAACCCTTTTTCCTCCATCATCTCCCACACAAGCTTTCTGGCTTCTGGATGTTTTTTCAAGAAACTGGTCATTCTTTGTCCACACGGAAGATACTTCGCGTCCTCATCCCCATGCAACAACCATTCAGTACCGATACCGCAGGCGTCCTCTATTCGCTGAGCCATCCTCAAGGTCAACTTCCTACGGCCATACACAACATCCTCGATGATAGCCACTGAAATTCCTGTCAGCTTTGCGAAATCCTTCTGGTTGATATGCAGTTCCTTTCTCAAGTCCACCAACCTCTCTGCAACGGCCTTGATGCTGCTCAGTTCTTCTTGTTCACTGAATTTCCGATGAAGTTTGTTACCATCTGGGTCACCGGGCCGTTCCTCAGAGAAAGGCCAATTAGAATCAAGATGAAAAACATTCCGTATGACGCTTATCAATTCATCGGTTGCTTTTCTCTTGCCTGATTCCACCTCGCTGATATGGACCCTGGAATACCCTGTTCTCATGGAGAAAGCTGAAATGGAAAGTTGATAGCTTTTACGCAATATTGTGATAGCCTTCCCGATATCTTTTTCCAGAATATCCGTATGGGCTTCTTCACTTGTTTTTGCTTCAGAGTCGATATCCATTGACAGCAGAATCCTTCTGAATAACAATCTTGATATGTTACACAAATCATATTTTTCAATAATGTGATTTGGAATAGGAGCCACCCTTGATCACATCAGACGCACCGCTCATCCGTAGCGACTATGAAACAGGGCTATTCACTAAACAGGCGCTGGCCGAGAAATACCACGTACACCCCGATACGATCACGAATGTACTCTCTAGGTGCGAGGATCAGGATATCTATAGCAGGGCTTCCACTCCGGGGAATCTGCTGATCACCCCGTACCAGACCTTCATCAAGGAACAGCTCCAGCGCGGAGATATGCAGGCTACATCCATTCGAGGTATTCCTAAAAGAATGACGCGCTTCTCTGATCAAAAATCGGAGCGATTACACATCGTTTTCGCGCTCCATCATTTCCCACACAAGCTTTCTGGCTTCGGGATGTCTTTTCAAGAAACTGTTCATTCTCTGTCCACACGGATGATATTTCGCGCCCTCATCCCCGTGCAGCAACCATTCAGTCCCGATACCACAGGCATCCTCTATCCTTTTTGCCATTCGCATCGTCAGCTTTCTTCTCTCATACTCAACTGCCTCGATATTGGCTACCGAGATTCCTGTGAGCTTCGCAAACTCCTTCTGGTTAAGCTCAAGTTCCTTTCTCAAAGCAAACAGCCTTTCCTTGGTTGCTTCAATGCTGCTCAACGTCTTGAGGTCAGCAACCGAAGGATCCACAGCATTGTCACTGCTCGGAAGATCAACACAATCTGGCCAAGATGCATCAAGATGGAAAGCTTTCCTGACGGTCTCGATCATTTCTGGAGTGACTTTCCGCTCCCCCGCTTCCACGCGGCTAAGATGAACCCGAGAATATCCTGTCCTCATGGAAAACTCAGAGATGGAAAGAAGAAGAGTTTGACGCAGAGTCGCTATGGCTTTGCCGATATCAATATCCGGCTTTGTCTCTACTCCTTCAAGTTTTTGTTTGGATTCTTCAGAGTTATTCATTGACAGGAACTCCATCCCCTACTCATAATCTAATTTAGTTGCCCCATATCATATTTTCAGGATCGAATGATCGTACCAGAGGAGCCAACCTTGATCACATCAGACGCACCGCTCATCCGTAGCGACTACCAGACAGGACTGTTCACGAAGCAGGCACTTGCCGAGAAATACCACGTACACCCAGATACGATCACGAATGTGCTCACCAGGTGTGAGGATCAGGATATTTACCGCAGGACTTCCACTCCGGGAAATCTGTTGATCACCCCGTACCAGACTTTCATCAAGGAACAACTCCAGCGCGGAGATATGCAAGCCACATCCATATTCCAGCTTCTCATAAGACTCGGTGCCTGTCTGTCATTGTCGACGGTTACCAAAGCCGTGAGAAAAATCAAATACGATCTGGACATGGCAGCCATCCGGTATGAAACATCCCCCGGCCAGCAAGCCCAGGCTGACTGGGCTTCGTTCAAAGGGTTCTCGGCAACCATCGATGGTATTGAACGCCCTATTTACGCTTTCTTCATGATCCTCGGCTATTCACGAATGCGGTATGTGGAATTCGTAACCGAGATGACCACGATGACCTTGATCAGATGCATCGAAAACGCCTTCACGTATTACGGTGGAAGCACCAAGGAAGTGCTCTTTGACAACATGCCCCAGATCGTGAATCGCTGTCTTACCACCAAGGGTGGCAACTCGCTCGAACGGAAGCTGATTCCTGAGTTCACCGCCTTCGCGGACCATGTCGGATTCGACATAACTCTTTGCAGGATAAGGAGACCTCAACAAAAAGGCAAAGTCGAGCGAGTCGTGAAATATTTTAAAGAAGGCCTCATGCCTATGCTTCCCAAGAAGACGGGGCACTCGCTGATCGATCTGAATGAGCAGGCAATTCAGTGGTGTGATGAAGTGAACCACCAGGAGCACATGACCACCATGGAAATTCCGTATGATCGCCTTGGCTCAGAGAACCTGAACCCACTCCCCCGGATTCCCTATCTGGAGGATACCACAGCCAAGGTTTCCAAGGATGGATGCGTTGCCTTCCGTGGCAGGGTATTCAATGTCGATATGCGCTTTGCCGGGATCGAGGGCAAGATAATCGACCTTGAGGATACCATCTTCGGCTACTTCGACGGCAAGTTGGTCATCCTGGGTAAGCGCGACTTGCCCGTTCATGTTCGGCATCAGTATTGCCACAGCAGGCACTCGGGAAAGCTCAAACAGAAACGATCCAAGCATATCCATTCCAACATCTCCCGATGGCTTGGTGGCAACCTGCCGCAGAAGATCTCGGTTGACTGGAAGCTGATCTATGCGTGACCAGTTTACCAAGCAGGTACTGCAGGATATCGCCTCATTCAACAATCGGTATCTTGGAGGCATTCTTGCAAACCTATTTGAATCACATCCTGAGCTGCAGGAGGAGATCGCCGATTCCATCATCGACGCGGTTGCAGCCAAGGAAAACGATACCGTAAACAAGCTTCTGGAGGAGGCGTTCCTTCCCGGGTATCCCGATCACCCCACCCTCTCCGATTTTGATGCATCCTGTCTGTCAAAGACGGACAAGGAGGTGTATGATACGTTCATGACTCTCGATTGTCTCACCGACAGGAGCCGGAAACCGAATCTCGTTCTCTATGGTCCCCCCGATTGCGGTAAGGAGAAGGTCGCCATCGGATTGGGCGACCGATTGTGCAGGGAGGGAAAATCGGCGCGCTTCATCGATTTTCATCATCTGATGGAGGTGCTGCAAACCCATGGGAGACTTCCCTCCAGCAATACCCTGTATAGGATACTCACCAAGGTGGAGTGTTTGATCATCGACGATTTCGCCTGCATGAACATCCATGATGCTGATCTGCTTGACAGCCTCTATGTGTTGCTCAGAACCAGGATCGACGATCATCTCAGCCCGAAGACCAAAAAGAAGATCCGCGCCACATTTGTCACGACCCATCATCATCTTGAAGATTGGCCGCGCCATTTGATCGGCGACGACTTCAAGGTGCTGCAGATCATCAACATCCTCTACGGTCGTGGGACCCTGCTGTCCATCGACGAGAAGGCTCCCACAATAGAGGAAGATGAAAACACTTCTTCATCTTCCGAGGCTACCCGGTAACCAACAACCCCGAAAATTCAATTACGTTTAAAAAGTACCTTTTCACAAAAGGCGGGAAAACCATGTCTTTTCTAATCCGGAAAATTGGAATGCTGGAAATGCCGAAAATTGCGATGCTGTCTACAAAATGCCGAAAATTGCGATGCTGTCTACAAAAACCATGTCTTTTCCAATCCGGAAAATTGGAATGCTCAAAATGCCGAAAATTGCGATGCTGTCTACAAAAACCATGTCTTTTCCAATCCGGAAAATTGGAATGCTGGAAATGCCGAAAATTGCGATGCTGTCTACACTGAGAGGTCACTTCATATTGTCTGGCACCGATGTACTAATCCGGAAAATTGGAATATATGATCAAAAATGTACTCACTTCTTCCACACCACATTATTAACAATACTTGTATAGCTCTGAATAATCTTGACAATCTTCGTGCTCACATTTGTGTCAGAATAATCATCAACAACAGAACTGACATTGCCCTCTATGAACATTGATACAGCCAAATCAATAGCCTGGGAGACTTGCTCGTCCTGAATTGAACCTATAATGAATGCACCCTTATCCATGGCCTCAGGCCGCTCAGTACTAGTACGGAGGGAAACGGCAGGGAATTTGAAATAGGCAGCTTCCTCCGGCAGAGTCCCACTGTCAGAGATTACGCAATAGGCATGTTTCTGGAGACAGTTGTAATCAAAGAATCCGAATGGCTGGCATTTTCGCACCAAGGGATGGAACTTGAAATTTCTCGCCTCCACAAACTTCCGGCTTCTTGGATGCATGCTGTAGATGATTGGAAGACCATATGCCTCTGCAATCTCGTTGATTGCATTCGTCAGCGAGAGAAAATTCTTCTCGTTGTCGATGTTCTCCTCCCGGTGTGCAGACAACAGGAAGTATTTACCAGCTTCAATCTCCAGCGTATCAAGTACAGTGGATTGTTCAATCTTCTCTAGATGCACTCCCAGTACTTCAGCCATGGGGGATCCGACCACAAAAGTCCTTTCCTTGGGGACGGAGGATGCATTCAGATACCGTCGGGCATGCTCCGAATAACACAAATTTACATCACTTGTGACATCAACTATCCGCCTGTTGATTTCTTCGGGAAGATTCTCATCGAAGCACCTGTTCCCGGCCTCCATATGGAATACCGGAACCTTCAGCCTTTTCGCAGAAATGACCGACAGGCATGAGTTGGTATCCCCGAGAACCAGCAATGCATCGGGAGATTGCTCCACCATCAGGTTGTATGATTTTGCAATCACATTGCCTATGGTCTCTCCCAGATTGCTTCCCACAACCCCGAGATAATGATCGGGCTTGCGTATTCCCAATTCATTGAAGAATACCTCGTTGAGTGTGTAGTCGTAGTTCTGCCCGGTATGCACCAAAATGTGGTCGAAATACCGGTCGCATTTCTTAATGGTCTCGGAAAGCTTTATTATCTCAGGCCTGGTCCCTACTATGGTCATCAACTTCAGTTTGCGCATGCCTTGTCCTTCTGGTGGTAATTATAGATGATAATGGGGATAGCTCTCCCTGTGGGCCATTACCCATTCATGCAGCTCATATACCATCTTCTCGTAATCAGGAATCCTATAGCTGAATTCAAATCGTGTCCGCTTCAGGGACTTGTCAGCCGCAAAATCCGCATTGGGATTGATCTGGATGGACCCTCCACGGAAGTACTTGTTGAATAACAACAGCAGGTCATATTTGCTGATTGATTCTTCGGGTACTGCATTGATCAGGCCGCTCACCCTTTCCTTGGCAGCCTGCTCCATGGTCTTAGCCAACTGGAGCGTGGTCTGTCCGGTCCACATGGCCTTGGTATAGCCGCTGATTGGCCCCTGTTGCTGCATGAACCAGTTGAACAAGCCGATTCCCTTCGCATTGGCATCCGGTCCGACGATGGAGTTCCTCAACGTCAGGTTCTTGCCGTCCTCTAGCTCGCCCAGTGCCTTGCTCCTATCATAGAACGTCGTCCCGTCCCGCAGGTCCTGTTCGGTGTAGCCTCCACGCTTACCTGAAAAAACGCAATCGGTACTCATATGGATGACCTGCGTATCCATTTTCGCGGTTGTTTCAGCCAGAAAGTGAGGCAAATAGGAATTGAGGAATACTGCAAGAGCCTTACGGTCCTCGGCAAACTGATTCAGTATCCCGATGCAATTGATGACTGCATCGAATTTCTCAGATTCAATCAAAGCCCTTAGGGCATCCGTATCAGTGGCATCTCCGGCAACGCTTCTTACGAACGGGGAGATGGTCCGGTCGAAACCGAGCACGTCGTGTCTCTGATACTGCATGTATCTGGATATAGTGTGCCCGGCCATGCCGTTGCACCCGAGGATGAGAAATCTCATTATTCGCTCCTCCCCCACTTGGCAAGTTCTTCCTTAATGTAGGGTAGGGTTAAAAGGACATCCTTGATCTCCTGGACTGACAACAGCCGGGTATTGCTCGAATTGAATTCGGTCAATGTTGCTCTGCCGACTTTACCGTCGGTGAAGTACTTGTCATAGTTCAGGTCTCGGTTGTCTGCAGGCACGCGATAGAAGTTGCCAAGGTCTAAGGCATGGGCGCACTCCTCGTTGGTGAGCAACGTCTCGTACATCTTCTCCCCATGCCTGATGCCTATGGTCTTTATCTCATTGTCTGCATGGAAGAGTTCCTTCACTGCCTGGACAAGATCGCCAATGGTGCTTGCAGGTGCCTTTTGCACCAGGATGTCACCTGTACGGGCGTGCTCGTATGCATAGAGCACCAAATCCACAGCCTCATCGAGGGTCATGATGAAGCGGGTCATGGAGATATCGGTAACCGTCAGCGGCTTGCCAGCCTTGATCTGCTCAACAAAAAGAGGGACTACGGATCCCCTGGAGCAAAGAACATTGCCGTATCGTGTTCCACAGATGAGAGTCTTATCTTCTGCTACAGTACGAGACTTGGCAACAAAAATCTTCTCCATCATTGCCTTACTGGTCCCCATGGCATTGATGGGATAGGCTGCCTTGTCGGTGGAGAGACAGATGACCTTCTTCACCCCTGCATTGATGCAGGCCGTTAAGACGTTGTCGGTGCCGATGACATTGGTCTTCACCGCTTCCATGGGGAAGAATTCACAGGAGGGAACCTGCTTAAGGGCTGCGGCGCTGAAAACGAAGTCGACACCATTAAGTGCATCGCGGATACTGCGGTAGTCGCGCACATCCCCGATGTAGTACTTGATCTTGTTGTTCTTGTAGGAGTGACGCATGTCGTCCTGCTTCTTCTCGTCACGGCTGAAGATGCGAATCTCCGCTATGTCGGTATTAAGAAAACGTTCAAGTACAGCATTGCCGAAGGAGCCGGTGCCGCCAGTGATTAATATTGTTTTGTTAACGAAGCTCATAGACCCTATCCAACCTTATTACTTATTTAAAAATACCAATCTGTAGTTTATTATTATTGATCAACCAATCCTTCACTCTTTTGGGCAGGATGACCCATGAGATTAAGAGTCTACACATTACCCAATCAAGGCGCACCGCTAGAGAAAATATTTGAAAAATATTACTCTGATAACAGTCACTCCCATTTCAAGGGCATAATGGAGAAATTCCAATAAATGAAATATTATTACTGATTTAACAGTATTGATTTAATAGTCTAAATAATGAAAATTCAGTTATATAATTAGGATGCTCGAAATTAACATTCCTATGCGTTTTCCAATACCAGATTTAAAATTAATACTTTCATACTGATTATCTCTATTTTTTCAATAGCTTTACAGCCATACGCTTTACAACGTATTTTACCTTCTCATACTGATCAACATACCAGGTTGGGTTTTTCCATATTTTATTACGAATTGAGTCAAGTTCTTCCAATTTGGAGAGAATCACATCCCAGTTTTTATAGTGTATACGTTGGCTAATGGCAAAGTATTGCTTCCTATCTACATCGTAGATTTCTGGATAAGCAAAATTTACATTTTCATAGGGATCCCATGAAAGATCAAATATGTACCTTCTATCCATCTGCTTCTCGTATACGTATTTATATTTTCCCTGTATAATAGCCAATTTCCTGTGTGGCTGTTCATAGTAGGCTGTCTCTGAAATAACATACGGAAGTTCAGTGACTTTTCTATCGATGACTATTTCTTCCAATTGGATATTTGAAGTTGGAAACAATATTTCATCGGAACTGTTTATCTTTGGCGTAATTAAGGGTATATTGATCGCCTGCTCATATAAATCAAACCCGTAACCATATTTCCCGTGAGTTCCGTTCATATGACCATGATCTGCAGTAATAAAAATATTGTTGTCGTTGAAGTACTCACGACAATAACCTACAATTATGTCAAAAATATCAATATCCGAACCATAAGTATTTCTTCCTGCTAGGACATGGGGTAAATGAATCCAAAGGAATACGTTGTCCCTGTTCCCTACAACTCTATCAAGGAATTTACGTATTTCAATTAGCAATTTTTCAGTATACTCGTTCCTGTAGGATAGATCATCATATTTCCCGGGAACATGCGGTGGAATATCCTTTGTAAGCCATTCGACATTGTAAAATTGAGTATGTTTCCCATAACATTTTGAATATCGTTGCGCTAGGTAGACATATCTCTGATCCCACAATACTTTAACCTCATAACCTTGGTCATATAATCGATCAAAAAGTGTGATACCTTGGTATTCATCTACTTCAGTATACTTTTTCCTGTCGGTCTCATAAGGATACTTCCCGGTAAACATACTGGTAAAAGCCATAGCTGTTGATGGAGCTGCGGTATAATGTCTTTTAAAGATTGTGCCCATGGAAGCAAGTTCAGAAATATTTGGTGTAAAATAATCAACATTCCCATAGGGGCTCAGATAATCCTTGATTAGAATATCTTTACTAATTAACAATAAATTACTCATACTAATTTCTCTTTTTATTGACAATCTGAAGCAAAGAATGGAATTGAAATAACCCAAGCCCAGCCATAACTGTGAGACAGCAAAATCTAATTATCACCATATCAACAACAATGAATGAAATAAATGCCATTACAAGTACAAATGCACAATCAAGAACAATGGATCTCCAATCAAACGTTTTACTCACTAACACGTGAATAACAATGTAGGCATGTATCCAAATCATTATTAGATATGAAATAGCCGTAGCGATAGCGGCACCTAAACTACCGTACATTGGAACAAGTGCTAAGTTGAGCACAATATTTAAACCCATCGTGATGACAGATGCAATTGATACCAAATGAGTCCTTTGAGAATAGTATTCTTCTTGCGAGATTACAGATATGATAAACACAAAGTAACTAGCACATACAAGCGGAATTGCCGTAAACCTCGCATCAAAATATTCAGGAGACCCCAATATTCTCACTATCTCTGAAGAGAGTAGCATTATTCCAATTGATACAATCGCTAGGGATCTGCTGTAGGCACTGATTGTTCTCCTTAGGGTTGTGATGTCTCCAGTCTTTCTTTTATCAAAGAAAAACGGACCGAACACGTAATCCATCGCGATCCTAATTATTCCGATTATGGAGTATACGTTGTACGACAGACTATAAATCCCCATGGAAGATTTACCGAGATTGTTGTTTACCGTCAACTTTCCAAATTGTCCCAACATTACCTCAGCAAAACCATGTGGAAGCAGTGGAGTACTGTATCTGTATGCGAATTTTAAATACTTGCGTTGCACAATACAAGTTTTTTTCTGTCCTCTGAAGAAAACATAAACTACATAAATAGAAACCATAATGTACGGTATCACATATCCAAGTATTCGCCCGAAAGCAGCTTTACTCCTCATCAAAGTTAAGATCAGAACAAGTGATATTACAATATTCGAAACAGCATTGATCATTGCTATCGCAACATACTTTTTGTATGAGTAGCTGATCGATACATATGAATTATATACGGTTAGAATTGCATTGCCACATGAAATCAAAACTAGCAAATTAATCATAAGTCGGTTGGCAATCCCAGTTAGAGCCAATACTTGACTATTAAACACATTAGTAATAATCAATACAAATAATGAATGTCCGAAAACAAGTAAAACCACTGTTCTTGCATATTCGATGAGGGTGTTCCCGTTTTGTGAAAATAAAATGTTCGCACTCTTAATGCTCGCAGCGAATTGGAATCCCATAAGCATTGCCAATATTGCTTCATAGGAAAGAAATAAATTAAGAATTCCAAATTCACTTGGTGTAAGTAGTCGCGTAAAAACTGGAGTAGTAATAAAAGCGATTCCTTTTATCAAGACCCCTCCAACTATATATCCAATGCCTGCTTTAATTTCCTTGTTGGTTTTCATTAACTTTACATCAAAAATTCACGAACGACAAAATCCAGAATTCTTCGAGTTTGAACGACCGGATTCTTTTTATGAATTGCGTATTGCTTGGCTTTGGCACCTATTTCTATCAGTTTCTCACTACCAAGAGAGATAACTTCTCTAATTCGACAATCCATTTCAGCTGCGGATTCCCCGTCAAACCATAGAAGATATTCATCATAATCTTTGGGTATTCCAGGTATTCTTGTAGATAAGACCGGTGTACCAGTTAGCATATATGACAACGTTTTAGATGGGAATGAATAAGCAGAAAAGGTCTCATTGCTTGGTCTGGGATTTACAAGAAGATCTGCATTTGCTTGAATTTTTTGCAATTCTCCATAAGTTACAATCCCCCGCCATCGGATTCTATTATCTTTTTGAGAAAGTAATTTTATGTATTCGACGCTTTCCCCACTACCATAAAATTCTAGACTCAGTAACTGATTTGTAGACATATGGACAGCATCCGCCAGTATCTCAACTCCAAACCGCGTACAAAGTGCCCCACCATATATGATAGTAAATTTTTTGTTTTTTGAATTATTTTTTAAGACAAGATTCTTAATCGAAATTATATCCTCTAATACTATGTATGGCTTGTGCCAAATACCTATCTTTTCTTTAAGTGCATCGGCAACAAGTATATATCCGTTATATTTCTTCAGATCGTTGTCGGCATATGTATCAAAAAGTTTTTGGCACAATGCCTTAACCTTTTTACTCTGTTTCTTAATCGATGTTGCAAGTGATGGATAGTCCGTTACATATGCAATGACGGGAAGTCTTTTCCGTTGCATATATTTTCTACAAGGATTCGAACACATCAAAACTAAAGAGTCACAAATTATTATTCGCCTCTTTCCTTTGGTCTGTGAATACCATTTGATTATTTCTATTTTTGTATTACGAAACAGATCGTGAATCCTTGACAGCCTACCCATTCTAAATGCGGGATAAATGTAATCCACGCTTTCCACACTCTCTTCCTCTCGTGAGAAAGCAGAAATGGAGCAGTTAGAAATTGATAAAGGAAGAGCGCTGATACAAGTAACGTGGCATCCATTGGCTGATAAACCTTCAACAAATGCAGAAAACAGCCTTTGATATGGATCGAGACTGGAAACAATCCTTTGCTTTACAACCCAGCTATACTTATCAGTACTGCATACACTAGAAACAAATAGGACTTCCAAACTATTATATCTATCGCACAAGCCTATTATCTCCTATGTTTATGTTTGTTGTAGAAATTTATCAGGAAGATGTACATGATCAATAAAAATGAAGTCGGCTGCACAAATATCTTATTATTCATCGGTAGGTACAAGATCAAGGTAACCATCAAAGGCATCATAACAATCGACGTCATTTTGCACTTTACGACGCAATCATGATAATAACTACTAAATTTGTATCCTATAAAGAACATTACGAAAATCACACCAAATCTGGTAACATCATTCGCCCAGAACGTATACGCAGAATGGAAGTTTTTTAAGCCTCCCCAGTTTGCAACGCTTTCGATTCGCTTTTGATATGACAGTTCGAACAAATCTACCCCCAATATATCTGATACATTTCTTCTGAGGAATGAGGAGAACCCCATTCCGAACATAGGAACCCAATCAACCAATGTGGATAAAGAAAACCCATAGTATCCTTGGCAAAGATATGCAATTAGGTAAACGAAGACTATAAACAAAGGCTCAGGAATGTATTTATTGATACCTGAGTTTGGATCGTAGTAGTTTTCCCCTAGTGTACCAAAAGTAAAGTTACCTAGAGTTCTGCCCATGATGTTGTTCTTAAAATATGTTAATGCTATACCGACCAGAATAATCCCTAGGACAATCACTAATAACATGCGCCATTTTTTGGAAATATTCCCCCGTTTGCTAGTCAAATTCTCATTGATAGCTCTCATGTAAACGGACACTCCGATATAAATCGCTAGATCGAAAATTCCTTCGTTTGCTGATGAGATCAGCTTCGACCCAAAGTGCAGAGTAACTAGAATCCAGCACGCCACCTTGCTGGAGGCAGACAAATCCTTGTAAAAAAAAACTGCAAGAATAATTCCTGCTACACAAATAGGTGCACCTAAGGTTATAAACAAAGAAAAAATTGATCCACCATACAGATTACCAGCTGTCGCTTCCTGAAAGTAGATGCTATACTGCATTGCCGGAGCAACAAGCCCATTAATCATCTTAGAAAGAATTTCTGAAATATTTAGGGTGTTCGCCATTCGGATAATCATCAGTATGTCAAAAAATATTCCTAGAACCAGCAATTGAGTAATTCGTTGTGAGCCAGTCTTGGAAAGATTATGACATGAAACAGGTTTGTTTTCCTCTTTTGTTCGAACCCTACGGATACCGATCCAATACCCAAAGCCTAAGGCCACATTGTACAAAATCAGATAAAATAGTATTATTCCGGGATTCTTTACTTTCCAGGTAATCGGACCAAAGAAAAACATAAATACCGTTCCCGAAAGGTACAGTAATGCATACTTCATTAAGTTGGGCAACTTAATAGTTTGTCGATTAATTCTTATATTCAGCCCATTATTCCTCATACAGATACCTTTTCATGAACTTTGGCAATCAAATATGCTAGTCTCAAGGCTTTATGTTTGATACAAAATAAAAAGATTCTCTTAGTCCTCGGGAATATACAAAGGTACCTATTACTGTACCAATCGGGATACTTTCTCTCAAAATCTTCAATGGAATTCAAAATTTGCGAACGATTTGTCTTCGCCTTCAACCCATTAACGATTGCTCCATACAGTACGGTCTTAATCCCGATGTACTCTAAAGCATTCTTGTATTCACTAGTACAGTTGTCTTCAATAAATCGGAATGCATTACTTAGGGATTCAAATACCTTTGGCGAAACTCGATTGGAACAGGAATCACGCCGGATCCGATAATTATACAACACCTCATTGACCGCAACTATTTTTTTAGCTCTAACTTCTATACAAGGAACTGAGGCCACATCTTCTCCATTCCGGAGATCAGGAATTATCAAGTCATCAATTATGTGGGATTCGAACATAAGTAAACATAATGACGACTTGCTATACACCATATACTCTTCATTTGATAAAGCCTTATTTGGCAGATACTGAATGGCTTCTGGAACTCTCCCTGATTCAAACACCTTTCTATAATTGCACATGACTAAATTCGCACCGTGATCGACAAGTTTGTAATACATCTTTTCCAAAAAGTCATCTTCATACCAGTCATCGGAGTCACAAAATGCCAGATATTTCCCCTTCGCAATAGAAATTGCTTTGTTTCTTGATTTGGCAGGTCCTTGATTGATGCTGTTGTGTAATATAGTGATGTCTAGCAACGATGATTCTTTGATAGAGGAAATCACTTCCATTGTATTATCAGTTGAGCAGTCATCAATGCAAATCACCTCAAAATCTGTAAATATCTGGGACTCCAAAGCTTTCAAGCACTTCTCTATCCACTTGCTACAGTTGAAACAAGGAATGATTACAGATATATAAATATTTTCTCTAGCCATTGCGCCTCAACCTTTTCAATCTAAACTTTAGTGATACAGGAACAAAGGTTTTTATCATCTTTAATATTTTTGTATTGCCAAGTCTTCTTTTAAACTCTAAATCGACTTCTTCCATTCTAGCCTCATGGTAGAGGAAAATCAAAGTTGGATCCCGTTTAGCCATAGGTACCGGATGGATAAGCTGATTATTCTCTCTTAGGGCTGACGACATTTCCTGCTCGATGCACAAACCGTTACTCCGAACTAACTGCAATATACGTTCCGCCTTTTCAGAATTCACAATAATAAGCGATACACCTTTGGCCAAATTCTCTGGAGAAGTAATGTTAGACCTTTCAATCCCCCAGAAATCCCCAATTGTAAAATCACTAATACGATTCAAATTCGCGTATTTGCATGTATAACAACTTTCCCTGTAAGAATTACCACTATCGAAGAAAAAATAATATGGATTGTTATAAGGATATAATAAATGTTTTTTATTTCCAATAGAAATGCTTCCAATCAAATTCCATCCATTAACGCTTTTATCCCTGAAGTTAATTTTAGTGACCGACCCGCCGTTTTTGTACCCGAACCATCTTAGCTCGTTATCTAACATTATCTGATTTGGGACTCCATGACATATGATGTCAACAGTGATTAGGTTCGCATATTTTTGCTTTAGATAGAAATTCAGACCATCGATCTGGCATGGTGTTCCTGAATAAAGAACAAGTTTTCCACTTTTCAGATCCTGTTCAGCCTCGATATATGTATCTCCGACATAGCTCTGCACATATTTTGATCCTTGCATATAGCACAGTTCTTCTAAAGTTTTGGCTGAACGATGAATCGCCTTCAGATTGTCACTAAATACACAGCCAAAAACAACACCTTTTTTTTTGATAACGTATTCTGCAATAGCAGGAAAAAATCCACCGGAGGAGCTTCTTTTAATTACCTCACTATCATCGTTCATGAATGCATAGACTTTTTGATTCTTCTTCTCAGAAACATCCTTGTCAATCGGACATATTTTGTCACAAAGGTGACAGGAAACACATTTCGAAACATCCACCTCAGGATACATGTATCCATCCTTATCGTATGAGATTGTAATGGCCTTGACCGGACAAATCTGTTTGCAAGCAAAACATCCGGTACATTCGGGTCTTTTTGTTATCATCGTTATTCTTCTGTGTTCTCCAGCGACTCCTTAAGATACCTCAAGGACATTTCACGACGCCTTCTTATAAATTCTAGGACAGAGTTGAAGTCTATTGGATTTTCAATTGCTCGTTCTAGATCTATAAAGGAAGACACAATCTGGTTTTCTAATCCATGTTGGTTTAAAAGAAATCTAAGCTTATTCTCATTTGCATTTATTCTTACCACTAGTGGTGTAGAGCATAATATTGACAGAACAGAACCGTGGAACGTGTCAGTGAAAACAACCTCCGCATCTCTAAAATAAGGAAAAACATCCAATGGACTGCAGCATATGTTCATATCACACCAATTGTGATAGTAACCGATACTATAAATTTTAATTCCTAATCGGCTGGCATACTTACTAATCGCATGAACGGTCGAGTTATCATTCATACTACCGTCGTATGCATACACAATGGCAAATCTCTCTTCGCATACCTTTTCTGTTTTTTTTAATTCTTCTTCAAAACCATATAGAAACACAGGATCACAGACAATCTCCGCCTCTCGACCAGTTATCTCAGCAACCAGATCTTTGGAATGCTTATCCCTGACGGAAATGGTCCTTATCCTGCTAAGTCCGGCATACACCAATTCCCTACACCTGTATTTGTTTATGAATTCCATATCAGTGGGTCCGAAGCTTGCAGCATATGAGATTACATTGTCGCATTGCACCCCTATCCCCCAATACCAGGGATTTGGACCAGCTTCAAGACTGAAAATTTCATCACTCCCCACCACAACAGCATCAAGATCCTTTACACTTGAGTAATATTCTCCGATGGTAAAAAATTTTTTTTCGAAGCTATTGAGAACTATCTTTTTTTTAATGTTATAAAGAGTCCTACATATACCATTCTCCCTCAGGTATTTTAAATAAATTGGAATTGACTTAAATGAAATCTTATACTTAGCATTAATCTCGGGATTAATGAAATCATAATTTTTAGTATACTTTAACGCCGAAGCAGAGTATCCTAGTTTTTCCAAAACCCTAATCAGACCGTATAATTGTAATTCAGCACCATAGTTATGAACATGATAATGAGTAATGATACCCGCTTTTCTCACTATTTCAGCCCCTTATTTTTATATATTTGAAAAACCCCTGAAATTGTCCCTATCCCGTAGCAAATGTGTAAAAGCAAAAACAAAGCTGGTAGACACACAAAAGAGATATTCCTATCTTTACATCTCACGGCCGAATGCATCGCCATCACAAAATTTACCGTAAAGTAAACGATCCAAAGTATAGCAAAAGTCCAAAAAATCCCAGTAAAAGCAATAAATATCGTAGCAATTATTGCTAGTACAAAAGCGAGAGGAACAAAATGATAAAGAGAAAAACAATGAGGTTCTATTCCTAATGTTCTCCCAATCCAATATCCGTTTTGAAACTTTTGTTTAAGCAGTCTTCCAAGAGAGGATCTCGTAGCTCTATAAGAAACTATTTCTGGGTCATAGAAGATTTTGTATCCGGCCTTTCTCATTCTATAATGCATTTCATTATCTTCTGTTCTAGTAAGGATTTCATTATATTTTCCAACTTTATCAAACACAGATGTTCGATAAATTGCAAAAGCTGCAGTGCTCACGTATCTTGGAGAATCTGCATGACGAAAGGCTGCAAAACTTCCTCCAAACATTGAGTTTTCTGCCTCATTCAATACAATATTCCATCTTGTTTTATCAGCCGGCAAACTAATAACTTTTCCCCCGCATATATCTTCATTCCGACCAAGATCTTTAACATTCTGTTCAATAAAGTCATCTGGGAAAGTTGAATGAGCATCCACTCGAAGGACTGCCTCTCCTTGAATTTCCTCAAGGGCAATATTCCAACCACACGGAAGTGTTTTCTTAGGGTTATCCAGAACTGCAATCCGCTTGAAAGAATCTTCAGTTCTCTGAAATTCAAACATTTTCTTTTTTGTGTTATCATCTGATAACCCATCTATTAGAATTACTTCAACTAGATTAGGGGGATATGTCTGCTTCCTCAGACATTCAAATAATAGACTTATAGTATTTGATGAATTCAAAGCTATAACAACAATAGACACCTGCATATCATACATAGCCTAATAACCTCAATTTTGCTTAGATTATAAAAACAGAAAAAACAGTTATAAACATTACTTTGATGTCATGAAAGAAATTTTCCTTTTTCAGTTCCTCGAGATTCAACATCATCTTGATAGGAAGGACTGTTTCAAGATATATTTTATCTACATCATTGTCATTAGCAATGAGTTCGCTTTCATTTTTGTACTGAATGCTGGCCTCACTCGTTATACCGGCAGGAAGAAGAAGAGTTGCTAACATCTCCGGAGTATATTGGTTAACGTACTTTGGTACTTCTGGCCTTGTTCCAACGAAGGATAGTTCTCCATGCAATACGTCTATAAGCTGGGGGAATTCATCGAACTTATATTTCCTGATAAACCTACCAACCTTGGTAACTCTGGAGTCATCCCTGATTGTGACAAGACTTTCATCCTTGTCTGCCGAGTCATACATGGAACGAAATTTATGGATTTGAAATTCCTTTCCATATTGGGTGACCCTGACCTGGCGATAGAACACTGGCCCACTGCTGTCTACCTTGATGGCAATGGCAATAATTAAAAAACAAGGGCTGAGGACAATAAGAATTAATGCAGACATTACAATGTCGAAGATTCTTTTAAAGAAGAGGCTGACATTTTTCCTTCTGAGAGATTCCCAATATGGACGGACTGCACATACCTGCATTTTAGACGGGAGTTTGTTCCAAGGTTTAACCAGCATGTTCTATCCTTTCTATAAGTGACTTACATTAAATAGCCGAGTACGATCTCATGAAAGTTTTCGATTACAAATTCAACCATTTCATCTGTTAAACATGTGTGGAGAGGAAGAGAAATTTCATTTGCATAATGAGCATGCGCATTGGGATATTTGTTGATATTAAACCCAAGATTCTTGTATGCAGTGTGCATTGGTAGAGGTTTGTAATGAACGTTGCAAGCAATACCTCTTTCCGCCATCTTTATGATTACCTCATTACGCTGATCTAAAGAGATTCCAGGGATCCATGTCATATACAAATGTCCTGAAGACTGGTGATCATCGGAATAATGATCCAAGACCTTGATACCCAAAGGTTTGAAAGCTTTATCAAATCTCGTGATTATCTCTTTCCTTCTTTCCAAAAGACTAGGGTATCTTTCAAACTGCTTGAGACCGATTGCAGATGTTACATCAGTCATGTTGCACTTGTACCAAAGTCCAACGATATCATATTCCCAACTACTTAGCTCCGTCTTTTCCAAGGCATCCTTTGATTGGCCATGAAGACTTAAAAGCTGATACTGACGGTAGATTTCTTCGTCATCGATTCCATCAATATGCCTCCAAGTAACGCACCCACCTTCCCCTGTGGTAAAGTTTTTTACCGCATGCCAACTAAAAGAGGAAAAATCCGCAAAACTTCCAACCATCCTGTCATGCCACTTAGCCCCAAAGGCATGGGCTGCATCAGAAAGTATAATGATTCGACCAATCGCCTCCTGAATCTTATTGCTTGGCCTAAACATGCTCCTTTTTCTCTCGACTATCTGGAAAATTCTGTCATAGTCACAGGGAATTCCTCCCAGATCAACAGGGATGATAACCTTGGTCTTCTCTGTGATCGCATTTTCCAAAGCATAATAGTCCATTTCAAGAGAATTCTTCTGGGTGTCTATTAGTTTTAATTCCGCACCGACATGACTGACTACAGATGCTGAAGCAGAATAAGTGTAAGCGCTTGTAATACCTTCGTCCCCGGAATTGATCCCAAGAAGCCTAAGGGTCATTTCAGAACAGGCTGTCTGACTGTTGAGACATACAGCCTTTGGCGTACCTATCCATTCGGCACACTTCCTTTCCAATTCCTTTGTTCTGAGGCCTGTTGTGATCCATCCGGAACGTAGTGCTGCTACGACTTCGTTTACTTCCAGATCAGTTATGTCTGGAGGTGAAAATGAAACTTTCATGTGTTAATAATCCTTTTCTTGAGGAGAGAATCTGGTCACTTTAACCAATATTTCAGCTACTGTAATGAGAATCGGAACCCCTCAAGTAAACGATATGTACCCTTAGATTGGGATGCTCGTTGACAAAACAAGGATGTCCGTTTAGAAACAGAAGCTTACGAGCACAGACTGTATTCACTATATGACAACCAATGAGAGGCCTAAAAGCAGGACGATTACTTCTAGCAACACTAGTAGAACCTTGACAATGTATGGGCCTAACAAGAGAGCGACGATTGGTTCGGCACCATCATTTTTGGACCCGACCTATACACCCGCTCCTGTTATCCTATAAAATTTATAATTAGGGCAAATGAGGACGCCCAGATTAGGTTCTGCCTGTTTCCTAAACCAAAAGAACCACCCGAAAAAAGGCGAAGAAGGCCTAATATGACCCATTGCCTGGCTTAAATGGTGTCAAATTTTAATAATTGTTACAAAACATCTGCTTATATATTACAATAATTTCACTTTTTGAAATGGTAGTAGGGTTATTTCCCAATCGATCCCCCATCGATCCGATATCCTCCGGGATGATAGCAGACAGGTTCCCGATCGGTCCCAATGCTTTCACAACCGGATATACATACAGACTCAACAATCGTTCCAATGCGGCTTCCAGCTCTGGCCTGTCGTGACAACAAAAAGCGGACAGGAACAGTTCTTTCTCTTGGATATACTCCCAATTGAGGCGCAAGATGGGTATTATGGACATGGAGACGGCTATGCCATGTGGAATACCGAATCGAGCAGTCAACGGGTAGCTGAGGGCATGACAAGCAGTAGTCCGTGTCTGGGAGAATGCAAGGCCGGCAAAGACCGAACCTTGGCACATGCCACCCCTGGCTTCAATATCCTCGGGATGATCCGCAGCCTGCTCAAGGTGCATCAGCACCTCCGAAATTGCACGCACACTCAGCCGCCGAACAATCGGATTCGACTTTGTGGACCAATAGGCTTCGATTGCCTGACACATCGCATCAAGACCCGTGGAGACGGTTATCTCCTTCGTCATTCCAGCACTTAACAGAGGGTCAATCCACGCCTCTGACGGATACATGTCCTCGCGTTCCACCGAATACTTCTTCTTGTTCTGCATATCCCAGATGGTCGCCCACTTGGTCAGTTCCGATCCGGTCCCCGCTGTCGAAGGAAGGGCAATCAACTTGATAGATGAGTTTTCCAGCTTCAGATAACCCTTTGAAGAGATAAAATTCAAAAAGGCAGCCTCATCCATCTCCAGGCTAGCATTTGCCAACCCCTTGAGGATTTTCGCCACATCAATGACGCTTCCTCCACCCAAAGCAAATATCGTATGAGGGAGCTCCCCTAAATTCTTACGGACACTTACAAACTGAGATATCGAGGGATTGCTTTCTATACCTGTGATTAATTTTACGTTGGACTGGCTGTGCAACCAATCTAAGAGAGAACTGTCCATGTCAGCTGAACGCATCGCACTCTTTGAGTAGATGAAAAGCACAGGTTCTCTCAATGCAACAACTTCCAAAACTTTGGATTTCCAATTTCCTGGTTCGAGAAATGAAATTGCTACAGGGTTGAAGAATGAATGTTCCATACTATAAATTGATTCTCAAGCATTCCATAAACGCAGTCTTGTTCTGTTGAGGTGTGGTATCAGGGCGAATAAGGTCAACCCGGGAACCTGAGGAAACGATGACTTCGATGAAAGTAAGTGCAGAATTAAAAGCCTTTATGTTCGTTATGACTCTATCTAAGTCTTCGACTGTTTCGACTTTTTGAACACGAGGATAACCACAAGCTGAAGCAACTTTACATAGGTTGGCAGTTAAGGCAACCGTCGGCATGCCACCCACCGACTCATGAGAGGCGTTGTTCAGCACTACGTGCACTAGGTTCTCGGGTTTGACCGACCCTATGGTCGCCATGCTGCCCATGTGCATAAGGACGGCCCCGTCACCATCCAGGCACCAGATGCGCTTCTGCGGATGGTGCATGCTAATGGAAAGTGCAATCGCGCTGGCATGGCCCATCGAACCGACGGTAAGAAAATCGTGCTCCTTGAACACAGAATCGGTAATCTTTCTGTGTTCGAACAATTCTCGGGAGATCTTTCCTGTGGTGGAAACGATGTAATCATCCTTATCCAAAGAATCGGCAATCCTCCTGATGACCTGCTCACGAGACAAAGCAGCATCGTTTTGGGGGAATGATCCTTGAGGACTTTCGAATGAGCCTTTGCGCGCCACGAACGCAACGCTGCGGCCTTGTTTCACATAAGCTGCAAGCTCAGCATCATACTGGGTTTCGATATCCTGCATCGAGGTTTTCTTGTCAATAACCAGGTAGGGTATGCCCAGCACCTCAAGCAGGCTGCAAGTTATCTCACCTTGCTTCACATGCTGAGGTTCATCGTGAACACCCGGCTCCCCTCTCCATCCAACCAGATACACAATCGGGATTCCATAGACCGCCGGGTCAGTAAGGCTGGTCGCGGGGTTCACGGCATTACCCAGACCGGAATTCTGCAGGTAGATCAGCGGGACCTTGCCAGTTGCAAGATGGTATCCTGCGCCAAGGGCCACGGCGTTACCTTCGTTGACTGCAACCATGTGCCGTGTTCCATTGACTCCGAATCTGTCGTAAAGAGCGACGCAGAAGGACTGTAGCAGGGAATCGGGAACACCCGAGAAGAAAGAAATGTCATGCCCCTGCAGGAAGTCGATGAATCGTTCCGGTGATAGCATGTTGGGCTCCTATTACTCCCCACCGGGAATCAATCTGATGACATCCTTAATGGGAAGACACATATCATTTGCTTCAAGACAACGGCCATTCTCCAGAATCGACTGAGCTGTCTTCTGCATCGCAGGGAACGCACTTCGGATGAGGTGATTTGCATAGATGACTATTCGTACTCCATGCTCAACCAATTCCGATTCATAGATTGATGCGAACGAAGAGGGGACGACTACAATTGGAACCTTTGGGAATTCAGTTCGGAACAAGTCACAAAATTCGATGATTTCCGCGGGATCCTTCATTCTGCTATGGATCATAATGCCGTCGGCACCTGCGTTCACATAGGCACGGGCTCTCGTTAGCGCATCCTCCATTCCTTGCTCGAGTATCAAGCTCTCAATCCGTGCGATGATCATAAAGTCCCTGGTCTTCTGAGCCTGCTTGCCTGCAGTAATCTTGCGGCAGAAATTCTCGATTGTATCTTGTTGTTGGTCCACCTCAGTTCCGAACAATGAATTCTTCTTCAGACCGACCTTGTCCTCGATAATCACAGCCGACACACCGATCCGCTCCAAGGTCTTCACATTGAAGACGAAGTGTTCGATCTGTCCTCCGGTGTCACCATCAAGAATGATGGGTTTGGTGGTTACTTCCATAATCTGGTTGATGGTGTCCAGACGGCTGGTCATGTCTACCAGTTCGATATCAGGCTTCCCTTTCGCCGTTGAGTCGCACAGTGATGATATCCACATAGCATCGAAGCTATGAATCTCCTCCCCTTTCGCCACCCGCGTATTCTCCACGATGAGACTGGAAAGCCCATTGTGTGCCTCAAGAACTCGCACCATCGGCTTGACCTTCAGCAGATTCGCCAAACGGGATCTCCGTAGTTCAGGAAGCACTCCCTCCGCATCAATACGGCCTCGAAGACGCTCGATGCTGACTCCCTCAGTGTAGGGGACCTCGATGAGCTTTCCGCCCCATTCCGACAGGACGGAAATCACCTTCTCGCGGATGCTGGACTGTATGCCGCTTCTCCAATCGTCCCCGTGCACCACAAAATCGGGTTTCAGTTTCCTCAGGTTCTCCTCGTAGTCCAATGTGAGTTGCGGAACGACATGCGAGACCCCGTTGAGATTCCCCAATATCTCCATGCGCTCCTCAAGGTGCATCAGCGGATACCGTTTGTACGAGGCGATTGCCTCATCGGTGAGTACGCCCACCGTCAGCTCTCCCAATTGGGCGGCCTTCTTGATTAGGTTGATATGCCCATTGTGGATGATGTCCGCACTCGTGGCGACATAGACGGTTTTCTTATCCATTCTGTTTCTCCAGCAGCCCGCGGGCTGTCATCAGGTCTTCTTCGTTGTCGATTTCCATGCACAGCCTTCCCTTGACGTCCAGCGGGCGGATATCCAATTGGCTGGAAATCCTGTTCAACGCATGTTCGGCATACACGGACTCTTCACCCCTGGCACAGAATGTGTGGATTTCCTGTTGCCACCGGTTCCAGTCACCCTTGGTGAGTCGGTACATCGGTTGGCAGGCAAGGCAATCGGTACCGAATACATCGATGCCGATCTCGATGACTTTTCCTTCATGGATGCGGGCTTTGAAATCCTTGGCCGGAAGAGGTAGCGAGGAGTCGACCGCCACCGTGCTGAAGGGGGAATCGATGATGTCGCGCGCAACAGATTCCTCAAACACCAAATCCCCATGGAGCAAGATGATGGAATCGACAAAAAGCCCGTTGAGCAACTCAAGGCTGGCTATATAGTTTGTCGAGGCATAACGTGTATTCACCAGGTAGGTTATATCCAGGTCAGGAAACTGTTTTCCAAGATACCCCTGGATCATGCCATCAAGATATCCTGTGGTAATGACATAACGGTGGTTTCCCGATTTCCTGAGGATCTCCAGCTGTCGGCTGAGGATTGTCGTTCCGTCATCAAGCGGCACCATCCCTTTCGGCACGTCTTGTGTATACTTCTTCAATCGCGAACCGAATCCGGAATTCATTATACAGATATCCATTTCTTAACCTTATATTATTTAATGTAAGTAATTAGACCCAGATAAAGGAAGAATCCAATGAAGTTGACTCCCCACTCCCACCCTATGTTCATAAGTTCCCAACCACCTATTTCGACTCTGCGCCTAAATCTTGGTGTGGCTAACATGGTTCAGACCAACTTCTGCCCTAGTTCAGCTCTTCTCGCCCAATATCCCAAAACCCCTCGATTCCTGCATATTTATGCAGCTTTCGAGCCCTCAGACCTTATTCCCGTATATTCCTTCCTAGTCTTATTCTTCAAAACGACTAATGAAAGCGCTGCATAATTCCCAAATGTGCCTGTCTGTATCCCCTTATAGGTAGCACCAAGGCTCTCGGCAGCGTCCTCTATGAGTGGAACATTATACTTTGAACACAGTTGGGAGATCTGATCCAGCTTTGCTGGGGTACCATATAGATTAGCAACAATGACAGCTTTAGCATGTGGATATTTCTTTAAAGCTTTCTCTAAAGCCCTGGGATCCATATTCCATGTATCGGGCTCGCAATCTACAAACACCTGGATGCCATTCTCATACGACACTGGATTCACTGTTGCAGAGAACGTAAGATCAGAGCAAATGACGACATCGCCCTGTTTGACACCACAGAGTTTGATAGCTAGGTGAAGAGCAGCAGTTCCAGATACGAGAGCGGCAGCATGAGCCACACCAATATAGGAAGCCATCTCTTTTTCAAACTCATCTACATTCTTACCAAGAGGAGCAATCCAATTGGTATCGAATGCTTCCTTGATATAGCGCATCTCATAGCCTTCTTCACTCATATGAGGGGAAGAAAGATATATCCTTTTGTTACTCATGATTCTTTGACCTTTTCGCATTCCAATAGCTTCGCCCTCACCTCTTCAGGCTCATCATTTCTCAGTGCGAAGCTTTCATCCCATTCACCCAACCCCGCCGAAACAGAAGTGGATGTAATGGAAATCCTGATGGCATCCTCTGGATATGACAAAGGTGACGGGGGATGCGAACTCCGTCACCTTTGGTATATGTTGCTTATTCTACTTTGAGGTAGTAGGCGCATGCTGGACAGCCGAAGATTGACCCGCGCTTTGGCAGACTGTTTCTGAGTTCCACCCTGCACGTGGCATAACTTTGGCTTATCGACATGGACGACTCCCCCTATTGAAAGCAAGGACGCAAATATATAACGCAACCATACTCTCGCAGAAGAGAATACCATAATAGGGGGTGAGGTACAACAATTTTTATATCGGAAATACATAAGAACAATGGTACACGCTTGATACATCAACTCTTTGTTCATATACACCTATGTCATTTGTCCATAATAAATAGTAACATCAAGACAAGCATATGTGACTAAAAGTTACAAAAAAGCAGTTATGCCACTGGTTCTGGTATAGTTTTCTCTTACATGTAGTTATGGCCCAGTGAACAATATTTCACAAAACCCTACAAAACATATTACATCTTCCATTACCTATCACAATTCACATTCCAAGAAGTTATCAAAGCATAACCTTTGCTACTTATAACGGTAGTTGGGCAATACATTGGCATTACAAAAGAGAAAGATCCCAAGGGACACCCTCCTCCGACACACTACACGAAGTGGCCTCCCTTGGAAAATTCAATTAAGCACTAGCCTACTCACACACCTCCTTTCGACCCAAGAACGGGGGAGAAGAACATCTGGGAATTATCAGGAAGGGTCAAGCTCAGCACGACCTCACCCTCCGCACTCGCGGTAATCTTCAGCTCGCACTGAGCATCCACTGCATTGATGATCGTATTGAAAGACGGGACATCCAGCGCATATACCACCTGGGCGGACTTGATGATCCTGGTGGAGGATGTGGGAGCGTAGATGCTGGCGGAGAAGAGATCCTGGGAATCGCTGATGGGGGCGAAATTCAGGACGCCCCAGTTCTTGGTGTCGATGATGTACTCCCGCTGGGCCTGCCACAGGGTGGCGGTGAGGAGGGAGCGGTCATCGCTGAGATCCGTGGTGGTGGGGGAGTTCTCACACCCCATGCACCCCCATACCATGAGCACGAACAACACGACGATCATGAGCTTTGTCTTCATACGTTACCTCCTCACATAGCCTTCAGCTTCGTCCCCACAAGAGGACGCCCCCTAAGCATGGCACAGAATGGGGAGCCTGTATACATGATATTTCATTTTATTTTGTTTTGAGGTATATAGTTAAATGTGTTTTCAGTCACTGTGGCGCCACCGCCTGGTCCATGCAAGGTCGCATGGACATGCCACGGGTGGGACAACGAAAACGAAGGAATTATCAATGTGGACAAATCGGGGCATCAAGCCAAGATAGGGTTGGAACCCGATGGAGCGGTTTGTAGTGTGCCGCAAGTATAAACCCGTTGGGGAGAATGCGGGAGGGTTATTATTGCGAGTTAACAAAGCATAACCTTTGGAATTCCGGTGTCTGGGACTTAATCTATCAACTGGTTGATAGATTAGTGCCTGACACCAATATTCGAATAGGTAGCGCCCATTGGCCAGCTCCCCCTGCGTACCGCCAGGGCAGCAGGATCAGGGGAGCTGAACAGCCAATAAGCGCGTAGGGAAAGACCTTTCCCTTCAACCTTTCGACCCAAGAACCTGGGAGAAGAACATCTGGGAATTATCAGGAAGCGTCAAGCTCAGCACGACCTCGCCCTCTTGGCTGGCTGTTATGCGGAGGCAGCAGGATGCATCGAGTTCATGGATGATGGTGTTGAAGGATGGGACATCGTGGGTGAAGACGACCTGGGCGGACTTGATGATCCTGGTGGAGGATGTGGGAGCGTAGATGCTGGCGGAGAAGAGGTCCTGGGAATCGCTGATGGCGGCGAAATTCAGGACGCCCCAGTTCTTGGTGTCGATGATGTACTCCTGCTGGGCCTGCCACAGGGTACCAGTGAGGACGGAACGGTCATCGGTGAGGTCCGTGGTGGTGGGGGAGTTCTCACACCCCATGCACCCCCATACCATGAAAATGAACAACACGACGATCATGAGCTTTGTCTTCATACCTTACCTCCTCACATAGCCTTCAGTTTCGTCCCCACAAGAGGACGCCCCCTAAGCATGTCACAGAATGGGGAGCCTGTATACATGATATTTCATTTTATTTTGTTTTATAGTATATAGTTAAATTTGTTTTCAGTCACTGTGGCGCCACCGCCTGGGCCATGCAGGATCGCATGGACATGCCACGGGTGGTGGGACGAAATCCAAGGAATTATCAATGTGGACAAATCGGGGCATCAAGCCAAGATAGGGGTTGGAACCCGATGGAGCGGTTTGTAGTGTGGGGGAAGTATAAACCCGTTGGGGGGAATGCGGGAGGAATATCTTGGCGAGTTAACAAAGCATAACCTTAGGCTTCCGGTGTCAGGCTCTGAATCTATCACTCCAGTGATAGATTAGCGCCTGACACCAACATTCCGTCCCACTCATCACGAAAATCCAACCGAAAGCAGTGAAATCAGGATCTTCGGAGATCAGAAGGAGTAAAGACGGTAAGCGGACTATAAATCACCATTCAAATCCTGGCTGAAAACATCTACCCTCATGCCTGGAGGTGTAAGATGGAGATACGACTAGAGGATTATAATTTTTTCGTTAGACCGAGCATGACAGACATGAGGAAGGGCTCGCCCAGCCTGGCATACATCGTCCAGAACGAGATGAAGCTCGAGCCCTTTTCGAAGGCCGTGTTCCTGTTCTGCGGCGGGAGCAGGAAGACGATCAAGGCGATCGTATGGGACAGGAACGGCTGGATCGAGATCATCAAGCGGCTTGAATGCGGATCATCATTCAAATGGCCCGACACGCAGGAGGAGGCGCTCCAGGTCGAGGTCTCGAACCTGCTCCTGCTGCTGGAGGGCTATGACGTGTGGAGGCGTTTCCCTGTCTTCACCCCCAGGTATGTTGGGTGAGATGATGTCCTGAAAAGCATTAAATATCCCAAAATAATTGATTAAAATCTTGATTCGTGCTATCATTCAGGCATGGACGACAAGAAGATCACGAAAGAGAATCTGGCCCGGATGCCCCACGAGGACCTTGCCGCATTGGTCCTCAATCTTTCCTCGATCGTCCAGGCGCAGCAGGAGGAGATCGCCAACCTCAAGGAGCTGTACAAGCTCAGGACCGCCGAGCGCTACGTCCCCTCATCGGAGCAGCTCGGCCTGCTGTTCCAGGAGCTTGAGATCCTCAACACGGTGCTCGATACCAAAATTGAGGCGGAGGAGACCACGGCGGTCGCCGCCCACGAGCGCAAGACGCGCACGAGGGTCAACGCCTGCACCGCCCCCGCCGACACCCCGGTCTGCGACGTCTTCCATACCGAGGGATCGAATGACATGGTCACCGGCAAGGACGGAGTCGTCTATGAAAGGGTGGAGGACAAGGTCATCGACAAGATCGCGGTCGTCCCCCGCAAGATCGTCGTCGAGCGCCACCACTACCCCCAGTACAAGGCCCGGGATGTCGAGGTGGAGACGGAGGACAGGAAAATCCTTTGTCTCACCAGGACCGCGGCCCTCGGAGCGTCACCCAGCCTGGTCGCCGGTGTGGTGGTCGGCAAGTTCGACGACCACCTCCCCCTGTACCGGCAGGAGGAGATCTTCAGAAGGGAGGGCTTCTTCCTCCCGAGGCAGAAGCTGGCCAGCTGGGTGATCACCTACTACGAGGAGCTGCTGCCCTTCATCGGGTACTTCAAGAGGCAGGTCTACAGCTCGGCCTTCATGGGCAAGGACGAGACCAAGGTCTCGGTGCTGAATGTGAAGGGGCCTTCGGGGAAACCCTCGAAGAACGGATTCATGTACATCACCATCGGCGAGACCTACGACAGGCTGACCCGGAAGACACGGAGCCTGGTGCTGCTCGACTACATCCAGGGACGCGCCCGCGATGTCCTGTTCGAGGACATCAAGAGATTCAAATACGACTCCCACCTCATGACCGACGGGCTGACAGGGTATCTCCCGTATGGGAGGCACTGCGTCTGCTGGGTCCATGCGGTGCGGCAGTTCAAGCAGATCCTGAAGATCGACAAGAAGAACACCCATGCCCTGGAAATCGTCAAGGAGGTCGCGAGACTCTATGGGATCGACGAGGAATGCAGGTCGAGGCTTCTTTCCGGCGAGATCCTGGCAGACGAATTCCTCGCCTCCAGGGAGAAGGATTCCAAGGATGTCATCGACGGTGTCTACGGGATGCTTGACGAGATCCGCGGCCAGTACTCCCCGGCCGGAGCGATGGGGAAGGCCATCGGCTATCTGGATACGTACAGGCCCTATCTGTCCACCTACCTCGAGGCCGTCGAGGCGACGCCCTCGAACAACGCGTGCGAATTGATCGCCAAAGCATTCGCGACAGGCAGGAAGAACTGGCTGTTCGCCCAATCCGTCGACGGCGCCGACGCCTCCGCCTTCTTCTACTCGCTGATCGAGACCGCGAAACGCTCGGGCCTGAACCCGATGGACTATGTCGAGGCGGTCTGCACCTTCGGCCCTGGATGCAGGACCGACGCCGAGTGGGAGGCGCTGCTTCCCGACAGGATCGATCTCGCGCGGCTGGGCGGTATCCGTGACGGACGTCTCGCGGCGAAGCCGGATCCTGAAAGGAAGACGGCCTACCATTTCGTCGGCGCCACTAGATAGAGCTTTCAATCCGTATCCCCTTGAGCAATTCCAGCAGGCTGCCTGGCACGGTCACCTCGATCCTCGAGCCGCAGAAATCCACCACGAGCTTCTGTTCCCCGCAGGCCCTCGCCTGCGAGGGCTTCCCCAGGCTGGCAAACGCCATGGCTGGCTTTTCCCTTCTTTTTGGTTTGTCCTCGCCATACCCATGCGCATGCACCCATTTGTAGAAGGTGCTTCCCGATATCCCCACCGCATCCGCATAGGAGTGGAAGGACCCTGTCCCTCTCTCCCTCGCGGCCTGCGCTCTCTCCAGATGGGCCAGTTTCTCTTTTTCGGTATAGATGGTGTAGTGCATGTACTTCTCCTCCGTCCGTGAATGGAATTTGCATTCAGTCTAGTGCCGGAGGCGTTGTTTTGTAATCTCGATTTATAGTCCGCTTACTAAAGACGGGGTAACGCAGCGTTATCCTTTCCTTGATATGATAGTTTAGTGACAGTCACGAATATTCAGCGGGAGATAGTGCTTTGAGGGGCTTGGGATGCGGATTTTTAGAGGAAAGCATGCAATCAGCACCTACGGAAGCGATAGATTAGTGCCTGACACGAATGTTCAGTTTGAATGGATATGCAATAGAGGTGCCGGTAAATTGCGGAATTTTACCAGGGAGAATGCATGGGCATGCAGAAATGAGGACGGGAATGCATAAAGAGGGATATTAGGGTTCGGAGTCCCAATCTCACCTGCGATCTCATGCATATCGCTCTCTCAGCGCCCATCACCTACCCTACCTCATGACCCTCCTATCCTACCGACCAACGGAATAACACCCCACCCCACAAACATCTATCAATACGCCTATCGACATCGAGCCTTGGCTGACTATAAATATCTCCAATCAACACTTCCCCATGCAAGTCGTCTCATGCGCTCCACGGCCCGCCTTGGAGGTCTGGAGGCAATCCACGATGCTTTCACCTGGGGCTGAGAATCAGATGGGACGGGGAGATTTTGAAAGAGAATATTCGTGACAGGCACGAATATATCAACCGAAAACACGCTTGGAAAGCATTAGGATGCAGGGTTGCCGGGAAAATCGCGCAATCAGGGCCTAGGGAAGTGATAGTTTGGTGACAGGCACGAATCTATCAGACGAGAATGGGTAGCAACGCATTGGCCAGCTCTGCCGCGCGGACAGTATGGGAGCGGGGATGCAAGAGCTGAACAGCCAATAGGCGCGAAGGGAAAGACTTTTCCCTTCATACATTCATATCGCACTAAAGATTTAGAAGGATTTAGGCTGGACGTAGGTTTAAATCTGGGGGTGGTCTGGAGCAACGGCTTTACTATCAGCGGATACGCTTCCCACTCTGGTTATGCCTGACGGCTCCTTGAACTCCAGAAAATGCTGATGCGATCGACGGAACTTATGAGGAGTGCTATCGAACTTCTTTTTAAAGAGATGGTAGAAATGGCTCAGGTTCTCAAAGCCGGCGTTCATGCTTATATCAATGATATCCATGTTGGAATGCGTGAGCGCGTTGGCGACGTAGTTAAGCCTGAGATCGTTCACATATTGCGTAGGAGTGCACCCCAGTTCCCGCTGGAACAACCGGCATATATGCTCGTGGCTCCTATTCGAAAGCTCGAGCAACTTCGGTAGACCCTCTGCTAGATTCTCATGGTTCTCCATCTTCGCCAGCAGCTGCCTGAACCATTTGTTCTCTTCATTCAGAGCCATCCAATCATATTGTGCAAGATGATGCACGAACATGTCCATGATCAACACCCGAAGCTTGGTCCTGAGAAGCGCCACATTGTTGATCCGCACCAGATTCAGCTCATCAAGACGTTGGTGATAGTTTGCGCATTCAGTTTCATCCAACATGATGTATGGTGGAATGGGAGCGGAGAGCAGGAACTTCGATGGATACCCATCCCCCAGATACTCGAACAACTGGTTCCCCACCTTGGCAGGAAAGGCCACATTGATATGGGAGCCGGGCTTCATATAGGAACGGGAGTGCACATCGCCAGGCCGCACGAGTATCAGACACCCGGCATCCATGATGAGGTCGCATCCGTTGACCACCATAAGTTGGGAGCCTTCCAAGATCAACGAGAACTCGAAAAAATCGTGGCAATGAGGGAAGCGTGTATGCTCGAAGGAAGAGAGCTGCGCATAGTGCATCTGCGTGTTAGGGTCGATGACATCAATCTCATCCTCGTGCGATAGATACGGTTTCTGCATGGCCGCTCCTTAAGGAAGTGTATGATAATATCAAAATAGCACAATAACTCAATCAAGAAAAGACAAGATTTGGCGACGATGGATGATATAATCGATAGTGAAAGGAAAGAAGGGCTTCTCCCCGGAAGACTGTTGCAAAGCGAACAGAATCCTAGGGAAAATCCTGTATTTTCCCAATTTTATAAGGAAAACAGCATGAAATTTGGACTTGGATTGTATAAAAGCTTGCTTACACGAAACAACTACCGCTTCGCACGACAAGCAGGTTGTACTCATATCATAGCGCACCTCGCGAATTATTATGCTTCCGACATCGTTCCCACAACCAATGGGATACAAAATTACGGAATCAGCGTCTCCAATCAGGAAGAGTGGTCGTACGAGAATCTCCTTGCACTCAGAAAAGAGATGGAACAGGAAGGACTCACCCTCCACGGTATAGAGAACTTCAGCCCTTCCGATTGGTACGACATCCTTCTCGATGGGCCGGCCAAACACGTTCAGATGGAGAATCTCAAGCAGATCATCAGAAACGTTGGGAAAGCCGGCATACCGGTGTTCGGCTACAACTTCTCAATCGCGGGAGTCTGGGGTCATACCCAACGTCCTGTGGCCCGCGGTGGCGCATCGACAGCCTGCTTCGATTACGCCGATGGAGGAGCATCTTTCCCCATCCCGGCTGGACAGGTTTGGAACATGACCTATGCGACGAACACCACGGGTGGGATTCTTGCACCGGTGACATCCGAACAGTTATGGGAACGTCTGGCCTGGTTTCTCAATGAACTGATACCCGTGGCGGAAGAAGCCGGCGTCAAACTAGCCGCCCATCCGGATGATCCGCCCATGACGACCATCAGAGGTCATGCACGCCTCGTGCACCAGATTCCAGACTACCAGAAGCTCATCAACCTGAACCCCAGCCCTAGCAACTGCCTTGAGTTCTGCATGGGGAGCATCCAAGAGATGAGTGAGGGAGATGTCTATCAAGCCATCAACACCTATGCCCCCCAGAACCGCTTAGGCTATGTCCACTTCCGGAATGTGCGTGGCAAGGTCCCCTCCTACCAGGAAACCTTTATTGACGACGGTGATATCGACATGATCCACGCCTTGCGGCTCCTGCGTGACAACGGATACGATGGGGTGATCATTCCAGACCATACGCCGCTTATGACCTGCGATGCCCCTTGGCACGCCGGCATGGCTTTCGCTCTTGGGTACATGCATGCCGCATTCAAAACTATCACAGAGGAGAAACGATGATGGACAGAGAATTCTTCGAGCAAATCAGGGCCAATTTGTACACACCCGTCGTAGGGGATATCCTCGACACGTACGGATTGTACCATCAGTTCCTCCCTCAAGCCATACAACCGGCTGCCGATGGGATGAAGCTGGTGGGTTATGCCATGCCGGTGCTCATGATCGATGTGTACGGCCCTCAGGACAAACCTTTCGGGTTGCTTACCGAAGCGCTCGATCAACTTGAGGAAGGCGATGTCTATCTCGCCAGTGGTGGAGAAATGCGTTGCGCCTATTGGGGCGAACTGCTTACAGCCACGTCCCGCATGCGTAAAGCCGCCGGAGCTGTCATCAATGGATTCCACCGCGACACCCCCCAGATGCTTGCCCAGAACTTTCCTGTGTTCTCACGCGGTCGGTTCGCGCAGGATTCCGGGGTTCGCACGAAAGTAGCCGATTTCCGTTGTCCCATCGAAGTCGGTGGAGTGGCTGTGAATCCAGGCGACCTTGTGTTCGGCGATATCGACGGAGTGCTCATCATTCCACGTGCTATCATGCACGAGGTGATCGGCAAGGCCTTGGAGAAAGCGCGGGGGGAGAAGGTCGTCCGTAAGGCTATTGAAAACGGCATGAGCAGCACCGAAGCCTTCAAGACCTTCGGAATCCTGTAGGAGGATCACCATGGATAATCCCTTCGACCTGACCGGAAATCTGGTGCTTATCACAGGTGGGGGCAGTGGACTTGGCCTGGCAATGGCCAAAGCCATTGTGAATGCCGGTGGCAGCGTGGTCATCACCGGCCGCACAGAGAATAGCCTGCGGACCGCTTGTGAACAGATTGGTCCCCTTTCCCATTATATGATTATGGATGTACGGGACAAGCCAGCCTTGCCTGCGTTCGTGGCACAGGTCGAAGAAACCTACGGCCCTATCACCGGCCTCATCAACAACGCTGGCAACCATTTGAAGAAACCAATCGGGGCCACCAGCGATGAAGAGTTCCTTTCAGTCATGGAAACACATGTCTTCGGTGGGTTCGCACTCACTCGGGAATGCGCGGCCAGGATGATGACCCGCGGGACCGGGAGCATCATATTCATCACCTCGATGAGCGCGCTGTTCGGATTGACGAACACAGTGGCCTACACAGCGGCAAAATCTGCCTTAGCCGGAATGATGCGGGAATTGGCTGTGGAGCTTTCTCCGAAAGGTATCCGGGTGAATGCTATCGCTCCAGGGTTCATGGAGAGCAAATTGCTCCGCCAGGCCTTCGCTGGCGATCCTGAACGAGAGCGCAAGGTGATGGAACGTACCCCTCTCCATCAGTTGGGAACCCCCGAGGATGTCGGATTCGCGGCAGTGTTCCTCTGTTCCCCTGGTGCGAGATTCATCACCGGCACGCAATTGGTGGTCGATGGGGGAATGAGCATTGGATTCTAGACATGCCCTACGTGATGGATCCCACGTAAAGGTGTGTAGGAAATAGTTTGAAACAAAGATATTCAACGAAAAACGAACTCTAGGAGGTTCAGATGAAGAAAAGAATGATTGCATTGATGGTGCTTGTGTGTATCATCGCCAGTGGAATGCTGTTTGCCGCAGGGAGCAATGAGAATAGCCAGACTACGGCCGCTCCAAAGCAGACGTTCGAATTGAAGTTCGCGCACATAGCGGCTGAAGACAACAGCTGGCACCTCGCCGCGCTCAAGTTCAAGGAACTTGTCGAAAAGAATTCGCAGGGCCAGATCACCGTGAAGGTGTATCCTAACAACCAGCTGGGAAGTGAGAAGGAAGTCTTGCAGAGCATCCAGACCGGGACTGCTGATATCACCATCACCGCAGATAGCCTGTCGGCTTGGGTTCCAGTCATTGGTTTCATGGGAACACCCTACATGATCAAGGATTTCGATCACCTGAACAGAGTGGTCGAAGGAAACGTCGGCGACATCATTGAGAAAGAGATTATCGAAAAGGTTGGCATGCGCCCAATCGCATGGTTCGCTCGAGGACCTCGCTATCTTACCACCAATAAACCGGTGAGGACCCTTGATGACCTGTCAGGGATTGTCATCCGCGTGCCTGATGTCCCGATGTATGTGACCACCTGGAAGACCCTCGGTGCGAAACCAGTTCCGATGGCGTTCGCTGAAGTGTTCACGGCCATTCAGCAGAACACGATCAACGCCCAGGAGAACCCGTTGGCGCTCATCAAGAGCGGCGGTCTGTATGAAGTCCTGAAATACGTGAATAAAACCGAGCATGTGCGTGGTTGGATCTACGTGGTTATCGGCGAGAAAAAATTCCAATCGCTCCCTGCTGACCTGCAGAAAGTGGTTCTCGATGCTGCCCAAGAAATGCAGAAGTATGAACGCGAGCTGTTCTTCGCTGATGAGCAGAAACTTGCCAAATTCCTTGTTGATAAAGGAATGGTATTCGTCGATATGGATCAGGATTCCTTCGCTCAAAAGGCCGCTGTCGGTGTTCTACCTTTGCTGACCAAAGAGCAAAAGGCACTGTACGACATGGTCCAGGTTCTGAGATAATCCTATGTATGGAAGGTCGGCCTTCGGGCCGGCCCGATTTCAGGAGGCAATGTGGAAAAATTCCGGAAAATTTTGGACAAAATTGTTGGCACCATTTCGATAGCCAGTTATAGCATGATGCTATTCGTGGTGTTTTTACAGATTTTCAGCCGGGTGGCGCTACCTTCAACCCCCTCGTGGACTGAAGAAGCCTCGCGATATCTGATGATCTTCATTGTCACGTTCTGTTCAGGTCTGGCTATCCAAAGCAAAGCCTTCGTGAATGTTGATACAATCTTTAATTTCTTACATCAACGTAATAAAAAACGACTCCAATTCATCATCAACTGCCTTCTCATGGTTTTCTACATTTTTTTCCTGTATGCTGCGATTAAATTTTTCAAGCTAGGACTCCGTGAGACTTCCGTCACCATGCCTGTGCTCACCATGAGCCTGGTCTATATCAGCATGCCTTTGATGAGCGCTGAGATCCTGCTCTACTTGCTATTTGAACAATTGGAAATCATCCGGAATCTCCGGGAAGGAGCTTGACCCCGATGCTGATAGGTATGTTCATATTCTTCTTTGTCATGCTTTTCATAGGTATGCCGGTAGCATTCTCCCTCGGCTTATCCACCGCCTTCTATTTTTTGGTCGAGCACATCCCGCTTATCACGTTACCGCAGAAAATGTTCTCGGGGATGAACTCCTTTGTCCTATTGTGCGTCCCTGGTTTCATCCTAGCTGGAAACCTGATGAACCGAGGCGGCATCACCATGAAGATCATCGATTTCTCAAATTCTCTCGTAGGACACATCCGCGGGGGATTAAGCTTGGCCAATATCGTGGCCTCGATGGTTTTCGCAGGGATTTCAGGAACCGCAACTGCCGATGCAGCCAGTTTAGGAGCGATTCTTATTCCTGCGATGGAAAAAGATGGGTATGAGACCGATTTCTCCTGCGCGGTCACAGCGTCATCCTCCACCATAGGACCGATAATTCCACCGAGTCTACCGATGATCATCGCCGGTACTATGACTGGCCTCTCGGTGAGCAAGCTTTTTGTAGCCGGTATCATTCCCGGGATCCTGCTTGGATTCGGGATGATGGGAGTCTCGTACTTCATCTCTTGCCGCCGCAAGCATCCAAAAAGAGCCCGCGCCTCCTTCAAGCAACTGGTCTCCAGTTTTTTCAATGCCTTCTGGGCCTTGTTGATGACCTTGATCATCCTTGTCGGTATCATCGGTGGCTTCTTCACTCCTACCGAAGCTTCGATCATCGCGGTCATCTACGCGACTGTCGTGGGGATTTTTATCTACAAGGAATTGAAATTCAAGGATCTCTTTCCGATTCTACTGGACTCTGCCAAAACCACCACGGCCATTCTCGTGCTCATCGGTTTTGCCAATGTATTCGCCTGGATTCTTGCGATGGAGCAAGTACCTCAGATGGTTTCGTCGGCTCTGCTCTCGGTAACTCAGAATAAATTCGTCATGCTCCTGCTGATCAATCTGCTTTTGTTGTTTGTCGGAACCTTTATGGAGACCCTTGCAGCATTGGCGATTCTCTTCCCCACGCTCCTAAGCATAGCTATCAACGTCGGTGTGGATCCGATACAATTCGCGATCATCGCAGTCCTGAATCTTGTCATCGGGCTAACGACTCCTCCAGTCGGAGTCTGCCTGTTCATCACTTCCACAATTGGAAAGATCTCTCTGTCAAAGATCGCGCGGGCGGTGTTGCCGTTCCTAGGGGTGAGCCTCGTGGTCCTCATGTTGGTCACCTATATTCCCGCGACCACCCTGTGGTTGGTTGGGCTGGTTTTCTAGGAGGTCGATGAATGCTCGAATACAGTAGTGGGCAGATTGCGTACTTGACCAAAGTCCGGACTGTGGAGATCCGTACCGCTCCCATCCCCCCTATTGGCGGGAAGGATGTACTTGTACGAGTGAGACGAGTGGGGATATGCGGTTCGGACATCTCCTATTTCACAAAGGGATACACCGGCGTGGGTGCTATCAAATTCCCTCATGTGATGGGACATGAGCTGTCTGGTGATATTGTAGCGACTGGCGATCTAGTGTCCCATCTCGCCGTTGGCGATCGTGTGGTGGTGGAGCCTGGTTATAGTTGCGGTCAGTGTGAACATTGTCTGACCGGCCGGTATAATCTCTGCACTCACATGTCCTTCATGTCTTCGGCTGTAGCCAAAGAATACAAGCAAGGCGCGCTTGCAGAATTCTGTGTACGTCCATCCCACCTTGTGTTCAAGCTGCCACCGGAGGTCTCCTATGACCAGGGCGCTTTGATGGAACCTCTTTCCGTTGCCATGCATGCTGTACAGCGCAGTGGCCTTTTGTCCGGCCAATCTGCGGCAGTTCTCGGTTCTGGCCCCATCGCGGCATGTATACTCATGGTATTGATTTCACAGGGAATCATCGATGTGACGATGACCGATCTCGTCCGTCAAAGATTGGATTTCATGACTACGGTTGGTGCCAAGAGAGTCTTGGATGTGGCGGAATTGACTCCCGACCAGCTGCAGAAAGCCGTATTGGAGCAATCCGTGGATGCCGTTTTCGATACAACCTGCAACGAGAAGGCGGTGAACACTGGTCTGGTCTGGTTGAAAAAAGGTGGTACGCTAGTGCTGGTCGGAGTGCCCGATCATGATTACATGTTGGATCTCAGGACCATCTTCAACAAGGAATTGACCATCAGGTCCAGTTTCCGATATGCGAACACTTTCCCCCGCATCATCCCGCTAGTCGCCTCCGGGGTGCTCAAGCCAGAAAGGTTGATTTCCCACCGGTTTCCTTTCAATCGTGTACAGGAAGCCTTTGATTTATCCGCCCAGAAAACTGGCGGCGTGATGAAAGTGCTCATAGAAATCTAATCCAGCCATCATCCTTAACCTTGGATCCTAAGCAGACCTCCAACATTTCGCACATCGCTATTTGGTGACAGACACGAATCTATCAACCGAAAACACACTCCGAAGGCCTTAGGATGCAGGGTTGCCGGGAAAATCGCGCAATCAGGGCCTAGGGGAGTGATAGTTTGGTGACAGGCACGAAGCAATCGCCCCTTTTTTGCGGTTAGTACGCATAGGGGGTTTTACCATGAGCAGGCCACACCGCATCATCCATCAGGGCGGCATCTACCACATTTTTCAACGGGGGAACAATCTGGCACGCATCTATGAGTCGAACAACGACAAGGCGATGTTCTTAAGGGCTCTCGAGGAGACCCTTGCCAAATACGACCATGCGCTTCTCTACTATGTTATCATGGACAACCATTTCCATCTGGTGGTTAAGGCTGGGCTGGCATCCCTGAGCCAATTCATGCAAGTGCTTCAACGCAAATACACATTCTGCTACAACCTTCGCTACCAGCGGTCAGGGGGCCTGTATGATGGAAGGTTTTGCAGTCTGCATGTGGATAACGAACGGTATGTCCGGCAACTCATTCATTATGTCGCCCACAACCCTGTATGCGCGGGGTTGGTAAGCAGCCCCGATGTGTACCGGTGGTGCGCGCATCGGTCGATCATAGATCGTGTTCCTTCGATTGTCGATGCGGACAAACTGCTTTCGCATTTCGGAGAGGAGGAGTCTTGGGCGATGCAAGTGTATCAAGAATGGATAGCGAAAGAGAATCATGGTGTGGTGATGCGCGAGGATTGTCCTGTAGTGGAAAGGGATGAGGTGCAGGTTTATCTTGACCGGATCATGGAGTCCTTCCCCCTGGGGTCGCTGGAGCGTGGGCTGCTTCGGCGGGGGGAGTGCCCGGAGTCGCTCAAAGAGTTGCGCAAGGCGCTGATCCGCCAGATGCAGGGCTTCGGATATGCGGCTACGGATGTCGCAAGGTACTTCTCGCTTGACTACCTGTACGTGAAGAGAATATTCGTGACAGACACGAATCTATCAACCGAAATCATGCGTGGAAGGCCTTAGGATGCAGGTTTGCCGTGAAAATCGCGCAATCAGGACCCAGGAGAGTGATAGTTTGGTGACAGGCACGAATCTATCAGACGAGAATGGGTAGCGACGCATTGGCCAGCTCGGCCGCGCGTACAGTATGGGAGCGGGGATGGAAGAGCTGATCAGCCAATAGGCGCGAAGGGAAAGACTTTTCCCTTTTTCCCATTCCCTTCATCCAACACATAGCAAGGTATTCTGATTGATCATCTGCATACAGCTTCAAGGGGAACGACTGTAGGTGATTGCGAAAGCCTTTTCGGCAAAAATGATTTTTTTTGCCAATATGGCTAGTGACTTTGAAGAGGACTCTTGGTATACTGAAATAGCCAGAACGGCAAATATTCTAAAATTTGCCGAAACGGCTTAGGAGGTGACGCCTATGGACAAAAAAGCAATCCTTCAGAAACTGCCTGATGGCATCTGCACCAGGCAACACATCCTGCATGCGGCACAGATTGTGGAGCCATCCTTCAAAGAGACTCAACTCAGACACTTGTTGGGATCGCTGCACAATTCCAATCTGATTGTCAGGGTCGGACGCAACCAATACCGGAAGGCTGATGGGACACAAAGGAAGCCCATCTACATGGGTGTGTATTCCGAGACTGCTCGGATGGTGATTGAGTGCATGGAAACCCAATTCCCCCTGCTTGAGTATAGGGTCTGGGAGCTCTCCTGGTTGAATGAATTCCTCAGCCACCTGGTGGCGCGAAACAGGATTTTCCTTGAGGTCGAGCATGAGGGTTGTGACTTCGTGTTCTCCGCTCTTTTTGAAAGATTCCCAGGCAGGGTGCTGCTGCGGCCTGAGGTTCAAGAGCTGCTGCGATATGGTACCGACGATGGAATCATAATCGACCGTCTGGTCACAGAGGCCCCTAGGTCAGAGGGTGAGCGGTATCAGGTCCCACTGGAGAAGCTGATTGTGGATCTTTTCGCGAACAAGAGGTTGATGCTCTCCCGAGGTGACTACCCGTCTGCGATCGAGATGATGTTCTCCACGTATCGGATTGACCAGGTTTCATTGTTTCGATATGCGCGAAGACGGAACAAGGCGAAGGAATTGTCTGATTTTCTGCGTGACAAGACGACCATAGAACTCGTGATGGAGGAATGACAGCATGATCAAGGGTACAAATTTCTCGCTTGAGCATATGCGGGATATACAAAGGGAATCACCTGTGGATGTATCCATCCTTGAAAGAAGCATATATGCCTTGGCCTTGCTGGAGGCGCTTGCGCGAGTCGGAATGCCATACATCTTCAAGGGTGGTACAAGCCTATTGCTCCTTCTCGAGAAACCGAGGCGATTGTCCACAGACATCGATATCATCGTACAGCCGGGTACCGATGTACAGCACTACCTTGATGATGTGGCAAAGATCTACCCTTTCCGTACGATGGAGCAACAGCAGCGGAAGGGCAAGAACACTATCGAGAAGAGTCACTATAAATTCACCTATGATTCACCCGTGCAAGGGAAGCCCTTTTTTATCCTGTTGGATATCGTCTACGAACAGAACCATTACTGCACGCTTATCCAAAAAACTATCATACATGAATTCCTGCTGACGGAGGAGCCCTACGTCGCGGTGACGATACCAAGCGTCAACTGCATCCTCGGTGACAAGATGACTGCATTCGCTCCCCATACGACGGGTATCCCTTTTGGTATGGACAAGGAATTGGAGATCATCAAGCAATTGTACGATATCGCGACGCTCATCGATGTACACGACAACTTCGACGATGCATACACCTCCTATACGGCTACAGTCACAGCGGAACTGGCATATAGGGGACTGTCCATTCCCCCAGAGGCGGTATTGCAGGATACTATCGCGGCTGCAGCCTGTATCGCAAGCCGAGGGAAATTGGTCACAGTGGATTACCCTCTCTATCTGTCAGGCATCCGGAGAATCGGCAATCATATCTATGGTGAGCGGTTCAACGCGGAAAAAGCGATCTCGTCCGCCTGCAAGGTCATGTACATGGCTGCATGTATGCTCAAAGGTGAAAAGTTCAAGAAAGTCACCGATCCATCAAGCTACATCGGAGCGAACATCGGAAAATCAACGTATGCGAAACTGTCATCCATACGAAAGGTTGATGCTGAGGCTTTCGCGTATGTGGTGCAGGCAATTGACCTGTTGGAAGAGTAATGTTCATCATCTTTTTTTACCAGAAGAATCTGACAGCGTTCAGCAGACTCGAATAGGTGGGAGGCGAGCTAGCGAAGCGTTCCCCCATTGGCCAGCTCCCAGTTATCGCCGCAAAGAGAATATTCGTGACAGGCACGAATCTATCAACCGAAAACATGCGTGGAAGGCCTTAGGATGCAGGGTTGCCGCGAAAATCGCGCAATCAGGACCCAGGAGAGTGATAGTTTGGTGACAGGCACGAATCTATCAGACGAGAATGGATGGGAGGCGAGCTAGCGAAGCGTTCCCTTTCCCTTCATGATATTTTCGTGACAGTCACGAATGTTCAGTTTGAATGGATATGCAATATGAGGTTTGTACCGGGGAGATTGCATGGGCATGCAGAAATGAGGATGGGAATGCATAACTGCTATTTTCTCACACGATCCCGACCACCCTTCCTACTTGATCGAAACTCCTTGAAAAAATAATTTGACAACTCGGAAAATTAGAATATATAATCTTGAATAAGAATATACATTAATTATCGATGGTTTTACTGCTCGTCTGATCTGCCGGAAAACATATCAAAAAGGGGAATTTTTATACCGAGAATAATGAATCTCGGAAACTAAGGAGGCATCATGAGAAAAAGGGACATCGCATTGGCATTATTGTTGTTGTTCTTGCTTATTGTTTTACCACTTGGCGCAACAGGTGATAAAGAAGCTCAGAAAACTGAAGTGGCCAAAGGGATGGTTGTATCCTACAACACTCCCAACCAATGGGCGAACTGGGGAGCCGTGCTGCAGGCATTTACCGCGAAAACCGGTATAACAGCACCTTCCGATCCAAAAAACTCCGGACAGACCATGGCTGCCTTGGAAGCGGAGGCCAAATCACCACAAGCTGATACTGCATACTTTGGCATAGTATTCGGCATCGAAGCATCGAAGAAGAATCTGCTGGCAGCATTCAAGCCAAACTATTTTGATGAGATTCCGGCCAATCTGAAGGATCCGGACGGGAAGTGGTTCACCATCCATCAAGGCTCCATCGCATTCATCATCAATACCGCCGAACTGAAAGGCTTGCCGCTGCCGACCAGCTGGGCCGACCTGCTGGATAAGAAATACGCTGGAAAAGTGGGGTTCCTGGACCCGACCCAAGCTGCCGTTGGATATTCTGTGTATGTGGCAGGCAACCTGGCGATGGGTGGAACCCTTGACAACTGGGACCCAGGAGTGCAGTACTTCAAGAAACTGGTTGCCAATGGTCTGATCCTACCTGCGCAAACAGCGACAGCCATGGTGCAGCAAGGGGAGATCCCCATCCTTATCGACGCTGATTTCAATGGCTACAAGCTCAAGTACATCGACAATGCGTCGGTAGAAGTTGTCATTCCCAAAGAAGGCTCCATCTCCATCCCATACGTGATCTCCCTCGTGCAAGGCGCACCTAATAGTGATAATGGCAAAGCCCTGCTTAATTTCACCTTATCCGATGAAGGGCAAAAGCTTTTCACCGAAAGCTATCTGCGCCCGGTGCGGAAGATTTCCATCGATCCAGCCATATCGGCCCGGATGCTGCCAGATAGTGAGTATGCACGTGTGGTCTATCCGGATTTCGCAAAAATGCGGGATGTGCAGGCAAATGCGACCGCGCGATGGCGTTCTGAAGTCCGCTAGACGTTCAAGGAGGATCGAGGATGACTAGAAAAGCAGCTACAAGAATGAGAGTCGCCGTGCTCTCCTCGATCTTTCCCATCATGCTCTGCGCCCTCTTGTTCTGGCCACTGCTCTCACTTGGATTGCAAAGCCTCACCGATCCGCAGGGAGAAATCACGTTCGCGATGTATCGGGACGTGCTTTTCAGCAAGCAATACCGGCAGTCTTTCACCAATACGTTTTTCCTCTCCCTGCTATCCACGATCGTCGCATTGATCGTATGCATTCCGGCCGGCATCTATATCGAGGGCGAACACGGAAGGGACCGAAAACTACTCGCGGTGGCCCTCACCATCCCACTCAGCCTGCCGGGAATTGTCATAGGATTCTTCGTCATAATCACTTTTGGCTTCACCGGAGTGGTTCCTAAGCTTATCGAGCTTATCACCGGCAAACGGGCGCTGGCCTTCGCCTACACCTTCTATGGAATGTTGCTTGGGTATGTGTACTTCCAAATCCCTCGGGTGGTGCTGACAATCCGTGGAGCGGTGGCGAACATCTCCCAGGATGTGCTGGACTCTGCTAAAACACTTGGGGCTTCTACCTTTCAAACCTACATGCACGTGATTCTCCCCACCCTCAAGCCATCGATCATCAGCGCCGTCTGCTTAAGCATGGCTACGGGTTTCGGAGCTTTCGGTACCGCGGCGACGTTGAGCCGTGGATACCGTGTGGTGCCCTTGGAGATCGCAACCGCGTTCACAGAGAATTTTCAACCAAAACTAGCTGGAGCGATGAGCATCATACTTGTGCTGCTCACCACCTTGATGCTGTATGGCATCAACCAGCTGGCGTATTACGGGCGTTCCCGGCAGTCGGTGGAGGATTGAATGAAAATGAGTGACAGAATCAAACAACCGAAAGATGGTATCAGGAGCATCGGGAGACTCTTTGCCTGGGCTTCAGCTACTGTATGCCTTGTGCCATTGTTCTTGGTTTTCGCCGTGGCCACTACCCGTGTGTGGCAGCAAGGGCCGTGGGCAGGGGGATTCACTCTTGACTGGCTTGTCCAAGGATGGCGGACTATCAGCCCTTATGCCTTTTTCAGTATAAAACTAGCACTATTGATACTTTTGCTGAACTTCCTGATCGGCATCCCCACCTCGTGGGTGCTCGCCCGGCATAAATTTCCAGGAAGGGACTTGTTGTTTTCCCTCACCAATGTTCCCATCGCTGTTCCAGGCATCGCCATGGGGCTGGCTTTGATCATCACCTACCCCATGCTGAGAAAAAGTGGATTCCTGCTGGTCTCTGGACATCTGCTGTACACCCTGCCCTATTTCATCAGCTCGCTTGCGCCGCAACTGGCCGATCCCAGCGTGCGTGATGTCGAGTGGGTCGCCGCGACTCTCGGGGCGTCCTTTCCCAAGCGGGTGATCCATGTGATATATCCTAAAGTGCGGACTTCCATCCTAGCCGCCACCATCATGGTGGTGACGCTCTCGCTCGGCGAATTCAATGTCTCTTTTTTCCTCTTCAACCCGCAAAGCAAGCCCTTGCCGGTGGAATTGTATTCGGCTTATATCACGGGAAGAATCGAGGTGGCGGCGGCCATCACCCTTTGCTTCCTTTGCTTCGTCGTTCCTGCCGCCATACTTCTTGAGCGCTTAGGTGGCGCAAAGGTGGGACAAGCATGAGCATAGTGACAAAACCAGCTTCACTTCAGTTCGATCGGATCCAGTTCACATATCCAGGGGGAAAGCTGATCGCGATCGATGATGTGAATATCGATGTGAAACCAGGTGAGCTGGTTGTGTTGGTAGGACCCTCCGGTTGTGGAAAATCAACCTTGCTCCGCATCGCAGCAGGATTGATCATCCCCAGCAGCGGCAGCTTGATCATCGACGGGGAAGATGCTTTGAAGCTCCCACCAGAAAAACGGGGGATTGGCTGGGTTCCTCAAAGCTATGCGCTTTTCGAACACTTGAACATCGCTGAAAATGTAGGGTTTGGTTTGAAAATGCAAAAAGTTCCCAAAGCCGAACGCGAGCAGCAAGTCGCCGAGATGATGAAGCTCTGTCGAATTGAGGAGATGGCCAAGCGTTCCGTACGGGCACTTTCCGGCGGGCAGCGACAACGGGTGGCCATAGCCCGGGCCTTGGCGGTCAGGCCCCGCGTACTTCTGCTGGATGAGCCCTTGGCGGCACTGGATCCCCAGCTCCGGATAGCTATCCGCGCGGATCTTGAGGAACTGCTCAGGGAAAGTGGAGTCACCACCTTATTTGTCACCCATGATCAATCGGAAGCAATCGCGATCGCTGATAAAGTGGTGGTTCTCAGAAATGGGAAAGTCGAGCAGATCGATACCCCGGACCATCTTTGGAATTACCCGGCGAATGAATTTGTCGCTGCATTCCTAAGCAATGCTCTGATTGGCACGGCCATGACCATTGATACCCGGGTGGTTGAGTTCGCCGATAAGCTTACGTGTAGAATCAACCGGGATGCAACTATTGGGCAGGAAGTGAAACTGGCTTTGCGAAAGGATAATTTTGAACTGGCTCCGGACGGGGTGGCGGCCCGCATCGTGTTCAGTGAATACAACGGGGGTGTCTACAACCTTAAGGTCCAAACTGATAGCGGTGTGGTCATTCCAGTGAGTTCCGTAGAAGAATTGGCGGTTGGCACTGCCGTGATGGTCAATTCCAAAAAAGATACCGAGATAGCTGTGGTGGGTGTATGAGCGCGCAATTGAAAATCATAGGTTGTAGGGCCGGGTCTCCCATGAAAGGGAATCCCGCGTCGGGTTATCTTTTAAAGACTCCGAAGGGTACGATTCTTATCGATTGTGGTTCCGGGGTTGTGGCGAATCTTGATGATGAGGATTTTGACAACCTCATCGGAGTGGTCATCACCCATATCCATGCGGATCATTGCCTTGACCTAATGGCTTTGGCTTATCGCAAGGTGTTTCCTTCCCTATCAAAACGGATTCCTCTGTATGGACCTCCTTCTGTAGCGGGAATGATCGCTTCGTACGATGCCTTATTCGGGATCCGGACGCTTCCGACCATGGGTACGCCTATCGCGACTGCTTTTGAGTTTAAACCGGTGGTGCCGGGAACACGCTTCACAGTCGCTGACGCATGGGCTTTCGATACCATCGCCATGATCCATCCTGTGGAAACGATTGCGCTTCGCTCGGTTGAGTTCAATTTTGTCTACACTGCGGATGGTGCCTTCGTCGATGCCTTCCTTGACTTCTGCCAAGGGTGCCGGACTCTCCTCTCCGAAGCAACCTATCCTGATCAAGATGGGCATGACCTCTTGGAGCATGGCCATATGACGGCACCTATCTGCGCCAGGCTCGCAACAAACTCCGGCGCGGCGAATCTCATTGTCACCCACCTCTCCGATCCTGCTGACAGTAGAATCACCATGGAGAAAATCCATCAGGAATTCGCTGGTGCGGTGCACCTTGCCTATCCGGGTCTAGCAATAGAATTAGAGCAGTAGTATATATAGTTATCTAGGGGGCGGTCTGTGGAAGAAGTGAATTACAAGAAGACCAAACGTGGCAGACAGTGGAAGGCGGGTGCTTCTTCCACGAGGCTGACCTTGCTTCCTTCTGATAAGCAGGATGGCAAAGCTTCGATCACAGAGCGTGTGCACTCAGAAATCCGCCATGCGATTTTGTCCGACATCTTCTCTCCCGGCAGCTGGTTGAGACAGGATTTGCTGACGGAACAGCTCGGAGTCTCTAGAACACCCGTTCGTGAAGCTCTCCGCACCTTGAGTAGGGAGGGTTTGGTTGAGTTCATTCCTAATTATGGCGCTCGTGTCTCAGAACTATCGATGGATGAGTTTGAAGAAATCTATGCTATCCGAAAAGGGATGGAAGGTCTTGCCGCACGGAGATCGGTGCGGAAACTTTCTTTTGAAAAGCTAGAGGAGCTCCGTTTTGAATACATCGCTTTGGCAGATTTGGCAAAAGAGGAGAATTTGAGGACGTATCTCCAAGAAGAATGGTCATTCCGCCTCAATCTCTATCGGGTAGGCTCCTCACCGCGTTTCATCGCTCAGATCCAGGTGTACCGCGAGCTTGCTGAGCGTTATCTCCGATATGCCTATACGTTCAAAGATTCCATAAATGCTTCGTATGGCTTGCACCGCGAGCTTCTTGAGGCTTGTGATCAGGGTGATGCCGCCAGGGCTGAGATCATCGTCCAAAAAGCGCTGAACTGGACCTTGGAGACTGCCGGACCGTTGATTGCCCACAAATTGTAAATGATTTTTTTGAAAGAATAAGCGAAATATTATCCAGCTCTTCATCTCGGAAGAATCAGATTCGTGCCTGGCACGAAGTTGACAACAGTTAGCAGACCAGAATGGGTGGGAGGCGAGCTGGCGAAGCGTTCCTTTCCCTTTTCCCACAATGAAGATGTAGTGACAAGTGCCATTGAAACGGAGATGAAGGTTTTTTTAAGGATAAGACAATTTACATCTTGCATTATATGTCAGGTAAATATATCATATTCCTGACACTATCATTATTAAGGAATGTTTTCTAATGATTATGGAAAAAGTAAATAGGCGGATTATATCAAAAAAGAGAGGTTGGTGCTTTACTCCAAAGGACCTGATGGATCTTGGAAGCCCGTCCGCTGTCTGGCAGGCATTACATAGGCTGGAACAGAAGGGTACAATCCGGAGGATTCTACGAGGAGTGTATGAATATCCAAAGAAGAATCAATTTCTGGGAGGATATGCAACACCCAGTCCTGATTGTGTGGCCCAAGGCATAGCGCGGAGCAACCAGTGGACGATAGTGCCAGAGGGAAACACGGCATTGAATATAATCGGACTTTCCACACAGGTTCCCGCTCATTGGCAATACCTGACTGATGGTCCAACCCGGTTGTATTCCTTGGATTCAATCAATCTGCGATTCATCCACCGTGCAATTAAGGAAACGGCTGGATTGTCATATGATAGCGCTGTGATGACTCAAGCGATAAAATCCCTAGGCAAAGAACACATCGATGATGATGTCATCCGTAGGTTGCATGGCTTAAAGTCACCAAACGAATGGGAAACCGTATTGAAGGAATGCCGGTATATCACTTCTTGGATATACGAGGTTATGAAAGCTGCGGCCAAGGAGGAGATTGGAAATGTTTGACATCGCAAGGGGTCCTGCCGGTGCTAGACTGGAATTGTTTAGAGAGACTTCGATGAAAATGAGGCTCCATGAGGCGATTATTGAAAAAGACTTCTGGGTCTGTTGTGTACTGACTACATTGTTCTCATCTAAGGTTTTGGCTGATATGCTCATATTCAAAGGTGGTACTAGCCTGTCAAAGGTATTCAACGCCATAGATCGGTACTCTGAGGACATCGATTTGGTCATAGACTGGCGTGAGCTTGGATATTCGAAAATGGACCCATGGGAGGTTTCAAATAACTCCCAGAGAAACAAGCTCATTATTGATGCAAGAACTAAATTGTTGAGTTATCTGGAAAAAAAGATGGTTCCAATACTTAAGGAAGAGCTGTTGCTTACCCTTGGTCCTGGTATTAAAGTCAGCCTCGAGGAAGAAGTAATAGTCATCGAATATCCAAGAGCCTTTGAAAACCGCGCGATAGTCCCACGCATAATTCTGGAAATTGGACCGTTGGCAAGCTGGACTCCCAATGCGCAATACAGCATATCTCCATACAGCGCGGAAAATTTCCCGAAGGCATTCAATGTACCCTCAGGCATGGTGAGAGCTGTTACAATTGAGAGGACTTTTTGGGAAAAAGCTACTATCTTGCATCAAGAGGCACATCGTCCAGCTGAAAAACAACTCCCAGCCCGCTACTCCCGACACTACTATGATGTTTTTCGCATGACCAATTTAGGTTTTCATGAGACTGCAATACATAATATAAGCTTACTTGCGCAGGCCGTAAGGTTTAAAGAGCAATTTTACAGAACGCCATGGGCTTTGCTTCAAGAAGCTGTACCCGGAACACTTAGGCTCACACCACAACCACAAAGAATAGCTTCCCTTGAACAGGACTATAAGAAGATGCAAGCTATGATTTTCAATCCGGATCCTCCATCATTTTCGGAAATAATCTCGACCTTGGAAAGCTTAGAATACAGGATTAACCATTCGTGCCAGGCACGAATCTGACAGTAATCTAGGCCCCTAGAATGATGTTTTCGACTGAAAACCTTCAAATGAGGCTTTCATTTGAAGGTTTTTAAAATCAGGTTCGTGCCTGGCACAAAGTTGACGGTTAGCAGACGAGAATGGGTAGCGACGCATTGGCCAGCTCGGCCGCGCGTACAGTATGGGAGCGGGGATGGAAGAGCTGATCAGCCAATAGGCGCGAAGGGAAAGACTTTTCCCTTTCCCTTTTCCCTACCTCCACTTCGATTCATGCTTTCCCGGCACCTATTGCACACCGATATGCTCCAATGCCAAATTGATGAGCCGCTCACTCCAATCGGCCATGAAGAGCGGGATATTGAGAACATCTCCATTAAGCTTGAGGTTTTGCAGCGAATACCGGACACGAAGCGGGAAATCCTCACCACTCAGGCGCTTGATTGCCTTGAGGGAAGGACTGGAGATGTTGGTCTCCGCTTTGACTTCGATAGGAATGATCAGGTTCTTATACTGCAGGAGGAAGTCCACTTCATAGCGGTTGTCGCTGCTGGTCCAATACCGGAGCGGTACAGGAAAGGATGCTGACAATGACTGCAATATGTACGTCTCGGTAAATGCTCCCTTAAACTCGGTAAATAAGCGTGAGGGGTGAAGGAACGCGGAATTATCAAGCTGCGCCAATCTCCTGAGCAAAGCCACATCGGCTGGGTACAGTTTGAAGGTGGAAAGATCCTCATGAGCGTACAGAGGCAACGCAGGTTTGGTGCAGCATGGGACTTTCGAGACCACCTCGGACGAAACCAGCCACTGCAGCGCATCCTCATACTCTCTGGCTCTCGCACCCTGCCGCACGAGTTGATAGAAGAATTTCTTGTTCTCTTTCGCCAATTGGGAAGGGAGCGAATGCCAGATCTGAATCAGCTTTGGGTATTCTCTGGGCTCTGGATGTTTCGCGAAGTCCCGTTCATACGCCTGGATGATCGAATAGAGGATGGAATCGATCTGCCCGCTATCCCGTTCGTTCACCCAGCGGGCAACGGTTTCGGGCAGTCCTCCTAACAGAAAGTATTTCTTCAGGTTCTCAACCAGTGGGGTGAAGAAGGCATCGGGGATGGGATCGAAATCAGATTTCGCATCCAGATATCCCAGCAGCCCTTGCTCATTGTCCGCGCGCAGCATCTCGGTGAAGGTCATGGGATAGATCCGCAGGAAGTCCACTTGTCCGACGGGAAATGAAGATGGCTTTGCCAAGGTGACTCCCAACAGGGATCCTGCGCAGGCCACATGGTAGTCTTTTCCATTTTCATGGAAGTACTTCAAGGAATTCAGCACGTTGGGTGCATCTTGGATTTCATCGAATATGATAAGCGTCGTCTCTTTGGTGATGGGAAAGCCTATGACGAACTGAAGATTGTCCAAAATCCTGGTGATGTCTTTCGTCGTTGCAAAAAACTGCAGGTATTCGGGGTGCTCGTCAAAATTGAAATACGCGACTCGCTCATAGTGGGTACGGCCAAACTCTTTCAGCAGCCAGGTCTTCCCGACTTGTCGGATCCCTTGGAGGATGATCGGCTTTCGATAGGGTGATTGTTTCCAGGCGATCAAAGACTCCATTGCGTTTCGTTCCATTCCAATCCTCCTAGCTTTTCATAGTAGGGAGCGCTGGGTGAAATGTCAATATAATTCACGTAATTTATGCCTAAAGTGTGATTTCTATCACATTTTATGCAGTTTTTTCGTGAAGGTTGCAAAGTTGACGAGAATGGGTGGGAGGCTGAGGGGAGCAGATTTGTGCCAGGCACGGATCTGCGCGCGATGGGGGGGGTGCGGGATGCATGTTTTGGGATAAAACCTGCAAACCAAGCATAATTTTGATGGCTGGGGGGGCGCAGGTTCGTGCCTGGCACGAAGTTGACAACAGACGAGAATGGGTAGCAACGCACCGGCCACCGCACCCCGCGGACCGTAGGGAAGCGGAAATAGGGGTGGTGATAAGCCGGTAGGGGCGAAGGGAAAGACTTTTCCCTTCTCGTACTTCGATCATCAAATTTCACATCCGATGGGGAATGTCTTGATGTTGGATTATTAATATTTACAAGAATTTGTTAAGTTTTAACTATTATTTTACATTATTTTGTAAACTATTTGACTCATAGGCTTTTTGGATGTATCATGCAGGCATGAACGAAACATTGCGTCTTATCATCGCGCAGCAACAACACAATCTGAGAAACCAGTTCCCGATTGTAACCAGGGATACACAGATTGTTCCGGTTCCAAGGAAGGCGACGGTGATAATAGGGGTTAGGCGAAGCGGGAAGTCCACCTGGCATCACGAGAAGATTGAAGCGCTTCTAGATGACGGCATACCAGCGGATAGCATCTGTTTCATCGATTTTTCAGATGATCGCCTGGATTTTCTCAGGGGCGATGATTCTGACCCATCTGTGATTTCGGATACCTATTATGGAATGTATCCGCACATGCATGGGCAAACGGTGTATTTCTTTTTCGATGAGCTCCAATATGTGAATAGGTGGGCGCAATTCGTCAATCGGATACAGACGACTGAAAACTGTGAGGTGTATATCACCGGTTCATCCGCAAAGCTTCTTTCAAAGGAACTTTCGACTGAACTTGGCGGAAGGACTTTCACCTGGGAGATGTTTCCATTCTCGTTCCGTGAATTCCTCCGGGCGAGTGGCAGGCCACAAGCGATCTCCGATATTTCAAGCAGGGATGAGATCATCGGCGCTTTTGGAGACTATATGGCCAAGGGGGGGATGCCTGAGAGGCTTGTGCTGCCAAAGGAAAGCATGGCCGCAATGTATTTCCAGAATCTGGTGAACGATGTTCTTGCCAGGGACCTCATACTCAGGTACAACATCCCGCATCCGGTTCAGCTGAAAAGGCTGGTGCAGATGCTGATGAACAACATGTCGCGCCTTGTCTCTGTCAACAAGCTGAAGCAGCGTCTTGCTGCAGAGAGGAACAAGCTGTCGCCGGAACTGATCGCCGACTATATGGACAAACTGAATGACTGCTATCTTCTGTTCACTGTACCAATCCGCTCCTACAACATGGCGGTCCAAGCGGTCAACCCAAAGAAAGTCTACTGCGTCGACCATGCCATGGCTCAGGCCTTCTCGCATGCCACCTCTGGGAACAATGGGCTCGCCTTGGAAAACCTCGTCTTTGTACAGCTTAGGCGCACCATGGAGAATATCTTCTATTATAAGACAGCCCACGGTGATGAGATCGACTTCGCCGTCGGTCCGGACTCCGATATCCAGCTCATCCAGGTTTGTTGGCAGCTGGGAGACCAGGAAACGACCAGGCAGCGTGAAATTGCCGCTCTTATTGAGGGCATGGAGGAATTGGACCTTCACCAGTCATGGATTGTCACCGCATACGACGAGCAAGAATACCGCGATGCGGAAACAGGCAACCGTATTCATATCGTTCCCGCGTATAAGTGGCTTTTGCAGTAAGAATATTGGTGCCTGACACCAATATTCAGTGGCAGATAGTGCTTGGAGGGGCCTGGGATGCAGGGTTTAGGGGAAAAGCTTGCGATCAGAGCCTAGGGGAATGATAGTTTGGTGACAGGCACAAAACTATCAAAGCACACTTGGGGAGCCCTTGGACTTGCTTGGTTGCTTTCATCTTCATGCGCGGGTATCGAGACCGATGGGTGAATGGATATGCAGAAATGAGGATGGGAATGCATAAAGAGGGATAGTTGGGCATGAAGCGCATGCCTTCAACTGAAAACCCTCACACCCCTCAGCAGCAACATCAATTCGATGCCGATATCTACCATATTTTGAACACCTGCCATACCATCCCCGAGTACCCATACGCATCGTTATGTAAAAATGACCACCTACTCTACCTCATGAATCTCCCATCGCCCTAGGTGGATAACAAACACATACGAACATATACCGATACGCCATTCGGCATCGCGCCTTGCCTGCCAAGAAATATCTCCAATGAATCTTTCCCCGTATACGTCGTCTCATGCGCACCACGGCCCTCCTTGGAGGTCTGGTGGCAATCTACGATGCTTTCACCTGGGGTTGGAAATCAGCTAGGACGGGGAGACTTTGAAAGAGAATATTCGTGACAGACACGAATCTATCAACCGAAAACACGCTCCGAAGGCCTTAGGATGCAGAGTTGCCGGGAAAATCGCGCAATCAGGGCCTGGGGAAGTGATAGTTTGGTGACTGGCACGAATATATCAGACGAGAATAGGTAGCGATGTATTGGCCAGCTCTGCCGCGCGGATAGTATGGTACCGACGATGGAATCATCATCGACCGTTTAATCACAGAGGCCCCCAGGTCAGAGGGTGAGCGGTATCAGGTCTCGCTGGAGAAGCTGATTGTGGATCTTTTTTCGAACAAGAAGTTGATGCTCTCCCGAGGGGATTATCCGTCTGCGATCGAGATGATGTTCTCCACGTATCGGATTGACCAGGTTGCGTTGTTTCGATATGCGCGAAGACGGAACAAGGCTAAGGAATTGTCTGATTTTCTACGGGTCAATACGACTATCGAGCTCTTGGTGGAGGGATGACTGCATGATGAAGAGGGCTAGTTCCTTGTAATATTTATTCTTCAACTAAGCGAGCGGAGGGGAAGCATCTTGATGGTTCCACTGATGAGTGAGTGCCGGGAATGCAAGGTGAAATACCCCACCCCTTTGGGCGGAAAAGGAGGCAACGCCTCTGCTTTCTGGGGCTTGCATCGGGGGCATCGATACCTTTCATGTAGATATTGAATTTTCCACATCCTCTATGGTGGATGGGACATTCCACTTAGGTACGCCAGTTTATCGAACCATACATCGGCCGTCAAACATCAAAATGGGAGACGCCGACTATGGGGTGCCAGTTCCCCTGCGGCGTCATCCCGGTTAGAAGCATGGCAGCACATCGAATACTGCCATTTGATTCTGATTTTACTACTATGTGGGATCAAATGAAAGAGTAAATTTTTAAGCCATTGTAAAATTTTGCAGCGCGTCTGCAACCAGCAGCTACTAGATGCAATCATCAGTTTGGTGCCTGGCACGGAGCTGCGCGCGGTTGGGGGTGCGGGATGCATGTTTTGGGGCAAAACCTTCAAACCTAGCATAATTTTGATGGGTGGACTGCGCAGGTTCGTGCCTGGCACGAAGTTGACGAGAATGGGTAGCGACGCATTGGCCAGCTCGGCCGCGCGTACAGTATGGGAGCGGGGATAGTAGAGCTGATCAGCCAATAGGCGCGAAGGGAAAGACATTTCCCTTTTCCCTTTCCCCGCTCCCTTTCACTCCGCTATATAGGGGATTGGCTAGAGAGCTACTAAGAATTACTGTTTTGGAAACATAATAACTTTATACAAAGATGTACTTTTTATTTAATTTTAGTAAATACTTTTACTTTTTATGTATTTTATGCTAATATTCATGGAGAAGTTAAATTTTGATAGTGAAGGAAGGGTTATGGCTGATCCACGCAAAAATCTGATTGCAAGGCCTTTATATCTTGAAGTCATAAAGGCTTATATCGATGTTCCGGTGGTAAAAATTCTTGCAGGAATTCGTCGTTGCGGCAAGTCATCTATTCTGCAAATGCTTAAGCAGGAGCTAATTGCGAAAGGGATCATGTCTGAGGCCATCATAACCAGGCGGTACACGTCCCTCGATATACCGGAAAATTTTTCTGCGCGGGATATGTATGATGACTTGAAAAAGGGCATGCGCGCAGGTGAAAAGTGCTATCTGCTGCTTGATGAGCTGCAGGAGATTGAGGGGTGGGAAAAAGTTGTGGATTCCTTGCTTGAGGACGATGGTGCCGATATCTACGTCACAGGTTCGAATTCCAAATTGATGTCCAGCGAGATTTCCACGTACCTGAGCGGGCGCTATGTCCTGATTCCTGTCTATACGCTGTCGTTTGCTGAGTTCATCGAATTCCGCAAGGGGCGCAAGGGGGGGGAACTCGACGAGAGGGAGCTTCTGGCCGACTATCTGCGCTTTGGAGGCTTCCCGATTATCGCAGCCGGGGACTTTGACGAACGCACTGCCTATCAAATTGTGGAAGGCATCTATACTTCCGTTATAACCAACGATATCGCCAGGCGGCATACTATTCCGTCCCAGGAACTTTTCGATCGCACCGTCCGTTTCATCGTGCAGAATGTTGGCAAGACGTTTTCCACGAACACCATCGTGAACTTCTTGAAAAACGAGCGACGCGCGCTTTCGGTGGAAACCATCTACAACTACCTCATCTGGCTCGAAAAGGCCTTTGTCATCTATCGTTGCCAACGCTACGACCTGCAGGGCAAGAGTATTCTCAAAACGCAGGAGAAGTTCTACCTTGCCGACCCTTCCTTGAAATACTGCATGTTTGGCTTCAATCCTGTGGGTCTGGCAGCCATGCTGGAGAATCTCGTGTACTTTGAATTGCGTCGAAGGGGCTATGATGTCTACATCGGAAAGCTTGGTACAAGAGAGATCGACTTTGTCGCCATGAAGCGCGGCGAGAGGATCTATGTCCAGGTCTGCAGAAACCTTCCGGAGGACTCTGATAGGGAGGTCGTGAATCTTCTCGCGATCAATGATCACTACCCCAAATATGTCGTCACCCTTGATGATCTCGCATCGGGGAATATTGAGGGTGTCCAGATAGTCCATCTACGGGATTTTCTGCTGGGCAGGGTCTGATAGCGCCAAACAGGCCAAGGCCGCGCAGGTTCGTGCCTGGCACGAACCTGCGCGCGATGGGGTTAGGGAAGTGATAGTTTGGTGACAGGCACGAATATATCATTACTTGGGAGACGAGAATGGGTAGCAACGCACCGGCCACCGCACCCCGCGGACCGTAGGGGAGCGGAAATAGGGGTGGTGATAAGCCGGTAGGCGCGAAGGGAAAGACATTTCCCTTTTCCCCGTTCCCTTTCCCTACATACATTCTTATGCTAGTATTATCCATCACATCACTTTAGGGAGGACCCGTATGGCAAGGCCGAGCGATAAAGTACAATTATTGGCTGCCGCGCGATTGGAATATGAGAATCTTATCGCCCTTGTGGATAGCTTCAGCCCTGTCGGGCAGGTGATGGAGTTCGGATTCGACGACCGCGATAGGAATATCAGGGACGTTCTTGCCCACCTGCACGAATGGCATCATCTGATGGCGGAGTGGGATCGTGTGGGTACCAGAGAGGGCGGCATTCCCGTCATTCCTAAAGAAGGCTACACCTGGGAAACCCTCACCGAGCTCAATCGGGCCATCTGGGAGAAATACCAGGGGATGGATCTTGCCACCGCCCGACAGAGGCTCCAGGAAAGTCACTTGTGGATACTCCAACTTATCCAAGAGCATACCAACGACGAGCTTTTCATCGGCGCGTCCTATCCATGGACCAATACCTATACGCTAGGGTCGTACTTCGATGCGTGCACCGCAGAACATTACGAATGGGCTATGGAGGTAATTAGGAGGCAGAAAGAGCTGCTAGAGCTGAATGCCCAGCCGCTCGCTTAGTGTCCGCAGGTTCGAGTACACCACCTCGGAGAGCTCAACCCCTATACGGTTGGACTCATCCTCGCGCTCCTGCTCCTTCAAACCCGCGTAGTATACCCGCTGGGCGCCGACCGCCGGCTCAGCTTGCGAAAGCTCTGCCAACAGCTTGTCCATATCGTTCTTGAATTCCTCAGGATCGCGGAAGACATCCAGTTTGATGGCAACGAAGAAATGACACACCCGGGCTGAGGTGGCAGCGCTGTCCTGCACGGATTTTCCAAATACCCCACCGCTAGTCAATGCGGTCAGGATATCAACCATCACCGCAAGACCATACCCCTTGTACCCCGAGAAGCGCTCGCCCTCGCCACCGAGTGGCAACAATCCCCCACCCCGCTGGAAAAGCATATCATCGAGCAACGTCACCGCATCGCCAGTCTCCCGGCCTGTAGTGTCGACCGCCCATCCCAGCGGCAATTCTTTCTGCTCACGCGCATATACCTCCACCTTGCCCCGTGTGACTGCAGTTGTGGACATATCCAGCGAGAACAACCGACCATGCGACGGTACTGCGAACGCGATGGGATTGGTCCCGAACATCGCTGTTTTCGCGAACGTCGGCACCCCCAGCGCCGCTGTATTGGTCATACAGATGCCAATCATGTTCTTTCTCGCTGCCATCTCCGCATAATAGCCGGCGATGCCGAAATGGTTTGAGTTCCGGATGGACGCGCATGCGAAACCAAGCGTCCCGGCCTGCTCTATCACCCAGTCCATGGTGTGCATGCTTATTCCCATACCCATGGATCCTTGGGCATCCAGCACCCGCGACACCGGAGTCTGCCGGAGGATAACAGGTATGGCGGAACCCAGCATCACTCCCCGCTCTATCCCATTCACATACCGCTGCAATCGCCCAACCCCATGGCTGCCTATACCTCTGGCGTCGGCTGCCACCAGCACTCGGGCGCTACCCTCAGCCTCATCCTTTGGCAAACCCATATGGATGAACACATCTGTGCAGAATCGCTCCAGAACCACTCTCTCTATCCGCATGATCCACTCCTCGCTGTATCCAAACCGTCCATAGAGCGCAAATTCGTGCCTGGCACGAATCTGCGCGCCTCACTGAACTTTCGGTTTTTTCTTAAGGAGCGTTGCCGAGGCGGTATCCAGGAACAAGGTGCAATCGGCATGCTCTTGCATGATCGAAGATGGACACATCACGGAAATTGGACCTTCCACAGCGTTCTTCACCGCTACCGCCTTGCGCTTGTCCGGCACTGCCGCGATGATCGTCTTGGACTTCATGATCTGCGAGATGGTCATGCTGATGGCTTGGATGGGAACATCATCGAATGTGGGGAACCACCCCTCGCCTAGTTGCTGCATCCGGCAGTCATGGTCCAACCCCACAACGATATAAGAGGCCGTGGTCTTGAAGTCCGCCGGAGGATCGTTGAACGCTAGGTGGCCGTTCTCTCCAATACCTAGGAACGCGACATCGATACTCACACCCGAGATAAGCCGGCCCAACCTGTCGCATTCACGCTGGGGATCCTTGTCGGGATTGATGAAATGGAATGCTTTCAACGTACCCACTTTAGAGACAAACCGCTCACGCAGATACTTCCTAAAGCTAGCCGGATGTGTTTCCGGGATCCCCACATATTCGTCCAGATGGAAACATGTCACCTTCGACCAATCCACATCCATCTTCACCAACTGGTCCAGCATCGCGAACTGGCTGGCTCCGGTCGCCAGGATGATGGAAACCTCGCCCTTCTGGTCCAACGCCCGCTTGATCGCCTCAGCCCCCGCTTTCGCAGCCAATTCACCCATACGCTCCACCGAACTTCCGACAACTATATGCATAGTCCACTCCTCGTTGTATTCAATCAATTTTAGGCTTGTGAATAGATCACTTCGCCGTTGATAACCGTCTGCATGATTCTCAGGCAGTCCCCTTGGCCATCGTAGCCAAACTGCACCACATCGGCAGGCGCACCAGCTATGAATGCACAGGTTGGATGCTCCAGCTGAATCAGCTTGGCAGGATTGTCCGTGCACAAGCAGATAGCTTTCTCCAACGATACCTTCGTGTACCGCATGAAATGTGGAATATCCCAATCCAGCAGATGGGCTGCTCCAGCTAGGATCTCCGTCCCCGGAAGCCCGATATGGCCATCCTCGAACACCGCCACCGACACGTTCCCCCAGGCATAGTTCCCCTTGGGATAGCCGCCAAGCGGCGCGACATCGCTCACCAAGATAAGGTTGTCCAACCCCTTCGTCCGCGACAGCACCACCACCAACTCAGGCGGAAGATGATGCCCGTCGGAGATGATGGAGGCACTCAAGGCATCCGAAGCCAGCTGTGGCCACAGGAAGTTCCTCAGGCGTGGCAGCTTGGCCGCAGAGCCATTACCCAGATGGGTGGACAGACTCGCGCCAGCATCAATCGCCTCCAGAATGGTCTCCCGGGACGCCGCCGTATGGCCGATCGCCACCACCACACCCAAAGCCGAGACCGCTTTGATAAATTCCATCGCCCCGGGCAGCTCAGGCGCCAAGGTCACGATCTTGAGCAAACCGTCGCAGGCCTCGTACCATTCGTGAAATTCCCGTAAGTCCGGATTGCGCACGAACGCGGCATCGTGCGTTCCCCGCGGCCCATCCTCACGCGATATATAGGGACCTTCGATATGGATACCCGGCACCGCATGGCTTAGCAGAGCATTTCCAGCGCGCGCCTGCTTGATCTTCTCAATAAATCCAAGGATTCGCTCCTGTGGAGCCGTGGTGATCGTAGGCAAGTGCCTAGTGACTCCCGCCGCAGCTAGATAGCGCACCATCGTCGCCAGCTGGCCACTGGTGAACGCCTCGGAACTATAATCAATCCCCTTATACCCATTCACCTGGATATCAACGAACCCCGGACTCACATACCGGTCATCCTGTCTGGCTTCGAGTTCCAAGCAGTTCGTGATCACACCCTTGTCCATACGCACCGAAATGCGTGTGCCACCGTCAACTGAATATCCTTGCAGTTCCATCTTGTTCTTCCTTCCACCACAAACCACACATACCCAGAGAAGGCCGCCCGGAAGCGGCCCCTCTCCAAACCTGTGATCTATGAATCAGCCAACTTACCATCACATCCCCGGTCTCACCACTTGGAGATATCGACCACCTTGCCGTTGCCGCGGATCGATTCATGGATGGCCACACCGACTTTCGTGATCTCGACACCTTGCTCGCCCGACGCATACTTACCTTCCAGATCCGCCAAGCTATGTCCCTCCTGCAGATAGGTAAGATTATCGATAAAATCGCAGATGGATTCCGAGAAATACCCCTTGCGGATCATACGTCCGTCTTTATCAAAGTCCCGGTACATCATCCCCAGATTTGGTGTCTCCATCCCCTTAAGGGATGAACAACCCCGCGCCCCGCGATACTGGCTGTTGACTTCCATGAATCCCTCGGTCCCCACCAGCTTGACTCCTTGGCGGACAATCGATTCATGGGAATTGGGGAGCACCACACAGATGTCGTAGGTGATCACCACCCCATTGGCGAACTCCACCTCGGTCTTGATGGAATCGTAGATATCAATCCCCATCGAGGAAAGCTTGCCCTTGAACCCATGCGCCCGGACATTCATCGGCTTAGGATAATCCATCAGCCAATAGGATAGGTCCACCATATGGGGGGCGAGGAACCAACCCGGCGACCCTTGGTCACCCCAGCTTTTCTTGCCAATCATATCCGTACCGACTTTCAGCATGTCCTCCATCCAGCAATAGCCGTACTGGACAGTTCCCAGACTCCCTTCTTTGATCCGCAGCTTTAGATCGATATGATAGGGATCGAAGCGCTTGTGGAAGTCCACCTGCAGCAGCACCCCCTTGTCGCGGGCGGCCTTGGCCATACCCTTGGCCTCCTCCAACGACGTGGAGAGCGGCTTCTCGACCAAGACCGGAATACCGGCTTTCAGGCAATCCATCACAATCGCGTAATGGAGATGGTCCGGAGTCACCACCGTGATCGCATCAAGCTTGGTCTTGGAGATCATCTCACGATAATCAGCGAAGCCAGGGACGCCATAGGCAGCTTCGATCTCTTTCAGCTTAACCGGATCAATCTCGGCGAAACCGACCAGTTTCACATCCTTTCGGTACAACTCCCGCTGTTTAAGCGCGATGATATGGTTCAAGCCGTATAATCCCACGCCGACGATGCCAATCTTAATCATGTATGACCTTCTTAATTGTGGATTCGACTCAACGAGTACAGCACATCGCTGAACTCCGAAATATATTCCTGCACCAAGTCCAGCGTCGCTTGGAACGGTTGCTCCGCCAAGGATTTGTACCAGAGCGAATGCACCCACACCCCAACCTCGTGCTGGCTGTCCAGCAACCAGGTGAGATAGCGCTCGGCAGCGGCGCGGTAGTCTTCCCTACCTGTCAACGCATACAGCTCAGCCGCCCCCCACATGATCTTGGTACCCGAATTGTTATGCCACCGGCCCTCGCTGAGCTTATTGAAGAACTGGAAATACGCATCGGCGGCCTGGAGATACTTTTGGTCCCCGGTCAAATCGTATAGATTCCCCAGGAGCTTCATCGGCATCCCCAGGAACCACACGATCTCGTACAGCGCGTCTTTCTCAGTACTGACACAGTAGTGCTTGCGGCTATTGAACGCCGTTGCATCCTCGTTGTGGAACACGTCTGTGAAAATTCCCTTGCCTGCCTCATAGGTGGTGAAGAAGTACTTGTCCGGCTGGGGCTGGTCCTCTATCATCCGCACTAGGAAATCCCCCGCTATAACCGCTGCCTCGAATCGGCCGCAGGTAAGGAGCGCCAGCAGGGCCGAACAGGTGCAGGAGGTGTCCATCCGCGAGGGATCGACTTTCTTCGTAGCGATATCATACCGAGAGCAGAAACCTCCTGTTTTAGGATCCTGGAACTTCTGGATGAACGGCAGCGCCTTGGCCACCGCGCCATACGCCCCGATCTTCTGCAATCCTGCGATCGCCCAGCCATTGCCATAGATATAGCGGTTTCCAGGACTGGCGGGCATATGCTGCCATCCCTTCACCTCCGCCGACATGCGGAAGTCGCCATCCTCACGCAGGTAGGATTTCTCCAGCAGCTTGGCGTAGTGCGCGGCACGTTCCCGCTGGCCAGTGACCGCCATCAGGTACGGTGCCTTGTAGTGCGCCGCGAAATCGGAAATCTTGCTAATCTGCTGTTCTTGCGACAACAACCACTCCATACCCAGCGTTATCGAACGTTTCGTCCGTTCTTTGATATCACCATCATGCATTATGCTTCCCTCCCTGAGTATTCAGAGCCGATTTGACCGCTTCGAGGCGCGCTTCCCATTCCTCGGGTGAAAGCCTTACAGCCTGCACTGGCTGGGAACAATAGGCCTGGCCCCAAAGCGTGCCGCCTTTGTACTTCGGCACCAGGTGCACATGCAGATGCGTGACCTCATCGCCGAATATCGCATAGTTCACTTTGTCCGGTTTGAACACCGCGCGAATGGCAGACACCGCATCCGAAAGATCCTGCATCAACGGCAGCTTCTTACTTTCGGGAACCTCGTCCACCTCTTTGCAATGGTCCTCGAACATCAACACACAGCGACCGGCGAATGATTGGTCGCGTAGCAGAAATAGCGTGGAGACCCGTAGCTTAGCGACCGGAGCCATCAGGCTGGCCAGCTTCTCTCCTGGCACACAATACATGCATGAGTCCATGGTTCTCCCTCCTTAATAACTGGCGATGATCTCGGACAGGTCTATCATCCGATGCTCTTTCGCACTTACCATCAGCCCCTGGACCGCTGCCAAGGCCCTGATAGCCTCTACCGCGCCAGTCTCGGGCCGCTTCCCATCGCGGATGCACAGCCCGAACTCCTCCAGCTCCTCAAGCACAGGGTCGCCGTACGGCGTCGCATCCAATGGAAATGGACGACGTTCGATGGTGGGGAACGCTGAGTCCTGGATATAGAGCTCGCGGCCGAATTTCTCCATATGGAAAATCGCCTTCTCGCAATAGAAACTCGCGGTGCTGTTATAGGGAGCGATATAGTGGCTGCCCAGATATCCAAGGCACGGCTTCTCAAATTGAAAGATTCCGCCGGCGATCTCGGGAATCGTCGTACCTTTCAAATCCCGCACAACCATTCCGCCCACGCTTTTAATCGGGCCGATCAGATATTGGAAGGTCTCCACAAAGTGAACGCCCATCATGTACAGCGACCCACCCGGATTCGTTTCCGCGTTCAGCAGCCAATGGCTGGTGCCATACATATCGATACCTTGCAGTCCAACGTATGCCACCGCGTTCACTGGATTGCCATACTCACCCGAATCAAACAGACGCTTGAGGGTACGTGGACCCGGCAACCGCCTTTGCGAATGCCCGATCGACAGCACAACCTTGGCTTTTTCACACGCCGCGACCATTTCCTTGGCTTCTTTCGCGGTATTGGCGATGGGTTTCTCAATCAACACATGCTTTCCCGCCTGGGCTGCCATAAGCGTCTGGCTCAGGTGCTCGCTATGTGGCGAAGCGATGATCACCCCTTGGATATCCTCAGCCAGCAGATCCTGGTACGAGGCAACCGCCTTGATACCGAATTCCGCTGCAGCCTTACGGGCAGTCTCCACACGCCGGCTCGAGCACGCCACAATCTCCACCGTGCTGGATTTCTTGGACGCCTTTATGATATTCGAGCCCCAGATGCCGGGACTAGCCAATCCCAATCGAATTTTCTCCATCACACACCGCCTTTCTTTATTTCTTCATCATTTCTTCATCAAGCTTGGAAGATATTCCGCGAACCAAGGAACATAGGTAACCAGGAACAATACCCCCATGCCTATCAAGATGAAAGGAATCATCTTCTTCGTGACCTCTATCGGATTCAGCCTGCCTACCGCGCACGCGGCATACAGCGTCCCCCCTACCGGAGGCGTCAATAATCCGATTGATAGATTCAGGACGATGATCACCCCGAAGTGGACTGGCGAAATCCCCAGCTTCATCAGAATCGGCAGGAAGATCGGTACGACTATCGGATAGACAGCCGCTCCATCCATGAACATACCGATGATCAGCAACATCACGTTGATCAACATCAGAATCATGATTTTGTTATCAGTGAGAGCTGAAATAAACCGACTAAACTGCAGCGGGACATTGTCGTAGGAGCTGATGAAAGCGAATCCACCGGAAAATGCGATGATCAAGGTAGGTATAGCCGTAATCAACGCCGTCTCTATCAACGAATCCAGGATATCCTTGAAATTTATGGTCCTATATATCAACGTTCCCACGATAAGCGCGTAGATCACCGACACCACACCAGCTTCTGTAGCGGTAAAAACGCCTCCATAGATACCCACCACAATGATCACCGGCATCCCTAGTGGAATCACGTTTGTCCCGAGAATCCTGAGGGTTTCCTTAAACGGCATCCTTGGAGTGATTGGTTGATTATGCTTTCGTGCGTAAAAAGCACAGTAGACCATCTGCACGATACCCAACAGTATCCCGGGGATCACTCCTGCGAGGAACAAGGCTGCCACCGAAGTCCCTGCGACTGTGCCATAGAGCACAAAGGAAATACTCGGAGGAATGATCCCCCCAAGCGTCGCCGACGCAGCCGTGACCGCACCTGTGAAGTTCTCGTCATATCCTTCTTTCTTCATCTCAGGCATGATCATCGACCCGATCGAAGCCACATCGGCGAGCGATGAACCTGAGATACCCCCGAAGAACATCGACGCCAGTACATTCGCCATCGCCAGACCGCCCTTTACATGGCCTATGAGGGCCTTTGCCAAGGTCAACAGTCTGGTGGTGATACTTGAACGGTTCATCAACTGACCGGCAAGCACGAACAACGGAATGGCAAGCAGTGAGAAATTGTTCAACATAGAGAACATCTTGAGCGAGATGACGGTTGTGGGCAGGTTGGTGGTAAGCGCCATCGCGACATACACACCCATACCCAAGCAGAACGCTATCGGTACATTTATCACCATCGCCAGGAGGAAAACCCCAAAAAGAATCAACAGCATATCAACCTCCATGTCCAAGAGCGGCAAGCTCGGTTTTATAATCCTTGCGGATCATCGAGCATACCAGGTGGAACACCATGAGCGCCGCGGCGATCGGTATCTGCACCAGCACGAAGAACGTCTGGATCTGGATAATGGTGTATGTATTGCTCAGCCCTTGCATGACTATCGGGAAGGCGCGGAAGATCAGCACCTGGACCACAAAAAGAACCACCAGGATTTTTTTCACAAACCAGACGATGATATAGGCTTTCGGCTTGAGCTTGTTGACGATGTTCGCGATCCCCAGGTGCCGGTCGTAGCGTACCGCGAGCGCGGAACCATAGACAACCACGAAAATGAAAGAGATAATCGACAGTTCTTCAGTCCACGGCACCGACAAGGGGATGACATACCGGAAAAACACCTGCATCGATACTGCGATCACAATTAACGCAGTAGCGACCAACATCATCCATTTCTCGAATACAACCAGTGCGTTTTCGATTTTATACAACATACAAGCAGGCCCTCATCTCATTATGGTTGGGTAGTCTTTTAAGACGGCCAGTCGCATGCGGCCGGCCGTCATCCAAATCAAGTACAGATGGGAATTACTTAAGCATGAGATCGATCAACCGTGCGCCTTCTGCTCCGAACTTGGTCTTGTAGGCTTCGACAACTGGTTTCGCCAATGCGAAGAATGCATCTTTATCAACCTTATTGACGACTCCACCCTGACTTTCGATTCCGGCATACGCCTTGGCGACCTGGTCATCCGCTACTTTGCGCGACACGCCGCGAGCTGCATCGGCAGCTTCGAGAAGGGCTTTCTTTATCGCTGGATCGAGTGCTTCAAGTTTACTGGCCTTCATGACCACAACGATCGGCATGAGGGAGTGCTCGGTGAGTGAGAAGTACTTCGCGAACTCGATGAATCCGTATTCGTTGATAACCGGGGGATCGTTCTCGTGGGCATTGACGGTCTTGGTCTGCAACGCTGTGTGCAATTCGCCCCATGCGATAGGAACAGGATTGGCGCCGAAGGCATTGAACGCATCGATATAGGCGGGGTCCTGCATGACGCGGATTTTCTGACCTTTCAGATCAGCTGGTGTGACAACTGGTTTGGTGGCGCTGTTCACACTTCTGAAACCCTTGCCGATCCACCATGAGAGTGGGTAGAAATTCGATTCGATCATTCTCGCCCGCATCACATTTCCAACCTCGCCGGCCATGATGGCTTCGGCATGGTCCAATGACTTGAAGACATAGGGAAGTCCGAGGATACTGATGATTGGTGTAAAGGTCGCCAATGGGCTGGGGGCTACAATCGCGATGTCCAGCGAGTCGGCGTTGATCATGTTCAGCATCTCTTTCTCGTCGTTCGACAAGGAGCCGCCAGCGTAGATCTTCAGCTTCACCTGACCGCCGGTCTTCTCGTCGAGCACTTCCTGCATCTTCTTCAGCCCTTCGTTGTAGGGGTGGTATTGCCCTTCGATCGCCACTTGGGCGACTGTGAGGACAATCTCTTGCTTCTTAGCTGATTCGGTTCCACCCGCTGCGAACAGCATGGAACACGAGAGCAACAGGATAAGCGCTACATTGAATACAACTCTCTTCATAAAGAACCTCCATTTTTAAGTTTCTTATGCTCTATTGTATTTTCATGTTTGCAGATTTGTCAAATAAAAAATTAGATTTTAACTTTTTATATATAAGATTGCATTTTTTTATAATTTATTTGCATACAATTTAATGATTATTGAGCGATGTATTATGGATTGATAAACATTGATTATTCTATATATTTTATATCTATATAATATTTTACATAACAAAAATCAACAATATTCACAATTTAGAAACCAGCATAATTCGAGAAACAATTGTTGACAGCAGGAACTTGAGGACCCTATACTCCTTGATAGATTAGAATTTCAGGGAGAAACACCATGGACAAGAATGCAACTGCAACCCGGATACCCCTACCGTATACCGATTCGGTTTTATCAGAATGTGTGGTGCCAACCACCTCCTTGCACCATGTCTATGACCTTCCCAAGGTCCTCCCCGTCCATGACCTGGATGCAAGTATAGAGTATGCGATCCGCAACCCTATCGGAACCCGGCAGCTCGCTGATATCGTATCGGGCAAGCACCGCGTCGCGATTATCGTCGATGACCTCACTCGGCCAACCCCAGCCGCCAGAATCCTCCCCGTGGTGATGCGTGAGATCCACCGCGCCGGCGTGCACCCATCCGAGATCACCATCGTCATGGCTTTGGGCAGCCACCGTAAGATGACCGATGCCGAGATCATCCACAAGATCGGACTCGATGCCTTCAACACCTACAAAGTCACCCAATCTCACTTTGACGAACCTGCGCACCTGCGAAGCATCGGCACCTCGGCCGATGGGGTGGAGATATTCATAGATGAAGTGGTAGCTTCAGCCGATGTTAAAATCGGCATCGGGAGCATTGTCCCGCATGGCGCGGTGGGGTGGTCCGGCGGCGGTAAGATCATCTATCCTGGCGTTGCGGGCAAAACCACCGTCACCCAGTTCCATTTCACCCATGGCCTGACCGAAGCCAACCTCACCGGACTGGATGAGACCTCCGTGCGGGACCGGATGGAAGCCTGGGTGGATATCGTCGGACTGGACTTCATCGTCAACTCGATTCTCACCCCGGACGAAGAAGTCTATGATGTGGTCGCCGGCCATTTCAAACAAGCCCACCGGGCTGGAGTCATCAAAGCCCATGACGCCTATCTCGTTGAATACGATACCCAGAGCGATGTGGCCATCGCTGTGTCTTATCCACACGACCACGACTTCTGGCAAGCGGGAAAAGGCTTCTATTGCGCCGAATCCATGGTCAAGGATGGCGGCCACGTGATCTTGGTCACCCCTTGCCCCGAAGGCGTCGGTGTGCACTCGACATACCCGGTCCTCATCGGTCGTGACGACAATGTCGAGCGCATAAGAGCCATCCTGCGTGGTGAGGAACCCATGCCGGCCGACCCTTTGCCTTTGGCGCCAGCGGCCATGATGAAACGTATCCGCGGCCGGCTTACTCTCCATATCGTATCTCCAGGAATAGAGCATGAACCCATGAAAGCAGCTGGAATCCTCGTTCATCCATCTATCCAAGCGGCTATTGACCATGTGCTCACACTCAACCCCAAAGCCACCATCTCTGTTGTCCGATCAGCCGAACTCTATTTTCAGAAAAGGGGGAGTTGAACATTGCCAAGCCATCGTTGAAAGTGTCATTCGATAAATTTTTAATTATATATTGGATTTTTTTTCATGAAATCATTGCGTATTGTCCATAATCCTTGATATATTGCATACAATAATGACCAATAAAAAAGAAAAGTATTCAAAAGACGAAGTTTTCCAAATTCTCTTCGATCGAATCATGAATGGTGGGTATGCCCCTGGCGATCGACTTACCGAGCAGATGTTCGCCGAAGAATTCAACCTGAGCCGCACCCCTATCCGCGAGGTCCTGCTCCAGTTGGCAGCGTTGCGTCTGGTCACACTCTCCCCTAACAAAGGTGCCGAGGTAGTGGGTCTTTCCTGCGACGATGTCGAGGAGATGTATGATATCCGCGACTCCATGGAACTTCTCGCCCTTGAGTCCGCCCTCCCAAATATCAAACTGCAGGAACTCACCTACCTGAAGAACAAGGTGAAATCCATCGACAAGGATTCCGACCTCTCTCAGATAGCCAAAGTCGACCACGACCTCCATTCCTATATCGCCACTTGCAGCAACCGACCCCGTTTGCAGGCTATCCTCAACCAATTGTTCACCTTGATCATCCGCAACTCATCCTTCCCGTTCCCCAAGAAGGAGCGTTTGGAACAGATCCGAGCCGAACACCTTGCCATCATCGATGCTCTGTTTGTCCGCGATGAGCAAAAGGCCAAGGCCGTGCTGCATGAGCATATCCATAACAGCAAGGTTGCCGCCCTCGAGTTCATGTTCAGCAAGAAGTAACAGCCGCAGATTCGTGCCAGGCACGAAATTGCTTCCTTCTCCGATATGGAGTTAACTGTGCGCACCTGCGTTCTAGCAGCATACGGGGGCCCTCGGGTTGTCAATTTCGTGCCTGGCACAAGATTGATCCTAGATTGATCTCCTTTCACCGATGCGGCAAGGACTCGGAGGGCTTGGTCCGAAGGACGGGAGCGGGAGCGGACCCCGTAGCGGCCTGGCGGCGTAGCCGAGCCGCCCAAGTCCCGAGTGGGTTCTGGTGGTGGCTCACAGCTCATTTTCCGCTCGCTTCGTTGGGGAATACCTATCCCGATGGGGCAGGTGAATCCTTACAAAATCTTGTAAGATATGTGTCAATAGTGTACATGATTTGCCAAACTATCAGAGCGACGAGGGCCCTGGCGGGCCCCCTAGGTAACTTTGGTTCATAGTGGATGGAATAATCGGCTAGCCTATCAACTCCACGTGGCCTAGCGCTCCACGCCAAATTTGTAGATGGTGGTGTGGCGGTAGGATTCGCCGGGTTTCGTGAGGCAACTGGGGAAGTTCTCGTGGTTCATCGCATCGGGAAAATGCTGCGTCTCAAGACAGAAGCCCGCGTGCTTGTGGTACACCTGGCCATCTTTGCCTATGTCGCTGCCATTGAGGAAGTTACCGGTGTAGAGCTGTACCGCCGGTTTGGTGGTGGATACGGTCAACGTCCGGCCACTGAGGGGATCGTTCACCCAGGCGAAGGTCTTGAGCGAGTCCTTGCCGTCCCGCAGCACCATGCAGTGGTCGTAACCGCCAGCGCTTTTGAGGTCACGCCCGATTGGCTTGCCCTGGGTGAAGTCGAAGGGTGTGCCACGGACCGCCTGGATCTGTCCGGTGGGGATGAGGAGGTTGTCGACGGGCAGGTAGCGGTCGCAGTCCAACTTCAGTTCGTGCTCCAGGATGTCGCCACCGCCAGATAGGTTGAAATAGCTGTGGTTGGTCATGTTGAACGGCCCTTTCCGGTCGCTCGTCGCCACATAGGTGATCTCCAACGCGCCGTCAGGCTGCAGGATATAGTCCACGTACGCCCGCACGTTGCCCGGGAAGCCCATCTCGCCATCGGGGCTGAACAGCGACAGGTGCAGGCCGGGGGCGCCATCGGCTTCGCTGGTGAGGGCTGTCCACACCCGCTTGTCGAATCCTTGGGTGCCGCCATGCAGGGTGTGCAATCCGTTATCATTGCGAGGAGTGTGGTAGGTCACCCCATTTACTGTGAACGTCCCCCGCGCGATGCGGTTGGCGAAGCGCCCGATCAGAGCTCCGAAATACGTCGTGGATGGATAGTATTCCTCCAGCTTATCATACCCCAGCACCACGTCGGCGCGTCTCCCGTAGCGGTCAGGAGCGTACATGCGGATCAATGTACCGCCATATGTGGAAATCTCAGCGCGGAACTGTCCCGCCTCGAGAATGTAAAGCCAAACTTGTTCCGAAGCAGGCGACATGCCATGCGCAACCTTGGTGATCATCTGAAAGAGCCTCCTGCAAGCATGATAAGCCGAAAGGATGAATCTGACTAGGACTATTCGTAGATTCGCAGATTGGTGCCAGGCACGAACCTGCGCGCCCCCCCCAACCTGTGGTTTAGGTATGGAGGGAGGGGGTTTTGGGGGCAAAGGGGCATTGGCGGGGGTGTAAGGGGCGTCAGATTCGTGCCTGGCGAGCAAGCCGGCCGATGACCCCAACCACCTGCTATCTGTCTCATTTCCTTCGTTTTATTGTTGCCGGTTTTTACGAGAATGGCTTAAACTGTAGGGGCTGGAGGCGCAAAGTGATGAATATATTGGTTGTGTACGATTCGGTGTTCGGCAATACGGAAAAAATCGCAGAGACGATAGGAACCGCGCTGCACGCGAAAGTGCTCCGTGTGGGTGATGTGAAGCTGGAACAGCTGCGGAACCTGGACGCGCTGATAGTAGGTTCGCCAACGCAAGCGTTCCAACCTTTGAAATCCGTCAAGGCCTTTATAAAAAACCTACCTGCAGGGGAGCTTAAAGGAGTGAGAATCGCAGCCTTCGACACGCGCGTGGATGTCAAGGAAGTCAACAACCGCCTGCTTACAATCCTTGAGAAGCTCTTTGGCTATGCCGCGGAACCCATCACAACCCTATTGATTAAAAAAGGTGGCACGCAAGCCCTTGCTCCAGCAGGATTCATTGTCAGCGGTAATGAGGGACCTATGAAAGCGGGTGAGCTTGAGCGTGCCGTTGAGTGGGCCAAGCATATCGGATCATGACTATGCACGAATGGAGTGCGATTTCCGCAAGATTTAGAGTTACAGACCGGGCGAAGGAGTGATATAGTAGGGGACATGAAAACCATCCGACACATACTACCTCTGATTCTAATAATCGCCCTGTTCGCCACCGGTGCGCTTTGGGCAGCCGAGGCCACCACCCCCAAATTCCAGAAAGCGCTGGGATTCCAAGCAGGACGGCTCTCTGGCCTAGGCTTGAGCTACCAGGAATGGAAGGGCGACAAGGGTTACCAGGTAGCCGCTGGGGCTATGTACTATCCAATTCCCGATTACTACTACCGTATCCTCGACTACACCATCGGAGTAGAGCTTCAGTCTTCTCTATACCACGACTCGTTTTCCAATTGGCTGGCTGGCAGGCTCTATCTGTTTGCAGGTCTGAATCACCAAGGCTACATCAACACCGTCGACATCGACCCTAACCCGGATGATTATGTATATGAATATGTTCCTGGGGCTTTCCAAGCGGTCATCGGCCTTGGGGGCGGCATAGGTGTGGAGGCGACCCTATTCGACCACTTTTCCATCGCGCTGGAAATTGGGTATGGTGTGTTCTGGACACCCACCAAAGCGGAATTGATGGACCAGTTCGTTGTCGACATTCTCCCGCAGGTGGGGCTGCGCTACAGGTATTAGAAAGATGGGCATTGAACCCGATTCGTTCTCCAAAAAAAGAAATAGAAAGCATGAAACGGGTTCTGGAGGCAATATGAGAACATGGATGCGGATGTTGGTGGCGCTTGTGCTTGGTTTCGCTGTTGCGACTTCTTTGTTCGCAGCAGATCAGGCTTCGGTTGTCGATCGGTTTCCGCAGGCGCTGGGTGTTCAAGTGGGGCGTATCGCCGGCATCGGAATCAGTTACCAGAAATGGCAGGACGACACCGGTTTCCAAGTCGCGGCCGCGGGCATGTACCACCCGCTGATGGATGATGGGCATGATGTGTTGAACTACAACGCGGGCGTCGAGTTTCAGTATCTCGTGTACACCGATGACTTCGCCAATTGGCTTTCCGGTCGGCTCTACCTCTTCGCCGGCCTCAATCATCGTGGCTATATCGAAGCGGTCCTTACTGCTCCCGATACCTATGCCGTTGGCGACTTCCACCCCGAATTCGGGCTGGGAGGAGGGGTTGGCGTGGAGGCAATTCTGTTCGGGCACTTCGCTGTAGTGACCGAGATGGTGTACGCCCTCTTCTGGAATCCGATCCAACCGGTCCTCCACGAACAGTTTATGGTGGAGATCCTCCCGCAGATAAGCCTGCGCTACAGGTACTAACGGGGGGGCAGATTTGTGCCAGGCACAAAGTTGCGCTGTCAACTTGGTGCCTGGCACGAATCTGCGAGGCCGCGAAACCCCGAAGCCGCGAAGCCCTGAAGTCCCGAGCCCCGATGCGGCAAGGACTCGGAGGGCTTGGTCCGAAGGACGGGAGCGGAAGCGGACCCCGGAGCGGCCTGACGGCGAAGCCGTGCCGCCCAAGTATCTGATATATGCCTATTTGGCTGTCAATTTTGTGCCTGGCACGAATGTTGACTCGCGGACGACCAGCGGAGCGTCCATCAGGACCTGCATGCCTACGACAGAGGGGTTCTTCATCAAGTTCAGCAGGGCTTGAGCGGCTTGGGTCCCCATTTCAGCGTTCGGGACCTTGATGGTGCTTAGAGTGGGCCGTACGTAGGAGGCGATCATGAAATCACCCCATCCCACCATAGCGAAGTCTTGCGGAAGCTTGAAGCCTAGTTCCCTCAAGCGCCGTTGGAGCCCCACCGCGATCATATCCGACGAGCACAGGGCGCAAGTGGGCCGTGGTTCCAGACGAAGCAATTCGTCCGCCACCCTGTAGCCATACTCCTCGGAATATTCACCTTGCAGGATGCAGGCCTGGTTGACCGGCAGGCCCGCTTCCCCCAACGCCGACACATACCCTTGAATCCGCAGCTTGCTGTTGCGGAAATTCCGATTGCCCCCGATGAATGCCACTTGCCGATGTTCCAGCTGCAACAGGTAGCGGGTGGCATTGAAAGCGGCCATGGTGTCATCCACATTCACAAAATTGGTCACACCATCGTCAATCCATCGGTTCAGGATGATGTAGGGAATCTTTTTGGATTTAAGGAACGGCAGAAGCACATCCTCCTGCTCCTCGCTGGTGCCAAGGATGAAGTAACCACCCAGTCGGTTGGCGAACACCGCTTCGATATCCTGCACATGGTCGTCTAGCAGCACCAAGGTGTTCTCGATCTGATGCTTTTCCATCTCCGCAACGAAGGTTGTGGTGGCGCTATAGAAGGCCGGATGGCCCGAGATGTTCTGAGCCGAATTCTTTGGCAGTATGATGCCGACGCATAACCCAGCGACCGGTGGCTGGTGGGTGGTGACGACATAGTTCAGTTCCGATAGCGCGCTTAGGACCTTCGTCCGTGTCTCCTCACTCACCGGAACCACACCCGTGAGAATCCTGGATACCGTGCTCGGTGAAACCCCTGCCCTTTTTGCCACATCGCGTATCGTTGCCATCCCGCCTCCTATCATCAATCATAGTGTATCCTGATGTTTCATATATTTCAATTAGTAATTTATCTTTTTGATTTTTATGAAACAAATGACTCGTTAGTTTCATTAAATAATTGTTGTAAATACGGTTGATTTGAAATATAGTATGGAATTGTAAGGGATGTGTAGGGAAATTCTCTACAAAATCCTGAATTCTATCATGAAACATTTATGAATAATATATGAAACACAGGGGGTGTTGCATGCTTCAGAATCTTCAAGGGGTCGTTCCAATCGTAGCGGTTCCCTTCACCAAATCGAACGAGGTGGATTACGATAGCCTCGCATCCCTCATCCAGCATCTCGCGGGAATCGGGTGCCATGGATTGACGATGTTCGGTATCGCCAGCGAGTATTACAAACTCACTGATGCGGAATCAAACCGCATTGCGCAAGTGATGGTCGCGGAATGCCGGAAGGCCAACGTCCCCTCGATCCTCTCGGTCACCCAGCATGCCACCCATGCCGCGATCGAATGGGCGAGACACCTCGAATCCCAAGGTGCCGACTGTCTGATGCTCCTCCCGCCGTTCTTTCTCAAACCCTCGGCCTCGGATCTGTACGACCATATGAAAGCCGTGTGCAAATCCGTCAAGATCCCGGTGATGATCCAATATGCCCCCGAGCAGACCGGCGTGGGCATGGCCCCTTCGTTGCTCTACCGGCTGCACAAGGAAGTGGAGAACGCCATCTATTTCAAGATAGAATGCAAACCCGCCGGTCCGTATATCACCGACTTCCTCGCCCTCGCGGGGACCTCCGCCAAAGTTTTCGCGGGAAACGCCGGGTTCCAGATGATCGAGACCTTCGATCGCGGTGCCGTAGGATCGATGCCCGGACCATCGCTCGCTGAACTGTATCTGCGTATCTACCATGCCCTTCTCGCTGGCCAACATACCCAAGCCGTGGCCTTGCACAACGCGCTGCTCCCCCTGCTCAACCATATCAGGCAGAATGTGGAGATGATCATCCACTTTGAGAAACGGATCCTCGCGATGCGTGGTATCATCGCCACCGACGTATGCCGGAGCCCCGGATTCACCTCCGACCCTCGGATGGATGCGCTGTTCACCATGTACTACGACGAAGTGAAGGACCTGCTGGTCGCACCGCCACGCTGAGGAATCCACGAGTATCGTATGGATACGCAGCGACATACGGTCCGGTATCCATTTCACCCATAATGACCATATTGATCCAAATGCACAAATGACCCAAATGACCCAAATGACGAAGGAGGAATCGTATGAAGACACACAGGATTTTAGGACTGGTGCTGGCATTGCTGGTGCTGAGCTCATTGCCGTTGCTCGCCCAGGGAGCGACCGAGACTACTCAGACGAAAATCGATTTTCCAAAAGGCCCGATCACTTTTATCGTGCCCTTCTCAGCCGGTGGCGGAACCGACCTGGTTGCCAGAAGCATCGCCGATGTGGCGAAGCAGCTGCTTGGTCAACCAGTCGTGGTTGAGAATAAAGTCGGAGGCACCGGCATGGTCGGCGCAGCCGAGGCTATCAACGCCAAGCCGGATGGATACACCTGGGTTTTAGGAACCGTCGGAATGGTGTCGATGCCAGAACTCGGCCAAGCCCCGCAGGGAGTGACCTGGGAACGCCTGAAACCCATCTACCTCTTCAATAGCGATCCCGGCTGTGTTAGCGTACCGGCAAGTTCACCCTATAAAACCATCAATGAACTCGTTAAAGCCGCTGCCGCCAATCCAGAATCAGTCAAGATCGCGAACGGCGGGGCCGGCGGATCCTTCCACCTTATCGCTCTGAGTATTGAAATCGACACCGGTGTGAAGTTCCTGCACGTGCCCTATAGCGGTGGAACCAATGAAGCGGTCATCGCCACCGTCGGAAAGCATGTTGATGCCGTAGTCTCCACCCCCGCGGAAGTCGACGCTCAAGTGAAAGCCGGCACCCTCAGGATCCTCGCCATGGCCAACGACACCCGCATCGCATCCTATCCAAACGTCCCCACCTTGAAGGAAAGCGGCATTGCCGTCTCGCTCGGGACCTGGAGAGGCGTCATGATTCCCTTGAACACCCCCGACGCGATCGCTAAAATCATCGAGGACGCCTGCGCCGCGGTAGCAAAGGATGAACGCTTCCTCACCTTCATGCGCACGGGCAACTACGGTATCGACCTACGTGATTCCAAAGGCTTCGCCGCCATGTTGGCTGAGCAAAAGACCCTGTTCGCGAAAGTTGCGGCCGTGCTCAAGAAGTAGGCTTCCGCAGAAGTAAACCGTTCATGTATCAGCGCGGGGGAGCCTGTCTCTCCCGCATCTATGTCCACAGGAGGATGTATGATGACGATGAGAGTGAAGATGTGGATATTCTCGGCGATTGTGGTCGCGTTCGGGATTCTGGTGGTGTTCTCCACCTATACGTTTGGCAGCACCTTCATCAAGTTTGATATCGGCCCCGCGGTGTATCCCCGCATCCTCGGCTGGTTGATCATTATCATGGGCGCGCTCATGGCTGTACCGTTCAAGCACACGGAATCCGAGGAAGCCACACCGATTTTCTCCTTACGCTTCGGGTTGCATGTGGTGTACATGCTGGTCTTCCTACTGCTCTTCGAGCCCTTGGGCTTCATCCTATCCGCCATCCTCATCCTCCTCCCCTTCATGATCATCATGGGCGAACACCGCCCATCCCGCCTCATCATCTTTCCGATTGCATCCGCGCTTGTGCTTCATGTCGTGTTCACAAAACTGCTGAACGTTCCGCTTCCCGCGGGGGTTCTCGGGTTCCTACTGTAAGGAGGGCTTGTACGATGTTTTCTCACATTCTTTTAGGTCTAAGCACCGTGCTGGTTCCCCAGAACCTCATCATCATCTTCCTTGGCGTGACTGGAGGGATCGCAATTGGCGCGCTACCCGGCTTATCGGCCACCATGGGTGTCGTGCTCCTCCTTCCCCTCACCTTCTCCATGGAGATTGTCCCCGGCCTGCTTCTGTTGCTGGGTATCTACTGTGGCGCGATCTATGGAGGGTCGATCTCGGCTATCCTCATCCGCACCCCCGGCACCCCCGCCGCAGCAGCGACCGTGCTTGATGGGTATGAGTTCGCAAAACGGGGCGAAGGTGGACGTGCGATCGGCATTTCGACAGTGGCGTCCTTCATCGGCGGTATCGTCAGCGCTATCGCCCTGATGACTATCGCGCCGGTCCTTTCAAAATTCGCACTCAAATTCTCCGCAGCCGAATATTTCTCGTTGGCGGTGTTTGGTCTGACCATCATCGGGTGTGTCTCAGGCAAGTCCATCGTGAAAGGTTTGTTCGCAGGGGTTTTCGGTCTCCTCATCGCCACCGTCGGCATCGATAATATGTCAGGGTTCGCCCGATTCACGCTCGGTCGTGTGGAGTTGATGAGCGGTTTCTCCATCATCCCTGCCATGATCGGCCTGTTCGCTCTCCCCCAAGTGTTTATAAACTTGCAGCAGGGGGTGGCTAAGGAGCAGGTGATCCAAAAGGTCTCCCGCGTGATCCCGAGTGGCAAGGACTTTAAGAAGATGCTTCCTATCTCATTGGCTTGTGGAACCTTAGGCACGTTCATCGGGGCGATTCCGGGAACCGGCGCGACAATCGCCGCTTTCATGGCCTACAACGAGGCAAGGCGGTGGTCCAAGCATCCAGAGCTGTTTGGGACTGGTATTGTCGAAGGCATCGCCGCTCCGGAGTCCGCCAACAACGGTGTCTCTGGAGGTGCGCTTATCCCGTTGCTCACCCTCGGGGTTCCTGGCGACGTCACCACCGCGGTCCTTCTCGGTGCGTTCCTTGTGAAAGGCTTGCAAGCTGGTCCTTTGCTTTTCGTTGATCATCCCATGATTGTCTACTCTATGTTCGTAGGTTTGTTCTTTATCAATATCATGATGTTGGTGGTGGGGCTGGCTGGTATTCGGGTATTCACCAAAATCGTGTCCTTACCAACTTATGTCCTCACACCTCTCATTTTCATCCTGTGTGTGATTGGATCCTACGCTATCAACAATGCGTTCTTCGATGTCCTCGTCATGTTCATCTTTGGGTGCATCGGCTACGTATTCGGCAAGCTTAGGATCCCCGAGGCTCCTATTGTGATCGGCATCATATTGGGGCCGATGATGGAATCCAATCTCCGCCGAGGGCTCATTCTCTCAAAAGGCGACCCCTCCATCTTCCTCACCCAACCCATCAGCCTCATCTTCCTCATCCTCTCGCTCGTCTCTATCCTCTGGCCTCTCTTTGGTGCCAGGCACAAAGTTGCGCCGCGAAAACCCTCAAATCGAGCTTGATTTGAGGGTTTTCGCTTAAAACCCCCGTGCCTGATATGTTGTGACCTTG
>DIXI01000025.1 GCA_002428625.1 Sphaerochaeta sp. UBA6084
TCCTACTCGCCGAAAAATACACAACTAAACAGGGAAAATTTCTTGGAACTTCCTGTTGCCCATCGTGGGTTTTGACCGCACGAAATTCATATCCGGACCTAGCGGAAAATATCGCCGACAGCTATACGCCGATGGTGGAGACGGCGAAGAAGATCAAGGAATCCGATGTGGCTGCGAAGGTTATCTTTATCGGACCATGCATTGCCAAGAAGTATGAGGCACTCACCACCGAAGTGTCGGGATATGTGGATCATGTCCTGACCTTCGAGGAACTTGCGGCACTCTTCGTTGCCTTCGAGATCGATCTCGCGACGATCGGGGGGAGTCCTGCCATTCAGGACGCGAGCATGCTCGGGCGCGGATATGCGAATGCTTCGGGAGTCGGCAATGCGATCATCAGGACAGCAGAAGAGAAGTTCGGTATAACGGACATCAGCTTCGAAAAAGCCGACACCCTCTCCGATTGTCTTGAGATGCTGAAACATATCGACAAAGGTAGTACCTGTCCGGATCTTGTGGAAGGAATGGCATGTCCCGGGGGATGCGTAGGCGGTCCCGGTACATTGGCTTCACCTCCCACGGCGGCACGGCACGTGACAAGGTTTGCTTCATCGGCACCCTTCGAGTTTCCCGTGTGCGATAAAATCGAGAGCTAATAAAACCATGCACTGATACTAAATTCTAGCCACCTTCTTCAAAATAGGTATTAGTCTCGCAAATGAGTCACTGCATCCTGTGCAGTATCTTTTAACTCGCATTGTTGTTAGGCAAGCTAAAGTAGATTCCCTTCTCTACTCAAGATGCCTACCCGCCTATCATCAACGGTTGGTATTTTGTCACCGGGTTGTGCTCAAAAGTTGATGACGATTTTATTCTGCTTATTAAATCTTACTCGCTCTATGGGGGATTCTATATAAGTAAGCCCCAGTCTGAGAGTATTCTCAAAACTAATTCTTATTTTATTCTATATTATACCTTTATTTTGACTATAAATCATCAATGACAACTTGCCCTTGATACAAGATTACCCTATGCAAGTGTTTGTTTTGTAAACACTTATTTTTCTGGAATTTTACCAGTTTTTCATCATTTTTTGATATTTTAGACTACTCAATTTCGTCAATTTTTATCCCAGGTACGCACACTCGTATTTTCAACAATACCGTTGATTCTTATGCCATTTAGTTTTGGGGTTCGGGGGTTTTCTTTGCCTTGGTCACAGCCTTCCTGGAGCTGTAGTAGGCTCATCTGTATTTGACGTTGTGATCGGCTTGTTATCATTTTCGAGTTTCTTTCTCAATCACAGATATTTCTAAATATCACCTTTAGCGATGTTAACTAAATCATGCCACGTCAAAGTTTCGAGATCCTCACTATTAAATGAGTAATAAGTAGCCAATATATTACTTACAATACGTTTTCTATCGTCAAAACCACCTGCCAAGTAATTTTCTCTAATCCTTTTATGTTCCTTCAATTTTAGTACCACTGCCTCATATGAATATACAGCTGAGAGATTTTCAATAATTTTCATATCAATTGATCCGATAAATTCATGGCTTATCTTTGTTAGAGTTGCTACATCTTTAAATGTTGGGGGACTTCCCCCTAAATAGTCAGCAAGAAGTTTATGAATGTCTAGTCCAGCATATTTATCATGAATCAATTCTTCGTTACCTGTTAAGCATTCATAATGTTCCTTCTTTATTTCATTTTCTGAAAAAAAATGAAGCATGTTATTCCTGTAACAAATCAACAAATCAATGAAAGCTTTCTGGAGTCGGTCGGTTCGAAAGTATTCTGCAACACCCATTGCCTTTTTAAAAACTGATTGTCCTGCACCATCGAATATTTCTTGGAATTTTACATTTTCTATGTATTTAGGTTTTCTGTTTAGCTCTGTGAAATATAGGTCAAGCCCATCAACAGCAAAAGCTAGATAAGATTTTAAGATAAATTGTCGGGACCTACTTATTGAATTTTCCAAATTCTCAGGGTTCCACGTGGTTGAAAAATCTTCAGGACATTTAATGTTCTTATCCGTTAATCTCAAATTATAAAGAGCAATTAATGAAGTTATCAAAAAATGATTTGATTGTCCAAAATTCTTTTTAAATTTTTTACGTGCAGCTGTTGTCTTCATAAATATTGCAACATATAGGACTCGAACCTACATCTCTCCCTTTTAAGGATGCACAAACACACCAGTGAAGGGGAACGGCTTTCCAGTTAGTCTAATGTTACGGACTAAGTATAATCTACAATATTCCAGAAAACAATAATTAGAGTTTTGACATTTGGCTATTAGAATATTTATGCTGTGCTTGCTCAAATAGTCATGATTTGTCTTCTATTAATAAATCAAAAAAATACCTCACTTTAATTTCATATATGACAATATTTTTTCTTTATTCATATCTCCGTCTTTTATCTTCTAATAACTTTTTTAAAAAGGGTTTGATTGATCCAAGAATAATAGCAGCTACTTTTTTTTCTTCTCTACTAGATAGCTCAGATTTTTTATTGAACATCTTTAACATAAATTTATAGTCCAACTCTGGATTAAAATTATTATACTTGTTTCTCTTGAAGGCACCTTCTTCAAACAAATAATGAAGCATTTTTTTTGAGAAGAACTCGGCTGATAAGGTTAAGAATTGGTTATTTTCAATGGCGTGAAGTAACTTAAAAAGTTGTTCTTTAATTTTCACCTCTTCATCCAAGTCGTTTCTTTCAAACTTTTTTATACAAGAACTTCCAATGGGGAATAGAGTTTTTCCATTTAAATCATTACGAATTGTGAAGAGATAACGTAAATTTTCCTTCCCACAGATACACGATTCTATTAGTGTATCGTCCTCTGCAAAATCATGAATACTCCATTCTTCTACTGCAGATTTCCAATCTTTTGCTACTGATAATTCGATTACAGTTTCTATTAACCTATTATAATATGAACTACTTTCACTCAATCGCTTCCCTCCAAATTTATCTTTTTATAACGAATATCCATCGATGATGTCTTTAGATTACGTCCTCTATGGTAAAATGTAAAAATAAATTCTTGCCTAAATTGATTATTTTTTTTACGTAACCTACTCACAATCCTGACTTTCAACTTCTACACCATTGTATAGATTCAATATTTTTGTTGCTATGTCGATTAGTAAGAGGAGTCTTCACTTCAATTTTTCTTTTTGATTTCCTCACTCCAATATCTTTTCTTACCATCAAACCACATTTCTCCCTTAGAAGAAGAAAAACATTTGTAGAATAGCTGGAATAATTTTTATTCGATCTACTGTATTCAATAAAAAATTATTAAATACATGACTTTTGGGAGATTATGGACGATAATCAACGTACTAGACTATTAAAGGTGCACCCATATGCAACGAATTGTGAAAGGAATCCGACTTTTTAACTATTGTCGTTTTATGGACTTCTCAACAGATTTTAATGATAGGCTAAATATATTGATTGGAGATAATGAATCGGGTAAAAGTAGTATTTTATCTGCAATTGATATTGTATTGAGTGGAAGTCGTAGTAAGGTTGAGGCACTTGGTTTAGATAAACTATTTAATACTGATATTATTAAGAATTATTTAAAGTCTGCAAAAAGGTACGATGACCTGCCTGAACTTTTTATTGAAGTCTTTTTAAATGATTTCAATGAAAAGGAACTAGAAGGGAAAAGTCATCCTTCTGGCCAGTATTGTCATGGGTTATATTTGTTATGCCAACCTAGAGATGATCTAAGTAAAGAAATAAAAGACATTCTTGATAAAGGTGAGGATAACTTTCCTTTTGAATATTATTCAATAACCTTCAAAACATTTGCAGACCAAAGCTATACCGGGTATAGCCGGTTCCTCCGTCATCTACTAATTGATAATTCAAAAATTAGCAATGATTATGCAACAAAGACCTATATTAGTACTGTGTACCAGGCTTTTGCTGACGGCGCTGAGAGAAACAAACATCTTTATGAGTATAGAAGCTATAAGGAGAAATATTCTAAAACTGAACTTGCAAATATTAATAGTAGGATTCAAGATTACAAATTTGCTGTTAAGTCAAATTCCAAAAACAACCTTGAAACTGATCTGACTATTACTGAAGAGGGCATTGATATTGAGAATAAAGGGATGGGGCGTCAATGTTTCATCAGAACAGAGTTTGCTTTGCAGAAAAATGGTAACGAATTAGACGTCATACTTTTAGAAGAGCCAGAAAACCACTTAAGTCATACAAATATGTACAGATTGATTCAAAAGATAAAAGATACCGACTCTCGTCAAGTTTTTCTTTCTACACATAGCAATCTTATTAGTGCTAGATTAGATTTGAGAAAATCTATCTTCTTGAATAGCAGTTCTTGCGATCCTCTGCAGCTAAATAAATTAGAAGAGAATACTGCAAAATTTTTTATGAAGGCTTCAGATAACAATATTTTAGAATACATTATGTCTAATAAAGTATTATTAGTAGAAGGTGATGCTGAATATATATTAATGAGTCAATTTTATTATAACTCAACATCAGAAGAGATTGAGAAAAGTGGTATTCATATAATATCTGTTAGGGGGACAAGTTTTAAACGATATTTGGATGTCGCAAAAATTTTAAAAATTAAAACAGCCATAATCCGTGATAATGATGGAAACTATAAAAACAATATCACTGAGTCATATAAGAATTATATATCAGACATAATCCAGGTTTTCTCTGATGAAAATGATGATATAAAGACTTTTGAAATTGCTGTATTTAATGAAAACCGAAATATCTGTAATGAGTTGTTTGCTCCTGGTCGAAAAACTTTGTCAGTCTTAGATTATATGTTATCAGAAAAAGCTCAATGTGCATTTGAATTGCTGGATAAGAAAGGAGAGGAACTTTCCGTCCCTAAATATATAATAAAGGCAATAAATTGGATAAGAAAATAATTTTTGCTGTTGCAGGTTCAGGGAAGACTACATATATTGTTGAATCAATAAATGAAGAAGATCGTTTCCTCGTTATAACTTACACTGTAAATAATTTAAAAAATATTTCAGCTTCTATTAAGAGGAAATTTGGATACTTCCCGCAAAATATAGAAATCTATACATATTTTAAATTTCTTTATTCATTTTGTTTCGCACCATTTCTTGCATATGAGTTAGATGCAAGAGGCTTATTCCTAGATTTCCCACCACGGAATACATTAAAATTTAGACGAACAGACCCTAGGTATTATCAAACAACTGACGGGAAATTGTTTAAGAATCGGTTGGCAAAACTTCTTGAGGTTAAGGATGTAATACCTGAAATCATTAAACGTTTAGAAAAATACTATGATTATCTTTACATTGATGAGGTGCAGGACTTTGGGGGTCATGATTTTAATTTCCTAGAATCAATTCTCCAAACATCAGTTGGAGTGTTAATGGTAGGTGACTTTTATCAACATACCTTTGATACCAGTAGAGATGCCAAAATTAATGAGGGGCTCCATGATGATTATATTTCATATATATCTAGGTTTCAAAAGATTGGGATACAGTTCGATACAACGACATTAAGTAATAGCTATAGATGTAGCCCTCAGATATGTAATTTTATTACTTCAAACCTTGGAATTAAAATAGAATCTCATCGGACAGATCAAACTCATGTGTATGAAATCTCGGATTATGACAATGCTAAAAAGATATTTAGTGACAATTCAATAATTAAGTTGTTCTATCAGAGAAGTGATAAGTACCTAGGCTTTACCAGAAATTGGGGAGATTGTAAAGGCGAAGATTGCTATGAAGATGTTTGCGTTCTATTAAATGCAACGACATATTCACTTTATCAAAAAAGGGAATTATATAAATCAGCTCCTTTGACAAGAAATAAGCTCTATGTCGCATTTTCCCGAACTAGAAACAATCTCTATATACTTCCAGAAACCTTGATAAGCAAATAGTTTATTGTTTGGCGCCAGGAACAGGAAAGCATGAGCTTCATTAATTATCATAATCAGACAAGAATAAAGGAATAGCAACTTCAACGTTTTTATGGAGTTTCTTTTCTTCCACATGAACTGATAATGATAGATAGATCACGGCTTCTCTTACATATCGCAAGAGTCTAAAAGTCTTTTCTGAAAGTTCGAATTCTGTCACCAAAAAAGCTAGAGTATCATTGCATAAATCTCCTTCAGTTTCATCTAGTTTAAACCAATGTATTTTGCAATACTTATGTTCAAGATTATTCCTTAAATCGTAAATTCTTTTTGCATCAGGATCTGCAACCTCAAGATACTCCATATCTTTTCCATCATTTGAAAACAAATCTTTACTTAAGAAATACAACCCTCTTAATGGATTATTGTTCAATCCCTCTATGTTAGGATCAATTTGATTATTTCTATACCAAACATTTTTAAAGTAAACTTTATTCTTATCCTTCCCTAATCTTAAATATTCATTTAGGAAGTATCCAATTTTGTCAAACAAGGAGTATAGCATCTTAAATGAGTTTTTTAACTGCTCATATCTAAATCCATACTGGGGATAATCAAATGTATCAACTAGGCATCTGCCTTTATCCGAGAAATGAATGCCTTCCCCAGATAATTCATGTTCATAGCAATAGAATAAATACCTAGCAGTCAAATACTCTTGTTTTATTTGATTATAAAACCCTTGGAAAACAGGTGCTGAAAAATCTCGTACAAGCATACTCGGGAGTGAAGTAACATCATGAGCAATCGCTGTATCAAAGAATAAATCATTTAGAGGGTTAAGGAATAAACCGTTGTCAAGAACCCATTTTTTATAAGATTTTTCCTGATCAGTCTTCCCTAATGAGTACTTCTTAAACTCATTCCTTTTTGATAAAAAACTTTCCCCAAGTTTTTTCTTAATGGCTTCTACACCTGAATCGAATACTGTTTGTGCTTCTTTAGGAATATTGGGCTGACTTGAATAGGTTCGAAGTAATCTATACGCATGTCGCAAAACTAATGCTTCATGATTTGTATCATATAGATAACTAGCATAATAAATTAATCCATGGCCATAATTACATCCAGCCATCCCAAATGTTGGCTCAATCTCCAATGCATTTTTCCAACACTCGATAGCATAAATAATTCGTCCTGATACAGAAAACATGTTTCCGAGATTTGTATATGCCTGAAGAAAAATATTTTTTCTAATATGATCGGAAATATTGTTTGTTGAAACACATCTTCTAAATGATTTTATTGCATTGATATGTTCATTACGATTATAAGCCCATAAACCTTGCGATGTTGAGGAACGTATCTTATCCAAATCTGCCCAAGCATTACCGATATAATATTCAAGAACAGCAAGGTCATCCGGTGTATTGCAATTATCTCTAATTGATTCTGCACTACTTATGCAATCATAAAGTGCTTTTTCATTTTTCTCCTCGTAAGATTTATCTATTAGCTTACCAATTTGAATAATATCTCCATTTATCAATCGCGCACCCCTTGTTGTGAGTTAGCTTTGCATCAAAATCTATTCATCATAAATCTCCATACTGAAAAATAATACATATTTCAACTTCAGAAATGATGTATTGAACTCTTTCAAGTTAAGCCTCATCTTTCACTCTTCGCGCATCTTATAACTCCCTAAATTGTCTTGCCAATTGTATAAATGAGGAATTAGGCAGGACTTGTTTGGAGGGAATAAACAGGTATTGCCATTCCTTGTAGTTATTGGCATTTCCCCACCGAGAAGCTACTTCACAATACTGGATTCCTCGTTTCTTCTTTGCTATAACATCAGGATCATTCAATCGATCCTCACCTTTCACCTCTACAAGATATATAACATCTTTGGTCTCAACCACGAAGTCTGGTTCATAGATGTGACCATGATTATACGTGATGTTGAACTCTTGTGGCATCGGGCGTAGCCAATTTATAACATCGCTGTCAACCTCGAGGATTCTTCCGAGTACCAATTCAGGATGGCTATCAAACTTAGCAGTATCAAAAACACCTTTCTTTATTCCTTCAAAGAGAACGGATTGGATTTTCTCTGAATAACTTTCATCAAATAAATTGCTGCGTTCTTTATAGTTGTAGGTTTGTTGAAGATTGTAGTTCCGAGTTCCAACAACCTCTTCCTGGAAAAAACCATTTTCACAGTAGAAGTGTTGCATCATTTGATCATATATTTTTTTTGCAATGTCTCGCTTGAACATCATGACGATATTCTTCATTCCGTTCATTCCAAACTTATTCTCATAATGGCTACAAAGCTGGGATATTAGCTTAAAAAGCAGCGCGGCGCATTTCTCGTAATCAATTTCAGGTTTCTTTCTAAGCTCTTCAAGAATGACCTTCTGTGGGTTATAACCTTCAAAATCAATGGTATCACCTTTGATGCGTTGCCTGTCATGCATATCTTCAAGATTTTGAATAATCATCTCATTCTTGATTGGTGCATGCGTAAACTCAGAAAGGTCTAGATTAAAGTCAATAAAAACATACTCTTCAACCCCAGCATCAGTAATTTTTATCCTTGGTATGGGGATGAACTTCGACTGGGCAGCACGATGCGTTCTTTCCGTATGCTCTTGTAGCCATAGGTCAAAAGGCATCTCGTTTTCTTTGTAGATATCAGCCAGGTCTTTATCCTGTGATAGTTGATTCTTAACATTTTCAATGATCTGTTCTTTCTGGTCTAAGGTGATGTTATGTGTTGGTGTATCTTGGATGATTTTAACAACTTCTTCACTAACAAGTTCTTCCGCCTTACGGAACATAGCGTCAGCAGTCTCGGATTTTTCAATATTTGTTTGGCTGTATGCTGTCTCTAACATTTCGTCCGATTCATTTTCCAACGTCAACTGAGTAACTGAGATTTTTTCCGGTACGATTTCTTCAGCTTTAATGATGTTCCCAGCCTTGAATATTGAATCTCCTTTCTGTGCCTCTCTCAGGAGCTCCTGGAATTTGTCGTGCGCGGTGAGCATGACTGCATCAACTTCCTTATCACCGGTACGCTCACCATACGGTAAACGTAAACCACGCCCCACCATTTGCTCACGTAAAATCTTTGAAGCAGCGGTTCGTAATGGAACGATAGTATACAGATTGTTCACATCCCATCCTTCCTTGAGCATGTTCACATGTATGACAATCTCAACAGGATTATTAGGGTTCTCTACATCGAGCAGAAGCCGGGTATTTGTATCACTTTCCGACCCTTTCTGTTTGGAGTGGACAATTATGGTTTTATTGCTGTAAATACCATCATGGAATTCATCTGACTTCACAAACCTTTCAACCCAAGCTGCATGCTCTGTGTCTTTACAAACGATAAGCATGAATGGTTTGACTTCCGGTCTATTATGATTAGCTGCGTAGACTTTCAATTTGAGTCTTGCATTCTCGTGGCAGGCAATACCATCGAGAAGCATCAACTTGTCGAGTTGTTCCTCACCAAAATTAAAAAAATCAATATCGGTACGAGTTACAGCAAATGGGGTGCGTGTATAGCCATCTTCGATAGCCTTGGACAACGGATATTCATATACTATATTCTTGAACGGCACCTGTTTGCTTCCATTTGGAACGAGTGGAGTGGCAGTTAACTCAATACCAAAGAGTGGATGCAATTCATTAAGTGCCTGAGCTCCTTTCGCTGCCCGATAATGGTGTGATTCATCCATAATGAGCACCAAATCATCCAAATTGGAAAGGAATCGATAGAACGAATCTCCTATGGTCTCGCTGACCTTCTTCATATTTGCATCCTCTTTATTGAATTTATCAATATTGAAAACAAAAATATGGATATCAGAATCAAATAGCATCAGAGGTTTTTCCTTGTAATCCTCATCGGCAATTATCTGCGGTGGATTACTGAAGCAACCAAGTCCATTGAATACATATTTATGGTAACTAGGGTCGATCAAATCCTTTTTCAGTTTCTCATAGATCGTTGTATTCGGCGCAACGACAAAAAAGTTCTTAATATTGTGTTGCGTATATAAGTAGGCGATAAATGCTCCCATTAGCCGAGTCTTGCCAACGCCGGTAGCCAAAGCAAACGCTAGCGACACAAAGTCTCGTTCAAAATCTGTGCATATCGGATACAGGGCATGAACAGCCCCGAGAGCTGCCTTCAAATTCATGCCTTTCCGCAATGTTAAGCTTGTGGTGATCTCCTCAAGTATCTTTAATGATTCTGTTTGTGGCCTACGAAGAGACATCACACCACTAATATAGTCGGTGGTATAGTGAGGATAACGGTTACTCATTGCATTCCACCTCCATATCATCCTCATATACAGGAGGATGAATGATATTCAGATTATAATCTGTTCTACCGAATTCACATCGGTCGAGGAGCATTTGCGGTATCTTCTTTAAAGAAATATGCTTATAAGCGCTTTCTAGCCCTGCATCAAAGGATCGGCAAGCGATTATAAGATACTCATTTTCTTCCATAGTATCTTTAATGGAATCTAGATAAGTACTGTTCATGTGACGTGTGGTAACAAAGAGAAATGACTTCTCATTGCCCACGGATTGCTTCCAGAACAGGTCGTTATCCGGTTGATATTCAAAACCCTCGTGAAGAGCCACCGCCGCGGCCAACATTTCTGCGCTATACTCTGTATTTATCACAGGCTCCCCGAAAGAATCTGTGTTGATGAGGGTGGGTGCGAGCTCAAAAAATCGGTACCCTCCACCACCTTTCCAAGAGACAGACTTTGTGATCCCCCCCTTATCTTTTCCAGCAACAACTTTATCAAGTCGTACTTTACAGTGGGTATATGCATGTTCTCCCATCTCAATCCCAATCCACCGCCTACCCATTTTGTGGGCGACTGCTGCTGTAGTTCCAGAGCCAAGAAAGGAGTCAAGCACAAGGTCATTTTGATTTGTTGCGATATGAATTATTCGTTGTAATAATCGTTCTGGTTTTGGGGTATCAAAAGCGTTTGCAGCACCAAAAAGAGCGATAACTTCTTTCTTTGCTTCTTGATTGTGTCCCACTTCTTTATTCGTCCACCAGGTCCAAGGGACTACTCCTTCACGTTCATATAAATACGTCTTCCTCCTAGGAATACCCCTTCCATCCTTACCGAACCACATTCTTCCATCTCTTACTTGTTGCAGATACACTTCCTCAACATTTTTCCAACATCGTCCTTCTGGAGGAGTGTATTCAATACCTGCTGGTGTGACAATTTTGTACATTTGATTCGGTCGAAAACCTTGTGCGGTAAAATCTGAGGAAGTCCAAGGTCCACGGGGGTCCTCATCTGGATTTTTAAAATTTTTAATTTGACTATCATTGAGAGGAATTTTATTCCGTACATTTTTAAAAACTTCCCTATTTTTCGCATAGGACAAAACATATTCATGACCATCACTTATTACAGCACGCATATCTGGAGATGTACGCTTCTGCCAGAGATTAGTAGCCAGGTAGTTATTCCGCCCAAAAACCTCATCACAAAGAACCTTTAAATATGCTTGTTCATCATCATCAATACTGATCCAAATGCTTCCATCTGTAGCGAGTAATCTCCATAGAATCTGTAACCGTGGCCGCATAAGATTAAGCCATTGGCTATGTTCCAGATTATCATCATACTGCTCAAAAGCAGAACCTGTATTATAAGGTGGATCTATATAAATGCATTTGATCTTCCCCGCAAAATTGATTTCTAGCGCCTTGAGTGCCAACAGATTATCTCCATGGATCAGCATGTTTTCAGTATCAGATTCTGCAAAATTATTTGACATCGTTGCATTCTCAATTAAAATGCGCGGTTCAACGATTATGGGTTCCGCTTTCCCATACCAAGTCAGTTCCAATTTATTAGCCATTATTTATTCCTGTACCCTTACTGCTATTATTAAAATTACAATCCTCTAATGGATTAATGATGCCATGGGATGTTGGTGTAGTTTACATCAATACGAAAATAATCAAGCTCACATTACATAATTACAATTAACAAAAAGAGGATAAGGATCATCACGACCAAAATTATCCCGAAGGTCTTCCAGCCGCCAGTAATATTATCCTGTTCAGGATTAGATTTTGGTGATTTAGCTTTAGGCTGTGACCTTGTAGCTTTAACAACTGAACGAGCAAAATGATTAACTAGGAATTTACTCATTACCCTCTCCTCTTCATAATGCTAGATTCAAATTCTTCTAGAGTTTAATTTATTTCACTACCATTACACCACATTATTTCCAATTTCGTAAGACCTAGCGCAGAATCCTCACAATTAGGTAGCATTTTTGTACCTACATGGCCTAAAGGTCCATTTACTTTCCATCGAAATAGGTCCCAATAACTATACAACTAATCAGCAATAACACAATATGGACAAGGGTTCTAAAGAAAAGGGATTCCAATCTATCGCAAGATCTGTTTAAGTGGAGAATTGAAGGATTCTCAATTACTTCGCTTAGCAAAAATCCTGAATCTGATCCTTGAATATCCTATGAGGCAGATGTGGGATTAATACTAATGTGAAACAATAGAAAAGCCAGTATTAGGCAAGTCCCTTTCTTTCAATCCAAGTGTCATGCCCTGATATACCCCCATCTGCGCTCTTGAATCTTAACACATTCAATAAACTAGAAGGGAATATCATTATCAAATCTAACTTTTTCGTCGTCCTCAGGCAATCCAAGTACCTCTCTATACGTCTTAAGGAGCTTGTTCTGGAGATACACCGTTGGCTCTCCGCACTGTTCACAGAACCTTGAGTCGGGAAGATTCTCGTGGGATTGGCTATCATGCAAATTTCCGTAATCGTCCTCCCATTGAGCAGGTATGCATCTGTTAACCAATGGCAATCCACAAATCCGACAATAGGTGGCATCAGCACTGAATTCTTCGTTCTGGCACCGTGGGCATTCCTTGACTTTATTTGTTTTCCGATCGTATTTGATCTCGGACTTGTATATCATCGAGAAGTCTCCTTCAGTATATTTTTCTAAGCTTTGTTTTATCTGTAAATGGTATTCGCTATCTTTGAATGCAGTAGGTTTCCCGCATGCATAGCAATGTTTCGCTTCAGGATGATTGAGATGCGACGGATCATGTGTACATGGATTTGTTAACGGAGTACCGCATATCCTGCAGTATCCAGCGTCTTCTGAGAAAATCTCATTTCCACAGACAGGACATGGGGAAAATTGTGTGTGAAAATTCACACCAAGATCCCTGTAGCTGAATCCTGAATCATTAATCTTGAACGTAAATTGCTTTCTGCCACACTCGAAGCAATGGGAGGCCCCCGGTAGCCGTACCCATCCACAATGGGAGCAATACCAGGTTGCAGCATGTTTAATGTGTTTCGTGGATTCCCAATCTATCTTTGAAGTACTGTACTTGTTGATATCTGCCTGCAGCAACCCAATCCTGGCTTTTGCGGCAGGAGACGAGATGTCGAATGCTTTCTCGATCAAGGATTCCGCACTGAAGCGAGCCTTCAAGTTCGAGGTAACCGGAGTCTGTTGGATGACCACCCACCCTTCACTCCCATCAGCAACTTTTGAGATGCCGTGACTATCCAAGAGCCGTTCGGTATGGTAGGCGGGACAAAGAAGGTTTCTGGCAAAACAATTCGCTTCGTTCTCTAAGCGTTTGTATAGCTCTTGCCCCACTCCTCCTCTCTCAAGTATGGGTTTGCCATACTCATCGTGATGTCCTAAAAAGATATGCCCGATCTCATGTGCAATGGTAAACCGAATACGTTGCTTCTTCTTCTTTTCGTTGTAGTAGACGATGTATTTACCACATCTCTCATCCATAACAGCAGCACCATCCTCTGATCCGAAAAACTTGAAGCAGTCCTTCTGAGATATTCCTGATTGTTCCATCAGTTGGCCATAGGAACAAAACTCAAATAAATTATAGAATTGTTGCTGGATAGAATGCAGACTCACCGGAAACCGGTCTATGCCGGAGTCCTCAAGTACGATCAAGGCTTCTATAATGGGTTGTTGGTAATCTGGATACAGTCGCATCAAAAGTCATCAGAGGCCTGGGGCTCGATGACTCCGTCGCTATCAGCATCCTGGAAGGCTGTAGCAAAATTCTTTCGTAGGATTTCCATCATCCGCTCCCTATCGTCTTCGGACATGGACTTCGACGCACGCGCTATAATCCGGATATCCTTGTCATCATCAATCGTCTTGTTCAAACTGAGAAGGTAATTGTAGTCAATGTGCAGCGCCTGCGCAATAGCTTTCAGGGTACTGGGATCCGCCACGATATCGGGATTGTTCTCGATGCGTGAGATGGTGGCATGATTGAGGTGTATAGCTCGGGCAAGTTCCCGTTGGGTCATATCAAGCTTTTCACGTTTTTCCTGAATGACTTTTCCCAATGTGAGTTCGCTTTCGCTCATATCCATCCCCTTTTCTCTCGTTAATTACTTTCGATAGCGGTCAAAACGTTCAGCTACAGGTAGATACTACCAAATATGTTGATTCTAGTCAACATTATTTCAAATCTTCTCAATAGTGTGTTGACTCGAAGCAACAATTATTGTACCTTCACTCTGTTGATTCGATGCAACATTATGTCTCCAGAGCCTTCGGGCTGTATTTTTTTTGAGCTATGTGTTGCTTTAAATCAACAATTTAAATCGATTCGAGCCTGACAACGTTTAGGGCGAGGAATCCTGATGCAGCAGCCTGTCACACCGAGAGTGTTGATGGGCTGTTTCGGGTCTCCTGGTCTCGTTGTGCCCTCAGGCTTGCAATTTGATCATCACGGCTTCGAATGGCGTCATGTCCTCGCCCTCCGTCTCAGGAGGGAGGTACACATGGCAAAGGACGCCGGGACAGAATTCTTCTATTACATTGACGGAAAACCGTACTGCCTTACCCCAGGTAAGGACGGAATCACAGAGGAGATCATTACCGTTCTCCGCGACTCGTACCATTCCGAGCATTTGAACGATCGGTATGAAGATGAACTGCAGGATGCAAAGTTCAAATTTTCGAAGACTCTTCACGATGCCAACCCGGTAACTCATCCTAACGATCCTATTGAGCATCTTGTGGATAATTCCCAAGCCCCGGAGGAGGTCCTCTTCCAGGATGAGCTATCTCCCTCGATCAGGGATCAGGTACACACGCTCATTCCCCAATTGATCCCTGCCCAGCAAGAACTGTTTTGGAAACTCTGCGAGGGCCGACAGCTCGTCGATATCGCCCGGGAGGAAGGGACTACGGACAATGCGATCCGTAGCCGCCGTAGAAAGATGTTCGATCGCATCAGGGCTCTTTATGCCGAGGAGTTCGGGGATGCATAATCCCCGTTTTCTCCTGGGGGTACGGATTTCAGGTATTAGGCAGAGGATGTACACACGGGGTGATGCCACACCGAAACATCCTCCGGGGAAACACCCCGTACAGCGATGGAGAAACACAATGAAACTTCAGCACAGGGTCCAGATCAATGTGGCCCAAGTCCGTGAAGGAACCCAGGGAGTGCTGGGTAGCCGTGGACGAAAGTTACCCGCAAGGCTGCTGCGATTCCTGTTCGGCCAGTACAGCGAAGTGCTCGTACTTACACCGGGCAAGACGGTCAGGAGCGTCGAGATACATGAGATGCAAGAAGGAGTGAATAGAGATGGAAGATAAGACACAGTTGTTGCTTGATGGAGCCAAGGGGCTCAGATCGCTTGCGGAGGCGCTCGAGTTAGCCGCAGAAGTGCTTCGCACACAAGACCTGAAGAACCTGCTCGGACATAAGGATATCCAACCAGACCTTTTTGAAGAACAGGACTCACCAACGATTCAAGAGCCACCAAAGGATGAGAATCCTTTGTCTCTGATCGATGTGCGAAAGATACTTGCAGAGAAGTCGCGTGATGGTCACACGGACCAGGTACGGTTGCTCCTGCAAAAGTATGGGGCTGACAAGCTCTCAGCGATCGATCCCTCCCATTACAGAAATCTTGCCGATGAGGCTTTTTGTCTGGGAGCGACATTGGAAGATTTGAAGGCTGCCGTCGACGCAATCACCTCGAAGGACAAGGCCGATCAGATGCCAGCCATCTATGAACATCACTATGCCACCAGCCTTGAGGATCTGAAACCGGAATATTACCCAGGTTTACTCCGGGATATCAGGAGGCTTGCCGATGAGTAGGCATGCCCTTCTCTCTCCCTCATCGGCCTCGCGATGGACAATGTGCCCTCCATCAGCACGCCTATGCGAACACATCAAGGAGAAATCAAGTGTGTTCGCCGAGGAAGGAACAGAAGCCCATACCCTATGCGAGTACAAGGTCAAGCTTGCCCTGGGAATCAAGATGGAGGACCCGAGACCCACCTTGCACTACCACAACGAGGAAATGGAAAGCTGTACCGATGAATACGCCGCATTCGTTCTCGAGGCATTGCAGCATGAGAAGGATGCTCAAAAAGATCCGTTGATACTCCTTGAACAACGCCTGGATATCAGCACGTATGTACCTGAATGTTCTGGGACCGGAGACTGCATCATCATCGCCGACAGGAACCTGCACATCATCGACTTCAAGTACGGACAGGGGGTTGCAGTCTCAGCCGACCACAATACGCAGATGATGCTCTACTCCCTCGGAGCTCTTGATATGTTCGGCTCGCTGTATGAGGTGGAAGAGGTATCGATGACCGTATTCCAACCCCGCCTTGCAAACGTGAGCACGTTCACCATGACTGCCGATGATCTAACCAACTGGGCTGAATCCTATCTCAAGCCAAAGGCTGAATTGGCATTCCGGGGCAAGGGTGAATTCTGCTCAGGTCCCCATTGCCGCTTCTGCAAGGTGAAAGCCACCTGCCGCAAGCGTGCCGAGGCGAACCTGGATCTCGCTCGCTATGAGTTCGCCGAGCCTGTACTCCTGGGAGATGACGAGATTGCAGAGATCCTGACCAAAGCTGACGAGTTGGCTTCTTGGGTAAGCGATATCAAGGGGTACGCTCTTTCGGTATTGGGTAGAGGAGGAAAACTGGAGGGATTCAAACTGGTCGAGGGTAGATCGATACGCAAGTACACCGATGAGCAGGCCGTTGCTGAGGCAGTCAACTCTTCTGGATTCGATCCCTATGAACACAAGGTACTGGGAATCACGGCAATGACCGAATTGCTGGGAAGAACACGATTCAATGAGATCTTGGGCCCATTCATCTACAAGCCCAAAGGCAAACCGACGCTCGTACCGGAAAGCGATAAAAGACCGGCTATCACAATCAACGACTTTGACGACATGGAGGAAAAATGATGTCAACAATCGCAAATCCAATGAAGGTAATCACCGGAAAGAACACCAGATGGTCCTATGCAAATGTGTGGGAGCCCAAGTCCATCAATGGAGGGTCTCCGAAGTATTCGGTCTCCCTGATCATCCCCAAAAGTGACAAGGCAACTGTGAAGAAAATCAAGGCTGCCATCGAGGCTGCGTACAAGGAAGGCGAGGCAAAACTCAAGGGCAACGGAAGGACAGCCCCGTCGCTTGCATCGCTGAAGACTCCCTTGCGCGATGGGGATATCGATCGCCCGGATGATCCAGCCTACGAGAACGCATTCTTCATCAATGCCAACAGTGCCACCGCACCCGGTATCGTTGATGCGGATTGCAACCCCGTGCTGAACCGCAGTGATGTGTACTCGGGTGTCTACGGACGGGCCTCGATCACCTTCTATGCGTTCAACTCCAACGGCAACCGCGGCATCGCATGCGGCCTGCAGAATCTGCAGCTCATCCGTGAGGGAGAGCCTCTGGGCGGTAAGGCAAGTGCAGAGAGTGACTTCGCCACCGACGACGAGGATGATTTCCTTGCCTGATCTCTTCACAAGAGGACGGTGGCAATATGCTGCCGTCCTTTTAATATGTGCTTACTTGAAACCCAACTTCGTTACCAGGAGATCAGGATGAACTACCTTAGCATCGATATCGAGACATATTCTTCGATCAATCTAGCCAAAAGCGGAGTTTACCGTTACTGCGAGGCAGAGGACTTCGAGATCCTCCTGTTCGGTTACAGCGTGGACGGCGGGGAGGTGAAGGTCGTCGATTTCGCCCGGGGAGAAAAAATCCCCAAAAATATAATCAGGGCAATCTCAGACGATGGCATCATCAAATGGGCATTCAATGCAACCTTCGAACGCATTTGTCTTTCCCGCCATTTGGGGTTGCCGACAGGTACTTATCTCGATCCGTCCTCCTGGCGTTGCACGATGATCTGGTCGGCGTATCTGGGACTACCCCTATCGCTGATGGGCGTCGGTGCAGTGCTCGGTCTTCAGAGACAGAAGCTCTCCGAGGGCAAGGATCTGATCAGATACTTCTGCACACCATGCAATCCTACTATCACAAACGGCGGACGTACCAGGAATGAGGCTGATGATGCACCTGACAAATGGAAATTGTTCATCGAGTACAACAAGCGCGATGTCGAGGTTGAGATCGCCATCCATCAGCGCCTCTGTCGATTTCCGGTTCCCGATGCCGTCTGGGATGAGTACCGCCTTGATCAAGGCATCAACGACCGGGGTGTGTTGGTCGACAAGAATCTCGTGGGTAATGCAATCAGGATGGACAAACGTGCCCGAGAAGAGTTGGTCGCGAGGATGAAGGATCTCACTGACCTCGAGAATCCCAACTCGGTATCACAGGTCAAAACCTGGCTTTCAGAGAACGGTCTTGAAGTCGATTCTCTTGGCAAGAAGGATGTGAAGGCAGCTTTGCAGGATGCCCCGCGCCAGATACAGGAAGTGCTCGAGCTCAGGCTTCAGCTTGCCAAGTCGTCGGTGAAGAAGTACCAGGCGATGGAAAACGCAGTCTGCAGCGATGGCAGGGCAAGGGGCATGTTCCAGTTCTACGGGGCAAACCGTACCGGACGGTGGGCCGGAAGACTCGTGCAAATGCAAAATCTACCCCAGAACCATCTGGAGGATCTGGAGACTGCAAGATCCTTGGTGAATAGCGGTGGGTATGAAGCGGTGCAGATGTTGTATTCCGATGTTCCCAACACATTGTCACAATTGGTCCGTACTGCATTCATCCCCAGAAACGGATATCGATTCATTGTTTCGGACTTCTCAGCCATCGAAGCAAGAGTGCTCTCTTGGCTTGCAGGGGAAACCTGGCGCATGGAAGTCTTTGCGGGCAATGGCGACATCTACTGTGCATCCGCTTCTCAGATGTTCAAGGTCCCTGTAGAGAAGCATGGCCAGAATGCCCATCTAAGACAGAAAGGGAAAATTGCCGAATTGGCGCTCGGGTACGGCGGGTCGGTGGGAGCTCTGAAGGCGATGGGCGCTCTGGATATGGGCCTTGAAGAGAATGAGCTCAAGCCATTGGTAAATGTGTGGCGTCAATCCAATCCGAACATCGTCCAGTTTTGGTGGGATGTGGACAAGGTGGTTAAGGAAGCGGTCAAGGATAGGATCTCGACCAACACACATGGCATCAAGTTCTCGTATGAGAGTGGCTTCCTGTTCATTACCTTGCCATCAGGCAGACGGCTTGCCTACGTGAAGCCCCGTATGGGCACCAATGATTTTGGCAGCGATTGCGTAACCTATGAGGGCGTGGGAGCCACGAAGAAGTGGGAACGCATCGAGACATATGGTCCCAAGGTGGTGGAGAACATCGTACAGGCAATCAGCCGCGACATTCTCTGTTACGCAATGCAGCAACTCAAGGATTATCGGATCTGCATGCACATCCATGACGAGATCGTCATCGAGGCACCCGATGATGTGGAACTGAAAGCCATCGAGGCTTCCATGGCGGCATCTCCATCATGGGCGGATGGATTGCTGCTCAATGCGGATGGCTTCGAGACCAAATTTTACAAGAAGGACTAAATATGAATATACGCAACAAGGAAGGATATATGGATAGGACCCCCTATGAGGCCATGAAGATTATTGAGAAACAAGCAAGACCACATTTTGATTATCATCCCATGGTCTATATCTGCTCTCCATATGCTGGGAATATCGAAGAGAATGTTTTTCATGCCAGGCGTTACAGCCGATTCGCTGTCGAGAAAGGTTATCTTCCGATAACCCCTCACCTGCTCTATCCCCAGTTTCTTAATGACGCGCTTCAGAGCGAACGCGACCTGGGTATGTTTTTCGGCATTGTGCTCATGAGCAAATGCTCGGAGGTATGGGTATTTGGAGAACGAATCAGTACAGGAATGCAAATTGAGATTGATAGGGCTCGCTGCAAGGGATACAAGGTGAGATTTTTCGGCAGCGACTGCCTTGAGACCGAACCCAGGAACATTTGATCATTTCAATTCCTCCTCTGTGGTTTCCCTTTCCCCAACTTCAAAGGGTACGGTTTTTCGGCAATAAGAAGGAGGAATAATTATGAGTCGAAAAACCTTACCCTGTTATAGTCAAGACCGGTGCAACAACGATGTGTGCCATTCCAGTGAAAGAGCATCCCCTTCATCAGATACGCTGATTCCCATCAACTATGAAACCCCGGTTCCTACGGTCAGTGCAAGGGACCTGCATGCAGCATTAAATGTAGTGACACCTTACAGGGACTGGTTTCCACGCATGTGCCGGTACGGATTTGCAGAGGAAAAGGACTTTCGCACAAATTTGCGCGAAAGTACCGGAGGCCGTCCGGGCATCGATCATGAGATCACCGTCGCCATGGCCAAGGAACTGTGTATGCTTCAGCGCTCTGAGATGGGCCGAAAATTCCGAAGGTACTTCATTGCCGTAGAGGAAGCATGGAACTCTCCCGAACACATCATGGAACGAGCACTGCAGATCGCACACCAAAAAGCACTCGAGGCGCAGCGACGAATCATGGACCTCACGGAGGAAAATGAAACCCTCGAGATCGCCTTGAATGCCTCACTGCAGTTCTACACTGTGGCAAAGTACAACAAGGTTTTCGGAAAACACTGGAATCTTGCACAATCCCAGGCCATCGGCAAGCAGCTGTCGGCTTTCTGCCGATCACGAGCGATCGAGATACGTGCATGCGAAACGAACGATGAACGCTTCGGAACTGTAAACAGTTATCCGCTCACCGCTTGGACGGACTTCCTGAAGGAGGACCTATGAGAGATCTGAATATCGCCTATGGCAACAGCTGTCATTCGAAGACATGGAGCAACAAAACTACCACGTTCGACGCCCTATGCGATCGTCTGTCGACCACCATCCGCACGACCGAGTCCGTCCAGGAGTATCCCAAACTCCCCAAGGCACAACGCGACCAGGTGAAGGACAAGGGAGGCTTCGTCGCCGGACAGCTGAAGGATAACCGGCGGCGGCGGGAGAACGTCGTAAGCCGATCGATGCTGGCCTTCGATGCGGACCGTGCGCGCATGGATTTCGTGTCAGCGTTCAAGACACAGTGCCCCTACGCCGCCTGCCTTTATACCACCCACGGCCATACCCCGGAGAATCCACGAGTACGCATCCTCGTCCCGCTAAGCCGGGATGTAAGTTCCGATGAATACGTGGCGATCGCCAGGCACCTGGCTGTCGGGTGGGGCATCGACCAATTCGATGAATGCTCCTATCGCCCCCATCAGCTGATGTATTGGCCGACCACTCCCTCCAACGGAGAGTACATATTCGATCGCATCGACGGCCCATGGCTTGATCCCGATGTGTTCCTCTCATCCTATCCAGATTGGAAAGACTGCTCGCTTCTGCCCACCTCGTCCCGCGAAAGCACCGTACGTCCGCCGTCTGACAAGATGCAGGAGGATCCACTTGTGAAGGAAGGACTCGTAGGAGCATTCTGCCGTGCCTACTTCCCTATCCAGGATGCCATCGAAACGTTTCTTGCACACATCTACGAACCTACGACCAGAGAGGAAAGATACAGTTACATCCCCGCCGACAGCACCTCGGGGCTGGCGATCTATGAAGGCAAGTTCGCTCAATCCTTCCATGCCAGCGATCCCGCTTGTGGACGGAGGCTCAACGCCTTCGACCTCGTGAGGATCCACCATTTTGGCGATGACGATGCGAAGAAGTCCTTCAAGGAGATGTCAGACCTGGTAAGTAAGGATGAGCGTGTGAAGACGTTGATCACCCATGAGCGCCGTGCTGAGGCGAATGTCGATTTCTCATCCGATGGCGACTGGGAGAAACAACTGCGCTACATGCCGCGAAGCAGTCTGTTGGAGAACAGTGTATGGAATTTGAACTTGATCCTCAGCAACGATCCAGATTTCGCAGGGTTCGCCTTCAATGACCTGGCGGGACGCATCCAAGTCACATCTAAGCTACCTTGGGACAGGCCGGTGGGAAACAGCTTCTGGCGTGATGCAGATACGGCTCAATTGAAGTCTCTCATCGACTCCCGCTATCTCGCATTCTCAAGCCGCAATCACGATGTGGCGTTCACGAAGATCGCAGACGATCGCCATTTCCACCCTATCCGCGATTATCTCAACGGCCTTCCACCATGGGATGGCGTCAAGAGGGTCGAGGAACTGTTCATCCATTACCTAAAAACCGACGATACTCCCTATGTCAGGGCAGTGACCCGAAAGACCTTTGCTGCAGCAGTGGCTCGCATATACCACCCGGGAACAAAGTTCGACAATGTCCTGGTGCTCGACGGCGAGCAAGGTATCGGCAAGAGCACGATCGTCAAGGACTTAGTGGGAAGTGACTACTACTCGGAAACCCTCTCGTTGGCTGACATGGAGTCAAAGGCAGGGGCTGAGAAGCTGCAGGGAGTTTGGATCGCGGAGATCGGGGAGCTGGCCGGCATGAAGAAAGCCGACATCGAACGCGTGAAGGCGTTCTTCTCCACCTCCGACGACCAATACCGCCCCAGTTACGGCAAGACGGTCGAAAGCCACCCGCGCCAGAGCGTGATCATCGCGACGGTCAACGGCGAACACGGGTACCTGCGCGATATCACCGGTAACCGGCGGTATTGGGTCATCAAGTCGCACCTGGAACGTCACCGGATGGTGTGGCAACCCACTGAAGCATACCGAACCCAGTTCTGGGCGGAGGCAAAGGCCATCTGGGAGAGCGGGGAAAAGCTGTATCTCGAGGGAGACTTCCTTGATGAGGCCGAGGCCGTGCAGATAGGAGCTATGGAAAACGATGACCGTGAGGGTCTTGTCAGGATATTCCTTGATACCCTGCTTCCCGAGAACTGGGATGCGATGGATATGTATGAACGACGCGCGTTCCTCTCCGAAAGGAACACTGGCATGACGGCGAAGGGCACTGTCAGAAGAAGTACGGTTTGCAACATGGAGATCTGGTGCGAATGCCTGAACAAGGATCCAGCACTCCTGTCCAAAAACGAATCATACCTGCTTACCGCCATCATGCAACACATCGAGGGTTGGGACAGGGCCCCCCGAGCCCACTTCCCCATCTACGGGCGTCAGAGAGGCTACACACGGGACAGCTGCAACTCCGGGACAGCTTATGATGAAGGCTGTCCCCACACTGTCCAGTGATGCAATTCATTCACAGAAAACGAATAACAGGGGATTCGGGACAGATGGACAGCAACAACTCAATAAGAGTATGCAGCTGCTAGGAGAGGGAGGAATGCAACATGGGCACCCATACACACGCGTATACATATATAGGACACACTGTCCCGGCTGTCCACCTGTCCCGCATTGGAGGAGCAATGCTTGAGCAAGAGAATGGAATGCGGGGACCAAGATCAGCTGAGGGGAGTTCGAAAACAGGACCACCCAATTACTTCTTGCCGAAACCGTTCCCGCACATCTTCACCACAATACTGAGGTATGGATGTGCCACGCTCGATGAGAGCATGGCAGCTTTGGAGAACTCACCCTACATAGCAAAATGTCGCAGGACGCTGTGGGAACTCGGGGCACCGTTGACCGGGTGGCGTTGCGTCCGGGTCAGCGATCACGAGTCGGATGACTTCACCTGCGAACTCTGTGGGTGTACGAGAGTGCGGTATGTCCATGTGATGGAGCACCCAGAGTTCTCCCAGATGTTGAGCACGGGATGCATCTGCGCGGGCATCATGGAGGAGGACATCCTTGGTGCTAAAGAACGTGAACGCGAGGTTCGAAGAAGGAGCCAACGCAAGTCAAACTTCCTGAAGAAGGAGTGGGTTGAAGCATCTGAGAAACGATGGGTGTTGCGCTATAAGCACCGCAAATTCGTGATCGACACCGACAGTTTTCGCGGACGTGAGTACTACCGTCTTGAGATCGACGGCGAGGGATACCACTGGAAGGACAATGCGCGCATGACGTCCTTCCTAGTAGCCCAGCACTTCGCGTTTGACATCATGGACGGGGAATATGCTTGAGAAAGAGATCGAACTGCAGTTGGTGAAGACTGTGAAAAAGAAGGGAGGTCGGGCTGTGAAATTCATAAGCCCGGGCTTCGATGGGATGCCTGACCGATTGGTGCTGCTGCCCGGCGGGCGGTGCGGCTTTGTGGAAGTGAAGGCCGCAGGCAAAAAGATGAGGGCACTCCAACGGGTAAGGCATGAAATGCTGAAGGGTCTGGGGTTCAAGGCATACGTGCTGGATTCCAGAGAGCAGATAGAGGAGATCATCAATGACATATACACCGCATGACTACCAACAGTATGCGAGCGACTTCATAGAACAGCACCCCGTGGCGGCGGTATTGCTGCAGATGGGACTTGGCAAAACGGTCATCACCCTGACGGCCCTTTCCAACCTCCTGTTCGATTCTTTCCTGGTACACAAGGTCCTGATCATCGCACCCCTTCGAGTTGCACGGGATACCTGGCCTACGGAAATCGGCAAGTGGGATCACCTTGGGGATTTGATTCCGTCAGTGGCCGTGGGAAGTACCGCCGAGCGCCTTACTGCCTTAGGGCGCAAGGCTGACCTGTACATTATCAACCGAGAGAACGTGCAGTGGCTGATCGAAGAGAGCACCCTGCCCTTCGACTTCGACATGGTCGTCGTCGACGAGCTCTCGTCGTTCAGGAACCACCGCTCCAAGCGCTTCAGGGCTCTGATGAAGCGCCGTCCCGTGGTAAAGCGCATCGTTGGCCTGACCGGAACGCCTGCAAGCAATGGCCTAATCGACCTGTGGGCGCAGTTCAAGCTTCTGGACAAGGGCGTGAGACTGGGAAGGTTCATCGGAGCTTACCGTGATGCGTACTTCTCCCCAGACAAACGCAATGGACAGATCGTGTTCAGCTACAAGCCCGCCCCCGGTGCCGAGGAAAGGATCTACCAAGCGATCGAGGACATTACCATCTCCATGAAGGCCCAGGACCATATCAGGATGCCCGAGCTCGTCACCAACGAGTATAAGGTTTCCCTCAGCGGTGAGGAGCGCTCTGCCTACGCGAAGCTTCGCAAGGAACTGGTCCTGGATGCCTCCGGGGGTCAGGTTACAGCGGCCAATGCGGCAAGCCTGTCCGGCAAGCTGCTACAGCTGGCAAACGGGGCTGTGTACACCGACGACGGGAAGACGATCGGAATCCATGACCGAAAGCTTGATGCATTGGAGGACCTCATCGAAGCAGCAAACGGACAAAGCGTGCTGGTGGCCTATTGGTTCAAGCACGACCTTCAGCGGATTGCGGGTAGGCTGGAGAAGCTTGGCGTGTCGTTTTCAACTCTGGATACGAGCGAAAGCCTCAAAAAGTGGAATGAGGGAAAACTCCCGGTCGGGTTGATCCACCCCGCATCGGCCGGACACGGGCTGAACCTCCAAAGCGGTGGCAATTGCCTGGTCTGGTTCGGACTGACCTGGAGCCTCGAGCTGTACCAGCAGACGGTGGCGCGCCTGTGGCGCCAAGGGCAGCAGTCCGAGACGGTGGTGGTCCAACATCTCATCACCGAGAATACCATCGATGAGCGCATCATGAAGGTTCTTTCAGGTAAGGCACTAACCCAGGATGCTCTGATCGAGGCGGTGAAGGCTGAACTAATCGGAGGTGCGCAATGACCGAGGCAAGCATGCGGCAGCTGGCTGCAGCAATCGTGGACCGAGCAGTGATGGACTGGCATAAGGCAGTAACCCAATTAGAGGACAATCCTGACTACCAGCATGCATGGGCTGCTAAGGATGAGATCGAGCGGTTCTTCGAGAGCGAGTGGTTTGGTTTTCTGTGCGACATCAACCCCGACTTCACCAAGATTCACCTACAGGAGGCAAGAGCATGAAAACAAAGGAATATCTGTCACAGGCATGGTATCTGGACAAGCGCATCAAGACCAAGGAACGCCAGCTCGATTGGCTCAGAAGCCATGCCGTCTACGTCTCCCCCAAACTCACCGAGGTCCCCAAGGCTCCGTCGATCCGTCGATCTCCCGTGGAGGAGGCGGTGGTACGGATCACCGAACTGGAAAATGAAATCAACACCAGCATCGCACAGTTGATGCGTCTCAAGACAGAGATCGCTGAAGCGATCCGGAGTGTGAACAGCATGGAGTGCGAGACGCTGCTGGAGATGCGTTACATCACCTTCCTAGGTTGGGACCAGATCGCAGCCCAACTGAATTACAGCCAGGACTACATCTACCACCTGCATAGGAAGGCGCTGGCGCTGGTGAGGGTTCCTGGATCCTGATGGATTCTCCTATGAGATTCAATAATCCACAATGGAGGCTCGCACCCCATCACACTACACAATCCATGCAGTCATTCAATCAGATGGAGAGCGTATTCCTTCGCTTCAAAAAGCACTTATCAGCTGCAGAAAAGGGTAAACGACGTGAACACCCGCGTGGTGTGTGCCAATATCGAGCTGGGTGATGTTGAGGATGATTGCTCGGAATTTCTTGAGTCGGGTGAGAGTTTCTTCGCCCTCCAACAGGTAGGGTAACGCAGTAACGCGGTTTTTTCACATATACCCATGCTATAGGAGAAAAAAAACATGAGGGTGCCACACGCCACGCCACAGGTGAAAAATGGCGGGTGGGAGTATACTTTCTTTTTTTCCCTATACGAGCTTATCAATTTTACGTTACTTACGTTACCTAGAGTTTTCTTCTTTCTAATTGCTTTCAATGATAACACATGGATAGGGTAACGTAGTGGTAGCGTAGCACCAGTTTTACGTTACCTTTTTAGGGTTTTGGGCGGTTTGAGCCCCGGTGGCGGAGCCTCTCCGGTTTTGCCTGTGGTTCGGCACGCCATTCGGATCGTCACGCCACAAGGGCTCTTCTTGGCAGGTAACGCCCGAGGGTACCGCTGGGGAGGCCTTTTACGTTACGTTCACAGTCTAAACCACACAAAACAAGGAGGAGACTCAACCACAAGATTGATTCCATTGTGGGGACTAAGCGAACAAGGTGCTGTGCCTTTATCACAGGGTGCATGAACTGCGCTGGAATGTTCACGATATGCATGAAACCCAATCGTTAAATTATCAGAAAATAACAGTTGTGCTCAGTTCGCGTTGCACGCTACTGTACACTCAGACAAGTCCAATCGAGAGCTCGGGAATTCCTCCCGGGCTTTCTTTTTGCCAGAAGGAGTACCCCTCATGCCCTACAAGCCCAAGCGACCGTGCAGCCAGTGGAGTTAAGAATTGCCCGAAAACATATTCTTGAGTACTTTTGCGTTTGAACTATCAGCACGAAGATTCTGTATGATGGTGTGTCGGAGAATTTGTTCGAATTCCGTACACGTGAGATTAGGGAGGAATCATGAGAAAACTTGCTGTCGGAGCTAGCGTTCTATCTATTATTCTTTTAGTACTCAATGTGGTCCTTTATAACAACATTCCACAAGTTATTCCTGTGTTGAGAGGAGTCGAGGCAGGGAAGACTTTTCTCCTGAGCATACGCATACTCGTTATCAACATCCTTACCCTTGCTGCCTTCCTGATTCTCTCAAAGAGCATACACCGCTCTCAACGAGATAATGAACTGAATTCCTACGGTTCATGGATATTGATCTTCATCATGGTCAAGATGCTCTCGGAATTCACGGGCTTGTTTTATGAGGGTTTCTTGATCCTCCAGATGTCCCTCCTGTTAGCGGGAGTCGTGCTACTGTTGTTATACGGTTTGTTTCGACACAGATATCTGATCAGCAAGGAATTTTGGAAGCCAGTAAGATTCATCGCATCAGAAAAAATCATCCTTGCGATACTCCTCATCGCATACATTGCTGTGAATATCCCAGTATTATCCGTTATCCCTAACCAATAAGAAATTTTCATTTCCACAGGAGTACTCTCTATGCCTTACAAGCCCAAGCGACCGTGCAGCCACCCAGGCTGTCCACGACTCACCGAAGGTCGATACTGTGAGGAGCATGCGAAAGAGGCTGCGAGCACCTACGAACGCAACCAACGAGATCCCGGCACCCACAAGCGCTACGGATCCTCTTGGAGGAAGGCCCGGAAAACATTCCTTGAAGGGCATCCCTTCTGCGAGCTGTGCAGGAGAGAGGGACGCCTTACACGAGCGACGGTTGCCCATCATATCACTGCCACTAGATATGGTGGTACGGATGACGAGGAGAACCTCATGGCACTATGCAACAGGTGCCACTCGGCCCTCCACGGGCGCCAGAGAGACCGATGGAACGTTAAAAGGTAACTATTAGTAGCGCCAACCCTAGGGGTATCTGAATCTCTACACCATATGTGGTGTACAACGGGCAGGGGCAATCACGCGGAAAAATTGGAATTCAAACGGGGGATTGACCCCCTCATCATACGAAGGCGGTGCGACATGGCAAAAGACGGTACCAACCGTGGCGGTGCCCGCGTCGGTGCAGGGAGGAAACCCAAGGCTCTCTCAGAGAAAATCCACGAAGGCAGAGAGGCCCGCGTGGTGCAATTGCCCGAGGCTCCCGAGCTCGAGGGCGCGGACATGCCTGAGGTCAAATATTACATGACGGTCAGCCAGAAGAGTGGNNCACCAGTACGCGATGGCAGTGGCGCGATGGATCCAGTGCGAGATGGCAGTCAGCGAGTACGGCTTCCTCGCAAAGCACCCGACCACCGGTGCCGCGATCGCTTCTCCCTACGTTGCGATGAGCCGTGAATACATGAAACAGGTAAACCAGATCTGGTACCAGATCTTCCAGATTGTGAAGGAGAACAACGCAACCTCTTACCAAGGAGCGAACCCTCAGGATGACCTGATGGAACGACTGCTCACTGCACGCCGGTAACGCCAAACAATCAAACAACCAAAGGAATTCAAACATGAAGAACTACCTCACATCCGAGAGTGTCTGCCAAGGACATCCCGACAAGCTGTGCGACTACATCGCCGATTCGATACTCGATGCCTGCCTGAGCAGCGATGCATATTCGCGCGTGGCCTGCGAGGTCATGGCGACCAAGGGCCGGATCATCGTCGCCGGTGAGATCACCAGCCGTACCAAGGTCAACATACGCCAAACCGTACGGACCGCCCTTGCAGAGTGTGGCTACAACCCCAAGGAATTCACCATCAGCGTGTTCCTCCACAACCAGAGTCCGGACATTGCAGGCGGCGTCGATACAGCCCTGGAGATCAGGGATGCCGAGGGTAAGGTGGATGAATTGGGAGCCGGGGACCAGGGCACGGTGTACGGGTATGCAACCGACGAGACACCCACCTGCATCCCCTTGCCCCTTGAACTCTCCCACCGCATCTGCAGCATCCTGGACAAGTGCAGGAAGAACGGAACCATCATGGGTATCCGCAGCGACGGCAAGGCCCAGGTTTCGGTGGAGTACGATGATGGCATTCCCGTCAGGGTTGCCGCCGTCATCGTCTCGGTCCAGCATGAACGTGACAAGAATCTGGACACACTCAAGGGGGAGCTCATCGAAAAGGTGCTCGAGCCCGCATTCATCCACTTCCCCCTCGATGCACGCACCCGCATCCTCATCAACCCATCCGGCCGTTTCGTTGAGGGCGGACCTGGTGCCGACACCGGTCTGACAGGTCGCAAGATCATGGTGGACACCTACGGGGGTCTGGCACTCCACGGAGGCGGTGCTTTCAGCGGCAAGGATGCGACCAAGGTGGATCGAAGCGGAGCCTACATGGCGCGCATGATCGCCAAGAACATCGTCTCAGCCGGCCTTGCCAAACGCTGCGGGGTAGCAATCTCGTATGCCATCGGTAAGGCCGAACCTGTCGCGGTAAATGTACACACTTTCGCTACAGGAAATATCGACGATGAGCAGCTTGCGGATGCTGTCCGCACGGTCTTCAGCCTCAAGCCGAAGGACATCATCGAGGAGTTGGGGCTGCGCAGTCCCATATACAACCTTACCTCCTGCTACGGCCATTTCGGCAACTCCCTCTTTGCATGGGAACAGGTGAGCGAGCGGTATAGAGAGGCGCTCAAGGGAGAACTTGATCATGACCATTGAACAGAAACACATCGATGAGCTGCTGCCTGCTGACTACAACCCGCGCAAGGACCTCAAGAGCGGCGATCCCGAGTATGAGAAACTCAAGCGCTCGATCGAGCAGTTCGGCTATGTGGAGCCGGTGATCTGGAACAGGACCACCGGTCGGGTCGTAGGGGGCCACCAAAGGTTGAAAATCCTCAGGGACGCCGGGCACACCGAGCTCGAGTGCGTGGTCGTGGATCTCTCCGAGGACAAGGAGAAGGCCCTCAACATCGCGCTGAACAAGATCAGCGGCGAGTGGGACAAGGACAAGTTGGCCTTGCTCATAACCGATCTGCAGGGTCTGGACTTCGACGTATCGCTCACCGGCTTCGACCCGGCAGAGATCGACGACCTGTTCAAGGACTCGCTTGCCGACGGTGTGCATGATGATGATTTCGATGTGGAGGCGGAGCTGGAGAAGCCCGCGATCACCAAGAGCGGGGACCTGTGGAAACTGGGAAGGCACCGCTTGGTATGCGGGGACAGCACCAAGGCCGAGACCTTCTCCCTTCTCATGGCGGGTGCCAAAGCGAACCTGGTGATCACCGACCCGCCGTACAACGTCAATTACGAGGGCTCGGCCGGCAAGATCAAGAACGACAATATGGCTGGCGATGCTTTTCTGCAGTTCCTGCTCGATGCCTTCACGAACACCGCCTCTCATATGGCCGACGATGCCTCCATCTACGTGTTCCATGCCGATACCGAGGGGTTGAACTTCAGAAAGGCATTCAGCGAGGCGGGTTTCTACCTCTCGGGCACCTGCATCTGGAAAAAGCAGTCGCTGGTACTCGGCCGCTCGCCATACCAGTGGCAGCACGAGCCGGTGCTCTTCGGATGGAAGAAGAAAGGCAAGCACCTGTGGTACACCGGACGCAAGGAATCGACCATCTGGGAATTCGACAAGCCCAAGAAGAACGGCGAGCATCCTACCATGAAGCCGGTGGCCCTCCTTGCCTACCCGATCATGAACTCCTCGATGAGTAATACGCTGGTGCTCGACCCGTTCGGCGGCAGCGGCAGCACGTTGGTCGCCTGTGAGCAGACCGAACGGAGCTGTGCCACCATCGAGCTGGATGAGAAGTATTGCGATGTCATCGTCAAACGCTATATCGAGCTTGTCGGATCCTCAGCCGGGGTCATCGTGCAGCGCGACGGACTGGATTACTCCTACGAGGAAGTCGCCACCGAGGGGGCACAGGATGGATGAGATCACCCTCGTCACCACCCTTTCGGTATGCCTGTTCGGCTCGGGGGGCATCGTGCTGTGGCTGCTCAACCGACTGGCAAAACGGAGCGACGACCGCCACGGCTATGCGAAGGACCTCAAGGAGATCAAGACCACCATCACCAAGATCCAGATGGGCTTGGTCATGGCACTGGAGAACGACAAGGTTATCTTCAAGTCGCTGAGGACCCATGAGATCAACGGAGAATCCGAGGAGCAGGAGAAGAAGATGGACGATTACTTTCTATCACTGCTTGGTAGCAAGGGGGAGCATACATGATCCTCAGTGCCATATTACTTACCTTCGCCGCATTCCTAGGGCTGGTGATGGAACTGTACAAAAAGAGCGTTCGTCGTGACAGGGCAAGCGAGAACGAGATCAAGCTGGTCGCCCTCGCCTGCTCGGCAGCTCTCGCGTACGTAACCTACCAAGTAGTACCGGCAGCTACACCGGCTGGGGAGCTGAACAGTACTCCCTATCTGGTGGTCCTGTACACCATTGCGATCTACCTGCTGCAGCTTCCGGCCTGCATGGCGTTCTGGAAACCACTGGTCAAAAAGTTCATGGAGAGAAAAGCCGATGAATGAAATCATGCAGATGCTCATCCTCATCATCCTTGGGTTGCTGGGGATCACACGATTGCAGGCACACAAGACCAAGGACCTGAAAAAGGATATCCAGCAAGCCCAGTTTACGGTGAAGAAACGAGAACAGGAATTGGAGAAGATCGATGAAGTACAGCAGAAGATCACCACCATCACCCAAGAAAAACCGCCTGAAAAGATCGAACCTCCTGAAAGCGGTGATTCTACCGGCCGTCTTGATCGTCTCAACCGGCTGCACGAGCGTGCCAACAGTAGAGGAGAATGACCCGTATCGCCAGGTTCTTGTCTCGATGGCACCTAAGGCTCCAACAATCCCAGTCTTCCCCACCCTGAACTGGACATACCAGAGCGGATTGTACTGCATATCGGAGACGGATGCCGACAAGCTTCTGGACTATGGGGAGAACGAACTGCTGCTTTTCGCTCACCGCTATAGTCAGTACGTGCGCCAGATACATCTGATCCTGGAGACACTGAGCCAACCATGAATAACTTGGTAGCTTATAAACTTGGCTCGACAAGATACAAATCAGGAAATCGCATTCGTTGTCCCAGGATCACCGAATGCGTTTGCCTTTGGCAATTGCATCCTCAATAGCACGATGACAACATACCCCCAACGGGTTATTGCGAAGACAATCTGAATTCTTCATAGCCCCCGTCAATTCAATGACATCCCGAAGTGTTTCGGCATCGTGCTTCACAACAGCATCCAGGACCTGCTCCTCAGTGACCCTGCTGCAGTAGCAGGCATATTTGGGTATCGCACCATCTTTAAACCAAACGGGAACCTTGAGTTGATCTCTAGTAAAATGGCTTCCATCAATTCCGAAATATACCATATCACAGCTAGGTGACATGCAGATGGCATAGTGGCTACGGGTAACAATATCCCGATATTCTTCCTGTACCAGATGTTCGACCGTCTCCCTATCAACTGGGACTCCCTCAGTTTTGCACAATGGGCATACCAGACTGATTGAATTCTGCTGAGATCGGTCAGGTCCACAACAACCTTGATTATGGGTACTCATAGATTACCTCCAATTGCTCAAGTATCAAGATTATCCATACGTTTGTACAGGGGGTATTGGCAAGTCCTTCATGTAAGCAAGAAAGAATCAACTGACAGCAACGATAGAACGGATCCAATTACGCTTGCAATTGATTCATTTATACGCGATCAATGCAGCCTGACAAGGAGGGTACACCATGGATGAGATGAACAAGAAACGAATTGAGGTACTCAAACTCCAATACCCAAAGGGATGTACGGTTGAGCTGGTGCACATGGATGACGAGCAAGCCCCACCCAAGGGTACCAAGGGAGTCGTGATCCAGGTGGACGACATCGGGACCTTGCACGTTGCCTGGGAGACCGGCTCGACACTGGGTGTGGTGCCGGGTGTCGACATGGTCAGGAAACCGGGTGAGGAGATCCCCCGGCATAAGATCTTCTAGTGTGCCTTTTCCACTTGAGACGGCAGGTTTCCTGAAGGTCGTCGTAAAGGGAAAGGAAATCCTCAAGGCTCATGACAAGGGTCGACGGATCCTCATCAAGTGCATTGCTGGCGGCGTCGCCCCATGAAAGGATGAAGGTCTTCCATTCCATATCGACGGCCCTTTTTTCAAGCAACTGCGATACCAGTTCCGTTGCCTCATCTCTTTCCAGCCTTCGGTCCTTCAATGGGCCGGAGGCATTGTATCGTGCCCCAAGCTCTCTTCTCACCCGTTTGAACGGGTTACCCGGATAGCCTCTCACACCCTCAAGGAGCCGCCAGCCGTCGTTTCGTGAACGGAAGTACAGATGGTACAGCCTCTCCACGATCATCGGAGGCAGCATCGTAGGTGAGAGCAGCAAGGACGGACAAGCCGGTCCCATCAGGGCGAACAGAGGCTCGAGGTTCATCTCGAAGGCAGGAAGATCACCCAGGGCTGCCTTTCCGACCTCCATCACTCGCACTGATAGCGGGCTCAGCTCCAGGACGAGCATGTCAGCCTCATACAGATGTTCGGTCCCCCCAAGGCCCAGAACGAAGAGCGATGGATTGACCGGGTCGATCGTACCGCAGCCCATGAGGAGCTGGAAGGTTTTCATGCTGATACTGTCCAGTGCCCTGAAAACGGGTACATCATACATCGTGAATATCGAATTGGTGTTGCTCAAGAGGATCTCCTAGGTTGTTTCTGGTATGGAATCCGGGTTGGGAACCTCATGCATTGTCATACGGGGTCCGTAAAAAGGCAACAAAAATTCGTTCCATTCATAATACTAAAATAGTGTATCTTATTTGCTTATATACACTTGCTATATATTCCTCTTTGAGTGATTACTACAGTACGAAGAAAAACACACCAAAGAGAGGTAGACGGCATGGAAAAGACAACACGGTTCGGAATCGAGATCGAGATGACAGGCATCACCCGCAAGGACGCAGCCCTGGCTGCCCAGACGGTCCTCGGTGGAGAGCTGCTCTACGGTGGCTCCTACTACGACACCTACGAACTGAAGACCTTCGATGGCCGCACATGGAAGTTCACATACGATGGTAGCATCCGATGCGAAACCAAGCGGGGCAGGATCAAGGAGAGTGCATCACGCCTGTACAGCGTTGAGCTGGTCAGCCCGATCCTCACCTACGAAGAGGACATCGAGAACCTGCAGGAGGTCATCAGGGCGCTGCGCAAAGCCGGAGCCTTCACCAACAGCTCCTGCGGCATCCACATCCACCTCGATGGGCAGGACCACACACCACGCTCGATCCGCAACTTCGTGAACATCATCCATTCCCGAAACGACCTGTTCTACAAGGCCCTGGGCATCGAGGCCAACCGGGCCCGCTACTGCAAGAGGATGGACGAGCACCTTGTGGCAACCATGAACCGCGCCAAGCCGACCACCTTCGCCAAGATCGAGAGCATCTGGTACGAAGGCTACCGGGGAAACCGGGATGCTCACTACCACGAAAGCCGCTACCATTTCTTGAACCTGCACTCTTTCTTCCACGGCCACAAGACCGTCGAGCTACGCGGCTTCAACAGCACCCTCCATGCAGGAGAGGTCAGAAGCTACATAGTCCTCGCTCTCGCGCTGAACACCCAGGCGCTCACGCAAAACTCAGCGAGCACCAGGAAGCCCCAGGCCGAGAACGAGAAGTTCGCGATGCGCACCTACCTCAACCGCATCGGCTTCATCGGCGACGAGTTCAAAGCCTGCCGCGAGCACCTGACCAAGCGCCTCACCGGATCAGCCGCATGGAGACGGCGGGTTGCCGCCTGAAGGGGCGACCTGACAAGGCTCTGAGGGCGGGACGACCGCCCTTGGGGTGGTAGAAGACCAAGTGAAGGAGTGTAACAACGATGAAGAAAGTCTATCTGGCCTATGGAAGCAACCTGAACCTCGAACAGATGGGAGAGCGATGCCCCGATGCCGCGGTCATCGGGACAACGGTACTGCACGATTATCAGCTGTTGTTCCGGGGAGGCCGACATACTGGCGTGGCCACCATCGAGATGAAACGAGGAGCAAGGGTTCCGGTGCTCCTATGGCAGATCACCGAGAAGTGCGAGAAGGCCTTGGACCGCTACGAGGGGCACCCCCACCTGTATCGCAAGAAGCGCCTGATGGTGAACCTGGACGGTGATGAGCTGGTGGCGATGGCCTACGTAATGAACGAAGGACCTCCGCTGGCGATGCCGGATGCATACTATTACTCGACCATCCTTGACGGTTACCTTGACTGCGGCTTCGACGAGGCCATCCTCAAGCAGGCGGTTATGCATTCGATGGAGGCCGGCGATGACTGAGCAGATCAAGGACCAGATCCTGAAGGTACGTGACAGCGGTCTGACGAACATGTTCAACACGGGGGCGGTCCAGTGGATCGCCTCCCAGATGGGACTTATGGAACTTGCCGACTACCTTGAGGGGGACAACTCAAGGGAATACGCTCACTTCATACTCACCGGCGAAGGCTGACAGGGAATCCCCTCCTACCGCCGAGAAACCTAAAAACCAATTGTGTCTATATTCAACTTTCTTCCCTATATACAGTTGCTATAGTTTCCGATTTGAGGGATATATACACCAACAAAACGGAAACGGAGGCAAGAGCATGTGGAGAGAAGGAACCTTGGAGATCGGGAAGAGCGTTTTCAGGTACTGCATCAAGGTGTACGGGGAGGGTTCGGAATACGGGATCGAGGAGGGCAGGATCTCCAAGCTGATGCTCAAGCGGAATGGCAACGTCGTATGCAACTACGACCGCGGCTGGGACATCAGGCCTCGTGACACTGATACCAGGCAGGCCCTTGAGAGCCTGAAGGAAACATACAACTGACAACAAGCACCCACCACTTGAAGGGACCCACGCCGGGTCCTTTTTGTTTGCCCTGAGGAATGAAATAAGTTATGCCGAAACCGAAGAAATACACCCCTACATCCTTCATGGCAAAGGAATCGACCTACGACAAGACCCTGGCCGACCGTGCAGTTGGGTTCATCGAATGCCTCTGCCACACCAAGGGGGTTTGGGCTGGAAAGCCCTTCAAGCTGCTTTCCTGGCAGGAGAGAATCATCCGCGACCTGTTCGGTATCGTCAAGACCGATGGATATCGGCAGTTCAACACCGCCTACATCGAGATTCCCAAGAAGAACGGAAAGAGCGAGCTCGCCGCCGCGGTGGCACTGCTGCTCACCTGTGGGGACTTCGAGGAACGCGCCGAGGTCTACGGGTGTGCAGCCGACCGGCAGCAGGCATCGATCGTATTCGAAGTGGCAGCGGACATGGTGCGCATGTGTCCCTCGCTGAATCGACGCGTGAAGATTCTCGCCGCCACCAAGCGCATCGTGTACCTGCCGACCAACAGCTTCTACCAGGTGCTGAGCGCAGAGGCCTACTCCAAGCACGGGTTCAACATCCATGGGGTCGTCTTCGACGAATTGCACACCCAGCCCAACCGCAAGCTCTTCGATGTCATGACCAAGGGCTCGGGCGATGCGCGTGCCCAACCGCTGTTCTTCCTGATCACCACGGCAGGCACCGACCAGCACTCCATCTGCTACGAGCAGCACCAGAAGGCCAAGGACATCATCGAAGGTCGCAAACACGACAAGACCTTCTACCCGGTGATCTACGGCTCGGAGGAGGACGACGACTGGACCGATGCGAAGACGTGGAAGAAAGCCAACCCGTCGCTGGGGCATACCATCACCCTCGAGAAGGTGAAGGCGGCCTGTGACAGCGCAAGGCAGAACCCGGGCGAGGAGAATGTGTTCCGTCAGCTCAGGCTCAACCAATGGGTCAAGCAGGCTGTTCGCTGGATGCCGATGGAGAAATGGGACCTGTGCAACTTCCCTGTCGATGCCGAGGAGCTCGAGGGCAGGGTCTGTTACGGCGGACTGGATCTCTCGTCGACCACCGACATCACCGCCTTCGTGCTCGTATTCCCACCCAGGGATGAGCATGACAAATTCGTGATCCTCCCCTGGTTCTGGATACCCGAGGACAGCTTGGGCCTGCGTGTGAGGCGTGATCATGTTCCCTACGACGTATGGGAACGAACCGGCCACGTACAGACCACCGAAGGCAACGTGGTCCACTACGGATTCATCGAGGCCTTCATCGGCGAGCTCGGCAAGAGATACAACATCCGAGAGATCGCGTTCGACCGTTGGGGAGCGGTGCAGATGGTGCAGAACCTTGAGGGCATGGGCTACACGGTGGTGCCCTTCGGACAGGGATTCAAAGATATGAGCCCCCCGACCAAGGAGCTGATGAAGCTGGTATTGGGGCGGAGTATCGCACATGCAGGCCATCCGGTGCTCCGCTGGATGATGGACAACATTTTCATTCGCACCGACCCGGCTGGGAACATCAAGCCCGACAAGCAGAAGTCCACAGAGAAGATCGACGGCGCGGTTGCCACGATCATGGCACTGGACCGGGCGATCAGGTGCGGCAACGAAGTGCGCGAATCGGTCTACGAGGACCGAGGCATCCTCTTCATCTAGGAATCAGGAGATACACATATGGGACTCTTATCCAAGCTTGTCACCAGAACGCGTGACAAACCGCAAAACAGGACCAGCGGGTCCTCATACAGTTTTCTCTTCGGAGGATCGACATCCGGCAAGGCGGTGAACGAACGATCGTCGATGCAGATGACCGCAGTCTATGCATGCGTGCGAATCCTCGCCGAGGCGATCGCAGGACTGCCGCTACACCTCTACCGTCACGACGATGACTCGAGCAAACACAAGGCCAAGGATCATCCGCTGTACACCCTGCTGCACAGCGAGCCCAATGCGGAAATGACCAGCTTCGTGTTCCGCGAGACGCTGATGACCCACCTGCTGCTCTGGGGCAATGCGTATGCGCAGATCATCCGAAACGGCAAGGGCCAGGTTGCCGCGCTCTATCCGCTGATGCCCAACCGCATGCAGGTCGACCGCGACAAGCATGGCAAGCTCTACTACCAATACACCACCAGCGCCGAGGACGCTCCCACCATGCAGGGAAACTCGGTGGTTCTGGACGCCTCAGAGGTGCTGCACATACCGGGCCTGGGCTTTGACGGGTTGGTGGGCTACTCGCCGATTGCTATGGCAAAGAATGCCATCGGTATGGCGATAGCCTGTGAGGAGTATGGGGCGAAGTTCTTCGCCAACGGAGCAGCCCCAAGCGGGGTGCTGGAGCACCCGGGAACGGTGAAGGACCCTTCCCGCCTGCGCGATACGTGGCAAGGCCAATTCGGCGGCTCATCCAATTCGCACAAGGTCGCGGTACTCGAAGAGGGAATGAAATACACCCCCATCTCGATCTCGCCCGAGCAGGCGCAGTTTTTGCAGACACGCAAGTTCCAGATCAACGAGATCGCACGCATCTTCCGCGTCCCTCCGCACATGGTGGGGGACCTGGAGAAGTCCTCGTTCAGCAACATCGAGCAGCAGTCCCTGGAGTTCGTCAAGTACACACTCGACCCGTGGGTCATCCGCTGGGAGCAGGCGCTTTCGCGAGCACTGTTGGCCTCCGATGAGAAGCAGACGCATTTCTTTCGCTTCAACGTCGAGGGGCTATTGCGTGGTGATTACCAGAGCCGCATGGGCGGGTATGCCACCGCACGCCAGAACGGATGGATGAGCGCCAACGATATCCGAACGCTGGAGGACATGGATCTCATAGGCGACGAGGACGGAGGAAACCTCTACCTCATCAACGGAAACATGCTCCCCCTCTCGCGGGCAGGGGCATTCGCAGACAAGGTTACGGACACACCCCAGGAGGAGAGTAATGAAGAACAAGAAGTTCTGGCAATGGAAAAACCAGAGCGAAGACGAAGGCAGAGCGAGAATCCTTGAGCTTTCGGGCACGATCGCCGAGGAGAGCTGGTTCGATGATGATGTCACCCCCGAGCAGTTCAAGGATGAGCTGTTCGCCGACAACGGCGAGGTGACCATCTGGATCAACAGCCCCGGTGGGGATTGCATCGCAGCGAGTCGCATCTACGCGATGCTCATGGATTATCCGGGAGCAATCACGGTGAAGATCGACGGGATCGCAGCGAGCGCAGCTTCGGTCATCGCGATGGCGGGCACGAGGGTGCTCATGGCGCCCACTGCCTTGATGATGATCCACAATCCCATGACGCTCGCCTATGGCAACCATCAGGACATGCAAAAGGCCATCGGCATGCTGGATGAGGTGAAGGAAAGCATCGTCAACGCCTACGAGATCAAGACGACCCTCACCCGGGCGAAGATCAGCCACCTGATGGACAACGAGACGTGGATGAACGCGAAGAAGGCCATCGAGCTGGGCTTCGCCGATGCGATCCTCGAGGACGCAAAGAAAGCGTCCAATGAGGCCTCGTATGCGTTCTCGATGCGCACCTCGCAGCTCTCACTGATGAACAAGATCACCGAAACATATGCAATCGCAGAAGACCAGGAGCCACCTGAGGAAGGCACAACCGGGCTTAACGAGCTCGAGAAACGACTGAATCTCATCAAACCCCAATAGGAGAAGACACAATGGGAAAGATCAACGACATGCGTGCACAGCGCGCGAAGACCTGGGAACAGGCGAAGGCATTTCTTGATGCGAAGCGCAACGACAAGGGCATCCTGAGCGCCGAGGACACCACAACCTACGAACGGATGGAGGCTGAGATTGTGGATTTGGGCCACGAGATTGAGCGCCAGGAGCGCATCGAGGCGTTCGAGCGCGAGCTGAACGCACACGTGGGCTCTCCAATCACCAGCCGCCCCGATGGAGCACAGAAGGCTGAGAAGAAAGCAGGACGTGCTTCGGACGAGTATCGAAAGGCATTCTGGAACCACCTCAGACGCCGCGAGAACGCACCAGAACTGCGTAACGCATTGCAGGTGGGAACCGACACCGAAGGCGGCTACCTGGTGCCCGACGAATTCGAACACACCCTCGTGACAGCGTTGGAGGAGGAGAACCTGTTCCGCTCAATTGCCAGGATCATCCAGACTGCCAGCGGCGATCGCAAGATCCCCATTTCCGCATCCAAGGGTGAGGCGGCATGGATCGACGAGGAGGGAACGTATCCTGAGAGCGATGACAGCTTCGGGCAGGTGACCATCAGCGCCTACAAGCTGGGCACGATCATCAAGGTCTCCGAGGAGCTTATCAACGACAGCGTGTTCGACATCGAGTCCTACATCGCCACCGAGTTCGCCCGCCGCATCGGAGCCAAGGAAGAGGCAGCGTTCTTCACCGGGGACGGATCGGGCAAGCCTCTGGGAATCCTTGCCGCATCCGGAGGGGCTCAGATCGGCGTCAACGCGGCTTCCGCAACCGCCATGAATGCCGATGAGGTCATCGACCTGTATTATGCGCTTCGTAGTCCGTACCGCAAGAACGCAGTGTGGGTGACCAATGATGCCACCGTCAAGGCACTTCGCAAGCTCAAGGACGGCAACGGACAGTACATCTGGCAGCCTTCGCTGACTGCAAACACCCCTGATACCATCCTGTCCCGTCCGGTGAAGACTTCGGCCTACATGCCCGAAATCGCAAGCGGGGCCAAGACGCTGGCCTTCGGGGACTTCTCGTACTACTGGATCGCCGACCGCCAGGGACGCACCTTCAAGCGCCTGGGCGAACTGTTCGCCCCGACCGGACAGGTTGGCTTCCTGGGAAGCCAGCGTGTGGATGGGCGACTGATCCTCGGCGAGGCCGTCAAGGTCCTGCAGCAGAAGGCCTAAGGGAGGTTATTGATGTCATATAACACCAAGAACTACCGCGAGCAGGGCGGTGAGAAAACTGTAATCGGCGGCGAGGTGATCCTCGCTGCGAATGCGAAGGTAACCATCGATCCTGCGGCGATCATCGAAGGGCTGCCCAGTGGCAGCATCAATGCCGCTGCCAACCAGGCAGACAGCACGGCTACTACCATCGAGGATCTCGTGGTGGATTTCAATGCACTGCTGGCCGCCCTCAAGAGTGCGGGCCTGATGGCCAGCTGACAGTAAACGGATTCCAAGGATTTTTGGGGGCATCCCGGTGAAAGCTGGGGTGTCCATCACCTTGATGATGGAGGAAGCGCATGATCGCCAGCATCGCCATGTTCAACACCTACAGCGGCAACTATGAGGACTCTCCCGAGGCCGTGCAGCTCAAGGGCGCTTTCCTCTGTACTGCCGAGGATATCGTGACCTCGTACCTGGGCTTCGATCCAAAGCAGCGGGAGTATACCGATGTGGTTGCTTCGGGCTCGGGCTCCCGTCGCCTGTACCTACCCTGTCGCAATGTCCAGTCGGTCGAGTTCCTTATCATGGGGACGACGCCTATAGATACCACGCAGGTGAAAGCCTGCGATGATTACATCAGTTTCATTGACCACACCACCAAGTTCCCCATTGGGGAAGACAATATCCGCCTCAGCTACACAGCGGGATGGGAAATCGGGCAGATGCCTTCGGTGATCGTCGTCTCGATCCTCCGCATCGCCACGCTCATGCTCAGCGAGACCGGGGGGAACATCGGCCTGACGGGCAAGAGCTTTGCCGACAACAGCCGCACGTTCGTCAATTACAGCAACTACCGCAAGTACCTGCAGCCACTGGACAGCTTGCGCATCCTGGGATTCTGACATGACCGGCAGACGAAAAAGATACAGCACCGAAAGCATATCGGTCGAGGCCGATCTGGCTGAAGCACTCTCCTACCTCGAGGGTCTGGGGGCGAAGCGGCACAAGGCGATGCGACGTATCCTGGGCGGCATCGGCACGGCCGCAAGAGCCCAGGTGCGTAAGGCCTACAAGTCCCACGGGCTCTCCAAAGGAAGTGGGGCGCTGTACAAGAGCATCAGCCGCCGTGTGATCCGTAGCGGCAAGGCGGTCATCGTCGAAGCCAAGGCTTCCTCACAAGAGACCAAAGTATTCTACGGCTACGCACTGGCCAAGGGAGCGAGGATCACTGCCAAGGATGGAGGATACCTCACATTCCAGAAGGACGGAAAATGGGTGCGCGTGCACTCGGTGAAGCTTCCCGAGCGCGATTTCGTAGCCGCTCCGGTGAAGAAGTACCTGAGCTCTACCGCCTTCAAGACGAAACTCGATCAGCTGGTACAGCGGGAGGTGGCGCGCATCGAAAAGGAGAGTAAACGATGATAACTGAGATGCAGGTGCTTGAAAGACTCAAGGCGGTGATTGCCTCTGATTTGATCGGATTGCAGGAGAGCGAGGAGGGGATTTCCATCGAGCACTTCGATGATAAGAACATAGAGATCGATTTCCCCGATGTGGACAGCATGCGGCGTCCCACGATGCTCTACATCCAGCCCGATTACGGGAACCTCGAGCCGCTGGGCATGAACAGCGACCTGGCCACCATGCGCGCCACCATCTTTCTCCTGTGCAAGAGCGCGCCCAACGCGATTCTGGTCAAGCGTGTATTCGCACTGTATGGAGCCCTGTACCTACTCGTACGAGGTGATCCCACGCTGGGAGGATTCATCGAGGACGCGCGCATCACCGACATGGACTACTACCCTGCCGTAACCGCAAGCACGACGGTCACCGCCATCGAGGCAAGCATCGATTTACAGTGGTCCAAGGAATTCTAGATACCACAAGAGAGGAAACGCATATGGCATTTTACACAGGAACGGGATCGCGGCTGCAGGCAGGCAAGGAAAGCTCCTTCGCCCAAGCTGCCAGTCCCACAACACTGGTCGATCTGACCAGTGAAAGCATCAAGGTGGCTGTCGAGAAAGGTGACGAGGGTTCGCTGCTGGGAAGCAAGACTGCTACGAACCGCGATCTTCTGGCGGTGACGGTGGAGGGCTCGGTGAGCTTCATCCTCCGGCCCGAATCGGCCGGTCTCATCCTGCACGCCGCCCTGGGGGGAGAAGACACCTGCGCCCAGGTGGGAGACTCGGAATCGTACACCCACACCATCGGCCTTTGCGATGTGAACGAGGCACTTCCCAGCCTCACCTTCACCATCGACCGCAAGGCGGCAATCAAGCGCTACGCGGGGTGCACCATCAGCGCCCTCAGCCTGGATTGCGCAGCCGGCGATTATGTGAAGGGCAGCATAGACATCAAGGGGACCACTGAAGAGAACGGAACCATTGAAGAGGCACTGAAGAGCTTCTCCATCCCCTCGTACCGGTGCACCAATGCGACCTTCACGGTCAACGGAAGCACGTACGACATCACCAGCGCATCACTGAAGATCGACAACGCGCTCGAAAGCTCCCCGCGTACCTATGCCTCGGGCCTGTATGCAGGCAGGCCCCAGCATGGAAAGAGAGCTGTGACCATCAACTTCGAGATCCCCTACAGCGCCGAGGTGGAAACGCTCAAGAGTTCGTACCTGACCAGCGAGGAGAACGCTTCTGTTCAGCTGACCTTCTCATCCCCTGGTGCAGGGCACAGCATTACCATCACCCTCTCGCATGTGGCGATCAGCGAGGTGGATGCGAATGTCGGGGGAACGGGCATACTCAGCTCCACCGTTGCAGGCGAGGCACTCAGTGTGGGCACCGAAGAGCCCATCACCATCGTGATCACCGACAAGATTTCGACACCCTACGGAGGATAACAGACATGTTCATCAAGACAAGACATTATGACGCGTGCATACAGAAGGTGCGCATTGAAGTGGGAACACTGGTGGGCCTCAAGGCGGACGATGAAGCCTATATCGTACTCAAGGAACTGCCCACCTTGGAGATGCTCCGACTCAAGGAAGCCTCAGAGCAGGGGGAGAACCAGACACTCACCCTCCTTCGTGATCTGCTTCCCTCGATCCTGGTTGACCACAACTTCTACGAGGATGCGGATGCCAAAAAGAAGATGGACAACCGCGAGGTTGCCTCTCTGGTATTCGAGTCGCTGGATCTGACGGTGAAGGTCGTCAACGAATACACCCATGCCGCTTTTTTTTCCCGTGCGGACGCGAGCGGCGGCAGATCGCATCCCTCTGCTGCGAGGTCTTCAACGGAAGAAGAAGCGCAGAGCTCTACGCCGAGTACGGCCACTGGCTCTTCTACATAACCGATATCTTCCTTCCCTGCTGCGATTCTGAGAGCGGGGACTTCAGGCACCTACCGTTCGCTGGTTCTCTCATGGACCAGCCGTACATGAGCATGCAGATCCTCAAGCTGATTCAGCTCAACTACCGGAGACATGTGCATGAGCAGGCTAAGAAAATGACACAGAAACACTAATCACAGGGCGTCCATGGGTCGCCCTTTACATTGCATAAGGGGAAAGCGAGTATGGCAGCACAAGCGAAAGTCATCATCAAAGGCCAGAACGACATCGGAGGGGCTGTCAAATCAGCTGCAGCCGACCTGGGAAGCCTCAAGGGTGCTGCAACCAAACTGGGTGGAGTGCTTAAAGGCGCCTTCGCCGCCACCGCGATCATCGCTTCAGTGAAGGCTTTGGGAAGCGCGGTGAGCTCAACATTCTCCGAGTTCTCCGCTGCCGAACGATCCTACAAGCAACTCGCCCTCGCACTGGGCGACAGCACCTCGTATGAGAAGGTTACTGCCGTGGTCGAGCGGCTGAGCAGCCAGACACTCTCTGGCAAGGGCGATATCGAATCCATGGTCGCCCAGCTGGCCGCCCTGGGCAAGAGTGCCGACGAAATTGAAAGCATCTCCGAGGCTGCAGTGTACCTGTCCAACGTGACGGGCAAGGACCTCAACGGCTCGATGATGAACCTGCTGGATTCTTACACCGGGGCCACCGGGGAGCTGAGAAAGCTCGGCATCGAGCTCGATGGCCTCACCAAGGACGAGCTCGCACACGGAGCGGCGGTCGACAAGGTGATCGACAAGCTCGGAGAGTACTCGGCGATGATGGCCGATGGGGATACCGCCCAACACCTGACGAACATGAAGAACACCTGGGGCGACATCCGCCAGCAGGTGGGCGGCATCATCGATTACAACTTCGGTCCGTGGTTGGGTAACCTCGATGTAGCTTTCAGCGGCATCAAGACCAACCTCACTGCTCTCATCAACTACGTAGGGGCGGTGATGAAGAACCTGCCCCAAGCTTTCAAGCTGACGCTTTCCACCGTGTGGGAGTTGCTCAAGCGCACATTCGAGTGGGATTCGCTCAAGCTGATCATCACCACCACAGCCCAGAATATCGGCATCGTCATCAGTGCCATGCTCAAGGCGGTGTTCGAAAGCATTCCCAAGCTGCTGGGCAATGCAGTGGTGGGCATCATCAGCTGGGTCACCTACATCGCGCTGAACATCGAAAGTGCGATCCTGGGGGCATTTCAGAATGCGATCAACAAGGCGGGGGACAAGATCCAGGGCACCTGGGTGGGAAAGATCTTCGGCCTGGGTGACAAGCTGGCCAACCTTGATATGGGCGCAGAAGAAAGTAAAAACGAAGCTACGTTCTACAAGCAGCAGGCCGACCGGAGCTTCGAGAATTTGGGACCGCTGTTGCGTGACGCGCTCACTGATGCAATCGATACCGCCCAGACGGTCGTACTCAATAGTGCCGACATGGTCTCTTCCCTGTACGGCGATATCGGCCTTGATTTCAAGACTGCACTCGATGAGATTGTCGCACCTGATCTTGAGGCGATCGCCCAGAAGGCTGATGCGGCGAATCAGAGCAAGCTGCTTTCCCAGATCGCCTCCAGTGGTGAGGGCACGGCAGCCTCTACAGCTGAGACAGCCGATAACACCAAGCAGACCGACACACGCATGGGCTCTCAGATCGCCTCGATGCTCTCTGACGGATTGACCAGTGTGTTCACCGGCCTGTTCGGGGACGTAAGCGGAGGCCTTATGGGCATGGTGGCCACCGAGATGCTGGGAGGGGTTACCGCGATCATATCAACGTTGCAGCCGATCATCGACATCATCTTCAATACCCTCTCTCCCTTGGGCATCCTGCTCACCATCCTCCAGGGGTTCGTATCGGTGATGGAGCCGGCGCTCACGGCGGTGTTCCAGCCACTGGTGGACACTTTCACCTGGATCGGGACCACCTTGGCAAGTTTGTTCCTGCCGGTCTTGGATGTGCTGCACACAGCCTTCGCCTTGGTGGGAAACATCCTCATGGCGGTCCTTACTCCGGTATTGCAAAGCCTTGCCCCGGTCTTCCAGGTCATCAGCGGCATCATGATGGCCTTCTCCCCCATCCTGCTGTTGGTGGCCAAGGCGTTCACGATCCTCATGAGCCCGCTGCAGTACGTTGCCGACCTGTTGTCGTGGCTCGGAAGCTGGGTGCAGTACCTCGGGTCCGTGATTGCTACCGCGGCCTACAACCTGGTGCACCCGTTCAGGAAAAAGAGCTATGCATCCAGCCCCGGATCCTTTTCCAGCGACGCCTTCAGCGGCCTTGGTGATCGTCTGGCGAACATCGATGCGATCGCAGACCAGGGGAGCGTGGCAACCGACGCGGTCTCCACCACCACGGCAGTGGGAAACGCAGGGTATCAGGGAGCGACGCAAGTGACCATCAACATCTACCAGCAGGCACCGGTTGTCGGCAGCGACGGGATGCGCGCCTTCGCCCGGATGATCCGAGGCGAGTTCGAGCGGCTGGACTACTACGGAGTGACAACCTAGATGAGCATCATACATAGACCCTCTCTCACCCTCACCTTCCTGGGAGGCGACCTGGAGGCGGGACACTCCTTGGTACAGACGATCGGCGAACAGCATATCGCACGCAGGTCGATCACCTTCCACCAGCAGCTGCTGTCCGGACTGAAGAGCGCCTCGAATCAGGTTGATCTGCTCTTGGATAAGGCTTGCCCTGCGATCGAGGATATCATCGCCACCGAAGGCGATGTGAAGGCCGCCCTCACCGACGGCTCAGAGACCGTGTTCACCGGATATCTCTCGACCAGCTACAACTGGATGCTCACCCACAGCGGCAAGCAAGCGCTGGCGATCACCCTGGAGGACACCGGCACCCGGTTGTTGGGAAAAGCCTTCATCGAAAGTGGACGGCACCTATTCAACTGCACAGCCAGCGAGGCGATCGCCTCTATCTGCACAAGAGCGGGTATCACCGTATCACCAGATTGCATTTCCCTCACTTCTCCGGTCACCCGAAGCGTGGATGGATCTGCAACCTGCGGCGAGCTGCTGGACCAATTGGTGTATGAGCTGGGTCATGTGCATTACTTCGATGCACTGGGACAGCTGAGGCTGTTCAAGGTGGACTGTACCTCCACTGAGACCCTCCCCATTCTCGACAAGGACGACCTGGTGGTGGTGGGAGGCAAGGCGATCACGCTTTCCAAGAAGATCCGCCAGTACAAGAGTGCACGTGTATCCTTTACCCGTTTAGGGACGGCAGGCGACTATCTGGTGTACCGCAATACCACAGGACGAGGGGATGGACACCCGTATTGTTTCCTCAAGCTGGAAGGTGGTGCGCACTTCGACGGCAGTGAAATCTATACCCAAGGCGAGTGGACCGAAGCCCAGGCGGACAGCTTCCGCACTCTAGCCCTCATCGAAGCCTGCAACGCCGCTAGTGAGATCGATATCGTGGGATCGAGTGACATCATCGCTGTCTCGAACGTGCGCACCGAGTTCACCGCCGAAAGCGGCTACATCACCGCGAGTATCGCCGAAGCAGGCGGTCCGTACCTCGAGTTGGCGGCGCACAACAACGGGACGCTTGCCTACCACATCACACGCCTGGATGCCTATGGCGACATCATCTATGTGCGTGATGTGAATATCGTCAGGACAGCCGACAGCGTCTACGAAGGTGAAAACTCGGACAATTTGCTTTCCGAGGAGCTCTCGTTCGTACACGAGCGAACCCTGGCCCAAGAGCATGCGAACCTCCTGGGCCAGTACCACCGCCATGCTGGCAGCCAGTACACATTCTTCTCAGCCGTCGACTTGAATTGCGGCACCCTGGTACGACTGATCGACGATGCCTTCAGCGGCCTGAATGTTTCAGTTCTGGTAACCGCACGCACCTTCACCGATGAGAGTGCGGTGTATCGCTACGAGGCGGTGGGCATCTCGGCATTCGACCTGAGTGCCCCAGCCTACCTAGAGGTGCTCGACAGGGGCAAGAACGACACCGTCGGTTCCCCAGGGCCACCGGGGGTGGACGGCTCGTCGTACACCGTATCCATCCAGTCATCCAACGGTTCGATCTTCCGACCCGAGCAGGTCGATACGATCCTCACCTGCCACGTCTTCCAAAACACCACCGAGATCACCGAAGCGCTGGATGCCTCGCGTTTCCAATGGAAGCGTCTCAGTGCCGATGTGGTCGATGACGGGCGGTGGAACACCTCATCAAAGGCAATCGCCCATAAGAGTGTCGAAATCAAAAATGCAGACTGCGTCGGGCGTACGGTCTTCTTCTGTGAGATCGACCTGACCGGCTACGAAGCATAAAGGAGCATCATCAATGGCAAAGACAAGCGCCAGTTTCACGCTGATGGATTATACCGACGGTATTTCCCTCATCACCGGTATCGACAGCAATCTGCCCCTCACCAGCCTGTACGATACATCGAACCAGACCCTCAATCCCTCGTGGGCAGGAGACACCTCGCTGCAGCTCACCCCCGTGGTGCGCAAGGCCGGAGGGACCGATGTCGTTTCTACCATGACAGCCAAGACCTGGAAGCGCCGCATCGCAGGTTCGGCCACATGGAACACAGTCACCAGCGGTTCCAACGGTGAGACAATCAATGCCACCAGCGGGGTACTCACGGTGAGCGAGGACAAGCTCACGACCGATGTGTGGCAAATCGACTACCAATTCAGCGGCACCTACACCGACCCGGTTCTGAACCTCGCCTTTCCCGTCACGATCGTCATCACCCTCTCGCGGGTGGCCAACGGCACCTCATTCGTGGTCGCCCGGGCCTACGCCACCGGAGGCAGCCAGTTCAAGAACCACAGCCCTTCATCGCTTTCAGTCAAGGCTGAACTCATCCGCGGTACCACCAAGGACACGACAAACCTCGACTACCAGTGGAAAAAATCGATCAACGGGACCGTCTGGGAGGATATCGCAGGAGCAACTGCGGCCACCTTGACGGTTACTCCTTCCATGGTGGATTCGTTTGCCATGTTCAAGTGCTCGATTCTGGACACCGACGCCACTTCCGACACTTTCAACATCAGCTACGACACCGAAGCCGTTTCGATCCTGGACGTCACCGATCCCTACCAGGCGGTCATCGAGTCCACCGCGGGAAGTTATTTCAAGAACGACACCGGAAGCACCACCCTCATCTGCCGCGTATATCAGAACGGCGAAGAGATCGACGGGACCGGAGTGAGCCTCACCTACACATGGACCAAGACTGATAAGGACGGAACAGCGGTGGCGTTCACCCCCACGGCGGTTGCCCATGGGTCGATCGTCACCACCAAGAAGAAGGCCATCTCCGTCTCGCACGATGATGTGACGGTCAAGGCCACCTATTTCTGCTCGGTCAGCTGACCAAAAGGAGAACACATGGCACTAACCGGCGCAAGCTATACCCTCACATCCCTCAGCGATGCTCCCTCCTACCAACTGCAGTTGACGATGTCTTCTGCTTCCTCAGGGACTTTGGATCTGGCTTTCTACAAAAACGGGTCTTTGTTCACTCCCTCGGTATACGTGCATGCACGCAGCTGGGACGGCAGCAGCTGGGCCCAAAGCGGTGCAAGCGGGACCATGACAGGGGGAGTTCGCTCGTACAGCTATAGCTCGGCGGGTGCCTTCGATGTGCAGATCTACACCGATTCGTCCAAGACCGAGCTGCTGGCCACCTCATTCGTCTCCTATGGTGAGACCGGAGAGGCGGGCTCTGACGGGGTGGCGGGATCCGATGGGCTCAGTGTCACCCCGATCCACCAGTTCGCGCTTCTTGAAGAAGGAGCATCTCCGGGGACCGCTACACAGTGGAGTGAAACCTTGCCCGGCCCTTGGTACTACGGCTATGAGTACTGGACGCGCGTCAAACAGGTTTGGAGCGACTCGACTCCCCAAGACCCCCATATCACCTACGCAGAACCGTTTTTGGATGTCGGGGCGAACACCCTGTTGCGCAATTCGATCTCGTTTGCCATCAGGAGCAGCCGCAGCACCTATGAGCGCAACGTACGTAGCGTGGAAAACTCGATCGTGGTCCTCAGCGCCGACAGTCGGGGGTACGAGAACGCTACCTTCCAATGGCTGATCAACGCCGAATCCTATGCGGGAGGAGAGCTGACACTCACCATCCCCAAGAAGCAAGCGCCACCTCAGATCGATATCACCTGCACGATGTCTTATACCCGTCTGGGTAGTACCGAGACGATGATACGTACACTCACCCTCTCGGCCAACGATGTGACCGAGTACACCAAGAGCTACGGGATCCTGGGGGGTCCCGGGACCATCAGCGATGCGATCGAAGGGGATTGCTATGTGCTGCAGACGGGAGACGACTACGTACCCCAGGTGTTCGCCAGCGGTTCGTGGATCCCCATCACCAGCCAGAACGCAGCCCAATATCCTGAGGCGATGAGCAAATGCGGCAACGCGGTGCTCCTCGGTGGGGCGAATATTCCCGTCACCTCCACCGCACTGTACGCATACTATCGTACCCTGTATGCGCAGTCGGCGAATATCGATGTGCTTTCCACTCAGGATCTGCAGATCATCGATACCGGACGCATCCGCTCGATGGGAAAGCATGCGATCGGGGATGGGAACTCGGGCTTCATCATCAACAGCGACGGAACCAGCGAGTTCGTCGGTACGGTCATCCGCAACGCCGATCTCTCGGAGACCCGCATCGAGCGCCTTGATGCCGATGTGCTGCGTACCGTCAACGAGGTACGTACCGGGGAATCTTTCAACGGCTCGTTGTCCTCCACCCCCTATTGGGACATGGGGACGGTGATGGGGGACCTCATCGCCCTGGTCGCAGCCAACGCGGTTGTGCACAAGGGCGGCTCGTTCATGGCCACCAAGGTGGAAGGTGGCTCTGTATCCACCGTCTTCGAGAACGTGCTGCATGTCACCTCTTCTGGCGAGCGTGATCAGGACCGCAGCCTGCTCAGCCAGCAGATCACCACGGCAAATGCGGGAACCGCTTTCACCGTCCCCGCCCTGCCTGCTTACACCCAGTCTCCGCTAAAGCTCGGAGGAGTCAACTACCTTGCAAAAACCACCTCCACAGGTGCTGAGGTTGCAGGCAAGAAGCAGTACTCGCTCGATGGAGGGGGCTCCTGGACCGACTACGACAGTCGCACACTCGATCATGCGACGGTAGAGGGCAAGACGGTCAAGGTGCGCCAAGTGCTCAGCGGCACCTTGTATGACCCAGGCAGTTGCACGACCGGACGGGTATCGGGCATCAGTTCGACATCCTCATCAACCCCTCACTTGGCGGAGGGAAACGGCAGGATGGTAGTCGCGTGGGGCTCGACGCTCAAATCATTTCCCACCGGGAACGTGGGCTCGGTCTCATCGTATTCGCTGAGCACCGCATATCCTTCCACCATCGGTCTGGCATTCGGCAATGGTATCTTCCTGGCCCTCTGCTCGGGCTCGGTCCAACGTCGTGTACTCTCAGGTGGAGCGAACGGCACTTCGTGGAGCGAGCTGTCCAGCGAGGCTTACGACAACCTGTTCTTCGCCAACGGATACTTTTACGCCCATGTATTTGGCGGGGGTGCCTCCGATTGGAAACGCTCGACCAACGGAAGTGGGTGGACAGCCGCAGGTTTCACCTGTGCCCATCCATTCCCATCCTACAATAACGATTTCATGAACTCACGCATCGCATACGGAAACGGCGTCTATATCCAGGTAAGCTATGTCACCCTCTCATCAGCATCGGTGTATAGAAGCACCGATGGGCAGAACTGGAGTGCGATCAATATCGCCAGCACGTGCCCCAGCGGCATAGCTTGGGGCAACGATTTCTTCATCGCCTATGAATACGGCAGTGCGTATTACTATGTCTCGGGCAACGGAGGAACCACCTGGTCCAAACGCTCCCTGGGCTACACGCCCACCAAGATGGGATCTGCCGTCTATGCCGCCAGTGGAGCCAATCCCGCTTCGACGGGTACTACGCTACAGCGGGTGTTCTTCGCTATCGACAGCGCGGGGTATCTCAGTGCCCTGACGCTGAATGCGGCAACACCCACCTCCTATACGGCGGGGACACTCAGTGCAGCCTACAACTACAGCGCCTACGATGTGGGCATTAATCTGCTGGATGGCCAGGGGGTGAAGATCAGCAGCCATACCACAGCCAAGGATTATTATGCCGGCACGTTCATCTTCGACGGGACCAACCTCTCTGCAGCCTTGGGCTCGTTCTATTACAAGTTCGCAGGCATCTTCAAAGCCGGCACCCAGGTGGCTGCCGGGGCCTTCGACATGTTCCAAAGCATCGCCATTGCATGGAACCGCATCTACAACAGTATCGAAAGTCCTGTGGCAAGTCCTGCGATCGTAAGCTGGTCGGGAACCAGTTTGACGATCACCGGTGCCGGGGGAGTGACCTCTCGCATCCGCAGCAACGACCTGTTCTCCGCCCTTTCGATCTCCTTCACCGTGATCGCCGAGGCGAAGGGAGCATATACCAAGGCCCTGTATCCCCAACAAGCCAGCCAGTTTGATATCGGCGTGTCTTCGAATCCGTATGCGAATGTCCATGCGAACACGTTCCATGGGAATCTGCAAGGGAGCGTGAGTGGGAATGTGAGCGGTAACGTCACCGGTAATGTGACGGGAAATGTGAATGCACAAGGCACCCCCAACAAGGTGTGGGGGGCTGTATGGAACTAGGAGGAACAACCATGCAATGCAATGAATGTGGACGGCAGCTGACCAAGCTGCCCTTTATCTTGGACGACAGCGAGATCGCCGACATGCAACTGGCGATAGACAAGATCAATACCGCACAGACCGCCCTGAAGGCTGAGGTGTACGCATCCTACCGATTCGAGCAGGACAGGGACATCTACGCCTACTTCAAGGCAGTCTTCGACGAGATGGCAGAAGGCAGGTTTCTGTATGCCACCTGGGAACGCCGCGTTCGTAGCCATTACAGCTACCCCGAGGGGGAGCTTCTGGTGATCAACGGCGAGTGCTTCGCCCATGAGGGCTCGTGATGGGAACCTATAATGATATCAGAAGCCGCTTCGAGGCGATCCAGGAGGCCTTCCGCGTAAATGGCTACCAGCGCTACGACAACTATTATGTGTTCTCCCAGCCTGCTGGCTTTGCCATAGGCCTTCCCATGAGAGCCTCGGATATGAACTCGATGAAGGATGCGTTGCAGGGTAATACCCGCGCGCTTCTGTACACCACCTACCCCATCGCCTCGGTTGCAACCGGAAGTCTGATCAGTGCCAATCTGCTGAACCAGATCGACCAGTACAAACAGGACATCAATGATCTGCGCGGCTGTGCCAATTGCAGCAACACGTGCACCTCGACGTGCTACAACGGCTGCCACAACTGCACAGGAGGGTGTACTGGATCGTGCACCGGGTGCAGCGGTTGCACCGGCTGCAGCGGATGTTCGGGCAACTGCTACAGCTGCAAAGGGGGACTGTGGTGTGTTTCGTGCCATGGGTGCAGCGGATGCGGAGGATGTCGCGGCTGTGGTGGATGCACTGGCAATTGCCAAAGTGCCTGCTCGGGCTGTACCTCCTGCAGTACCAACTGCAACGCCAGTTGCAATGTGAACTGCTCGGGTGCATGCAAGAATTCCTGCTCGAGCGGTTGCTCGAACTCATCCCGCATTGGAGGCTGATATGCTCATTCCCTTTAGAGAACCGGGGTTGTTCAACGTGACGCTGAACACTACCGAAGACTGCAACCTCAGGTGCACCTACTGCTATGAGGTGCACAAGAGAAGAAAGACGCTTTCAATGGAGGATGCGAAGGACTTCATCGACCACATCCTCACCGACCCCGATCCTGCAGGACTGCTTGATGATCCCGATCCGGTCTTCCGCAAGGCATACCAGAAAGGGCTGGTTGTGGACTTCATCGGCGGCGACAGCTTCATGGATGTCCCGTTTTTGGACGAGATCTGCTCCTACACGCTTGCCAAGGTGATGACCACCGACACCCCGAATGCCAGAAACTGGCGGGGCAAGCTCCATTTCTCCATCTCCACCAACGGAACGCTCTTTTCCGAGCAAGCGAGGCGGTTTTGCGAGAAATACAAGGACCTTTTGCTGGTGGGTATATCGCTGGATGGGTGCCCGACGATCCATGACGCAAACCGGGTGTTCCCTGATGGGTCCGGTTCGATGCAGAGCATCATCCGCCATTGGCCGTGGTATAAGAAAACATTCCCGATCCAGTCGATGCAGACAAAATCCACCGCGAACCGTCAGAGCATCCCCTACCTGTACGACTCGCTGGTGTATTTGCATGAACAGCTGGGACTGCGGTACATCAACCAGAACTTCATCATGGAAGATACGGGGTGTACCCAGGCCGACTATGAGGAGCTGGACCGTCAGATGGAAAAGTGCACCGCGTATGTGCTTGAGCATCGGGACGACCTGTTCTGGAGTATGCTCAGCAAGGAGCAGTTCGGTTACGCACATCTGTCCACAGGACCTGACTGGGATTGTACCGGCCACTGCGGAAGCGGAGCCATGCCAGCCCTCTCGGTTGACGGCAGGATCTACCCGTGCATCAGATGGCTGCCGCATACCCAGGTAGACAAGGCCGATTTCATCGTAGGGACTGCCAAGGAAGGGTTCACCCACAAGGAGAACTTTCTGAGAGTGCGCGAAGGCGCCTATCGCTCCAATTGCTCACTTGATGAAAAGTGCAGGACCTGCGAGGTGGAAAGTGCCTGTTCATACTGCATCGGAGGTTGCTATTCGGAGTTCGGCGAATTCAGGCGGACGACCTACATCTGCGAGATAACCAAGCTGCTGGTCAAATGGGCCAGACGGTACTGGGACGAGTACAACCGGCTTGAGGGATTGGAACCGATCGACTGGGCTGTTGAAGCAATGGAGAAAGGGAACCGGCATGGAATCATCTAGAATGAGCCATTTCAGAAATTCTTTTTTTAGGGATTTCATGTTTCTAGTTAATCATTGAATCACCGTCTACAACCCTTACTCAACTACCGTATTGCGTACTCAATGGTCACGAAACAAATCATCAAGAAATGATACTGAGGGATTGTTTATATTTTCGCGGTGTTCATCAATTGAGAATTTAGGGAGCCCATTTTTCAAAGGATTGAGGTCGTTGATCTTTGACTGTGCCCATTCCATCCATTTTGAAATTTCACTATCCGGCTCAGCAGCTTGGTCTTGTGCTTGATTCTTGACATACTCAACATAATTTTGAATTTTCTTCATCTGGCTATAAGCCTCAGAGTCTGCAATTAGCTTCTCATATCGTTTTGCATCAAGTCTCTTTAATCGTTCTTCCTCAAGCTTTCTGGCTTGTTCCAATTTCAATCTTTGTTCTCGCTCAAGAGCCAGGATAGTTTCATTGCTACTTTGTATTGCGACATAAATGAAACCCAACATTATTTCTTTGATTGAAGCCTCGATGAGTTGCTTGCCTCGATCCTCCCAGGATTGATACACCCTCTTGCCATCATTAATTGATAAAAGCAATCGGCCAGTAGCGGTAGGGATGTATCTATATTTTGGTACTCTCCCATAAGGGTGGTCCTCTTCGTATGCCTTCCGCTCTTTTTCAGTCAATGGAAATCTCTTATTGGTGACAGGCTCAATAATGGAGAAGTATATTCTTTGCCCAAACAGATTCACAAACATACGAGCGTGGGGTGAGACATCTTCCTTTTCAATCGAAAAATCCCATCGCCGTTCCTTAAAACCTTGAAGAAGAGATTCCATCAAGAGGGCGGCTCTCAAAGCGCAACTATTAGTGACATCAATTGCCAATGTATCACGATAGTTAGTGGACCGTAGGTTATTTTTATTCCGTGTCTGTGATATTAGAAATTTCTTAACCATAGGACTCGTGTTATCTTGCTCGGACACAATCACCATTGGATTTCTAGCTTGTTCGGCCCGTAATGTATTGGAAGCTATCTCCTGGATGTCTTTGTCTTTTATCTCAATATCTGGATTGTTAAAGATTTCAGAATGCTCTATTACTGCTTTCCTACGTCTTTCAAGATCATCAAGAGATGTTTGATTTTTCCATTGATCGTACCTGGTGAATTCCACTTCGGGCAAAGGTATCTTCTTGATTGACTGCCCAAGGCTGACTTTTCTCCAATAACCTCTTGGCGGTACGGGAACTTTGAGTCTTTCACATAGCTTGGCCAGTCCTCTTCCCGATATTCCAAATTCTTCGGCCAATTTCATCATTGGTTTTGACCAAACAGCACTATACAAATCCACACGTGATTTGATTTCATCAGCCATCCCATTCCCTCCATAATCAGACATCAGGTTTACTAATGCTTGAGTCTATTTCTTCTTTCTTGGATTTCCTTAATAGTCACTTCCTTTCCATTACCATCCAAGTACGTTCCATTATCGGATCTCCAGAAAACCAAATCATTCGGATAGTCTGGTTTATCATTTTGCCGAAATCCATTGATTGAAAAATGCAATGCTTGTTCAACCGAGGGATAACTATGCAAATCCCGATAAGGATCAAATTGGCCGGGACCCCAGAATGCATAGTTGCACCTACCGGTAAACATACCATCCTTGAGTGACTGTAAAATCTCCACCTTTAGATCTTTGGGTGCCCTATAGTATTTGATGTAATAAGTAGTTACCAATTGTTCGATCTCATCAACGCCCGAAAGGCTTACAATTTCTGAATAATCGATTGTGCTTTTCATATTTGAACCATCCTTTATTAGTAGAATATGGTAACACTATGGGGCCATCACAGTAATTGTCAATCAACCAAGAAAATAACGTAGCTGTTTTGGGATACGATAACCGTGTTATCCAATCCCGAGTCTCTTGGACGAATAATCCTTACATTAGTTTCAGGAAAGCTTATGAATAAACACATTGGACGAAATAAACTTATTTCACATCAGCTTTGGTCATTACTGGATACTTGAAGTGAAGCAGTCTACGTTATGAAATGATTGCTGTTCGTTTGCTATCATGATAGTGACAAGAAACCGTACTCATTCTATATAGTCAAATTAGATACTTTCACGTATGTCGGAAATTACCAACTTTTCTATTTATAACGTTTTAACAAGTTGACTTACATCCCACTTGCAGGAATGTATAGACCAACAAATAAACGAGGAGAAGGTAATGACCGATCAACAATCAAAGCAGATTACGAACATGAGAGAAAGTGGTTTGGGCTATACTACGATTGCAAGCCATATCGGGCTCTCCAAGGAATGCGTAAGATCTTACTGCAGGACTCATGGACTTAAAGGGATAAGATCGCCCTCACATGTGGGTAAGGAAGTGGGTAACAACACTTGTCGTACTTGTGGGAGATACTTGCAGCACACTCCTGGAAAGCGGAAGAAACAGTACTGCTCGGATGCTTGTCGTATGGATTGGTGGAATGCGCATCAGGACAAGGTGAAGCGAAAAGCGTACTATTCGTTCACATGCGCCGAATGTGGTAAGACCTTCAGCTCATACGGAAATGCAAAAAGAGTTTACTGCAGCCATTCTTGCTATATCGCGGCTCGTTTTTCCAAGGGGAAAAAGTAGCAGGGGTCCCGAACTTCGATTAAGGAAACGAAACTTAAATCAGTTGCTAGGGATTTTGTTGAAACTATCCAAGGAATATTATTCTTTGGAATCGTGCTTGGCCGGTAAAAACCGGCCAATCTTTTAATTATTCCATGCAACCATCCAAAGCATGTATTGTTAAGCATCTCCAGTTTTTACGAATCCTCTTCATTATATACTCTGAAATTTAGCTGCCAACCTCCAATTTAAAACTCCAATAATTCCTGCAGATTAATCGAATGTACTTCATCAGAGCCAGTAGGATTGGAGTAGAAAATTGATGACAACTCTCTTGCATGCTTGTTATTCAGGGCGCTCTTAAAACTTCAGGGGTACGGTTCTCCGTTAGCAAGCAGGAGAACAGAATGACTGAAAAACTACACAAATTTCTGAACTGAGAAATGATCGTTTGGAATACACTCCATTGCATCAAGACTTGGACTATCCAAGGATTGTGTCTGTTTCTAATGCAAGGATTATCAATCTAGGAAGTAGGAAAACTTTCATCCAAGTTGGATAACTTGGATATTGTTAATTGTTGAAACATGTCTCTAATACCTGTAAGAGTTGTGCTCTTATTTCCTTTGCTGTTGCTCCAAGATCAATTGTTGCAAATCGTATCTCATGATTCTGGATTACAACGGATTCATTCACCATGTCGCCAACTGCAGGATGAAGAAGGATTCCTGATGCGGTTTCAGAGAAGGGATCACCATTACCTTCCTGTGATCTCAGATAAGCGAAAATTTGATAGATATAACCACTCCGAATCGACTCTTCTCGATACCACCCACGTGTCACAATAGAATTAAATTTGGTATCAATTACGATACGGCGTCCCGTACTCAATTGATCCAAAATAATATCAGTTCTCATGGAAGGCAGAATCTTGTCTATACCCTGGCTCTTACTTTCCACCTGCCATCCAAATGTTTTACCCGCAAAAACATGCCATCCATGATCAGAAAGCACTACATCATAAAAACCAGCAACGCCTTTTTCGTACAGCTTCCGGATCCAAGTAATCTCCCTATCAGGTAGAGATAGATGGTGTTTACCTGAAGACTCAGTAGGAAGGGCCAGATTTAACGCAAGACGGGCAGCAGCAACCATAGGTCGATCAGCAATATCATGACGTCCGAAGTGATCGATGGAAACCTCGCTACGATTAGGTCGTTCCCCCAATACGCCCATACGAATCATGCTTGCCGCCAAAGACCGGCATCGATGAGCCAAAGGTTTGTCTATAACTATTTTAGATATTTCCTCCAAAGCTGTACGCACATAACGATTTCGGGCCGTATCGACAGTCAACTCATCGAATCGACAAGCAACCTTCCCACGTTCAAGTAGACGATGCTGCTCAGTATTCAGTAGGTTGATACGTCCACGAACACGACCAAGCACGGCCTCACGTGATTGATATCCAAAGCTTAAATTGCGTTGAATACGATGCTCCACACGACGACAGAGCATTTCAGCTACTAAATCAGGGATGTCGTCAGGGTTCTCTTCTACTCTGAATTTTCCTTTCTCAAAATCCCTATAAAGATCTGATGCATATAACATGAGTAGCCATAGGTTGCGAACCGGGATTTGGCCAATACGGTTTATCCCCTCATGAATAACTGACAATCGCTCTGCTTCATCAGGTGTCATAATCAGAACCCTTCCAATAAGCGTTCTCTTTCTTTTTGGGCTTTCTTAAGATCATCAAACCAGTATTCATCGAGCAACGGCCCGATCTCAGTATCTACCACCTGACGGAACCATTCCCGAGCATCACTGATGGGAGTGTTGAATGGTGGCGTCACGTAACTGTGCCCAACTTTATACTGTGGTCCAAGACCGGGGTCTGCTTCAATTGTCTGATTTAAATCAGTGAGGCGTTTTTCGATTTCAACAAGGATTTCTAGCTCTATTCCACTTTTTGAATGAACCCATTCTCGCCAAGGCTTGCCAAGTTTAGGTTCCAGATCAATAAAGGCAAACCGACGACGCAACGCCAGATCGACGAGAGCTAGGGAGCGGTCAGCGATATTCATCGTACCAATGACATAGAGATTGTCAGGTATAAAAATTCGTTCGCCATCAGTCCTTCTGTAAGTAAGTTCCATCGCTTCATTTGGGGTCCTTTTATCAACCTCAAGAAGAGTCAACATCTCACCAAATATTTGTGCAGGATTACCGCGATTAATCTCTTCGATAACAACGACATGCCTGAAATTCGGAGCTTTTGCAGCAAGCTTTATCATCTCGACAAATGGTCCATCCACTAGAGTGAGCCTTCCATCTCCCGCTGGTCTCCATCCACGAATAAAATCCTCGTAGGAAAGGTTGGGATGGAATTGCATCAATCGGACTTTGTGATCATCCCGTTGTCCAATCAAAGCAAAAGCCAATCGCTTCGCCAACCAGGTTTTTCCAGTTCCTGGTGGTCCTTGAAGTATAAGATTCTTTTTAGTCCTTACACGCTCCAAAATTTTTTCAAGCTTTTCCCGTGGTATGAAACAACCTTCATTCAGAATGTCATCGATAGAATATGATTCAATAGGAGGGATTGATACAACTACCTCTGAAGAAGGATATATTTCGTCATCGTCCTCATCTAAATCTGTAGCACCCGGAAGTTCTGTGGGATCATTATCCTTAAAAATCCAAGCAGCATAAGATAACTCTGGAAAAGAATGGACGGGATATACCTCTTCTTGAAAATGAGCTTGAAGGGTATCCAACAATCCAAGATAATCAGTTGCGTTACAGCGGCCTTTTGGACCATTCATTTCAATCTCTATGTTTAATTTCTTTTTGAGGTAATGCTGAGATTGACTATCAAGGGTAGGAAAACTCCAAGGACGAATCCAGTAAAGCCCTATGGTAAGGTTCCAACCCACACCATGGCGTTGAGTTGCTTCATCGTAGGCTGATATAAACTTTACCCGTATATCAGGGTCATCTGATTCTGCAAACACAATGGCCTGCTCGAAAACTTCCCACAGGATATCAATGTCGTCTGGTTGTCTTTTGTTTTCGTAACCAAAAAACCATGATCGCTGATTATTAAGAATTGGTATCCCTTCAAAAGTATCTGGGACAGGTTCAGACACTCCCAACAAATCGGAAAGCTTGGAGGCAATAGTTTTGCGATTTATATCTGTGATTCCCCTGTTGAATATACCTAGAACTGTAAAGGGACAAATATCTTTGAGAGGTCCTTTAGAACCATCCACAAATTGATCCTGCAGGTTGGACAGTCCCTCTACATTTGCGGCAATGTCAAGAACCCCAGAAATTAGCTCATCTCGTCTATTCCTATAGGTCAAGAGTTTATCGGCTACAGCTTCGTAAAAGCGAGTCCACTTGAAACGGCGCTGATCTACGGTACTATCGCCGAAACGCTCATGCCAGTAAGGGGCATTCCTGAACCGATCTATATCTTGTGCCTTTTCTTCGAATGTGAATCCTATCAAGGCATCTGTTGTCCAGTCGCCCGGTAAGACCCTCCAGACTGTGCTTCTGTTGGTATAGAAATACCATTCACGTGGAGGATCACAAGGTTCCCAATCAACCTTCAACGTGCGGCCATCTCCAAGATTCTCTTTTACTATTCCTACTGCTTTTATTGCCATGACGGAAACTGATTGACCTCGATTATCGAAAGGAAGATCATGTTTGCGTGTATAAGCAGATTTAATCGCAATGCGATCTCCAACCTGAATTGATTTTACTGCGTCTAAATATTTATCCTCATATCCATTTTCCCAAATCTTCTCCTGTAGAAACCGAGGAGTCTGATCATTGAAGCTCCCATATGAAGCTCCGACAAACCAACAGGCTTTTGCTCCTGCCCCTTCAGCTCTTGTATTCATCTTGCTCTCCTTTCATTCAATGTCGGATAATTCAGCTGCCCATGAAACGGATCATCATACATTCAGCTTTCATCCGCCTTTGATCGCTCCCGAGTCAAAATTGTAGCTTTCCCGTTACACATCCGTCTCTTCATCAAACATCCCCCAATCCACGCTGTAACCATCGTAGAGCATGATGCCTCCATCTCTGTCGCTGAGAAGATTGGGCGGACAGTCATTCTAAAGGAGAACGCTACAACACCCACAGTCTAAAGGTTATCTCGGGTTCTCTCCTCATGTTCTACTCTCCACGGTATTCGGTCTCACATGACTATTTATTCTATAAATGGTGACGGAAGAAATATTTTTATAATTCTATCACGCCCTTACCCCCACCTCAACCAAGAGATGCATGGAGAATTAAAATTGCTGCCCCAATAATTTTACTTACTACATTTCATATCGGCTAAAGCCCAATACGCTTCTGGAGTGTATCGAGTACCAAACGACGAGTCTTAACTCCAGAAGACTAACGCCCCGAATGCAGTTTCCCTTTTATCCCATTTCTCGCCGGGATTCGAGGAGGGTATCACGTGTCAGGGGTACGGTTCTCCGGTATCAAGCAGGAGAACACAATGACTGAAAAAGAAACTACACAAATCACTGAAATGAGAAATGATGGTCTGGGATACACCACCATCGCATCAAGGCTCGGGTTATCCAAGGATTGTGTCCGTTCCTTCTGTAGGACTCACAATCTCAGGGGTAGGAGATCTCCCTCCCATGTGCCTCAGGATCTGGGAAAAGATTATTGCAAGACCTGTGGTAAACGTTTGGAGCATACCCCTGGCAAAAGGAAGAAACAGTACTGCTCGGATGGTTGTCGCATGGACTGGTGGAATGCCCATCAGGATCAGGTGAAGCGTAAGGCCTTCTACCAATTCACCTGCGTTTGCTGCGGCAAATCATTCTCGGCATATGGGAATGCCAAACGCAGTTACTGCAGCCACGAGTGCTATATCAAAACAAGGTTCAAGAAGGAAGTAAGCAAATGACAAAAGAGCAGTTCAAGGCAGAGGCCGATTACCAGTTGGCTCTTTTGCTCATCAAGAATCTGTTTGCTCAGGGTCTGTTGACTGACGAGGAATATATGACTGTCCAAAGAAAACTTATTGTTAGATACCAGCCAATAATTGGCAATCTATCTCCTTGATATGACTTGATTTAATTTCAATTCGTAGGGATGTATAGACCAAGGAGGAACCAGTGAAAACAGTTAAGCTGATACAAAAACCAAAGCAACCGGCAACCAAAAATCGAAAAAAGCGAGTTGCAGCCTATGCACGGGTCTCTACGGTACATGAACGACAAGAGCATTCGCTTGAATCCCAGGTCGATCATTACAAGAGACTGATTCAAGCTAATCCTGAATGGGAATACCAGGGGATCTACATTGATGATGGTGTCTCTGGAACACAGATATTTGGCAGAACGCAATTCCAAGAACTCATCACCAAATGCGAGCAAGGCATGATTGATATTGTCCTGACGAAATCGATATCGCGATTTGCCAGAAACACGGTCGACTTGCTTGAGACTGTAAGGCGGTTGAAGGAACTCAACATCGATGTCAGGTTCGAGAAAGAAAATATTGAAACAATCTCGAGTACAGGAGAATTCCTTCTGACCGTCTTGGCATCGTTTGCTCAAGAGGAAAGCAGAAGTACTTCTGAAAACCTCAGGTGGGGAGTCAGAAAGCGTTACGAGAAGGGAATCAGCCTTCACCACCGCGTCTATGGATACCGGTGGACCGGCAAGAAGCTCGTCATTGAACCGACGACCGCAAAGGTAGTGAGAAAGATATTCAGGGATTATCTGAAGGGAAAGTCGATGAAACGCATTGCAGACGAACTGAACAATCGTTCCATCCTACACTTTGGGAAACCTTTCAATGATGTGGCAATCCATACCATTCTACACAATGAGCGTTATATCGGTGATACCTTGCTCCAGAAAACGTATTGCGTGGATTTCATGTCCCAGCCCCGGAAGAAGAATCGCGGGGAGCATCCCATGTACTATGTCGAGGATACGCACCCACCGATCATCAAGCGGGAAATATTCGAAGCCGTCTCGAGAGAGATTGACCGTCGAAGGGAACTCGGGGTGTACAACATGCCCAAGGTGAGTCGGCGTTGTTTCACCGGTAAAATCATCTGCGAGAAATGCGGAAACAACTATATCAGGACCTACAAGACACCAACCAATGCGAATTGGAGATGCAAATCCAACCGAAGAGATGGAATCAAAGGATGTAGGAGCATCGGTATCAATGAGGAACAGTTGAAGATCCTGTCCAATTTCATGTTGGGGATCGACGAGTTTGATGAGCAAGCCTTTTACAAGGAGGTGGATCACATCTCCGGTGATGGAGAGGGCTCATATACCTTCCATTTTCGTGATGGACGGCAAATCAACCGGTTCTGGCCTTCCCGGGAAAAAGCCTATAAGGCAGCAATCGATAGAAGAAGAAAAACCAATGACAACGGAGCGCATGCATGGCAAAGGTAAGGATAATTCCAGCAAAGAAAATCATAACAAACAATCGCAACAACCCCCATTCAACGAAAAGAAGGGTCGCCGGCTATGCCCGGGTTTCAACAGACAGTGATGAACAGTTCACCAGTTATGAAGCCCAGATCGAGTACTATACCGAATTCATCAAGAGTCGTCCTGATTGGGAATTCATCAAGGTCTATACCGATGAGGGTGTGAGCGGGACCAGCACCAATCGCAGGGAAGGCTTCAAGCAGATGATAAACGACGCCTTGTTGGGAGAGATCGATCTTATCGTCACCAAATCGGTCAGCCGGTTTGCCAGAAATACCGTTGACAGTCTGACCACCATTCGCATGCTCAAGGAGAAGAATGTCGAATGCTACTTCGAGAAGGAAAACATTTGGACCTTCGACGGTAAAGGTGAATTATTGATAACCATCATGAGCTCGATCGCACAGGAAGAAAGCCGGTCGATCTCCGAAAACACCACATGGGGTAAGCGAAAGCAAGCCAAGGATGGCAAGGTTTCAGTTCCCTACAGCAACTTCCTTGGATATGACAAAGGGCCCGATGGAAACATGGTCGTGAATGAGGAACAAGCCGAATTGGTAAGGCTCATCTACGCTCTATTCCTTCAAGGAAAGAGCCCGAATGGGATCGCCGAGATTCTCACCGAGAAAAACATCCCCTCACCCGGACGTGGGAAACAATGGGTTTCCTCCTGCATTAAAAGCATCCTGCAAAATGAAAAATACATCGGAGATGCCTTGCTGCAAAAAAGCTTCACCGTAGATTTCCTCACCCACAAGCAGAAGGTGAACGAAGGTGAGGTACCACAGTACTATGTGGAAGACCATCATGAACCGATCGTATCCAAAGAAATGTTTGCTCTAGTCCAGACCGAGATGAAACGGCGCGATGGGATGCCTGGCAGACGAAACCGCAGGAGAATGCTTTCAGGTCGAATCCTCTGTGCCCAGTGCGGATCTTGGTTTGGAGAGAAGAAATGGCACCCTAACAGCAAATATCAGAAAGTGGTTTGGCAATGCAATGGAAAATATGATAAGGCACACGCCCAATGCACCTCAGGCAACTTGATAGAACAGGATGTCCAGAGAATGTTCGTGATAGCGGTCAACAGACTACTGAAGGATTCATCCCGCATCCTTGAAACACAGAAACTTGTCTACGACACGGTTTTCGATACCGCTGGTCTGGAAAGGGAAAGGACGGCACTCATAGCTGACATGAGTGTTACAGCCGAACTCATGGAGCGTATGTCGAGCGGACAATCCAGCTCAAGATCCAATGGATATGCCCATACTCAAGAGTATCAAGCACTACAGATACGTTATGAGCAGGCTGAGAAACGCAAAGAGGATCTCGACAATACTATCCAGGACAAGGTAGCCAAAAAAGCACTTGCAACTTCATTCTTCGATAATCTCAAGAAACAGAATAGCCAGGTCGTGCGTTTTGATGAGGACCTATGGAGCGGACTGGTTGACCATCTCAAAGTGTATTCTCCCAATGACGTCCGATTCATCTTCCGCGATGGATCTGAAATCAAGGTTGACTTATCCGAAGAGGAAAAGAAACGCCCTCCTCTCACAGAGAAACAGATGACTGAGATCAGCAGTCTTCGGCGAGATGGAATGTCTTATGCGAAGATCGGAGAAAAGCTGGACCTTCCTCGTGGACAGGTTCGCAGCTTCTGCCTTTCCAGAACTTCAAAAAATGAGGCAGCTGTACAAGAAGATGGAGAGCATGTGCTCTGCAAGACTTGCGGGAAAGAACTTGAACATACCCCCGGTTTTAGGAAAAAGATTTTTTGCTCGGACGGATGCAGGCAGGATTGGTGGAATCGGTATGCAAAATTCAAAGCAGGCGAAGGACGGGCTACAAACAAAGTTACTTGTCAAAACTGTGGCGAGACGTTTGTGACCTACGGCACCAACCGAAAATATTGCAGCCGAAAGTGCTATTCCGAGCATAGGGGGCAAGAAGGAGATTCAAGGGACTGACCTCTGCTTTTTAGAAAAATCATGAAAGGCGGGTTTTGCATCAGCATTGCCTGCCTTCAGTTATCTGATTGCTTGCTCTCGTGCATCTGAAGGCTCGTTTCTCAGTTGAATGATCAGACAGCCTTTCTGGCATTGAACATTGATTTCCTGACCAACAGAAAACCCAAGCTGTTCTAGCCATTTTCCCTGCAATCTTATTGCTGGAACAGCCTGATATTTATAGCCGCTTTGGGCACAGATCTTCAGCTTGCGGTGTGTTTTAGTCTCCAAACGATATCGTTTGATGGGGTCAAAACATTGCTCAGGATAGGAGATTTTATCAAGCACGTTATCTAGATTGCTTCGATCCGCTCTCGAGTGAAGATCCAACATTGAAAAGAATTGCATCAATTCATCATCTTGATAATTCATGGCGACCTCCCCTACTTAAGCCATAGCAATACACAGTTAACTCGTTACAATATATAGTGTTAGAAATACAAACGTCAATGAGAATGGAATTCAGATTGTTCATGAAGACTCCTTTTGCATCCCTTGCAAGGGGTGATATCTCAATAAACTCTCCCGGCTTCGATTTTGCTTCGAATAATAATGCTGTTTTATGCGAATTCTGATAATCTATCTACGGAGGACCGACATGCAACATATCACCGTGCTCTCTCTTGGTGGATCCATCATCGCGCCCGAAGGCGTGGACCACGCGTTCCTGGTCTCTTTTAAAAAAGCCATCAGCAGCTATCTCTCGGAAGATGCCTCACGAAAGGTCATCCTCGTCACCGGTGGTGGAGCTCCCGCGCGGATATATCAGGATGCATACCGCCGAGTGGTTCCCCAGGCCGACGCAGCCATGCAGGACTGGATTGGCATAGCGGCCACCCATCTCAACGGCACGCTGGTCCGCGCGGTGTTCGCTGAATTCTGCCAAGACGCGTTGGTCACCGACCCAACGGCTCCCATTCCCTTCTCAGGGCAGGTGCTGGTGGCCGCAGGCTGGAAGCCGGGATTCTCAACCGATACCGATGCTGTGTTCCTCGCCGAACGTTTTGGAGCTCGCACAGTGGTCAACCTATCGAATATTGCCAAAGTCTATACCGCCGACCCAAAAACCGATCCCCATGCCACGCCTATCGACCACATCAACTGGGAGCAGTTCAGGGTGATGGTGGGAGACACCTGGACCCCAGGCAAGAACACACCCTTCGACCCCATCGCTTCCCGCAGGGCACAGGAGCTTGGTCTGAAGGTAATCTGTGCCGACGGACGCAATATCGCCAACACGTTGGCCATTCTGGAGGGTAAGGAATTCTTTGGGACGACTATAGGTTAAGCAAGCTGGTTTCCCGCTGATAGCAATCTCTTTTTCAGCTCAAGAAAACTCGGCAGAGGATCGGCGAACGAGTCTGGAAAGGGATTGTCGCGCGTAAAATCGGGAATCCAGGGGATGTTGTCGGCTAACTCCTGCACAAAACCATCCTCAATCCCCAGGGTTTCCAACAAGTCTATCAATTCATCATAGGCGTCGCTGGTGATCTCCGGTAGAGTATCATCCCCAAGCGGAGGCACAAACTGCACCATCAAAGAGAGCCATGCCTGTTTTTTCGCGTGCATCGCGAACCAGCTGAGGAACTTCTTGGTGGCATCAAGCGTCCCGGGGAAGAGGAGATGGCGGACCAGGATGCCCCCGAGCTCACCTCGAGAGTTCAACCTGGTCCTGCGCACACGCTTGAACAAGAACTCCATTACAGCCCCGATCTCCTGTACATACCGGGCCGTGCCGCAGAAACGGGCAGCCACTTCAGCGTCGAGGGTTTTCACATCAATCAGATACAGAGCGACATAGGGATCGATCAGAGCAAGACCGTCGAGGGATTCATACCCAGAGGAGTTCCAGACCACAGGTAGAGTAAGACCTTTGGCCTTGCCTAGCTCTAGGGCTTGGATGATAGAGGGGATAAAATGGGTTCCAGTGACCATGTTAAGATTCGCAGCCCCCAGCTTCTGCAAATCCAGCATCAGGTCTGCAAGCTCTGCAACCGATACCGGAATGCCAGGGACATCAGCGCGCGCGGCGCTTATCTGGCAATTCTGGCAGTAGGAGCAATGCAGAGGACACCCGCAAAAGAAGATGGTGCCGGAACCATGCTCGCCGCTGACCGGTGGTTCCTCACCCCGGTGCAAACCCATCCAGGCGATACGCATGGTATCGGTTTCGCCACAAACACCCAAGCGCCCCTGAGTGCGGTCGACACCACAGTGGTACGGGCACAGCTGGCACGACCGATAAACCTCCAGAAAATGCTCCATACTTGACCTCCGAGGCCAAATATACCATGTTATAGGGCATGGGACTATTGAATTATCTCAGAAACAAGGAAGAACGCCGCCTTCAGGAGGACCGCTACATCCTCTGCCTCGACGGTGGCGGCATGCGGGGTGTAATCCCTGCAACTATACTCACTCTACTGGAGCAACAACTTCGGACCATGGGCGACTTCCGCCCGCTCTATGCCCATTTCGACCTCGTGGCCGGCACCTCCACCGGGGGCCTTATCGCGCTAGCTCTTACCGCCCCTTGCGAGGAAGGGTCTTTGCTACCCCCGCAAGAACCGTCTGAGGACGAAGCGAATCCGGTGCGCACCACCAGAAAGCCACGAAATTCCACCTCCTTGTATCCAGGACCAGAGTTGCAGAGCATCGTGGACATCTACCTAAAATACGGGAAGGTGATTTTCCCAAAGAACAATTCGTTCCTGCAACTGAATGTTATTGGGCAGCTTTTTAACCAGAAGTACGAAGACACCTCCTTCCTCCGGCTCCTCAGAGACATTTTTGGAGAGCTTAAAATGTGGGATGCGCTGGTTCCAACCATGGTGGTCACCTACGACTGTGGCAAAGACCAACCCTATCTTATCAGCAGCTACGGGAAAGGGAATCTTCTCATGCGGCAAGCGGCCCGCGCCACTTCGGCAGCACCTACATACTTCACTCCATCGACTATAATGGATGAATCCACTGGCGAGCGGGTAACGCTTATCGATGGTGGAGTCGTCGCCAACAATCCTGTATTGTATGCCTACATGGAGGCGAAGCGGCTCTACCCTGAGTCCAAACGGTTCCATGTGCTCTCGCTAAGCACCGCAAGCACACCGTATCTCCTGGAAGCGGATAAAACCAATACAGGGATGATCGGTTGGATGGACCCGGCCAAAGGAGCCCCAATCTACCGGGTGTATGCGTCCTCACAGATGCGTACTTCCAGCGATATCGCCTCAGTCATCAGCGATCTGGAATATGTCCGGATCCACGGCGAGCTCAGCCGCAAGGTGCGTCTCGATGAAACCGATCCACTTATCCTTGCCGAGATGATCTTCACCGCCAATGGGATGTTCACACATCAGCAAGCTGAGATAACGGCCTTCCTCACCCAGCTGGCCTTGCGCCCCTCAAGCCCTGCCTGTCGTTTGATACACACTTCAGGAGCCAAGCTATGATGACCTACCAACAGCAGCAGCTGGAAAATCAGCTACGAAGGATGTGTGACGACCTGGACCATTATCTGGAAGACACCTTCGGTGATAGGTATCCTTTGCATCCCAACCGTCCACCGCGGGGAAAAGCCGCGAAGGTGGCATATGACGGCCTATTCAGCACGGGCACGAAATTCACACTCGGCTACGGGAGCGAGACCGGGAAAGGGTATCTCGTGGATATCGAGATCATCACCCTCTCGCGGGTGAAACCAGAGGATCGCGAGGAAATCGAGCAGGCAGCGGTATCGCATCTGCGAAAAATCATCGGGGAATATTTTCCCACCCGAAAGCTGGACATCCACAAAGATGGCCGTGTATACAAGATCATAGGTGATTTTTCGCTGGGAGTGCTCTAACCGGTCATCCATGCCATTATTCCGGCGAACATCCGCTCCGAAGCGTCTGCAAGAAAAGTTGGGTAGGAACGGGGCCGAGCGCCACGGTTGGTATCGGAGACTGTTCTTATAACAGCCACTGGTACCGAAGCTTTTCTCGCAGCGGCGACCATTGCGTAACTCTCCATATCCACCGCATCCAACCCAAGTTCATCCTGGAGAAAATCTGCACCACGCCGGTCCTCAGCTAACAAGAAGCGGTCCGCGGTCCCCAAGGTTTGGGACGTGAACAAACGATTGCCAGCCTCCCAGGTCCAGCCTGGAAAATCAGTGGCGAGAGCACCACAAGGATTCCCATCCGCACCGGGCAGTTCTCCCCGCTTAAGACCAAAACGACGGAGGTCGACCTCATACTGGACTACCAAGCCGGCGATGAGGATATCCCCTACCTTCAGCTCGTCCCGAAGCGCTCCACATGTACCGATACCCACGACCAGCGCTGGATTCAGAGCTTGAATCGCCCGATACGTATGAATAGCCGCGTTTACCTGTCCCACGCCAACGCAAACCACTGCAAAGGGCTCGCCCTGAGGAGTCTTACGCACAATTGGAAATTCAGAATTCGCGCAATGGCCGGAGCACTTCTCATACTTCGCATGACCTTGCAGTTCTGCCAGGGAGGAGGCAACCACCAGAATCACGGGGAGGCCGCCATAAGTTGCTTCACCATCATCTCCACTGCTATCCCATGCCGTGGCACCACGCCAGCTTTGAAAGAAGCGAACACCGCTTGCGAGACCAACCGCGCGCTTTCGACGGCGGAATCCAGGAACCCTCGCCCTTTCATCAGAAACGCGCACAGGATGCTGGCGAACAGATCGCCGGAACCTGGGTAAGACACCGGGGCGTATGGTTGATAGGCCGAGGTGTTGGAATCCAACTGACGGTCGTAGCAGACCACCACACCCCCTCCTTCACGCATCACACTGGTAATGGCCACCTGAGACGGACCAAGCGCCGACAACCGCTGGGCCCAGTCGACAGCTTCGCTCGGAGTGAGCTCCGGACGATAGGGTTCGCCTAGCAGCAAGGCGGCCTCGGTGACATTGGGGGTGATGACCTGCGCATGCCGCACCAACTCCACCATCCGACCGATCAGATCCTGGGTCACTGGTCCATATGGACGGCCACCATCACCGAGCACGGGATCCACCAGCACCAAAGGAGAACCAAGACTTCGTTGTCCCTTGATAAAGCCACTGACGATATCGATCTGACGGGGAGAACCAAGAAAACCCGAGTATATCCCGTCGAAGCGCAACCCTAAGACTTGCCAATGGGAGACAATCGCCTCCATGGCATCGCTCAAATCCTGGTAAAAATAGTTCTGAAAGCCATCTGTCTGTGTGGAAAGCAAAGCTGTAGGGAGCACGGATACCTCAATACCCATCGCGCTGAGCGCAGGAACCACCACAGTGAGGGAGGATTTCGCATGGCAGGAGAGGTCGTGGATCGCTGCAACGGTTTTCATAGTCCTAGAGTACCAGTCTTGCAGGATAGACACAAGAGGTTTTGCTGCCTCTGGTTTCCGTGACTGGCCTCCTGTGATATAATGATTAAACCGTCCGGTGCTTCCCACAGACCTTCCAGGGAGAGTCCGGCGCGAGGAGGAACCAATGGTCTTCACCGACAACAGAACAGGATTTTTCATCGCGGATACTTCAGTCGATCCGCTTCAAGGCATGCTTCCCACCGCCGAGGAGCTGAAGCAGGCATATAGCTCCCTTATCATCAGCGCCTCTGGCTGGCGCAAAGTGTTCGCTGCCAGCAAGCATGAGGAAGACCGTACCGAGGCCTTGGATAGGGCCGACAGCTTTTTGGTGGCTTTCGCAGCGCTCGCGATGGCCCGTCATCTCGGAGCAGGAACCACTGTGCTGGTAGGACTCGATGCCCGGCCGACCGGGGCCTCCATCGCCGATATCATCAACAGGATATTCCTCGCCAATGGCGTCGCCGTGCGATATCTGTTTATCGCAGCTGCCCCCGAGATCATGGCCTATAGCAACAGAACAGGTATCGATGCCTTCTTCTATGTATCGGCGAGCCACAATCCGATTGGCCACAATGGCTTTAAATTCGGGAGGCAGGGAGGAGTGTTCACCGGACAGGAGACCGCCTTAGTCTCAGCGGTATTCAAATCCTTGGTCGAGGAACCGTCTTCGTGCGATCTGGTGCAGAAGATGAGCAGCTCTGTGGAGGTTCAGACCTACGAGCTCGTGCTGAATGCCATCGCACAGGAAAAAGAACAAGCCTTGCTCGCCTATGAGAACCTGGTGCTTCGGACCGCAGCGGACTGCGAGGATGAGGAAGCCATCGGCGCGATGCTGGCGGAAATCAAACATGGCATTGAAAAACACCCGATTGGAATTGTGGGCGAACTCAATGGCAGCGCGCGAGGAGAAACCATAGATCGTACTTTCCTATCAGCCCTTGGCGTGAAAACCATATTCCTGAACGACCGCCCGCGGCAGGTGGTGCATCCGATTGTCCCGGAAGGAGAGAATCTTGAACTCTGCCGGACCGAGCTTGAGAAAGCTTATGCAAAAGACCCCGCTTTCCAGCTGGGATATGTACCTGATAACGACGGAGATCGTGGAAATATCGTGTATATCAAGCAAAGCACAGGGAGGGCCCATATCCTTGGTGCGCAGGACTTGTTTGCTCTCGTCGCTTGCGTCGAGCTTACCCTTGCCCGTGCCAACCACACGGATCTTGCCATCGCCATCAACTGCCCCACCTCCCTTATCATCGAGACCATCGCCAAGCGCTTGGACGTGGTGGTTGCGCGGGCTGAAGTAGGCGAAGCGAATGTGGTGCAGCTCGCCGACCAGCTTCGTGCCAAGGGCCATACGGTGCGTTTGCTCGGGGAAGGCTCCAACGGGGGGAACATCACCCATCCAAGCAAAGTACGCGATCCCCTGAACACCTTGGTCTCGCTCATCAAACTCCTCACCTCGGAAACTTTGTTCGCAAAGGTCACATCCCAGGACATCACCCACATGAAAGCTGTTTCGATTGAGGCCGCCGTGGCTTCTCTTCCGAAACGGACTATCACAGGCGGTTTCTCCACTGAAGCCATCATGCGCATCAAAAGCACCAGCCATCTAAAATTGAAAACCGCTTATGAAAAGTTGTTCGCCGCCAGCTTCCTCGAACGGGCTCAGGACCTGAGGGTTCGCTTTGGGATTTTCGGCTGGCGCGAGGAACAGACGGAGGGGACCATCTGCAGGACAGGGGTGGGGAACGCACTGCGTACGGGTGCAGGCCGTGGAGGGTTGAAAATCCTGTTTTTAGACCAGAACGACGAAGCTACGGACTTCATCTGGATGCGGGGAAGCGGGACCGAACCGGTTTTCCGGATCATGGCCGATGCGCAAGGCAACGACCAGAGCAGGCACGACTACCTATTGGCGTGGCAGCGTTCTCTGGTGGAGATGGCCGACGCCGAAGCCTGCTAGGCGATTGAAAGACCGGCGACCGCAGCTCCTAGGACGGGAGAATCGTCAATCCTCACAAAACGGACATACCTGTGGCGCTGGTGCTGCAGGTACTCGGTGAGAAAAAGCTCGGTATATCTCTGCAGGTTCTCAGTCTTATAATAGGTGGTTCCATCCGCGTTTATGCACACAGGATAACGTGGATTGCGGCCAGCGCCGGATTTCAGCACCGCCGCGGAGAGATTCACCGCGGTCAGCTTTGCCGCTCGAGCGATGATGGCATCCAGAATCACATACAGCGCGGTCGCATCTTCCTCGCTGCCGAGACAAGCCACAAGCGCATACTCGGGATTATGCGGCATCTCCAGATAATGGCTCATACGGGTGGTGTTGAGCGGTTCCATCTGGGCGAACCGGTTGGCGAAGGTATCAGAGAACAAACCCTCGGATATCGCTTGCGCAAGGACCACTTGGGCGAAACTACCAAGGTACGCACCGCTGATCATTTTCTCAAAATGATACACCGCAGGACTCTTGGTGGAGTTGATAAACCGCCGGTCCAGTTCACCGGGAACAAGGTCGTAGTTGCCAGACTCCACATTGATGATCTGCGAGCCAAGCTGAGCGGAAGGGAGCTTGCCTATGCGAAGATTGTCTTCGACATATGCGGTATTGGTACCTGTGCCAAGGATGAAGCCGATGTACCCATCATATTGAGTGTTTCTGGAGGCGGCTTTCCCTGCTAAAAGCGTCGCAACGGTGTCATTGACCACAGCTACCTTTTTTCGCGAGACATCGTGTCCCCTCCGTGCCAATTCCTCCAACAGCGATCTGCCTACCGGCATGCCGATGACCTCAGGTGCCTTTATTTCCTTGGAGAACACCAGGGGGATGCCGTCATGGTCAGCTGTGATCTCGGCGGCATAGGAGAAGCAGAAGCCTATAAGGTCGCTCTTATCAATCAGACGCTCCACATCATCGGCAAGCGCGCTGAAGAAAGCCTGGGCCGAGACTTCGGTTTTCACCCCGGGCATGCCGCTTTTCTTAAAATCGGAGATAACCGGGACGGCGTGTTCATCAAAGGTCACCAGACAGGTGCGGAAATTAGTGCCGCCGGCATCGAGCACAATCACGCTTTTCCCAGATTGGATCGCGGCATCTGCACTCGTATAGGTGGGGATCATGGCTAAAGTGCCATCGCCGCGGGTACAAAGCCCGCGTTCCATCTCAGCAAGGAACCGGTCGCAGCACGTGTCCATGTCGATGGCATGCGGAGTGACACTCCAACGGTGAAGAAATTCCTCGGTTCGTCTCACAATCGCATCCATATCGCCCCTCCCTGTTCAAGCAACGCTCCCATTCTAAGAGAATGAGGGCTATATGTCTAGTTTGAAACCGACTTTACAAAGTTACAACCTGACAACCGGCGGAGGGAACAGCGCGAGCGCGACGTGGAGGTAATCATAGCCATTACCCTGCACGCTCACAGGGATGATGGCCGAAGCCTCGGGTCCTTCAAGCGGCATCCGGAAACTGAACAACAGCTGGAAAGATTGGGAGAACCGGCTTCCCGACACCATCAGGTCCCCCAAACCTTCATAGCGGAATGGATAGGTGGCTGCGGTCCGAACAGCTCCTGCCGTTCCACTGAGCACGATCTCGCCCTTCTTAAGTCCTTGCGGCCGCAGATAGGCCACCAATTTGGCGTGTTCTGGTATCAATGGAACCGCAGCCCGGAGAAAACTTCCCAGAAAGCCAGTCGGTTGGGGAATATCAGGAACCGGGCTGTCCAAGACCACCTGCCGTAGGTGTCCCACATCAGCTTTGTCCATAGTGAGCCTGATATCGGTATAGAACGGGTCTGTTATATAGGAGCTTTCACGAAAAACCAAAGGTGGATTGAGCCCTTGGCCTGCGACAGTCGCGGCAGCCGCGACCAGAATGGACTGGAGGGCGACCTTCACCTCAGCATCGGTAGGTCGGTGATTCGCCGCGAAGGCGTGTGGAGACGCCAACACCAACACCAGCGGTAAAATCAGAAGCATGGCTATCCCGCGTGTATGGGAAGCCTGGGGCCTAGTGGCCTTAGGATGTATAGGGAACACCGTTTATCTGAGCCTTCCATCTCCCGGTCGTCGTGTCAAGCTGGAGTTCAAACAAAAAACGCCCGAGAAAATCCGTGCCATCCACAATCAAACGGACCGCGAGGTCGCGACCGTTGCTCTGGTCGAGGTATCCAGTAAGGACCACCCGTCCCTTGGTAGCGTTCTGGCCAACCTTGCGGCTTATGAACCCTTCACGTATGCCGAGTTCCAGCAACGACATGCCATCGGGAAGTTGCACAAGCGCCAGGTCCAGCTTGTCGAACCGTGCGACAGCGCGCGTACCCACGCCTTCCACCTTGACTGCAGGGACCACCACCTTTTGGGAGAAAAACACGTCGGCCAGCATCAGGGAGGCTTTTTGCACAAGCGTGAACTCAGTCGCGGAAACCACCGGATTCTGCGCTGCGCCACCGGGCTGCTCCCGATTTCCAAACAACGCGCAGGAATTGAACACAATCACCGTCAACACTACCATCGCCAGTAGTTTTCTCATCTGCGACCTCCCTTCCACACCACCATATCAGACCTGGTTGTCCCTGTCAAAACAAACAAGATTATGGTACATTGGTAACATGAAAAACAGAGAGACTTTCTATTGGTACGACCTCGAGACCTTTGGGCTGAACCCCAAACACGATAGAATCGCTCAGTTCGCGGGAATCCGTACCGATAGCGATCTGAATTTCATCGATGGTGAAGAGCCGATCGTCCTGTACTGCAAATTGAGCGACGACTACCTTCCGGACCCCGGCGCTTGCCTGGTCACAGGCATAACACCTCAGGAGGTGCAGGCCAAGGGCCTTGCCGAAAGTCAGTTCATCAACACCATCAACTCCATCCTCAGCGTCCCACGTACCTGTGCGGTCGGTTATAATTCGCTGCGTTTCGATGATGAATTCCTCCGCAATGCCCTCTTTAGAAATTTCCACGACCCATACAAACGGGAATGGGAGAACGGCAACACCCGCTGGGATATCCTGGATCTGGTGCGTGCCACCCATGACTTAAGGCCTGAAGGCATCAACTGGCCTCGGAACACGGAAACGGGCAACCCCTCGTTCAAACTGACCTCTCTCACCGAAGCCAACGGAATCTCGCACGAACACGCCCACGATGCCCTCAGCGATGTCTATGCGACAATTGAGATGGCTAGGCTTATCCGCGATAAGCAACCTAAATTGTTCGACTACTATCTGTCCCTTCGTCAGAAACAGGTGGTGAAGGACAAGCTGCAGGTTCCCATGGGAGACCCAGTGCTGCTTACCGCCGCCCAATACACACGCAACCAAGGCTGCACCACCTTGGTGGTACCCATCACCCAAACGGCTTCCAACGCCAACAGCATCATCGTGTTCGACCTAATGGAAGACCCCCATACCTTGCTATCCATGCCCGATGAGAAATTCTTCACCGTCCATGGCATCAACCGGATCGCCTTGAACCGCTGTCCCTTCGTCTCACCTCTTACAGTGCTTAACGAACCAATCGCCACCAGACTGGGGATTGACAAGGAGGCCTGTTTTGCCAACTTAGCCCTGCTTCGGGAGGAGCCCCTGTTGCCGGTTCGCATCCGCATGGCTTCGAACCAGGACGACCAAGCTCCTGCCAAGGATGTTGATTCCAGCCTGTATTCGGGAAAGTTCCTCAGCAACGCCGATAGCAGCCGCTTTGCCAAGATCCGGTCCACCACACCCGAAGAGCTTTGGAACCTGAACTTTAATTTCGACGATAGTAAATACCACGAGCTTCTCCGCCGCTATATCTTCCGCAATTGGCCCGAGACCCTCAGCCCTGAGCGCAAGCGCGAGTGGCGGGAATTCTGCGCCGAGCGCTTGAAGAAAGCCCCGGTGGATGAGCTGCTCAACCTCGAGACCTATCAAAAGCTGATCGATGACAAACTTGCGGATAAATCCACCACCGCACGGGATAGTGAGATCCTGAAGCAACTCGACGCCTGGGGAAAAGAGGTGAGGCAGCGCGTGTTCAGCCGCTGACCCTTCAATCTTCAACCTCGGACTTTGATAAAGGCCTCCACCGCACGGTCGATATCCTCTGTGGTGTGGGCCGCCGATAGCTGTACCCGGATGCGGGCTTTCCCTTTAGGGACAACCGGGAAGCAAAAGCCGATGACATAGATGCCCTCTTTCAGCAATTCGTCCGCCATCCGCACGGCCTTAACCTCGTCATAGAGCATCACTGGCACAATGGCGGTATCACCTTTCACAAGCTCGAATCCAGCGTGCTCCATACGGGCTCGGAAATAACGGGCGTTCTCCATGGTCTTCGCGCGATAGGGATTTCCTGCTTCCAAGAGGTCAAGCACCTTAAGGGTGCCGCCTGCGATCGCTGGGGCTAGAGTGTTGGAGAAAAGGTACGGCCGGGCACGCTGGCGCAGCAATCCTACAATCTCACGACGACCGCTGATGCAGCCGCCACTGGCCCCGCCAAGGGCTTTGCCAAAGGTGGTGGAGAGGATATCCACCCGCCCCTGCACTCCGCAGTGTTCTATGGTGCCGCGGCCTGTGGCCCCGATATAGCCGGTGGCATGCGAGTCGTCCACCATCACCAGCGCGTCGTAACGGTCGGCCAGGTCGCAGATCTCCGATAGTCTGGCGATATCCCCATCCATCGAGAACACCCCATCGGTGCAGATGAGCCGGCGGTGGCAGGAGGCCGCTTCCTTCAGTTGCACTTCCAGATCCTGCATATCGGCGTGGGCGTACTTGAAGCGCTTGGCCTTGCATAAGCGCACTCCATCGATGATGGAGGCATGGTTGAGCGCATCGCTGAGCACTGCGTCCTCCTCACCGAGCAAAGGTTCGAACACTGCGCCGTTGGCATCGAAGCAGGAGGAGAACAGAATGGTATCCTCCAGTCCGAGGAACGCGCTCAGACGGGCTTCCAAAGTCTTGTGGAGGGCTTGGGTGCCACAGATGAAGCGGACAGAAGAGAGGCCATAGCCCCAGCTCTCCATCGCTTCCTTCGCGGCGGAGACGACCTCGGGATTGTTAGACAACCCAAGGTAGTTGTTTGCGCAGAAGTTGAGGACTTCCTTTCCTCCCACCTGGATGCGGGCGCCTTGGGCCGATTCCAGCACCCGCTCCCGCTTCTCAAGCCCTTGGCGGGCCTGGCTATCCAGAAAATCCCGCAGCTCCTGTCTGATGTTGGCGCTTAGCATCCATAACCTCCTCTCTTACGCAGGGTATCGAGCATATCCGCAGTCATCGACGCGAGGTCGTACGATGGTTTCCAGCCCCACTCCACCCGGGCCGCATAATCCTCGAGGCTGTCCGGCCAGGAGTCGGCGATAGCCTGTTTTACGGGATCGATACGGTAAGTGATGGTGAAATCGGGTATATGGGTCCTGATATAGGCCGCTTGCTCCTCAGGGCAAAAACTCATCGCCGCCACATTGAAGGCATTGCGATGGCGGAGCTTGGAGGGATCCGCCTCCATGATCTGGATGGCGGCTTTCACCGCGTCCGGCATGTACATCATGTCGAGATAGGTGTCGCCTTCCAAGAAACATTCGTAATGATGCTTCTCGAGCGCGGCATAGTAGATCTCCACCGCGTAGTCGGTGGTTCCACCGCCCGGAGGGGTCATGTTGCTGATGATTCCCGGGAAACGCACGCCGCGGGTGTCCACATCGTACTTATGGTGGTAGTAGTCGCACAGCAGTTCGCCGGCCACCTTGGTCACCCCATAGATGGAGGTAGGCCGTTGGATGGTGTCCTGGGGAGTATACTTCTTTGGTGTGGTAGGCCCGAAGGCCCCAATCGAAGATGGGGTGAACAACGCGCAGCCTAGCGCCCGGGCGATCTCCAACGCAGTCATAAGGCCGTTCATGTTGATATCCCAGGCCTGCTGGGGATTGCGTTCCGCAGTAGCCGAGAGTATGGCCGCCAGATGGTAGATGGTATCGATCTTGTGCGTGCGCACGATGTCCGATACCGCTTTTCCATCCCGGCAGTCGACTTTGTAAAAAGGGCCGCCTTCAATAAGCGGCAGGTTGACATCGTCACGGATGTCGGTGAGCACCACATTGGAATCGCCGTACTTGGCACGCAGCCCCATTGCGATTTCGGAACCCAGCTGACCAAGAGAACCAATGATCAGGATATTTTTCATCCCATCCTCCCATCCCGTTGCGGTGACCTTTTCTTGACAACCCGCACGTGGCGCAATACAATAGCTATGTTCATTATATTGAACTATTTTCAAGATGTCAAACCTGAATGATGCCTACACCACCATTCAGGAACAAGGAGTATCGTGATGGAAAACCCTCCCATGATCGGCAAGAATATCCAGAAGTTCCGTGCGAACAGGAACCTCACGCTCAATGTCCTTTCAGAGCGCTCCGGGGTTTCCAAGGCCATGCTCAGCCAGATAGAATCGGATAAGGTGAATCCCACTGTAGCCACTGTATGGAAAATCGCCCGCGGCTTAGGTGTGGACCTGCAGGACCTGCTGAACGTTGGCGCGGCTCCCAAACGGAAGTTCATCGTCAACCGCAGCGAATCGTCGGTTGCCTTGGAGACAGATGACCACGGGGTGAATATCAAGGTGCTCTCTCCCATCGATATGGTGGACGACCTGGAGATCTATCTCCTATCCTTCGAGCCAAAATCGACCTTGCCCAGCGAACCGCATTATCCAGGCACCGAGGAGTACCTCACTGTGGTGAAAGGCTCGGTGAAGGTAACTGCCGGCGGCAACACCACCGAGCTTCACAAAGGGGACTTCATCGCGTACCACTGCGATATTGAACACTCCATCGCCAATGTATCGTCCTCCCCAGCAATAGTCCACATGGTGGTCCGTTTCTCCCAAGTAAAGAAATGAAAGGTATCAATACCCCAGTTGGGCCTTGCACATAGCGATTTCCTTACGACAGAGCTTGCTGATTCGTCAAATACGTGGTTTGATTACTCTCAAAGGAGATAATCCATGCGTGATAGACGGATTGGCACGATAGGCATGATGGCTTCGTTCGGGATGGGGAAATTCCTCGCTGAATTTCTCACCGGTGCATTCGGTGCGGTGGTGTTTAAATTCTATGAGACTGAGATCGGACTCGCGGCGGGGTACGCTGCTATCGCCACCATCCTCTACTCGCTATGGAATGCAGTCAACGATCCAATCATCGGCTATGTCACCAATCTGGCAGCGCCATTCTCCAAGCGCCTTGGCCGTCGATTCCCCTGGATCATCCTCGGACTGTTGCTGAGCGGCCTTTTTTTCGTCCTGATCTTCGCAGTACCCGCTAGCTGGAGGGATAACGCCGCGACCAATCCGCTGCCAGTATTCCTTTGGATGGTCATCACCATCTGCTTGTTCGATGGCTGCTACTCCTTGTGGGAAGTCAACTACCAGTCGGTGTATCCTGACAAGTTCCGCACTCATGACGAACGCACCCAGGCCGCGGCCATCAGCACGGCGGTGGGAGTGCTTGGAGTCGCCGCCGGCTTTATCATACCCCCGATGTTCTTCAACTATGGGGATGTGGGCAGCTACCTGGTCAGCGGCTGGGTCGCCGCAGGAGTGACCATCGGCTGCATCCTCCTGCTCATACCTGGAATCAGGGAAACCAAAGCCATGGTCAGCCGCTTTCAAAAGCAGCAGGAGCAACGCAAGGCACAGCCAGCCATCCAGCAGGGCTTCTTCAAGTCCATGCGCAAAGCGCTTAGCCACCGCGACCTCGTGGCGTTCCTGCTCTTGTTGTTCCTGTATCAGTCAGGTACCATGTGCATGACCAGTTCCATCCATTATGTGGGGGATTACATACTGGAAATTCCCAGCAGTGGAACCACCATCATATTCGCCGGCATGCTGATAGGCACCTTGGCGTCCATCCCCTTGTGGACGATCCTGTCAAAACGTTTGCGGAACAATCAGAAAATGCTGCTGATCACCTGTTTTGTAATGGCGGCCTTCGCTTTTCCCATGACCTTTGTCGCTTCTAAGCTTGGGTTCACCATTTTCATGGCCCTGTGGGGGATTGGCTTTGGAGGTTTCTGGACCTTCATGGGCCCCGCGATGGCGGATATCATCGACTCCATAGTCGTATCGGAAAAGCGACGTGACGATGGCATCTACATGGGGATCAGGGCTTTCTTCATGCGCTTCTCGTATGCAAGCCAGGCGATTGTCTTCTGGCTGGTGCATACACTCACCAATTTCAATGCCGATCCCACCTCATCTGCAGCGAAATTCGGAGTCAGCCTGCATATGGCGGCCATTCCTGCGGCCTTCTTCCTCCTTGGCGCGCTGGTGTTCTACAAATTGAACACCCTGGATGTCAAACAGATCGCAGACAACAAAGCGGAGCTGGCCCGGATGGATGTATAGAGGATCGCTCCTTTTTAGCGCAACTATGCAAAACGTGCGATTATGATTATACTTGGTTGCTACAGAACCGGTAGGTATAATCGCACAGGAGCATGAGATGATAGAGATTCTGCAGGGTTTCCAACAGCAGTACGCCGAACTTGAAGCCCGCCTCGCCAATCCAGATATAATGAAGGATATGACATCGTATCGCACGTTGATGCAGGAACGCTCCCATATAGAGCCGCTCATCGACGTATTGCATACACTCACCTCGCTGGCCTCGCAGATAGCGGATGCCGAGCAGATGCTTAAAGATGAGGAAGATCCCGAGCTTCTCGCCATGACAAAGGAAGAACTCACCGGGCTACGCGCGCAATATGCTTCCATCGAGGAAAAAAGCAAGGTGCTCCTCATTCCACCGGATCCTATGGAAGGCAAGAACATCATCATGGAGATCCGCGCCGGCACCGGAGGCGAGGAAGCCGCGCTTTTTGCCGCCAACCTCTACCGTATGTATTCGCACTTCGCCGAAAGCAAGCGCTGGAAGATCGAGATCATGAGCATGAACGAGACAGGGATCGGCGGTTTGAAGGAAATCATCTTCTCCATCGCTGGCAAGGATGTGTATGGCAACCTCCGCTGGGAAAGCGGTGTACACCGGGTGCAGCGCGTACCTGAGACCGAATCCAGTGGCCGGATCCATACCTCGGCCGTGACAGTGGCAGTGTTGCCCGAAGCAGAGGAAACCGATATCGAGATCCGGCAGGAAGACCTCAAGGTGGATGTGATGCGCTCCGGCGGTCCAGGTGGACAGTCTGTCAACACCACCGATAGCGCAGTGCGGATGACGCACCTTCCCACCGGTTTGGTGGTGATCTGCCAGGATGAGAAATCGCAGATTAAGAACAAAGCCAAAGCACTGAGGGTGCTCCGTTCCCGACTTTATGAGATGGAAGAAGAGAAAAAAGCCAAGGAACGCGCCGACAATCGCAAGAACCAAGTGGGTAGCGGTGATCGGTCGGAACGGATCCGCACCTATAACTTCCCCCAGAACCGCCTTACAGACCATCGTATCAACCTCACGCTCTACAAGCTTGAGCTGGTGATGGCCGGTCAGCTTGAGGAAGTCATCGAAGCCCTTAAGATGGCTGCCGGTGAAGAGGCCCTCAAGGAGCTCCAATGAAAACCATCGGCGAGGCCCTCAGACAGGGGACGCTCGCTATCAGGGAATCCGGGGTAAGCGCGAGCGACGCCCTGGACGCCATGCTCCTGCTGTGCAAAGCCTCCAATCTCACCAAGGAATGGATCTACGCCCGGCCTGAAGCGGAGTTGAAGTCGGATGCACACAGGCTGTTCGACACCCTCGTCCAGCGCCGGTGCGAGGCCGAGCCCATCGCCTACCTCCTCGGGGAACGCGAGTTTTTCGGCCGGGTGTTCCAAGTCGACCCCCGGGTGCTCATCCCTCGGCCCGACACCGAGATCCTGGTGGAGCAAGCATTGGAATTATTGGAATCCCACACCACCGCCACGGTGCTGGACCTCTGTGCAGGAAGCGGATGCATCGGCATCACGATAGCCGCCGAGCGACCGCAGGCCACCGTTACCCTTGCCGATATCTCCCACAAGGCCCTCGCGGTAGCCGCGGACAATGCGATGGCCCTTGTGCAAACCTCGTTGGAGTTGGTCCAGGGAAATCTATTCGAGTCCTTGCCAAACCGCCGGTTCCATATGATAATTACGAATCCACCATACCTTGCAAACCAGTGGTATCAAACCACCGCCGAGCAAGTGAAACGCGAGCCCTATCTAGCGCTTGTAGGTGGTGGAGAGGAAGGTCTGGATCTCATCCGCACCATCGTGGCTGAAGCTCCCGACCATCTGGAACCCGAAGGAGCGCTGCTCATCGAATGCGATGACCGGCAGAACACCACAGTAGCTTGCCTGATGGAGAAGGCGGGCTTCACATCCGTATCCAGCGCCCATGACCTGGCCGGATGCAGGCGGATAGTCTGGGGGAGACTCCCATGTACGAAGAACTGACCAACCGATTCGTCCAGAAAGCCTTCCGCTACACCAAGCCGGAACAAGACAGAATCCGGGAGGCCGCCCTATTCGCGGTCGAGGCCCATGGCAATCAAAAACGCCAAAGCGGCGAGCCTTATATCATACATCCCTACGCGGTTGCGGAAATCCTCATATCGGTCCGGATGGATGTGGATACCGTGGTTGCCGGACTGCTGCACGACACCTTGGAGGACACCCCGGTGACCTTTGAGGTGTTGGTTGAGAAATTCGGCCAGACGGTGGCCGACCTGGTGGAGGGCGAAACCAAGATATCCACCTTGAAAGCCAAGAACAAAAGCCAGCAGGAGGCCGAGACCATCCGCAAGATGTTCTTCGCCATGTCCAAGGATGTGCGGGTCATCATCATCAAACTCGCCGATAAGCTGCACAACATGCGCACTCTCCAGCATCTATCACCCATGCGCGCACGCGAGATCGCGAACGAATGTCTGGATATCTTCGCTCCCTTGGCCGACCGTCTTGGCATGTCCTGGCTGAAAGGCGAGCTTGAGGACCAATCGCTGAAAATTCTCAAACCCGAGACCTTCCAATACATCGAGGAATACCTGCTTTCCAAGAAAAGCGAGCGGACCGCCTATTTAGGCCGGATTGAGAAAATCCTCTACCGGGCCTGTGGCGACGAAAAGCTTGCGAACGTCCAGGTGCAGTCGCGCACCAAGCACACCTATGGCGTCTACATGAAGATGAAGAAACGCAAGAAGGAGCTTGAGGAGATCGGCGATATTCTTGGCGTGCGGATCATCTGCGATACTGTCACCGAATGCTATACCCTGCTTGGCCTGGTGCATCGGCTCTGGCCTCCCATAGAGGGTCGTTTCAAGGACTACATCGCCATGCCCAAGGCGAACAACTACCAAAGCCTCCATACCACCGTGATGGCCTTGGATGGAAAGCTGCTGGAAGTGCAGATCCGTACCAAGGAAATGCACGTGACCGCGGAATACGGCGTCGCCGCCCACTGGGTGTACAAGGAAGAATCGGGTATCGGCACAGGAAATTGGACCGAGAAGGACAATCTCCAGTTGTCACGCATCCTGCATAAACTTAAAAGCTGGAGCAACGAGATAGAGCAGTCGGAGAGCTTCCTGGATGATATCAAAGGAGAGCTCCTCAAAGACACGATCTATGTCTTCACCCCCCAAGGCCATATCGTGGAGCTGCCCGCCAATGCGACAGCCCTGGATTTCGCCTATCACATCCATACCGAAGTAGGAAACCGCACCACCGGTGCCAAGGCCGACGGATCGATCATTCCTCTCAGCCAGGCCTTGAAGAACACTCAGGTGATAGAGATCCTCACCTCACCGAACGCCCACCCCACGATAAACTGGCTGCGGTTGGCTCAGACCACCAACGCCCGTAAGAAGATACGCTCCTGGTTGAACAAGAACGACGACAGCTTGATCATCGATAAAAACATCATCGCCAAGAAAAAACCTGAGATGATGGCTTCAATGGAGGATGCACCCCCCGAACCGGTCGCTCCGTTGAGCGAAGGGGAGATTGTCCGTTCCGTCATCGACGAAAGTCGCCTTACCTTCAAAGTAGGTGAGGAAAAGAATATGATGATCTCGCTCGCCCAATGCTGCAATCCACGCCGCGGGGATGAGATCATCGGATACGTGTCCCGTGGCCGAGGCATCATCGTTCATCGCAAGAACTGCCACAATCTCAAGAACATGGCCGAGATCGACCAGCGCAGCATCGAAGTCGAGTGGGAGACCTCCTCCCCCCGACTCACCCGCCGCTTCAGGGTGGTGAGCAAAATCACCCAGGACCTGTTCGCGGAAATCGAAGGTGCTATCCGAAAATTCCACGGACACCTGATCGAAGGTCGTCTTGACGATGGCGAGCAGGACCGGCTTATCGGCAGCTTCACTATGGAAGTCGGCAATGAGGAGGATTTTAAGAAGGTTGTAAAGAGCATCAAGGCCATTCCTGCCGTGGTATCGATCAGCTCCCTATAGGATGAAAGGTTTTAGCGCCCTTCCTCGAGCACCCGCAGGATTTCAGGAAGGAGTTGTTTTTTACGTGAGAGCACTCCTTTGAGTATGAATTTTCCCGGTGCTGCCATTGGATACGCCAAGGAACGCTCCTTCTTTGGATAGGAGGTGGCCAGCAGGACACTATCCTCCTTCATGACATCTGTGATCAACAGCATCGCCCAATCAAGATTGTTGTTCCTTTTGGTGATCTCCAGCTGGGCGAGATACCGGTCTTTGACCTCGTCTACATTCTCCAGCGTGGTCACTTCTACTTGCCCGATTCCAAACCGAACCGATTTCTCGTGGTATTGTTTGAAATCGCTTTCCACAATAGGTTTTGGATCGGCAGTGGTCAGCACCGAAGCCGCTTTGAACAGCTGTTCTCCATAGCTGTTGAAATCCTCTATTCCACCGGCCTTGCAGAGCTCGCGCACTGCGATACGGTCGATATCCGTGGTGGTGGGGCTTTTCAGGAGGATGGTATCGGATGCGATTCCTGCCAACAGCAGCCGCGCCGTATCCGGCTCGACCGGCACACCCCAGCGCAGATACTGATGGTAGATGATGGTGCAGGTGCTTCCAACAGGTTCCGAAGCGATGAAGATGGGGCCTCTGGTCTTCTCTGCGCCAAGGCGGTGATGGTCCACTATCTCCATCACCTCTGCATCCTCGAGCCCGTCGACACTCTGGCTGAGTTCATTGTGGTCAACCATGATCACTTTCTTCCGCGGTCGCTCCAGGAAACACCTCCGGGTCACAAAGCCCACATATGAACCTTCCTCGAACACTGGTAGACCTCGGAACTCGGAATCCACCAGAGCGTGTTTCGCGTCATCAAATAAATCGTTCAACGCAACCCTCGGTGGGGTATCGGCCAGCAGATAACTCACAGGCAGGCTCATCCTAAGCAACCGGATGGTTTCCGCGGTATCCTCGTACGATTTATACACTGAACCCTTATACCCGCCAAAGTCCACCCCAGGGAGCTCCCCTGGCTCCAGACCGGTAAGCACGATGGCCGGAAACTGCTTTTCCACCGCGAATCGAAGATGCTCCTCGCGATTTCCCACCACCAGCAAAGGCAACTCGGGAGCAAGGGTATCCAACCGGGCTTTATATACATCGAACGGCATGGCCCCGGTCATGATATAGGCTTGGAAACGCTGGGTGGGGCCATGTTTTATGAATTCACCCCGCATCACCCGGCTGAAATTCTCCAACTTGAAGTGATATCTAGGCCGGCCTCCGGAGTTCTCACGTAGGAAAAAGGCGGTGATCTCATCCAAGCTGAGCAATCCGATGAATTTCCGCTCATCCAAAATAGGGACCACTGAAGAATGGCGCTCGCTTATCAAGTTGACCAAGCTGTGCACCGGGTCCTCCGGATGAAGCGACCAGCCATCGCGGGTGACCACATCGGAAACCTTAGGCCGCACGTCGCGCATGAATTTTGGAGGAACTATGCCAAGACGGGAGAATTGTTCCTTGGTCATGGCATTCATATGCCCGCAACGGATGGGGATATAGGTGTTCTGCGGATCCACGGTGTTCTTCAACCGAGCGTAGCACCATGCCGCGCTCACAGAATCCAAGTCCGGATTCCTATGTCCTGTCACAAAAATCTCACTCATGCAGGCCTCCTGGTGGTCTGTACACTCTAAAACTTGTCCGTTGCCTTCGAGTGGAAGCGGAGCGTGGCGAGGTCAAGGAGAAGAGGATATCTGAGATATCCGATCTGACACGAACGCCGCCACACACCGCTTGAACCGAAGGAAATTAAAGGATTATAGTTTACGGACCACTAGTGCAATCCTATTCAAAAACCTTGGGGAATGCAATCAGAATTCAGGTTTGGGTTGACCAGATTCCAAAAACCTATAGAATACAAGGTATGAGTAAAGTAGTGATCGCGAATGACCATGGGGCGGTTGAGCTGGCCAAGCAGCTGGCAGCGCATCTGACTGGACAAGGATATGAGGTGAACCACCTAGGGGTATTCGATGGCAATTCGGTGGATTACCCCGATATGGCAGCGCTCGCCTGCGCGGAATATCTGCGGGGTGGCTACGAATTTGGAGTTCTCTGTTGTGGAACCGGGATCGGCATCTCCATTTCCGCTAACAAAATAGAGGGTATCCGTTGCGCTCTACCGCAGAACATCTTCGCCGCCACGATGGCAAAAGCGCATAACAATGTGAATTTCATCGCTTTCGGTGGAAGAATCGAGTATCAGGAACCTGTGACGGCGATGCTGGATGCGTATAGCCAAAACCTGTTCGAAGGTGGACGCCATGCCACTCGGGTAGCGAAGATCATGTCGTTGGAGCACAGGGTGTGCTGATCCGTCAGTGGGAAAACCGCAGGGCAGGATCATCCCTCCATGTCCCACGTATGTAGAAATCGCTTATCAGGATATTCCAAATAAAGGCCACCTTGTTGTCGCGGATATTCCAATCGATGCCGAAAGTGCAGAAACGATTGCGTTTGCCAACATGCGCAGTCCCCATAGCGATGGGGGTGAGTTTTGCCACGATTGAGTCCAATCCAAATAATCCCTCCTGGGAATGGACTCCCGCAAGAATCCCAATCGAGACCAGCATATTGACACCCATCCCTGCGAAACCATCCTTATCCCACCGTTTCCCCATGAGGGAGTACGCGAGATCGACCCCGATTTGAGCATCACCGAATACATCCGGAGTCAATTCGGTCTGAACGAATACAAGTAGCTCAAGCCGCTCGGTGAGACCCTTTACAAGGCCTAGGTGGGTGGAAAGCCCGCTTGTATGATAGTCATCGTATTGCGCCACATGGCCGAAAGAAATACCAAAATCCAAAGGTACAGCGGCTGACAGGAGGGGCTGCCCAGATACAACCACAAGGGTGAGGATGATCGAAGTAAAAAGTACAGTCGCTTTCATACACACTCCTAGTGCACAAGGTACGTGAAACGCCACAATATGATACCCCAAGCTTCAAGCTCCTTGGCTTGCGGATTTATAATCACAAACGGAGACAACCATTCAGACCATGCATCCTTTTCCAGCAAACGGAGCAAAGATACCCCCGCCACCACGCGTAGAGGAGCATCTTTATCCAAGACATGCTGCAAGGCGACCTGCAAGGCAGGTGCATAAAGAGTGGGATTGATAGGCATCAGGAACCCAAAAGGATGGTGGATTGTCTTGAATATAGTGAGGTTTATGCCCAGATTCAGATCGTGGATGTCGTAGAAATCACCTCGAAGAGCGAATTTCGCCTCGAGAAATACTGAAGGCTCCAGAACAGTACTTGCAATAGGTGCGGCGACCAAGGAAAACCCTGCGGATCCGATATCGGGATAAGAATCGGAAAGATACGAGACGCCACCCAATGACACCGCATACCCATACGAGGAGGGTGCCGCCGATGCCGGGCCAATCAGAAAGAGCAAGTACGGAACACTCAGCAGTAACCCGAGCCACAGTCTTCGTCCTTGCATTCTCACCCTCCGAAATAGAGATACAGATACGTGGGAATAGTCTCCAGATTACGCCAGCCTGAGGCTTCTTCGCGAGTGACCAGCTGGGCGTCCTGCATCAGCATCTCAAAATGCGCACGAAGCCGTGAGGTGAACTCCTCACCCTCCACCACCAAACTAAGCTCATTCGCCAGACGCATGGAGCGCAGGTTGAAATTTGCCGAACCTATAATGGCATAGGACTTGTCCACGATCATCAGCTTCTCATGCAACAAGGGTATCCGCACCCCATCGATTGGCTTCCGCTCGCGATAGAGCTCGATGCCAAGATCCAGTAAATCCAAAGCGGCATATTCCACAGGCTCACGATTCGCTTCACGCATATCATATGGAAGAAGCATCCGAACCACCACTCCCCTGTCAACGGCTTTTCGCACACTTTCCTTCATTTCATTGCTGAGGAAAGGCATCATAGGCAGCATAAGCACTTCTTCCGTCGCAGCATCGAACATGGCTGTGAACATCCTCGATATCTTGTCTTCTCCTGCAAGTTGGTCTGCCACCCAGGCGCGCATCGTTCCCTGGGGAAGACTCTCTTGCAAGACCGCACGATTGAAAGTATCAGGGGCCAGATGGTCCCAGGAATTATCATTCCAGAAATCCACGAAACCCTCCAGCAGGAGCGAAGCCAACTGTGGAGCCTGAAATACATACATGCTATCGCGTTGTCCTTCGGGGTGCGAAGAATCCTGCAAAGAGGCGTAGTTGAAATTCATACCTCCAAGAGCTACGGTCATACCATCGACCACCAGATATTTCCGATGCTCGCGAAGAAGGAGCCTTGGCAACATGAATATCCGCTCGATGGCGAGAGGATTGTATTCCAGAAGATGCACGCCATGCTCCCGCAAAAGCTGCAGCGATTTCATCTTGAGGCTGGAGGCTGTATATTCAAAGCTTGAGGAGGCATCGATGACCACATACACCGGCAGGCCTTCGCGGGCTTTTGCTATCAGAGCTCGATATATTGGCTCAGTCTGCGGGCTCCACGATCCAAGAAACACTATCGCAACGATAGATTCCCGAGCTTGACCAATCAATTCCACCGCTCGTTTGGCCCAAAAGGCTCCATCCCGATACACTTGTGGATCGTTTACCATGACTTGGGGTAGTCCCCAGGCCTCCAAGGCTTCCGAAGCCGTTGGAATCCTACCTAATTCATTGCGATACGAAGGTTCCGCAGTGACGCAACTTAAAGTGAAAAAAAGTATGCCAGCCGCAATAGTCAACCAGAGACAAGCACGCGGCCTCACTGGTTTCATAATCGGCGGTTCCTCTCGGTTGGAAAAATGAAGGGATGGGGCAACAGGTCCTTGAAGGTGAAATGCCTGTTGTCGCCGTCGATCGCATAGAGGAACACTTGGGTAGATGGCGTGCAGAATTCTGCCAGGACTTGCAGGCAGACCGCGCAGGGTGGAGCTGGTGGCGTGTCATCGGTCACCACCACGATCATATCGACCTTGATATCTCCTTCCGAGGCCACTGCCTTCATTATCGCTCCACGCTCCGCGCAGATCGTGGCGCCATAACTTGAATTCTCCACATTGCAGCCACCATAGATTTTCTGGCTGGCGGCGCTGACAACCGCGGCTCCCACCAAAAACCGTGAATAAGGGGCATATGCGTTCCGCCGCACCAAGATGGCTGTCTCCCGTGCGCAAAATCGGAGCACCAGGCGGTTGAACTCCTCGATAGTCTGAAAATCCTCGAAATCCTCCAAGCCGCTGACGATGAAATCCGCTCCTTCAGCGCGTAGCTGCTCGTCTGTGAAACTCGTGGTGAGGCCGCAGCACAACGAGCCGGCGGCCTTTGCTGCCTGCACGCCATTGGTGGCGTCTTCAAACACAATGCAATCACCATTTTCCAATCCCATATGCCGCGCAGCCATCTGGTAGATATCTGGAAAAGGCTTTTTCCGCTCAAGATCTTTTCCATTGATCAGGACTTCAAACCAAGACCTGTCCAACCCCATCACCTTGAGGTTGATTTCCATTTTGGTCTTATCGGCGCTTGTCGCCAAAGCCATCCTGAACCCGGCTGTATGCGCGTTCGAGAGGAAACGCATCACCCCTGGCAAAGCGCTTTCCTTTCCTGTGATCAACTGCTCATAGAATTGATAGGTAAGCTCCTTAGCTTGTTCGATATCGAGCTGGACGCCATATTTTTCTGCCACACCCCCGAGATACCGGTTCTCGCCTGCACCGACAAAGGGTATGAAATCGCTTGGTTGGACAGGAACCCCAATGCTCTTGAAAAAAAGTACCGCGGCTTTACTAATGTATTCTTCAGAGTCGATGAGGACTCCATCCATGTCAAACAGGATTCCAGTGATCATATTTTTTCCTTCTATAGAGGTTCTATCACCTCATGCAATAGACTTATGAGGGGTTGGTAATCACCCTCCAAGGCAGCGATATCGGCCTCGAGCAATCGGCTATCGGAGGTGGACGAGGCGTTCATCTCCCACCCCGCGGCATGGCATAGCTGCAGAAAGAACAATCGCATCGTGCGGGTGTTTCCATCCAAAAATGGATGGAGCGCATGGATTTCGGCCATGAAATACGCAAGATTGTCAATGAATTCCTCGTGGTCCTGATCCCTGAGATAGTGGTCTTCCCGCAATTTGGAGAAGATCTCGTCCGCCATCCTATCGATGTATTGCGGAAGGCAGAACACCGTTCTCCTCGTGATGGGTATATACCTGGTTGTTCCGGCATAGGGGTACAGATCGGAAAAAAGCAGAGCGTGGATGGCCTTCAGATGCTCAAAATTAAAAGTCCAATCCCGGTCGCCAGCGAGTATCTCAGCCATCCGGACCGATACAATCAACAATTCCACTTCATCAAGCAGGTTTTGGTCGCGGATCCCAAAAAAATTCACATACACATCACTGTCGGGATAGTACACATGTGTAGCTGCGCTGCTATCGGATTCGGAAGCAAGCCCATAAAAATCGATGATCTCAGATACAGCCTCGTCTCCACTCAGGTCCCCATCCAGCACTTTGCGGACAAAATCCTCTGCCTGCGAAGTCATTGGATACCCTTCGGATTCTTGGTTGAAATATATAAAATCCACATACCGGCGAATACGGCTCTCTCGCATGGATCCTCCAGCCATCAGCATTATCGACAACCCACAGCATCTTCGTCGAAATGGTGGGATTACCGGCATTATAGCATCAATTCCCAATCTCCCCAAGGGGAACTATCCGGGTGAAGGAATCGATCTGGTTGATGTAAACAAAAAAATGGCTGCCTAGGTAGACTTGATCGGTCCACCGCGGCAGCCTGTACACAGAAGCCTAGCCTTAGAAGCGGTAACCCAGCCCAACCCGGCCAAAGCCAGTGAGTTCGTAGAGATCCAGCATGCCGCTGAAAAGCAGCCGCCCCTCTATCTGCATGATCACGGACAAGGAGTTGGAGATATTGTAGCGGGCATTCAGCTGACCGACAGGACCGTAGAACATATTGATATCAGCTGAATTGAACGGCAAGATGGAATTCGCATTCAAGTCCGCGTACGGAACCACAAGCGTGGCGCCTACTCCGATTTCCATGGCGAGTTTCCTACCCAAGGAGATATCGAACTTACCAAGAACGTGGACATCTGCAAAATTGATCTTGTTGGAATCCGGTGCGTACAGCTGGTAGCCAAGTCCGGCACGGAGTCCAATCCCCATTTTCTCACCAATCCGCATGAGGTTGTCAGCGACAAAATCAAGCGATAGGACGGGAAGTACTTTAGTCTGAAGATTCTGGTAGGTATTGGCTGTTTCGAAAAGATTTGTCAACACAAGGTTGCTCACGATTCCGCCGAGACCACCGGAGAGTTCGATTCCAGTGCGGGTTCCATTCAGCATGTCATCGACAACCGGTAGGGGCACTGGTGCTGCTACAGGGGCCGTGGCGATTGCCGGGGCAGACGCTATGGAGACTTCTGTTGGGACAGCTGCGACTGGAGCCGTTTGTGCGGAAGGCGCTTGCTCAACCGCCTCTACAACCGCGACCTCTGCGACCACTTCGGCCGGTAATTCGGCAGGTACTTCCTCAACCACTGCAGCGACTTCCACCGGTTCCTCAACAGGCACAGGAACTTCGGCTGGGACTTCAGCGACGACTTGCTCAGCCACAGGCTCCACAAGCGAGGCGGCATAGGCGATTGGATCAAAAACGGTGGAACCACTGGCACTCCAGTTGATACCATCGAAAGATTGCTGGACATACAGCACATGAGTTACCGTCGCATCCACTGGACCAGTCTCGTAGGAGGTCACGGATGCATCCACAACTGTCCAAGCACCATCCAATTCACCATCCATCTGATATCTAAACGCACTGATCCCTTCCTGGGTCGCGGTCCAATTCCAGGTTATATCGACCTCTTGGGCGAAAAGCGCAGTGACAGACACCAGCATGATGCAGATAAGTATGAAACTTCGAAATAGAACGGATTTCCTCATAACCATTGCCCTCCATGACTCTGGATACACTATACTATCAGGATTTGAGATAGACAAGGCCATTGTAGGGGAATGACAGTCAGGTTGTCTTTTGATCACCATGATGATCCAACCTGCCATGCGGCCCTCAGGTGACCGATGGTGGCAGCCCCTTCGCGCGCGCTCCAACTCTCCTTGTTTCAAACCTTTATTCATAATCTATCATCTAAGCGAGACAATTTCAATGCGAAAGAAGGTGGATTTCTGCCCGGGTCACTCCACACTTGCCACTTTTACAGGCAGTTGCTATGCTGAGACACATGAAAAACCATGCCACCATCCGCACCCTTTGTGTTTTCTGTGGTTCCTCAGAAGGCAAAGGCCATCTGTACCGTGAAGCTGCCATTCAATTGGCACACGCGATGACCGATAAAGGAGTCTCCCTTGTATATGGGGGAGGAGGCCGGGGCTTGATGGGATTGATGGCGGCCAATCTGTACGGCAAAGTTCCCAAGGTAACAGGGGTGATTCCAGAAAAACTCTATGCGATGGTGGAGGGAATCGCCCATCAAGAAGACGAGTTGATGATTGTAAAGGACATGCACGAACGAAAAGCCACGATGTACCAGTTGTCCGATGCATTTCTCGCGCTCCCTGGGGGTGTCGGCACCTTGGAGGAACTGATGGAAGCCTTCACCTGGCTGCACCTTGGGTATCAGCGGAAACCTGTAGGGCTCCTAAATTCCAATGGCTACTACGACCATCTGCTCGCCTTCCTTGAGCATACGGTGGAAGAAGGCTTCCTCAAGCAGGAATTCCTTGACAGCCTGATTGTGGAGGAAGATCCCTGGCTTCTTTTGCAAAGGCTGGAGTCAGCACCAGTGGAACTCCCTGGAAAACTTGTCTGAAGGCAGCATTCAAAGTGTTGGAAGCAGGTTTCCCAGCAATGGAGCCGGGCTAGGCATTAAGCTCGTCAAGTCCACTATTGCCGTTTACAATCCGGTCCTTACGTGAACATAATGGACACATGCGTACCATCAATCAAAAGATCAGCGACTACCTCTACATCATCATCGGATCCATTCTCGCCGGCTTTGGAATAGCCGCTTTCACCACCCCTGGGAAAATTGCGGGTGGCGGAGTGAACGGTATTGCGATCATCCTCTACCATACCTTGGACCTGGAGCCGGGGTTCACCATGTTGCTGATGAACATCCCCATCTTCATTGTGGGACTGAGGGTTTTCGGGCCTAAATATGGCTTCAAGTCCCTCCTTGGCATGCTCCTGCTCTCCGCATCGGTAAGCGCGACTGGCAAGCTGATCGGCTATGGAGGTATCATCGCCTACACCGACTCTGTCGACATCCTGCTATCCGCTCTCTTCGGGGGCATCTTCATAGGCGCGGGAATAGGCCTGGTGTTGCGTAGCGGCGCCAATACCGGTGGCACGGACATCATAAGCCAGGTGTTGAATAAATACACCGCCATCCCCCTGGGGACCTGTCTTTTGCTGGTGGATGGTCTGGTGATCATCACCTCGGCGTTTTTCTTTGGAATCGAGCGGGCGATGTTCGCCATCATCACGGTCTACTCATCCAGCCAGATGGTCAATTATGTCATCATGGTGATTGGCACCCGCTACGCCAAGACCGTCTACTTGTTCAGCGAGCATCTGGAGACGATCAACGAGATGATCATAAACGAGCTGCACCACGGTGGGACGATTTTCTCAGGTATGGGGATCTATACCAAGCAAGAGCGGAAGATGCTGATGGCTGTCATCCCCAATCAACAGATTTCCCGTTTGACCACCATGGTCCACAAGACCGATCCTAAGGCTTTCATGATTGTGGAAGAAGCGTATCAGGTGCTCGGCGAGGGGTTCACACCTATGGCGAAGATCGCTGCCCGTGTAGAGGAGCCAACCCCAGCTGTGGTTCCAAGGGTTAAAACCCGATCCGCGGCACAGGTGACCCCGGTGTCGCGGCATAGGTCCCATAAGAAGCATTGATACCTTTCATTTCCAGAGCAGCTGTGGATAGTAGCCACCGGCGATTTTCTGGGCGATCTCATTCTTGACTATAGCCCGGTCCTCCTGGTAGGTCATGCCAAACCAGCGCTCCTGGGTGGTGTAGAACTTGATCTTGCCTTCACCGGAGGTCACCAACTTGCTGGAACCCTCTGGTAGGTAGCATTCGGCTTTTTCGGAAAGGATGTCTTTTTCCAGGAAATCCGCAAAAAAGGTCTCGAATGAGGAGAGAGCCGTAGGAGCGAAGCCAAAGAAGTTCATGGAGACCCACTCATCGCCTGTCATCTGCCGGTCCTGGCCATCGAGGCTGCTGATAATCTTATCGCCTTCGTAGTAGATTTTGGTATTTTCCCTCATGCTCACCAAGTAGCCATCCTTGACCGTGCACACCGCGCGGGCAACCGAGCCGCTGCGGCTCATGGTGTTGCGAAGGACATAACCCACCATGGCATGCTCAACCGAGTTGTTGCCGATGTTGGCAAGATGGCCTGCCATGATCTGATAGGCTTCCCGACCATAATAGTCATCGCTGTTGATTACACAGAAGGGCTCGTGCAGCACATCCTTGGCGCAGAGGATGGCGTGGATGGTTCCCCAAGGTTTCTTGCGATTGCTGGACTTAGCCACTTGGGCAGGAGTAAGCAGCGAATCCAAGCTCTGAAACACATAGGAGGCATCGCAATTACGCGCGATACGATCGAAAATCCGTTCCCGGAAATCATGCTCTATATCCTTGCGGATAATGAACACCACCTTGCCAAACCCGCTTTGCAGCGCGTCATAGGTTGAATAATCAAGCAAAGCCTCGTTGTGGAGGCCTACCCCATCGATCTGTTTCACTCCGCCGTAGCGGCTTCCCATCCCAGCTGCCAATACGAGTAATGTCGGCTTCATCTCGTTCTCCTGTTCCTCTGAAGGTTGTGATGATTATAGCATGAAGCATCTGTGGCGCACACTAGGATACTTTCAGAAAGAAATGTGAAAAGTGGTACCCTATCATACGACCTCACACGACCATCGGTTGGAAAAAGAGGTTGGTATCGGCTTGCGATAGTGAGGGCCGGCTTTTGGCTTAGTCGGTTGAGACCTCGACAGTTATGTAGGCCTCGTAAAAACCAGAAGCGAACGCATCATATTGAAAACCCTCGCTCTGGGTAGGGAAGGAGAGCATGATCACTCCGTTCTCCATATAGCGGGATCCGTCCCGCACACCAATCTGCTTCTCCACCGTCCGGGACTTGGGAGCGACCTTCTGCGCGGTTGCATTGGGGCTGACAACACTAAGCATGAAAGGAATGCTGAGAGCCCCGGTATCCCGTCCTTGCGCATCAACATTTTTAAAAGTGAACATTGAGTCGCCAAACTCACTATAGGTGCTTGGAATGAGCCGCAACTGGTAGGAAGAATCCGAATTATTGGAGTAGAAGTCATACGTAGCTATCTCGAAGCTCAAGCCAGCTATATCGGCACTGAAAACCAAGGTGGCCTGCTGCTTTACCTCAAGTTCAAATCGTTCCTGAAGATCGATTCTCCCATTAAGGGGGATAGTGCCCACAAAGACAATACGTTCTGCGAATATTGGCGAGAAAAGGCCTGTGAGTAGGAAAAGTACCCATAAAGGTAGCCATTTTCGCATCGCCAGTCTCCTCTTCAAAGATACCGTATCGGTATCCATGCTCAATAATATATATATTCAGACTACAGATGTCAAGAGATAACCTTAATACGTGATATATAACAGAAATAATTTTCTATAAAATTTCATATTTTAATATATAATATTATTTTACATCTGTTTCACATATGACATAGTGATCAAAGCCCATCCTAGTTCTGTAGATAAAGGCGCCCCGTCAAGAGCATCTCGAGCTGAAGGGAAGTCTTTTCCTCAGCGACATAATTCAAGCGATCCTCTATTGACAAGAACTGCTTCTCCCCATAGCATACAGAGGACTTGGATGCGTAGCTCAGCTGGATAGAGCGCTGCCCTCCGGAGGCAGAGGTCGTGGGTTCGAATCCCGCCGCATTCATAGGTTTCCCTCTCCTACCAAGAAGATACCCTTTGGATGATTTCCTCTTTACGACCCGCTTGTACTTGTATACATTGTCTCTATGCAAAGCACTGCCGAAACAGTATCTGAATATATCGGGAACCTGCCTGTGGACCAAGCCGCAGTGGTAAGCGGATTGCGCTCCATCGTGCTCGCCTCACTCCCGCAAGGCTATGTGGAAACCATGGCCTGGGGGATGATCTGCTACGAAGTCCCGCTTTCCATCCTGCCGGATACCTATAACAAACAACCTCTTGTATATATTGGATTGGCAGCGCAAAAACGATATTTTTCCCTGTATCTCATGAATATCTACCAAGATGCAAATGCTTTGGAATTATTGAAAGCGGCATATGCGGCCTCTGGCAAGCGGCTGGATATGGGAAAATCCTGTATCCGTTTTAAAAAGCTGGAAGACCTGGACCTTGAAGTCATCAAGCGTATCATTGGCATGACGCCGATGGAATCGTTTGTCCAAGCGTACCTGAAAGTCAAACAGGGCTGACCTCGTCTCCACTAGAACCGCCACAGCAGATAAGCGTTCGCAACCATGAACCCAGAATTTTGATATTGCTCCAGACCAAGATTGCTCAAAAAGGGAATCATGAGACCGCCTTCGCCCCCTACCACAAGTCTCCTATGCTTGCCAATTGAAAACGAGAGGCCGACACCTACATCAGCCCAGAGCGTATTGTTGGTAAGCGGTGGCGTCTGGGTATTGTCAAAAAAATGATTTGCGATGATGCCCGCGAAGCCATATGCTTCCAACCGGTTCCTCAGCATCACCGTTTTCCTACCATCAACCCGAACCATACCTAAGAGATAGAAGTAGTTGGCTTCAACTTGTACTCCCCAGGAACCAACCTGATACACGAGCTTAGCCGCGACCGGCAGCCCCGGAGAGATTCCCGATATCCCCGCGGCCCACGTGTAGCCATCGGGGTTTGCTGAAGATGTGGCGTTGGTTGTGGAAGCTGCGGCAAGGGACACCATTCCAAAGCTGACCAACAAAAGCACCACGCAGATACGACGCATGACATCCATGTCAAATCTCCTATTGATGCACAGGCGAGACACGTGGACCAGCGTCCACGCGACACCGATGGACTGCGCCTATATAGTACAACCATACATACCAAATTCATAGTGTGATGATATTAAAGTATAAATATTCCGTTTCGCCTCCAGCTGATATTGTGTTTTACCTCTATTTAAGGCACACTGCATCAAATACACCACGGTTTTCCTGTGGCCGGACATACAAGGATCACCACGTGATAGTCACCGATTCCCTCATCCAGACTCCGCGGATGTTCACCAGCTCCGCTCTCAAGCAGCTCATCCTACCTTTAATCATAGAACAAGTGCTCGCGGTCTCCATAGGGATGGCCGATACCATCATGATAGCATCTGTGGGAGAGGCCTCGGTCTCCGCTGTGTCGTTGGTTGATTCGCTCAGCAATTTCTTCCTTCAGCTCTTCGCCGCCATCTGCACCGGAGGCGCGGTGGTGGTAGCGCAGTATATCGGGCAGAAAGACCGCGCCAAGGCCGGAGACGCAGCCAAGCAGCTCATCTATTCATCCACTCTCCTGGCTTTGATCATCATGGTATTCCTATTGGTATTCAACCGACAGATACTCGGCCTCATCTACGGCTCGCTGGATCCAACAGTGATGAGGAACGCGGAAATCTACTTCATGTATATCCTGATCTCCTTTCCATTCATCGCCATCTACAATTCCGGCGCGGCCTTGTTCCGTTCTATGGGGGACAGCCGGACCTCGATGAATATCGCTCTGATGATGAACTTCATCAACATCTCAGGCAATGCCCTCCTCATCTATGGCGCCCGTTGGGGGGTGGCGGGAGCTGGAACCGCGACGTTGACATCCCGCGTGGTTGCCGCGCTGATGATGCTCGTGTTGGTAAGCCGGAGGGGGGACAAACTCCACCTCCACCAATTGCTCCGGGTGCGGTTCCAATGGCCGATGATCAAGCGGATCCTAAGAATCGGGATTCCCAGCGGCATCGAGGGCAGCATGTTCCATATCGGGCGCATACTTGTGCAGAGCCTTATAGCGACCTTCGGGACAACCGCACTCGCTGCCAATGCCATCGCCAACGCCGTCGCAGGTTTCGCCAATATACCTGGCACTGCCATCGGCCTTGCGACCGTTACGGTAGTTGGACAGTGCATGGGGGCAGGTGAGCCACAGCAGGCCGAGTACTTTACCAAACGGTTGCTGGGGATGGTCTACCTCTCGCTTTTCATCATCACCGTTGGGCTGTCCCTTATGGTGGAGCCTATGGTTGGATTGTTCAAACTCAGCCAAGCGTCCTCAGCGTTGGCGGTGCAGGTCCTGAGGTTATGCTTCATCATGAACGCATTGTTCTGGCCGCTGTCGTTCTCGCTGCCACAGGCCTTGCGCGCGGCTGGCGATGCCCGCTTCACCATGCTGGTATCGGTTTCCAGCATGTGGGTGTTCCGTATCGGTCTGAGCTACCTGTTGGGTAAATTCCTCGGAATAGGCCTTATGGGGGTCTGGATCGCCATGTATATCGACTGGGTCTGCCGTTCCGTCTGCTTCACCACCCGCTTCCTGCGGGGCAGATGGAAACTTAAAAAGGTTGTATAGCAGCCTTATAGGGCTCTTACATACAACAGCTTGTTGTCCTGAGGTGCATAGTAATCCTTTAGCTCTGCTTCCAAATAATACCCATTGTGGGTATAGAAGCCGCGCGTGCTCTGGTACAAGGGGCTCGAGGAGGTCTCGATATACACCCTCGTTCCACCCATGGAGGCAATCTCGAGTTCGGTTTGCTTCAGAACCAAGGTCCCATACCCTTTCCCCCGCAACTTAGGGTCCACTGCGATCCAATACAGATCGTAACTGGATTGGGTTCCAGGAATCGGTCCATAACAGGTATAGGCGAGGACTTCGCCAGCCTTTTCAAGAAATTGGAAGAAATAGCCGCATGCCGTGCCTTTATCCAAGCGCTCCTGTACCAGCGAGACGCCTACTTCCTGTTCCTCTTGATTGAAAAATCCCGATTCCTTGAGAATCCGCGCCACCGCGGCGACATCACTTACCTTTGGTTGCTCCCGGTAGGACAATGCATCCATCATCTTCATCCTTTCAAAATCCGTTCTATCATCTGGACATACGATAAGCCTTGTTGCATGGCCGCTGCGGTAAAGCCACTATCCTGTGCCACGCAGGGGTTGAGGTTCACTTCAAGCACGTAGGGCTCGCCAGCTGCGTCCACCCGGAAGTCCACCCGGGCATATCCCCTCGCCCCGAAAAGGTGCCAGCAACGCAGGCTCAGTTCATGCAAGCGCTCCAATAGGGGCCCATCCTGCGGCATAAAAGAAAAACTTCGTTGGGTATGGGTATAGGCGAAGGAGTGTTCCTCCCACTTGGCCTCGTATCCGGCGATGGTGGGTTTCCCCGCGGGATAGTCTAGAAAAAGCATCTCTGCGATTGGCAGGACCGTGGGAACACCATCGAAAGGCATGACGGAGATATTGAATTCCCGCCCCTCTATATACCGCTCTATGAAAAGCGGCCGCCCTTTTGCTCCTTGCATCGCATCGCGCAGTTCCTCTACGGTATGGAAGACGCGCACCGAATCATCGTTGATTCCTACCGAGGCTTCCTCTGTCACCGGCTTTACAATAAGCGGAGTTTCCAAGAAATCGGTCATGTCGCCGGTAGTATCCGATCCCACCCATGCAGGAGTAGGAATGCCCGCGAGCCGCATGAGGCGTTTGGCAAGCGGTTTGTCCGATGTCATCATCATCCCCTGCGACCCGCCACCTGAGAAGGGCAACCCCATGGTTTCAAAGAGCGCAGGAGCGACATGCAGCAATTTGCTCCCTTCGAGGGTCTCGACGAGATTGAACACGTGGTCGGGATTCAACTTCGCGATGCGCGTCCGCATGAACGGAAGGTCTAGGGAAAACACCGTCTGGCTCACGTGGTGTCCAAGAGAAGTTATAGCAGCCGCCACCTGCTGCGCCTGCAGCCTGGTGTCCAGCTCGTCTTTGGAGGCAAACTTGGACAAGCGGTCGTGGATGATCAGGATATGCATCGTTCGGGCACCACAGCAATCCTTTCCATCGCCGATTCCATGATACGGCCTATGAGCTGTGCATATCCTACACCAGCAAGCCGGCTAAGGATTGGAAGGTCCGAATCAACAGGATTCAAGCCAGCGAGAGGATTCACTTCCAGAAAATTCACCCTACCCCGACTGTCCATCTTCAGATCGATGCGACCGCCATCGCGGCAACCTAGCGCGTTCCAAGCTTGCAAGGCCACTTGCTCGCATTCACGACCGATATCGCCACCCACCAGATGGTATTTGGCAAACTGCAGGTACTCTTGCTTGGTTTTATAAGAGTAGATTCCTTGATCGCTCGCGGCATCCACCACAATCTCCATCACGGCGACTGCACGGGACTTGCTTCCAGTGCCGGTAATGCCGACGGTGAATTCGCGCCCTTCCAGGAAATCCTCAACCAGCACGGGTTGCGAGAAATCCGCAAGCAAACGGGATGCCACCTGATGCAACGAGACAGTATCCCTGACAATCGAATAGGCATTGATCCCCATCCCTGTGCCACCACCCACTGGTTTTAAAAACAACGGAAACGGCAGATCGACATGCGCTATCTCGGCCTGGTTGTTGATCACCCGGAAGTCCGGTGTGGGAACTCCCCGCTCACGGACAATCGATTTGGTCATTCCCTTGTGAAGCGATACCGCAAGGATGAGTGAATCGGAGAACACATAGGGGATGCCATAGGCGTCGAGCAAAGCGGGGATCTGGGCTTCGCGGCACATGCCGTTCAGGCCTTCGGCGATATTGAACACGAGGTCGCAGCGCTGTCCCTTCGCCAGAAAATCCACCAGGTGGCGGATGTTCCCTATCCGAAGGGTATCGTAGCCAAGGGTACGTAGAGAAGAATCGATTGCATCGATGGTCTCGATACAATCGAATTCGGCAGACTCCTCCGCCGAGTAGCCCTCGGCGAGGTAGTCGTCCTTGAGATCGTATGTTATTCCGACAAGCATGGTTGCAAGCTGACCTCTTCAGCGTAGTTCGGGTAGGCGAAAACCTTGCCCTCATAGTTGCGTAGATAGAGATTGTCAGCGTCATGGCCAACTTCGTAATCGGGGAGAATGGGAACTTTGCCGCCGCCTCCCGGAGTATCGATGACGTACTGGGGAACCGCGTAGCCACTGGTAAAACCGCGTAGGCCTTGTATGATTCCCTTGCCGACATCGACAGTGGTGCGGAAATGGGCCGATCCCGCGATCGGATCGCATTGGAATAGGTAGTACGGCTTGACCCGGACTTTAAGCAAACGGTGGTAGAGTTCCTTGAGGACCTCAACCGAATCGTTCACCCCTTTGAGCAAAACCGTCTGGCTGCCCATCACCACTCCGCTATCGGCCAATCTATTGAGCGCTACCGCAGCCTGTTTGGTGATTTCCTCTGGATGGGTGCAGTGGAGACTGAGATACACGGGCTTGTACTTCTTGATCATCTTTACCAACGCAGGAGTGATCCGCTGGGGCATGACAAGGGGAACCTTCGTGCCTATACGGACCATCTCGATATGCGGGATACTGGTGATCTGGGATAAAAGCCACTCGATCCTTTCATCAGACATCGTCAGAGGATCGCCCCCCGAGATGACGACATCACGGATTTCCGGAGTCTTGCGGAGATAGTCGATAGCCTGCCTCCAATGGGACTCCAGCGCCTCCGTATGCCCACCCACGAGGCGGGAACGGGTGCAGTAGCGGCAGTAGACCGAGCAGAAGCTGGTGACAAGGAACAACGCCCTATCAGGATACCGATGGACAATGCCGGGTACAGGACTGGTGTTCTCCTCGTGCAAGGGATCCAGGCTTTCGCCGCGGCTCATCACCGCCTCCTTGACATTCGGGACAACAGTCTTGCGCAGGGCATCGTTTGGATCATCCTTGTCGATAAGGCTGAGATAATAAGGGGTTATTGAGAAGGGAAACTGATGTTCGGTTTGTTCAAGAGCTTGCCGTTCCTCATCGGTGGGAACCAAGAAGCGGGTGAGCTGCGCCAGGGTGGTGATGCGGTGGGACAACTGCCAGTGCCAGTCGTTCCATTGTTGGATGGTCGCGTCCGGAAAATACGTTTTCCGAAACCGGGTGATTCTGTCCACTCCAGCCACTGGCCGGATTTGGGCAGACTTCTCAAGTTTTCTCCGCCTGTAGGTAGGGGGCGTGCCAGGCGTCACGCTGCCCTGCTTGAGCGGAGGTTCGTCGTCCTCTCGGACAACACTCTTCTCCATAGGGAATTGTTCCACAAAATCCTTCCTTCGCACCTTGTGATTCGGGACCCGCAGGCAATGCCATGGCGGGTCCCGTCTTAAGGTAGATTTATCGTAATCACATTGTATCACCAAACGAAAAAAAGCAACATCAGAGAAGGTGTTTTCCACTGAGTTTTTTCATATATTTTTTGAAGAAAAAAGGGCCTCGTCCCCGTTGTCCGGGGGACTGTTTTCCGGATGATACTGAGTGGTGTGCAAATGATGGTAAAGACCCTTTTTCGCCAAGAGCTGACGGTGTGTTCCAACCTCGACAATCCGTCCGTTATCCATCGCGATTATCCGATCGGCGTGCATCACAGTGGATAACCTATGAGCGATCACAATGGTCGTACGACCGGCCATCAGCTTCTCCAGCGCATCCTGAACCTGAGTCTCGGATTCGGAATCCAAAGCCGAAGTCGCCTCATCCAGAATCAGGATCCGCGGATTCTTAAGATACACCCGGGCTATGGCGATCCGTTGCCGCTGCCCTCCGCTCAGACGGGTACCACGCTCTCCGATAATCGTATCGAAGCCTTGCTCCTGCTCTAGGATGAAACGGGTAGCGTTCGCCTTATCCGCAGCTTCCAGGACCTGCTTGTCCGTGGCTGCTGTGTCCCCAAAGCGGATGTTATCCTTGATGGTTCCACAAAACAAAAGGGACTCCTGAAACACCATGCCGATATTCTGGCGTAAGGAACGCAAAGAATACTGCCTGATATCCCTACCGCCTATACGGATGGATCCCTCGGAGACATCATAGAACCGGGCGATAAGGTTGATGATAGTGGTCTTGCCAGAGCCTGATGGACCCACGATCGCCACAGTCTCGCCTTCCTTGATGGTGAAGTCCACCTGGTGGAGCGCCGGCCTGGATGCATTATAATAACTGAAATCCACCGCTTTGAATTCGATATCCCGGGCATCGGTCTTTGTGCAGACCACTGCATCCGGCGCATCTTGGATTTCCGGCACGATATCCAGGACTTCGAAAATCCGGTCTATCGCCGCCATTGAGGTGCTGAGAACCTGGGTGAGTTCCGAGAAGCGGTTGACTGGAAGATAGAAATACCCCAGATAAGAGTAGAACAGGATCATCTGCCCCAAGGTGAGCTCTCCGTCGAGGATGAGGAAGCTAGCGGCGAATACCACCAGCACCGGCGCGATACCCGTGAGAAAACCTACCGAAGTCGCGTTCACCGAGTTCCATTTCGCTCCGGTGAGGCTATCGTGCAGCAAAGCCCGCGCCTCGCCTTGGAAACTTTGCTGCTCCTCAGGTTCGCGGGTGAAGGACTGCACCACATTATATCCCGAGACCTTCTCCTGCAGATTCCCCTGCATGGCTTCGGTTCCATCCTGCACTTTGCGGCTGGCCTCGCGCATCCTCCGCTTGAGTTTTCGGGTGATGAAGATATAGGGAGGGAAGATGGTGAGCGAGATGAGGGTGAGCGAGACATTGATCCGCAGCATGATGAACAGCATGAAGAAGATGACCACGCCATCGATCCATACGTTCGTAAGGGCGTTCCCAATCAGGTTCTGCGCTTGCGCTATATCGCTGATCAACCGCGCAACTATACTGCCGGACTGCCGCGAGTTGAAATACGAGGCGCTCATCCGCTGGATGTGGAGGTAGAGATCGTACCGCAGGTCGAAAATGGTATTATTGGATGCTTTCTGAGCGGCGAAATGCCGGAGATAGGTGAAAGGAATATACACGAATACGTGCAGTCCCAGCACGAGAACCATCAGGTTCACGATGGTTTGGCGCTTCTGCTCCATCGCCATCACTGATTCCGTGCCAAGCACATTGTCCACCAAGTAGCTTAAAACCTGGGGAAAAACCAGGGGCATGGTGAACTTTACCGCCCCACCGATCGCCGCGAAAAAAATCAGATACCAATAGGGTTTGACATAACCGAGGAAACGTCTGAAATTCGACTTGATTTTCATGATACCGCCCACGTGATGATATCTAAGTGTACCACTTCCCTCCGAATCTTTCATCCCGTCGATGGCAATCTGAAGCATTCCGCCTTCCCGAGGCGTTGGATAAGCATGAAAACCTATCAAGATAAACCAAATCCGGAACTTCACATCAAAGAGCTGACGTCCGCCGAACGTCCAAGAGAGAAACTCCGCGAAAAGGGATCGCTAGCGCTGGCCGACACCGAACTGCTCACCATCATGATCGGGTCGGGGACTATGAAAGTCCCTGCGCCGGTCCTGGCTTCACGGGTGCTTGATTTTCTAGACCAACGGAGGCCTGACGACGAAGTCTCGGTGGAAACCCTGATGGTGGTCGACGGAATGGGTCTGGCGAAAGCCTCACTCATCTGTGCTGCTCTTGAGCTTGGCCGCCGCCGGTTGCCTTCCAAGCGCAAGCAGATCATTTTCCCGAGCGACGCGTACCCGCTTGTCCGCCATTTCGGCACTCGCCAGCAGGAGCATTTCCTCTGCATCTCGCTCAATGGCGCCCACGAGGTGGTGGCGGTGAATGTGGTTTCCATCGGCTTGGTGAACCACACGTTAGTCCATCCACGTGACGTCTTATCGTAGACTTTGATACAATCCCATGAGGGTATAAAAGGCGAAAAACCCCTCTGGAATGCGTAATTTTGAGGTTTACTTACAATAACTGCCTTTATTTGAGTGCGCATTTCCTGGAAGGATGACTCGTCGAAATGAAACCTCGTGTATTTTGAAACCATGGGATATGCACAAAGGGAAAAACCTTTTTGTGTAACCAAAGATTATACGAGTCCAATCCGATTCTTTGCTGCTGGGCATGTATTGATTGACGAATAGGATGTGAATATCCAGACAATCGGAGAGAGACTGCCCAAGGAACTCATGGAGAGGACTGAATGGTTGCTGGCTAATAGGACAAAGGGAAACGAAAGCTGAGAGAGGACATTTTATTATTTTGTCGTTATTGACCGGAACACATCCGAATTATTGCTGATTACGAGATAGTGTCTGGTCTTCCTCATCTAAAATCCATATGTAGTACCTGAATAGTCGAGGTACCGGATCGTTAGCCAGATCTCGTTGTACTTCTCGAGGTCGGCACCGACATCGTTCTTCAATTCATAGTTCACCAGATTCTCACCCTGATAGAACGGTTCTACCGTCATGAGCTCGGCTGCCTTGGTATGGACCGAAGCAGGGAAGTGGAACCGGTCAAGGAACTCGGCGTAGATCTCGGGGCGATGGATGAAGTCGATGAACTGGTGGGCCAGCTCGACATTCCGTGCCCCCTTGGGAATGACCATGGAGTCGAGATACATCGGACCGCCTTCGGGTGGGAGAAAGAAATCGACCTCGTCCCAGCGGTTCTCCTCAAGCTCCTCGAACACCGCTTCGGCATACCCTTGTACTACCCAGAACTCGCCACTCGAGAAGCTCTTGGCGAAACCTTCGGCATCGAATTTCACTAGATTGGGCTTCCACTGCTCATTGATCAGTTTTTGAGCCTGAGCCAACTCGGCGTCGTTGGTAGTGTTCACTGAATAGCCAAGGTGGGCAAGCGCATCACCCATGACCTCGCGCATATCATCCAGCATGCTCATGCGGCCATCCATGCGGGTGTCGGCAAAAATACTCCAGTCGCGGGCATAACCGGCAGGGGCTTTCGTCTTGTTTACCGCGATGCCCGGAGCACCCATGAAGTAGGGGACCGACCACGACATGTCCGGATCGTAGGTGGCTTTGTCGAGCACCAGCGGACTGATGTACTGCAGATTGGGAATCTTGCTCTTGTCGATCGGCAGCAACATGTCCTCGGTAATCATGATCGAGGTGTAGTCCTGGGATGGGAATACGATATCGTACCAGCTCCTACCGGCCTTGAGCTTGGCGAACATGTCTTCGTTCGATGCGAAGTAGTCCAGGAATACCTTCACACCGTATTCCTTCTCGAATTTCTCGATCACGGATTCCGGGGTATAATAGGTCCAGTTGTACAGGTATAAAGTCCTTGAGAGCGCGGCGTCGGTTATTGTTGCACCTGGACGCAAATAATCAGTGTATAAGATGTCTTCATCAATCAGCAAACTCCCTTCTAATGGATCCACATCCTCCACAAACCGCTCGCCCGTCAACAAGTTGGTCACCGTTAAGTCGACAACCTGCACATGCGCTTCTTTATCCTCCGAGGAAAACTTTACCATCCAGCGGCCCTCCACTGTCAGCTTTCCCCACCTAAGCGCAGAATCGAACTCCTCTATAGTCCTACGTAGATCTCCACTGCACCCCAGATCTATTTCATAGCCATACCTGAACCCGTAAAGTTCTCCATCAACAAAACTCACAGTGACCGGCCACATTCTCCGATTGCGATCAAACTCCCCCGCACTCAGCATTGCTGCCGCAATTCCTTCTTGTTGCGATAGTGATTCCACTCCCGACTTCACCAAACCAAGCACCCCGGCCATCCCTTCGGGAATCACCTCAAGTACTCGATGTACATAACCGAGAACAGGTATCAGCTGGGGAACCAAATCTCCTCTATAGCTAGCCAGTTGCATACCGAGAGCCATCCGCAAGCCATCCAATCCACGCTGCGCCATCTCATGTGCAGCTTCCTCAGCTGACATCTCCGCCGCCAATCGTTGGGTAAAATCGGCATCCGTCTCCCAAAGAGCTGGTTCCTGGCCTAGTATCAGCTCAAGGCGGGCCACTAAGTCCTCGACAAGCCTCGATTCTTGATCCTTTAAAACCCCATAGACATCTAGAAGGTCATCTACTGTGACACTTGTATTTCTGTCCCCGATGGAGGCGGCTCCCAATAATCCTCCCAACAACAGCACTACCGTCACGAGTATACACACCCTTTTCATTCGCTTGTACACAAGAACTCCTTTTCATGGCAAAGATAAGCCTCTTAGTTGATATTACCCTCCAACCTGATCATCCTGAAGGCTATCCCAGAAATCACTGTCCAATCGTTTGATCTCGATCACCTTCTCCGTCTGCATCCCTAGGTTGTAATCAAATATATAGCTTGCCAGATCTTTTCCGCTGATGAGGATGATACGGATGTTCGCATTCAGGGTATGAACGAACTCATATGAGCTCTTGGTGAAATCCGAAGTAGTTATGAACACACCCTTGTTCGACTGTGCCTGCATTAAGGCTCCGGCGAACTTCTGCAACTCATCCCGTCCGACCAGATTCCCGATGCCATACTTCTTTGCTTGGATGCATACCCGCCCGAATCCCAGCACATCCTCGTTGATCACCCCGTCGATCCCCTTGTCATTGGTGTATTGGGTTACCATTCCGGAGTCCTTTATCTCCCCACCATATCCCATCTTTTGCAACAGTTCCACCACGATCCTTTCAAATACCCGCGGGGACTTGGAAAGAATCGTCTCGATGATCTCCTGGAATCTGGCCTCCTTGATGCCGTGATAGCATGAGTTAAGGATTTCTTCGGGCGTCATGCCATTCGTGGACAAGGTCGGCTCTTCCGACTTGTCAGGCTGCTGTTTTTGATAGGTGCCAACCCGCTCCTTGTACTTTGCTGAAACATACGACCTAAACCGTGTCTCATCAGCCGACAAGGATCGACCTTGATCATTTATCTGATAAAACCCCCGTTTTGGTTTCATGACAACTCCAGCCATATTCAGATACGACAGCGCCCAATTGATTCTATCAAGAAAAATGAAACCATTCCCTGAGTCATATTCTTTGGACAAATCATCCTCAGAAAGATTGAATACCGTGGCTAGTGGTTCGACGAAATCCTTAGCTTTCCTGGCTTTGCCATCCTTCATCACCTGTAATGCTTTGAACTGGATCTCATCATATTTTGGGATTGCCATCAGCAGCCTCCTTTACTCTTTTATAAAATCAATTCTCCGAGGAACAGTGCAAACCAGGATAATACGACCCTCACTTGAATTTTAAAATTGCCACCTGTGATATTATTGAAAGCTCCTCCTACGAGTCATTTAGTGCGCTAACCACTTTGCCAATTTTTAGCATACACCACGGCTCCCCAGTTGAATATCCCCAACTTGTTAACGGTTACTATAAACTCCATGTACTAATTCACTCGTTGTTAAGTACAGCTTGGGAACAGCGTAAGCTTGGTGAGTATGGATATTTTTATTATGGAAAAAGTGCACCAAAATGGTCAGTTTCAGAAAATGCTGAAATCCCATGTGTTAGATATGGTGAATTATATACAAAGCATTCTGAAAAAATAGATAAAATCTTCTCATATACAAATATTCCAAGGGAAAACTTAAAATTTAGTACGGGTTCTGAAGTTTTGGTTCCACGAGTTGGAGAGGATCCCTTAGATTTTGCAAATTGCTCATGGTTAAGCCTTCCTAACATAGCAATCGGAGAAATGATCTCTGTATATAATACAGTACAAAATCCGTTGTTTACTGCGTACATGTTTAATTCCAAATTGAAATATGAATTTGCAAAACGGGTGGAAGGTGGCAATGTATCAAATTTATACTATTCTTATTTGGAAAATATCTTGATATCTTTTCCAAGTCTTACTGAACAGAAAAAGATTACAACATTTTTTGAGAGTATTTCAAACCTTATCACCCTTCATCAGCGTGAGCATATATGCCGATGGAGGACCCATGATGATAGATATAACTCAAAATGAAGAGCTTTTTTACATTTACTATTCCCGTTGGATTAGTATCTATAAGGAAGGGGCGATAAGGAAGGTCACGATGGATAAGTATAACCAAACAGAAACTTGGTTAAAGAAACTCATCCCCAACCTTCGAACTTGCGATATGAATCGCACAGCATATCAGAAGTTACTAAACAACTATGCAGAGTTGCACGAACGACAAACCACGATGGATTTTCATCACCAATTAAAGGCAGCAATTATGGATGCTGTAGATGAAGGCCTTATAGAAAGGGACCCTACTCGTAAGGCAATAATAAAGGGGAAAGCTCCAAGAGAAAAGAAGCCCAAGTATCTCAACCAGTTTGAATTGCAGAAAATGCTTTCAGGATTAAATCTTAACGCTAAATTGAGCTGGGACTGGCTGATATTGTTGATTGCAAAAACAGGGCTCCGCTTTTCAGAAGCTTTGGCGTTGACACCAGGAGATTTTGATTTTGCCCACCAGATGATTTCTGTAAATAAAACATGGAACTACAAAGGTGACGGGGGTTTTCTTCCGACTAAAAATCATTCTTCGGTTCGCAAGGTCCAGATCGATTGGCAAATTGTGATACAAATATCTGAGCTCATCAGAGACATACCAAAAGATGATCTTATTTTTATTCGAGGGAGAGTCTATAACTCAACAATCAACAATATTTTGGAGAGACATTGTAAAAAGGCGAATGTGCCTGTTATCTCAATTCACGGATTGCGGCACACGCATGCCTCACTATTACTGTTTGCTGGAGTATCAATCGCAAGTGTAGCCAGGAGGTTGGGACATTCAAGCATGACGACAACCCAAAAGACATATCTGCATATCATCCAAGAACTCGAGAACAGGGATGTTGATATTGTGATGCGCTCGCTTTCAGGATTGGTAATATAGGAAAATGGAAAGGCTCACGCTGATGAAGGGTGATAAGGTTATCAAGACTTTTAAAGAAAATTCCAAGTTGTGCTTGTTCTTTCGGAGCTGTGGGAAAACATACATAGGTTTTTGCTAAATTTGTCTTACTTAATGAAGATACTTTAGTTCCTTGCATTAAAGGAATTAATTGAGAATGGTAGGCCGAAGAATTGATGTAATAACCTAAAAAATAAGGTTGCATTTTTTCTTTTGGTCTACAGACTATGGTATGTAATCCTGAAACAATTTTTCTATCCTCAAGATTTACAATTTCGGAAACTTTTCCTACTGTTTCATCCTCAGCAGCATCCGCCATAATCACATCACCATTCTTAAGGTATTGATTCTTATAATCCTCTTCACTAGCACATATTATATAAGGGATCGCATCCTTAGCTACATCAATACATGCCCCAAATTTTATCAACACATCGCCATAATGAACGTTCTTGATTTCACCACATTCGAAACTTAATTTATCACGAGATAAGCTATTGTTCGGTATTGAACAGTCGAAGAAAAAACTAAACTTACGCTGTTCCCAAGGAAGATGAGGGATTAGATTTATTTTCACTCTCAGTTTTGCCTCTCAGGACATCAAAACAACTCAGATATCAAATCCACCACTAAGGATGAATGCTCGTAAGAGCTTGTCGGTTTTCGCATTAACCCTATATTCCTTGATCTTTGCTTTCTCTATACCCTCGAAATATTCCTTTGCCTTGCTTCTGTCCACAGTACTTTTCAGGTCCTCGAACCTTCCATATTCGTTTATACTTGACGCTGACACTCGAACCTTCATTATATTTCTGAGTTTGCCTTCGTCCAATCCAAAAACTACCGCAAGTCTGTGTACCTGGTCGTTCTTTATCCTGGCTTGATATTCTATGACGTAATCCCTGAAGGTCTTTCCCTTTTCTATGACTACACTCCCCCTTTGGATATCGTGAAGAAATAGGGCTGCATATTTCTGCTCCTCCTGCGTGAGAGCTGCGAAGGACTTGTGAAGATCATCCAGCGTCTTCTGCTTTTCCTCCTCATCGCCCAGATTGAGGGCTTTAAGATATTTTTCGAAGCGAGAATCCATATAGTCCTTATCTATCTTCCCAGTATCTATTTCTGTAAGGTTCCCGTCTATCGGGTAGGGAACATCACCAGGGTCATCACCATCTCCTCCTCCGCCATTGAAAAGCTCTTTATAACGCTGAACAAGTATGAGGTATTCGTTTTCATCAAATGCCATATTGATGGTTTTTTTATACTCTCCCTCTCCAAATTCATAACTGGCTTTTTCCCATTTGAAACCCTGCACTCTTGCAGCTTCCAGGTAATCGTTTAGCTTCTTAAAAAGCGATGCGAACTTACCCCTCTCCGAATTGTCATCCGGAAGTCTCTCGCGGTCAGGGCTTCCGGCCTGGATGAATAGTTCTGAGATCTCATCATAGACGGAATTCATCTTCTCAAGATTCCTATCGAGCTTCTCTACGAATAGGTCGATAGGCCTGTCTCCGGAATAGAGCTTCACAGCCTTCTCTATGTTCTTCTCCATCGTGTGGGGTCTTCTATAGTATCTGACAACTCCGAACGGTTTGTCTGGCCCGAAAATTCTGTTTGTCCTTGAGAAAGCTTGAATGACATTTTCATACCGAAGCTGCTTGTCAAGATATAGTGTGTTGAGCCATTTGGAATCAAAACCCGTGAGCATCTGGTCGACGACAATCAACATCTGCAGCTGCTTTTCTGGTGTCTTCTCTATCATTCTATATGGATCCTTGTGCGCGAGCCTGTTTGAAATATCCTTCTTGAACTTATCATAATTGGAAAGCGAGAAGTCCTGACCATAGCGGTTGTTATAATCATTGACGATCTCGATAAGCCCGTCTTCCTTAAACTCCACTCCTCCATTATTGTCGATGCCAGGATCGAAGAGACATGTCACCTTAAGATCGGGCTTCTCCGTCTTAAGCAACCTGTAGTATTCAATAGCTTCATGGATGCTACTCGTGGCGAAGATCGCATGGAACTTGCCCCCATGGCTCAAGGTCGTCCAAGTGTCCGCTATATCACAAATCACAGCACCTTGGTGCTCCGGTGTGAGGTATTGGGAATTGGGAATATGATCCTCAATCCCTTGGATTTGCCGCCCATCATCACCTACATATCCGGCCATCGGGACCTCATTCATATAGTGATAATAGATCCTGTTCTTCTTTGGATCCCCAATTGCCTCCTCTTCAGTTTTCGCTCTCGCCTTCTCCAACGCAACGGCCCTTCTCAAGTCCCGATCCCTGAATGTGAGCACCTTGTACGGGTCGAAACCAAGCACGTTCCTATCCCTTATGCCGTCAGCGATGCTGTACCGGTGAAGCTCATCTCCAAACACTGTCGAGGTGGTGCTATTCTTCTTCTCGTTTTCTTCAAGTATCGGAGTCCCTGTGAAGCCGAATAACATGGCTCGGGGGAAGGTCTCCTTCACAGTCAGGAGCATCTCCCCGAAAGTGGAGCGATGAGCCTCGTCCACGATGAACACCATCCTCTTGGAACTAATCTTTGCTAAATCGCGGGCACCAAGGCCATCGTCCCTGATCCTGCTCATCTTCTGTATCGATGTGACTATGAGCGTGTCCGCAGGGTCTGAACTCTTCAACCTCGATATGAGCACATAGGTGTCTTCCGTCGCCTGGACATCCTCGGTCTCACTCGCGAAGGCGCGGTATTCTTTGAGCGATTGAGTCCCTAACTCAATCCTGTCCATAAGGAAGACAACCTTATCAGCGTCTTTGGAGTTGGCGATAAGTTGAGCGGACTTGAAGCTCGTCATGGTCTTTCCCGAACCTGTCGTATGCCATATATACCCTCCCCGCATCTCACTTCCATCCCAGAGGGCTTTGGAGACGCGATCGGAGATCGCACTTGAGGCATAATACTGGTAGCTTCGCATCACTTTCAAAATTCCGTCAGAGCCATCAGCGACTGTATAAAAACCTATTAGTTGATGAGCCATCGGAATCGAAAGGAGCGACGTAGCAATGTATTGCCACCCATTTATCGGCTCATTGTTGAAATCTGCCCAGTGGAAATAGTAGTCCTTGATGAACTTTCCGTCAGGTCCAGGACTTGCAAAATAGACTGTCTCATTCGGCTCCATGGCGACAAACACCTGGATAAGAGAAAAGAGACCCGAAAAGAAGCCTTCGTTTGCATACTTCTCGATCTGGTTATATGCTTGACTCACTGAGATGCCGCTTTTCTTCAATTCGATATGAATAACAGGCATCCCGTTTATCAAGAGCATCAAATCACCCCTGCGATCATATGCAATTGCTTCACGTGAGAAGAACTTCGGTTGCTTCACTATCTGGTAACGACTTTGTCCGGCTGCAATCTCGTTCCGGTCATATATCTTGAGGCTTATCTCTTTCCCGAAATGCTCAGCATCATTGGGGTTGTCACGTTTGATGGCGACAGTCTTTCCATTCATGAAGCCGTTCAGCTTCAGAGGGGTTCTCAATGCAATCACCTGCTCCAAAATCTGCTGCATCTCACCATCGGTCAGCGGATAGCCATTTAGCCTGTCACGAATCATGTTGTTGTTGTTGAGGATCCCTCTCCAGTTCTCTATCAAGTCTTTCTCAGTTGGGTTGTTGATCACCTGCTGTTCCCAACCTTTTCTTGAAAGCACTTCTATGAGGGCTTGTTCAAACTCGGATTCCTTAGTGAATACTGAATTAGGTTGGTGCATGTCAATTTACCCGCCTTTAAACAAACATTTTTCCGAGCATCGATTTCTTGATATTCTTCAATTTTTCAAGCTTACGTTGATGAAGGGTGATAAGGTTGTTAAGCATGGTAAAGAACTGTCCAATTTTATGCTGTTCCTCTCTCAAAGGAAGTAGTATAGGTATTGATTTTGCAGGTTTAAGGGTAAAGTGTTTTATCGTACCACCAGACGACACTTCCTCGATGTATTTCTGAATAAGTGGAGTCTCAAAACAAATATCTAAGTAAGAACCATCGATCATCTTTGATTTTGATGATCTGATGTAGAGAATTGCGCCACCCTGAACGTAAATTGGCTTATCGTCTAATTTTAGATAAGTAACACCAATCTTACCACCACTTGCAAAAAGAACGTCTCCCTTCTCAGGTACTCCTGTTTGATTTTTTAATTGTTCATACGTTTCTTCAGAAATATATAGATCACCTTCCAGATCCTTATTTACAATATCACTAGAACGGAGATAGCGGATTCCTGATTTAACCCATAGTTTATTTGATACTCTAGCACTATCTTTAATTTCTGCAATATCTCCCAACTTACGCTGTTCCCAAGGGTCAGTAAATCCACCAAATCTAATTTCTGGAACATTCGAGCCGTTTTTTGGAAACATTTTCTCGAGCATGGATTTCTTTACAGAAACCAATTTTTCACACTTACGCTGATGAAGGGTGATAAGGTTTTCGATGGTGTTAAAAAAGGCTCCGATCTTCTTCTGCTCATCGACTGAGGGCGCTTTCAATTTATACTCTTTTAATATTTTGTAGTACAAACGCACTCGCGTTCCGCCAAGTTTTTGCATGTGTGAAAAAGTCGTAAAGTGAGGTGAATAGTTTAGATGGTATAGGATGAACTTTGTATCACTATAATCGTTCGAAGTAAATACTGGATACTCCTTACTCACGAGAACAGGTGTTTCAAACGTGTTTTGGTTGAAATGAAACGTTGAATCATCAGACATGTGTCGAAAAGTAACATAGCCTTCTGGTACCAGATGGAACGTCAGAGATTCATTGATACCACTTCTTGCTCCATCAAAATATTCAGATTGTAGGAAGAGACCTTGTCGGGAAGAAGTAGCAATAGGATGTCCTCCGCCTTGCAATTTATTATCATATTCTATCAGCAAGGTTTCCAACTTACGCTGTTCCCAAGGCTCAGCGAATCCAGCAAATCGAATTGCAGGTTTCTTTTTGTCCTCTTGCATATCACTCCACCCCCAACAACGACATGAATTCTTCCAGCCCTTTCAGATCATGGGGGTCTCCCGTAAGTTCTTTCATCATTGAACTAATGGTAATTTCAGTCTTTTCTAATTCATTCTCAATTTCCGAATAGGTAGTCTTGTACTTCCCTTCAAGCGCACCAATCTTTGTGATCAGCACGTCAATAATTGTCCTGGGAATGGAATTGATGCTAAGCAGAAGAGGTTCGATCCATTTCTCATCAAGCAATTGCTTAACCTCATCTTCAGTAAGATTCTCTATTACTTTCTTGGTCTTGGTGTGAAGCTCAATGGATTGTGACTTCAGCATAGCTTTCAGTAGTTTCTCTTCTGACATCAACTCATTGGTAGTCATAATCTTAGCTTCAAAGGAGTCTTCTGGAATCTTAATCCCCTTTTTCTTATCAGCAAGCAATCTTTTTGCTTCTTTTGCAATCCAGGATGATACAAAAGCATCTTTTGTATCATTGACGGCTTCCGACTCCTTTTCCTCCTCAGACAATGAATCCAAGATCTCTTCATAGGTTGCAGCAATTTCAGAAATTCTGGCCTCGGTTCCATGAAGTTGACTGTATTGATCCTTCAGCAGTGTCCGCTCTATCAGCTCGAAGGGAATCACCCTCCCCTTCCATCCATCCTGGACCTCTTCTTCTTTCTTCACGACCATCCTTGGCTCTACCTTTCTTGATGCATCGAACCCTTCCGTCTGCAATATCTCCAGATCTATAGCTATGCTTGTCCATTCATCATCCAGCAATTGATAGACAGCATACTTGTCGACCAACGGAATCCCATCGAGGCGTGAGAAGATATCATCGCTGAGAGTAGACTCCCCACTGATGATGTTCAGATTGTCCATTCCCAAGATCAATTCATTCCTAAGCATTTCACCAAAACCATTAAAAGAACGAGCATAACGTTCTACGAATCTGGTAACACTAGGATGGGACAAGACAACTCCTCTTATATCGTCCACTGCCAAAGTGCTGTATGGCCCATCAGCCTTCGCGAACAGCTCATCTTTCAGTCCAGGAAAAGCTTCCCAATAGGACTTCAGATCATCAATTTCGTTCTCAGGAATACCCCCGAGCATCAATGAGTAGATGTCCCACCTTTCAGCAGCGTCAGATGAATCGACATACCTTGGGATGTTCAAATTATACTCATTCCTTCGTATCTCATCCTTGCTTACTGCCCTCGAGAACCCCGGATTATTCCTTCGCTCTATGACAGCATCCACAATCCTCTTGATGTCTGATGCCCTGAGCTTGTTGTTCTTTCCGACCTTGGCGAAACCTCTGGAAGCATCGACAATCAGCACATCGTCCGTAGTCCTATTCATCTTCAGAACCATGATGATGGTGGGTATTCCTGTACCGAAGAAGATATTTGCAGGAAGACCAATTACCGCATCAATATGGTTGTATTCGATGAGATTCTTTCGAATCCTTTCCTCCTCTCCCCCTCGAAACAAAACTCCATGTGGCAGGACGATGGTCATGATCCCAGTAGGTTTCAGATGATAAAGATCATGCAGGAGGAAGGCATAGTCCGCCTTGCTTTTCGGGGCAAGACCAAACCGGGCATATCTCGGATCTGATTCCTTGTTGGAAGGATCCCAGACCTGTGAGTAGGGAGGATTGGAGACCACCGCATCCACATAGAGGGGATCGTAGGTATTCACCGGATCGTTGTCCTCAAAATACGGCCAATCATCATCAAGCGTATCACCATTCCGAGTAACGATATTGTCGGGAAGTATCCCACGCATGATCATGTTCATACGCGTGAGGTTGTACGTATTCTCCTTAAGCTCCTGGGCATAGTACTTGATGCTGTTCTCATCATCGATATGCCTGGCGACAGAACGTCCTATGTTGATCAGCAACGATCCGGACCCGCTTGTCGGATCGTAGATCTTTATCTCCTTCATGTCCTTGAGGTGATCAGCCACTATCTCGGACATGAGGATCGACACCTCGTGCGGCGTGTAGAACTCACCCGCCTTCTTTCCTGCACTGGCCGCGAACATGCTTATCAGGTATTCGTAAATGAAGCCCAGGACATCATAGCCCTGCTTGCCGTCCATCGGTATGACTTTTATCAGCTGGATAAGATCCCGTATCGCTTTGGTCTGGGTTCCGGAGCTGTCGCCGAGCTTGCTCAGGCCTGTCTGCAGCGTATCGAATATCTTCTCAAACACCTTCTTGTGTGAAGGATTGATATTGCGGTTGAACGCTGAAAGCGCATCCCTCACGTTGGAGACATCGAAGTCCTTCCCCATCTCGATCCATGTGGAGAATAGATGATCGTATGCAATGAAATAACCCACATTCTGCTGAATGTACTTCACAACATCAACGTCATCCTCTGCGAGGGACCGGATGTCATCATCATCGAAGTCATTATTTTTCAGGAATTTCATTTCTTTATCAGATATATACTTATAGAAAATGAAACCCAGGATGTAGTCTTTATAATCGTTGGCCTCTATCTTGGAGCGCATCTTGTTGGCGGCTTCCCAGATCTTCGAGGCCAATTGCTGCTTGTTCATTCTAATCCTCCAGTTGCAATCACCAGGCATGGAACCCTCGAATCGTGGTTGATACCTTTATATTTATAGCAAGAATAACCTTTGCCGAATCCATATGCAAGAGAAAAGATGCATAGTGGTGTTTGAGCTTCCAACCTATTTTACAAAATTGTCGCATAGCTGGAAGTACCAGAATATTCATGATAAAGGAATCATGGTCCACCTCTGCATATATGCATGCTTATTTGTTATTTGGTTTTTGGCAGAAGAGTAGATTTTAATTTTATACTCAATCAATAGCAGGATATCTGAAACCTTATTAAAGATAGATGCATGATTGTGGGTGTTGTAAAGACGATAGGCTCACAGTGCATGCTGCTTGTTGGAAAAAACACTCGCAACCGCGATAATCGACTGTGTTATCAACTCAACCTGTTTATAATCCAGACATTGTGGATTCACTACAATCCATTCGTTTTCAACCCATACCCAGATGCCCAGTTTTTTCAATTCATCAGCGAACTGTTCTGATCCAATCTCACTATGCCGGAAGTATGCTCTTGGGATAATGGTTGGTTGAACCCCAGGATTTTTTGGATACCCTTCATAACAAGTTAAGCTCGGATGCTGGACACACAAGGCGACCATCTCAGCCATCCAAGCTTTCCAACGGACCATTTCCACTGAATAATCTTTGGCTAGATATAACTCTACAGCTCGCGTAAGCCCGGCAATCGTTTCTTTGTCAACCTTCATAGGTCTTCCAATACTATGGTGCGGACATCCATTCGCGTTGCAACAGGCGATAAGATCCAATCTACCCAGAATGAGACCTGAGGATTGCGGACCCCGTAATTCCTTTCCTCCGCTGAGTATCACAAGGTCAGCTCCTAGAGAAAGCATTTCCTTATAACTTGTCTGCGGAGGAATCTCTGCGGCTGCATCCACCAGTACAGGAACATTGTGGGCATGGGCAATAGCTATCACTTCTGAAAGCGGTAGGGATCCCACGACTTCAGTGCTTTCCGCAATATAAAACACACAGGCGACTTGGTCATTAAGAAGCGAAGCAAGCTCTTGAGGTTCTAGTCGAGAATTTTTTTCTCCAGCCATCACTATCCGCGCGCCAGCCATCCGAATCCCTTGGATAAAAGGCGAATCATGAGCCGCAAGCACCACGCAGGTATTTCTCATCTCCAGTGTGTTTGGTAATTGTTCGATTTTCAAAGGATCCTTTCCAGCCATGCAAGCCGCTGTCGCGATTGTCATCCCTGCCGCGGCACCACACGTGATGCATGCGCCCTCTACCCCTAGCAGTTCCGCGATGTATGCTCCGGCTCGGTCATGAAGTTCTGCGAGTTCCACATAGGACTTAGAAGCTTCCCTCATCGCATCCAATACAGAAGGATCCATCAGCGAACCTCCTAGCATGGTCATAGTACCGATAGCATTCACAACAGGATTCAACCCTAATCGGGTCATGAGATTTTCAGTCATTTGATTACTCCTAATATGACCCTGAGGAAATGTGATGAAACGCTTCGCAATAGGGTTTTGCACATAGGTGCTCAACAAAATTATGCTTTGCGAATTCCTTGATATCCGTGAATGCGGTCTCTGTGTCCACTGTCTTTTTCCGAGTATAGCTGTCCCACATATTCCGCATGGGAGTAGTATGCATCATGGTAAGGTTTAGCTTACGCTCTGAATACATATCAATATCAACCCAGAAATCATCAGTCTGATGATTCCTGCTGACATACAATTTTTCCGTTACCGGGTGCCTATCGATTCCTGCATCCGCTAGCTCTGGCAGATCGAGTGCCCGTCCTGACATCCAACAAGCCTGCTCGACAGCGATTCCGCAAACGGTATGGTCGGGATTTTCCTCGTCATGCCCCCACGGATTAAAAGAAATCACCATATCGATCTTCAGCAACCTGAAAAGAAAAATGAGTCGATGACGGATCTCCACTGCCATTTCGTGCGATAGATAATGATTCTGATAATTGAAATCGTACACCTTGCGTATGCCCATAGCTTTCGCAACAGCCTGAGTCTCGTTCTCTATACGGAAGATTGTCTCACCAATAGACAGGTCGTGAGAGTCCTTCTCATCGTTGGTTAAGCGGATGAAATATCCAGTCCACCCTTGTTCCATCAGGCGTAGCATTGTCCCCCCAGCAAAGATGCTAAAATCATCCGAATGAGGGAAAATTGCTGCAAACGAACGGTTATTTCCTTTCATGATAAAATCTTCCATACAACCTCCAGGAAATATTTGAATTTTTATATAAACATTTTCATCTTAAATATACCATAACTGAATATATTAACAACAAAATTTTTTTCACAACAAAAAAATTTGACAACCACTATACGGCATGCTACGATGCTCATAAGCGTACCGCAAGGAGGAAGATATGAAAAGACATATCATTTTGATTCTATTGCTGGCATGTACAGCCACGTTTGCATTTGGGGCAGCTCAAAAGGAGGCAACCACCTCTGTTTTTAGGGCAGCCATGACCACGAACCCTCTTTCGCTCGATGAAGGATTTTCATCGACCACTGCGACGAGGCAGACCTCCGCGTATATCTTTGAAACCTTGTTTACTTTTGGGGATGCTTACGACATCATCCCGCAACTGGTCGATACGTACACCGTATCAGCAGACAGACTTGTGTATGACATGCAACTACGGAAGGGCATCAAGTTCCACAATGGAAAAGAGATGACCGCAGAGGATGTCAAAGCTTCATTCGATCGTTTCGTAACCGGCACACATCTTGCCGGAGCTACTTTCAAGGAGGTCAAATCTCTCGAGATCACTGGTCCTTATTCGATTAGGTTTACACTTGGCGCACCCATAACCTTATTGGAAAGCCTAGCGCTTCCACCTCGAATGATTATTATCCCGAAGGAAATCGCTGAGAAGAATAAGACCAATGAACTTCGCGGTGCGGATGTGATTGGGACAGGTCCTTATAAATTGGGAGAATGGCTTCCGGACGTGCATGTGAAATTTTTAAAATTCACGGATTATGTACCAGACAGCCGATATGATAAGGCGACAGGGCTCGGAGGCAAGCGGATCGCGATGTTCGATGAAATCTTCTTCCTTCCTGTTCCAGAAGCTGAAAGTAGAATCGCTGGATTGGAAACTGGTGAATTTGATTTCGCCGAGTCTATTCCTGTAACCTCTTATAGTCGAATCAGCAAGAACTCCAACGTGATTTCGAGCATTGTCAAACCCCGATGGAGCATCCTCGTTGAACTGAACCACGCGGAACCACCGATGAATAATCTGGACTTCCGAAAAGCACTTGTGCATGCTTTGGACATGGGGAAGGTTCTTCAGGCAGTATCTTCGGGAGTCGGCACCTTTGTCCGTCTCGATCCATCGTTATTCGCGGAAGAGCAGGCCTATTTCACCACTATTGGAAGCGGAGGTATCTATAACAACCAGGATCTTGCAAAAGTGAAGGAATATCTAGCGAAAGCAGGATATAAAGGCGAGCAGATCACTTACTTGGTGAATAAAGATTTTGACTGGATGTACAAAGCATGCATATCCTTGTCTGAGCAATGGCAAGCAGCTGGTATCAATGTGAAGCTAGAGTTCTACGATTGGGCAAGCCAGATTAAGAAAGCGCAGTCCCTTAAAGGTTGGCATATAAATCAGACTGGATGGTCTCCACGACTCGACCCAGCCGTCGTCATCTCGTCTTTTAAATCGGGATTGGTGACATCATATAATTATGCAAACCCAAAAATGGATAAATTGTTGGATGATATCCGGATAGGCAACGATTTTACAGTCCGAAAGTCAATTTGGGACCAGATACAGAAGCTTGTGTGGGACGATATCGCCAATATCAAGATCGGTGATTACTTTGAGCTTGAGGCGATCAATAAAAAATACCAGGGATTCACTTCATTCTATGTGATTCCCAGATTCTGGAATGTATCAGCCAAATAGGCTTCGGCAAAAAAATCCTGGGGAAGTCCATGCGGCTTCTCCAGAAATTTGAAAAACCCAGAGGTAAACAACTTGTTCAGTTATATCATCAAGCGCATCCTTATACTCATACCTACTTGGATACTGCTAGGGATTTTGATATTCTTTATTATCAATATGATTCCTGGAGATCCCGTTGCAATAATGCTAGGCACGGAATCAGCTGAAAACGCTGAGATTATCCGCGAGAGGATGGGATTGAACAAGCCGATTGTCGAACGCCTCGGGATTTGGATATTTGATTTATTACGGGGAGATCTCGGTGAGTCGTATTTTCTTGGTAGGAGCGTGGCTCAATCAATACTCGAACGAATACCTGTGACTCTAAGCCTGGCTTTCTTCGGGATGCTGTTTTCAGTGATAATCGGCATTCCTCTGGGTATTTTGGCATCACTGAAACCCAACTCTCTACGTGACACTTCCATCATGGGATTTTCCTTGCTAGGAATATCCATCCCTGAGTTTTTCCTAGGACTTCTACTCATCTATGCACTGTCGCTCGGCTTGAATCTATTCCCTTCAGGAGGGTATAGCCCTCTATCACGTGGTGCGTTCTCATGGATCAGATCTCTTTTTCTTCCATCTCTATCGATCGGTATCATCTGGTCTGCGTACATTGCGAGACTGATGAGGTCCAGTATGCTGGAGGTCCTGAACCAGGACTTTATCACAACAGCTCGCGCAAAAGGCCAGACTGAGTATATAGTTGTGATGAAACATGCCTTGAGGAATGGTATTCTACCGATTGTAACCGCGATCGGTATGATTTTCGCACTGCTTCTCAGTGGTGCATTCATCACCGAATATCTTTTCCGTTTGCCTGGAGCTGGCAGTCTGATCATCTCATCGATCAAAAAAAGAGACTACCCTGTGGTCCAGGGGGGACTCTTGTTCTTTGCCTCATCCATTCTTTTAGTCAACCTACTCGTGGATATTCTCTATGCGTTCATCGATCCACGTATTAAATACGGAAAAAAATCATGATCGATACTAGTACTACCCAAGGATGCGCTTGATGAAAAATATTAAAAACCACCTGAGGCAATGGCGAAAAAACAGATCGCTATTTATTGGATCCATCTTATTCCTCATGCTAGCCACCACGGTTCTTTTAGTTCCGTATATAATAGAGATGGATGCTTTTACCTTGCAATATGAAAAAATTCTCAATGCTCCCTCAAAATCGCATCCACTGGGAACAGATGAGTTTGGACGCGATGTTCTCTCCCGGATCATTATCGGTGGTCGAGTAAGCCTATCCATTGGTATGCAGGTGATGATTGGGACTACTTTTTTTGGGGTATTGATCGCGCTGCTAGCTGGTTATTTTGATAAAGTTGACATGGTGGTAATGCGCTTCATGGACATTATGATGGCATTTCCTTCCTTACTCCTAGCTATTGCTTTAGTAGCCACGTTTCGAGATAGCACTTTTGGAGTGAGTATCGCACTCACTGTGGTCTATACTCCAAGGACTGTACGGATTGTAAGAAGTCAAGTTTTAGTTTTAAAGGGAGAACAGTATGTAGAGGCCTCGAGGTCGATTGGTGTCGCACCATTAAAAATCATATTCAGCCATATTCTTCCTGGTGTCCTACCAGTTCTTATCGTACAAGAGACATTCCTATTCGCCTATGCGATCCTAGGTGAAGCAGGAATCAGTTTCGTTGGCGTTGGGGTCCAGCCTCCGGCGCCTAGCTGGGGAAACATCCTTGGTGATGCCCGGGTTTTGCTGCGTGAAGCTCCGTGGATGATCCTTTATCCAGGATTAGGAATCATGTGTACTGTCCTCTCATTGAATCTCATTGGTGATGGATTAAGAGAAGCCCTGGACCCCAAACGCCAGAAGGGTAAAGCCAGGACTATTTAGGAGTATTTTATGTATGTTTTACATGCAAAAGGAATCTATGACAGTGGATCGCGGACATTGGATGCGACCGGGATGGCGGTGGAGGGCAATAGGATTCTTTGGATAGGAATGTATGATAAAATCCCTCAACCTATTTATGACAAAGCCACTTTTTTGGATCTTTCTGATTTTTATCTGCTTCCTGGTCTGGTGAACACTCATGTGCATCTTGAGTTTGATTCAACACCTACGGCCCGGATACACTATATCGGGCAGTCTCAATCGGTTCGGTTGGCAAGGGCATTGGCCCAAGCTCAGATGATGATGCTTTCAGGAGTTACGACAGTACGAGATGCTGGAAGCAGCTGGGAGTTGTTGGAAATTACAGATCCTTCGCTCACATCCCTCTACCGTTTGCCTAGATTCCAGCTATCAGGGCCCCCCATTACGGTGACTGGTGGACATCTGAATTTCATGCATGTTGAAGCCGATACACCTGATGAGATCCGAAAGAGTGTGAGGGAACACCACAAACGGGGTTGTACTTCGATTAAAATGATGGTAACTGGGGGGCAGATGACTCCAGGAAGCGGTCCTGATCGTGAAAGCTACTCTACGGAAGAGATTTCAGTACTCGTGAGGGAATCACATCATCTGAAATTACCAACGATCGCACATTGTCTAACAACTAGAGGTTTTGTCAATTGCATGGAAGCGGGAATAGATAGTATCGAGCATTGCGCTTGTTTCGTTCGCAATCAGGAGAATCTGCTTCTTGAGAGGATTTATGAGACCGATGTGATGCAGCACTATCAAAACGATCACCGCTTTTTCATGAATGGCCTTAGTGCCAGTTATCATACTTTTGATGCGGTGCGTGATGGGATAAAAAAGCCTGACGAACGTGAAAAGTTCTTGTTGATGCAAGAAGATCGTATGTTTAGTATTTTTTCGAAACTTGTGGACCTCGGTTTACTCCCAGTTGTCGGAACCGATGCCGGGGTTTCAAATACGTTTTTCGATGAGACTTACCGAGAGTTGGAGTTGATGTGCGAGCGGGGCGGGCTCTCAGAAGCGCAGGCGATTGAAGCAGGCACCATCAATGGCGCAGCATGTCTAGGACTTCAGGATAGTATCGGGCGGCTCGCAGAAGGCTTTCTGGCTGATATCATTGCATTGGTTGGCAATCCTTTGGAGGATATACATGCTTTTCGTGAAGTTCCCTGGATTATGCGCGATGGTGAGATTGTAAAAGGAAGCGATATATGAGTAAAGCAAGACTTGTCTGTGTTGAATGTGGAGCCGAGTATGATACCGTGGAGATGTACCGTTGCCCAAAAGACAATGGGGAACTCACCATTACCTATGATTACGACCGATTGCGGCTAACTCCTAGACTAGCCGATGACTGGCACTCTAACCGCACCCTCTGGGAAAAGTACTTTGCTGTGCTTCCAGTTGAGGATTCGAATAAAATTGTGACTCTTGGTGAAGGCAATACTCCATTGCTCAAATCAGAACGGTTGGCTGAGCTCCTTGGATTGCGTAAACTATATTTTAAGTTGGAGTGCTGCAATCCGACCGGATCTTTCAAGGACCGGCAGATGACAGTTGCGGTTTCAAAAGGAAACGAGCTAGGACGAAGAAACTATGCGACTGTATCCTCCGGGAATGTAGGTAACGCATTGTCAGCTTATTGTGCGAAAAAAGGATTTCATGCCAATGTATGGGTTTCTGATGGTACCGCGGAAACCAAGTACCAGCAAATCCAGATATATGGATCGCAGTTGTTTTTATTTCCCGATCCGGAGAAACATGGTGTCGCTGCTTATAATCTGTTCTTTGGAACATTGGGAAAATTCTGCGCGGAACATGGCCTGATGCCAATGATTTCTGCCCGACCAGTGAACCCCTACATGGTTGAAGGATCAAAAACCATAGCGTTTGAATTGCAGGCTCAGCTCAATCATATACCCGAATGTGTCTTTTCCCCCATCGGTGGTGGAGGTCTATATGGTGGACTTTGGAAAGGATTTAAGGAGTTGCAGTTCTTAGGACTCGCAGATACACTTCCTGCTCAATATGGCGTGCAGAAAACTGGGTACATGGCATCGATACTCGATCTGGATTCACCTGATTTCGATTCGAATAAATTCGCAACCCCACTAGATGGTAGATGGGCCCTTTCCTCTCTCAAAGAAGGAACGGGTGAATATGTCGCTGTCGATTCTCAGGCAGTGCTGGAAGCTCAGAAGCTGTTGGCGACATATGAAGGAGTGTTCGCGGAACCCCAAGGAGCATCCTCGCTGGCTGGATTGATACAGAAGGCCCGGCATGGGGATCTTGCAAAATATGAGGATGTGGTCTGCATTATCACCGGCTCTGGACTTAAAGATATGAAGACAGCGAAAACCATGCTCGAAGATCGTGCATTGTTTAGACCCGTACAAAGAGTCGAAGAATTCTCCCAATGCGAAGGATTCTTGAATACATCCGAGGGAAGGACTAGGAGCAGATAATGGCAATTCAGGAACACGACCCATTGCTGAGCGTAGAGCACCTCTCTCTCTCATTCGAGACAACAGAGTCCTCAGTCGTAGTACTGGACGATATCAGTCTGGCGATAGGAAAGGACGAAATTGTTGCTTTGGTCGGAGAAAGCGGGTGTGGAAAGAGCGTTACAGCCATGAGCATCATGCGGCTGCTGCATAGTCCGCCTGCACAATACAAAGGTGGAAATATATACTTTCAGGGCGAAGACCTACTAAAATCAAGCGACCGGCATCTCAGGGATATTCGCGGAAACAGGATTTCTATGATTTTCCAAGAGCCCATGACCAGCCTGAATCCAGTCCTTACTATAGGAGACCAAGTTGCCGAATCACTTACCCTGCACAATAAGCTGACGAAGGAAGAAACATTAAAAGCTGTCGTGGATCTTTTGGAGAAAGTACGTATACCAGGTGCCAGACAGCGGCTAAAAAGCTTTCCTACTCAGTATTCAGGTGGTATGCGCCAGCGGATCATGATCGCTATGGCCATCTCTTGTAAACCCGACTTGCTTATTGCAGACGAACCTACCACAGCCTTGGATGTCACCATCCAAGCGCAGATTCTGGAACTCCTTAAAACGCTAAAAAGGGAAACCAGCATGTCTATTTTGCTAATAACCCATGATCTGGGAGTGGTAGCGGAATTCTCAGAGCGGATCATCGTTATGTATGCAGGGCAGATTGTGGAATCCGCCAGCACTCGGGAACTCTTTAAAACACCATTGCATCCGTATACCCAAGGATTGCTCAATTCTTTACCAAAGCTGCATAATTTAGAAACAAGGCTTAAGACCATCGAAGGATATGTCCCATCACTTGGAAAGCTTCCTGTTGGCTGTCACTTCCATCCTAGATGCTCTCATGTTATGCCGATTTGCAGGGAGTCCTGCCCCCCGATCATCGAAATCAAGCAAGGCCATACCTGTCGGTGTTTCTTGCAGAGCGAGGCGTGTGTATGACTCCTATAAAACCACTGCTGCAGGTAGATAATCTCAAAAAACATTTCTCTGACGAGGGGTCGATTTTCTCACGTAGCCGGGACAAACTAAAGGCCGTCGATGGGATTAGCTTTTCAATTAGAGAAGGCGACATTTATGGTCTAGTCGGTGAATCTGGCTGCGGAAAAACCACCGTCGCCCGCCTCATTCTAAGGCTTATAACTCCAACTTCTGGCTCTATCAGATTTGATGATAAAGATTTGCTTTCATTGGAGGGTGAAGCGCAGCGAGCCTATCGAAAATATATACAAATGATTTTTCAAGATCCATATAGTTCACTTAATCCACGCTGGCGGGTGCATAGAATTTTGGAAGAACCACTTGACGCGCACGGGATCGGCACTCAGATTGAACGGAAAGCCTTGATAGATGGAATTATCCAGAAAGTCGGGCTGCCCGATGATACATTGCGCCGTTATCCACATGAATTCAGTGGAGGGCAAAGGCAAAGGATTGGGATTGCCAGAGCTCTTGTCCTTAATCCTCGGCTCATAATATGCGATGAACCCATTTCCGCACTTGATGTTTCAATCCAGGCGCAGATAATAAATCTGCTCAAGGATTTGCAAGAACAGTATAATCTCACGTATCTTCTTATCACGCATGACTTGAGAGTTGTCAATTATCTATGCGATTCGGTAGGAGTGATGTATCTAGGAAAAATTGTGGAGCAAGCTGATAAGAAGGATGTTTTTACCGATCCAGCCCACCCCTATACACAAGCGCTGTTCTCCGCAATCCCTTTCCCTGATCCGGAGAACATCTCTCCAAGGATAATTCTCGAAGGTGATGTCCCCAGCCCCCTTGATCCACCGAAAGGTTGTCACTTCCACACACGTTGTCCGAAAGCAATGCAAAGGTGCAGAGAGGAGGAACCCCCTACGGTTAAACTAACAGACAGCCATAGCTGCGCCTGTTTTCTCTATACTTGATTATCCTAAACTTAATGTATAGGAGGATTGTTTTTAACTTGTTTTGATAGTAGATTTGCGTATCCTGTTTCTGGAGGACTTATGGAATCGATACAAGAAGAACTGAAGAACCTTGAGCTGATCTCAACTGCTATCGCTAGTCTATTCGGGTTGAATTGTGAGATCGTGATACACGATCTGAAGAATAAGCCGTATGACTCAACGATTGTATCAATCACCAATGGTCATGTAACGAACCGCAGGATTGGTGATTGTGGAACAAATCTCGGGTTGGAAGTGCTTAGAGGCACTGACAGCGATGGCAACCGCTTCAACTATTCAACACAGACAGCTTCTGGAAGGTTGCTTCATTCTTCTTCCATCTATTTCCGGAATGCCGCGGATGAAGTCATTGGAGCTTTCTGTCTAAATTTTGATATCACAGATTTCCTCATGGCCGAAAGGGCGATTGGAACCATCACACAGGGGATGCTCTCAAATGGATTTCAACATACTGGTGAGGAAAAGCATGAGGTGTTTGCATCCGATGTAAATCAGCTGCTTGATGAATTAGTCAAGAATTCGCTCTCATTCGTTGGCAAGCCGGTTGCAAAAATGACACGAGAAGACAAGATAAAAGGCCTTCGGTATCTGGATGAGCGAGGAGCGTTTCTCATCAAGAAAGCTGGAGACAGAATAGCGAAATATTATGGTCTTTCAAAGTATACCATCTATGGTTATCTAGAGTTGAAAGGCGAAGTTGATAAAGGAGGATTGAGAAATGGACGTGAGACATAGACTTGAGGAGTTGAATTTAAAACTTCCGGCAATTCCCCCTCTAGGAGGTATCTATAAGCCAGTGAAGCAGGTTGGCAACATGTTGTATGTATCAGGACAGGGTGCTACAGTAAACGGCATTCCGGTCATCACAGGGAAATTAGGAGCAACTCGGACCATAGAAGAAGGTCAGGAAGCCGCTCGGATATGTACAATGAATTGTTTAAGTGTACTCCAAGCATTTCTGGGAAATTTAGATAGGATCAAATCTGTTGTAAAGATCCTGGGTTTCGTTGCTAGTGCAGATGATTTTCATTACCAGCCGAAGGTTATTGATGGAGCTTCTCGCTTGTTGGAACAGATTTTCGGTGAAGATGGTAAGGGTGCCCGTTCCGCGATTGGAGTTAATGAGCTCCCTGGTGATATTTCTGTGGAGATAGAGTTCCTGTTTGAGGTATAAGGATTTTTCATGAAAACCATAGACATCTACGAATTATCGGATTGTGAATCGATTGAAACCCCGGCGTTGGTGTATTATCGCGATATCCTCATTGAGAATATCCAGCATGCTATCGTTATAGCTGAAGGTGCAACCAGACTCTGGGCACATGTAAAAACACACAAGATTCGTGAAATGGTCAAGCTCCAAATGGATATGGGCATTCAGAGGTTCAAATGCGCGACTATCGCAGAAGCCGAGATGCTATCTTCGGTGGGTGCTCTTGATGTACTGCTAGCATACCCACTTATCGGCCCGAACATCGAGCGTTTTATCAACCTCCAGCAGGAATACCCGGATACTACTTTGTGGGCTATCGCGGATGATTTCGGCCAGTTGGAAAAGCTTGCAGCTATGGCCTCCGCCACGGGGCTTTCCATCCCTGTGCTGCTTGATGTAAACTATGGGATGAACCGTACGGGAATCCCTATTGGTCCAGCAGTTGCCGTTCTGTACCAGGAAGCCCTCAGCTTACGTGGCATCACTATGCGAGGATTCCATTGCTATGACGGTCACCATAATGACAGCGATATTGCAAAGCGGATGGAACGAGTCCGTCAGAAGAATCAGGAAATGTTTGCAATTGCCGATACCATTGTTTATGGTACAGAAGCGGAAAAACCGATTTTCGTAATGGGCGGCACTCCTTCATTCCCCTGCCATGCACCACTAAAAGAGGTTTATTTATCGCCAGGAACAGCATTTGTGTATGACTATGGGTATCAACGAAGTCTTCCAGACCTCCCCTTTGTCCCGGCAGCGGCATTGATCACCAGAGTGGTCAGCCACCCTTCACCCCAGATGTTCACTCTAGATCTTGGTTATAAGGGGATAGCCGCTGATCCTGCAGGTGTGCGTGGGGTGATTTTAGGTATGGAGGACTCTCGGCCAGTTTTTCAGAGCGAGGAGCACTGGGTATTCACTTGTGACGATAACAAGACCATTCCACCTATAGGTTCAATCTTGTATGTGATCCCCACTCATATATGTCCGACCACTGCATTATACAACGCGGTTCTTGTAGCTGAAGGTGGAAAGATTATTGATCATTGGGATGTTGCCGCAAGAAATCGGCATTTGGTTTTCTAATTGGATTAGGCCTGTGCGCATACCCATACCAAGAGTTTTATAAATATGCACCAGTTAGGAGTTTCACATTCCTCTCATGAGGTATCACCCTATCTCCTCATGTGGTCTGGAGGGGTTTATGGAAATCAGATACTGGGACGGACCTAAGCGCTTCCCCCTTCTGAAAGAAATGATTTTGTATATTAACCCTAAACATTCAATATTTGACTAATGTGAAACCAAGCTATATCCAATCGCCTCCACCAGTGGAATTATGATCAAAACTGATATGATTTTATCGCGGGAAGCAACAATAGATCTGTCTTCGATGGTATTAAGTTTGCGGCACAACTTGAATTGAGGTAAGATGGTTATACGTAAAGAGCAGGGAGATAACCCAATGTCGATAAAACGATACCTAACCAAATCAAGATTCAAACTAGCGACAGAATGTCCGACGAAACTTTTCTATACAGGAAAATGTAATTACGCCAACCAGAACCTCGACGACAGCTTTCTCCTTGCGCTGGCTGACGGTGGTTTTCAGGTGGGAGACCTGGCAAAATGCTATTTCCCCGGTGGCCATGATATCAAGACTCTGGATTACGATGAGGCCCTGTCAGAAACCAACAGGTTGCTCCAGTTGGATAATGTCACAATCTACGAAGCGGCGATAGCGACCGAGAAACTATTCATCCGTGCGGACATCCTGGTAAAGAACGGAAATAGACTCAACCTCTACGAAGTAAAGGCAAAATCCTTTGATCCGATGGAAGAAAATCCGTTTGCCAATAGAAACGGGACGATCAAATCAGGTTGGAAATCCTACCTCTATGACGTTGCCTTTCAGAAATACGTTATCAATCAGGCTCTTCCACAGTATGAAGTATCGGCTCACCTCATGATGGCTGATAAAACCGCAACCTGCCCAACCGATGGGCTTAATCAAAAGTTCCGGCTGGTGAAAGACCACGATGGACGGAAGTCCGTCTCCATATCCGAGACCCTGACCGAAGCCGATCTGACACCACCGATTCTCTGTAAGGTCAACGTCGATTCTGAGTGTGAAAAAATCTATGCCGGTACGGATGACGCAAGCGGTCAGTCCTTGAGTTTCTCCCAGATGGTTGATCTGTTTGCGGATCACTATGCCTCGGATACTAAAATCCCGTCACCGATATCCACCAACTGCTCCAATTGCGAGTTCTATACAATCGGTAGCGAGGAAGAGGCGGGATTGAGAAGCGGAAGGAAGGAATGCTGGAGAGAGATTCTAGGGTGGAATGACGAGGATTTTAAGTGCCCAACGGTGTTGGATGTCTGGAGCTTCAGGAAAAAGGCCAAAATGATTGAGGCCGGGGTTATTAAAATGTCCGACCTTTCCATGGAAGACGTGGATCCAAAACCGGATAAAAAACCGGGCATATCCGCAAGTGAACGTCAGTGGCTTCAAATCGAGAGATATCAACATGATGACAATTCGATCTGGCTGGATCGGGCGAACCTGAAAGGAGAGATGAGCAGCTGGATTTTTCCACTCCATTTCATTGACTTTGAAACCACGATGGTGGCCATTCCCTTCAATGCGGGACGCAGACCTTATGAAGGAATCGCCTTTCAATTTTCCCACCATATCATTCACGAGGATGGCACTGTCGAACACGCTGGTGAATATCTGAATACGGAGCATGGAGTATTTCCGAACTACGATTTTGTACGGGCACTCAAGGCACAGCTCGGAAACGACAATGGAAGCATCTTTCGTTATTCCTACCATGAAAACACATTCCTTAACATGATTTATCGTCAATTGCAGGCTGAATGTCGGGAAATTGCAGACCGTGAGGAATTGTGTGGATTCATCAGGTCGATAACCCAGGCAGTGAAAGACTCTGAGGAACAATGGACAGGGGAACGCAATATGGTGGACATGTGGGAAATCGTCAAGCGCTACTATTACGACCCAGCCACCAACGGCTCCAACTCGATCAAACAGGTGCTTCCGGCAATCCTGAACAGCTCCCCCTTCCTACAGGAAAAATATTCCAAACCGATCTACGGTTCTCCACAAGGAATACGTAGCATGAATTTCAAAGACTGGCGGTGGGTCACAATCAATGACGGAAAAGTCGTCGATCCATACAAAATACTACCCAAGATGTTCCAGGATGTATCAGACAAAGACCTGCGGATACTGAGCGATGATGATGAGCTGAAAGATGGTGGAGCCGCCCTGACGGCTTATGCCCGGATACAGTTTGAGGAGATGTCGGATTATGAGCGTGACGAGATCCGAAAAGCCCTGCTCAAATATTGTGAGCTGGATACCATGGCGATGGTGATGATCTATGAAGGCTGGAGGGACCTTCTGCAACAGGATCGATAATCTTAAGGGGTTGGAAAGTGCCATGGCGTTCGCTACAACACCCTAGAAATGTTTTGCAATTGAGAGTATGGAACTTGATTGGATTTCTGAACCACTTTCGATAAAACTAGAACGGAATATCCCCATCATCCTCATGCGCACTTTTTCCAGACAACTCCCTTAAGGCCTCTTCATAGCCCTTGAGAATCCCATGCTTCTGGAAGTACACGGTAGGGGCCCCGCATTGCTCGCAGAATCTTGCATCCGGAAGGTTTTCATGGGGATCAGGTGTATAATAATATCCGTTTTGACCCTCCACTGGCTCTGGGATGCATTTATTCACCAATTCCAAACCGCAGATACGGCAATATTGCGCACCCTCGCTAAATGTCTCATTGAGACACCGTGGGCATTCATCCACCTTGTTTGTCAGTGGATCATACTGGATATCGGATTTATAGATCATGGAGGGGTCTCCTTCAATGGTATGCATCAGGCTCTGTTTTACCCTAAAATGGTAATCTGTTTGTTTGAATACGGTAGGCTTCCCACATGCATAGCAATGTCTCGCCTCGGGATGATTGAGATGTGTCGCATCATGAGTACATGCATTGGATAGCGGAGTACCACAAATTTTACAAAATCCGGCGTCTCGTGAGAATTCCTTATTTCCGCAAACGGGGCATGGAGAAAACTGCTTATTGTCATTCATGCCGGCTTCCCTATACTGAAAGCCGGCTGGGTTCACTTGGAACACAAAGAGCTTCCTGCCACATTCCGAGCAGTAGGAGGACCCAGGGAACCTTTCCAAACCACACTTGGAGCAATACCAGGCCGCTGCATGCCTGATATGGCTTGTCGGCTCCCAATCCATCTGGTAGCTAGCGTACTTGTTCATGTCAGCTTTCAAAAAATCCACTCTCGCTTTCGCTGCAGCGGTGGAAACGTCGAAAGCCGTCTCGACAAGATCTTCCGCATAAAAAATTGTCTCGAGGTTCTCAGTGATCCGGGTCTCTTTCGTTCGTGCCCATCCGTCACTCCCATTGGACCCCCTCGTGATACCGTGGGCGTCGAGGAGCTTCTTCGCGTGATATGCCGGGCATAGGAGATTCCGTGCGAAGCAGTCAGCCTCCTTCTCCAACCGGCCGTATAGATCCTGCCCCACCCCGTTGGCGGTCAGGATGGATATCCCATGCTCCCGATGGTGGTCCAGAAAGATGTGCCCGATCTCATGGGCGATGGTGAACCTGGTCCGCTGTTTCCTTTTTTCCTCGTTGTAGTAGACGATGTACCTGCCGTGTCCATCAAAGACGGCAGCCCCGTCTTCCGATCCCAGATAATGGGAGCATTCTTCTCGTGAGGTGCAGTGGGTTTTCATGAACATGCCATACGAGCGGATCTGGAACAGCTTGTGAAACTGCCGCTGGATCGCATGCAGGTCCACGGGGAACCGGTCGACGGCGGAGTCCTCAAGCACCGCGAGGGCCTCAGCAATGGGCAGCTGGTAATTTGGAGCAAGCCGCATCAATAATCGTCAGGAGCCTGGGGGTCAATGATTCCGTCACTGTCAGCATCCTTGAAAGCCTCGGCGAATTCCGTGCGAAGAAAATCCATCATCTTCTCCCTCTCAGGTCCGGACATGGATTTCGACGCCCGTGCGATCACCCTTATATCCTTATCGTCCTCTATGGTCCTGTTCAGCGTGAGAAGATAGTTATAGTCGATGCGCAGGGCTTCTGCAATAGCCTTCAGGGTGCTTGGGTCGGCTACGATGTCGGGATTGCCCTCGATGCGCGAGATCGTGGCATGGTTGATGTTGACGGCACGGGCGAGCTCCCTCTGCGTCATTCCGAGCTTGCTGCGCTGAGCGGCGATGACCTTTCCCAATGTGCGCCCGCTTCCGTCCATGTCATACCTCCCCCACCTACTTACAGGTGCCACATCAAAGCATTCAATCACATGGAGATAATAGCAGGTCTGTTGAATCGAGTCAACATTTTTCTCATTTCGTGTTGACTGGAATCAACGTACCGTGCTATCTTCGCTTTGTTGATTGGAATCAACGCAGGAAGTTGGTAGTTCCGCGCTGTTTCCCGTCAGCCAGGCTTATGAAGCCTGAACAACACATGCGCGCATCGCATGACGTCTATATTCCCCGATGCGGCGCACAGAATCAACTCAACACCCGGTCTTGGGAAAAAGCCGGCTGAAGGTCAAAACGGACTCCTGTTTTGATATCAGCCGGCATCCCTTTGCCCGTTGCGCATCATCACGCGAATCCGTTTTGCCCGAACCCCAAGGAGGGAAACATGGCGAAATCGGACGATCACGAGCAGACCAGGGAATTCTTCATTTTCGATCAGATCACAGAGGAAAAGATCCCCGTCACCGAGAAACAGTTCAGGGAGTACTACCGACCGATCCATCGTATCCACGCATTCGCGAAGAGACACCACCAGTGCGCATGCCGGCAGTGGTGGTTGTGTAATGGGGACTGCGCCATGTGCGATTGGGCACGTGAACCCGAGCAGGAGGTACTTGAAAACCTGCATTATAACCTGCAAGTCATGAACAGCCAGCGCTACAGCTCCTACGAACCGGAGATCGCCGCAGAGAGAAAGGAGTTCAGGGAAAAGGCCGAAGCCTTCCTGGATGTGCTCACCGGCGAGATGAGAAGGATCTACGACCTTTACGATGAAGGCAAGTCGCAGGATGAGATAGCGGCGATCATCGGGAAATCCCAGGACACGGTCCATCGGAGGTTGAAGAAGATCAAGGAGGATTTCCGTTCGTTCTATGAAGGTTGACAGCACAAGGGAAAATTCCTTTTTCAGTATGTCTTCTTATTGAATTCACATTATGGGTGGAAGGCCAGGTCTTCCACCCATTCCCTTGGGACTAGTTATCAGTTTGTAATAGTTTTACCTGCAGCTAGTATAGGTTTTACGCACTAGATAACCTAATTACTAAATAGATAATGTATCATTTTGTAGTGATTTGACTCGTATGCGAAAAATAAAAAGCCACATAACTCGATTGAAAATATCATCTTCGCTTTTCAAATTGTCTTTAGTGTATATATTGGTAAAACAAGGAAAGGTTTGCAGAAAATATTTTCTGTTGGTGATTTTTATAATTCCATGATACTATTGGATTTTCCGGCCAGGACGATTATCCCCTGTACAGGACAAGGTGTTTGGTGAAAGATTGAAATCTAACAAGCTCACCCTCCTAGTGTGTTTTGTTTTGTTGGTAATTCATTATACACCATTTAGTTGGGCTTATTTTCTTGATTTTTTATACGGATTCAAGAGGGAAAGAATATGATTGATTTTTTTAGTGAACAGGTTTGACTCCTATTTGAAGACAAGCCAAGTCTAGTTAATCCGCTCATGAAATTTTCATTGTTCAATCTTTCAATTAATTGTTTACCATGGCTGTTTTCAGATAAATTCAAAGTTGAGAGGTAATTTCCAGCACCTTAAAATCAGCAGATATGACTCAAATTGAGCTAATTTTTGCAAATCTTAACGCAAAAGGATTGATCGGAAACTGGAAGGGTGTACCAATAGAACTAAAAAACTGGAGCTTACGGATTCAATGATTAAGTTCATAAAGTTTTTAACTTATCTTTATGAGGAATAATAAAGGCCGAACAACAGCATTAGTTCGGAATAAAAAAAAAACTGCACCGCTTTGCTCTGCAGATTTTTCATTTGGTTATGCTGTGCGTTAGCTGGCGCAAAGAACGAAGGGGTCACGCTTGAAAACTATATATGCTGGATTATCTGGTCTTGAACTGGATGCAGAGTCCTTCGATCTTCGTGAGGGCATTATTCTCCGAAGGACATACGCATGTCTGTTCGCGCCATTTATGGCGGCGTTCGCCCGCCCGGAGTCAGGCAAACATCACCCTGGTCCCTGGAAGGCTACGCGTGGCGGCTTCTCGTTCGAAATAACAGCGGAACTGCTAGTGCCTGTAGAGACAACAGAGCAGTACTTCGAGTTAAGTCGGGGTGCGGTGCGCACCATAGTGTTCTTGCTAAGGCTCGGCGTGAACCCCGCAACGCTTGTGCCACTTGTCTCAAGTCACTCTTTCTCCTCCATAAGGGACTCCACCGATGAGGATGTGAGGCTTCAGCCGTTTGAAGTGCAGCCTCGGCGCTTCCCGCTCGGGGTCAATGGGGGGATCGCGACAGAAGAAGCGGTGGCATGGGTAAGAGAGCACTGGCAAGTAACTGATCGGCTGTTAAATGAAAGTAGTGAGTTTGCATTGGCCGTCGAGGCGCTGGACGCCGGCCAGTTTATTCAGAACACGGCTCTCACGTTCGTATCGCTCTGGGGCGCCTTAGAGGCACTGTTCTCGCCCTCTACCTCAGAACTACGGTTTCGCATTTCGTTACTTCTTGCTGCTTTCTTGGAGCCACTTGGTGAAAGACGCGAGAATCGTCAAAAAGAGTTGCTGAAGCTCTACGACATGCGATCTGCTGCAGCACATGGAAAACCAAAGCATCAGCCGGAGCATCTCTTGCAGACTTTTAACCTACTTCGAGAGGTGGTCCTAAAAATCATTGATCGCGGAAGCGTTCCGACGAGTAGCGAACTAAACTCGATGCTGTTCGGACTGTAGTAGTAGCTCTTTAGCAAACATACCAAATGACGGCAAAAAAAACAAATGGTGGATGGTGGCTTCAAAAAAATCATCTTCTCGCGTACGATTTGTAGACCCCTCATCCCTATTCTCGGACTGTTCCAGTCGCTGTAACAGGGTGAGATGTACTTCATAGGTAGATTATAAGCTACTGTAGATCAACAATTTTATTTTTAATGATTCTTAATCTTCTAGTATTCATTTAAGACTATCTAGAGTTTCGAAGAAATAACTTAGCGCTTCTTCTGGTAAATCAAATTCTCTTCGCTGAGACCCACCGTCCTGTGGATCTATATCATATAATTGAAAATAAATTTGGAAACAATAAATACTCATGAAATGAACACTTGAGAGCAATTTTTCTCCCAACTCATCATCTAATGAATTACAATATACTTTCAAGGTTTCAAGCATGTTGAAAATTCTTGAGTCCGCATCTGGATGTGTACTACCTACAATATCCTTAGGCTGAATCTTAAGGAGAATACAAAAATATGCGACAGTGATACCCAAAGAAATACCAAAAGAATTACCATTTTCTAGCTCTTTAAACATGGCATTGAACATGAAATTGTCAGCTTCGTTTTCATAGGCTTTACTGTCATCTGGCAGGGCTGATTTAGGAAAAATGGGTAATGTTACTGCGTGACCCAACTCATGGTATAAACAGGCGAGAATCGCGTGTTTATAAATATTATTCGCCTTAAGACAGTAAAGAGGCTCTGAATCAGATAACCCAGAAGTTGGAAATGGTGAAGGTGTAGAAAGAAAATTCCAATTAGTTAATCGTTCACTTAAATGAATCCCCCATGTTAACAATTCCGAAGCCCTAGAAAGCATATTGTCGGTAATTAAAAATTCAGCAGGTGCTGCTTTTGGTGATAGTTTTTGTGCTGCGTATTCATAATGAATTAAGATAAAATAGGATAGACACCATATATAAGAACAGAAAGGCTCAGAGATAATCGTTTGATGTGAACCATCTGGTAGATAGCAGAGACTCGGGGATTCATAGCTTCCAATAAAATATACTATAGCTGGGTTCAACCTTAAACTACTATCCTGAAGGTATTGTTCTATCTCTGTAGAGAAATGATTGTAACTTTCTAATATATTATAGTATAGAACTCTTATGGGGTAATGTCCCAGGAACTCTCCTCTAGGAAATTTCTCAGCGTATTGATTTTTAAAATTCTCAATACTAATTTTTTGTATATCCGATAATAATGCCTTATCATCAACTGTAATATTGTTAGTACTCATCCTATTCTCCTTGGCACCTCAAAGTGCAACATTGTATAGACAAAGGAAATCTAAATACTTGATATTTTGATTCCCCCAATATGTGTTGATATTTTCACTTCTGAAATCTACAATTTGAAACAAAACCCAAAGGTTCTTGTCCAAATTAAGCCAGTCCAAGTTTCTGGAAAAATATCCGATTCCTCATGTTGGCATCTTTAACGATTTTATCCCAACTTATTACCTCAATGTATAAATTGTTATTATCCATCCAATGAAACCAACCCAGCCTATCTGGCATTGGTTTAAAGTCCTTTTCTCGTTCCAGCCATCTCTCAACTTTTTGGGTTAGGTCACAAATGATGTATCCATAGAACGGGGTATTTTGATTTACTAAAATCTTTCTGCCTTCAGTCGTTTGATATATGCCATCCCGGATATCGTTAACATATCGAATTATTTGTTGTACAGGATCTTCTTTTGAAGAGAGATTTACAAAGTCATCTCGGAAAGGTTTTTTAAACTCAAAGATTGTAATTGGGTTGCTTGGTTCGTTATCTCCTCTGAATACTACTCTGTTGTTGTAGATCAATAAATCCGGACGCTCACTTTGTTTTCCGTTTAGAGTTTTGTCAGAAGAAATGTACCATGAAAAATTCAAGCGCTCATCCAACAACCATAAATTATGTTCAGAAAAGGGTGTCGTATCTGAGTCCCCTTTTCTCGGAAAGATAATATCATGAACTAGACCCTCAGACGAGTATTTCCCATTTTCGTCTTTATGAAGGCTTTTCTCAAGCAATTCAAGTATGATTTTTCTTAGAGCGACATAATGGATTAAATCATTCTTACTATTCCCAGAGACTTTGCTGATGATATCGGATACTTTTCCTTGTACATTGTCCAAGGAGGTTTTATTCAATACATTCTCAACATCTTTTCTTATTTCTACTTCTCTTGAGAATTTTTCGGCTTGGAGTCGCAATTCGATTTCCTGCTCCGATGGATTATATGGAAGATTAGTTATATCGATATTTACTACCAATTCTTTGTGCCAAGGAGCTTTGGAATCTACATAGGATTGAACAAGCTTTCTCTTTTTCTCCTGCCTAGATCGAATTTCTTCTCCCATTATGTTTTTTGTTATTTCTGCCGCTCTTTTTTCAATATCTGATTGACTAACCTGGTGGGAAAGACTTGGATTTACTTGGCTGAATTCAAATCCACCGCGCTCCAAGGACACATTCTCATCAAGGTATGTACCGAAGACATAAGCTTTCACAATGAAATTTTTCTCGTGTTGTCCTTGATCATCCATATATATGTCATAAAAGTCTTCTTCAAATTCGGGAATATATTTATATAAGGGAGTGACGGTTACTTCCCTTTCATTTGCTACGAGACTTATTCGACTTTTTTGGTTTCTTGGTGAATAGAACTTAAACAACCTAATTTGGAACTCTAGACTGCTTACCTTATCTGTAATAGTAAAAACATTTTTTGAGTTCTCTAACTCCTGTATCTTATCTGAGGTGGCTGAATCTTCAAGGAAGTCATTTAGGCAAATAACTCCATTTTTATCTTCCTCTGCAAGATAGATTTTCGGACACTTATATCCTTCTGTTATAAAATATGGAAGAATTCTTTCAACGATATTCCGAGCAATTGTTGAAAGTTTTTTTTCGAATGCTCCTTTTTTTTTTAAGTTAACAAGCCTAATTGTCGTTGATGATGGTTTATCTTTTTCAACATCAATAATAGTCTCATTAACAATAATGTCTTGGTCCTTTCCCATCGAAAACGATCTAAACTTGATACAATCATTTTCCTGATAAAAACTTTCCACTATAAGATCGCTGAAATATTTTAAGCAAGTAAAACGACCGAATCCTTTACCTCCTTCTTTAATCTTAAGATCTGAGTAGAGCGTATCGAACGAATCTCTATGCGCATCAGTAAAACCTATGCCATTATCCTCAATAATGAATCCAACAATACTCCGTTCAGATCCATCAAGTTCTTCTTGTTTACTTCGGATAGCCCTGATCCATACTATTCCATCTTGCCTTTTCGTTTCCTCGATGGCTTGAATAGCATTGATGATTATTTCTATGACAGGAGTGTAAACTGTTGTGCTCTCCCTAATATTTTCAATCGCCCGTTTAATGTTCACGTTGCTCATATTGCCTAGCTCCAAACTGTGCGCACTACCCGCAGATGTAATACGTTGATAGCATTTTTTAGATGGACTAATGCTAGTTCAACAATTTACACCGGTCAAGTTTAATCCGTCTGCATTTTGAAGAAGTTTCCTCTTCAGTCTAAAATTTATTAAATTCGTCGAATCAAATATACATTTTTACTTACGGACTTAAACCTTTGAATACTCATATCCCGACCTGTTGACGATTTCTTGGCTATCACGTCACACTTAATGCTGTCATGATCAACGGTTAATCGAATGTAATCACTCATGCCGATGGGTTACATCTGCATGCGACTCGTGCGAATATCGCCGGAGTTCATCACTCGATCAATTTATGGTCCGAACAAATTTCCATACTTGATAGTAAGGGATGTTCGCTGTAAACCAAACCGAGCAACAAAGGATCTTCACCCTGGAAAAACTCTTTTTCCTTTTCTACACTATCAAATGCAACTGTGTCAAAATTGCCACCAATGCGTTTCCTGTCTATTAGTGGTAACACCAAAATAAAGACCCTTCATAACCTTTACAACACATTTGAAGCCATCAATAATATCAACCTTCCCTCTGTCTCAATCCTTCATGTAAAATTCCGCCTCATACCCCGCCGCACTCAGTATCAAGCCACCAGCCCATGATGGCACGATGCTCATGATCCTGCCGACTTCGTCGACCTCCATTCCCTTCGGAGCTTCAACGACCACCTCGTCATGGATGTGCATCACGATGCGGCATCCGGCGACCTCAAGACTCTGCATGGCGTGGCACAGCAAATCACGACTCACACTCTGACAAATGTTCTCTACCCCTTTGGGCCCGTAGGTCTCGATGCGCTCCCACTTCTTCGTAGCGCCAACTCCCTCGTAGGTGACGCAGTCGCTTCCAAAAACATTGGTACCGATGCGAGGCTTCACATACGCGAGCCTTCTGCCTGATGGGAGGGTGATGAACAGAAATCCGCTCTCATAGGAAAACCTCAGGCCATGTGTCTGTGTGGTGCCCTTGTCCTTCAGCGCTTGCATCATCGCCTTGTCCACATCCCACCACAGCTTGACGATGTTCGGATTGGACTGGCGCCAGGCATCGACCAGGGGTTTGAGCTCATCCTCCTTCATGCCCGAAGCAAGGGCTCCCATTGCCTTCAGGGCTCCGACTGAGCCGCCGTAGCCGCAGTTGTGCACGAGAACGCCCGATACGGTGTAGCGATGATGCTCTCCTGCGTTGACGATATCATATACCTTGCATCGCATGGGTGGATTAAGGCCATCATTGAACTCAAGCGCTCTCCTACCGGCACCATGGCCACCAATGAGTATCGCAGTCTCCCCCTCTCCGGTTCGCACCAAGGACGCCTCACAGGCAGAGGCGAGGGCGAGTTGCACCGGCTGGGATTCCCCCTCGACCCAGACGAGGTGGTCCGCTGTCGCGGTGAGTCCTCCATAGGTCATCACATCCCTGATCCCTTTGCAGATAACACCTCCATGAGATACCCAGCTCTCCCCATCCCAAAGCAGATAGTATGAATTGATAGCCTCAATCGGGACAAGGCCCTTATTTGTCAGCACCAACTGGCCTTCTGCGATACACGCGAGCTCAGCCTGCTTGCCTTTTTGCCTCAGATGTCCATTCTCCCCATGCTTGACGACCGTGCAGTGGAACATACGAGCCGCTGTGGCGCAGTAGATGTCCCCGTCCTGTGCGAAGACCTCCATGCGCCAAGTCTCATTAGCCAGCCAGGAAAGCACCCGCGCCTCGATTGCTGAGAAGTCTGAGACGATGAATCGATATCCTCTCTTGGGTATGAACGCGGTGCGGATGAGCTGGGAGAGCGTGTCTGGGACATCGTCGTAGAGCATCTTCACGGCTTCATAGTCCCCCGTTCTGACCAGCGCCCGTGCGGCCTCGAGGTCCTCCAAGTGGTTCTGAGGTAGATTTTGCATTTGAATCAGTCTTCCAGACCATCGCCCGGTACGATTCGCTCCATAGAACTGGAACATCCCCCTGGCCCTGCCATCGCTGCAGACCGCGCTCTCCATCGCCTGGTATTTCTTTACTGACGACTTGGCAAGCTGTAGCCTGAGCTCGAGCACCTCCCTGATCTCACGCGGGGCACCATCCAAGGCGGAGATCACATCCTTCTTGCCAAGCGAATCAACCTCGAGACCGTTCTCGGACAGCCAGGACTTGACCTGCGATACCGAATTGGGATTCTCAAGATCGGTGATGGTCTTCATCCGGGACACCAGCTCACGCCTAGATAGGCTATCCATCCCGATGGCGCTTCGGACCAGATCCCTGTCGACCAACACTCCACGATCATTGATGCGCTGGTCGAGGTGGTACTCATCCCAGATCGACTCGGGGACGGGGAACCGCCCCAGGCGCTGGTGGATGGCGAGCTCGACCTCCACATCCCGCGCGTTGTAGTCGATGAAGAGCTTCCACTTGCTGGGAGCTTCATCCGGCTTGTTCCTCATCCTTCCACCATTGGCGATCGTGGGAGCGCACGGGGTGCAGAAGTACCGGATGAGGTCCTTGCCCTCGGAAAGCTTCTGCTTCTCAAGGCCCAGCACCGCACCGACGCCCATCAGCGACAAGGGCAGCCCCAGATACGCCGACCACACCATCGTGCACCGCCATGAAGTAGGATCGAGATAGGTGCCCGTCGGAAGTCCCAGATATCTAGAAAGGCAGATCCGCTCGAAGGCGGCGTTGAACGCCCACTTGGTCACGCGCTCATCGGTCAGGGCCTGCATGATCTCCCTGGGGAGCTTCTCTCCCCGGGTGAAATCGACGACCTGAACCGGTCCGCCATCCACGCTATAGCCGAACAGCAGGATCACGAAGTCCCCGGCCTCGCAATAACGGAAAGCTCCGCTCTTGGAAAGATCGGTAGATGAGAACGTCTCGATATCCAACGCGATGGATTTCATGCAAACCTCCTGCAGGTGATGATGTGAAATGGGAGGACGGCAGCCGCATGCCACCGCCCTCCCGGATGGAATCATGCGAGGAAATCATCCTCGTCGTCGGTGGCGAAGTCGCTCTCGGCGCTCGCCCTACCTCCCAGAGGCTCCCCGTCGCGCAGCAGCTGCAGGTTGTTCAGCCCGCACGCGATGCCACGGCTGCCGTTCGAGTTGTACGCGTAGAAGGCGATGGAGGCCTTCCCGTAGACTCCCGAGTACACATCGCCCTTGTTCAGCACCGGGTTGCGGTCCGCGTCCACGATGCCCGGGGCCGTGGCGCTGTTGGCGTTGATGAAGTACGCGCCCTCGTACGCCGCGTCGTCAGGCCGGTCGATATCCCCGTCGCGTAGCGGCGTCTTCAGCGATGCGAGTGTCGGGACGGTCTTGCCGTTGCCCTTCAGCTTCGCCTCCCCCTCCGCATAGGCGGCCTCGATGGCGCTTTTGACCTTCTGCACGGTGGCCCTGTCGCTCTTGGGGATGATGAGGGACACCGAGTACTTGGGCGTGCTGCCGTTGATGGACCTGGGTTCCCAGACCGCGAGGTACGACCATCTGGTGTCCTTGCCGGTGATTACTTTGGTGCTTGCGTGTTGTGTCGACATGTTACTTCTCCTTGATGTCTTCGAAATCGTCGATCGTGATCGCCGGCCGTTTGTCGCTTTCCGGCACGAGCGTCGGCTTGCCTTTGGGCCTGCATACATACGGACCCAAGATCTCATTGAAACGTGTTCTTCCCAGCAATTCTGTCATCGCCGTGATCCCCCGCACCTTCTGCTCATACGGGTCGTATCCGGCCGTGGCCACCGCCTCGGCGACGGAATCCTCGTCGGTGTACCTGCGCACCGAGCGCCCCTCCACCAGCTTGAAGCCCTCCAGCGTCCCCCCTCCCGCCACCACCGAGAACGCATGGGCCCTGATGTCGCCCACCCAGGCCTCCAGCTCGTCGGCCTGCGTCAGGATGGCGGCGATCTCGTCCTCACCCAGCAGGACCGGCTTGGCGAACTCGTAGCGTGCGAGCTCCAGGTTCGCCTCGGCGCGGGCGCGGCAGGTGGCCTTGACCTTGCAGAAGCGGCAGTGCGGACCGCTTGAGAACTCCCCCCCGCCTTGGAATGCGAGCTCGGCACGGGGCTTCAGGTACGACTCTGCCCAGCCGAGGAGCTCATCCACCCCCATGGTGGACGTGCCCACGTTCGCCAGACGTGGCTGGAAGACGGTCATCGACACCTCGTCCACCTCGTACAGGGAGCCGAACATCCCGAGCGCACCCAGCGCGTAGAGCATCATCTGCTTGTTGCGCTCGGCCGATACCGGCACCCCCTGCCCGTACTTGAAGTCGATGACGTGCAGCCTCCCGTCCGAGACGATGACGCAGTCCCCGGTCCCCGAGCACTCGGGCACGAAGGCGCTGATGTCCAGGCGCTGCTCGGTGAGCACGATCGGATCCCCGCCCGACTCCTTCTCCCTCTGGAGCGCCTCCAGCACGAAGGCGGCGTACTCGTCCGCGCAGCTGTCCATCTCCTCGCTGTGGTAGCGCAGGGTGGGAACCGGGTCCACGGACGCCAACCCGAGGGCGAGCTTGACCTTGTGCTCGCACAGGGTGTGCGCCTCGGTTCCCTCCTCGGCGAAGACGCTCGGCCCTTCGGCGACATGCTCGCACAATCGCGCCGAGGGCGGGCAAGCGGTCCATCGCGCGGCCGATGATGGTGACAGAAGCGCATGGCTACCCATGGGAGAGCCTCCTGACATCCCGCAGGAACGACGGGTAGTACTCGGCCTTCAAATCCTCGAGGCTAGTGGCGTGGTGGTGTGCGAAGACCGCGGGAAACGCGTCCCCCAGACCCTCGCGCTCCTTCCCAAAGAGCGCCAGCTCAAGATCCTCCCTGGTCGCGCCCAGGCACAGCGCCTCGTCCAGCAGGTCGCGATAGCGCCCCGGGTCGATCTCCGAGAGCCTGGGCGCCCCGTGCCTCTCCAGCAGCGCTCGGATCAGGGCGGTATGCCCCTCGCGGGACTTGTCGGCCAGGACCGCGCGGACCTCCACCAACGTCAACACCTGGGGTTCCGGCTTTGACGTCGTGTCTGTAGGTTCTTTTTGTTCCCACTTCGCCTGCAACGCCGCTAGGGCATCAGAAGCGGTAGTCAGGATAGTCATGGCCTCTGCGATGCAGGCCCTCGTCTCTTCGTGCATGTGATTCCTCCTCCCTCGTGATCAATCGATCCTTGGCCGAAGCTGTCATCAGGCGCTTCGCCAACCGCTTCGCCACCGCGCTGATGGTCATCAGCACCTCGGCGATATCCTCGTCGGTCTCATGTTCCGACCGGCGTCCCGTCCGTCGTTCATCCATTCGCATCCGTCTCCTTCGAGAGGCCGTTCTCATCTTCGCCCCTCAACACCTTCCGTATGCGGCGGGCAATTTGACCGACGGAAAGTGAAGGATTTTTTCTGAAGGATTCCTTGGAAATCTGTCGGTCAAATCGCGCGTGGCGTCAGGAAGGGTATGCGGGGAGAAAAACCCGCGGAACGAGTGAAGGAGGATCCATATGAATAACGAGAGACTGAATAACGAGGGGTATCCGGACCCGACGCCTTTCGAGGCGTTCAAGGAGATGGACCGGAAGGCCGAGCGCGTCTTCCGCCCGATCGTCTACATCTGCTCGCCGTACGCGGGGGATGTCGAGACGAACGTCGAAAGGGCACGGCTGTACAGCCGCCATGCGGTGGACTCGGGGTGCATCCCCCTGACCGTTCACCTGCTGTACCCGCAGTTCATGTACGACGACGACCCCGCCGAGCGCACCCTCGCGCTGCATTTCGGCAATGTGCTGATGGACAAGTGCGCCGAGGTGTGGGTCTTCGCAAGCCACGGGATCTCCAACGGCATGGCGGGCGAGATCGCACGCGCCAGGCGCAAGGGCTACCGCATGCGTTACTTCGATGCCGAGTGCCGGGAGGTGCAGGGATGAGCGGCTTGATCGCCAGCATACACGAAGGCCGGGGGTACGGTTTGCCGGCAAGCAACAGGAGGAACATATGAACGCACAACCCATCAAGGTCGCGCTCTGCAACCGCAAGACCGACCGCACATACAAGAACCGCGAGATGTCCTGGAACGAGCTCAAGGACCGCAATGCGAACCCCATACGCACGTCCGAGACCATCAAGGAGTATCCCAAGCTCCCGCGAGCCCAGCGCGACCAGCTGAAGGACCAGGGAGGATTCGTCGGCGGATGGCTGAAAAAGGGACTGCGAAAGAACGGACACGTGATCTCTAGGACCGTGGGATCCCTCGATGCCGACCATATTGAAAGCGGAGATGATTTTCTCGGTAAGGTGAAGCAGGCCTTGGAAGGCGTCTCGTTTTTCATCTACTCCACCCATAGCCACACTCCCGAAAACCCCCGCTACCGCGTGGTGATCCGCTTCTCCCGTGAGGTAAGTGAGGACGAGTATCCTGCTGTCATGCGCATGGTGGCCAAGCGCGTCGGCATGGACTTCTTCGACGACTGTACCTACCAGGCCAACCGCATGATGTACTGGGCAAGCTGTCCGTCCGATGCTCAGTTTGTCTTTGGAGATCAGGAGGGGCTGGCGCTGGATCCCGATCGGTATCTGGGCATGTACCACGATTGGAAGGATACGTCGCAGTGGCCCACCAGTTCACGCGAGTCCGAGGTCGTAAGCAACCCGATGAAAACCCTAAGCGACCCACTGGCCAAGGAAGGGCTCGTAGGTGCGTTCTGCAGGGCCTATCATCCAATTGACGATGCCATCGAAACCTTCCTTTCGGATGTGTATGAGCATTCGACCGATGAGGGCAGGTACAACTATATCCCGGCCGACAGCGCCTCGGGGTTGAAAATCAACGAAGGCAAGTTCGCCTACTCCTTCCATGCCACCGATCCCGCTTGCCAAAAAATGCTCAACGCCTTCGACCTGGTGAGGATCCACCGCTTTGGCGATGACGATCCGAAGAAGTCCTTCAACGCGATGGCCGACCTGGCCAGCAAGGACGAGCGGGTGAACGCGCTCATACTCGCTGAGCGCCAAGCCCAAGCAAAACGGGAGTTTCCCACCGATGGCGACGCAGAGGCTTGGAAGAATGGCCTCGAGCGGGAAATGCGCTCAACGGTCCTGAAGAACTCGCTGCACAACCTCAGGCTCATCCTCGAGAACGACAAGGCGTTGAGGAACATCGTGTTCAACCAGCTGCTGGACGCCATCGAGATCACCGGCGAGGTGCCATGGCAGCATCCGTCTAGGTTCTGGCGTGATGCGGATGACTCGCAGCTCATCAGCTACATAGACGCCAACTACGGCACCTTCAGCTCGCGCAACTACGACATCGCGATCTCCAAAGTCGCCGACGACCGCTCCTACCACCCCATCCGCCAGTACTTCGACGCGCTGCCAGCGTGGGACGGCCAGGTGCGCGCCGAGCTGGTGTTCATCGACTACCTCGGGTCCTCCGACACACCCTACACCAGAAGCGTCACCCGCAAGACCTTGTGCGCGGCATACAAGCGCGTGCTCATTCCGGGATGCAAGTTCGACAGCATGCCGGTGCTCTGCGGTCCCCAGGGAATCGGCAAGAGCACCACGATCGCCAGGCTCGCCGGGCCATGGTACTCCGACAGCCTCCATCTGAGCGACACCAAGGACAAGACGGCGGCTGAGAAGCTGCAGGGCTACTGGATCCTGGAGATCGGCGAACTGGCAGGGTTGAGGAAGGCCGAGACCGAGACCCTCAGGTCCTTCATCTCGCGCCAGAACGACATCTACCGCGCAGCCTTCGGCCGCCGCGCAACCCCCCACCCCCGCCAGTGCATCTTCATCGGCACCACGAACGCACAAAGCGGTTATCTGAGGGACATCACCGGCAACCGACGATTCTGGCCGGTCAACACCCCCGGCGGTGGTGGAAAGCGCCCATGGGAGATGGGCGGCGACGAGGTGATGCAGATCTGGGCGGAGGTCAAATACCTTGTGGATGCGGGAGAGCAGCTCTATCTGGAAGCCGAGGTCGAGGCCATGGCGAAGGACGAGCAGCTTGACGCGCTGGAGGCCGATGAGCGCGAGGGAATCGTGGCCGATTACCTGGCCACCACACTCCCCTCCAAGTGGGATGCGATGGATCTCGGAGAGCGGAGGTCTTATCTCGACGGCTTCGGCTTCGTCGACGGCAAACCCTCCGGCGAGTGCGTTCGGGCCAAGGTGTGCACCATGGAGATCTGGTGCGAGTGCTTCGGCCGTGAGCGCTCCATGCTCAGGCGCGGGGATTCCAACGAGATCATCGCGATCCTGCTCAAGCTCGGGTGGGTGCGCAAGGAGGCCAAGGAGCGTCTGGCGCTGTACGGACCCCAGTTCGCATTCACCCCGCCAGTGGTCGAAGAGGATCTTGAGAACTAGCGGCTTGCTCGGGAACGGAACTCCAGCTGTTCCCGTGTTCTTGCCAAGGCAATGGGCACATGTGCGGAAACACACCACGTGTCATTGCCAAATCTACAATTACGGAGGATATGTTCCTATGTTCCCAAAATATCATTTGCCATCAGTATCAATACTATATGGGGAGAATGCCGGCGCGGCATGCCCATATGCACACATATACGTGTATAGGGGTTTTTCGGCTCTTGGGTACGGCGTTCGGAACTACCGCATGGATCGCGTTGGGAGAAGCGCCATATGAGTGCGGAAGCGTATAGCAAGGCATACATCGCACGATGCCACAAGACGCTCAAGGAATGGGGTGCTCCCCTGGACGGGTGGTTCGTCTTCAACGTCTACGACTGCCTCGAGGAAGCGAACGAGCTGTTCACCTGCGAGCTGTGCGGATGCACGCAGGTGCGTATCGTGCATGTGATGCATAACCACCACTATTTCGAACGGATCTCGGTGGGATGCATCTGCGCGGGGATCATGGAAGGCGACATCCTCGCCGCGAAGGAGCGCGAGCGCCTGGTGAAAAACAGGGCAAAGCGGAGGAAGAATTTTTTGAAAAAGACATGGGAGGAGACGCGCTATGGGGTGTCTCTCCTCTGGTATCGTGGCAAACGGCTTAGGATATTCAGACTCGGCAATGGTCGTTTTAAGGTCTGCTACAACAACACATCTACAGAATGCCACAAAGGCAAGCCGATCACCGACTTCTTGACGGCAGTCCATGCTGCGTTCGATCTGATCGATCCGGTTGTGGAGATCTGGCATGCTTGAAAAAGAGATCGAACTGCAGCTGGTGAGGGCTGTGAAACGGATGGGAGGCCAGGCGGTGAAGTTCACCAGCCCTGGCCTCGACGGGATGCCCGACCGCCTGGTGCTGATGCCGGGTGGGAAGTGCGGTTTCGTGGAGGTGAAGGCTCCGGGCAAGAAGCCCAGGGCCCTCCAACTGGTACGCCTTGATATGCTCAAGGATCTGGGGTTCAAGGCATACGTCCTGGATGCCGGAGAGCGGATAGAGGAGATCATCAATGAAATTAGTCATTGAATGCGATTGGTGCAAAAAGAAATTTGAGAGGGGAAATTATAGTATCAAGAAACACAACTTTTGTTGCCGGACGTGCATGCATGATTTCAGCAGCAAGACAAAGAACCCCGACGGATACCATACATTGAAGGATCTTAGCAAAGCAGGTGAAACGTTGAGCAGGCTTAACAAGATACTCAATTTTTCCAGAATGACACCTGCAACCAGAGAAAAACTACGCCAAGCGCATCTTGGTTCAGGTGAGGGGAAAACCTATACGAAACGTTATGGAAGACATGAGCATAGGGTTGTCGCTGAAGAAATCCTTGGCAGGCCTCTCAGGAAAGGCGAGGTAGTCCACCATATCGACGGGAATCCCCGGAACAATAATCCGGGTAATCTGAGAATCTTTGCCTCTCAGGCGGAACACGCAAGATTCCACAACGAATTGAGCAAAGTGCTCGCAATGCTGGAGAGCTGAGAAGATGAAGTATACCCCACATGCATACCAAACATTCGCCACAGAATTCATCGAAAGCAATGCCATCTCTGCCGTTCTAATAGCCTGCGGACTTGGCAAAACAATCATCACCCTGACGGCGGTGAACAACCTCCTGTTCGATTCCTTCATGGTACGCAAGGTCCTGATCATCGCACCGCTGAGGGTCGCACGCGATACCTGGCCTGATGAGATCGCCAAGTGGGACCATCTGGAGATGCTGAGGGCCTCGGTGGCGGTGGGAAGCACGGTCGAGCGCCTTGAGGCGTTGGAGACCAAGGCCGACCTGTACATCGTCAACCGCGAGAACGTGCAATGGCTCATCGAGGAGACTGCCCTACCCTTCGACTACGACATGGTGGTCGTCGACGAGCTCTCGTCGTTCAAGAACCACCGCTCGTTGCGCTTCAAGGCGTTGATGAAGCGCCGCCCCATGATCCGGCGCATCGTGGGGCTCACCGGCACCCCTGTGAGCAACGGCCTCATCGACCTGTGGGCGCAGTTCAAGCTCCTGGACATGGGATCGCGTCTGGGGCGGTTCATCACGGCCTACCGCAGCGCGTACTTCATCCCCGACAAGCGTAGCGGCCAGGTGGTGTTCAGCTACAAGGTTGCCCCCGGCGCCGAGGAGCGCATCTACCGCGCGATCGGGGACATCACGATCTCCATGAAGGCGACCGACCATATCAGGATGCCGGATCTGGTGGCCACCGAGTACCGTGTCACCCTCTCCGATGAGGAGCGAGCGGTCTATGACAGGCTGAAGAAGGATCTGGTCCTGGATGCCGCAGGCGGACAAGTGACGGCCGCCAATGCCGCGAGCCTCTCGGGCAAGCTGCTGCAGCTGGCCAACGGAGCCGTGTACGGCGATTACGGCGATACGATCAGCCTGCATGAGCGTAAGCTCGATGCCCTTGAGGACATCATCGAGGCCGCCAATGGCCACAGCGTGCTGGTGGCGTACTGGTTCAAGCATGACCTGGACAGGATCATCGATCGACTGGGGAAGCTGGGAGTATCGTTCTCGAAGCTTGACTCGAGCGAGAGCATCCGGCTCTGGAATGCAGGCGGTTTGCTGGTCGGTCTGATCCATCCGGCATCGGCCGGACACGGGCTGAACCTTCAAAGCGGTGGGAATAGTCTTGTTTGGTTCTCACTCACCTGGAGCCTCGAGCTGTACCAGCAGACCGTGGCGCGCCTATGGCGCCAGGGCCAGAGCGCCCAGACCGTGGTGGTGCAGCACCTCATCGCCAGCGGCACCATCGACGAGCGCGTCATGAAGGTCCTTTCCGGCAAGGCCGCGACCCAGGACGCCCTCATCGAAGCGGTGAAGGCCGAGCTTGATGGAGGTAGCCGATGACCGAGGCGAGCATGAGGCACCTGGCGGCGGCGATCATGGATCGCGCGGTCGCCGACTGGCGCAAGGCGGTAGGCCAGCTGAAGGACAATCCCGATTACACATATGCGTGGAAGACGAAGGACGAGATCGAGCGCTTCTTCGAGAGCGGGTGGTTTGAGCTCCTGTGCGATATCAATCCCGAGTACACCAAGATCCACCTGGAGGAGACAAGAGCATGAAGGCAAAGGAATATCTATCACAGGCATGGTATCTGGACAAGCGCGTCAGGACCAAGGAGCGCCAGCTCGACTGGCTCAGAAGCCACGCGGTCTATGTCTCACCCAAGCTCTCCGAGGTGCCCAAAGCCCCCTCGATCCGCCGCTCCCCCGTGGAGGATGCGGTGGTGCGCATCTCGGAGCTGGAGCTCGAGATCAGCAGCGGTATCGCGCAGCTGATGCAGCTGAGGAAGGACATCGCGGAGGCGATCCGGGGCATCGACAGCATGGAGTGCGGGACGCTGCTGGAGATGCGCTACCTCACATTCCTCAGCTGGGACCAGATCGCGGCCCAGCTGGACTACAGCGTGGACTACATCTACCACCTGCACCGCAAGGCGCTGGCGCTGGTGCGGGTTCCCTGAGTATAGGTATTGAGATTCAATAAAAATGAAAGATAAGCATTTTTTTTGCTTATCTTGACATTCTTATTATTTGACCCGATAATGCAGACAAGCGCCAAAGGAGAGAATGCATCCATGTTATTATCATTCCAAATAAAAAATTGCAGATCGATCCTCGATCTCACCATCCCCATGACGTATGCTGAGAAAAAGGCTCCGAATGGGTATAGACAGATGGAATCGCAGCCATTTCTTGAGGAATGCTCGACCCGGACCGTGCCTTGCCTAGCCATATACGGCGCGAATGCCTCGGGAAAATCCAACATCATAAAAGCGTTCTCATCACTTGCGCACATCATAAGAGGCAAGTACGAGCCAACATATTTCTCGCCAAACAAACTGCATCCCGACAACCCCATGGTCTCCTACGCGCTGGAATTCCTGAAGGGAGGTGGGAAATTCCGATACTTCTTGGAATTCGACAGCGAGGAGATCGTCAACGAGAGGCTTGAGAAGGATTCCGATTGTGTTTTCTCTATCGAAAACAGGATCACCCGATTCGATGAGCTCGCTACCGAGGTGTATCCATCCAGCAAGCTGGACACCATATTCTCGGTGGAATGCCTGGATCAGGAGCGGCGGTTCCGGACCCCGTTCCTCACCGTAGTCGGGAAGAACTACGCGGGATTGGACGATTCCATGGCGGCCGCGTACGGCTTCATCGTCAACAGCCTCGAGGTGTATACCGACAACCGCTTCCCGTTTTCTTTCGGGCTGGACAGACTGGCGAGGACAAACGGCGATGTGGATACGCAGCGGGCCTTCGAGGATATCGTCACGATCCTCCGGAAGCTGGACATCGACATCACACGCATGGAGTACAAGAAGGATGAGCTGGGCAAAGAGGTCAAGGAGTTGCCAGGAAGCAACTATGAAGTCAGCATCTCAAAGAACAACATCATGGCGACCGAGATCAACTCATACCACGATGATGTCCTTGGAAACGAGGTGCGGTTCAATTTCAATGAGGAATCCCTCGGGACCCAGCGGGTCGCGTGTCTGCTCGGAATCGTATTGACCGCTCTGCGGAGGGGAAACGTACTCGTCATCGACGAGATGGGAAACTCACTCCACCCCTATCTGTTCGCGGAGGTCGTGAGGATGTTCAAGGACAGGAGATACAACACATCGAACGCGCAGCTGGTTTTCACCACACACAATACGGATATCATGGAGCAGGACATGATGAGGGTGTCCGAGATCGGGATCGTGAGCAGGACCTTGAAGCGAGGGACGACCTTTAGACGGGTATCGGACTTCGAGGGTGTGAGGAATGTGACCAATTTCAGAAAACAGTATCTCGACGGGAACTTCTCAGGCATCCCGCATCCGTATATCTAATCTGGAAGGCTCAGAGATGTATGTACTGAACAAAACCATGATCATCGTGTGCGAGGGTGCTTCCGAAAAGGCATATATCCAGGAGCTGAACCGGTATCTCGAGAAGGAGGATATTCCACTCCGTTTTATCGCCCGGCCTTCGAATGGTGGACAATATGCGCCTGTGGTGAAAAAATACAGGGAGGTGAGGAAGGATAATAGAACGACAAGAATCCTCATCTGGGTGGATCTGGACAGGTACCAGCGCAACGACAATTCCGACATGGACAACTATCGGAGCAAGCCTGACGATATTCCCGATTTTCTTTTCTCGCGCATGAATTTCGAGGATTTCCTCTCAATGCACAGCGACCGGTCGGAGATGGAGGAGTGGTGGACCTCGTGTGTCGGCAGGGGCCACTTCACCACTCCCTCGCATGGCAGCGAATACATGCCGGCGTTTGCAGCTTTTATCGGAGGCGACTACTCGAAGGGCGATATGCCGATAGATATCGACTGCCACAGTCTCAACAACCTGAGAGCGCACCAGAATGATCCATCAGTCCCGTTCAAGTGTGGTTTCGCAAAGGAGCTGTTCAGGCTGATGGAAGCCGAAACGTGTGGGTAGCCTCCTGTGCATGAAAAACGCAGCACCACCCATGGTCGGGTATTCCCAGCGCGGTGTTCTTCACCAGCCGGGCATCAAGGGAGCGTGGCATCCCGATGATCGGTTCAATATCCCAAGCGAAGGCATGCAGGAGGTCGTCATGAGGAAACTTGCAGTGGGAGCCTGCGCCCTATCCGTCATACTCTTCGTTCTCAACATCATCCTGTACGACAGGATACTCCAGGTCCTTCCTGTGATCAGAGGAATCGAAGCAGAGAAGTCCTTGCTCCTGAGCATGCGCATACTCATCATCAACATCCTTACCCTGGCAGCATTCCTCGTTCTTACGAGAAGCGTCCATCGTTCACCACGAAGCGGGGATCTGAACACCTACGGATCATGGGTGCTGATATTCATCATGTTCAAGATGCTCGTGGAATTCATAGGCTTGTTTCATGAAGGATTCTTGAACCTCCAGATGTACCCCCTGTTGGCGGGAGTCCTGCTCTTGTCAGCATATGGGGTGTCACGGCACAGATATCTTATCAGCAAGGAGTTTTGGGCGCCCATCCGATTCAGCGCATCGGAAAAGATCATCCTTATGGTAATCCTCATCGCATATGCAACGGCCAACATCCCGGCCATATCCATCGCCGCAGGCCAATGATGGATTCTTGATGCCTGAATGACGTCACATGCCGTTCAAACCCAAGCGATCGCGCTCCTATCCCGGCTGCCCCCACTCCATCATGTGTTGACAAAACCCAGAGCGTTCCTCCGCCCGTGTTCAGCCCACCGGCCACAGAAGGTGTTCTCACATTCCATCATTGGTTTCAGGGAACGGCACATCGTTGGTTCCCAGGTTCCGGATATGGCGACGGGAACTTGTGCGGTTGCGATCCATGACCCATTGGACTGTCTACAATTACCCTGCATCTGTTCCTATGTTCCTGAAAATACCATATGTCATCAATACCAAGAATATTCAGGGAGAATACCATCGCGGCATGCCCATACGCGTATATACACGCGTATAGGGGTTTTCAGGTGCTTGGGTACAGCACTTGGAACAGGAGGATGGGCTGCTTAAGAAGTCTTTTGAAACCCCTTGCGACCAGCAGCTGAGGAAGGACATCGCGGAGGCGATCCGGGGCATCGACAGCATGGAGTGCGGGACGCTGCTGGAGATGCGCTACCTCACATTCCTCAGCTGGGACCAGATCGCGGCCCAGCTGGACTACAGCGTGGACTACATCTACCACCTGCACCGCAAGGCATTGTCGCTTGTTAAGCATTTGCCTGCTTAAAAACAGATACACCAATATCAGCCACAGACTTTGATATCAATATTACATAAACCAATATCCATGCATAAGGTTGTACGGGATTTTGGGTTTGTAGTCATTCTGCCATACTTACCCATTTCGTTATTCCTCACTAGCAACAAGGCTTTCCTTAATCTCGTTAAAAAAGTACGTGTTTCCATATGGCTGTAGCAATCTGCTTGACCACATAGAACCATATTATTTCATTGTGAAGATCCATGCACAGAACCGGGCAGCACCATCTTTTTCCAAGGTGAAATCACCGTTCTCCAATCTCCACTGAGATTCCCAACAACTTTGCCTCGGGGCTCTCATCGGTCAGAGTCAATACAACATTGGGGGTTATGATGGTGTTATAGACTGGATCGCCCAACACCTTTCTTACTTCCTCCAATTGGTTCTGGTTTACAGTGGCTATATATTGGTAGGATGAATCGGAGAACCGCTCAGAAGCGATGGTGAACATCTCAGCCTTCTGTCGCTCATCGATGTCACTAAAGAGCCTGCTATCATGGAATAAAAAGCCAATACTGTGGTTGTGTCCTTTCAGCAGCAACGTCAGATCATAGCAGAAGGTCTTGACGTCATTGATGCCATCCGAGGAGTCTGATTCAATGCTAGCATCGATGGTATATCGCAGCTGGTTATCACCATCATTGTTGATGATGGATAGCCCCGCCACATTCCGAGGATAGAATCGATTGGCGAGCTCTTTAAAGTAATCTCTCAACTTAGAAGTCTCGTTTTCCATCCTGACAAGATACTGTACGGTCTCCTGCTCCGATTCGATGAGTTCCTTCTTCAACTGCCGGCTTTGATCCATGAGGTCCTTTTGAAGCTCTTGGAATTGAATCAACTTCTCGCGTTCAGTCTTCAAGTCGGCGCACGTATTGCTGACCGTAATAAAAACATCAAGTGCGCGATGGCCACCAAGATATTGCATCTTTTGGTCTAACTCTCTCTGAAGGCGCTTTTGCTCCTGCTCTGTAGCTAGTATACGTACTGCGATACCGTTGCGTTGCTCCAAAAGTCGTTTCTGCCTGGTGGTAATGAGCCGATCATTGAAGTCCTGTAGCTCATCCAGTGTTTTGACAAGACGTTCGGAAAAATGAATTCGAACCTCGTTATAGGCGGTGACGAGCTCATCCCTGTGCATCGTCGGCCCGACCTCCAGAGTCTCATCGATACGTGCGATATTACTCTGAAGCAAGACCATCGTATTGTGAAGCTTATCCACCATAGCCTTAAGATGATCGGCATCTTTTTGCACCTCATGATAATCTTCAGCAATTACAAACGAAGAGAGATCCTCTTCGAGTTGCTTGATGCGATCAGCGAGAAACGCGAGTTTCAAAGCAACATCTTTGGCCCCAGTCGAATAATCCCTCAAGAGACCATCCTTCTCGAAGCTCTTGAGCAACGTTTTGATCTTCTCAGTCTCAACTTTGAATCGATATTTCTGTTGGGCCAAAGTGATGTCGAGACCGAGCAAGTGGGCGTTCAAAAGCATCGCTTGATAGTCGGGTTGGTTTTTGATAGGGTGATCATAGGAGATATACGAGCCGCGCTCGGGTCTAATAAAGAACGACAGCAGCGAACGGAATGAGAGGAACTCCGCGTCATCGGGAATGTTGAAGCACAATGCTTCCAATCTCTTGGTGAATGCAGAACAACTCAACGTCTCATCATTGAGAAGTAAGCTCGAACAGTTGTCGACCGAACGCGTGGAGGTATAGCGATCATCTCCGATATAAAAGTCCAGAGAAAACTCCCATCCAGGCAATTTCTCACAAAACGAATGATAACCACGCATGCTTGCTCCCAAGCAGAAGTGGATGATCTTCACCAACAACGACTTTCCTACGCCATTGTAAGTTCTACCTTTCTCAGTACTGCTAGGATCCTTCTGTTTGGCGACGATGAAGCTTAATCCATACGGATTGAAATTGACGGTACGGAAACTCTCCTGGTTGGCACGAACACTTATCAGGCGCATAGCACTACCATCCCATCATTCTCTTCAATGACACCAATCGAATAGAGGAAAACCAACGTCAGCATGAGGCTGTCAAAGCTCTGCTTCGAGGGATAGAGACCTCTCTTATAATCCTGTTGGGATACCTGGTATAGTTCGTCAACGCTCTTTCCTCCTCCAATCTTCTTCAAAAGATAGCTACCATAGCCGAGGAGGGATTTTGAGAATGATATATGTTTTGATGGTAGAATCATCGCTTCCTTTCCTTACCTGGTTCTTCAAAGATATCACAAGTTTCAAAGTATTTGGCCATGATTACCAAGACCGTGTTCTGAAACATCATTTGTTGCCTAGGGCTCAACCGGCTCAATATTGCATAAAATAGCTCATCTCCTGTTGCTCTCTTGCTCTCATCATAATACACATCGTGCAAATGGTCACGAAGTTCTTCCGCAACATAGTCACCATTGTTCTTCAAATACTCATCGAGAGTGCCAACATGTATCATCCCACTATTCAAAAGATCTGCGATTTTTCTTGATAGTCCATTAAACACGATTTTTTCATCCCAATCAGGCACAATGAGACTGGAAGCATCCGATCGTTGAAGAGGTTGAGCCATGATATGACCAATGACTTCACTAAGGATGGAATAATCAAGGAGCCGTATCTTGGATGGATCAGGAAACGGGCCTACTATTGCAAGAATTTCATCATCAGCCAATCCAAAGAGAATATTTTCGAGATCCTTGGCACAGAGAATCTTTGCTTCCTCCAAACCTTTATCCTGTCTAATTCTTTCCATCACCAGGGAAATGTCAGGATGAACGCCCTTGTACTTGTCATTTACTACAAAGTAATATGTCTTTACAGCAGAGAGAGTGTAATGCTCCAACAAGCCTGCAGAATCACCATCAATTTTGTTGATTACTTGCATATATGATTTCTCTAAATCTTCTGGAGCATACACTTGATAGTATATACCTTTCGAGGGAACGCAGCCATCATTTTTTCTATCACCAATATTCCCCCACGGTTTTATTGGACAAAAATCTTTCTCAGCGTATCCCAGCATTTGACTCACTAAATCTTGGAACGCCATGCCGTCTAAGGACAGGATCTTCGACTTGAAGAACATCCGTGCCATCGCTCGTTCTGCGGTATCCATTCTCGCTCCCCCAATGTGAATAAGATTGCATACTTCTATGCACATGACAACTGTTTCCTCAAAGGACTCAGCGTCATCATAAAAGCACAAAAAGTTATTTAGTTTTCTATTTGATTGAATCTTCCTTACCAAAAAGATAAAAAAGCCCGATTGCGAATTAAACACTACCTCTTTTTATCATTACTATAGAATAGCCAAAGGCCAGCATCAACTTGAAATAACCAGTGTCCACATAATCACAAGCAAACAAGCCTTGATAGAACAGTAAGCCACTGCAACCAAAAGTTGAAATGTCAGAAAATAACAGTTGAGCACAGTCGCCCTTCCGTACTACCGTACACTCAGACAAGTCCAATCGAGAGCCCGGGGAAATCCTCCCGGGCTTTTTTCATCCTCATGCCGGTCGACATTGCACCCAAACGTTAAATTGTCAGAAAATAACAGTTGAGCACAGTCGGCCTTCCGTACTACTGTACACTCAGACAGGTCCAATCGAGAGCCCGGGAAAACCTCCCGGGTTTTTTCATGCCCGAAGGAGAGCTCGTGCCGTACAAACCCAAGCGACCGTGCTCCCATCCCGGCTGTCCGAGACTGACCGACGGAAGGTACTGCGAGGAGCACGAGAAACTCGCGGCGAAGACCTACGAACGCCACGGGCGCGATCCTGAGACGAAAAAGCGCTACGGATCATCCTGGAGGAAGACCAGCAGGCGGTTCCTTGATGAGCATCCCTTCTGCGAACTGTGCGGGCGGGAAGGAAGATACACAGAGGCGACCCTCGTCCACCACATCAGGGCCACTAGATATGGTGGTACTGATGACGATGGGAACCTCATGGCACTATGCCAAAGCTGCCATTCGGCCCTGCACGCACGGCAGAAGGACCGATGGAACGTTAAAAGGTAACCATTAGTGGTGTATACCCTAGGGGTAATTGAATCTCCACGCTATATATAGCGTACTACGGGCAAGGGCATTCACGCGTGAAAATTGGAATTCAAACGGGGGATTGACCCCCATAATCAAAGGCGGTGCGGCATGGCGAAGGACGGCAGCGGCCGTGGCGGCGCACGCGTCGGCGCGGGCCGCAAATCCAAGACGCTCTCGGAGAAGATCCACGAGGGCCGCGGCGCGATCGTGATGGAGATCCCCGGGCCGGCCGACCTGGAAGGTTCAGAGATGCCACCGCCCAAGGACTACATGACGGCCGTGCAGAAGAACGGCCAGGCGCTCTGCGCCAGCGAGGTCCACAAGGAGACCTGGGAATGGCTCAAGGCTAGGCGCTGCGAAGGATTGGTGGGCCCGCAGCTCACGCAGCAGTACGCGATGTCGGTGGCCAGGTGGATACAGTGCGAGACGGCGATCAGCGAGTACGGGTTCCTCGCCAAGCACCCGACCACGGGCGCCGCGATCTCGTCTCCGTACGTGGCGATGAGCCGTGAGTACATGAAGCAGGTCAACCAGATCTGGTACCAGATATTCCAGATCGTGAAGGAGAACAGCGCGGGCGCTCACCAGGGGGCGAGCCCGCAGGACGACCTCATGGAACGGCTCCTGAAGGCCCGTCGCAACCCGTAGAAATCAAACAATCAAAGGAAATCAAACATGAAGAGCTACCTCACATCCGAGAGCATCTGCCAGGGACATCCCGACAAACTGTGCGACCACATCGCCGACTCGATCCTCGACGCCTGCCTGACAGTCGACGACCACGCTCGCGTCGCCTGCGAGGTCATGGCCACCAAAGGCAGGATCATCGTCGCCGGGGAGATCACCAGCAGGCTTCGGATCAACGTGCGCGAGACCGTGCGCGCAGCCCTTACCGAGTGCGGCTACGATCCCAAGGAGTTCGCGATCAGCGTGTACCTGCACAACCAGAGCACCGACATCGCGACCGGCGTGGACACCGCGCTTGAGGCCAGGGAATCGGGAAACACCGATGCCGTCCTCGGAGCCGGGGATCAGGGCACGGTGTACGGGTATGCGACCGATGAGACCTCCACCGGTATCCCGCTGCCGCTCGAGCTCTCCCACCGCATCTGCGCCATTTTGGACAAGTGCAGGAAGAACGGGATGATAGCGGGAATCCATAGCGACGGCAAGTCCCAGGTCACCATCGAGTGCGAGGATGGCACACCCACCCGTGTCGCGGCGATCGTCGTCTCGGTCCAGCATGGACCTGACAAGGATATGGACGCCCTCAGAGGCGAGATCATAGAGCATGTGCTCCAGAGCGCCTTCATCCACTTCCCGTTCGATGAACACACCACCATCCTCGTCAACCCTTCGGGGCGCTTCGTCGAGGGTGGCCCCGCGGCCGACACCGGCCTGACCGGCCGGAAGATCATGGTGGACACCTACGGGGGGCTCGCCCTCCACGGAGGCGGCGCCTTCAGCGGGAAGGACCCGACCAAGGTCGACCGGAGCGGAGCCTACATGGCGCGCATGATCGCCAGGAACATCGTGGCGGCCGGCCTGGCAAAGCGGTGCTCGGTGGCCATCTCGTACGCGATCGGCAAGGCCGAGCCCGTGGCGGTGGATGTGAACACCTTCTCGACCGGGAAGGTCGATGACGGAAGGCTCGCCGAGGCCGTGCGAGAGGTGTTCCGCCTCAGGCCCGCCGACATCATCGATTTGCTGGGGCTGCGCATCCCGATGTACAGCCTCACCTCCTGCTACGGCCATTTCGGCAACGCCCTCTTCCTGTGGGAGCGGACCGACGAACGGTATGCGAAGGCGCTTAGAGACGTGCTGGAACTAGAGAGCTGAAAGGAAACACACCATGAGAATACAGAAGATGCGGCTGTCGGAGCTGAATCCGGCGGGATACAACCCGAGAAAGGCGCTTAGGAGCGGGGATCCCGAGTATGAGAAGCTGAAGCGCTCGATGGAGCAGTTCGGCTATGTCGAGCTCATCGTGGTCAACGCCGCGAACGGCAACACCGTCATCTCGGGCCACCAGAGGCTGACGGTCCTGACGGACATGGGCGTCGCCGAGGAGGACTGCGTCCTCGTCGAGCTGGACGCCGACAAGGAGAAGGCCCTCAACATCGCCATGAACAAGATCAGCGGCGAATGGGACAAGGACAAGCTCGCCTCGATCATCACCGAGCTGCAGGGACAGGACTTCGACATCTCGCTCACGGGCTTCGAGCCCGCAGAGATCGACGACCTGTTCAAGGACTCGCTCGCCGATGGCATCCACGACGACGGCTTCGATGTGGCTGGCGAGCTCGAGAAGCCCGCGACCACCAAGGGCGGGGACGTATGGACGCTCGGAAGGCACCGCCTGGTGTGCGGCGACAGCACCAAGGCCGAGACGTTCTCCCTGTTGATGGCAGGACGCAAGGCGAACCTGGTGGTCACCGACCCGCCGTACAACGTGAACTACGAGGCCCAGGCGGGCAGGATCAAGAACGACAACCTGACCGACGACGCCTTCTATCAGTTCCTTCTCGCATCCTTTACGAACATCGAGGCCCATATGGCCGACGACGCCTCCATCTACGTGTTCCACGCGGATACCGAGGGGCTGAACTTCCGACGTGCCTTCCGCGAGGCGGGCTTCCACCTGTCGGGCACCTGCATCTGGAAGAAGCAGTCGCTGGTGCTCGGACGCTCGCCGTACCAATGGCAGCACGAGCCGGTGCTCTTCGGCTGGAAGCGCAAGGGCCGCCACCAGTGGTACACCGGCCGCAAGGAATCGACCGTCTGGGAGTTCGACAAGCCACATAGGAGCACGGACCATCCGACGATGAAGCCGGTGGCGCTGCTGGCGTACCCGATCATGAACTCCTCGATGACCAACGCCGTGGTGCTCGACCCGTTCGGCGGCAGCGGCAGCACGCTGGTCGCCTGCGAGCAGACCGACCGGATCTGCGCCACCATCGAGCTTGACGAGAAGTACTGCGACGTCATCGTCAGGCGGTATATCGAGCTCGTTGGATCAGCCGATTCCATCAAGGTCCAGCGCGACGGGCTCGAGTACTCCTACGACGAGGTCGTCAAAGAGGGGGCCGGGAATGGATGAGCTGACATTGGCGGGCACCATAGGGGCGTGCCTGTTCGGCTCGGGGGGCGTCGTGCTGTGGCTGCTGAACCGCTATGCAAAAAAGCATGACGAGCGCCACTGCTACCAGAAGGACCTCAAGGACATCAAGCACACCATCAACCTGGTCCAGACGGGCCTGGTCATGGCGCTGGAGAACGACAAGGTCATCTTCAAGTCCCTACGGACCCACGAGATCAACGGGGAGTCCGAGGAGCAGGAGCGCAAGATGGACGACTACTTCCTGTCGCTTTTACGCGCGAAAGGAGAACGCTGATGATACTGACCTGCGTGCTATTGGCATTCGCCGCCTTTCTGGGCCTGGCGATGGAGCTGTACAAGAAGACGATACGGAAGGACAAGGCCGCCGAGGGCGAGATCAAGGTCGTGGCTCTCGGCTGCTCGGCTCTGCTGGCCTACGTGGCCTACCGGGTCGCCCCCGAAGCGACTCCCGCAGGCGACCTGAATCGGACACCGTACCTGGTGGTCCTGTACACGGTCGCGATCTACCTGCTGCAGCTTCCCGCCTGCATGGCGCTTTGGAAACCGCTGGTAAGGCGGTTCATGGAGAAGAGAATCGATGGATGAACTCATGCGGCTGCTGGCGCTCATCATCCTGGGGCTGCTGGGGATCACCAGCTATCAGGCACGCAAGGCCAAGGACCTGAAGCAGGATATCCACAAGGCCCAGGAAACGGCGAATCGGAAAGAGAAGGAATTGGAGAGGATCAATGAGACACAGCAGAAGATCACCACCATCACACAAGAGAAGCCGCCTGAAAAGATCGATCCTCCCGCTGCAAGCGATGCTCCTAGCCGTCTCGCTCGCCTTAACAGGCTGCACGGGTGTGCCAACGGCCCAGGCGACTGATCCGTACCGCCAGGTCCTGGTCTCGATGGCTCCAAAGGTTCCAGCGATCCCGACCTTCCCCACGTTGGACTGGTCATACGAGAACGGCTTGTACTGCCTACCAGAGACGGATGCCGACAAGCTCCTTGACTACGGCGAGAACGCGCTGCCCCTGTTCGCCCACCTTCTGGACCAGTACACGCGCCAGATGCTGCTCATCCTGGAGTCGATGAGCGATCCGTAGGAGAAAAGACTTGCTATCGGGGCGCATATACGCCATCAATGCTTGCTGACAAGGAGACATAGATATGGACGACATGCATGCGCACCGGCTCGAGGTCCTCCGCCGGCAGTATCCACCAGGGGCCGCCGTCGAGCTGATCCACATGGACGACCCGCAGTCCCCGCAGAAAGGGACCAGGGGAGAAATCATCCAGGTTGACGATCTGGGAACCATACATGTGGCATGGCGGAACGGCTCCACTTTGGGAGTGGTCCCGGGGATCGACATGGTCAGGAAGTTGGACGAGGAAATACCCGTCAAGATTTCCCGATGAGGGCGAAGGACGCATCGCCTTTGCGACACTAGCGTTTCACTTGGATTGAGAGTGCATCCAAGTGGGGGAAAACCTTGATAGTTTTCAGTAGGCTCCTGTGTCCCCGTCAGTTCCGTGTTTGCCAATGCCCTCACTGGCATTGGGAACCTTCGTACTGTGTCCAGCGATGGACAACTGCTGACCCGTACCATCAATGATACGGAGAACAGAAGCCACTATGTCACTAGGGGGACACCAGGAGCGCTTTCACTGTAGCATGGTTCCAGCCTTCAGGGTGAAATATTTTTGTCTATATCACGCTGCCTGGGGTACGCTTCGGTTATGGTGTGGGGGAATATTCCAAGGCCTCCCCCAAGAGCGGAAGCACATGGTGAAGGCCGCCAAGCCTATGGTAAAAGTAGGCCTGAACTAGGTCAGATCTTCGATTGTCCCGTACTTTTATGGACGACATGCATGCGCACCAGCTCGAGGTCCTCCGCCATCAGTATCCGCCAGGGGCCGCCGTCGAGCTGGTCCACATGGACGATCCGCAGGCCCCGCCGAAAGGGACCAGAGGAGAAATCATCCAGGTCGACGATCTGGGAACCATACAGGTTGCGTGGCGAAGCAGCTCCACTTTGGGAGTGGTCCCGGGGATAGACATGGTGCGCACCCTGGGCGAGGAGATACCTACAAAATAGTGTATCTTATTTTAAGATATACACTTGCTATATAACCCTCTTTGAGTGATTACTACAGTACCAAAGAAACACACCGACGGGGGGAACAGGCGATGACCACAGCAGGATTCGGGATCGAGATCGAGATGACCGGGCTCACGAGAAAGGACGCGGCGGACGCGGCGAGGACCGTGATCGGCGGGGAGCTGACCTACGAGGGCACCTGCTACGACACCTGGACGCTGGTGGCGCCCGACGGCAGGCGCTGGAAGCTCACCTACGACGGCTCGATCACCTGCCAGCAGAAGATCGGAGGCAGGACCATCAGCGCCACCAAGATGCACAGCGTCGAGCTGGTCAGCCCGATCCTCACCTACGGAGGCGACATCGAGCTGCTGCAGGAGGTCGTGCGGGCGCTGCGCAAGGCCGGGGCGTTCACCAACAGCTCCTGCGGCATCCACATCCACCTCGACGGAAGTGGCCACACGGCGCGCTCGATCAGGAACTTCATCAACATCATCCATGCCCGCAACGACCTCTTCTACCAGGCTCTGGGCATCGAAGCCCAGCGGGCGCGGTACTGCAAGAGCATGGACGCGCGCCTCGTGGAGGCCATGAACAGAGCCAAACCCAAGACGCTGGCGGCCATCGAGGAGATCTGGTACGCGGGATACAGCGGCACCCGGGAGACCCACTACCATAAGAGCCGCTACCATTTTCTGAACCTGCACTCCTTCTTCCACGGCCACGGCACCGTCGAGCTGAGGGGCTTCAACAGCACACTGCACGCCGGGGAGGTCAGAAGCTACATCGTGCTCGCCCTCGCGCTGAACAGCCAGGCGCTGACGCAGAGCTCGGCGAGCACCAAGAAACCGCAGGCCGAGAACGAGAGGTTCGCGATGCGCACCTACCTCAACCGCATCGGGCTCATCGGCGACGAGTACAAGAGCTGCCGCGAGCACCTCACCAAGCTCCTTTCCGGTTCGGCTGCCTGGCGCAACCGGCCCGCCGCCTGAGGCGGCGACGGCACCAGGGTATAGGGGCGGGAAACCGCCCTTGGGGTGGTATAAGACGATAATGAAGGAGCACAGTGAACATGAAAAAAGTATACCTGGCCTACGGAAGCAACCTCAACCTCGAGCAGATGGGTCACCGGTGCCCAGCGGCGGCCGTCATCGGGACGGCGGTGCTCGAGGACCACCGCCTCGTGTTCAAGGGGGACCGGGAGAATGGCGTGGCGACCATAGAGAGGCAGCTTGGCGCGAGCGTGCCGGTGCTCCTGTGGGAGATCACTGAAAAGTGCGAGCGCATGCTGGACCGCTACGAGGGCTTCCCGCGCCTGTACCGAAAGGAGCGTCTTTCCGTGGTCCTCGACGGCGATGAGGTGGAGGCGATGGCGTACATCATGAACGAAGGCTATCAAAGCGCCCTGCCGGACACCTGGTACTTCAGGACCATCCTGGACGGGTACCGCGACTGCGGATTCGACGAGGGTATCCTCCGCAAGGCCGTGCGTGCCACGGCGAGGACCGCCAATCCAAACTGCGTCTACTCCTTCATCCGCAAGGCCGTGCGTGCCACGGCGAGGGAGTGCGGCGGCTGATACACAGCGTCCGTGTTCTCCATCCACTATCATCAAGCATCTGAGACGACACCCCCTCTCCAAAGGCCCTCCGGGGCCTTTTTCACATCCACACAGGAAGGCCATGCCAAAGCTCAAGAAACACACACCCACTCCGTTTGCGGCGAAGGACTCGGCCTACGACAGCGTCAAGGCCGACCACGCCGTGGACTTCATCCAGTGCCTGTGCCACACCAAGGGCGTCTGGGCCGGCAGGCCCTTCATCCTGCTTCCCTGGCAGGAGCGGATCATCCGCGACCTCTTCGGCGTGGTCAAGCCGGACGGGTACCGGCAGTTCAACACCGCGTATATCGAGATCCCCAAGAAGAACGGCAAGAGCGAGCTCGCCGCCGCCGTGGCGCTGCTGCTGACGTGCGCCGACTTCGAGGAGCGCGCCGAGGTGTACGGCTGCGCCGCCGACCGCCAGCAGGCCTCGATCGTTTTCGAGGTCGCCGCCGACATGGTGCGCATGTGCCCCTCGCTCAACCGGCGTGTGAAGATACTGGCCGCCACCAAGCGCATCGTGTACCTGCCCAACAACAGCTTCTACCAGGTGCTCTCGGCCGAGGCGTACTCCAAGCACGGCTTCAACATCCACGGCGTGGTGTTCGACGAGCTGCACACCCAGCCCAACCGCAAGCTCTTCGACGTGATGACCAAGGGCTCGGGCGACGCGCGCGCCCAGCCGCTGTTCTTTCTGATCACCACGGCCGGAAGCGACACGCACTCCATCTGCCATGAGCAGCACCAGAAGGCGCGCGATATCCTGGAGGGCCGCAAGCACGACAGCACCTTCTACCCGGTGATCTACGGGGCCGACGAGGGCGAGGACTGGACGGATCCGAAGGTCTGGAAAAAGGCCAACCCCTCGCTGGGGGAGACCATCACGATCGAGAAGGTGCGCTCCGCATGTGAGAGCGCGCGCCAGAATCCGGGCGAGGAGAACATCTTCCGCCAGCTGAGGCTCAACCAATGGGTGAAGCAGGCCGTGCGCTGGATGCCGATGGAGAAATGGGACCTGTGCGCGTTCCCGGTCGATGCCGAGGCCCTCGAGGGCCGGGTGTGCTACGGAGGCCTGGACCTGTCGTCCTCGACCGACATCACGGCGTTCGTGCTGGTGTTCCCGCCATTGGACGACCAGGACCGCCACCACGTGCTGCCCTACTTCTGGATCCCCGAGGAGAGCGTCGACCTGCGCGTCAGGCGCGACCACGTCCCCTACGACGTGTGGCGGCGCGAGGGCCATATCCAGACGACCGAGGGCAACGTCGTGCACTACGGCTACATCGAGCGCTTCATCGAGGACCTGGGCAAGCGCTTCAACATCCGCGAGATCGCCTTCGACCGCTGGGGGGCCGTGCAGATGGTGCAGAACCTCGAGGGCATGGGCTTCACCGTGGTCCCCTTCGGACAGGGCTTCAAGGACATGAGCCCGCCGACCAAGGAGCTCATGAAGCTGGTGCTCGGAAAAAGCATCGCGCACGCGGGGCACCCGGTGCTCAGGTGGATGATGGACAACATCTTCATCCGCACCGACCCCGCCGGGAACATCAAGCCTGACAAGGAGAAGTCCACCGAGAAGATCGACGGCGCGGTGGCCGCGATCATGGCGCTGGACCGCGCGATCCGGTGCGGCAACGACACGCGCGAGTCGGTCTATGACGGCCGGGGCATCCTCTTCATCTAGCATCGTAGGAGAAACCATCGATGGGCATCATCGGCAACCTGCTCGCCAGAGGGCGTGTGCAGAACAGGACCAGCGGGTCCACGTACAGCTTCCTGTTCGGCGGCTCGACCTCCGGCAAGGCGGTCAACGAACGCTCCTCGATGCAGATGACGGCGGTGCACGCATGCGTGCGCATCCTGGCCGAGGCGATCGCAGGCCTGCCGCTGCACCTGTACCGGCATGGGGAGGACTCGAGCAAGCACAAGGCGAAGGAGCATCCGCTGTACAACCTGCTGCATTCAGAGCCCAATCCGGAGATGACGAGCTTCGTCTTCCGCGAGACGCTGATGACCCACCTGCTGCTGTGGGGCAACGCGTACGCCCAGATCATCCGCAACGGCAGGGGCGAGGTGGTGGCGCTGTACCCGCTGATGCCCAACCGGATGCAGGTCGACCGCGACAGAAGCGGCCGGCTGTACTACCAGTACACCACCAGCGCCGAGGACGCCCACACGACGCAGGGCAGCTCCGCGGTCCTCGATCCATCCGAGGTGCTGCACATACCGGGGCTTGGCTTCGACGGCCTGGTGGGCTACTCGCCCATCGCGATGGCCAAGAACGCCATCGGCATGGCCATCGCCTGCGAGGAGTACGGGGCCAGGTTCTTCGCCAACGGGGCGGCCCCCGGCGGGGTGCTCGAGCATCCGGGAACGGTGAAGGACCCCGCGAGGCTGCGCGAGACATGGCAGGGGCAGTTCGGAGGCTCGGCCAACTCGGGCAAGGTCGCGGTGCTCGAGGAGGGGATGAAGTACACGCCGATCTCCATCTCCCCCGAGCAGGCGCAGTTCCTGGAGACCCGAAAGTTCCAGATCAACGAGATCGCGCGCATCTTCCGCGTGCCGCCGCACATGGTGGGGGACCTGGAGAAGTCGTCGTTCAGCAACATCGAGCAGCAGTCGCTGGAGTTCGTCAAGTACACGCTCGACCCCTGGGTGATCCGCTGGGAGCAGTCGCTGGCGCGCGCCCTGCTGGGAACCGATGAGAAGAGGACGCACTTCTTTCGGTTCAACGTCGAGGGGCTGCTGCGCGGCGACTACCAGAGCCGCATGGGCGGGTACGCCACCGCGCGGCAGAACGGGTGGATGAGCGCCAACGACATACGGGCCCTCGAGGACATGGACCTCATCACCGAAGAGGACGGAGGGAACCTCTACCTCGTCAATGGAAACATGCTGCCCGTCTGGATGGCTGGCGCGTACGCGGGTCGACTGGACCCAAGTGAACAGAAGGAGAATACGGATGAAGAACAACAGGTTCTGGCAATGGAGAAACCACCAGGACGGAGACGGATCGCACGCGAGGATCCTTGAGCTCAGCGGCACAATCGCCGAGGAGAGCTGGTTCGACGACGACATCACGCCGAAACAGTTCCACGACGAGCTGTTCGCCGGCAGCGGCGAGGTGGTCGTGTGGATCAACAGCCCCGGAGGCGACTGCATAGCGGCCAGCCGTATCCACGCGATGCTGATGGACTATCCGGGGCACGTCACCGTGAAGATCGACGGCATCGCCGCGAGCGCGGCCTCGGTCATCGCGATGGCCGGCACCAGGGTGCTGATGGCGCCCACGGCCCTGATGATGATCCACAACCCCATGACGCTCGCCTATGGCGACCACCAGGACATGCAGAAGGCCATCGGCATGCTGGAGGAGGTCAAGGAGAGCATCATCAACGCCTACGAGATCAAGACGAGCCTCGGAAGGGCGAGGATCGGCCACCTCATGGACAGCGAGACGTGGATGAACGCGAGGAAGGCCATCGAGCTGGGCTTCGCGGACGCGATCCTGGAGGACGCGAAGAAGACCTCGGACGAGGGGGCCTACTCGTTCTCCACCAAAAGCTCGCAGGTGTCGCTGATGAACAAGATCAAAGGCACATGCGCGCGCCAGACGGACCAGGAGCCACCTGAAAAAGGCGCAGCCGGGCACAGCGGGCTCGAGAAACGACTGAATCTCATCAGACCACGATAGGAGAATACACATGGGCAAGATCAACGACATGCGCGCCCAGCGCGCGAGGACCTGGGAGCAGGCGAAGGCATTTCTCGATGCGAAGCGCAATGGAAAAGGCATCCTGAGCGCCGAGGACACGGCGGCGTACGAGAAAATGGAGAGTGAGATCGTGGACCTGGGACACGAGATCGAGCGGCAGGAGCGCGCCGAGGCGTTCGAGCGCGAGCTGAACGCCCAGGTGGGGACGCCCATCACCAGCCGCCCCGAAACCGCGCAGAAGGGCGGGAAGAAGACCGGACGGGCCTCGGACGAGTACCGCAAGGCCTTCTGGAACCAGCTCAGGCGCCGCGAGAACACACCCGACCTGCACAACGCGCTGCAGGTGGGGACCGACACCGAGGGCGGCTACCTGGTGCCCGACGAGTTCGAGCGCACCCTGGTGGAGGCGCTGGCCGAAGAGAACATCTTCCGCTCGATCGCGCACATCATCCACACCTCCAGTGGCGACCGCAAGATCCCGGTCTCCGCGTCCAAGGGCGAGGCCGCATGGATCGACGAGGAGGGGGCCTATCCCGAGAGCGACGACGCCTTCGGCCAGGTGACCATCGGCGCGTACAAGCTGGGCACGATCATCAAGGTCTCCGAGGAGCTGATCAACGACAGCGTGTTCGACATCGAGTCCTACATCGCCCGCGAGTTCGCACGCCGCATCGGGGCGAAGGAGGAGGCGGCCTTCTTCACCGGCGACGGATCGGGCAAGCCCCTGGGCATCCTCGCGGCCACCGGAGGCGCGCAGGTCGGTGTGAACGCGGCATCGGCCACCGCGATGAGCTGCGACGAGGTCATCGACCTGTTCCACTCGCTACGGTCCTCGTACCGCAAGAACGCGGTGTGGCTGACCAACGACTCCACCATCAAGGCGATCCGCAAGCTCAAGGACGGCAACGGCCAGTACATCTGGCAGCCCTCGCTCACCGCGGGCAATCCGGACACCCTGCTCAACCGTCCCGTGAAGACCTCGGCGTACATGCCCGAGATCGCCAGCACGGCCAAGACTCTCGTGTTCGGGGACTTCTCGTACTACTGGATCGCAGACCGCCAGGGCAGGACCTTCAAGCGCCTGGGCGAGCTGTTCGCACCCACCGGCCAGGTGGGGTTCCTCGGATCCCAGCGCGTCGACGGACGCCTGATCCTGGGCGAGGCCGTCAAGGTCCTCCAGCAGAAGGCATAGGAGCAAGCGATGGGACATAACACCAAAAACCATAGGGAGCAGGGCGGAGACAGGACCTATATCGGCGGCGAGGTCATTCTCGCCGCTGGCTCGAAGGTCACCGTCGAGGCGGGGGCCGCCATCGAGGGCCTGCCGATCGCACTCGCCGAGAGGGCCGCAAGCCAGGCGGACAGCACCGCCACCACGGCCGAGGCCCTCGCGGTGGATCTGAACGCGCTGCTGGCGAAGCTCAGGGCGGCCAATCTGATGGACAGCTGATGACCGAAAGGATGACCAGGGCGCCTTCGGAGATCCCGGAGGCGCCGTTTTATCGCAAGGAGGGCCCATGATAGCCACGCTGGACATGCTGAACACCTACAGCGGCAACTTCGAGGAATCGGTGGAGGCGGGGCAGCTGAAGACCGCGTTCCTCGCCGCGGCCGAGGAGATCGCGACAGCCCATCTGGGCTTCGACCCGGCCGCTCAGGCATACACCGATGTGGTGGCTTCGGGCACCGGCATGAGGCGCCTGTACCTTCCCTCGCGCAACATCGCGTCGGTCGAGGCGCTCACGATGGGGGGCTGTGCGGTGGACCCCTCGCTCGTGGCCGCTTGCGACGACCACATCGTCTTCATCGACCACACCGTCAAGTTCCCCTACGGAGAGGACAACATCCGCCTCAGCTACACCGCGGGCTGGGAGCGGGAGACGATGCCGGCCGTCATCACGCTCTCTATCCTACGCATCGCGACGCTCATGCTCAGCGAGACGGGCGGGAACATCGGGCTGACGGGCAAGAGCTTCGCGGACAACACCCGCACGTTCATCAACTACAGCAACTACCGCAAGTACCTCCAACCGCTGGACGCGCTTCGGATCATCAGGTTCTGAGCATGTTCGGCAGACGCAGGCACACCACCCAGAGCGTCTCGGTGGAGACCGACATCAGCGGGCCCTTGCGGTATCTGGAGAGCCTGGGTGCGAACCGGGACAAGGCGATGAGGCGCATCCTTTCGGGTATCGGCACGGCCGCCAAGAACCAGGTGCGCAAGGCCTACAAAAGCCACGGCCTTTCAAAGGGCACAGGGGAGCTGTACAAGAGCATCACGCGGCGCGTCATACGCAGCGGCAAGGCCGTCATCGTCGAGGCGAAGGCGCGCTCGAAAGAGGGCAAGGTCTTCTACGGCTACGCCATCGCCAAGGGGGCCAGGATCACCGCGAAGGAAGGCCGGTGCCTGACCTTCCAGATAGACGGCAAGTGGGTGCGCGTCCACTCGGTGCAGCTTCCCGAGCGTGATTTCGTCGCCAAGCCGGTGAAGGACTACCTCGGTTCGACGGCGTTCAAGACGAAGCTGGAAGAGCTTGTGCAGAAGGAACTGGACCGCGTGGAGAAGGAGGTCAGGAAGTGAAGACGGAGATGCAGGTGCTTCAGCAGCTCAAGACGGTGGTCGCCAGCTCCCTGGCGGGCCATCAGGAGACCGAATCCGGCGTGACGGTGGAGACCTTCGACGAGGGCAATGTCGACATCGGCTTTCCCGATGTGGACGGCATGCGGCGCGCCTCGATGTGCTTCATCCAGCCCGACTACGAGAACCTCGAGCCGCTGGGCATGCATAGCGACCTGGCCACCATGCGCGCCACCGTGTTCCTCCTGTGCAAGGGCGCGTCGAACGCCATCCTGGTCAAGCGGGTGTTCGCACTGTACAGCGCCCTGTACCGTCTGGTGCGGGGAGATCCCACATTGGGTGGCTTCGTCGAGGACGCGCGGATCACGGACATGGACTACTACCCCGCCGTCACCGCGTCGGCGACGATGACGGCCATCGAGGCGGGAATCGACCTGCAGTGGTCCAAGGAATTCTGAACGCAACACGGGAGGTGGCGCACATGGCGTTTTTCACAGGAACGGGAAGCCGGCTGCAGATCGGCAAGGAGAGCTCCTTCGGCCAGGCGGCCGCCCCGACGGATCTGGTCGATTTGACCAGCGAGGGCATCAAGGTCTCGGTGGAGAAAGGTGACGAGGGATCGCTGCTGGGCAGCAAGACAGCCTCCAGCCGGGACCTGATGGCGGTGACGGTGGAGGGCTCGGTGAGCTTCATCCTCCGACCCGAGTCCGCGGGGCTGATCCTGCACGCGGCATTGGGGGGACAGGACTCCTGCGCCCGGGTGGGGACCTCGGAGCTGTACACCCACACCATGGCCCTATGCGGTGTGGACGAGGCCCTTCCCAGCATCACGATCACCATCGACCGAAAGGCCGCGGTCAAGCGCTACGCGGGATGCACCGTCGCGTCGCTGTCGCTGGAGTGCGCGGCCGGGGACTATGTGAAGGGCAGCATAGACATCAAGGGGACCAAGGAGGAGAGCGGGACGATCGAGGCGGCGCTGGCGGCCTTCGCCATCCCCTCCTACCGGTGCACAAACGCGACGTTCACCGTCGACGGGAGCTCCTACGACATCACCAGCGCGACGCTGAAGATCGACAACGCGCTGGAGAGCGCGCCCAAGACGTATGCCTCGGGCCTGTATGCCGGGCGGCCCCAGCATGGAAGGCGCACGGTCTCCATCAGCTTCGAGATCCCCTACAGCGCCGAGGTGGAATCGCTGAAGGGCTCGTACCTGACCAGCGAGGCGAACGCGTCGGCGCACCTGACCTTCTCCTCGCCGCTGGCTGGGCACACCATCGCCGTAACGCTGGCGAACGTGGCCATCGGCGAGGTGGACGCCAATGTCGGCGGCACGGGAATCCTGAACTCGACGGTCGCGGGCGAGGCGCTCTCGGTGGAGGCGCACGAACCGGTCACCATCGTGGTCACCGACAAGATATCGACACCCTACGGAGGATAAGAACGATGTTCATCAAGACAAGGAACTACGACAAATGCATCCAGAAGGTGCGCATCGAGGTGGGAACGCTCGTGGGGCTCGAAAAGGACGACGAGGCGTACCTCCTGCTCAAGGAACTGCCCACGCTGGAGATGCTCCGTCTCAAGGAAGCCTCCGAGAAGGGGGAGAACGAGACCCTCGCCCTGCTTCGCGACCTGCTTCCATCCATCCTGGTGGACCACAACTTCTACGAGGATGCGGACGCGAAAAGGAAGATGGACAGCGGGGAGGTGGCTGCTCTGGTGTTCGAGTCGCTGGATCTGACGGTGAGGGTCGTCAACGAGTACACGCACGCCGGTTTTTTTTCCCGGACGGGCCCCAGCGGCGGCAGATCGCGTCCCTATGCGCCGAGGTCTTCAACGGAAGGCGCAGCGCCGAGCTCTTCAGAGAGTACGGACACTGGCTGCCCTACATAACGGACATCTACCTGCCCCTGTGCGACTCCGAGAGCGGGGACTTCAGGCACCTGCCGTTCCCGGGCGCGCTCATGGACCAGCCGTACATGACGATGCAGGTCCTCAAGCTCATCCAGCTCAACTACCGGCGGCATCTGCATGAGATGGCGAGGAAACTGTCGGCGAGGACCGCTGGGAACCGCTAGGTGGATGCAACAGGCTCACCTGGTGGCTGGATCTGTCGCAACCAGAGGTGGGAAACTGAGACCGGACTTTTGTTGAAACAATATAGATTCATACTCAAGGCACTGCTGTATCGTGCGGAGCAGCGGGAATTGTTCGGACACCGCGATAGTTCCCACCCGTTTCCCACGCAGGCCCAGGGTGATCTCCTGATACAGCTCGGATACGAGCACTATCCTTCCACCTCCAATGGAACCGTGGCTGAATTTGCTGCCAAAGAGAAACAGGGCGATCTGGTCGAAATCCATCGGGACATCGTTGCCAGACAGCAGCTCGGGGATGTGGTCGCGGCCGGCTCTGAATTTCTTTTCATATCTCAGCTCGCGCTTGGCCCAGGAGTCGGCGTCCAAGGACGGTTCGACATGGACAAGATGTTTGGTCTTGGGATTGAACGCCACCACGTCAAGCTCGCAATCATACCCTCCGGCAGGCCGCCTGCCAACCAGCACATTCCGCCTCACGAAGTATCCGTTATATTCGAACCATTCACCAACCAACTGCTCCAAGTGATTCACCTTGTTCCTCCTGTGTGAAGAGAGGCTGATCCAAGTAGATCTTCAGACCTTCATCATACACCCTTTCACCATGGTACATGGATTTGATGAAATTCATACCAAAATTGCACAAGGGTCCGTTCAAACGGGGATCCATGTCCCGATCACCCGTTCTCCACAGACCGGGAATCATCGTCCATCGATTTGGAGAGCGGAGACTCCCGGCATCTGCATGAGATGGCCAAGAAAATGACACAGAGACACAACGCATAGGGCGCCCACGTGGCGCCTTTCTTTTTTTCCGGAGGGAACGACCACATGGCGGCACAGGCGAAAGTCATCATCAAGGGCCAGAACGACATCGGTTCGGCGGTCAAGGCGGCCGCGGCCGATCTCGGGGGCCTCAAGGGCGCCGCCGACAAGCTGGGAGGGGCGCTGAAGACCGCGCTCTCGGTCACCGCCATCATCGCCTCGGTGAAGATGCTGGGAAGCGCGGTCGCCGGGTGCTTCACCGAGTTCTCCAGCGCCGAGCGCTCCTACAAGCAGCTTGCCCTCGCACTGGGCGACAGCGCCTCGTACGACCGGGTCGTCTCCGTCATCGAGGACCTGAGCTCCCAGACGCTCGCGGGCAAGGACGACATCGAGGCGATGGTCGCCGAGCTCGCGGCACTGGGCAAAAGCGCTGACGAGATCGAAAGCATCTCGACGGCGGCCATGCACCTGTCCAACGTGACCGGGGGGGACCTGGAAGGCTCCATGAAGACGCTGCTGGGCACCTACAGCGGGACCACCACGGCCCTGAAAAGATTGGGCATCGACCTGGAGGGCGTCACCAAAGATGAGCTGGCGCAGGGCGCGGCAATCGACGCGGTGACGGCCAAGCTCGGCGGGTACTCGCGCATGATGGCCGACAAGAGCACGGCGCAGCACCTGACGAACATGAAGAACACCTGGGGAGATATCCGCCAGCAGGTGGGCGGCGTCATCGACTACAGCTTCGGACCGTGGCTGGCCAGCCTCGACGCGGCCTTCGGCGGCATCAAGACGAACCTCACGGGCATCATCAACTACGTGGGTGCGGTGGTCAAGAACCTTCCCGCGGCCTTCCGGCTGTCGCTGGCCACCGTATGGGAGATGCTCAAGCGCACCTTCGAGTGGGACTCCATCAAGCTGATCATCACCACCACGGCGCTCAACATCGGCACCGTCACCACCGCCATGCTCAAGGCTGTCTTCGAGAGCATCCCCAGGATGCTGGGCAACGTGGCCGTGGGAGTCATCAGCTGGATCACCTACATCGCGCTGAACATCGAGAGCGCGATACTGGGCGCGATCCAGAACACCATCGACAAGTCGGCCCGGGAGATCCAGGGCACCTGGGTCGGAAAGCTCTTCGGCCTGGGGGACAAGCTGGCGAGCCTCGACGTGGGAGCCGACGACAGCAGGAGCGAGGCCGCGCGATACAAGCAGCAGTCCGACCAGAGCTTCGGGAACCTGGGGCCGCTGCTCGTCCAGGCGGTCACCGACGCCATCGGCATGGCCAAGACGGTCGCGCTGGACACCGCGGGCATGGTGGACACGATCTACGGCGGCCTCGCAACCGATTTCAAGACGGCGCTGGATGACATCGTCGCCCCCGATCTCGAGGCGATCGCCCAGAAGGCCGACGCGGCCAACCAGTCGGGACTGCTGGGACAGATCGCCTCCAGCGGAGAATCGACCGCAGCCTCCTCGGCCGCTGCCGCCGAGAACACACAGGAGATCGGAACGAGGATGGGCGATCAGGTCGGCGCCATACTCTCAGAGGCCCTGGCCACGCTGGGCTCCGGCATGTCCGGCCTCACCGGCAAGGGGGTTATGGGCATGGCGGCCACCGAGATGATGGGTGGTGTGGCCGCGATCGTGGGGACGCTTCAGCCCCTGGTGGACATCATCTTCAACACCCTCTCGCCATTGGGAATCCTTCTGACCATCCTCGAGGGATTCGTCTCGGTGATGCAGCCGGCGCTCACCGCGGTCTTCCAGCCGCTGGTGGACGCCTTCACCTGGATCGGCTCCACTCTGGCCGGATCGCTTTTGCCACTTCTGGATACGCTCCACACCGCCTTCGCGCTGGTGGCCAACATCCTCATGGCGGTCCTCTCCCCCGTGCTGCAGACCCTGGGACCGGTCTTCCAGGTCCTGGGCGGCATCATGACGGCCCTCTCCCCGATCCTCATACTGATGGCAAAGGCCTTCACCATCCTCATGTCCCCCGTGCAGTACGCGGCCGACCTCTTCTCGTACCTTGGCCGGTGGATCCAGCACCTGGGAGAGGTGATCGCCACCGCGGCCTACAACCTGATGCACCCCTTCAAGCCCAGAAGCCACGCACCCGGTCCCGGCTCGTTCTCAAGCGACGCCTTCACCGGACTCGCGGACCGGCTTTCGAACATCGACGCCATAGCCACAGGCGGCTCCGTGGCGACCGAGGCGGTCTCCACATCCACGGCCGTGGGAGGCGCGGCCTACCAGGGCGCGACGCAGGTGACCATCAACATCTACCAGAGCGCCCCCGTGGTGGGTAGCGACGGCATGCGCGCCTTCGCCCAGATGATCAGATTCGAGTTCGAGAAACTGGACTACTACTTTGGAGTTACCACCTAGATGGGCATCCTACACAATCCGAATCTCACGCTCACCTTTCTGGGTGGGGACCTCCCGGACGGGCACCCGTCGGTGCGCACCATCACACAAGAGCACATCGTGCGCCATTCGGTCACCTTCCACCAACAATTGCTCTCAGGACTCAAAAGCGCATCGAACCAGGTGGACCTGCTGCTTGATAGGAGCTGTGAGGCCATCGAGGACATCATCGCCACCGAAGGCGATGTCAAGGCCGTCCTCAGGGATGCAGGCGCGACGCTCTTCACCGGATACCTGTCGACCGGCTACAGCTGGACGGTGACCCACGCGGGAGCCCAGGCGCTCGCGCTCACCGTGGAGGACACCGGCACACGGCTGCTGGGAAAGGCCTTCATGCAAAGCGGCACCCACCTGTTCAACTGCGCAGCCAGCGAGGCGATAGGGGCGATCTGCGCGAGAGCGGGTATCACCGTGTCGCCGGACTGCATCTCCATCACATCAGCGGTCACCCGGAGCGTGGACGGCGCCGTCAGCTGCGGGGAGCTGCTGGACCAATTGGTCTACGAGCTGGGATGCGTGCGTCTCTTCGACGCGCAGGGACACCTGCGCCTGTTCAAGGTGGACTGCGCCACCACCGAGGGCGTGCCGGTGCTGGACAGGCAGTCCCTGTGCGTGGTGGGCGGCCGGGCGATCACGCTGGGAAAGCGGATCCGCCAGTACAAAAGCGCGCGCGTCTCCTTCACCCGGCTGGGCACGGCGAGCGGCTACCTGGTGTACCGCAACACGACCGGGCGCGGCGATGGGCACCCGTACTGCTATCTCAAGCTGGAAGGCGGGCAGCATTTCGACGGCACCGGGCTGTACGCCCCAGCTGAATGGGAGGAGGCGCAGGCGGACACACTCCGGGTGCCGGCGCTCATCGCGGCCTGCAACGCCGCAAGCGAGATCGACATCATGGGGGGTAGCGCTCTCATCGCGGTCTCCAACGCCAGATGCGAATACACCGCCGAAAGCGGCAGCGTCACGTGCGCCGTCGAGGCCGCCGGCGGCCCGTACCTGCGCGTCACCGCCCACAACGGCGGAAGCCTCGCCTACCACATCACCCGCTTCGACGCGTACGCCGACATCCTATTCACGCGCGATGTGAACGTGGTCAGGACAGCCGATGCCGAAGCCGGAGAGGAAAGCTCGGACAACCTGCTCTCTGAGGAATTGCTGTTCGTGCACGAGCGGACCCTCGCCCAGGAGCACGCGAACCTGCTGGGCCAGTACCACCGCCATGCGGGCAGCCAGTACACCTTCCACTCGGCCACCGACCTACCCTGCGGATCGGTCGTGCGCATAATCGACGACGCCTTCAGCGGCCTGGACGTCGCGGTCCTGGTGACCGCCCGGACATTCACCGACGAGAGCACCGTCATCCACTACCAGGGGGTGGGCGTCTCGGCGTTCGACCTCGACAGGGCGGCCCACCTCGAGGTCCTGCTCAGGGGGCAGAACGACACCGTTGGCGCCCAGGGCCTCCCCGGAGAGAAGGGGGAGGACGGATCGTCGTTCACCGTGGCCATCGAGTCCTCCAACGGCTCGGTGTTCCGCCTCCAGGAGGTGTCCACGACGCTGTGCTGCCGCGTGTACGTCAACACCGGCGAGATCACCGACGCCCTGGACGCGTGGCGCTTCCGATGGAGGCGCGCGAGCGCACAGCCCTCCGCCGACGCCCAATGGAGCACCTCCAGCAAGGCCATAGGAAAAAAGACCGTGGACATCGCGCCGTCCGACTGCCCGGGCCGCACGGTGTTCTTCTGCGAGATCGACCTCACCGGATACGAAGCATAAGGAGCATCCACCATGGCAAAGACAAGCGCCAGTTTCACGCTGATGGACTATACCGACGGTATATCCCTCATCACGGGTATCGACAGCAACCTGCCCCTCACCAGCCTGTACGACACATCGAACCAGACCCTCAACCCCTCCTGGGCCGGCACCACATCGCTGCAGCTGACCCCGGTGGTGCGCAAGGCAGGAGGAAGCGACGTGGTGTCCACCATGACCGCCAAGGTGTGGAAGCGCCGCATCGCGGGGGCCACCTCGTGGACGGCGGTCACCTCAGGCTCCAACGGGGAGACGGTCAACGCCACCACCGGCGTGCTCACCGTGGCCCAGGACAAGCTCACCGGCGACGTGTGGCAGGTCGACTACCAGTTCACCGGCACCTACACGGACGCGGTCCTCGGCCTCGCCTTCCCGGTGGAGACCGTCATCACCCTCTCCCGCGTGGCCAACGGCACCTCGTTCGTGGTCGCCCGCGCGTACGCGACCGGAGGCAGCCAGTTCAAGAACAGCGCCCCCGCATCGCTGTCCATCAAGGCCGAGCTCATCCGGGGCACCACCCAGGACACCACCAACCTCTCCTACCAGTGGAAGAAGTCCGTCAACGGGACCGTGTGGGAGAACGTCGTCGGCGCTACCTCCGCCACAGTCGCCGTCACATCCGCCATGGTGGACTCCTTCGCGATGTTCAAGTGCTCGATCCTGGACACCGACGCCACATCGGACACCTACAACACCAGCTATGACACCGAGGCGGTATCCATCCTGGACGTCACCGACCCATACCAGGCCGTCATCGAGTCCACCGCCGGCACGTACTTCAAGAACGGCACCGGCACCACGGTGCTCGTCTGCCGCGTGTATCAGAACGGAGAGGAGATCGACGCCACCGGCACGAGCCTGACCTACACCTGGACCAAGAACGACAAGGACGGCGCACCGGTCGCCTTCACCCCGACCGCGGTGGCCCACGGGTCCATCGTGACCACCAAGAAGAAGGCGATCAGCGTCTCGCACGACGACGTGTCGGTGAAGGCCACCTACTTCTGCGCGGTCAGCTGAGGGAGGGAGTCTATGGCGATCGCAACCGGCCAGATCACGATATCGGACCTCTATGACGGTGTTCCTGGCGAGACTGGACCCCAGGGGCCCTCGGGAAACCCCGGCGCGATCGGCGTGAACACCGACGGCCCGACCATCCTGGTGTCGGGCTTCGACGCCGACGGCGTCTTCGGAGCCCCCACCGGGATCATCCACACGGGGACCTCGCGCTACCGCCTCGAGGCCACCTCCTACACGGTGGCGGCCTCGGGCCAGGGGTACATCCTCGCCTGCGCCTCCGGCGCCGTGCGCTTCGCCACATTGGTCGCCGGGACGGCGGGGGCGACCTCCAATCTTGTGTGGAAGGACTTCAACACAGGGGTGGAGACCACCTCCGACGCGGTAATCGGGTGCTTCACGGTGGAGTCGGGCGTGCTTTCCAAAGCCGAGATATTCCCCGCGCTGAGCCCCGAGCGGTTCATCCGCTCCCATTTCATGGAGATCCTACGCGACTCGGACGCCACCGGAGGCCAGTTGCAGGACCTGGCGGCGGCCCTCGGAGCCGACCGGATCCTGCAGACCGTCGTGGCCATGGAGGCGTTCATCAGAAGCCTGTGGGTCTCGCGCCTGCAGTCCGAGCTGTTCGCCACCGACGCGTACGGGTACCCGAGCACCGGCTTCTGCCTCGACGGGATATCGGGGATCGCGAAGATCGCCTCGCTGATGGCCAAGAACGCCGACATCGCGGGACGGTTCAACTCGGACGGGTTTCGCACGATCGACAAGGTCGCGGGTACCGTCATCCCGGTGGCCACCATCCCCCCGACGATCTATAGGTACTCCGAGATGTGCGACCTGATCGCCAGCACCGACGGGCGCGGCGCCGTGTCGGGAACCATCGAGGGCTTCGCGTTCACCCGCGCCACCCGGCGCCTCGGCCAGCGCGTGCTCCTCCATGCGAACGGCTCGGCCTCCGACACCATCACCGCCGCCGGAGGGGACAAGGATCCGACCATCCTCAGCCGCGTCAGTCCGCTGCGCCTCTTCGGAGACAGCTTCTTCGTGCAGTGGAACCTGGGCTATTCGGCGAGCTTCGCCAACCGCAAGCTCTGGAGGACCAAGCCGGGACAGACGGCCGACCAGGTATTCTCCGATCTGGAATACCAGGTGAACGTCGGCACCGAGGAGGCCCCCGAGTATGTCCATCCCGAGAGGACCGCGGGCGAGCTGTGGTCTTCCGGCTCGGGAAGCGGCGACTACGCCGGCAGCTACGGGATCGACACCGCAAGGCCCGATATCACCGTCTGGGTCTTCTCCGGGGCTCTGTGGGGCAGCGCGACGGCCTCCTCAAGCTACCTGCGCGTATGGACCAACCAGGCCTTCACCGGCCTGGTGCTGACCAACGCCGACGCGGCCTACAGCGTGGTGGCCTTCCAGCCGGACGCGTTCTACCCTTCCGCGTCCAAAGCCTTCAGCGTGGGAGCGGTCAACCAGGACTCGGCGTCGATGAAAAAGTACCGCTCGGGCACCGCCCTGTACGACCTGTTCGCCGCCATACCCGTCGGGACGAACTCGGCAGCCACGGGAACGGTCCTCATCGATGGGGTGTCGTACGCGGTCACGCGGCTGCGCAAGGACGAGGACCGCATCGTGTTCTTCACGGGGACGCAGGAGGTCCATGTGCGCAAGTTCATCAGCGGCACCAGCATCGGAGCGCACACCGATCTGGCCATCACCGCGCAGATCGTGCTGGGGGCCATGGACGGCGGCATCGAGTCGATGTGGGTCGTCCCGTGGGCGCATGCCGTCTACGACATCGGCCAGACGGCGAAGCGCTTCCGCTCGATGTACCTATCCGGGGAGATGGTCTCGGGCTCCATCCAGACGGGGTCGGTGTCGGCCAGCAGCGTGTCGGCGCCCACGGTCAACGCGCTGGGGACCACGAACAAGGTGTACGGGGCGGTGTTCAACTGATGGCGAGCCAGGGAAGCATACTGCAGAAATCATCGTTCTCCTCGGGCATCGTGTATGAGAAGAGCTGGGTGGACCAGACGCTGGTCGCCACCGGCTCGGGGACGGCCGCGCGCAACGTGTATTTCGCCGCGTCCGTGTTCACCTTCCGCGGCTATGTGGTCAACGTGCTGTTCGGAAACTCCATCAATGAGTACCTCCTGCAGTACTGGAACGGCAGCGCCTGGACAACACTGCTGAGCCAGACCATCCAGGACACGCAGAGCGTGATATTCGAGATCAACATCGCCACCACCGAGGGCTGCACCTACCGCAGGCAGTCCTCGGCCGACAAGATCTGGTGGCGCGTCAATGTGCGCAACACGAACAACTACTACCCGTCGTTCAACGACGGCAGGCTCAGGATCTACGGCCTGGGAGCGCACCTGTACTACGATTCTAACGTGAAGGACAAGCGGATCAAGGGATATCTGAAAGCCTCCCAGGGGACCCCCTGGGTGCATGGCGCGTCGGCGGTCAACGATGTCCCCCCGTCCAACGCGTACGTGGCGGACCTGTACAACAACACGGCGCTGCGCGGCTCATTGATCGGTGCGGGGGTCCACGAGTACGCGATACTGCCCGAGCAGATGGAGGGATGAGATGGGATTGCTGATGGACCTGCCAAAGGAATGCAACGCTGTGGACCACGACTTCCCGATGGCCTACTGGTCGGTCGAGAGCGTGTCGTTCGCCTCGGACGGACCGGATTCATCGGTGATGGTGTCGTTTCTCCTGCAGGCGTACCCCGATCGGGACTCGAAGGTGCGCACCGCCTCGTTCGCCCAGGCCGCGTCGTTCAGGGATTTCGGGGAGCCCATCGGGCGCACGGTGGACGCCAGGCTGTACCGCTGGGCGGCCCTGCTGCCGGCCGCGATGGTATTCACCGGCGGCATCCCGCTCAGCCGGGCCTCTCAGCTGGCGGTCCTGTATCCGTTCGTGAAGCAATACTTGGGTTTAATGGATGCGGTGGATGTGCTGGAGGAAGAGTGATGACTCTCGCCGGATCTCATCCGGCCACCTGAAGATCTCCTTCAATACCCGATACGGCACACCCGACTCTGTGGTTTTTCCACGGGTCGGGGCTTTTTTCATTTCCAGGGGTACGGCAATCCGGTATCAAGCAGATGGACAGCAGGACCGGCGGAGATATGGGTAGTGGAACTGATTTTTTTCTATTTAATTGATCATTATTGACAGATATTATTTTTTATACCATATATTTCTATTTATTTAATCTTTAAGTTGTTTTTATTGTTGAATTTTAATAATTAGTATGACATTATTAATCATTATTATCTTTTGAGGGATTGATTCTTAAAACATTCACATTCCTCTTGAAGGCGTTCTCTCATGGAGGGATTCAAGTTTCTGAGGCGGTTTGGCTTGAGTGTGTTCATTTTGGCATTCACCACTGTCCTCTGGTTGACGCAGCCGTTTCTGCTGTTCCATACCGTTGTCGAGTTCATCAGCATATTTTTTGCGATGTCCCTGTTCATCATAGGAACGCAATCCTACAAATATTCCAAGGATGATGAGCTCTATCTGCTGAGCATCGCATTCTTCTTCATCTCCTTGTTCGATGGCTGGCATACCTTGGCATACAAGGGCATGAACGTCATTGAGATGGCGACGACAAACTTCGCCACCCAGCTGTGGATAGCGGGCAGGCTGCTGCAAATAGTGGCCATGTGCATGTTTCCCTTCCTATACCGGTTCAAGACACCGAAGATATTCATCGCGTTGTTTTTTCTGGCGCTCTCGGTCTTGATGGGAGTCCTGATCACTATCGGGTACTTCCCCACCTGCTACGTGGATGGTGTCGGGATCACCAGCTTTAAGAAGACCGTTGAATACACGATAGCGGCACTGGCGGTCATCGCGTTCGTGCTTATCGATAAGGTAATTGTTTTCAGATCGAAGAGAATCCTGGGGTATGTCAGATTCTCCCTTTTCTTCCTTGCGGCGTCTGAACTGAGTTTTACCGTCTACACGGATGTGTACGCAGCGATGAACGCTCTGGGACACCTGTTCAAGATATTCTCCTACCTGTCCATGTGGATCATGGTTGTCGAGGAGGGCTTCGCGAAGCCGTACGACCACATGTTCAGACAGATATATGACAATTCGGTCCATGACCAGCTCACGGGCTTGTACAATAGGCGGTACTATGAGACGGTGGTCACTGACGACATGAAGAATAGCAGTCCGCTCTCCCTTGTCTTCGCTGATATAAACGGGCTGAAGCTCATGAACGATGCGTTCGGCCACGTGGAGGGGGACAGGGTCATCTCATGCTTCACTCAAGTGCTACAGGACGAGTGCAGGAGCTCCGACAGCATCATCAGGATGGGCGGTGACGAATTTCTGATCCTGATGCCGCTTACTTCTTTGCTTGAGGCCCGTGCCATAGTCCGGAATATCGTTTCCGGCTATGGGATGCATGCGATCGCGGGCATCCCCCTGTCCGCATCATTCGGATGCATGGAGAATGTTACCGGGGGCGTCAATTGGGAGACGCTGCTCAAGCGCGCCGAGGTGGAGATGTACCGGCAGAAGCTTTCGACCAGCATGCTTGTGAAATCCCGTATCATAGACGAGGTCATGCAATCCATCTTCAAGAAAAGCGGATGTGAGGAGAGGCACAGCAGGAACGTCGCGTCCTTAAGCAAGGCGATCGCTGTAAAGATGAACCTTCCCGATGCGCAGGTGGAGGAAATATGCAAGGCCGGGGCCCTGCACGACATAGGAAAGGTCAGGATCGAGCGCGATGTCATGAACAAGGAATCCCCCCTGGATGAATCCGATGTCCTCGAGATACAGCGGCATGCTGAGATCGGCTACACCATACTCAGCCAGGTGCCTGAATACTCCCAACTGGCCTTCTCTGTCCTGCACCATCATGAGCACTGGGATGGCAGAGGCTATCCATTGGGAATTTCAGGTGAAAAAATACCGCTACCCGCGAGGATAATCGCCGTAGCGGAAACTTTCGACGCGATGGTTTCCGACAGGCCCTACCAAACCATGAAGAGCCCACAGAAGGCTATCCAGGAGATCAGGGAAGAAATCGGCAAGAAATTCGATCGACGAGTCGTAGTTGCATTTGAGGAAGTCATAGAGCGGGGTTGGCATGATTCCAAACCCTCGCAACCGAACTCCAGCATGGAGGATCAGCGAACGGCAGGTGCGGAATCCTGAGTCTTATGTGTATCCCAAGCTTCTGCATGCGATAAGGAATCCGACTGATGTTCCTAATGCACTGGAAGCAAGTTCCACCGGGTAGATCAAACCGCAGCGATCCGATGGCGCATCGTGGGCAATCATGTACGTAAGCATCAGGCAACCGATGTGGCTTTTACGGCGTTGTGCCTTCCACCACGTACAGAGATTCATCGCGGACGTGAGACGCGCTGGACCAGCCTCAAGATGTGCTGATTGCTTATTGTCGGTTTATACCTGATAATGGAGCCATGTTATCAATCAACGATGAAGTCCTGACTATTCTGGAGTGTTCAAACTATCTGAAGATCGCGGAGTCAACGATCAATCTTCTTGCGCGCGATGGGAAGATACCGTGTCAGAAGATTGGGAGAAACTGGAGGTTCAGCACGCAGGCGCTGGACGTGTGGTTGAACGGCGGGTATCTCACCGGTATCACAAACTTGGAAGCTCCGATCAGCTGAGGAAGCGAATCCGTATTTGAAAAGCTATCGGATTTTAATCCGTCTTATGCCGTGACAGCATCAAGACCACGCAATAAAGGCTTGATAATTTGCCATAGGCATGACAAAATGGACCATCAGAAGGATAGCTGTTGCATTCAGCTTCCCTCATCTTAAGAGGTGCCTCTTGATTGATAAGTCCACGGTATGGAAGAGAGTCGGGTTCTCCGTGTCCATATTGGCGTTCTCCATCGTCCTGTGGCTCACGCAGCCGTTCCTGCTGTTCCACACGGTTGCCGAGTTCTTCAGCATATTTCTCGCGATGTCGCTGTTCATCATCGGCACACAGTCGTACAGATACTCAAAGAACGATGTGCTCTATTTCCTCAGCCTGGCGTTCTTCTTCATCTCGGTGTTCGATGGTGTGCACACGTTGGCATACCGGGGGATGAACCTCATACCGTGGGCGACGACGAACATGTCCACCCAGCTGTGGATCGCAGGAAGGATGTTGCAGATAGGAACGCTGTGCATCATCCCGCTCTTCCATCGCCACACGTTCAGCAAGGGTTTGCAAGAGGCGCTGTTCATCATTGTCTCGGGATTTATCGGGACGCTCATATTCACTGGGAATTTCCCCACCTGCTACGTGGATGGTGTCGGCGTCACGGCATTCAAGAAGGCCGTTGAGTACACCATCGTGGCTGTCGCGGCCATCGCGTTCGTGATTATCGGGAAGCTGGAGATCATCAACTCCAAGCGGGTCATTTTCTATGTCAGATGCGCGCTCATGGCCTTGGCGGCCTCCGAGCTGAGCTTCACCGTCTACAAGGATGTGTACGGGGCGATGAACGCCCTCGGGCATCTGCTGAAGATCCTCTCCTACCTGTTCGTGTGGATCATGGTCGTCGAGGAGGGGTTCGCCAAGCCGTACGACCACATGTTCAGGCAGATATACGACAACTCGATCCGCGACCAGCTCACGGGCCTGTACAACCGCAGGTACTACGAGGCCGTGCTGGCCGACGAGCTGAAGAACACCAGCCAGCTCTCGCTCGTGCTCGCGGACATCAACGGGCTGAAGCTCATCAACGACGCGTTCGGCCATGCGGAAGGGGACCAGGCGATCGTCTGGTTCGCATTGGCGATGAAGGAGAAGGGCAGGCCGACCGACTGGATGATCAGGATCGGCGGCGACGAGTTCATGATACTGATGCCGGGCACGTCCTTGAGCGAGGCGCTCTCTGTAGTCCGGGAGATCGACTCCGGCTTCAGGTCCCACACCATCGCGGGCATCACGCTTTCGGCCTCGTTCGGCTGCATGGAGCGCACCGACCAAGGGATGGGATGGGGCGAGCTGCTCAGGCGTGCCGAGGCGCAGATGTACCGGCAGAAGCTCTCGAACACCCCGAAGGTGAAGTCCCATATCATCGAGCGGGTGATGCAGTCCATCTTCGAGAAGGCCGGGTGGGAACGGGACCACAGCAGGAATGTCGCCTCGCTGAGCAAAGCGATCGCTTTGGGCATGGGGCTCGCCGAAGCGCAGGCAGACGAGATATTCAAGGCCGGGACCCTGCACGACATCGGGAAGGTACATCTCGACCACGAGATCCTGAACAACAGGCACACGTTGAAGGAAGCTGAGGTGTATGAGATACAGCGGCATACCGAGGTCGGCTACAACATCCTCAGCCAGGTACCAGAATACTCCCAGCTGGCGACCTATGTCCTGCACCACCACGAGCATTGGAACGGAACCGGCTATCCGCTGGGACTGCTTAGGGAAGAGATACCCCTGCAGTCGAGGATCATCTCCGTCGCGGAGGCGTTCGACGCCATGACCTCCGACAGGCCGTACCGTGCCTCGATAGGCCGTCAGGCCGCTATCGATGAGATCAGGAACGAGGCGGGGTTGAAGTTCGACCCTGAGGTCGCGAGGGTGTTCATAGAGGAGGTCATGAAGCAGGGCTGGCATGACTCAAAGTCCTCCAAAACCATTATCGAGAATGAAGGTCAGCGGTCGGCGGGTATGGATTCCTGAGGAACGCGCTTCGTCAGCTTCTCGATCAGACGGGGAAGCGCGTCTGCCGGCTGCAGCAGCGCGCGCGACGCGAGCTCCATGAGATATCCAAGCCCCCCGCAATCCGAGAGGACCTCGTTGGTCATCATGTGCTCTACCAGCATGATGAAATCCAAAGGCGCGTCATCGCTCGATCCGCAGATGCCCACGGTGGCCTCGAAAATCCTGCGATACCGGGCGTCATGGAAGTCGCCCGGATGCAGGGTTCGGTTGAATTTCTCGCAAAGGCGTGGATGGTTGATCAGCATGCAGATGATGTCCCGTTCGATCTCCTGTGGTTCCATTGCATCAAGTTACCATAGGCAAGCGGTGGAATCCAGTGAAATGACGAAGAAGATGTCCAATGGCCATATCTTGGAAGGCAGGCATGGCAAGTTCTCCATGGATGCGATACCACGCCATTGAACACTTCCGGCGATCCGCGCAACGCCAGCGCCCACACCGTTTAGTCCCATGTCTCCGCCGGAAGAGAATCTTGATGTTCAATCTACCCGGGAAGCCGTGGGTTATGAAGCTCAAGCACATGGTCCTGCATCGGATTGACCACATAGACGACTGGGAATTCCGACCCTATGGCATCACTCTGGATCGAATCCATGATGTAGGACCAGTCCTCCATCGAGAACGGGCGTCCATCGTTCACTGTCGAGACAATAAGGCGTGTGCCTTCCTTGTAGCCCTTCCCATTCTTTCGTCCGATGGACTCGCGGATCAATTCCACGGCTTCTTTCCTATCATGGTCCCGGTCCCTCACGAGGTACCGCTGCACCATCCCACCCCTGGGCACGGCAGGATCACCCTTTCTGCCATCCGATCTGGCAGGATCGCCTGAGGAGAATCCATGGACAGCCATCGATTCCCGTATCAAATGGCTGTTCGCGCCGACCGCGAGCGTTATCTCGATATCGAACTCCTCAACGGCGGATTCGCCTGCGCGATTGTCTGTCAATCTTATGCTTGCATCGAACGATCGATACCCATTAGAATGCTCGCACTCAACCGCGATCCCGGGACGGGCAAGATGTTTCAGAACCGCCGCCAGCGGCAGCTCCTCCTCAACGAGCCTTTTCGCATCAGAGGGGTCTTTCTTCCCCCGCGTGTAGTATCGCCCGTCAGACAACGAGTCCAGCCTGTCGTGGACAGACCGTGTGTAGTCGGATGCGCTCACCATTCCCATGTGCCGTACCTCCAATGTAAATTCCACCTGACAATCTGACCTGTTGGGATGATCCATTCCAAGGGAATCCCGCTAGTGGATGGGAGATTCGAATCGTGTGAAGCCTCTCTGATTACACGATATATCACGTCACGCATGGGATGTTCCCCGTGCGGTCGTTTCCATTATAAGACAAGCAATCGAAGCAGGATCAATAGGTGGTCACAAAGCAGTAGATGGCCGATGAGTAGGTCTCCGCAGGGATGCTCGTCATCGTCATGCCAGCCGAGACGAAGATACGCAGCTCTCCTCTCAGGATATAGACGGTATTGGTGCCATTTATCGGGCTTGAGACCGTCACAGGTGAGGATGTGGTGGGAAAGGTGATCGACGTGGAGTTGATGGTCCGTGTGGTGCCGCCCGGCTGCACGGGTACGAAAGCGACATAGTAGGGGAAGGTGCGGTTGATGCCGTTCACAGTGGCTGAGAATCTGAAATCAGTGGCCGTGCCGGTGGAGTTCGAGGCGAAATACACCCTCGCCCGCCAATCGGACGCCATATAGTTGACATAACCGGCGAGATGGCTGTTCGCCATGGATGTGCGGCTGATGAGGTCGGAGAAGGGAATGGCCGAGGCCTCCGCCCTCTCCACGCTGAACACGTACGACATGGGATCCGTCCCCGATGGAGATCCCCTTTCCCCAGCCTTCGTGATGACCGCATGGACACCATTTCCGATGATCTCGATATAGGTCTCGTAGAAACTGTTCTTATAGTCCCGGACCTTCTCCGTGCGCATGAGAACGACATCGATCCAGAGATACTTGAACCGGTGTTTGTATTGGTATCCGTTCAACCCATTGTAAACCACGGGTCCACTCCCGGCGCTGTTGTATCCAGGTTCTCCGATCGCGACGGTCTGAGTTCCCGCCCCCACCACGGGGATGCTCTGTCCTGGGGAGGAGATGACATGGTTCGTCCCGACATAATCGACCGTCCCGCCATCCTGGGTGAGTCCCTTCACCCTCAGGACGATCACGAACTCCCGCCATCTGGTGACTCTGCCGATGCCGGTGAAGTAGAATCTTCCGTTGCTCGAGCTGGCCACCGGTCCTCCATTCAGCACCGTCAGGGTGTTCCCTTCACCTTGATAGATCAGCCTACCGACAAATCCAGGGTATGAATAGTATTCGGTGCCGGTCGCCAGGGAGTTGATGTTTGTGGACCACACATCATAGGTGGAGCTGGCGGTCGTGCCCAGATTCCAAGTGGAGAGGTTCCCGGTCGAGAGGTCGTGGAACAGGGACTCAGCGGAAAGCGTGAGGGAGGAGGCCGAGATCGCTATCAGTGCAAGCGCCAGCGAGATGTGTCTACCTACTTTCATCCGGAATGCAAAGGTCTCCTGATGTGAAAGAGCATGGAACCGGTGGATGTGTCAAGAGCCGGGTAAGGTTGCCGCATGATGAAATCAAGCAGCCATGCTCCTTGAACTTGACCTGAATGTGTAGGAACTTCAATCCGTCAGTATCACCAAGGCTTTTCAAGCGGGGATTCTCAGGGGATTCATCACAGGGAGGATGAAATTCCATTACGGATTCGCAAACCCGTGGTATCATGCTGATGACCGCGATTTCCAGGATGGAGTTTGATATGGATCGTCATAAACAGGTGGAAAGAGTTGAGCTCACATTGGAGATAGCTTCTTGGCCGATCGACCGCGGCTTCATCCAGGACTGGGAGCGTCTATACAGCCGCACACCCTACTCCTCGGTCTTCTGCCGTCTTGAATGGATCCTTACAGCAATAGCGGTCTATGGTGGGCAGGAGGAGATCCTCCCGTGCCGGTTCCACGGCAGGGACGGGGCTTTGCTTGCGATGGGCATCTTCATGCGGCGCAAGGAGGTCGGCAAGCGGTCCTCATTCACGGTCATCAGGACGGTCGACTACAACTCCCAGCGGATCATCCCGATGGTCGCGCCGGACATGGAGGCCATGGCCGATGCGTTGGCGTGCCTGAGGGACGCGTTCGGCCACGAGGCCGACTACTTCGATCTGTTCAAGCTGGATGGCTGCGGCGACGGCCTGGGTCGATTCCACCGTCTCCTGAAGGCCAGGGGGATACCGCACGAGGTGGAGGTGTTCAACGAGCAGCCGAGGTTCATGCTGGAGGGGTCCTGGGATGGGTATCTGGACGAGCGGACCCAGGGGCATAGGAAGAAGATCCGCCGGTACACGCGGAAGCTTCAGGAGGAGTATCCCGACTACCGGTTCACACGGCTGAGATCCCCTGGGGATTTCGCTGGATACGGACTTGATGCGGCGATCGGCGAGGTGATGGACCTGTATCTGAAGGGATGGCAGGCGGAGGCACTCGAGGATCAGGGTGGAGGTGCGTGCGCCGACCTGATGGAGTTCTACAAAAGGATCGCAACCCGGCTCGCTCCCCTTGGGCTTGTCGAGATATGCATGTTGAAGGCGGATGGGACCCTTCTGGCTTTCGAGCTGAACGTCTGCGAGGGTGGCTCGATCCACATGCTCTTCGGATCATACGACAGACGGTATGCGGAGTGGTCTCCCGGGAATGCCATCCTCTCGGAGCTCCTCCAGGACAGCTATCGGAGGGGGGACCGGTGTGTCGAGTTCGGAGGCGAGTACCTGGAGTACAAGCGGCTGTGGACGAAGGACGCGGTCAACTCATACCATCTGAGGATGTACGGCCGGACGCTCAGGGCTGTGTTGAGGCGATGCCTCCGACAAATTAGGAGCCTGCTCAAAGCCCGAGCCCTCTGAAGCATGGGGCGTAATCGGCCCCAACATGGATAGCCTATCCCAAGACTGTGGACCAGACGCCGATAAAACAATCCATACCGGTTTATTATGCAGGAATCCACCGCATACAATATATAATGGTATAAAACCTTGCCAACAACTATGGTTCCATCATCCAGATGTGTAGTCTTTGGACTACAAGATTGAGGCAGGTCACTATATTCGAAATCTACAGCAAGATGGAAAGATCGCCTGTATGCTTCTGGGTAAGAGGGTGACGATATGTGCAAACGACCTGAATACTATGATCGGGAAAAGCTCTATGAGGAAGTATGGGCGAAGCCGTTATCAAAAATAGCCCGGCTCATGCCACAATCGGATTCCTCCAAGACAGTACGGATGGAATCAGTAGAACCGGGAGCTATCGCAGGAAGCTTTTCAAAGCGGGAATGATCGGCTCGACCCGATCACATGGATCCAAATCAGACACCCTTGCTGAAACACAGTCGGGGCTGTCCCGTATTTCCGAGACCGAATCTGCCGCTCCAGGCAGGGGCCATCCCCTACTGATTGAGATGGTCCCATGTGCTTCCCAGATATTCCAAATCCTCGCTTTTTCTCGTTACGACCTTCTGGAGAAATACCTTTGCGATTTGGGGATCGAACTGGGTACCAGAATTGCTTTCTATCTCGACCATAGCTTCCCCGATGGTCATCCCTTTCTTGTATGCCCTGTCACTGGTCATGGCATCGAACGCATCCGCAAGAGCGATTATCCGCGATTCCACCGGAATATCCTCGCCACCTATCCCCTCCGGATACCCCTTGCCATCCCACCGCTCATGGTGATGCAGGATGTAATGGGCAATGTCGGATAAATTGGCGCTCGATGCAAGAATCCGGCTCCCTGCCTCGGGATGCTTCCTTATCTCCATCCATTCCTGTGGATCCAACTTGCCAGGCTTGTTCAGCACCTTCTCGCTTGTACCGATCTTCCCGATGTCATGCACCAGTCCGGCGATGCGCATCTTGCTGATCTCAGCACGATGCATACCCATATCCGATGCGATGAGGCCGCTTAGGATGCTGACACGCCTGGAATGCATCATCTCACGCTCACTCTTCTCATACAACGCGTTCATGATGAGGTTGATCAGATCGTGCCTCACGCTGGTAACCTCATACAGTTTGTTCCTGAACAGATCGTTCTCCGCCATGGAAACCAAAGGTAACAAATCCCCATCACAACTGCTCTTTACCGACAGCCCGAAGGTGACTGAATCCGGCATCCCCTGGATGGTGTCTCCCGGCCAGCTGGACCGTATGTGCTTGAATACATCCCCAGCTTGGTCCGCATCCATATTGGGGAAGATGAAACCGAACTCGTCGCCACCGAGCCGTGCTATGATGTCGACCTCCCGGCAACATCGTTGGAATGTCTTTGCAGCGCTGATCAGGACCTTGTCCCCTTGCGCATGTCCATAGGAGTCGTTGATGCGTTTCAATCCGTTTATGTCCGCCATCGCGACCGTGATGGGGAGATTTTTCTCTTGATCGAGCTCCTTCAGCTTATCCTCAAAATATCTCCTGTTATGCATGCCGGTCAACGAATCATGATAGCTCAGATGCAGCAGTTCTCTTTCGGTTCTCTTGCGCTCGGTGATGTCCTGGATCGTACCTGTCGCTCTGACACAATCGCCGTTATCATCGAATACAGGACCTATACGATAATCGACAATCCGCTCTTCACTATCCCGCCTGATGAGGCGCAATTCAGATCCCATGATTTTCTTCTCAGTTATAGCTTTTTGAGCAATCTCCAACCCATAAGCTCTCTCTTCAGGATGTATGAATTGAATGATCGCATCTGTTTTTCCGGAAAACTCGTTTTGTGTGGTTCCGCATATACGCAAGCACTCATCAGAGCATGCCAACCTTTCGCTGGCAATATCGTAATCAAAACTACCGACATGAGCGATCTCCTGGGCTATTCTAAGGTTGTATTCCTTTTCCTCAAGGTCCTCCAACAACTTTACTTGTTTCGTGATAATTTCCGTATAAACAACGATGCCTCCAATATTCCCATCAGATTCAAACCAAGGACGGCATTCCCAGCGGGTCCACTCAATGGAACCCTCCTCACGCTCATACGAGTCCTTTTCCGCACTGGCAACCTCTCCCCTCAGAACCCTCTGATGAACATCTCTCCATTTTTGGGGTAGGTCCGGAAATACCTCGTAATGATGTCTGCCGATGATATCCTCATGAATATGGTATTGTTCCAAATACCTCTTGCTTACATATACATAGTTCAAATCCCTATCGTGAACTGCAACACCGGTTTTGCTATGCTCAACAATATAACTCAACAGATCTTTCAAATGGGAAAGCTTGTTCTCGTTGCTTGTGCGTTCTCGCTCTATGGATTTAAGCTCTGTAATATCCCTGAACTCCACGGCCCTCACTTGTTTCCCTTTGTAAGGCATGTTTCTAGCTTCCAATTTCAATGGGTATACCTCCCGGTTCTTCCGGATGCCGTACGCTTCGTAGGCCTCTTCATAACCGGAGGTTATTTTATCCATGACAAATGCTCTCCAATCTGGCGCAATCAACAACAATCCATCCATGCCAACAAGTTCATCGATTGAATAGCCGGTGATATCTGACAATCCTTGATTGCATTCGAGAATACGGCCTTTGTCGTGAACCACGATACCGCCAAAAGATGCATTGTGCAATATCTTGAATCGCTGTTCGCTTTCCTTAAGTTGTTGCACCATCTGGTTGCGTTTTGTGACATCGGTTGCGGTACTTATTACAATCGCCCTACCATCTGGCAAATCACCGATGCGCATTGAATGAAAATCCCAGATGAGCCGTCTGCCATCTTTGGTGGCCACTTCAAACTCACCATCATGCTGAATATCTTTTAAAGTGTATAGTTTTGCTATAAAATCTTGGAATTCCTGTTTTTTCTGGCCATAAGCTTTTTCGAACCAATCGTATATGGTCGGAATATCTTCCTTGTCATAATTTGAAAGACTTGTCCACGTCTTGCTGATATTCACTACCGTTCCATCCTCGGCGTGGATCATGATTGGAATCGGTGCATTCTCTATGCTTGCTTCAAAAATTTTTCCAGCTGAAATCGAATCATTCAGGTATTTTTCTGAACGCTCTTTCTCCAGCAGTATTTCCTTGGTCCTGATTCTAATTGTTCTTCTTGTGGTAAAGAAATAAGCCGCGACTAATAGCACCAGAATGGGAATAAGAATATACGCAAGATATCTTAAGATATCGGCTGACGAAACACCTTTGCTTTCAAGCAAGAAGGGAAACCATTTCTGATACAGCTCATCATAGGTCCCATTCGCAGACACAATGGACAACCCTTCGTTTAATATGGATTGAAGCTCATTATCGTCTTCAACGACCGCGAAACAGAACTTTTGCTCATATCCTTCCAGGTTTAATTTCCTTCTTGCAACTCCACCGTCTTCATAGATGTACACAGGTGCGATATTGTCTAATCCGTTATCATGGATGAGCTTCTCGCCAACCAACCCCTGAGCTAGAACCGCGTCATATTGACCACCAGCTAGAAGTTCGAATGCTTCCAGGTATGTTGCGGTCGCCGTCAATTCTGAATCCAAACCAATCGACCATGCCCATTCCTGCGAATTATCCCCATCAAGAACAAGAATTTTTTTACCAAATAAATCCTCGTGGGACTGGATACTATGATTGTCTGTTCGGACGAATATATTGCCACGCATCACAATATAGGGCACCGTGAAATCATAGACTTCATCTCGCTCCGCAGTATATCCAACCAAAGGAAGAATATCCAATTCTCCGTTTTTAAGTTCTTCTTTCAAGACTGTCCACTGATCGATCTTGAATGTAACGGCAATGCCCATTTCTTCTGCTACAGCTTTGAGCAGCTCGACAGAAAAACCATCCGCTTCGTCACCATCAGTGACAGAAAATGGTGGGTAATCGTATTCTGTCGCACTTAGGTAGACCGTTCTTTCTTCTTCCACTACAGGTTTCGTATCAAAGCCCACAGTCAATACGATCAGGACTAGGAGAAAGATGACAGTATGTATTTTTTTCAAGTATCGCATAATCTCTCCTGCTCCCAACAATTTTGATAACCCGGGCAGGTGGCAGGCTGTGTGTCTGCCATGTTTATATGAACCATTTCCATCAGATCGTCGTCCATCCAAGCAATCCACAGGATACAACGTGCAGCTTGATAGAAAAGCACATGACCAACATCCTGCATGTTCGCATCAAGCTATGTCACATGTGTTGAAGTATAAAACCCAGCTCATCACAACACTTACGATTATTGGATGATACCATCATATATCAGCCATTTCAACAGAAAAGTGGCATATAGTTGACAGTTTCGAGAATCGTGTAGCTGATACAGGCTTTGTGAGAGCTGGATCAAAAACTCGAGGGATGATATTGAAGAGATCCAATTCTCGCGGGTATGTCATCTGTCTCATTATTGGACCTTCATGCGGAGACTCCACCGCCAAAGCACAAACAATCCAGCGATAGTGAAAAGTCTGAGCTATTTCACAGATTACAGTTGAACACGGCCGTTTCGGATGCATCATTAAACCCTAAACTAAAGCCCGATTACTATTTTTGAAATCTGCAGCAACATGAGACGATCGACTATATACTTCTGGGGAAGAAGGTGGCTACATGTGCAAAGGATCTGAATACTACGATCGGGAAAAACTATATGAAGAAGTCTGGGCACAGCCGGTATCCAAGGTGGCCAAGCGATACGGCGTCTCCAATGTGGCCATAGCGAAAACGTGCCGGAAGATGCGCATCCCTGTCCCTGGGGTAGGATATTGGAACAAGGTGGTTAGTGGACAGAAGATGAAGAAACTGGCCTTGCCTGCGTTCGAGACATGTCCCAAGGTACAGAGATACTTCATACGATCGGAAGAGATCGAAGAGAAGAAGGTCGAGCGGCTGGTGCCGGAGGCCTTCGCGCTTGAAGACCAGCTCATACAACGGGAATCATCGCCGGGCATGGAGATCATCTGCGATCCCGATATCAGTCTTGCCGACCCATATGTACGCAATACTGAAAAGAAGCTGAACGAGTCAAAAAAGAGGATCTCGAGCCACTATGGCTTCGGCCGGTGCGGCTCCGACAACAACGGGTCCTTTGAGGTGAGCATCGGTCCCGACAACATCCAACGCGCGCTGGTGATTCTGCAGACCCTCTGCACCGCATTGGCCAAGCGTGGTTATTCGATCGGTGAGAAGCCCAAGAAAGCACATGAAGATAGTCAATACCAAAGCGGATACCCCCGGCGAGAGACCCATCCCATCTGCGCGATCGTAGTGGACACCTACATATCGTTCAGAATCACCGAGACTTCAAACAGGCGGGAAATCGAGAAGAAGAACGGTAAGAATCCACCTAGTTATGAGAAATATGAGTATGTGCCGTCAGGCAGGCTCTGTTTCGAGATCCTTGATGATCCCTATGGGAATCATGCGCGAAGCAAATGGCAGGATGGGAAAGCCATCAGGGTCGAGGACCAGCTGAACGATATCGTCATCAACATGATAAAAGTAGTGGCGATAACAAAGGAAAACAAAGCGCAGGCGGAGCTGCAGCGTGAGCGATGGAGGATCGAGGAGGAGAAAAGACGGGAGCAGGAGAAGCTGAAGCGGATCGACGAGGCCAGAATCCAGAACCTGGTGAAGGAGACCGAGCGAATGATCAGCCTCAACCATATCCGGGCCTATGTCGAGGCCATCTCAGCGGAAGGGAAGCAACGGTTGGGAGATGCCTACCCCGGGTCCGATTTCTCCAAATGGGTGGAGTGGGCTGAGGATTTTCTTGTGAAAGGCGACCCTGGATCTTGGAAGTTGCCAACATTCGATCTACCTGATCCTCATCCTCAGTACTGACAGCCTTACCATATGTTTAAGCGATGGTCCGTGGTTTTCATTTAAAAGGTCATGGAATTATTCGTTTTATTGATTGATTGGATGCATGATATGGGTCTTTTCAGCTATTCAACTTCAATCGGTATCAGATTCGTTTTTCCGATAGGTTTGCCGTCGCTTATACGGCTGATCCCTCCAAACCACGCTTCAGTACATGCCATGATAAAGTCATGGGCCGTCACGGGAAACCCCGAAGCATCCCCCACAACACAATCTATTAGACACATGGGGCAGACAAGTGTTTTGCCTTTGGGATTGGTTTCATCCAACCATAATAAATCCTCTTCCTTGTGCGGATCAAACTGATAGCCACAATAGAAGCAGGTGCAGACCGTGCTGCTGAGGATGTCCTTCTCATGATAGATAGTCGCTTTATGCGCTTGTTCGATGAACTCAGGGGGATATGCTCTCTCCATGCCATTTCTCTCCTTTATGGTGTTGTCGTACCAGAGCGGTGACCTGCGATTTCACAAAACCGACACTGTTTGCGGGCAGAGAATCGACAGGAAACCACTTCACCTCAGAAAATTCCTGGTAACGTACAACTTTCCGTTTGTCGGAGAGCTGGCAGGCATACACTACAAAGTGAAAGAACGGTAGGTGCCTGCTCCAAAGACAGGTCAGATCTTCCGGTTTGTCCACTCTCAAATTGATTTCCTCCATCGTCTCCCGAATCGCTGTTGCCCGATAGTCACGCTTATTATTCTCATCATACGAATCCTCCTCTTCCCAACCACCGGCGGGGATCGACCACTGCCCGCGTTGCGGATTATGGGTTCTCAGACCCAGTAGCACAGAGAGTTGCCCATGCTTGTTCCAGAAAAGGATCCCCGCTCCGTGGTATGGTCTCAAGTCCCTCAGTGTTTGGAACCCTCGGCGCATCATGTGGGCAATTCTTGAATACCTACTTCTTGACATCAGTTCATTTACTCACTTTCCACCCACGTCCGATCACGCCTGAGATGGAGTCGTCGGTGGTCGTACCCTCATGAAGCAGGGACGAATTGGGTAGCACGTTGTGCTCATAGGATTTCATGCAAAGAATCTCACCAATACCGCATATCGATTGGCCATCCCGGATAAAACGCCTATTCGGATGCTCCATGAGGAGATCCTCCACTCTATAGGGTAATTGCCTAATGGCGCTATACATTACGGACATTGCTTCGATTCTCTTATAGCAATCCGGGATAAGGCCCATTCTGTGACTTTCCCATCCTCTGCCACCACGAATTCCTGGCCGATCTTTGCAGAATCAAAGTAGCCTTCTTCCTTGAAGGAACTCGAAGAGTGATAGGATATCCCAACATCCTTGAAAAATTCAGGAAGCTGCCACCTGCTGCGAGAAAAACCCTCCTTGGTCAGAACAAGGGAGGGATGGTACTTGAACGTTCCATAACCAGGGCTGTCCTTGCCCGGAGACAGTTTTTCTGCTGCTGAATATATGCAGTTGCTTTTCCGTGAGAAACGTTCCGGTGTTGCGTGAGGATGATAGCTGAACTGAGACGGCAGCTCGCCGTACGATCGATGGGCTGCATCGACCTGAAAATAACCCCAAAGGATATGCTTCCCTTGTTCATTCTTCACAAATCGAAGCTTTCCCCCAACACTCTCGGTTTGGCGAAACCATCCAAAGAACAGGAATATATCCCCAGGACCGATTCCGTGATTCTCCAGATGTTTTTGGGAAGATCCTTCCTGTCCGAACAATGCCAACCAATCCTCCATAATTCCATAATCCCTGATATCAGGATCCAGATGGCAAAACCAATTCTCCTTGATTCTTGTTCGAGGATCGATTTCCTTGATGATTTCGAAGAGGGACTTCCCATCATGCATCAGATCAACATATTTGATGCTGTCTTTCTTGGAAGGTATGGGCAAGGACAGGAGGGTCCCATCAGGAAGTATGGGACTTGGGCACCCCCCATTGCTTGAATCGAATCCTTTACGACTTAAGACAATTTTCATCCAAGCCTCCATAGATGTGGATCCGCCAGGATTGCTCCCTTTTGGAAATCGACACTTCGCCCATTGATATAGTTTTCCAAGTCCTTGATTGCATCCGGTGAGAAATTGCACCTATAGCCCCTGCCTACGACCAATTCATTCAGAGACCCTTCAATCTTGACTGTATCCTTCCCATAATAGATGAAGTTGTCAGAGACCAGCACATATTTGCCACCGAGGTCATGGTTCATGGCATACTTGTTGACTGACCAAGAATCTTTGAAGGGATGAGAGGAGTGGCGCGACCTTAATTGTTCATATCCTCCTTCGACAGGCCTGTAGATATTATCTCCGCAGGTATGAACTTGCTCTTTTGAAAAATCAGGCCTCTTTTGCGGGTGGCTCTCATAGTATTCGGGGAACCCCATGCAATGGTCGACCCGCATGATATAGACCAGTTCATTGCCGCGGGACTTTGGAGTTATACCCACAATCCACGTATCATGACTGGAAGCCCATCGCTCTCCAATGCTTCTCCGTATTGCCGGTTTGCAGCAAGCCAAAGAGCATTGCCCCCAGAATGGATTCGGTGAAAATCCGGAATCATGGGTTACTATATATGAGAACACCTTTGCGACTTTATAATCTCCCGGCATACATCCTCCGTGATGCTGATCCGGTCATGTACTTACCTTCCACCCACCCTCAACTACTGCTGGGATGGAGGCATAGGTCTCGAGCAGCATATCCGTTAGATCATCAAACACCCGCCAATCCCCGCTGAGGGCATCGTTGAGCGTGATGTATCCATTCCTTCCATCAAGATGATTGAGCGGGCAACCCTTCTTCTTCCCCCGCAAGCTGAATGAGAACGCTACGATGTCCACACGTTCAAGAACATCCCTGGTTGTTTCATTCTGTCCCTCGTCCCATTCTGCTCGACCACGCATACGGACTCCTTCTTCATGGATATTGATAGAAAGTTAAAAGACTTTATAATTCTAGCACATCAATGGTAGTATCTCAACAGATAGATTCCTTGGTTTCCCCTTCGCGTACGTCATCTCGCATCGGGAATGCACCTAGGTCCAACAAACAAGCTTTCGATTAAAGGAGACGAACTGATAAACAGTGAAACATGCAACCTTCGCTCGGTTCTGCAACATTTCATAGCCCCACGGCGTCCCTACTGTCCATGCAGCATAATCCGTATGCCTATGGGAAAAGTTTTTCCCTAAAAGTTGAAGCAAAACGCCACTGTGCGACGTATGTTCTATGAGAACTTTCCATGGAGGACCGCATATGGCACAGACTCGCACGATCACCCTCTCGGATACCAATTGGCGGCAGCTCGATACGCTGCTGTCCCAGATCCCTTGCAGTGACTTCATCCAGTTCTGCCTACTCAATGATATTTTTGAGGAGGGACTGAAGGCATGTGAAGAAAAACACGGCATCAAGAGCCACTGATGTTTTTCCACACCCCTCCCTACCGCGGCCGCCAACAGGGACGAGATCCATGCTGGAGGACCTGCGCGATGGGGCCTGGGCACACGCCAGACTCCAGATAGTCTTCCATGAATGCTCGATTTTCAAAGCATATACTGCGCATCCGCAGATTGTGTGGTATGCTGTCCTTGCCCACAGATCGAAGGTTAAGTTCTGGGAATCGGGAAAGCATCTTCGGTCTCCCTCCGGTCGATACCGCCGGAGGGCGTTTTTGTATTGATGAGACGTACCCTTTCGCCGTCAGGAACCTCCCGCATGCATGCGGTCTCCCACCATATCCAAGCCAGGCGAGAAGGGGCCTGCGATCCGAGCGGAAACAGCGGTCCTCAAGCAAACATTCAATTGCCAAGCGCCTCAAATGCTGTAATAATAAATCATCGGGATGGCCACGGCCTTCTGCCACCCCTTGGAGGCGGCATGGCTAGTAAGGACAGGGATCTGCGGGTGGGTGAGACGGTGTACTGGGTCCGCTGGAACAGGACCCCCAGCGGCTTCAGAGGAAAGACCGTCCTCTATTCAAGGGTCGAGATCCTCGCGCTCAAGGAACACACCGTCCAGGTAGACGAGCGACAGTTCGTTCCGTATGGAAGCATCCACAAGCTCGACTCGTTCAAGACCCTGGACGTCAGGGACCAGAAAGGCAGGCTCCGCACCGTCATCCCGGACTCGATCAAGTTGCGTACATCCGGTGGAGGCGATTATCACGTCGAGGGAGTGGATTTCAATCTGGGGTACACCGTTTCCCTTTTTCGAGCATCCGGAAAAGGGGCGGTCACCACATGCAGGTCCTACATATATGCAAGCAAACCGGATCAAAGGGAGATCGAGGCCCGCGAGAAGGAGGAATCACGGCGGCGGGAAGAGGAATCCAAGCGAGAAGTGAGGCTGAGGGAAAAAGCGAGGGAAGAAAAATATGCGCTGGATCGGATCAAATCGGAAGAGATCTTTCAATCCTATCTAAATAGAGAGGGCACCGATGCGCTCTCCAATCTGCGCAAGGCTTTTCTCGCCACATCCCCTAAGAACATACTGCTCGAGGCTGAGAATTGCATCGCGGCCGGAATCGATGCGGACACCGTCATGCGGGAGGGCATGGTAAAGGGGTTCCTGAGAGCGTTGGAATGCCTGTATCTACAATACCAGGAGAATCTCGTGTACTTCCCGGAAATCGTATTGTACAACAGGCTGGTTTTCCAAAATCACATCGCCACATTTAAAAATCGCTACTACCCCGCGCCTCTGCCCTCTTTATTGAACAATCCGGTCCTGCTCTTCTCACTAGCGGTGGGTTCGGCGCTAGGCCATTTTTATGAGGGGATATTGAACATACTTGAAATCCCCGCCATCTCGACATCAGACGGATACGATCTCCAAAAAGTTGAGAAACTGATCGATGAAAACGGCATCAGGACAATCCTCTGCTTTTTGGTGGACTACAAATACATTACCAATGACAGATCCAACGAGCTGACACTGAACCTGATTCAACGCATGCATCCCCGCCTTGATCTGGAGATACTCGTGACAGCGGGAAGCTCCAATCCCTTTCTCAGCGGTCTGCAAAAACTGAATGCCAAGAACATCACCCTATGCCCGTCCCCGCTTGAAGTCATTCATAGGTTCCATTCGGCGAGGATTGATGGAAAGCAAGACGCGAACCCGGAATATCGATCGATACCCCCGGTGGCGTGATGTTTTCCAATGAGGCTGACGGGACTGGCCACGCCCCGGCCATTGCAAGACGGGAACCTGAGATTGTCAAACGGCACACCGAATCCCTGTCCCGAGGCGAAATCCTCTGCACTACGTGGAAGCCAAAGAAACAATCGTACAATGCCAGTGGATCCAGCAAGCAGGGGGTGGAGACCCCCTGGCTTGCCTCCATCTAAGACACATAGCCGAATATATTGATCAATATTTCCGCACCGGCCTAAAAGGTCTGCCGGTGTATTTATAAGCTTGGGCCCAAACTCCATCTTGGAAGATTATTACTAACCCACTATAGCTATCGTTTGAGGAACTCCAGTAGGAGTCACTAGAGAACCCCCCCAAGTTCTGCAATTTCAAGTTCATGTAAATTCGGTTCAACTCAGCAAGGGAGGGCAAAAACCAATCGTCATACACAAGCCCTCCATGCTCAACCGAATAGTCGGCGCATACTTTCGCCGCAACCGTGCCATCGTTGCGTTCGTGGTACTCAGTGGGATTCAAATAATAATCCCCCTTTTCAGGATTCTGAATCCATAAAGTGTCATGGTAGGTCACAATATTCACAGTGTTTCTTGCACCAGTACCAATCACAGTATGCCCTTCAAAACCATTATCGACAAAATATCCATAAGCCCCCCACTGGCAATATGGGTCCCCCATGCCAGTACCGGATCCCAACGGGTCGGTCTCCCAGTCATACCATCCAAAAGGAGCCGCCTCCAAATAACGCCAGCCATCGGTTTCGTAGTCGGGGTTTTCATAAAACACCAAGCCCCCGGCCTCACCGGTGAAAACATAGAACGTCCACTTCGCATAGAGTGTTCGATCGGCGGTGGACATGACAATTGAAGTGGTGGATATTTGATTTCCAGTCCCCCCCTCGCCCGTCCACCAGCCTGAGAATGTATATCCCTCCCTTGATACGGACGCCAGATCACCATAAGGTTGCCCGTATGTCACGGTCTTCGTGCTCGGGTCCGGCGTGTCCCCTCCTTGGGCATCAAATGTGATGGTGTAGGTGTTGGGAACCCAGAGCGCATGCAGCACATGGTCGGAATTGATCGTAACGAGCGTTTCCTCAGTGACCACATCCCCCCCGCCGTCGGGTCCGGTATACCAGCCGAGCAAGGTGTGCCCCACTTTGATTGTCGTCGGGAGCGCGCCGTACGGGACACCATACCCCACGGTTTTCGTCGATGGAGTCAAAGGCGCTCCTTGGCTATTGAAGGTTATCAGGTATCCGCTTCCCCATTTGGCGTACAGTGATAGATCACCATCCACATAGTCCTGCGCGAAATCCCATTGGTCTGTCAGCCCACTGTCGGTGAACCATCCCTCGAAACCATATCCCACCCTTGTCGGGGTTTCCGGCTCTTGAATGAGACGGCCCCAGTACACGGTCTGAGGATCCAACGCGCTCCCCCCGTTGCTCACAAAGAAAACCGTCTGTTCCTGCAGGACGATCTTCACGGTCAGAATGAATGCCTTGGTCTCGCTTACCCCACCTTTGCTTATGGTTGCCGTGAGAGTCACCTGCACATCCGATTCCCCCGTATAGTCCGGCCTCGTGACAAGACCCGTGGTGCCGATGGTCTCAGGAGCGCTGCTTTCCCAAGTGATGGTGGTCCCGCTGCCTCCACCACCTGAGAGAGTCACATCCTGAGTGACATTGTCCGCGCCATCCAGTCCGGCGAACCCTATCGCCAGTGCGGCTTTATCAGCAGCAACAGCCTCGGCATCGGTCTGGGGAAGCCGCACCACCGTGAGGCTGAAGGCCTTTGTCTCCCGGGCGGTCCCCCGCTCGACCGTGGCGGTGAGCTGCACCTGTGAGTCTCCCGCTGAATATGACGGGCGGGTGACCGTGCCGGTATCGCCTATGCGGGCTGTATCACTGCTTTCCCAGGTTATCCTTGTCCCCTGCGTTCCTGAGACGGGGAGGACGAGATCGCTCACTACTGATCCGGCATGTTCTCCCTGAGCATACCCGATCGAAAGCGCCGCGATGTCGGCGGCCACCTCCTGCGTGGCCCGCACAACCTCCACCGATTGCATATGGCCACCCACGACGGCACCGCTATTGACGAGAAGGCTCAACCGGTAGAGGCCGGCCGAGTCGGAGACGAACACGAACTCTTCCGCATCCCCCACCTGCCTCACTCCGTTCACATACCAGCGGAATGTCGCCCCGCCACCATACGTGCCTGCGGCCACCGCCGTCACCACTTGCTCTTCCTTCACCGACTCAGGCAAACCCGTAAAGGAAACACCGAAAGGGTTGTCCATCCCATCTTCGATGGTCATGGAGATGCTCCCGGATCCAAAGAGGATCTCCTCCTCGGGTATCACCACCGTCCCCTCCGTGGTTTCATCCTTCACAATCCTGAACGTGTAGATGTCCTGCCATACGGGCTCGGCGCCTTGTGAAGGAGTCCCCTCGAAAAGACCCACGCTCACTTCATACCAGCCGACAGGAATGCCAGCAACCGAACCGGTGGCTGATTTGCCATCCCCACCCAAGACCAATCGGATTGGATCCTGATATGCGGTGATCTCATTGCCCTGTTCGTCCTGCATCAGCATATGGACCTGTGGGTCCGCCAGCTTGTTTTGGCTGTCAGTCCAACTTACCGATACCTCAAGGAAGCCGGTTCCCGCCAGCGGGCTTATAGATCCCGTTGCTTCCGTTGTCTGGTTCCTCCTGATGGTCACAACGAGCGTCGCGCCTCCAATTCGATCTCCATCGCCATTGTACCCGTCGACGGTGATCTCCCATGCTCCAACTGCAAGCGCGTCCTTGGTGAAGGTTCCCCCTGAGAAGCCCTCCTCCACAAAGGAATCCCCTGCATTGGGCCCGGTTCCGGCTATGGTATAGGTGGTGATGTCCATATCGATATCTGGCAACCAGTTGATATTCCTACCAGTCCCCCCGAAATGGAGAGACAGCATCCCGTTGCCAGGGTTCATGTTTAGATCGCAGCCTGAGAAAACCAATGCAAGCATCGCAGTGAGAGCGAGCGATACGAAAAGTCCGCAGTATTTGCGCCCCGTGCCGGTGTTCCTTCGAGCCATGTGGTTTCTCCTTCATTTCACAATGCAGTTTTAGATCCATGCTTCCCTGGCAGCCACGCTCAATCAGAGAAGCTGGAGAATACTGTGGAATTTGTCATGTCACACCTGTTTATCGGGTGGCTGAGTCCATCTTTTTAATAGCATTCATAATACCTCAAAATATGAGTGTTTACAACAAATTATTATTTATTGTTGAGTATTGTGAGTATTGACAATTCCATATTGTTTACCCCATAGATCTGCCATGTCATATCATCGTTGAATGGAGTGTTTTCTTGCTATCTAGATAATGCTTGTCGTTCAATCCAAGTATGATATCATAAGCCTGTAGACATAAATCAATAGGAGATATCACTATGAGTGACTACTCACGAGACGAGATAATTGACAGGCTTGAAAAGGTGGTGGATATCCAATTCTTGTATCAAGAGCGCATCATAAATTGTCGAGGACCTAAATCAAGTAAAAAGGAAAAATACACGGAAATCGCAGCCGGGTGGATTATCGACCATATCGGGAAGCTTCAACAGATAACACCCATCCGCCGTGAGAATTCGTATTGTTCGAAAGGCCATGATGGGAAACCGAAGATGTCCGATGTGATTAATGAAAAACGAATTGCGATAAAGATGTTCAATCAAAAGGAGATACCTGGATTTGGAGAACTCCTCGATTACGAAACGCCGCTGAATGATAGGCGAAACAACAAAGCCGGTGAAATAGACTTGCTTGCATTTGATAAAGACAAGAAAATCTTACGGATACTGGAGCTGAAAATTCCTAATAGCCGAGAAACGATGCTGCATTGTGTGCTCGAAGTATATACGTATCTCAAATTGGTTGATAGGGAAAAATTAATTCTTGATTTCAATGCTGTTAACGATGATAAAGAAGAAAAAATTCCTGAGGATACTCCGATTGCAGCCTTCCCGTTTGTATTTCGTCGTAATTCCAACGGAGAAGATGGGTTCCAGTACAGAGAGATGCAGGAAGATCGCCCGAAGCTCAAGAAATTGATGGCGTTGCTTGAGATCACACCCCTTAACATAGATGAAGAAATCAATGGTCTGTATCGAGCAATTGAGCTATGACAATCAAAATCTTCCGTGGTCAGAACCAAATTGGTGGTTCGATAATCGAGGTATCCTCAGATTCGACAAGAATCATTCTGGATGCCGGTACTGAACTCGAGGAAATTGAACCCGCCGCTCCACTTATTGAGGGCCTTTTTTCCGGCGAGGCTTCATACGATGCCGCATTCATCTCGCACTACCACGGGGACCACATAGGGCTTTGCGACAAGATTCTTCCCAATATTCCTATATATATTGGCAAAGCTGCTGGAGCGGTGACCAATGCTGCCAGAAAATACATGAGAAAACCCGAGTACAGTTTTGCGGGGTATTATGAGCCGGGCAAACCTTTCACCGTAGGCGACTTGGTTCTTACACCATATCTGTGCGACCATTCAGCATTCGACGCGTATATGTTCCACATAGCATGTGATGGAAAAAGCCTGCTCTACACAGGTGACTTTCGCTCCCATGGCAGGAAAAGCTTTCATGGACTGCTCAAAAGACTGCCCTCGGTCGATGTGCTGATAACCGAAGGCACGACTCTTTCGCGAACACCAGCGACCCCTGTCACCGAAGGAAAGCTGGAGCAAGAAGCCGTTCGAGCGATTTCAGAGTACAATGGACCGGTATTCGTCCTGATGGCTGCGACGAACATCGACAGGCTCGTCTCGATGTATAAGGCAGCACGTCGCACGAATCGCGTGCTGCTGCAGGATTTGTATCTTGCTGCAGTTTCTACCGCCGCAGGGAAGAGCATACCCCATCCAAAAGATTTCTCAGATATTGGAGTATTCTTGACAAACGGAGCAGACGGCCGGTACGAGGAACTGCAATCCTACGGTGAAGCGAAAATTAGCAGGCAAAACATCGCAAAGTTGAATTTCGTGATGTGCGTGCGGCCCTCCATGCGTACGTATATTGAAAAACTCTCGGACCTCATGCCGTTTGATAACGGGGTGCTGCTCTACTCCCTCTGGGAGGGGTATAAGGAAAATGAAGATATGGCGACCTTTCTTGCCTTCATGCAGAAGAAAGGCGTCAAAGTCGATTCCCTCCATACAAGTGGCCATGCGGATAGCAGCACAATCGATGCGCTTATCAGAAAGGTTCAACCCACGGCAATTATTCCTGTCCATACAGAACACTCAGATTGGTTTGACAGATATCACGATATCACAATCGTCAAGAACCAAGTGTTCTCCTTCTAGAGGTTCAGGGCCTCGGGCAAAAGAATTTCCATCGGGGATGTTTTTGAATATTCATGCAGGACGAGGGGAGAGAATTATCCTCAAGATTTTTGAAGATAATCGCAGAGTATCGTTTTTCCTACCGGGCTGGCTCATGGCTAGGATCTTCTGAGATATTCCTGATTATCCTCTGCGAGCAGCCCATTCAACTCACTTCATTTTCCTATGGAATATCGTCCAAAATAACCACACCTCAGGATTCTTGTTGGATTGCATTTCAAATCAATTTGCCAAAGCGATATGGTTGAAGAACAACTCCCGATCTGCGGACAAGATATCGGGAATGGAAGCTGTCTATTGCCTGATCAGATAACGATTCCGCAAAGCCGCAATCTATCCTTCCTCTTCTCAATCAAGCCTCTCTGCATCGCATTTCTTTCGGATATTTCTCCAAGATGGATTTTCTTATGGCAGTTTGGACAAAGGGCGATAATATTCGCTTCAACATCCAAGCTTACCAAATATCCATCCTGCTTACTAAGAGGAATAAGGTGGTGGGCTTCCACAAATCGCCTACCTGATGCTTTAGCAATGAAAGTCTGGTGGTTTGGATCCACCTCACATCGATAATCGGCCTTATTGAGCGCATTCTGCGCTTTCTGAGGATTTCTTCTATATCTTGTTTCCGCTTGGTTCATTCCAATTCTTTGAGGGATATGCTCCGGCCGGTCCTGAAAGTCTTCAGGAGACAGAGATTGCGCTTCCTCCTGATAGGACTCGTCATTCTGCTCGATGCCGGATTCAGTGATCCGTTGGCACTGATTCACCCAATTGAGCAGTCCTTGATCCACATCAGGCAATAAATCATTCATCTCGTTGAAAATGCCCATAAGCTCCCGCAAGTCATCGGCAAGAACAGTATCCGATGGGATTGCGTCTTTGGAATAATATTTCGCGATGATATTGCTGTTTTGATATCCTTTGCCCAACGGTGTTTTAGCATTTAAGTTGATATAGGATAAAGGAAAATTGGAAATATTACTATGAATGGAGGACCGTAGATGCTGGGAGGTGCTCGTGATCTTCAATCTACCCTCGACTGTACCAAAGTTTTTCCTATACCAGGACCATCCTTGGATCAGCGATAGATATATTCCACTCATATCCCCATTGAACAAATACACTATGCCAAAACCCTTGGTAGCCGATATGGAGATGTTCCTATCCATTATGCCTACCCATGGAATTTCCGCCCATCTCCCTTTTCCAGCCGACCCGGATACCAGATACCGATCTGTATTTATATGAGCGAGTGCAATTATCTTATCTCTGAGTACTTTGGTAATTTCCATCGAAAAAGCGTTTGTTGATGAATACGGCATATTGTGCCTATTATATGTAAAGCCATTGAGTATCTTTTCAAAACTGCTTTTCATTCATGCTCCTTTAACAATGCCAATTTAAAGTCATTATACAACAAGTTACTCTGAGGATGTCATCAATTCTGGTTCCATTGCATTGATAGTCACCTGAATTCCCCAGCTTTTCTCGGTCACCCCCTCCCTTTCGAAAATGTGTATTCAGCAAGGGGAAACCTCCCCTTGCAACCCCTTTCTAATTTTACTACCTCGCAGCCCTTGTCACCCACCCCCGATCTTGTGGTTGATCCCACTGCCGGGGCTTTCTCCGTGTCACCCGGGGGTACGGTTTTCCGGTGGTAGGCAGGAGGACGCCATGAGGGAGAACCACACCGCCACGATGCATGCCGGCTGCTTCGGCACTGGTCCGGCATTCAATCACAGAAAAGATCGTCCGATCTCAACTTCCTGTCGGTCAAACCGCATTCCGCGTGCGGAAGGTGTCGGGGACGGCTCCCTGCGCCCCCATACCGGAGGAACTCATGACTGATATCCAGAAGAACCGCGTCCACGAGATGCAGCGCCTCGGCTTCAGCTCCAGGCGCATCGCCACCGCACTCTCCCTGCCCGAGGGGACCGTGAAATCACACCTCGCGCGGGCTTTGCGGAAAGGCACCCTGCCCGCTTTCGATCCTACGCCGCACAGCTCCTGCCGGCAGTGCGGGGTGGCCCTCGATCAGGTCCCCAGCCGCAAGAGGCGCGCCTTCTGCTCCAAGACCTGCCGCCAGAGGTGGTGGAACTCCCACCTCTATCTCGTGGACCGATCTTCAAAGGCCATCCACCACCTCACCTGCCCGGCTTGTGGGAAAACCTTCACCGTCTACGGCAGCGCCAGGCGCATCTACTGCAGCCACCCGTGCTACATCAGAGCGCGCTACCACAAGGAGGACTCCGATGGACGATGAGCGCTTCCAATCCGAGCTCGCCTACCAGGTGGGATTGTCCATCGCCGAAAGCCTGCTCCGCCTTGGATTGCTGACAACCAGCGAGTTCTTAAAAACCAGGGCGCTGCTGCTCGAGCGGCACGATCCACCGATCGGCGCGCTGTTCGCCGCGGGCGCTTGACTATCAGCGCGGATCGAGCCATTGATACGATACAAACATAAACGCTTGCAGGAGAATAAGATGGAAAGAATCAGAACGGCAGACAGAGCCTTTTCAGCATGCCGCATGGGAGGCGCGTCATGGCCACGGTGACCAGGCTCGAGCGCACCGCCGCCGCCATGCCGGCCAAAAAGCGGGTGGCCGCCTACGCGCGCGTGTCGGTGGATTCGGAGGCGCCGATGGAATCGCTCTCGGCCCAGATCAGCCACTACAGCGCGCGCATCCAGGCAAATCCCTCATGGGACTACGCCGGGGTGTATGCGGACGCGGGCATCTCCGGCACGGGTATGAGACATCGCGTCGAGTTCCAACGGCTCATCGCCGACTGCGGGAAAGGAATGATAGACATCATCCTCACCAAGTCCATCAGCCGCTTCGCGCGAAACACCGTCGACCTGCTGAACACCGTGCGGCGCCTGAAGGCGATGGGCGTCTCGGTGCGATTCGAGCGCGAGGGCCTCGACTCGCTCTCCGGCGACGGGGAGCTGATGCTCTCCATCCTCGCCTCGTACGCGCAGGAGGAGAGCCTGTCCATCAGCGAGAACGTCAAGTGGGGCATCCGAAAGCGCTTCGCCCAGGGCTCCTTCCTGGCCTACCGCATGTACGGCTACCGGTGGACCGGCGACCGGTTCGAGATTGTCGCCGATGAGGCCGACGCGGTGCGGTTCATGTACCGCGCCTTCGCCGACGGCATGACGCTCACCGAGATATCCAACGCGCTGGCGAAGCGGGGGATCCTCAACCGAAAGGGAGTGCCCTTCGGCAAGACCTCCGTCATGCGCATCCTGGACCAGGAGAAGTACCGCGGCTTCAGCATCCTCCAGAGGACCTTCGTGGACGACCACATCACCCATCGCAAGCGGCTCAACCGCGGCCAGCTCCCCCGCTTCGAAGTACAGGGCACCCACCCTCCGATCATCGATGACGGGCTGCATGCCCGGGTCGAGGCCGAGCGCGAGCGTCGGCGCAACCTCGGCGCGGTCAGGTGGCGGCGCGCCACGTGCTTCACCGGACGGCTCGTGTGCGGCCACTGCGGCCACACCCTCACCTACACGCCAAACAACTGGAGCGGCGAGCTCACCGAGTTCCAACAGGGCCACTACCAGTGCTCCCACAAGAGGAAGCACGGGGCGAAGGCCTGCCCCTCGAAGAGCCTGCCCGTGTACACGCTGCGCCAGGTGTGCTGCATAGCCATCGGGCCTTTGGCCGGTGCCGCCTCCGATGCAGCGTTCGACCCGGCCTGGATCGATGCCCTGGTGGAGCGCGTCGTGGTGTCCTCCGATGCCCTTGAGTTCCACCTCAATACGGGCGAGGTGCTGGCGACGCCCTGGAAAAACACCGCCAAACGGGACATCTGGGCGCATCGGCGCGCAGTGGCGAGACAAAGACAACAGGATGCCGGAAGCAGCGGGGTGAGACCATGAGGACGGTAAGCGTCATCCCGGCATCCCGGGAGCCCGCCACAGGCCAGTCCCTGGGCCGCCTGGCACCCAGACGCCGGGTGGCCGGCTACGCCAGGGTCTCCACCGACAGCGACGACCAGGTTTCATCCCACAGCGCCCAGGTCGACTACTACACCGCCATGATCAAGGCCAAGGCCGAGTGGGAGTTCGTCAAGATCTACACCGACGAGGGCATCAGCGGCACCAGCACCACGCGCCGCGAGGGCTTCAAGGAGATGCTAAACGATGCGCTTTGCGGCAGGATCGACCTGATCGTCACCAAGTCGGTGAGCCGCTTCGCGCGCAACACCGTGGACAGCCTCACCACCATACGTAGGCTCAAGGAACACAAGGTCGAGGTGTATTTCGAGAAGGAGAACATCTGGACGTTCGACAGCAAGGGGGAGCTTTTGATCACCATCATGAGCTCGCTGGCCCAGGAGGAGTCGCGCTCGATATCGGAGAACACCAAGTGGGGGCGGCGCAAGCGCTTCGCCGACGGGCAGGTCAGCGTCCCCTTCTCGCGCTTCCTCGGCTACGACAGGGGTCCCGACGGCAACCTGGCGGTGAACGCCTCCCAGGCTCTGATAGTGCGGCACATCTTCACGCTGTTCCTCCAGGGGATGAACCCCTTCTCCATCGCCAGGCGGCTGGAGAGCGAGGGCCACCGCACCGTGACGGGCAGGTCGGAATGGGACTCCACCACCATCGCAAGGATGCTCGGCAACGAGAAGTACAAGGGCGACGCCCTGCTGCAGAAGTCCCATACCCCCGATTTCCTCACCAAGAGGCTGGTTGAGAACAGGGGCGAGGTCCCCCAGTACTACGTGCGGGGCAACCACGAGGCCATCATAGCGCCCGATGTCTTCGACCTGGTCCAGCTTGAGATCGCGTACCGTAGGAAGCATGTGGAGACGACGAGGGGGGCCAGCGCCTTCAGGGGCCGCATCCGGTGCGGCATCTGCGGCGGTGATTTCGGACCCAAGGTGTGGCACTCCAACAGCAAGTACCGCAAGGTGGTCTGGCAATGCAACGGCAAGTACGCGGCCAAAGGCGGGCCGTGCGTGGCGCCGAACCTCTCGGAGGACGAGCTGAGGGCGCTGTTCGTCAGGGCGGTGAACAAGCTCATAAGCGATCGCGACGCGGTCATCCGGGGATTCGAGGCGATCAAGGACACGGTCTTGAACACCTCCGGTGATGAGGCGGCTTTGGAGGCCTTGAAGCGGGAACGCGTCGATATCGTCAGTCTTATGGAAAGGCTCACCGCCGAAAACGCCTCAAGGGCGATGGACCAGGACGCGTACACGGCGCGGTTCGGACAGCTCTCGGATCGCTACGCCAAGGTCAATGAGGAAATTGCTGCATTGGATGAGGCCATTCGGGACAGGCGGTATCGCAGGACCAGGACGGAACTGTTCCTCAAGACGCTGAAAAAGCAGGATGGCTTAGTAAGTGAATTCTCTGAGGACCTCTGGCATTCACTTGCGGATCACGCCACGGTGCACGGCAAGGAGGATGTGAGCTTTACGTTCAGGAACGGGGTGGAGATTCAGGCGTGAAAAGGATTCATCGTAAGGTCCCATGTGGCACTGAGTTTACATGTATGGATGACACTCAATCCTCAATGCCTTGCACCGAACTCCTTGAACTCTACGGACGCTGATTCACTATAGCTGAAGTACTGCGCGTTCGGACCAATGATCACATGGTCCAGCAGCTCGATGCCAATGATCGATCCGGCCTGGACCATCCGCCTGGTGATCTCGCTGTCGTCCCCGCTCGGAGAGATGTTCCCGGATGGATGGTTGTGAAGAACGATGACCGAGCACGCGTTGTCCAGGAGCGCGGCCCTGAACACATCCCTGGGAGATACCGTCACATGGTCCATGGTGCCCTTGCCGATGTCATGGGTCCTGATCGGAATCCCCATGCCGTCGATCGTGATCGCGATGAAATACTCCACCGTGGCGAACTGGTATTTCCTCAGGCTTTTGGAGATGACATCCATGAGGAGATCAGGCTTGGAGAGCTTATCCCTGGCTTCACTGAGAAGCATCCTGACCAATTCTGATTTCGAGTAGCGCATCAAGTATTCTGTGGAGGGGTTGGTATTCATGGGTTTCCTTTCCTTCATACATGCATGGTTGAGGATAGGATAACACAGGGAAAAGCCATATCAAGTACGTCCAAAATTATTCAGAGCGATAATCCTGGACGCAATCCATTCAGCTTGAGCTACCTGGACCTCCTTGATAAAATGCACATGATCATGTCTGCCTTCCTCGCCAAACGATTCTGAAAGTGAACAAAGGTCGATGACAGGAATACCGTTGCCTTGCATAAGTTGATCAGCGATCGCATTGTAATCACCCACATCTTTTCGATACCTGTGGAATCCGATTCGCCCATCGTTATGGAGTCTCTCTATCACCTGCACCGTACGTATCCAGATGGTATGGATCGGATGGCACCTCAAGAGACCGATTATATGCCTCAGATTCCTCTCATAGACTTCTAAATCCACTTGTTTCCTTCCTGTTATTGGATCGGTCCTTACATCATGCAAACCGCAATTCAACAATAGATAATCATAGTTCAAGGCACCTTTCCGTACTTCTTCATCAATAAATTCAAGAATCCTGTTGCTGTCACCACAATTGGAACCTGTTGCTCTGTCTAGGTCCCGTAAAGCTTCTTCAGTGTCTCCCTTCAGAAAGCACTCATATTCTGGTCGAAGAGAATCCCTGAGATATGGAAAATACTGCAGCGCGATACTGTCTCCAAGGACAAGGACTCGTTTTGACATATTAAAAAGAACCTTCCACCACAAAATCGACCAGGTCGAGCAATGCTGCAACTGCCCGGTCAAGAATCAACTGGCCTTTACCACCATCCCAATTTTTGGGATCACCAGTCGCACCGCTTGCTGAAAAATCCCTGACTTGTTGGCTGATAATCGTCCCGTTGTACTTTTTTTGCCAGACTTGGCTTGCTCCATCTGAAGATTCCTCGATCTTCCCATACCGTATACATGACGGATCTATCACCGAGAGCATCGAAGTCTCCACTTCGCTGGCATGCAACAAGACACCTGGATGAAACAGTGTGTCATGCGTATCTCCAATACTTTCAAACCAATTGAAGACGAAGCAACGTACACCATGATTGCATGTCGTGTCCCGACATAGTTCATACAACGTGTTTCGGTTCCCTCCATGTCCATTGACGAATATACAGGTATGAATCCCATGGGACGACAGGGAACGAAGAATGTCCCCGACGAAACACTTCATAGTCTCTGGTGTTATCCACAGGGATCCTGGAAATTCCTTATGGACATCTGATATGCCTATTGGCAAGACCGGCGACACTAGAACATGCGGATGTTTCTTTACAGCATTTGCCAAATATCCAGCGATGATAGTGTCTGTTCCTAACGGGGCATGTAGTCCATGTTGTTCAGTACTACCGACAGGAAACACCACAATCAAATGTTCCTCGGACAAACCAGCAAGCTCTTCCCATGTCAATTCCGATAAGATCATAAGCGCTCATTCTCCAAATTTCAACAGAACCTTCAGCTTGGAGTCGCGGTGTTCTGAAAAGGCCTTGAATGCATCATCAGCCTGTTCGTAGGGGAATACATCCGTGACTATTCCGTCCAGGTCGATCTTCCCTTGGTTGCATAATTCTATCAGCTGAGTGAAGTCAGCTGTAACGGCATTACGCGAACCGAAAATCTGCAGTTCTTTTTTCTGTATGAGTGTAAAATTAAAATCCAAGTTCTTCTTCCCTACACCGATGACGATCACCCTGCCTCCGTAGGCCGCTGCATCCAGACAATCCTGGAAGGTTGAAGGCAATCCCACCGCCTCGACAGTGACATCGAATCCATCACTGCCGATTTGCCGGGTGAACGAATCCTTATCGGTGTTGTGGATGAAGTCACGGAACCCGAACAGCTTCGCTCTTTCCAGTTTCTCACTAGATATGTCGCATAGTGTCACCGTTCCCCCCTTCAACCTCGCTGACATTGCCGCGAATATCCCAATAGTTCCGGCTCCAATGACAAGGACTCGGTCTCCTGGTTGAATACTCGCTTTTCCGATCCCGTGCCATCCGATGGCGAACGGCTCAATCAAAACCAACTTGTCTGCGGAAAGTGCGCCTCCAGGTATAACCCTAGAGATAGGCATTGTCAGATATTCGACAAAGCCGCCCTCCCGCTGAACACCCATCGTCTGATTGTCGCTGCAACAGTTCACCAATCCCCTACGACAGGAATAGCAGGTGCCACAATTGAAATAGGGATTCACGGTCACCAGCATACCGGAGGCCAGAGATTTTTCATTTTCAGGGCATTCTACGATTTCTGCGGCAAGTTCATGCCCCGGAATACATGGGTATTTTGAATAAGCGAACGTTCCGAGATAGGTCCCTAGGTCCGAACCGCAGATACCTCCGTAGCGCATTCGAAGCAATACCTCGTTTTCCTTCCGCATGATCTTCGGTCGTTTGAGAACCCGTACATTCCCGGGAGATTCCACAGAAATGAAATTCATGTGGTCCCCTCCATTAATGGGTTCCATTCAGAACCGCTCCCTGGTTAAGCAGCAGAGTCCGTAACGCATCGATGTCCACTTCCCTTGGAAGTATTCCTTCTTTAGTGCACATGGAGGCGGCTGAACCTGCGGCATGCCCCATGGCCATGCAAGTGCCCATGACCCTCGCTGTGCTGTGGGCTCCTCGTACGGCGGACAAGTTTCTCCCAGCCATCAGCAGATTCTGTGTGTTGCGCGGGATCAATACTCCAAGCGGGATGTCGTAGGATCCGCCATCCTTCAGCTGGAGTCTGATGTGCTCTTTGTTTTTACCGTGGATATCGTATTCATGGCCACCTTTGGCGATTCCATCAGAACGTTTCTTTGCCTCAAGGACATCTTCGGTGGTCAGCACATATTCCCCCATGATCCTTCGGGTTTCCCTAATCCCGATACGGGGTGAAACGCCAGCAAAATTCGCATGCTCGAATCCTGGGACTCTTTCCTTGAGAAACCGCACTCCTTGATCCACCTGAGAAAACAGGGGGACTATCGCCTGACTCAGCTTGTTCGTCTTGATGGCATCCACCGAGATCCTGGTGGAGTTGATGCTTACTGCTCTCCTTGCCGTTGAATTGGGGGTGATGGCGAGCATGGAAGTATTACTGACAATGCCATCGGCTATCGCCTTGGCCAGCAATGGTCGATCGCCAGTAAAGAAAACTTTTGGCTGTCCCTGCAGATACAACAAATCGGCCAGTTCCTGTTGGGTTGATCCTTCCACAATCCATGGAGATTCCCCAAGAGATACATTCTCGGGGTGTTCTTTCACGAATGTAAGCAACTTCTCAGTATCAACATTCTCCATCCGATACACGATCGACACCGGTTGAAGATCTTCCGGGGTCTCTCCACCTTGCTCAAACGGAGCGCCTGCCTTGATAGCGATATCGCCGTCACCAGTACAGTCGATGAATATCTTCGCTGTATAGTCCGTTCTCCCCAGCTTGTTGACCACTGAAACGCTCTTGATCATGCCGTTTTCCATCTTCACATCATCTGCGAAGCTGTAAAGCAAAACATCGATGGGATATTTCGCCACAGTATCGACAATGGCGAATTGCATGGCTATCGGATCGATACAAACAATCCATAACGCCCGGTAATCGGTGATAGGACCGATATATCCACCACGTCTATCGCAAGCATCGAACAGCTCCCTAACCACTCCTCCATCGACAATCCATTCTCCCCTTGCGTTCATACATCCATCGATAGGCAATCCTGAGATCAGGTCTCCACCTAAAAACGGGCCACCTTCAACCAGGAGGGTCTTTGCTCCGTTTTTTGCTGCCGCGACAGCAGATGCGATACCTGCGCATCCGCCCCCAATAACCACTACATCATAATCTTTGTTGATTGCCATCTTTCCACCTGTGTATTTTATTTGATTGAACCCGTCGTAAGTCCTCCGACGAGGTGTTTTTGCAGATAAAGACCGAGCAACAGCGCGGGAATCATCTGTATGGTCGTTCTGGCGGCCATGTCCTGCCAGAGGAAGATATCATCCCCACGTGCCTGGGCGATCAATATCGGAAGCGTCGTTACCCGGGATGAGCTGAAAATAAAGGCGAACGTGAATTCATTCCATGCTTGTATAAAAACGAAGGTAGCCGCAGTGGCTATTCCCGGAGCCGCAAGGGGAAGAATGATGTGTAGCACCGCCTGAAATCCCGTGCATCCGTCGACTGTCGCAGCTTCTTGGATTTCCGTGGGTATGGAATCGAAGAAACTCTTGAGCAACCAAATCGAAAACGGTAGGTTCAGGGCTACGTTGATGCAGATGAGCAACACATAGGTGTCCACTAGCTTAAATTTGCTCGCCATGAGGAACAATGGTACGATTGTCGATATCGGCGGCAGGAGTCTGGTCGCCAAAACCACGATCCAGATGATTCCATTGTATTTAAATCGCTTTTTAGAGAGTGAATACGCAGCCATGATAGCCATGCCCAAAGTCAAAATCGTAGAACCTAATGAGACAATGAGACTGTTGCTCAGGTACTTGTACACGGAGCTTGACCCTGGGGTGAAGGCAGTCTTCATTGCGCTCCAGTCAGGAGTGAAGAGAAACTTAGGAACCATCGAGAAGATATCATTTCTAGTCTTGATAGATGTCATCGCATTCCAGTAGATGGGGAACGACGACCAGACAAGCAGAAAGATGATTACAAAAGTGAGAAAAGCCTTCTGTCCGGTGGTTTTCCTTCGCATGGTGCTACTTGCCCCCCTTACGGTTGATGAGAAAGATATACAGGCAGCTGAAGACGACCCCGAACAGCAGAAGGATGACAGAGATCGCCCCTGAATAACCCGCTTCGTATGTCTGGAAGTAGTTGCGCTGCAACAGCACTCCTAGCGGTGTAGTCACACTTCCTGGTCCGCCACCGGTAAGTGTGATGATCAGGTCGAACACCCTTAGTTTGAAAATTGTTTCAAACACCATGGCTATGGTGATCGAAGGGGTAAGCAACGGAAGAGTGACTCGACAAAAGGTCTGGTGAGGTTTCGCCCCATCCACCAAGGCCGCTTCATATACTTCCTCGGGGATTGATTGCAGACCCGCCAAAAGCACAAGCATCACGAACGGCACTGATTTCCAGACTTGGGCGATAACCACCGCGAAAAATGCTCCAACATCTGAACCAAGCCAATTGACCGGATTCATGTCCAGAATTCTCAGTACATAATTCACCATGCCATAATCCATGTTGAACATCAGCCGCCATATCTGTCCGGTTGCAATCGGCGCTATCATATAAGGGAAAATGGATACTGTGCGGACAACTGTACCGAAACGGACCAAGCGTTTGAGAACCAAAGCAGCCCCGAGACCAATCAGCAATTCGAATGTGAGTGCCACAAAGGTAAAGCATAAAGTGAATACAATACTGGACTGGAACCCTTGATCGGAAAAAAGTTCGATAAAATTCAGGATCCCTATGAACTGCTTGGCTTCAGGTTCGAAATAGGAATAGTCCCACAATGAAAGCCAGATGGTATTGATCATGGGGTAGACGAGAAACACCGTTAGAAAAAGCAAAGCCGGAGCCAGAAGCAGATACGGTGAAATTTTCTTCAACATGCTGCACCTTCTATGGGAACGGGCAGTCCGGCTTTGCCAAGACTGCCGTCCTTTCATTCTTTAGAAACCAAGTATCTTATCGACTCGGGTACCGAGTTGAGTCATGCCAGCCTCGACCGTCTTCTTGCCCTGCATGATGTAAGTGATCTCTTCCGTAATCGCCGCATGGATGAGATTCACATCTTTGGTGGTCGGATCACGCACGATTTTGTTCGCAGCAACGGTAAGTTCGTCAGCCTGCGGCCAAATCTTACGGAATTCGGGATCCTGGTAGGTGGAGGCTCTCGTTGGTCCGTTTGCCCATTGCGTAGCCATGCGTACCTGATTTATCTTGGAAGTCATGTCCATGATAAGTTCCCATGCCAGCTCAGGGTTCTTACTGTACTTGTTTATCGTAAGGAACCAACCATTGGATCGGTTGATACCGCCCGCTGGAGCTGGTGCATAACCAATCTGATCACGGGTGACACTCGCACTGAAGAAGTTGCCATAATAGGAACCGGTGAATACTCCGAATGCAGTTCTTCCTTGGGCCATGGCGTTGATATAATCGTCTCGACCCCACGCGAAGTAATCGGGTGGAAAGATACCGTCCACATAAAGACGCTTCCAAAGATCGGCTGCCTTACGACCGGCCTCGGTGTTGAGTCCGCTCTTACCATCTTCCTGGACCAGTATTCCACCGTAACCATAGAATGCGTTCAACCAAGCTTGTGAAAGTTCTTCAGGAGCCTTACCGGCAGCGGTGAAGCCATAGATATCGGTCTTTCCGTCACCGTTGACATCCTTGGTCAATGCCTTGCCCACAGTGTACACTTCATCCCAGGTCTTGGGGACCTGCACTCCGGCAGCATTGAAAAGATCCTTACGATAATATATCAACTGCGGAGTCGAACGGTAGCTGATACCTACCTGCTTGCCTTCGATTCGCGCAACCGCCAACATGCCGGAAAGCAAGTCGTCAGCTTCGTACTCAGGATGTTTCTTGATGAAATCATCCAGTGGTAACAAATTCTGAGTGATTTCCTTGGCAAGTTCAGCTCCTCCGAAGTTGATGACATCGTAAGAACCTGACTTCGAGAAGAAATCAAGCATGCCCTTCTGGACGTTTTCCGGAGTGGGAGCCAGTACGACTTCGACCTTAGCGCCTGTACGCTCTTCAAATTCCTTCTTTATGCCGTTGTTGCCACCTGCCGCGTTGAACAAGGTCGGATGGATCAGCAACGTAACAGTTTGTCCCTCGAATTTCTGGACAGGATCTGTTTGCGCGACAACCTCACTTGATCCTGAAGCGAAGGTTGAGAAGACTACCAGCGCCATCAGAATTACAATCAATGCTCCATTCTTCATTATGTCCTCCTTTTCACAGCTCACGCTGTGGACAATGCTACCGCTGGACAGGGTGTCACATACCCTGCCGCAATCTACGAGCTACCCATGTACATGTGATCAGAATGTCAATCGATTCCTTTCAATCCAGTCTCCACCAACCGGTTCTTCTTGATTCTTTCCATATGGGACCGCATCGCCTGGATGGCACCTCCGCTGTCATGGGATGCAATCGATTCTAGGATGGCTGAATGTTCGGTCACGACCTGCTGGTATCTTCCATCGTCTACCTTTATAAAATTCGCGCACAGCCGCATGTAATCGGGAAGCAACATGGTAAGGAAATTCATAAGGAACGGACTGTGGGAGAAAGCTGCTATTTTAAAATGAAAGGTATGGTCTTCGTCTATACCCCGTTCGCCCATCGATATCTTCTCTACGAACCGCTGGTGGATTTCCTGAAGTACCTTGATTTCCTCGTTTGTGGCTTTTTTTGCGGCAAGATCAGCGGCCCTCATCTCCAGAATTTGGCGGGTATCCAACAATGAGGGAATATCATCCTTATTGAATTGAAGGAGATTGTAGACTATCGAGTTCAAGGACATGGAGCCAATCGTCTGGGCAATATAAGTGCCGCTTTGAGGAATCGTTTTTAAGACTCCTAGGAATTCCAGTCGGGTCAAGGCGTCCTTGACTTCATTTCTCCTGACGCCCAATTGCGCTGCAATTACAGCTTCCGTCGGCAATCGATCACCTGGCTTGAGAAATCCTTCCACCAACAGGCTGTAGATCTGCCGTATTATCAATTCTGTTGGTTTCGGGATGTATATCGGGTGAAACAATACTGTGTCTTCTTCCGGTTTCTTGGCCATATAGTTCCTCATCATTTCTTACTAATAACTAGTTATCTAGTTCCTAGTAGTTTGCATGCCTCTGATACTATATGAGCATGAGGCATCTGTCAAATATTATTTTTAGATTTTTTCCAACCATTTAGGAAAATCTCAGACATATTGATGTGCTCGGCGATTGCCTCCCGTCGTTTTCCTTTTCCCTTCCCTGCAAGTATTTCTGCGGTTTGATCTTTGTTCCGGAGGATTCACATATCCTGTCTATCTGATGGCATAGTCCTTCAGGTTTTTCTTCAGATCGTTTATCGATCTCAGGAGGAAGGCTGTTTCTTGCGGGGTACAATCCAACAGGACTTTCAGTAGATGGGAATCGCACAGATCGGATGTCTCCTCCAAACTGTCTTCCAACAGCACCTCTATGGATACTCCAAGTTCATTGGCGATGTGGACCAGAGATTCAAGCCCCACCTGCCTTGCCCCGGTTTCCAGATAACTGAGGTAGGTTCTGCTCACAGGGATGCGGGAGGCGAACTCCTCCTGGGACAGATTCATCCGGGTCCTGTAGTATTTTATTCTTTTACCGATACTTGCATAGTCGATTCCACTCACAACGCACCTCCTCGTACCACATGAGCATCCGCAGTGTGTCGCTATCGTAGACTCAGTTCCAAGGCATATCAATAAATGTGTCTATCGATCTTCAAGGGTGCAAGGGTGCGATCATATTCGGATACCCATCCATTGCACCCTTGCAGGATTTTGCAAACAACCGGTTTGCAAATCAGCGCAACCGCAATCCTGTGGTTTGTAGCGCATTGTCTTTGGATGTCGTAGACTTTCCTCGCGCAGTCTGCAAAGGAGGGGGCTTTCTTGTCCGCTGAATCAAAAGATGTCCTTGTGCGGTATAGCGACATCGATGCCGATACCGTAACCTGGCTTTGGAAGCCGTTCATAGCCTATGGCAAGATAACCACGGTGCAAGGTGATCCGGGTGAGGGAAAATCCTCCCTGATGCTCAGCATAGCCGCGGCGATCTCGAGTGGGGGCGCATTGCCTGATGGCTCGCAATTCCCACAGGCCCGGAATGTCATCTACCAATGCTCGGAGGACGGCGTAGCGGACACCATCAAGCCACGTCTTCTCACCGAGCATGCGGATTGCAGCCGGATCGCCTTCATCAACGAAGACGCAGGCTTGTTCTCCCTTGGTGACGAGACACTCAAGTTTGCGATTTCCGAGTTCAGGGCGAGACTCGTGGTGATAGATCCCATCCAATCCTACCTTGGTGACGCGGATCTGTCCTGCATCGGTGGAATGAGAAGAATCCTGCATCGCCTGAGCCTATGGGCGAGCGCATATGACTGTGCGATCGTCCTGGTGGGGCATCTCAACAAGAATGAATGGTAGCCAGTCTAAATTAAATGATACAATTTAACGTTTTATTCAATTCCATCGATACAGCAAGAAAAGCATCTCAGCTTCAATAGATACAAATATTGACCAATACAATCATAAGTTGGCTTATTTGGTATCTATACTCGAGTCTGGCAGAAACAGTTCAGTACGTCCTGATCTCATACACTCTGGCAGAGCGGTCACCACGAGTAGCATCAATATTCAAGCGCAATGCAACCGTTGATATTCCCTCAAGCCGATGCACCACCTTTCTGCTGGTATTATCAATTCTGTTTGCAACAATCTGCCAGGCACCTGATCCGTCCTGAATCTGCAAGCTATACGTCTTGACCAAGGTGGGATAATCATAAGGTGCTGCGACGGTCTCATTGGTGAGGCTCAGGTCGGTGTCGAAGGTTATCTCAACACAGTGAATCGAGCGTTTTTCAGGCCATCGCAATTCGATCCATTGTGGAAATGCTTGTAATGGGTCTGATATCCAGATGTTGGTGAATTTCTCTGGTCGGGTCACTCCACTTATGATATTTGCTGGTGAGAAAGGATGGCTGGTTGGACTGATTTTATAGAGAAGCATAGTGAATGGTTGTTTATGACCCCCAAAGAAATGTTTCCACAGGCTGGTTTCCTGGCGTTGCCAGATTGATAAAGTGCCGGGCCATCGCAAACCCCGCATGTAGCGCCAGTAGACGTGACCTTCAACTATGCTTGTCTTGAGCCAGTAAAGTCGCCCAGGTTCGACAGGGACATGCAACGGGATTTCCAGCCAGCCAATATGCTTCGGCTGAATGACGAATTCTCGTTCCATCACCGGGGGATTTCCTGTGTAATCCCATATATGGGAAGCTTGAAGCAGGGATATTTTGACAGTGGATGTGCATTGACTATCCGATTCCAACCATATCGAGACTGTTTCGATTTTTTCTTCGGACATTGGTATCAACGCACCGAAAGGCTCCTTCATCTCTTGACGATCATCCGGAAATCTTGCCATCAAATCGGCAATATCTTCGTCTGGAACGATTCCCGAAAATGCCATCTGACTACTAGCAGTGATATTCGCGACTTTAGCGAAATCATTTTCATCCTGAGCTGCGCGGTGTGGAATGAAACAGTCTTGCCGCAGCAATGATTCCTGTATGTCCTGAATTGCAGTTTCGGCAAGTCGGTCTGGAGTCAAACCAGTACGAATACAATGGAACGCGGCGACACCGGCGGCTTGTCCTGTCAATGCTCCTGTGTTCATGACCCGGACACTTCCAAAAGCGACATGGGAAGCCGAAATGCAACGGCCGGCCATAAACAGGTTTTTAATATTGTTGCTATACAGTGACCGAAGGGGAATTGAATACGGATTCATGCGACAGCTGTCCCAAAGCAACGGATCCAGGTCGACTGGATTTCCCGGCTGGTTGTCTCGCGCCGTCAAGATACCCCCCAAGGTGTGCAGGTCAAAGAAATGCCCACCATAGGCTACACGATCGGGAAAAAGCTGGCCTGCCCTGAGTTCGCACTCATTCAGGATATGCATTCCTTCAAGACGGCGGGATTCCCGCTTGCCTGGCACCATGCCGATCCAATCCAGGGCCCAGGTGGCAAGTTGGTCTTTATGCTTCGGACAGTGATTCTTTAGATGATCCCAAACACCCATAACATGCCTGAGGAGTTCATCCCGAATCAGTTCATTGTCACGAATCGTGTCAAAAGGACTACCCACTTCAATCCACCAGTAACCAGAGTCTGCATACCTATGTTCTCTCCCAACTAAAGATTCTTCGGTCGGATAGATCTCAGCATAGGAAGGAGGATTGAATTTAATTGGGAAACCAACATCAATTGCCTTGAAATGCAACGAACTTCCCATCGCTTGATCATCACCGTTCTCAGGAGCCAGACTCTCGCCAAAACGGGCTTTCGGTTCCCGGCCCCTAAGGCAGTTCGCTCCGGCAAGATAGCCGACTGTTCCATCGCCTGTGCAATCGATGAAGTATGCCGCTGAGATCACTACCCTGGTTTCGCTACCGCTCTGATATCCATACAGGGTCTGGATCGATCGACTGTCATCATTGCCACGAGTGGAGACCTCATTGATTTCAGTATTCAGCAGCAGCGTGAGGTTGGGCTGTTCACGGACTTTCTCGAGCAGCGTTAGATCCCACATACTCGATCCCTGGCCATTGTCCCAACGAGTATGGTTACGCATCCGCTCAGCTATGAGCAATTCATGGATAATTCCGGTTTCAAAACCCCAGGGATGCCGGCCAGCGCCAACTGGTGGAACACGGATTTCCGTTGAGGAGCAACCGCCTAGTACCGGACGGTTCTGTATCAGCACAACTTTCAGCTGTAGGTTTGTATTGTCAACTACGCGGGCACAGGCCAGAGCTGCGCAGACGCCAGCCAGACCACCGCCAATAATGACGACGTCGGCTTGGATTTCCTTGATTGTGCTCATGCTTCCCTCATGTTTTCTAAATCTATGTCGATGATTTGTGAATCAATATCACCATGATTGATGGTCCTCTCATAGATGAAGTTGGCTGCCCGGTACCCCATCTCTGTCTCCATGTCCTTAACCACATGCACGGAGGTATTCTGTAGGGCTTCCATCTGAGCTCCTCCTCCGGCAATCGGGAAGTCACGGTTATCCGACAATTTTATCGAGCTTATGGCAGATTGCACCGCAGGCCAGTAAAACGGGACAATCATATAGATACCATCGATGGGATCATGCTCCAATCGTACGCGGACCAGATCGCGTACAGCCATCAGGTCAAATCTGGGTATCAAGATTTGGTTATAGCTGCTAAAGACGTTGGTGAAACCGCTATGTTTTTCCCTCTCGACCTCGGACAATTTTTCCGGTCTGATGATGAGAGGTGTGCAGCAGCCCGCTTCTTTCAACCGCAATCCAGCGGCCTGCCCTATGCTGATGAAGTCACGTGTTATACAATTCAAACCAGGTATGCGTCTATTGAAAATTATATAGGGAACTTTGATCCGAGCTGTCTGTAGGTATTCATCGTCCTTAACGGAAGTGTTGGCGAAAATACAGGCATGGAAAGAGTTTTCGTTCATCAGTGATAGACTGCTTTTCAGGTTGTCGATTGGGTAGGTTTCGATGGTTATGCGCATGCTGCGGGTACCAGTCTCTTTGGAAATCGTATTGTATTTGGTGATACCCTCGACAAGTGGGCGCAGACTCTCGAGTGGAAATTCTATTGGAGTTATGATGGCGACTATGATGTTCGGCTCGTTGGAATTGGAGGATGTCAGGTTCTGGGCCCCCAAGTTGGGAACATAGCCAAGTTCTCTGGCAATGCGCTGAATGGAGACTACCGTACTTGCAGCAATCCGCCGCTCCAGTGACCGGCCTTGTAGGACCAGTGAGACAGTGGTTATGGAGAAGCCTGAAATTCTGGCTATTTCTTTCAGTCCCACCCGCACTCCAGACTTATGCTGCAATGGGTTGTGTATATTTCCTTTTTGATTCATCCCTTCAAACCTCCAGCACCGATACCTTCAATGACCATTTTCTGAGAAGCGAAAAATACCAATAGAATCGGCAGGACAGCACAGCAGGCTGCCGCCATCTGCAGATTGTATTCTGGGAATCCTGAGTCGATGTCCACCAGGAAGTGCAATGCAATGGGAATAGTATACAATGATTTGCTTGTAATAAAGATCAGGGCATTTAAATAATCGTTCCAGGACGCGATGAAGCTTAGAACACACAGGGTAATGACTGCTGACCTGGACAGCGGCATGATGATCCGTATCCAGATCTGGAAATGGTTCGCACCATCGATAAGCGCTGCATCACTATAATCCCGCGGTATGCCCATAAAAAACTGCCTGAGCATGAAGATCCCCATGACATTGCAAATGTTCGGTAGGATCAGCGCTAGATGAGTATTGAACATTCCCAGCGTCCTGAACAATAGAAATTTCGGAATGATCAAAACCTGGTTCGGAATCATCAACGTAGCTAAATATATCAAAAAAATGATGTTCTTGAAGCGGAATTCAAGCCTAGCGAATGCATACGCCGCCAGCGAACTGACGATCAACACTCCAAAGACATTCAGGAGAGCTACCTTAGCGGAATTGATGAAGAATCTCGCCATGGGTAGGGTACTGTTGAACAGCACCCGGGGATAGTTGCTCCAGTTGAATGTCCGAGGAATCCAGCGTATCGGATATTCGAAAACTTCTCCGGGCAGCTTTAGCGAGCTTGAGACCATCCAGACCAAAGGCAATACCATAAAACAACCAATGAATAAAGTGCAACAGGTCAGCAGGATAGTGCCAGGGCGCAAGGACTTCTTCCATGTTTCAACCAGCATGGTATCCCCCCTTTTTCTGTCCGACCCATTGTATCATAGTGATGATAAAAACCAGCAGGAACGTCACCCATGAGATGGCTGAACCATAGCCAAAATTATTGTAGGCGAAGGCTTGCTTGTAAATGTAATAGACTAGAACCGTGGTAGCCCGCGCCGGTCCGCCTTGCGTCATCACATTGACTGGACCGAAAACCAGGAATGAGGAGATGATCTGAGTAACAAAGAGGAAAAAGGTTGTGGGTGCCAGCAGTGGAACTGTCAATTTAAAAAACTGCTGGACCGCATTCGCACCATCGATACTGGCAGCCTCATACAACGTACTGGGTATGGATTGCAGGCCAGCCAAGTAGATGACAATGTTGTAACCTATCCCGCGCCAGATCATCATCATCATGATGGTTGGAAAGGCGTAATTCCTGGAAGCGAGCCAGCGCGGTGGGTCGGTAATGCCCAACGCCCGCAGAATCTCATTGACTGGTCCTAGTTGCGGATTGAACATGGCCATCCAGACTACCGACAGGGCAATGATGCTGACGATATACGGGATGAAGAATAGCACTCTCAGCAGGTTCCTGAATAAAATTTTACCAGACAGTATGACAGCGAACACTAGAGCGATGGCCATAGTCACAGGAACCACGACAGCAGCATACACAAAGTTGTTCGTCAGGGATGATATGAACCATTCATCACTTGATAATCGCTTGAATTGTTCAAAACCCACAAAACTTGATACCCGCAATCCCTGGGCGATGTCCCATGATGAAAATGCCAGGACCAATGAGAACAGCATAGGCCAAGCCAGGAATATCACGAATCCTGCAAGGCTAGGCATCAGGAACGCCCACGCAACAACAGTATCTTTATGTCTCATTTCCTCTCCCGGAAAGTCGTACCGATCCATAACGCAGGACCGGTACGGCATTGCATAGATTATTTCGCTCTCTGAATGGCCTTGTCGCTTTTCACCTTCATGTCAAGTATGGCTTCTTGGGCATTCTTCTCACCCAACAGAACCGTTTCGACTTCCTGAACCATGATTTCATTGATTTCGTTGTACGCGATGAACTGACTATCATTGTAGCCAGGCACCCCATAGGGAAGCATCACACGTTTGAACGAGTCGAGATCATACAGCTCTTCATTACTGCCAAGGAGCATCTTCGATATTTGTTCCTTAGAAAAACCCTGGTTGGCAGGAATACGCCCAAACGCGGCCATCTCGGCACTGCCGTCCCTAGCCATCCATTTCAGCAACTTCCAGGCAGCCTCAGGGTATTTGGTTTTAGGGTTGATGGATACGTAATCAAGATAGAAAAATCCGTTGTTGTAGTTTTGCTGTCCTTTCTCAAACACTGGCACTGGTGCAACGGCAACCTTGAAATCGTGAGGATAGGACTTAAGGTTGTTGATATAGCGCATGAAGTGTGGTGCACCCTGGACCATTGCCGCCTTTTGTTGCATGAATAGATCCGGCGTGGTGACTTTGGTGGCTTTCATATCCAAATAGGGATACTCGATTTTTCCGGCATTCTGATTTTCCAATAATATCTGCAGAGTTTCCAAAAACGCTGGATGATCAAGGTTGGATGTACCATCGGCCTTGAATAGATAGTCGGAGCCTAGCAAGCCGCGTGCCGCCACATCCCAGTAACCGGACAGGCTATGCATCCCCGCAGCACCATAAATCTTGTCACGCCCTTCGCCTTTGGTCAGCGCTTTTGCATATTGGGCATATTCATCCCATGTCCATTCAACAGGAACTGGTAGTCCGGCTTCTTCAAGCATATCCATGTTCAACCAGTACACAGTCAACCAGACCGCCACAGGCAGACCATAGTATTCATCCTGCCATTTGAAAGCCCCTTCCCCCAGCTCCTTTTCCAGATTGAAGGAGGTATCAGTCTTGAGAAATTTTGTCAGCGGCATGGCAAATCCACGTTGGGACCGTGGTGCCAGATTGATTGGCCGGTAACTGTAATACACATCACAATCCAAACCTGATGCCAGTGCCACATCCAGCTTGACATTGCCCTCGGCGTTGTTGACATACCGGGTGTAGATGACGTCGATGTTCGGGTTGGCTTTCTCGAATCCGGCAATAGACTGTGCCGGGCCTTCTTCTTCCGGTGTCCCACCCCACAGATAGAGCGTCACCTTTGGTGGAGCGTCTCCAGTTGTGCTGGGAACTTCTCCCCCACCTGAGGCGTAGAGCTGCAACCCGATTGTTATCATCAGACAGCATAACAGTAGTTTTTTCATGTTTTCCCTCCAATTTTGTTTGCTCAAACGTTGTGCTCAAACGTTTGAGCTTAATTGACGATATCATTGCTAAAATTTGCTGTCAAGCAAATTCGGAGGATTTCTATTTGTCCCTGAATGCGCGATGCCCACACGGCGACTCGGTCTATGCCCAGACGGTAGCCGCGGAGTATCCCGGCATAAGGCGGATCAGAAACAGTCCGGACAAAATCCTCAGGTCAGAAAATCATCACGCCGCTATCATCGACAAGACCTTATTCAACCGTGTCCAGGAAATGAGGGCTTTAAGATCCAATGTTCAAGTTGACGAACAGGATAACCGGGTCAGGAAGAGCTCCCATTACAGCATGAAGCTTCCTCGGGATACGGTGGGGGAGCCAACCGGCTCTGTCGATGATTGAATCTTGCTATCAATATTTTCGCGCACCTTCCCATCACTATTAATGCTAACTGTTTCTTCTGCGAAGCAATACCAAAGATGATTCTTGTGGAATGTTATCCACATGGTCGAGCTGGGTTCTTCATAGAATTTTCTGATCTGTTCAATATGTCGAGTAAGAGAACCTGGGTCCATTGAGTCTTCACGCATGGTTTCTTTCAGTTCATTCCACTTACCTTGCATGCATAATTCATGATCATAGTCGTTGTAACCCAATTTTATCGTACCATTGTGCTCGATGCATTCAGTCTCAAACATCCCACCTCTGCCCAATTTTATATACAGAACTCGTTCTGCAAAAACTTTGCCCATCCCTACCCTCCATTATCCCCCAATGCAATCGCTCTGAGGAAAGAATTACCAACTGCTAGTGTACGGCACAAAGTGTAGCCTTTCAATGCATATAATTCCTTCAGATATCGATTTCCCCTGTTGCAAAAAACATTCATTTCTTTCGGTCAAATCCCCACCCGCATACGGAAGCTGTTGAGGGCCAATCGATGCGCCCTCATCCAGGAGGACGAAATGAACGATCGATACCAATGCATCACACAAATACCGGGGTACGGTTTTCCGGCATCAGGCAGGAGGACACGATGACCGAGAACCAGAAAACCCGGATCCTTGAGATGCGCCGCCTCGGCTGCACCTACCGCCATATTGCCACCACCCTTTCCCTGCCGGATGGAACCGTCAAGACTTGCTGCCTTCGCGCTGCCAAGAAAGGCCTAATGACCACACCCAGCGAGCCTAGAAAATGTACCTGCAAGCAGTGCGGCAAGGAAATCTTCCAGGTTGCCAAACGCAAGAAAAGGATTTTCTGCACCGATGCATGCCGCCAGAAATGGTGGGGTTCCCACCAGTTCCTGATAGATCCGGACTCGAGAGCCCGGCATCACTTCACCTGTGCACACTGCAACAAACCCTTCACTGCCTACGGCAATCCCAGGCGCAAGTTCTGCAGCCATGATTGTTACATCAAAGCCCGCTACTACCAGGATGCCGATGATGGACGATGAGCGGTTCAGGGCCGAAACCGCCTATCAGGTTTCTCTCTCCCTGGCTGAAAGTCTTTTGAGTTCTGGCCTGCTGACCAAGGCTGAATTCACCAAGGCAAAAGAAGTGCTGTTGGCAAGGTACAAGCCCGTGTTTGGAGGTTTGTTCGCTGAGTTCGGTTGACTTATGTTCCGATGTGAGTGATTGATACAATACAAATCATTACAGAGGAACAATATGGATACCAAACAAGAACCAAAGAGTTGCGCAAGGATCGAAGGGGTTGGGATTACAACAGGAAGGGATGGGCTGCCTGTAGAAGCTGAGGGACGGATACAGATTCAGGCGGATGAGAGCAGGTGCAAGCATTGCGGCAAGGAGATCGTCCAGATTGCCAAGCGCAAGAAGCGAATTTTTTGCTCCGATGTCTGCCGCCAGAAATGGTGGAATTCCCACTTGTTCATGATCAGCCAATCCTCGCAAGCCTTCCACCATTTCATCTGCCCGACCTGCAAAAAGCCCTTTACGGTCTACAGCAATGCAAAGCGTAAGTTCTGCAGCCACCACTGCTACATCCATTCACGTTATTACTAGGACAACCAACCTCACCTCCCCCCACCTGGGGGAGGGATGGTTGGCACACAGCACGCGGAGGAACAATATGAGTCACAAACAAAAAGCTTGCTTAACCTGCGTAGCGGGGACACGCATATGGCCAAGATAACAAGAATCAATCCCCCCACTCCAACCCTTGCGGCCAAGAACCGGGTGGCAGCCTATGCACGCGTCTCCGTCGATACTGATGAGCCGATGGAATCGCTCTCGGCCCAGGTCAGCCACTACAGCTCATACATCCAGGCCAATCCCGCATGGGAGTATGCCGGGGTGTATGCCGACGCAGGCATCTCGGGTACCGGTACAGGAAAGCGGGCCGAGTTCCAACGCCTGATGCAGGACTGCCGCAAAGGCTTGGTCGACATCATCCTGACCAAGTCCATCAGCCGATTCGCACGCAATACCGTGGATCTTTTGAAAACGGTGAGGAAGCTCAGGGAACTGGGCATCTCGGTGCGCTTTGAGCGTGAGAACCTTGATTCGCTCTCACCCGACGGGGAGCTGATGCTCTCGATCCTGGCTTCCTATGCACAAGAGGAGAGCCACTCGATCAGTGAGAACGTGAAATGGGGCATCCGAAAACGATTCGAGCAGGGAGAGTTCCCGGCTTACAACATCTACGGCTACCGCTGGACAGGCGAGCGCTTTGAGATCATCGATGAGGAAGCCGAGGCGGTTCGTTTCATGTACAGCTCCTTTGCAGGCGGTATGATGCTCACCGAGATCTCCGAGGAGCTGGCAAGGCGGGGCGTCCTCAACCGAAAGGGCAAGCCTTTCGGCAAGACATCGATTCTCAGGATCCTCGACCAGGAGAAGTACCGCGGCTTCAGTATCCTCCAGCGCACCTACGTTGAGGATCACATCACCCACAGAAAGAGAATGAACCGCGGCCGCCTCCCCCGCTTCGTGGTGGAAGGCACCCATCCAAGGATCATCGACGATGCATTGCATAAGGAAGTGGAAGCAGAGAGGGAGCGCAGGCGAAAGACGGGTGCTGTCAAATGGAGGGTGGCATCCTGCTTCACAGCAAAGCTGGTCTGCGGCAATTGCGGCAACTCTTTCACCTACACCCCGGCAACCAGCACCAATAAGGATGATATCACCGAATACCAGCAGGGCCAGTACCGCTGCTCGAACAAGAGAAACAACGGCATAAAAGCCTGCAGTGCAAAGAACCTTCCGCTTCGTGCCCTTCGCCAAGCCTGCTGCTCATCCCTCGGACCCCTCTTCGGAGCATTCGAGGAAGCGGAGTTCGATGCGGTCTGGGTCAATGAACAGGTGAAGCAGATTATGGTATTCGCCGATACCTTGAAGTTTCATCTCCATGACGGACGTATCCTTACGACGCCTTGGAAGAGTACCGCAAGACGTGATGCATGGGTGTTACGACGACAAAAGATGGCAGGAATGCAAGAGAGCGAGGAGAAGCAATGAGAGAGGTACGTGTCATCCCGGCCATCCGGGAGTTTGCCACAGGACAGGGGGTCGATCAGCTCAGACCAAAGCGGAAGGTGGCAGGCTACGCCCGCGTCTCCACCGACAGGGACGATCAGTTCACCTCCTATGAGGCGCAGGTCGACTACTACACCACCATGATCAAGGCCAATGCCGAGTGGGAGTTCGCCGGCATCTACACCGACGAGGGCATAAGCGGGACCAGCACCAACAGGCGCGAAGGCTTCAAGCAGATGATAGCCGATGCCCTTGCAGGCAAGATTGATCTGATCGTCACCAAGAGCGTCAGCCGATTCGCCCGCAACACGGTGGACAGCCTCACCACCATCCGAAGCCTCAAGGAAAGCAAGGTGGAGGTATTTTTTGAAAAAGAATCCATATGGACGTTTGACAGCAAGGGAGAGCTGCTGATAACCATCATGAGCTCGCTTGCCCAAGAGGAGTCGCGTTCCATATCCGAGAACGTCAAATGGGGCCGGCGCAAGCGTTTTGCCGATGGACAGGTCACGGTATGCTACACTCGGTTCCTTGGATACGACAAAGGTCCTGATGGCAACTTAGTAGTGAATTTCGAGCAAGCGAAGTTGGTGCGGTACATCTTTTCACTATTCCTACAAGGTTTGACGTTCCATGGGATTGCCAAGCGCCTGGAGAACGAAGGACATAAAACTGGTACAGGTAACAGTGCATGGCATGCCTCAGCGGTCAAACATATCCTGACCAATGTGAAGTACAAGGGTGATGCACTGCTGCAGAAGTACTACATTGCCGATTTCCTTACCAAAAAGCCCATAGTGAATAAAGGGGAAGTCCCCCAATACTATGTAGAAAAGAACCACGAAGCTATCATCACACCAGAGATCTTCGATCTGGTGCAAAAAGAGATCGAGTATCGCGCCCAACATGTGGAGACGCGAAACGGTACCCACGTCTTTTCCGGACGCATCCGATGCGGAGCCTGTGGAGGTTTGTTTGGACCGAAGATATGGCATTCCAAGAGCAAATATCGCAAGGTGGTATGGCAGTGCAATGAAAAATATGCTGATCGGCACCACAAGTGCAACACTCCACACTTGTATCAAGATGCACTGCAGGACCTATTCGTGCAAGCAGTCAATGCGGTCATTTCCCGGAAGGATAAAATCATCAGAACCCTTGAGAAGATCACCGAAGATATCTTCGACACTTCCGCTGATGAAGCACAGCTGGAAGCTATAAAAGTTGAACGTCACGAGATTGTCTCACGCATGGAGCAACTCAATACCGAAAATACCAATGTAGCAATGGACCAGGCTGCCTACCAGGTTCGGTTCAAGCAACTTAGCAAGGAATACACCGAGGTCAACAAACAATTGTCAGCTTTGGAAGGTACGATACATGAACGGAAGTCTCGAAAGACAAAAACAGAACTGTTTCTGAAGGGTTTGAAGAAGCAGGAAGGTGTGGTTACCGAATTCACGGAAACCCTTTGGCACTCTCTTGCCGATCATGCTGTGGTCAATAGTAAAGAGGATGTGCGGTTCATTTTCAAGAATGGGATGGAGATTCGAGTATAGACTATACCGTATTATGAGGACTTATCGGCTCTCAAAACCTCTACCAAGATTTCCAGCTTCGAGTCTTTCATCTGCTTCTGAAGCAGAACGAGGCTGTATGGCGTAATTTCTATGAAAGTAGGCAAGGAGCGAGATGATGGCAAAGACACGAGAGATTACTTTGACTGATGAGAATTGGAAGAAAATCGATGCACTGCTTGAAAGAATACCAGACAGCGAGTTTCTCAGATTCTGTTTGATGAATGACATTGTTGAGGAAGTATTAAAAAGAAGTGAATGGATATACGAGTATGAACGTCGATAATACTACTATTTGTCAAATAACTTATTCATTTAAGTGTTCAACAACTGCGTTTTCAAACTTTTCTTTAGATTGATACTTCGAGCGGCAGGTTTTCAATACAATAAACACATAGATTAAAATCTTGCTTTATAATTATATATTTGTCGATATAATATATCCATTCACGCTAAAACTCGAAATTCAACACAACAGTCACAACTGGACTATTTTCATTTTTCCAGACGATTACTATATGGTTTGGGAGAACACCCTCAAATATAGTTTCTCATACTTATTTGCTAGAAACTATCATAGTGAATTAAAAGTTTTTTTTCCGATTAGTAACAATATACTTTTTTAATATATAGAAATAAAAATCACATATATTTTAAGATTAGATTTCAATTTGCGTCTGAATGATATCTTGCGATTAGTAGTTTTCTGGTGTCATAGTCAAGTGGGGTATTCTCTAAATCAATCGATAATTCTGGAATTGAATAATTGACCTGAATAATTGTATGGTATATTATTCATTATCTAAAATTAATTGTTGGGGTGCCACTATTGAATTCCAATCCTTTATATCTTGAGTGGGTAAAAAAAACCTTTGATATGCTCGAATCCCACTTTGGACCAACTGTTGAATTGGTATTACATGATTTAGAGTTAGAATATGAACATACAATTATTGATATAAGAAACGGTCATATTACTGGAAGGAAAATTGGAGACTCTGGAGATATTCTAGGGTTGCCGGTTGTTAGGGGACTTGAAAGAAATGGGAACCAGTTGAACTATTTGAATCATACTGAAGATGGGAAATGTCTAAAGTCTTCAACAATTTTCCTCCGTAACGAAAATAATAACCCCAGGTACTGCATAGCTATCAATGAAGACATTACAGAACAAATCAATTTTGAGAAATATTTGCATTCAAAAAACCTTACAACGACAGAACAAAACTTTGTCTTGGTGAAAGACGTACAGAAACTACTTCAGTCCTTGATAGATGAAGCTCGCAAGGCTATTGGAACAGAATTTTCGAAGATGGACAGGTCTGAGAAAATGCGTTTTGTTGAATACCTAGATAGAAGAGGAGCTTTTCTTATTACCAAGTCTGGCCCTCATGTATGTAAGCTGTTAAAAATTTCTAAATTTACATTATACAAGTACTTAGAAGAGTCCAGAACCAAAAAGGATTAATCGAACCTACTCAACATTCAATTTTATTAAAAATAAACGGAGGCTCTTGCAAAATGAGGATTCATTGAGAATTTGAATCCATCCGACGACACTAATACCATTGATTAAGAGGAGCGAACCGTCCAATCAAGGGCTTCAAACGAGTAAATACGCCCGGTCCATCGATAATCGAGTGCAAGAAGACACACCTACCCCACGATAGGCGAATGCATCATTGCTCTTTGTGGTGTTACGCAGTTTTCTGGATGCCCGGCAGGATGCAATACTGCAGTATCTTGATTGCAGCAAGGCACAGCACGCCGGTCATCAGGCAGTGGGAGACCTTCTCCGTCCCCCTGACCATGATCTTCGGCGGAATAAGCCAATCCTTGAGGTGGGAGTTGGATCGTTCGACGGTCGAACGGATCCTGAACCGCTGCTTTTCAGAGGGGGAGAGGACCCGTTGCTGCTTGCGCCGCTTGTTCGGGTCGATGATGGGCATCCTGCCGTTTCCGATGATGAAGTCCTTGATGGGCTTTGCATCGTAGGCGCTGTCCATCAGCGAGTACAGGTGTTTGATCCGCTGCCCGGTCATCCGCTCCAAGGGAATCGCCGCTTGGCTGTCATGTACGTTGGCACCCGTGACGATGGTGCTGACGGGAATGCCGCTGTCGGTGACATCCAGGTGAAGTTTGTAGCCCTTCCAATAGTTGCGGTTGCCCTGGCTGTTGCGCTTGCATCCCCAGCTGCACTGGGAGTTCAATTCCTCGACTGCCTGTTCGGCAGTCTGGCCAAGTTGCTTCTGCAGAACGTTTTGCTTCTTGGTTTTCGACTCAGAGCCTTTCCTGGGCCTGCCGGGTTTCCCCCTCGGGATCACTTCCTTCTTCTTGTTCACGGCCTTCTCGTGCGCCTCGATGGCTGTGGAGTCCCGGCTGACATGACCCACGATGCGGCCGTCCAGATAGGAGCTTACCAAGGGGCCCAGCGCCTTCTCCATGAGTTTTTGGCGTGCATGGGATGCAAATTTCCTGCTGAAGGTGGCCTCACTCGGTACGGAGGTGAACCCGCAGACCTGCCGCAGCGACGGATCGCTGAGCAGGCGGTTGCGAAGCGAGGTGACGGTGGGAATCTTGAAAAACTGCTTGGCCAAGGCTGAACGGATCATCGCCGTCTCACCATAGCCCTTGCGTCCGAGCAGGCTTTCCTTGCGTTCGCATGCAGGCATAAATTCCTCTATCACCTGCAGCATCTGGATGAACATACGATGTTCGGCAGTCACATATCCTTCGAAAACCTCTTGGATGTCGAAAGAAATTCCGAATACCATCTGGCAACCGCCGAGGATTTCTGTTATGCTTTTCATGGACCTGCTCTCCTTCTAATTGTTTGTAGTTAATCATATTATAAAGGATTGTCAGGTCCATTTCTATACAAATCTTCAAATTACATGCTTGTTTTCATCTAGGCTGGGCTTCTGAAGCTGCCTCAGGCAGCCCGGAAGCATGGAAATGTCAGGCTTTTGCTATTTTGCAAGAGCCTCAACGTAGTCGTATTATTTTTATGGAACATTATAAGAAACCAGGCATGTTGTTGTCTTGAGTTTGTTCAAAATGTCATTTAATGATTATCTTCGCGGAATAAGTTGTAATTGGATTGGAGTTTATTAATTGATCAATCAACTTCATTTCCTAGTTCATAACAAATACTCCGTATTCAATTATTACGACAAATGCTTGCCAGGGTGTCATCTTTTCTCCTCGAGAACAGGCGTTGTTAAAAGTACTTACCTTGATCTTTAGAAAAAAGGTCAAAATATACTAGTTGCTTGCTACCCAACTGCGATATATAAGAAACGTATGGAGGTTATCGATTAGAAAAACAATACGGGCTTTCATGAATAATTTCAATTCAAATGGCAGTTTATCAATAATGTAATTTAGGCTATCGCGAACAGAATTGACTTTCACTTTGTGTCTAAAACAACCAAATAATTCGGAAATTCAATCTAAAAGTTAAAACACAAATAAACCAAACTAATAGTTTGACTTTCTTATTATATCCATGTAAATATTCTTCAAATGCATATATTATTTATATTAAATATTATAAAAATTATTTTGATATTTTTGTTGACATATGACTAATCGCAGCTTACTATTAGTATGAATTTTTACATTAATCTGAATAATAGTTAGGTGTGCAAAGTATGAAATTAGCGGCAACAAATAGTTTTATCCGAAACTACGTAGAGATTGATCTTCGGAAAATACGTGAAAATATTATGGAGATCAGACGAACTGTTTCCGAACAATGTAAAATTCTTTTTGTACTCAAAGCAAATGCCTACGGACATGGATCTGTAGCATGTGCAAGGGACGCCGAAAATTTTGTTGACTGGTTCGCTGTAGCATCTTTCGAAGAAGCCAAAGAACTAAGAGAAGCAGGAATCGTAAAAGGCATCTTGGTTTTTGGCCCTGTTGATGATTCTTGTTTTTCTTACTGCTCGAGACATGATATAACACTTACTGTCTTCTCTAATATTTATGCCTCACATTTAATAGATTACTGTTCAAGAAATCAGTTAGAGATCAATATACATATAGAAATTGACACAGGATTGAATCGTCTCGGGTTTAGATATCGAGGACCTGAATCAAATGAAACTTTGCATTTTCTACACAGTCTTGTTTCTAATCAGTTTTTACGAGTAACTGGTATCTATACTCATTTTTCCTGTGCAGATACAAATGATTCTGATTGCAGAGCTTTTACTGAACAACAATTCAGATATTTCACATCGGTTTGTTCTGATCTACAGCTTTCAAATAAAAATAATGTTATTCGACACTGTTGCTCATCAGGAGGAATAATATTTCATCCAGACAAACATTTGGATATGGTCAGGACTGGGATGCTACCTCTGGGACAGTTGCCACTATCTCTTATGGATTGTAAAGGCTATTCGCCTGTGCTCAGATGGTTCGGTACAATTATTGACGTAAAAATACTTCCAAAGAATGAGACAATCAGCTATAACCGCTCATTCCAAATTAAAACATCCAAGAAGATTATTACAGTCTCAATTGGTTATGGTGATGGATATCATCGGGCTTTCAGCAATAAGACAAAAGCGATCTATAGAGGTCATTACCTTCAACAAGTTGGAAATATTGGAATGGACATGTGTATGTTTGATGCTACTGAGGTAGAAAAAGTCATTATTGGCGAACGAATAATTGTATTGGGTGAAATCAATGACAAAAGTATTCATGTTCGTGAACTTGCAAATCTAATCAATGGAGTGAACGGTGAGGTAACTGCATCAATTTCAGCTCGCGTCCCTAGGGTATTCATCAATGAGAAAGCAGTTCAAGAAAAATGTGGCCAAGGTGATGCAATATGAAAAATATAAATAGCATAGTTAATGAAATGCCTCAATCTGGCATACGACTAATAAAGAATATAGCTGATCAAAGGCATGATTCAATTCATTTGGAAATAGGGCAGCCAGATTTTCAAGTGGCTCCACATATAAGACAAGCAGCTGTGGACGCTATCTCAAACGGACTTGCAGGTTATTGCCCCAACAATGGTATGCAATCTACTCGACAAGCTTGTGTAGAAAGATTAAATCTTGATTACGGCATTAATGCGCATATTGATGAAACAACCATCACTGTTGGAGCTATGGGAGGCCTTTTTAATTCATTATTAGCAGTCATTAATCCTGACGATGAAATATTGGTACCAGATCCTGGCTATCCAAATTATATTTCAACAATTCGAATGGTCAGGGGCTGTCCAATTCCATATGATTTGGTTATGGATGATAAATCCGGGGTTCAACTGGACATGGATTCATTAATTAAAAAAATCACTAAACGAACCAAAGCTATCATCATTAATTCTCCTTCAAATCCTACAGGTTGGGTGGCTAAATCCAGTGAAATACAAACCTTACTGAATTTGGCAGAAAAACATGGCATATTTATAATAAGCGATGAATCTTATAACAGCTATGTATACAACGAAAATGGCCATGTTTCTCCACTTCAATTCTCTCGCGAGGAAAATATTATTGGTGTCTATAGTTGCTCTAAAACATATGCTATTCCTGGCTGGAGAATTGGATATACAATTACAAGTAGTAAAATCGCTAGCCTATTCGCAAAGATTCAAGAGGGTTATTGTTCAAGCACTTCTGTTATTAGTCAAAAGGCTGCACAAATTGCGCTGCAAAGCTCACAAGAACATGTTAGAAGGATGAAAGAAACCTATCATGAAAGAGTATTGAAAACCATTTCGCTTTGTAACAATTTAGGTATTCAAGCCATTAGACCTGATGGCGCATTTTATATAATGATTAGAATACCTCAGGCTATCACAATTAATTCCGAGGAAGTTGCGATCGAATTAGCTACCCAGATTGGTGTTGCCACCGCTCCTGGAACTACTTTTGGGAAGAATGGAAAAGGATTTCTTCGAATTTCTCTTTGTAAAGAGTTCCCCATGATTGAAGAAGGTATAACGCGTATAGGCGATTGGTTCAAATTAAAATCCCTTTGAAGTAAGGATGGATAATACATAATGAAAAGACTGAAGAAATCCGCCCTCCAAGACCATACAAAAGAACTTTTTTTAACACCTACGCTTGTTTTTATGGGAATATTCGTAGTTTATCCCATTATATATTCTGCAATCCTAGCAATGAGCCAAATTACTTTCCCACAAGGAGTTCTCACAACAAGTTTCAATGGTCTCTCGAATTTCATAAAAGTGATTAAAAACAAACTGTTTGTTCAAGCTCTCAAGAATACAATAATATTTACATTCATTAGAATTACAGGAACTTTTATCATTGGGCTTATGGTAGCCTTGGTAGTTTCTAGAGCAAAAGGTTTGCTTGCGAAAATACTTAAGACTTTGTTCCTCCTGCCATGGGCATTGTCAGATGTTGTGAATGGAATGATGTGGCAATGGATGTACAATAGCCAATACGGTATCATTAATGAGATTCTTCTTAGATTGGGAATAATCAATAATTACATCCCTTGGCTGAATACGCCGGCTACTGCTTTGTACGCAATAATATTCGCTGATATCTGGAAGAGCGTACCTTTTGTTGCACTTATGTATCTTGCAGCCCTTAAAAATGTGTCGCAAGATTTATACGATGCATCGGAAGTCGATGGTGCAAATATCATTCAAAGGTTTTTACATATCACAATTCCCACCATCAAACCAATAATCATGATTACAACCATTATTCAAACCATGTGGGCGTTAAAATCATTTGATTTGATTTGGGTTTTAACCGAAGGAGGACCTCTCAACTCAACTCTGACTCTCGCAGTCTTAGCTTATAGAGAGAGCTTCATCTATATGCGTCTTGGAACTGGTGCCGCAATGGCCTACCTACTTACATTCCTATCTATATTATTTATATATATATACTTAAAGTCTAATAGAAAAGACAAAATTGATGACTAACACTGGACATAGTCCAGAAGGAGGAAATATGAGAAAGGTGTTATTTTTGGTTGCAGTATTGCTCTTGCTGGCAGGAAGTATTATTGCAAAAGGAACGGATGAAAAATCTGGTGTTGTTGCTGAGAAGTCAAATGAGATTACTGTTGTGTATCTATTTGATCCTCCTTGGTATGAACAAGCAGCAGAGTTTACAAAGCAAACTGGTATCAAGGTCAATTACGTTGAAGTTACGTTTCCTGAGCTTCGGCAACGGTCGCTTGCTTCATTCTTGTCACAAGAAACAAGATTTGACGTAATCCATCTCAGAAGTGATTGGGTTGCAGAATTTGCTGACAAAGGATTCTTGGAACCAATCTCCCAATACATCGCTCCAGAAGTATTGGATGGATATGCAAAAAGCTCACTGGAAAACCTCTCATGGAAGGGAGAGTTGTATGGTTTGCCAAGATATTATTGGTTATGGCAGCTTTACTACAACAAAGAGGTGCTTCAGAAAGCAGGAATTGAAAAGATCCCTGAGACTTGGAACGACTTGATAAATCTGGCCCCTACGATTAAGAAAACTGGAGCTGAAGTTCTTCTCGGAGGTCTTCAACGCTACAATCTTGCAGCCATGGTCTATATTCTTGTTCGTGGTGAAGGTGGTAATGTGTTAAATGAAGAAGGAAAGGCTGCGATTAATTCACCGGAAGGTATCAAAGCCTTGGAAACCATGAAAAAATTGTATGACACTGGAACCCTTTCAAGAACTGCACTGGAGATGGATGGCACAGGGCCGGCGAGTGACTTGTTCATGCAAGGCGGTTATGCATTCTTACTGAGTACTCCCCATACCTACCCTATGGCTCAAGATCCTTCACGTTCTAAGCTCGTTGACAAAGTAGGTGTTGGCCTCATTCCTTCGGGTTCGGTCTCCTCAGCAGCTTGGAATGAACCAGCTGGCGTTGGAATCCCCTACAATAGTAGGAACAAAGAACTTGCAGCAAAGTTTTTACAATTTGTCACAAGTGCGGAACAACAAAAAACCATTGCCCTGAAACTAGGAAGAATCCCAACGAGAGAAGAAGTGCTCAAGGACCCTGCTGTACTCGCCAAGTATCCACACTTTGCTTCCATTGAAAAGCAGATTGCCTATCCAAACGGAATTATCAAGAGTGCTTATGCACAAGAAATTTTGGATGCCGTTTCTGCAACTGCACTAAAAGTTCTTTACAATCAAGTCAGCATCGAGTCAGGTCTTGCATCTCTAGAAAAAGAAATTAATACAATTGCTGAACAATAGACTTAAAATGCTTACAGGCCGCTTTATTTGGCCTGTAAGCTATCCTGAGGTATAGTATGATAAAAAGTTACAAGACAATCAGATACTTGAACCGGACTTGGGCCATCATTACTTCTTTAGCTGTAATGTTATACCTTATTTTCCCAGTCTTCTGGTTGCTGATGTCGTCTTTTAAAATGCCAGTTGAACTATTTGCTAGCCCTCCAAAAATTTTTCCTGAAGCTTTTTCGTGGTCCAACTATGTAAAAGTACTTCTTGATGCATCTTTTTTGGATTCTCTTAAGAATAGTTTCATAGTTGCAATTTTTACAACTAGTGCATCTCTTATAATTGGCACTCTTGCGGGTTATGTTTTTGCAAGATATAGGTTCAAGGGCAAGAAAACTTTGTTGATACTTATCTTGGGAACTCAAATGATGCCTTTTGTGATAATTCTTATACCATTGTTTGTCATCATGCGAAGATTGCAGCTGATTGATACATATCTTGGACTAATTTTCGCATACATGACATTCTCTGTCCCTTATGCAATTTGGATGTTGAACGCGTTTTTCAAAACTATTCCCTTCGAGTTGGAAGAAGCGGCCATGGTAGATGGATGTACACGGTTAAAAGCAATATGGAAGGTCTTATTACCACTTTCTAGACCGGGAGTTACATCTACGGGTATATTTGTCTTGATAGGTGCATGGAATCATTATCTATATGCAACAGTGCTAAGCGAATCAGTAACGAGGACTTTTCCTATTCGCATGCAGAATTTCATGGGGCAGGAACGTGTTATCTATGAACAGATGTATCCTGCGGCGATTCTAGGAAGTCTTCCAATTTTAATAATTGTCTTCATTTTTCAAAAGAATATTATAAGTGGACTCACCAGCGGTGGGATCAAATCATAGACGAAGTAAGGAGAACTTAGATGTCAGAGAACACATTACAACACCACATACAATGTAGAGAAGGGGATGTGGCCAAATACGTGCTATTACCAGGGTCACCTGAGAGAGCTCTAAAGATTGCCCAACACCTAGACGAATTTCATGAAGTAGCCCGACATCGTGAATACGCAATCTTTACCGGAAAGAAAGATGGCATTGATATTACTGTTAGTTCCACAGGCATGGGGTGTCCCAGTACTGCTATATGTGTTGAGGAATTAGGAAAGATCGGTGCAGATACATTTATAAGAGTTGGCTCAGCTGGAGGCATGCAAGAAGAAATTCATTCAGGTTCAATTGTGATCTACACAGCTGCTTGGCGCGATGATGGTACTTCCGCAATATACATACCTTTGAATTACCCCGCCGTTGCGGATCGTCATGTTGTTGCTGCATTGGAAAAAGGTGCTCAACAATTGAATATTCAGGCACATGTAGGGTTAGGTGCTTCTGGAGACGCTTTCTATGCTAAAAAACCTGCTGGAAGTACTGAAATGAAACATGATGCGAACATCCTTGCAGGAGAGATGGAAGCTTCAGCATTATTTGTTGTTTCGGCACTAAGAGGATGGAGAGCTGGATGCATCGTGGCAATAGATGGAAACATCTACCTCAATGAGAAAAAGAAGCTTGGGACGGAACATCTTTTTAGGGAAGCGGAAGAAAAAGAAATTTTGATTGCATTGGAAGCTGTAAAGATTCTTTATGAACAAGATAAGGCAAAAAACTAATGAAAAAATTAAATCTAGTTATTCGCGATTGTTTAATCCTCACCCCAGAGATGGACATTCTACGTGGAAGTAGTATTGGCATCAAAGAAAATAAGATAGTAGTAATCTCAAAATATGAAGACATTAAAAAAGAATATGAGATAGAACAAACTATCGATGGAAATAATAAACTTGCAATGCCAGGGATGATTGATGCACATATGCATACGTGTCAACAATTCCTACGAGGTGGTACCGCTGATGAATATCCTATGGTTTGGTCGAGAATTCTTGTGCCGTTCGAAAGTTCTCTAGATGAGTCAGATGTGTACGCAAGTAGCCGTCTCTGTGCTCTAGAGATGATAAAATCTGGTACAACTGGATTTGCGGAATCAGGAGGTCCTTTGATTCACGCAGCCATCGAAGGGTATCTGGAGTCTGGTCTAAGAGGCAAAATCGCTTACTCGGTTATGGATCAAGATGATGCAATCCCAAGTTCGATGAAAAGTAGTACAAACGAACTTTTAAAAAGAACTCAATCCCTTTACAATCAATACCAAGGTGTGGGGAATGGAAGAATAGGAATTTATTTTGGTCTGAGACAAATCTTAACATGTAGTACAGATTTGATAAGAGAAAGTGGGCAGCTAGCACGAGAACTGAATACTGGTGTACATATCCATTTGGAAGAACATCGTGAAGAAGTAAGATACTGTCTCCAGAAATTTAAGATGCGACCAGTGGATTATTTAGATTCTCTAAATTTGCTGGGTCCAAACCTAATTGCAGCACATTCTGTTTTGATGACCGATAGCGAAATTAGTAGAATTTCAGAAACCCAAGTTAACGTCGTACATTGTCCACGTAGTAATCTTAGTAGTCATGGTATTCCAAGAACTCCAACGCTGTTAGAAGCCGGTGCTACGGTAGGCCTAGGTACAGATGGTGCATCGGGTCATAATATGGACCTATTTCAAGAGATGAAAATTCTTAGATCAGCAATTAGAGTCTCATATGGGTTATCATTGTTCGACCCTGTCTCAATGACTGCCAAGTCATTACTTAAACTGGCAACAAAAGGTGGAGCAAAAGCACTTATGATTGGTTCTGAAGGAGGTGAGTTGGCTGAAGGAAAATTGGCTGATATTATTTTAATAGATTTAGACAAACCCCATATCTCGCCGAGTCTTAACTATATCAATACTTTGGTCGATAATGTTAGTGGGCTAGATGTAAGTGATTCTATCGTTGATGGTAAATTGCTTATGAAGGATAGAGAGGTCTTGGTATTTGATGAACAAGAAATCCTCTACGAGGCTAAAAGACATGCCAATAGCGTAAAAAAACGTGCTGGAATATAGTATTGTCCTGATCTATCACAGCATTTGGGATTTGCGGATTTTCTGTAAATCCCAAATATATTTAAAATTTCCGCCTACTATCTAGTTGATAATGCTTTGACTGGGTCGAGGCGACGAGAAAGCTCATCGCCAACATCGAACTCGATGAGTACGGAAACAAGGTAAGAAAGACCACCCATTACAGTATGAAGCAAAGTGATAACAAGATTGAAGAGCTAGTCGAATAGAGGTGACAAAGAGTAATTTATTACTTAACATATGTTTACATATTTTTCAACAATAAATCTAAAGGTGTATCGCTAGTATCTCTTTTTCTGTAAACTACTTATTGTCTTTCTAGCAACGTATAGAGGGATGGTGGCCAGGCTAAATATAATGATACAATAAAGAAAATTATAACTTCGTGAAACGACTTCACCAAGTTTTCAAAAAAGTACTGAGATGCGCCACAGAGATTTTTCTGGAAGCTTTTCAACATCCAGGTATCGGGACAAATTTCGGATAGGATTGTTCAGAGCCCCCCTATGCCGGTGAAATATTCACAGGAATTTTTGACCCACCCCGAATCAAACTTACTCCTGACGTTTATCATTGTACATTTCACTGTCCGCCTGTTTCAGCAACTGGGAAAAGGACAGGTCATACTCCTGGCCGTATTCAACCGCACCGCAAGCCAAGGTTACTGCAAAGGGGTAGTCACAATTCAATAGGTTTTCTCGTAATCTAGTTATCATCGGTTCAACAGTTTCCATGGCAGCATTTAATGCTACGGTTACAAACTCATCACCGCCAATCCTTCCGATAATGTCAGAATCCCTGAAAGTTTCACGTAAGGCTTGGGCAACAGAGACAAGTACCGAATCACCCATATCATGACCATAGGTATCATTGATCTTTTTCATTCCATTCAAATCCATGAACATAACGGTCAGAACCCCGCCCGTTCGTTTAGTATGTCGCAATTCCTGCTCCGCCGCTAGGGTGACGCCTCTACGGTTAAACAGTTTTGTTAGAGGGTCCGTGACTGATAGGGCCCTCAACTGATCTTCAGTTGCCTTCCGCTCAGTTATATCCCTGGCAAGTATCATCAGCAACGGTTTCTCTCCGTTTATCGTTCCCAATAATTTTGCTGAAACCTCCCCAAGAAACGTAGAGCCATCGGAACGTACCAAGTTCACTTCAGAATAAAGACGTTCTCCCTTCTGAATAGCATCGATTATCAACACTTCCATCGCTTTCTGTTCAGAAGGCGCCACGAACGAACCAATCCATTGCCCAAGTACAGATTCTTTCCGGTCGTAGTTAAAAAGTTTCAAGGCCTTCTCATTAAAATCGAGTATTGCACCCTCCAAGTTGGACAACACGATGGCATCCGGAGACAATTCAACTATCGACTGATAGAGACTCTCCGTTTCACGTAATTGGGTCTCTGTTCTCCGGATCTCTGTGATATCGCGAACTACACCTCGTGAGAATCCAGGATGCCCAGGTGCGCCGGGTCTGATTTCAATCATGCCGGTAGAACCATCCTTTCGAATAATTCGTACGGTTATCAAGGATGAAGGCACACTAGAATGCTGATAGGCCTTATATCTCTGTTTCATCACTTCTTTATATGAAGGTTCGATGAAATCCAAGAAAGATCGTCCAATAATCTCCTCCGGCTTTTCACCACCTAGGATTTTAACCAATGCCAAATTCACATAAATAAGCCTGCCAGCCGGGTCGGTTGCATATAGGCCATCATTCAGGCTGTCTGCAAAAGAGGAGAACTCTGAAATTTCCTGCGCATTCTTAAGCCGCTCATTTGAATTGGCCGGAGAATTGTTCATCCGCTTCACTCCATCATATTGCCATCTGACGATTCAAACCATCATATTCCTCAGCTGTTCACACATCTTAAGGTCTAAGCCATAAGGCATCAACAGAAAAATGCCGGAATAGGAATGTTTTTATTACGAATTCGCCATAGTCAACAATTCTCTTTGATTCCGGACCCTTCCGGTATCTGGGTATGACAACCTCGCTGGATATTTGCATGGTGGTAGTTAAGGAGAAATCCAATCATGAATCGCAGTTCGAATCACTTCGAGAAGCAAATCTTGAAACATCAATCCATAAAAAGAATCTAAAGGGGAAATCGGAGGTGGGCGGTCAGGACCATCGGGGACATCCTCTCCAACGAGAAGTATGCCGGTGACTCGGTCTACGCCCAGACGGTAGCCGCGGAGTATCCCGGCATGAAACGGATTAGAAACAGTCCGGACAAAATCCTCAGGTCGGAAGACCACCATACCGCTATCATCGACAAGGCCTTCTTCGACCGTGCCCAGAAGATGAGGGAGTCAAGATCCAATGTTGAAGTTGACGGGCAGGGCACCCGGGTCAGAAAGGGCTCCCATTACAGCATGAAGCTTCCCCTGGATCCGGAGGGAAATCCGACCGATCCTGTCGACGACTGAATCTCGCTATCGATATTTCCCCATACCTTCTCATTCAGAAGAAAATGAAAATGCACCTTATATCATTGAGCAGGAGGCCTCTCAACGTTCACGTATATTCATAGAAGCCATGGGCTTTTGAAAAATCCTGATAGTCATTTTTGGCCTGTCTGATTAGCGTTGGGCACCTGTCTTTATGCCCTAAAAACCCTCATGCAACCAATAATTGCATTGTGAAACCGCCCTGGCACACAAACCCAGGTGCATTTAATTGTGTCGCCGGTTACACTTGGATGGAGGTCTTCGCCGACCCCTTGCGTGAGCGGGCCACCGCCGTCATCGTCGCCCACAACCACCCCAGCGGGAACCTGATGCCAAGCGCGGACGACCGCAATGTCACCAAACGCCTCAAGAGCGCAGGCGAGCTGCTGGGCATCCCCGTGCTGGACCACCTCATCTTCTCCGATGAGACCTTCCACTCCATGCTCGAGGAGAACGAGTTCTAATGGATTCGCGTGTGTTTTCGGTTCCAGCAACTTTTTCCACAGCCTGATGGGCGTCCAGAGCCCATCTATCAGAATTCTGTTATATTGTTTTCCTGCTCATAATAGTAGGAGTAATCTATACCCTTCATGAATACTTCACGGTCAGATATCCTGTCTGTCAAAGCCGATTCCAGCAACATTCGTATCGGTACAGAATCCGTTACGCTCATTTTCATGGCGGACAGGTATTCTTTTTTATCGATACGGCTCCAATCCACACATGCCTTCAGATTCCTTTTCAAGATCAAGTCAAGCCAGATGCGTGTGCTTCGGCCATTTCCCTCCATAAATGGATGGGCAATGTTCATCTCCACGTATTTGTGTGCAATTTCTTCAAAAGTGCTTTCAGGCATTGCCTCAATCTTTTGTAGTGTTTCTGGCAAAAACCTGGCTATAGCGAATTGAAAACCATCTTTAGCAATATTGTGTGTTCTTATGTGTCCAGCAAAGTCATACAGACCGCCGAATAAATACCCATGAATCTGCTGCAGCCCTCTGATTGTCCCTATTTCGATTGTTTCAAAAAGGGAACTGTCGAAAAGCGCGTACGCCTTGGACTTGCTTTTCCCGTCGACTGTCGCATCACTGTTTGTAAACCATTCAATAAACCGGTTGGCTTGTTTGCTCGGGAAGTTTTTTGCCAATTCGATGATTCCGTCATAGTCAAGCACATTCGCAAGGCGTTTCTTACCGTCAGGAGCTGTAAACCTGAACTGGGTAGTGGTGCTACCCAGTTGACTGTTTTCACGTTTCAGCTTTGCCTTGAGGTATTTCCAATAGTTCCGGTTTTTCTCATAATTATCTTCCCCGCGTAGGACTCCGATGATGTCCAGCACTGAAAACCACCATTTGGATCCTGTATCGTCCCACACGGCACGGACTTCTCTATCATCAAAAAAACGGATGGATATCTTACTCATCTATATCCCCTTGTGTCCACATTCGGCACGGCAATAGTGGAGCGTTCTCCGACCCAGTGCAAGCTCTATGGTTGCATCATATCATGCAACTGGAGCGTCTTGTCAGCCTTGTTGTAGAATTTTCCATACCCACACCCTGAAACCAATCGCCTAAGCTCATATGTGGATTTTGGGTTTTCGGTTCCAGCCACTTTATGCACAGCCTGATGGGCGCCCCCATCGGGCCTTCGCCCTCCGGTCCCGTCGCCGCTCCCGCTCTCTTTTAGCGCCGCTAAAAGAGGAGCTCCGCTTTCCCGGTGGCGCAATGTGTTTGCAGTTCTGTGTTTTCAGTTCCAGCAACCTTTTCCACACGCCTAGAGACAAAACCGCATCCCAGGGGTCCAGGATGCGGTTTTTCACTCATTTTGTCCTTTCTGTGTTTTCGGTTCCAGCAACTTTTTCCACACAAGCGTCCAGAATGCGGTTTTTTCCTCATTTTTATCCTTTCTGTGTTTACAATTCCTAGAACCTTTTCCCTAGATATGTAAACACCTTAAGTTAGCGCTTATGCCTGTTCGCCCCCTGTACCCCCCAAATGGTTAAATGGATAAATTGATAAATAGGTCATCAGAAAGCCCGTACAGGCCTGACCCTGTACGCGTTGTCCCGAAGGCTGACGTTCTGATTCCCATTGGGGAAGTACTGGTTCCACGCGTCGTAGGCATCGTACTCCGAGGAACTCCAGTAGCGGTCGGCAGAAAAACCTCCTAGATTGTTCAGATAGAGATTCTGGTACATCTGATTCAGCTCGTCCTTGCTCGGTAGGAACCAGTCAGCATGCCCTCCCAACCGATAATCAGCACACAGCTTAGCAGCATAGTCGGTCTTGCTTACATACGGCTCCGCATCGCCAAACTCCGTCACAATCTTTTGCGTATTGCTCGCTCCTGTCCCTATCGCTGTCCCAGTACCTTCTACTGACGTCCCATATCCTCCCCATACGTTCCAGGGATCGTCTGATACCCCACTCCACCCGGAAGGGGCAGCCTCAAGATACCGCCACCCGTCAGTGGCATAATTCGGATTCTCGTAGAACACATACCCCCCAGATGGACCAAGTTCTCCTACCGCATAATCACTCGTTTGCTCTTCCGTTACAATAACGCTTTGCCCATATCCTCCCAACGCTCCACCATCCAGCACCAACAGCGACACCGTATGCGTTCCCACCTCGTCAAAGGTATGGCTGAAGCTCGATGTTGTTTCGTCCGTCTGTCTTACTCCGTTGACGTACCATCTATACTGCTCACTGCCCGAGTACGTCCCCGTGGATGTCAGCGCCACCGTTCCTCCGGCTTCAACCGATTCGGGCATACCAGAAAAACCCACCACTAAAGGGTTGTCCATGTCCTCCTCGATCACGATAGACACCCCTCCAGTGCCTAAGCGGATCTGTCCCTCAGGGATGTCCAGCGTCCCGCTCGTCGTCTGACCCGCTACGATCCGAAGCGCCAGCACGCCTTGCCACACCACCATGGCATCTCCTCCAGCGACACCCTCGTACAGCCCAACCGTCACCTCGTACCACCCGGCCGGCAGCTGTGCGCTCCCGCTCGCCGTGCTGCCCTCCACATCAAGGCGCGTCGGGATGCTGATGCCCTGGATGTCATCACCCTCCTCGTCGCGCACCGTCACCCACACCTGCGGGTCGCTCAGCACGCCCTGGCTGTCAGTCCAGGACACCGTGCCGCTGAACGTTCCCGTGCCCTCCAGCGGCCTCAGAGTGGCCGTGGCGGAGGTCGTCTGGTTCTTCCGTATCGTTAGCTCCACAACCGCCGTCCCTATCCTCGTGCCTCCTACGTTGTATCCGTCGACCACTATGCTCCAGTCCCCAACGGCCAGACCCGCCCGCTCGAACACGGATCCACCGAAGCCCCCCTCGGTGAAGGACCCTCCGTTCGGACCGCTTCCGCTTATCGTGTAGGTGGCAATCTGCATGTCGATCTCCGGTAGCAGCGTCAGGCTCCTCGAAGACCCCAGGGCGATGGATAGCGTACCCTCCCCCATGGTAGCGACCGGGTCGCAGCCGGACAGCATGACGATGGCAGCTACTACAAAGGCGGCCAATAGAATTAGGCGGTTTCTCTGTTTCATGGGACACTCCTGTTGATCGCCGGGCGGAGCACACGTTCAAGTAGGATACTTGGGACTATTTTAAATACTTCATTGTCAATAATAATGTCATATTCCGGAAATTTGTCAAGATTTTAAAAGTGGTTGATCGAGATTTTTATTTTTTCTACGACCTTTCAATATAACCTAATTTCCCGATAGTTTTGTAACTAGGTTTGCTCCAATTGTCATAATCATAAGGATTTGGATGACGAAAACAGTCGACTTGCCTCCCAAAGCAGGCTACAATTGTAGCTATGCAAGGCGGACCGCCATGCCGTTCCGCGTCAACCATGTCAACAAGAAGACCGGCGTCACCTACGTCTACGAGTCGGAGTCCTACTGGGACAAGGAGCTCAAGCAGTCGCGCAACCGCCAGGTCTGCGTCGGCAAGCTCGATCCAGTCTCCGGCGATCTTGTGCCGTCCCGGCTGCTGGACAGCATGCGCAAGGCCTCGCTCGATCCAGCGGTGACGGCCACCGCAAGGTGGTCGGCCCCGCATTGGTGCTGGACGAGTTCTCCAGGCGTCTTGGCCTGGGCAGGATGCTGAAGTCGGTGTTCTCCGACACGCACCTGCAGATCCTTGTTTTCAGTTCCAGCAACCTTTTCCACACGCCTACAGGGAAAACCACATTCCAGGGTAAGCGTAAACTCGCAGCCCATTCTGATTGAATGGGCTGTACAGTAAACTGCGAGCATGATGATTATGGGAGCCGTGCTAGTATGTTTTCGGTTCCAGCAACTTTTTCCACAGGCCTGATGGGCGCCCCCCATCGGGCCTTCGCCCTCAGGTCCCGTCGCCGCTCCCGCTCTCTTTTAGCGGCGCTAAAAGAGGAGCTCCGCTTTGCCAGTGGCGCAATGTGTTTTCGGTTCTGTGTTTACAGTTCCAGCAACCTTTTCCCTAGCGGGGCGGGTGCGTGGGGCACTGCCAGTCGTTGCTCATTGAACAATGGTAGCTTCAGCATTACCACAATCTCCTATTAAAGTTAACTTTCTTATCGATGTAGTTTGGTATTTCAATATGAAAGTTTATTTGTAAGTTTACTTTTGTATAGAAATTGAATATAATATTTATACATAAGTTCACCATAATACATGAGAAGAGGACCAGACTATGATCATCAACTCTAAAATCCTTCAGGAAATCAAAAAGAACAACAACGTGATCACCACCTCTCAGGTGCTGCGATTTGGATATTCTAAAGCTTTGATTACGAAATATGTGCAGGCCGGCCTTCTGGAAAGATATAGTCATGGAGTCTATACGCTTCCAGATGCGGTGAACGACGATATGTATGCGCTTATGCTACGCTCGTCTAAAATTATTTTCTCTCATGACACCGCACTATTTCTAAACGGAAAAGCTGAGCGCACTCCGTTTCGGCACGCCGTCACCATTCCCAGTGATTCAGTGCTTCCACCCTCCCTCAAAGACGAATGCACTTGTTTTTATATCAAACCGGAGTTTCACGATCTTGGAATGATTGAAAAAAAAACAACTCTCGGCAACATGGTACGCTGCTACAACATGGAGCGTACTATTTGTGATCTTCTACGTAGCCGTAGCCGATGTGATGAGGAAACGGTGATCAGCGCTGTGAAAAACTATGCCGCATCCAACGACAAAAACCTGAATCTGCTTGCAGATTATGCAAAGCTCCTCCGGGTTGATAAAATGCTTAAGCATTATATGGAGGTGCTGCTATGAGTTCTCTGGCCATGAGTCTAAAGGGCCGTATTAACAATTATGCGAAGAACAATCATATCGCAGCACAGGTTGTTTTGTTTTCGGTTCCAGCAACTTTTTCCACACTGAATTCACTCAGGCTCACCTGTATCAGGCCCAAATCAGCCATATCAATGCATATCCCGTAAGGACCGCGGAAAGCGTGAACGGTACACTGATTCTCATGAATCGCAATGGATGAACCTCATGGCCGACTTTTCGGAGGATGCCGAGCGCGGCGATATTCGCAGATGCTCCAATCGGGGTGAGATTCCCTCCCAGTGTTGCCCCGGTGATCAATCCGAAATACAACACGGTCGGGTCCATTCCAAGTTGCGACCCAACTGTCGCCACAACTGGCAGCATGGTCGCCACGTAGGGAATATTGTCGATGAAGGCTGATAATAGGACCGAAAATCCAACGATGAGGGTGTATGCGATGAATAGATTGTTCCCGCTTATTCGCGCGAACAAACCACCGAGAGCATCGACGACTCCGGCACGCGTGATACCGGCGATGACGACAAACAATCCCGAAAGCAACAAGAGTGTGAACCAATCGATTTCCTTGAATATCTCCTTCAATACGATCATGCTGCGGTCAAGTACAATGCGATATGCGAGGCCGACTGCAAGCCCCGCCAGGCAGATGAATCCGTTCACATGGTCCGACACTACCGTCGGCAAGCCGTCTTTAGGAACAAGTGAAACCACGATAAGAAGCAGGACCGTTGATACAAGCATCACAGTGGGTACATAATCCTTCACCACAGTGCGTTCGATACTGGTGAATACGGACTTTTCTTTCCTAAATAGGAATAACAAAACAAACATCGAAACGAGCGCCCCGGCTTGCACTACCCAGAACAGACCAAACCTTCCCCGATAGAAGAAGAAATCAACGAAACTCAGTCCCATATGACCTCCGAGGAGAATCGAGGTGGTATCCCCGACGAGAGTGGCTGCTCCCTGGAGGTTCGAGGAGACTGCAATCGCGATGATGCTATTCACCGGCGAGATGTGTATCTTGCGCGCGATGGTGATCGCCAGCGGAGCTATCATCAACACGGTGGCGACATTATCAATGAACGCGGAGACTATACCGGCAAATAGGGCAAGGGAAATAATCACCCATTTGAAGTTAGGCATCTTGGCGATAATCAGGTCGGCCAACAAGGCGGGCATACGAGATCTGATGAACAGCGCCACGATTCCCATCATCCCGCCCAACATCATGATTACATTCCAATCGATTGCGGCAATCACCTCTTTTAGTGGCAGATATCCAATGATCACGAAGACTGCACCCGAAACCAAGGCGATGTACGCCCTCCATGTCGGGAAAGCCAACAACCCCATATAGGTGGCTGAAAACAACACAATGGCAACAACCATATCCACATCCATATGGGTACACACACCTCCCGCGACAAATATTTTAATCAAGTATAGTGTGTGTTTTCGGTTCCAGCAACCTTTTCCACATAGTCCTTGCCTGATGGGCGGCCCCCGTCGGGCCTTCGCCCTCCGGTCCCGTCGCCGCTCCCGCTCTCTTTTAGCACCGCTATAAGAGGAGCTCCGCTTTGCCGGTGGCGCAATGTGTTTTCATTTCCAGCAACCTTTTCCACACGCCTACAGAAAGAACCGCATCCTAGGGGTCCTGGATGCGGTTTTTCACTCATTTTTGTCCTTTCTGTGCTTGCGGTTCCTGGAACTGCCTATCGTTCACTCCTGTCTGTTGCTGGTGGGGGTGGTGGGCTGATCGCATCTATTGCCGCCTTCAGCTCTTCGTCAACAACCACATCTAGCGATGCAAGGGAAGACCGTAATTGTGTGACATTTGCAGCACCCAGTATTGGAGAGGTGATGGCAGGGTTCGACGCTACCCAAGCTACTGCCAGACTAGCGGGTTCTAATCCTCGTTCTTTTGCAAGAAGGGTGATTTCTGAGGCAACCTGTAGGTAGAAGTCACCTTCATATCGCTTTTGGTAAATCTTGTTTTCAACCAGGCGTCCTGAACTGGTCTTGATGTCTGTTCCATATCGGCCAGTCAATAATCCTCCAGCGAGGGGACCGTAGCTGAAAACTCCGAGGTTCTCGGCTTTTGCAAGTGGGAGCAGTTCAACCTCACATTGTCGTTTGGCAATATTGTACATTGGTTGGATACAATGCACTGAGGTGAGGCCCTTGGAATCACCTACCCCCAACATGCGGGCAATCTGCCATGCAGCATAATTGCTGACTCCAACTGAAAGGATTTTACCTTGGGAGATGAAGTCATCAAGAGTTCTCAGGACCTCTTCCATCGGGACCAGAGGGTCATAGGAATGGATAAGATAGATGTCCAGGTAATCGGTCCTCAATCGCCTGAGGCTTTCATGCAAAGAATGGGTAAGATGTTTACGGGAGCTTCCACTACCATTCGGGCAGTCGTACATGAGAGCACCACCTTTGGACGTAATGACCAAATTATGCCGCTCTTCATGCATGAACTCCCCGAGATATTCTTCGGCGATACCTTTTTGGTAGACATTGGCACAGTCGAAAAAGTTGATACCTGCATTGCGACACTCTTGATACAACTCTTTTGAGGTTGTCTTATCAGCTCTACCGCCAAAGGACAAAGTTCCAAAACAGAGCTCGGATACTTGGATCCCCGTTTTGCCTAGAGATTTGTATTTCATTGGTCGCAAGATGTTACTCCTCTTTGGTCTGTACTTTCACTCCAGCGAGATCTTCAATCACCGTGAGAATCCCTGAATGGTCAAGTTCACCATTACCCTTTGCCATCATGGCAGCAAAGAGTTCATGAACCACACTTGTAACCGGTAGGGGTACACCGTAATCCAGGGCAGTTTTCATGATGATATTAAGATCTTTATAATGGAATCGGCTTTTAAATCCTGGGGTAAAATCCCGTCTGATCATCTTCGGACCTCGGACATCCATAACTCTCGTCTGGGCGTACCCGCCTCTGAGGACTTTGACAATAACGGCCGGATCAACCCCTGCTTTTGTTCCGAGAACAAGTGCTTCAGCCAACCCGACAAAATTCATAGCCACCTGAATTTGATTGCAGGCTTTTACTATCTGTCCAGATCCTTTTGCCCCACAAAAAGTTATAGTCTTTCCCAAAACAGTGAAAATTGGAAGGAATTCGTCAAATACAGACTGTTCACCACCAACCATAATGGATAAGGAAGCGCCTTCGGCTCCCGCCTGTCCACCACTTACTGGTGCATCAAGGCATTTCACTCCCTTTTCCGACAGGGCATCGATAACTTCTATAGCACCAGTTGGAGCGATAGTGCTCATATCCGCATAATACAATCCTTCATGTGCACCCTCAATGATTCCCTTTTCCCCAAGAACAACTTTCTTCACATCCGGGGTATCGGGTAGCATGGTTATGATAAAATCACTCCAAGCGGCAATTGAAGCAGGATTTTCACCTGCCAGGGCTCCCTTTTCCACCAGAGCGACCACCGCAGCCTGATTCAGATCGCTTACCATCACCTCATAACCCGCGTGCAACAGGTGCGATACCATAGGGGTCCCCATAATTCCAAGCCCAATAAATCCAACTTTTTTTCTCATTGACAACTCCACATATTCAATTCCAAATTTTTCTCATCCAATCCAATGAATATTCCGCGGCCTTGATTCCAGTAGGTACTGGGAGGCACTCCAAAGCGAGCGGTCCCTCATATCCTGTTTCTTTCAAGATCTGTCCAACTTCTGCATAATTTACATTTCCACTACCTGCATACTGTCGGTTGCTGTCGGAAATATGTATATAACCAGTCTTGGGGGCAGCCTTCCTGAAAGAGTCCATCATATCCTTGTCTTCTATAAACATATGATGTGTATCAAGCAACAATTTGATTGTCTCAAGACCGGGTCGGGAAATGAATTCAAGACCCTCCTCAGTCGTATTCAACAAATTCGTTAAATAGAACACAATTGGTTCCAGGACAAGCAAGACGCCTTTCTCTCCCGCATATTCAGCCAGTATCCTGTACTCTTCTGCCAGACGATCTAGATATTCCGGTTTTTTAGCTTGAGAAGGAGCTTTCCCACGGCAGAGCCCTAGGAAGACTGATCCTCTACAGATAGAAGCGCCATCGATGAACTCGGTAAAACTTTTCCTGATTCGTTTTCTTATTTCGATGTCTGGAGATGAAAAATGAATGTGGTGAACTGCTGACTCAAGCCCCGTGCCTATAGCATTGATCTTGATATTCAGCGCCTGCGCCCAATCCGAGAATTGCTGGAAATTCTGAGAAGAAGGCGTATGAAGCTGCAGTTCTACAGCTTCATACCCCAATCGGGCAGCGGTTTCCATGCCGGATCTGATACCACCTTGCAAGGTTATCGGAGCATTATCGCCATATACTTCTTCTGAGACACTTACTGTGAATATAGGCTTACCTACCATGAAAAACTCCTAGCGATCCAGTGGCCGTTGACAACCTGTTCAATCAAATCCACCCAAAGTAAAATTAAATTTTTATGCCACAATCATCGAACTTGCGGTATTACGCAGAGCTATTAGTCTAAAATCGCTCCCTGCTGCCGTAGTCTTTCCTGCAGCTGCTTAACTTGCAGCTTCCGTACATCTGAAATGTTATCTTTTACGCACATGGCTGCAGCAGTTCCAGCGGCTTGACCGATGGACATACAGGTTCCCATAACTCTTGATGAAGCATTTGCTTCCCTTGTTGAGGAAATGCATCGCCCAGCAACTAAGAGATTGTCTGTTACAAGCGGGATAAGACATCCAAACGGGATGTCATAGGAATTCCCTTCTTTGATAGGTACTCTAACCTGCTTGGTATTCACAGGTGTATGAATATCCACATGGTGTGCGCCCTTCGCTATAACGTCATCGAAGCGCTTAGCTTCCACCACATCAGCCACTGTTAATACATACTCCCCGATTATTCGTCTCGTTTCCCTTATACCGATTCGTGAAGAAACATTTGACAGGCACGCATGTTCAAAACCAGGTACTGAGTTTATAAGGAATTTCGAACCTTTCAGGGTCTGTTCCACCAATTCCGGTAAAGCTTCCCCTAGTTGGCTGGCATCGGTTGCGTCTTTGTTGATGACTCGGTTCGTATTGATGCAAACTTCTTTCTTTTGCGTGGAGGTTGGGAAAATAAACAAGGCGGAACAAGGGTGCATATCCCCTCGCTCAACAGCATCCATAATAAACTTGCTCTTTCCTTTGAAACCCACACAGGGTAAACCTTGGTTGTATAATTCCACCGCACAATCCGCCGCATCCTTTTTAATGATTGGATGTTCTCCCAGATGGAACTCATCGGGATTGTTTTTGACAAAATCCAACAATTTCTGGAAATCAACGTTGGCCATCTTGTACATCAAACTTACCGGCTGAAAACCACCAGCATTATCACCCATTTCATACCCAGCGCCGGCCTCTACCGCGATGTCTCCATCACCAGTGCAATCCACAAACATATCGGCAGTTATAAACTGCTTGCCACCTTTACCCGTTAGATACACCCCTACTATTTTTCTGTTATCCACAATTACGTCGGTCGCAAAGGTGTTCAACACAATTTTCACATTATGTTTTGCCAACTCCCTGATCACGACAAGCTTCAGGATTTCCGGATCCAGACAGACAGCCCACATCATGCGCCAATCGAATAGATCGCCGATATATCCACCGTGTTCTCTACATGATTCAAAGAATTCCCTACCGATTCCACCAAGCACCCATTTTCCCTGAGCACTTTTACAACCGTCCATAGGAATGATAGAAGTAAGTTCACCTCCAACCATAGGTGCCGACTCGATGAGAATAGTTCTCGCACCGTTCTTCGCTGCTGCGATAGCCGCAACAATGCCAGCGGTTCCGCCACCGATGACGGCGACATCATAATGCTCTGTTTTTTTCATTATAGGACCCTCCATTTTTATCTCAAGGCATTGATTAAAAACCATTATCCAAGAGTAAATTTTTTTTCGAAGTGTAGCAAATTAAAGCCTGAGCACGTGGTAGTTTCAAACTGAAAATCCAATTAACAACTCCTTAGTAGTTAGATATTATATCGGTGGCCAGATCACACCATTTCCAAAGACGAGTGGGATCCCCTGAAAGCGAGATTATAGTCTTCATATTTATAACTAAATTTGTGTCATACTTTCTTGCAAGTTTACAAATATTCTCCAGTTCTTTCTCAAAATGATTTAGGTCAAAGCTGTCACCAACAAGATATGTGGAATCTGGCTTAAAACATGCTACATATTTATTACCTATCTGCTCTAATGACTTTTCCGGATTACTGTAAGGAGAAACAGAAATCGTGCGAAGATTGGGAAAACTGGCTGTAAGATCATATATTTTATTATCAAGGCGCTCACAACATCCATAACTGAACATCCCAAATAATTCTGCATATTGCTTTTCATATTCAAATGCGAATTCTTTACTCATAGCTGGCGAAACAGCAGTAAATATTTGATCATAATTAGCTCCCCAGATATCTTTCAGCTTTGCCCCGATACCACTTTCAGTAACATCTGGAAGTTGTGTGGTGTAACCAATTCCGTTAGTTCCAACATTTTCAAAGGCATTGTTAGAGGAAATCAATCCTAATGATTCATACTGCTTTACCTGCAGAATTATAGCCGTTATATAACGATCTATGGCAGCGTGCATCAATTCGGGTTCTAAACTAAGCTTATACATACCTTCCGAAATACCAAACCATGTAAGAAGATCGTCCCATGGTGCATGTCTGAAAAAGTGTTTCCCAAACAGCTTGACATCAAGTATTCCATCAAATATCTCCTTCATCTGATTGAAGCGTCTCATGGTTGCTTCCTTATCAAAAGAAATCTCAGGAGTTTTAATTTTATCCAAGTCCTCAAAATTAGATATCTGGCTTTCAAAATTCACCGCATGGTTTATTTCTTTTTTCTTTTCAAAATCCTTACCTATACCACTGCTATACACTTTCAGACCGAAACCAGTATCATTGATTATACAATTGCATTTTAAAAAAGGTTCTATAACCCGATCAAGTCGGAGATGCTTCCACTCGTAGATTCGTAGCAATAGTTGTAACTCAATATCCTGCAAAAAAGAATCTTCTATCTGTGTAGTCAACTCATCTTCATAATTAAGTAAATGTACCTGTAAGTCACGGGTGTGAAGTACGGGGCGTGTCATCTGTAAATCGTTTACAGCACACCACAGATTTTTATTCTTCTCTTGTATAGGAAGTTCCGCTATTTCTCTTACTTCATGGGCAAGTCTACGCAATCTTTCAATATCGTTTTTAAGTATCATAAAATCCTCATCGCATTTCATACGCCTTGTAAGATAAAGCAATTAATCATATCTAGTAAGCACCTCTCCTTATCAATTACATTCTACTTTTTCTTAGAGCCTTGTAATTTTTATAGACACTAAATATAAAAGTCAAAATTGCTATCAAAATGAAAATTCCCGAGATCGGTGATGTTAAGAAAGGCAGAAAATCCCCTCTAGTCACTTGCATACCGCGCATGAAATATAGTTCTACATAGGGACCTAAGAGAAAGCCAAGGATAACAGGAGCCAAAGGATAATCAAACTTAGATAACAATGCTCCGATTATGCCAAATCCTAAAAACACCCATAAGTCAAAGAGTCTGTTATTTACAGCGAACGCACCAACTATACAAAGCACAAGGATAGCTGGAATGAGTAGATATTTTGGAATATTGAGCACTTTGATAAACCCGCGGATAAACACCAGCTCCACAAACAACATCATGAAGGATGCAATGATCATGGCAGCGAATATCGCATAGACAAAGTCGCTATTGCTTTTAAATAGCATGGGACCCGGCTGAAGTCCATGGACCATAAAGGCCCCCAACAACACCGCAGTGATGCTATCCCCGGGTATGCCAAGGGTAAGGAGCGGCACCATGGCGCCTCCGATAGATGCGTTATTTGAAGTTTCCGATGCTACAATTCCATCGATGACTCCTGTGCCAAACTTTTCTGGATATCGCGAGGTGTTTTTCGCTACTCCATACGCGATGATATTTGAGGCACCACCACCGATTCCCGGTAGAATACCGATACCGACACCTATGATAGCGCTGACACACATGTTTCTTATCTGGCTCACAAACTCTTTTAAGGAAAAGCCAAAACCCTTTATCCTTGTGTCTCCAAGGTTTATATCAGTTGTGGGATCGGTAGTCATCACCGTTTTCAGCACTTCGGAAACGGCAAATAGCCCCACAAGGGCTGGAAGCAGATTGAACCCTGCATCAAAAGCATGGAATCCAAGAGTGAAGCGCGGATAACCGTCGATGGGGGCCGCTCCAATCATCGCCAGCATCATACCGATACAGGCTGATACCATCCCTCTCATAATGGATTTTCCCGAAAGCCCTGCAACCATGGTAAGGGAAAAGAAGGACAGTGCAAAATATTCCATAGGCCCAAATCTGATAGCGATCTTTGCAAGATTTGGCGCGATTAAGGAAAGTAATATAATACTGAAAATCGTACCAATAAATGAGTAGACGATGCCTACTCCGAGAGCCTTTCCGCCCTCACCTTTCATGGACATCGGATAGGCATCGAAACAAGTCGCGACAGAAGCGCCTGTACCAGGAATATTTAACAGTGTGGCAGAAATAAGTCCACCTGACATCCCACCAATATACAGGCCAATAAGCATACTGAAACCTGATATGGCTGACATACCGTACGTTATTGGAAGACACACTACAACACCTAATGTAGCGGTTATCCCTGGTAACGCACCGAAAATTATGCCCACTATTGTTCCAATCAGTATCAGCAAAAGATTGTAAAAAGTGAAAACACTCGTAAATCCGTTCATTAATAAGTCGAACATTTCTCTTATCTCCTATCCAAGGATTCCTGCAGGCAATATGATTGAAAATGCATACCAGAAAATTAGGTATATTACCAAAGAGGATACTATGGACATAATTCCAAATATTATCGGTTTTCTCTTTTCCTTTGGTGCAAGCAACATGATCTGCACGAACAAATAAAGTGAGGTGGCAATCAGAAATCCAATCAAACTCATGGTCACTATGTATAACGTGATAAGTCCGAGTGTAATCAGAGTTGAATACTTCTTTGTACTTTTCTCCAAATTTTTTTGCTGGGTTTTTTCAGTTGGTACAACATCCATATTCCGTTTTCTATTTTTAATAAGTCTTTTCACTATAGGCATGTTGATGATGACAGAACCAAGGAAAGCCAGGAAGCTGACTATTTTTGGCAAAAAATCAGACCCTACAGGATTCATCTGGAGACTTTGTAGTGAAAAAGAGCTAAAAAAAATAAAGATTGCAAAGATTGTTATCACAACACCGGGTAATAGTTCCTTAAGGCTAGACATCTGCTCTTGCACTTCAACTTCTTTTCTTGGCACAGAATTTCCTCCAAACCTGAGTTTTAAATCAACCAATGTCAAACGTTGTTTTCAAATTCAAAAAGCTGCATTCTCACATGCGCAGTTCGTTAATTTAGATACAGGGCCTTACTGTGCTGAATGAAGTCATCACAGTAAGGATCCCTATTCAAGTAACAATTAGCTAACTAATTATTTTTTAAAGATTTCTTTATACGGTGAGTATTCGCCATACATAGTCCGAAGTGTCGCTGCTGTCGTTTTGGTATCTTCGTAACCGACGGTGCTTCCAAGTTTTATCATTTCCTCAATGTATCCCGGATCCGATGATATCTTTTCGATTGCCTTACTGACTTTTTCAACTATCTCGACAGGGGTCCCTTTCGGAGCATAGAGGGTATAACCTAAACCGGAAAAGACAAAATTCAAACCTTGCTCAAGTGCTGTGGGGAAGGTTGGCATAAACGGGCTTCGTTTGGCCGCCACGATTCCTAGACATTTTATATCGCCGGAATCCACATATTGTTGTGCCGCACTATAAAATGAAGGAGTTACGTCGACATGTCCGCCAAGCACTGATATGATTCTGGCAGCGTCATTACCCGCATCGATAATGGTGAATTTTCCGCCAGCCATATCTTGGAATGAAAGCCCTAGCAGATGAGAGAGCCCACCAGCCGCCGAGGAAAAGCTGATTTTTCCTGGATTCTGCTTTATTTCTCTAGCTAGATCATTTAAGGTATTCAACGGAGAATTGGCCTTCACATACAGTGCGAACGTGTCATCCCAAACAGTCATACAGACGGGATCCAGCACGTCATACGCAATAAAGTCCACAAGACCCGTAACTTCTATAACGAGTGCTGTGTTATGGAACCAAAGCATTTTATATCCATCTGGGTTTGCATCCATCACATTACGTGTACCGACAGCACCGCTTGCTCCTGACATGTTCACGACAACTACTGGTTTGCCTAGTTCTTTTTCCAAATATTTCGCTGCAACACGGGCAGTTAGATCAGTGCCGCCGCCAGGTGCCGTCGGCACCACGAGTTCAATTGGTTTTTTTGGCCAATCGATAGCGGATTGCTCTTGTGCTCCACTCGCAAATACCGGTGAAACGAGCACCAGAAAGATAACCGACAAGAATACTACTAATCCAAGCTTGCTTTTCATTCTAATTCCTCCATTTTGAAATTCTCTATTTCCTACCGTTTCCGGTACTTTTTCGCCAACCACATTTCTGGTATTCCGCTCACTACAATAAACCCCTTAAAGGGTTAGTAGCTTTTGCCATCCAGTTTTATCAAATCCCTCCAAAGTCATGATAGTTGCACCAAAATCGTCAAACTCATCAATAGCAAGACCATCGGGTTCATAGGCTTTCTTGAATTCCGGGATTGCTCTGAGCACTCTTTCCACACTTTCGGCGTCAACAGGTGCATGTATCTTTTCTACTTTTGCGATATCACCCCTCTCATACGATTCAATAATCATTTTTTGAATTGCTGGGTGTATGGTCATTTCCACTTTTGCCCCTGCCAACTCTGAGACCTGACGAGCACATCGAAAGGCGGCCGGCATCAGAATCTGAGAGTAACCACGGTCTTTCATGATGCTATAACAACGCTTGACTGTCGCCAGGCAGGCGTTCTCCAGGTCCGTAATCGACAGCCCCGCTCCTAGTTTTTCATTTTGCAGCGCAAGATAATCCTGCAACCTGCCCATCACAATCGCAGCAGTGGAGGGAGCTGGTTTGATCCCCGCAGCTATTGCTCTTTTGATACCTCGTTCATTGGCTTCAGCGGTAGCAAGAATTTGGGAGATGGAGACACAGACGGTGGGATTTGTGGGAATACCAAGCGAAGCGAGCTCTTCAAGCACCCATACACCGGCGGCAGTGCCAGGAATCTTTACCTTGATGTTCTTTGCAACCGAAGCAAAAGCTTTTCCCATCACAAGCATAGCTTCCTTATCTTTCCCATCTCTTGGTTTAACCTGAGCCCGGACATACCCGTACTCACCCTCCGAAGATTCAAATAATGGTTTAAATTCTTCAGCTATCTTCTTAATAACCATCTTGATCAATTCAACAACTCGATCATCGCCTTTCACTTCAGGATCAATAGCTTTTAATTCCGACTCAAACCTTTGGGGATCAGTTGTAAGCAGCTGATACGTAAGTGGGGGGTTGGTGGTAACCCCAACAGCACCTTCGTCAATGGCTTTTTTTATTTCACTGAACTGAGCTGAATCATTGTTCCATTTGCTTATTGTTGCCGAAGCCATCCAGGCTAGATATTCATTTCTCAAGATATAAACTCCTTAAAATTTTTATCGTTTAAAACCTATATTATTGTGTTGAATACATAATCCGATTCATCCACTTATCTTCACAGATCCATAATTGAGTTAAGAACTCATGAACATTCCACCATTTACATCTATAACAGCCCCAGTTATGAATTCTGCGGATTCAGAAGCTAGAAAACAAACAGCTTCTGCAATACCAGACGGCTGAATCAGCTTTCCTATAGGTATTTTAGTTATTAAATTATCCAACTCATTCTGGGTAAAACCTTTAGTGAGTTCAGTTTCTGTTGTGCCTGGAGCTATTGAATTTACAGTGATACCGTACTGTGCTACTTTTCTGGCGATGCACATTGACAATCCAAGCAATCCAGCTTTTGAAGCAGAATAGGCGCAGCCAGTACTGATACCTCCCATTCTTCCTGCTAGAGAAGAAATATTGATGATTCGACCCCATTTGTTTTTTATCATGATAGGGACAATTTGTTTCATCAAGAACGCAGCGCTTTTAAGATTTATTGAAAAGACCCTATCCCATTCATTCTCCTCAAGGTCATCTAGTGAGGTGGTACTGAGTACTCCAGCATTATTTACCAAGATATCTATGCTTTCATATGTATGGAGAATTTCATCTACTAGTGATTCGATATTGCTGACTTTTGAGATATCCTTCACATAGTAGGCTGCTTCATATCCCATTTCCCGTATATGCGATACAGTGCCTTTCGCCGCTTCTACGTCGATATCTATGATAACTGGAAAGATATTCTTGGCAGCAAAGGCATAGGCTATTGCCCGTCCAATTCCCTTTCCAGCTCCTGTGATCAGCGCAATTTTTTTTGTTGCCATAGTATTTCCCACCCGTTTATATAGTCCTACCTGCACAATTCAATAAGAAATCATCTCCGTATACGGTACATAATATACGATAAATATCAGATGTCAAGGAATATCTCCAATATATTCATTGATTTTTTTGGCTATTGTGTGTACCGTATACTTGATATATAAAAAACTGGAACAAAAAATTTCTTGATACAGGAAATATCTATGGCGAATGTTATCGTAGGAAATCTTAAAGATCAGATCCACGCAATCCTAAAACAAAAGATCACTAGAGGGTTCTATGCTCCGGGGGCTAGAATAGTTATTGATGTTATTGCTGAAGAATACCATGTCAGCAGAACACCTATTAGGGATGCGCTTAACTCTATGATTCCGAATGGGCTCATCTCGCAAGTTGGGAAAGGATATTTTGTTTTCAATCCAAGTCTAGAGGAAGTAAAAGATATATCCTCATTAAGGCTGGTTCTGGAAAACATGGCAGTGGAGCAATGCACCTTAAGAAGTTCAGACGCTGAAATCAAACAGTTGCAATCTTTTAAGGCATTTGAGCTAAATCGATTACAAAACATGACTCTTGAAGAATATGATATTGCTTTCCACGAGAAAGTTCTTGAGTTCACACGGAATACGCATCTCATTTCACACTTGCAGATTGTCCGGGAACTATGGTGGTTGATTCGACGATGGACAAAAGCTGAGATTTCTCCAGAAATAAAAATATTGTCGATGCAACAGCATATTGATCTGATAGATAGGATAAGCAATCGTGATGTTGAAGGTGCAAAGAAAGTTATGGTCCAACACCACAATTCAGGTCTCGGTTCAATAATAAGTTCTGGTGTTTTCCCAGCAAGTTAGTGTGTTTTCGGTTCCAGCAACCTTTTCCACACGCCTACAGAAAGAACCGCATCCTAGGGGTCCTGGATGCGGTTTTTCACTCATTTTTGTCCTTTCTGTGCTTGCAGTTCCTGGAACTTTTTCCATACTAGATGGACATAAAAGTACATGTGTAATAGAGTATCCTTATGTGGGAAGCCCTTTGGTCGCAGCATTATTCACAGTGAATTCTGAATTTGATGTTATAAGGAGAGGTAATGCTGGATATAGCTCTATGTGATGATGATCCTAGTCAACTGGCTCTTATCGCCGCGTATATGTCTGAGTTCATACAATCGAATCAATATGAAGCTACAATCCGTCAGTTCCTCCATCCCGATGATCTTCTGAACACGTGTGAAAAACAAAGATTCCATATATATATCCTTGATATTGTGATGCCTATGATCAATGGTGTCGAGGTAGGGAAGGCAATCAGAGAACTGGACCAAGAGGCTCAGATCATCTATGCCACATACGAACCAAGTTTCGCCTTGCGATCGTTTGTGACCAACCCCATCAACTACTTGCTCAAACCAATCGACAAACAACAATTATTCAAGACCCTTGCGCTGGCGGTCTCCAAGCTGGACAGGACTATGGAAAGCACTGTTCTGGTGAAGACGCAGGAGGGAATGCGTATCCTCAGATTATCCGAGATAATTTGTTGCGAGTATACAAGACACACTGCGATCTATACCCTTGTGGAAGCAAAGACGGTCACCACCAGGATTATCAAGGGGGCTTTCTCCGAACATATAGCGCGATTGCTACAAGACGGGCGCTTTGTGAGGCCTCATGTCTCCTACATCTTGAATATGGATTATGTCGAAAGCTTTAGCAAAACCAGGTTCATCCTTCGTTATGGATATTCAGTTCCTATCGCTGCCAAACATTACAGTGTGGTGCGGGATATCTATATGAACTATCTGATAGCGAGGGAGAATTCCCGATGAATGACCTAATCAGCAACATTTTACGAGGTAGTGTCACTTCAATCATGAATGTACTGCTCCTGTTTACCCTAACAAAGACAAACTTAAAAATCAGCCGTAGCAGTACTATCATTATCGCCACCTCCGTATTTGTCATCAATATCGCCAGCACCCTCTGGTTTTATGTGTATGGAGACCTTACCGCACTGTCTCGTTTCAACATAGTGATGTTTATTGTAGTGGGTCTTCTTTTCAAACCTCTCACAAAGGTAAGCTTCATGCAATGGAGCTTCAACTTTATCACTACCATCAATATCATGATGATGATCATCATCCTCAGCTTCCATCTGGGCCGATTGTTTCCAGAGCCCCAGTATGCAAATACCATTCTTCGGTTGGGACTCTACCTACTGGTGATATTCCTTTTCCAAAAGTTCTTGCTTCCCCTGTACCGATCAGTTGTCAACAACTGGCCGATATTCTCAGTTCTGGTGGTCTGCATCTTCCTCAATTTGTCTTATTACTTTTATTTTACAGATGATATCATGAACACCTTGATTGCTTTCAAATGGCCTCTATACCTTTTGGTCACGCTTACGTTGGCCGCCTATGGCACCGTTTTCTATTCCTTAAAAAAATTCACGGCGATGTACGCCTTGGAAGCAGAAAACTTGAAAATCCAGAATGATACGGGACTTCTCTATCAAGCCACTTTAACCATGACAAAAAAATTGCAGCTTATGGACGAGGTAGCCCATCAACACAGCCTAGCGTCCCATGACCGTCGGCATTTCAATAGCATGATCTTGGAACTCTTAGAGCAAGGTGAGATTGGGGAAGCCGCAACCTGTCTGCGTAAGCAGAATGAAATTAGATTTCCAGCAAGCAGGATCTATTGTGAAAACAAAGCCATAAACGCTGCCACAAGCTATTATGCGGATATGGCAGAACAGAGAGGAATACACATAAAGATCAACCTTACCATCCCCATGAATCTTACAGTGGATTCCATGGAATTGGCCTTGGTTATTTCTAATCTTTTAGAAAACGCCATTCAAGGCGTCGCCCTCCTGCCAGAGGGGCAGGAAAAATATATCCATTTCACCTGCTTACAGGTAGGGCGGTTGCTGCTTGAAATCTCAAACCCATGCGCTGAGACTGTGACTTTGGATAAAGATGGATTCCCTTTCACCACTCATTCAGAACATGGAATCGGAACCAGGAGTATCATAGCGTTTGCGAAAACACATGACGCAGAGTTGCTATACCATGTTGAGAACAATCTGTTTAGGGTGAGATTGCTCATCTGAAATCCAATCCAATCATTTTTTAAGTAGAAAACCGAGTCTTTTAGGAAATACCACCCCCTTTTCGTTGTGAGCTTGGTAATCTCCCCGTCATTGCATACGGTATTGAATTCTCCAGTACTATACAAAACGGTCCAAATTTTTACTTCTGGGGGTATGGAGATGGTTTTTAAATTGCAAAAATCGTTTTACATCGGTTTACTTTTTTTTGCTTCTGCAACGTTTGTCTTTGCTTCGGAAAATCCCATAAGCATTCTGATCAAGCCGGCGGCAGAAACGGTGAAGGCCTTTCGTTACCAAACGGGTATCGAGCCTGGGGTTTCCTGGATAGAGGTGGATATTCCCAGTCCCGTGCTTGTGCTCGAAGGGTTTGATAGCTCCAACGATGTGCTCTACATCCAGCAATCGCAGGACCTGCTCACCTGGAGTGATAGCTACGAATACCGCTACAATCCAACAGCACATGCATGGAAGGTATCCTATGAAGCCACCACAAAGCAAAGCCTTGTCGATTCTGTCGATGTGAAAGTGCATGGTCTATTTCCCTATGGCAAGAGTGCCACCTGCTACTCCTATGTGCTCGGTGCGGGACTCAAAATGAACTTCAATTTGGACAAAACAGAAAACCTTATCGGATATGGTGAAGTCGCCTACAGTTGGGGACCCTCAAAGACCGACTGGGTCGATTCCATGCAGGCGGTCAGTATGTCGGTGGGAATGGGGTACAGCCTTCCTCTCGGCAGCAGAATGCAGGTTTCCCCCGAGCTCGGGTATGGCGTTCTATTTCATTTTCTCAATGGAGACTTCGATGACGACGGAGTGAAGGCCCTCGAGGTTTTTACCGACCAACAGGTTCGTTTTTCCTTGAACCTGTCCTATACGCTGGGCAGTACATACGAATTTTTCATTGCCCCGATGGGAGTACTTTTCTTCGAAGATGGGGACATCGGAACCTTGTTCGGTTGCCAGAGCGGCATCCGGATGAATTTTTAGGGGATCAACATGAAAAAAACTCATAAGAAATACATACTATCATTCCTGGTGATCATATCGATATTGCTTTTTTCTGTCGGTTGCAGCGACATGATGGAAAAGCTTGGTCAGATTTCCCTCACTATTGAATTGGATATACCTGAGATTACCGTAGAATCCTATACATTAGAGGGGTCTCTTGCAAATACCGATATTTCGTTCGTTTTGGATGATGTCACTGCACTCAATCATACCCTCACTTCCCTGCGACCCGGGCAATGGACCATTAGGGTCACCGCCTTCGATAGTAATGGAAACCAGATAGGTGCCGGTACCAAGGTTACCGATCTCATACATGGACAGATTCTGGACACTACGCTCCTTGTCGTCTTTGGCCAAGCTGCTCCCGATGAGCTCACCCCCTCTTCCCCCTCCCGCTACGATAGCAATGAAGGAAAGATAACCGGTACAACCCTAAAAATGGAATACAAGCTGAGTTCAGCCGGGGAAGAATCCTATGCAGCCTGTTTGGCAGGAGAAACCCTTCTGGCTCCTGGAACATATCATGTGAGATTCGCCGCAGCCCATGGCTTGGATCCAAGTAGTTTCCTCACTATAACGGTACCGGAATATCAACCGGTCCAGCTGGCTGTTTCGGGTACAACCATCACTCCTTCCAAGGTCTATGATGGCTCAACAGCTGCAACAGTCACAGCGGCTGGAGCACTGAATGGGATAATCTCAGGTGATACCGTGACCGTCTCGGCGACAGCAACCTATGATGACAAATCTGCAGGAACTGGAAAACACATCACTATAAGTTATACTTTAGGTGGCATTGATGCTGGCAATTACCTAAAACCAGTGGACAATTCCTCTTTTACCGGCGAAATAACCAAAAAGTCCTTATCTGTCTCGGGTACGGTGCTGGAGAGCTCAAAGGAATACGATGGAGACACCTCCGTTTCCGTCACTGCAAACGGAAACTTGGCTGGTGTGCTTTCAGGGGATACTGTCACCGTATTGGCGACGGCAACCTACGATAACAATTCTGCAGCAACCGGAAAGACGATTACGGTCGGTTACACACTCGGCGGAACTGATGCCGGCAACTACATCAAGCCGGTGGATAATTCCTCCTTTGCCGGTGGAATAACCAAAAAGCCCTTATCTGCCTCGGGTACGGTGCTGGAGAATTCAAAGGAATACGATGGGAACGCCTCGGTTTCCGTCACTGCACATGGAAACCTGGCCGGCGTGCTATCAGGTGATACTGTCACCGTACTGGCGACCGCAACCTATCAGGATGAAACGGTTGGCACAGATAAATCCATCAACGTGCACTATACACTTGCAGGCGTCCATGCCGCTAACTATGTGGAACCAGAGGACAATACGACCTTTACGGGAGAAATCACCAGAAAGCGACTTACGGTTTCCACTACCAATCTGACCACCAGCAAAGTATATGATGGCAATGAAACAGCCTCTATTTCCGCAGTAGATTTTTCAGGAAAAGTATCAACTGAGGATGTCGTGGTAAGTGCTACAGCAGCTTATGATGACAAATCCGCAGGCATTGGAAAAACCATAACGGTCGGTTACACCCTCAGCGGAGCTGATAAAGACAACTACCTGAAGCCGGTCGATTCCATAGCAACGGGAATCATTGGAAAAAAACAGCTTACGGTTTCTGACACAAGCATTAATCCGACCAAGGTGTATGATGGCTCAACTATCGCTGCAGTCACCTCAGACGGAACCTTGATTGGTGTATGTTTTGGGGATACCGTGACCGTCTCGGCGACAGCAACCTATGATGACAAATCTGCAACAACTGGAAAAAACATCACTGTAAGTTTTACAGTAAGTGGCACTGATGTTGACAATTACCAAAAACCAGTGGACAATTCCTCTTTTTCCGGCGAAATAACCAAAAAGTCCTTATCTGTCTCGGGTACGGTGTTGGAGTCTTCAAAGGAATACGATGGGGACACCTCAGTTTCTGTCACTTCAAACGGGAGTTTGGCTGGAGTGCTTGCAGGGGATACCGTCACGGTGGTAGCAGCAGCGACCTATGATTCGTCTGCTGCAGGAGAAAACAAAGCCACCACTGTCAGTTATACCCTGAGTGGCATTGATGCCGGCAACTACAGTGTCAACAATGATACGAGTAAAATAGCTAGCATAACCAAGGCGGTGTTGACCGCGACCGTGGAGAACTACTCCAAGACCTATGGGGCCGCGAATCCAGCATTCACCGTGGCCGTAGCCGGTTTCGTCAATGGCGAGAGCACCGCCAACGCCAGTGGCTATTCGGCTCCAACAGCATCGTCCGCGGCCACTACCACCACCGGTGTGGGCACATCATCCATCACCATCACAGGCGGCAGCGCCACCAACTACAGCTTCAACACCACCGACACGGGAACGCTGACTATCAACAA
>DIXI01000024.1 GCA_002428625.1 Sphaerochaeta sp. UBA6084
AATGGGCTGCGAGTTTACGCTTACGCTGGAACCGAAAACACAGCGCCACCGGCAAAGCGGAGCTCCTCTTTTGGCCCCGCCAAAAGAGAGCGGGAGCGGCGACGGGACCGGAGGGCGAAGGCCCGAGGGGCGCCCATCAGGTTGTGGATCGATGATTCCTGGAGATGCAGATTATTGCTGATTCTTATAAAAACCGAACCCGCCCTTTCCCTTCTTTTTAATTTCATACATCGCGGAATCCGCATTTCTTAATAATGATTCATTGTCTTTGCCAGTATCAGGATATATGGCAATGCCGATACAAGAATTCACCTTACACGCAACGGTATTGATAGGTATGGCCTCTTGCAGGACCTTATGAATTTTCTGAGCGAGAAGCTCAACGCTGGTCATGCTTTCCATATCCTGGATGATTATCGCGAATTCATCTCCACCCAACCTTGCCGCAAAATCGTTTTTTCGTATGCATTTCAACAACCGCTGCCCCACTGTGATAAGGACTTCATCTCCAGCTTCATGGCCATATTCATCATTGATACCTTTAAATCCATCCAAATCGATAAAAAGGAGTGCGAATTTTTCTGTATCTCTTTCTTTCGATGTTATCAGCTGCTCTAGTTTTTTAAAAAAGAGTCTCCGATTGGGAAGGCCCGTCAAGGTATCGTAATTAGCATATTTCTCTAATTTCAATAGAAGGGTTTTGCGTTCTGTGATATCTGTCGATGAGCCAACAATGTGAGACACGCGGTCATTTTCCAGAATAGGCGTCAACGTTGTAGACCACAACCGATTTCCTTCAGGCAGACTAAGTTCTTCCTCATAGGTTATAGCTTTCCTCCCATCGACACATCTTTGGTAATTTCTTGCAACAAGATCTCCCAGCTCTTTTCCAAGCAGTTCCTGAGGCGATGTATTCATTATTTGTTTAAGAAGAATACCGGTTTTCTTTTGATGGGCGAGATTGTTTCGCATGAAACGGAATACACCATCTTCCATGACTTGTATCAGGAACATGGCATCTTGCGTTCCATTGAACACTTTCTCATATTCACTGGTCAATCTTGAAATTTCCTTTTCAGTTTCTTTTAAAGCGGTTATATCCAAATGAGCCCCCAGCATCCGTAGTGGCTTTCCATTTTTATCTCTGATAGCCAGGCCCCTGCATCTTATCCATATAGTGGAGCCGGAAGTATGTCTGTACCGTACAATCTGATCATATGGGTGATTGGGATCCGCGCAGTGCTTTTCGAGGTTTTCTATGGCTAATTTCAAATCTTCCTGAAAGATAATGTCTTGCCATTCACTTGCAAAGTGTTTTTTCTCATCCGGATCATATCCTAGCGTTTCCCAAAACCTAGGGCTCATCCATTCGTTCTCAGGGTTTTCTAGATCCCAATACCAAATTCCATCAAGAGAACCTGATTGTATAAAATCAAAAATATCGGTATCAGCCTTGATTAGATCGTAAAGTTCTCTTTTTAAGTAATTGTCTTCCATGATGGCTGAATCCTATTTTCTGGAGATATTCTCTAGCGCTTTATTCTCCAACGAAGCGAGAGTAGCGGAAGCATCACCATGGTTCCATTACCGAGCGAGTGCCGGGAACGTAAGGTGAGAGAAGCCGCCCCCAGTGTACAAACCACAAGGGCCAAAGAGACGGCGAAGCCTCCGCTTTCCAAGGCTTGCCCTAGGGTATTGATACCTTTCATTATACACTATCTTGTCAAAATTCCAACGTGTAAGACCAGCAGTTCCAGAAATGGAAAACACAGCGCCACCGGCAAGCGGGAGCGGCGACGGGACCGGAGGGCGAAGGCCCGATGGGGCGCCCATAAGGCTGTGGAAAAAGTTGCTGGAACCGAAAACACAGACGTTATGTCTTAAGAATGGGTAATATGAATGTTTTTCGGCTCATATAAGAGGTATGCTGTTCTGTCTATGACCTGGGTTGTGTTGCATCTTTATAAAAAAGTAAGAACATTGGGATAAGTAAAATTGCATGATGTATATGTAACTATATAAACATAAATAAATTAATGTTATATATTAGATTGATGGGTTTTTAAGCTCCTTGATTTTATCATTCTGTTGACATAAGCCACAATAATGATTACTATTTAGGCAATGAAAACGAATTTGATGCATGTGAAAAGAACCCTGGTTCTGATTGCATTAATGATAATTTCCACTTTTCTTTTTGCAGGCGCCTTAGGGCCGGTTGCGACCAGCACCCTCGAGATCAACGCGACCGTGGGGCCGAACAACAAACTCACTGTCGAGCAGACCGCGGGTGCAGAACCAGGAGCGGCCATCGCTCTAGATGCGGGTGATGCCAAGTCGAGCTCCCCTGGTACTGGTGTTCCGGTAGGTGTATGGCGAGTAAAGGGGAACACTCCCCTCAATCTGTATCTCGTAGTCACCTATAGCCCGTTTGAGATCAACGTGGATGGAGTGGAATACGCTATCCCTTATCAGCTTTATAATGGAAACCTTGCGGTGTCTCCGGGGGGAGTGTTCGCCACATTGCAACGTCAGAATGGAATTTATCCAGAAACCATCAACAATGGGACAATTTCTATCAAACGGGTGGATGAGAACCAGTTTCCTGCAGGAAACACCTATATGACTACCATCACCTTTACCCTACTCACCGATTAACGAGATTGTACAAAGATTGATATAACCCACCGGAAAACGGTGGGATTTTTGTCGTTATTCTGAAATATCGGAAGGAAAATGGTTTAGAAGGTAAAAATTCCGAGGAGTTCATTTATGTAGAGGCTTTATAGTACATAACCATATTCCAATCGGATGTCATAAGTAGAATAAATATAGAAATTGATAAAGTTATATTGTATAAGAAAAAAAATAATATTAAAAAAAATATAAATGAAATAAATAAAAATAGTCATCTGGCTATTGACATAGGTAACAACTGGATGTAGATTATATACACAGGAAACTTTAAAGGAGAAATAATATGAAGAAAATAGCTGTACTGATAATTGCTTTAATTATGGTGACAACTATTCTCAGTGCTGCGGCAGTAGGTAGTGGCGCTCTCAACGTGTTTGGATTGATTGGCGTTGGTGGAGTATCCTTCAGCGTGAACCAGACATCCTCAACTAGAATCAACTTGAAAACCAATACAGATATTCAACCGGCTGGTAATGGTGTGGTGATTGGAAACTGGGTTTTTTCCGGAACCAACCAAGGGTCGGAAGTTGAATATACCGTTGCCTATACATACTCACCGATGAGCAACGGCGGATCGGAGCCTGTTAGTATCGCATACGAAGTCGTTGAATACTTGGATACGGCTGCGACTGTAAAGGCCTCTGGAACAACAACCGTATTTACAGCAGCTGTAGGCAATCCGCAGGTAACCCGCAATATCGCAGTTCGTCTGACTGCCGCCGGTGTCACCACAGTTGCCAGCGCTCCCGCTTCAGAGAACTACAACTCGACCATCACCATCGCTTTGACCTCTAACTGATTCTACATTCTCGTTATACAAGAAAAGCACCCTCCAGGGTGCTTTTTCTTATCCTCATATCCTTATGCAAGAAAGTTTCCGCAGTACTTGATTTGAAATTCCACAGCCTGAAAAAAAAGCTTTTCATCTTACCAAAACCGTGTAATAATCAAGCTTGTGGTTGCTCTCATGCAGTGCGGAAGCTGCTCTGGGATGCATGTGGACATAAGGTCGCTCCTTATGCTCTCAAGGAGGTGCCGCTCTCCCTTCGGGGATAGCGGTTTTTTTATGTCCAGTGGTTGCAGACCACTATATACCTTGATGCCGACGAAGCTGATCCAGCAGTGATCGTTTATAGATGAACTCATCCAAGGCCACCGCCGCTGTACCCATCGACCCCGCCCGTTCCCCCAATGTGGCCTTGTCCAATTTGGAAACCATGCTGATTCGCGCAGGGGCCCTTTGCGCATAGGTGTCTTTAAGCAAATTGAAATATCTTTCAGGCAAGCCTGAGATGCCCCCGCCGATGAGGATATGGTCAGGCCTGAGAATTGCGGCTGCTGAGATGATGGCGTTGGCCATGGCTTCGCACGCACGCTTGAGCAGAGCGTCGGCATTGGGGTCTGTCTCGCTATGGGTGCACAGCTGCTTGACCGTGAGGTCGCTCTCCTTGGAGAACATCAGCGCTTCCTCCACCAGGGCCCAGCCGGAGGCAACCGTTTCCAAACACCCGATGGCACCGCAGTGGCACAGCCCGGTCTTGGCCACAGGGAGATGTCCGAATTGGCAATCGTTGGAAACCACTTTGCCTTCCATCACCCAGGCGGCACCGATATGCTCGCCCCAGTTCACATAGAAAAGGGACTTGTCCACCGGGAGGTTGCCAAACCATTTCTCTCCTTGCACCATGCACTTCACGTTGTTGTCCACTATCACTGGAAAAGGGAGATGCCGGCTGAGGGCCACCGCAAGCGGGACATTGTCCCAACCCCAGTCGGCCAAGGAAAGCACCGTGCCGGTAGCTGGCTCCACCATGCCGTTGATCGCGACCGCCATGCCGCTCACAATCGAAGGATCCTTCATCCGGGATAGGATCTTGTTCGCGGTCCGGATGATGGTGGCGCACATCTCTTCGGGAGAAGGGCGCTTCGGAGTGGGGAAGCGTTCGAAGCGCAGCGGATCACCCGCTAGATTCACCATGGTGATGCTGGTGTTGCGCATGCCTATATCAACCGAAATCACCGCCTTGGCATCTTTTTGCAGCGCAAGGTCGGTTGGGCGCCGTCCTACGGAAGTCTGACGCTTGCCTAGCTCGGAAACCAGTCCCTCGGCTACCAATTGGTCCACAATCTCAGAGGTCGACACCTTGTTCAGTCCTAGCTCGCGGGCCACGTCGGCGCGAGAGGTTTCTTCGGAGCTGGCTATCAGATTAAGGACACGGAGCTTGTTGATCACCCGTGCCGAGGCAGGCTGTGAGAATTGCATGTCTCAGCATAGCCCAAAGACAACCATTTGTTAAGTCAATTTCAGCCATCACCATTGCCGACCACACGAAAATTCACTATGTTATCTCTGGTAAATCATCACAGGTTCTGGAGGAACTCATGGAACAGAAGAAATTCAAGACCGAGGTGTCTGAACTGCTGCACCTCATCATCCACTCGCTCTACTCGCATAAAGAGATTTTCCTAAGAGAGCTTATCTCCAATGCATCCGATGCGTTGGACAAGTTCAAGTATCTTGCGCTCACGGACCCCGCGTACAAAGACCTCTCCTTCACCCCGCGCATCGATATCACCTTCACCGATGGCGAAAAGGAGAAGTACCTGGTGATCAGCGACAATGGCGTTGGCATGAGCCACGACGATTTGGCCGATGACCTAGGAACCATCGCTCGGTCTGGAACCAAGAACTTCCTTAAGAATCTCAGCGAGGAACAGAAGAAGGACTCCAATCTGATTGGGCAGTTCGGCGTCGGCTTCTACTCCAGCTTCATGGTCGCGGATAAGGTTGAAGTAGTAAGCCGCAAAGCGGGGACCGCGGACGCATGGAAATGGTCCAGCAATGGCAAGGGCACCTTCACTTTGGAGGAAGCGCAACGCGACTCGCAGGGGACCACCATCACCCTGCACCTGAATGAAGAAGGTCACGAATACGCCAGCCGATGGGCTTTGGAACGATTGGTGAAACGCTACTCCGATCATATCGCCTTCCCCATTTTCCTTGCCTATGACCAGGATGAGTACGATGACAAAGGGAAGAAGAAGGGTAGTGAGCACAAGGTGGAGCAGATCAATGCCGCAGCCGCCCTCTGGCGCCGGAGCAAGAACGATCTTACCGCAGAGGACTACAACGAGTTCTACAAGAACACTTCGTTCGACACCGAGGATCCGCTCTATTATCTCCATACCCAGGCCGAAGGGGTGAACAACTACACCACGCTGTTCTATATTCCCTCAAAGGCTCCGTTCGACCTCTACCATGCCGATTACAAGCCCGGGGTAAAGCTGTATGTGAAGCGTGTCTACATCACCGATGACGAGAAGGAGCTCCTTCCCACCTACCTCCGTTTCGTGCGGGGCGTCATCGACAGCGAGGATCTGCCGCTGAATGTAAGCCGCGAGATTCTCCAGCAGAACCGCATCATGAGCAATATCCGCACCGCTTCGGTGAAAAAGATCCTCGGCGAGCTGAAGAAGATCTCCGAACAGAATCCCGAGCTGTACACCAAGATCGTCACCCAGTTCAACCGCCCTCTTAAGGAAGGCCTGTACGGCGATTACGCCAACCGCGACAGCCTGCTCGAGCTCGTGCGCTTCAAGTCCTCCGAAGTGGAAGGCTTCACCAGCCTGGCCGCTTACAAGGAGCGCATGAAGGAAGACCAGAAGACCATCTACTATCTCGCGGGCGGCAACGAAGACACCATCCGGCGCTCTCCGCTCCTGGAAGGGTATAAGAAGAAGGGACTCGAAGTCCTGTTGATGACCGATGATATCGACGATATCGTCGTGCCCTCCATCAACACCTACCAGGAACTCCCCCTGAAGGCTATCAATAAATCCGGAGCTGTCGACGAACTGGACAAGGATGCCAGCAAGAAGAAGGCCAAGGAAGGCAAGGCTGTCCTGGAGAAGATCAGGAAGGCGCTCGGCGAGAGGGTGAAGGACGTGGTCGCATCAACCCGGCTGGTGGATGCTCCTGCGGTTGTGGTGGTCGATGACAACGATCCTTCGGTGCAGATGCAGCAGATGCTCAAGTCGATGGGCCAGACCGACTTCCCAGAGAGCACCCCCATCCTCGAGGTGAATCTGGAGAGTGCCATGGTCAAGAAGATCGAATCGTCAGAGGACGACACCTACATTTCGGATCTGTCGCAAGTCCTGCTGGACCAGGCGTTGCTCAACGAAGGTGTGATGCTGAAGAACCCGGCGGATTTTGTCAAAAGGCTCAACGCGCTGCTCTCACGCTAGGTTTAAGGGAAATTCATCTGGAAACGGGACGGCGACGTCCCGTTTTCCATGTGCGCACACGGTTGCCAAGAGGCTTAATCGACCGTATAGTGAATCTATCCATCGCGCTAGGAGGAATCTATGGAAACAACAGCTATCAAGGCGACACAGGATTTCATAGAAACTATACGGTCTTGGTTCCAGGCGGAATCACTGGACCTTTTGTTCAAGCTGTTGGGGATAATTTTGATTCTCCTCGTCGGGAAGATCCTCATCATCATCCTGCGTAGATTCGTCCGGACTCTTCTCAGCCGGAGCAAGAAGATAAACGATCTTATGGCGCAGTTTCTCCTCAAAGTCGTGTCTGTCATAGGATGGATGGTCGTGCTCCTTATCGTGCTTGACCAGCTTGGGGTCAACCTTGCCCCAATCATCGCCGGACTCGGAGTCACTGGTTTCATTCTCGGTTTCGCCTTCCAGGAATCCATTGGCAATCTGCTTTCCGGTGTGATGATCGTGTTGAACTCGCCTTTCCGCATCGGGGATTTTGTAGATGTGGGTTCCTTTAGCGGGACTGTCAAGGATATGGATATGATGTGCGTCACCCTAGCCACTCCCGATAACAAGCGGGTGATTCTGGCCAACAAGCTGGTGTGGGGTCAGGCGATTGTGAACTACTCCTTTACCGAGAGCCGCCGGGTTGAGATGGGTGTCTCTGTCGCTTATGAGAGCGATATCGAAAAAGCAAAAGCCATCATCTGGGAAATTCTCAACTCGTATCCGGAGATTCTTGCGGAACCAGGGCCCTCGGTGGAGGTGAACAAGCTTAATTCTTCTTCGGTGGACCTGGTTGTGCGGCCATGGACCAAACCTGCGGACTATTGGGCGGTATACTTCCGTTTCCAGCAGGAAATCCTGGAGAAGTTCAGAGCCGCTGGAATCTCCATCCCCTTCCCGAAGATGGATGTCCGCATTCAGGATAGAGCTAAGCCGTAATCCCACATTACCCTAAGATTCCATGTAGCGTCTTCTCCTGCTCAAATCGCAATTTTTTCGCTTTAATATGTCATAAGTGGTGATATTGATGATTTATTGATAAATCATTATTTAAATTTATTACAAAAACCACTATAAAGTACATAAAAAATAACAACATATGACATATATGATTTAAATATAAAATAATTAAAATAATATATTGTATAGACTTAAAAATATTTTTAAAAAATTATTTAAAATCATTATAAATGTTAGCGTATAGTATTGACATATGTTAAAGGAAATACTATATTCCAATCAATCAAACCGCATTAAGCGGTAAACGGAGGATTATATGAACAATAAAGCTACAAGATTTACCATAGTGCTCGTCGTGCTGCTTCTCACCGCATTCACAGTTTCCGCTAAAAGCGCACCCGGACTGGCTGATACCTTCTACCGTGGCGTAACCACAATCCAGACCTCTTCTTCGACTGAAATTCTAACATTTACCGAGGTACTGTATTCCGCTACTGAAACCCGCACCATCGGCAGTGGCCAAGGCAATAATGGGAGAGACGGCAATCTTCAGGATCGTGAAGTTCTGACAGTGCGCACCAGAGTTGTTGAAGTGACCACTTCTATTTTCGAGCAGCACCAGGGTGTCGCCCACAGCAAGGGCCGATATTTGGGGACGTTCTCAGTGGTGACCGAGACTCTCCTGAGCGAATCCACTTCCACCACTTATGGCGATTGGGGCCCTGCTTACGACCTTCCTTCCGACATCAGATAGTTGCAACGCTTTTACAGGAAGCCACCTGAGTCAAATCAGGTGGTTTTTTTTGTGCCCGGATCCGCGTCGTTTTCAGATTCGGTAGGCACTTCCATTGGTGTAGGGGGCAGGCGGTCCAGTCCAAGCAGGAACAGCTCGAAGGAATCGGAACGGCTTGCCTTGGGCTTGAAAGGCTTGGCCTTGGTGAAAAGCGTCCGCATTTTCTTAAGAATCTCCACCTCGCCGCCACCTTGGTATATTTTGATAACCAGGTTGCCGTGGGTCCTGAGATGTTTTTCCGCCAATGCCAGCACACTCTCCGCCAGCCATTCGCTACGGGCGGTGTCTACCGAACGGTTTCCGGTGGTCATGGGGGCTGCGTCGCTGATGATAGCATCGAACGGGCCATGCGAGATCAGCTTTTCCCGAATGGCCGGGCTGAAGGCATCGCCCACATAAGCAGTCACGGTAGGTGGCACCGGCTGTAGATTGAGCGGGTTGAGGTCGACCGAGATGATGGTACCTCGGCCTTTTATCAGCTCCCGGTGTGTATACAACGTCCAGCTGCCTGGGGCGGCACCTACATCCAGCACCCTGTCGTTCGGTTTGATGATCTTGTGGTTTTTCTGGATTTCCTCCAGCTTGTACACCGACCTTGCCGGATAACCTTCTTTATGAGCCCGTTGCGTATAGGAATCAGCTGTATCTCTTCTGCTAGTAGCCATATCAACGACTATACCACTTCCACTCGCTCTAGAGCAACCGATGCTTCCTGAACATCGCGGTAGAGAAGCGGACGAAGGCTTTGGTGTTGGTAAGCCAGGCTATCTGGGAATTGTTGCGTGTGTTTTTTAGCATCCGTGGGACCAAAAAGGCGGCTACCGTTTCCGGTCTATCAGCCAGGATGTTGAAAATATTGATGAACTGGGTATTTTCTATCACCGGAGAGGGTGCTCCCTTGTGGTCTTTGGTGATGAAATCGGTCAGCATCATGCCTGGGGATAGGCGGCCGGCCATAACGGGGGTGCCTTTGAGTTCTTTGGCCAGCCCTTTGGTAAAATAGGTGAGGGCGTGCTTGGTTGTGCCGTAGAGTATCGTTTTTGGCTGGATCATATTGTTCGATCCCATGCCTTCCATGTTCCATATCTGCCCGCCACCTTGCGCAAGCATATGCTTTGCAGCAACCATCGAACCATAGATCATTCCTTTGATATTGGTGTCGAGCACGGAATCGACAGCAGGAACTGGTGTTTCGCAAACGATGCTGTAAGGGCAGTTTCGGCCGGCGTTGTTGATCCAGATGTCAACTTTTCTCCATTTTCCTACCGCTTCATTCCATAGATTTTCAATTTCAGCCATGTTTCGGACATCGCAGGGAACATAGTGGTAGGAGCCGGAGAACCCCTGCAGCGATTGCTGTGCAAGTATGCCTGAGGCTGCAGCACTGCCGGAGATGGTCACGTTGCATCCCAACCGGAGAAATTCACGCGCCATGCACAATCCAATACCCCTGGTGCTTCCCGTTATGACAACGCTTCGTGAACCATCTGCCATCTCTGCGCTCCTCCTCCACGAATCCATGGATGAAAAAGATTATAGCACAAAGGATAGGAATTTTGATGTTATGCGCCCGAGTTGGATATATGATGGAATTATTCCACAGGGAGGATGTATGGGATTTTTGAAATCATTCAAATATGCAATCCAAGGTATTTACCACAATACCAAGGCTGAGCGGAATTTCCGGATTCAGATTGTGTGCCTTGTACTTGTGATTGTTTTTGGGTTTGTGTTTTCTTTAACGCGTTTTGAATGGATCGTGATCCTGCTGTGCAGCTCCGGTGTCTTGACTCTTGAGCTGATGAATACCGCAGTCGAGAGCACTATCGACCTTATCACCAAGGAACGGCATCCCCTCGCGAAAAAAGCAAAAGATGTCGCCGCGGGCGCCGTTCTTATCTGGTCGCTGTTCTCGGCGATCATAGGCGCGACCATTTTCATGCCTTACATTCTGGCACTATTCAACTGAAGGATATCGTTGGTATAATCAAATCCGTAGTTTTTGACTTAATGCTATCAGTGCAGTCGATACAATAACCATGTCGTTTGGAGGGGCTTAGTGGTTTACATCATGGTTTTGGATGCAGGAGCTAGTCAGATAAAAGCAGCTCTTTTTGATAATGCAGGGAATATGACGGCATTGTCAGAACGAAAAGTGGATTCATGCTTTCCTGGATCCGGCTATGTAGAGCAATATCCGATGCAGATCTATCATGCCTCCATTGAAGCTATACAAGAAACCATGCATAAGGCCGCGATAAGTCCCAGCCAAGTGATCGCTTTAGGCATCACCAATCAGAGAAACAACGTGCTCCTTTGGGATTCCAAAACAGGAAAACCTATTCATAATGCCATAAGCTGGCAAGACCAGCGGGGGCCGGAACTAACTCCAGGTCTTATGGCCCGCCATAGGGTGGAATTTACCATTGCATCGCTTGTAGCTGGAAAAATCTTGTGGCTATTTGAGGAAATTCCCAATCTTCGAAGCCGAGTCGAGACTAAAGAGGTTCTTTTTGGCGGAATCGACACGTGGCTCCTTTGGAAATATACCAATGGAAAGGTCCATGCCACCGATGTATCCAATGCGTCGACCACTTTTCTATATGATCTTGAGCGAAAGGATTGGAATGCTGATATTCTCTCAGAAGTGGGTATTCCCCAACATGTTTTCCCGCAGGTGATGGACAGCAGCCACATCTTTGGCTACGTTTCAACTCCAGATCTGAAACTCACCTGCCCCATATCCGCTGTAGTGGCTGATCAACAGGCCTCTTTGTTCGGCCACCGGTGCTTCAACCCCGGGGAAACAAAAGTCACCTTTGGTACTGGCAGTTTCGTACTGGCCAACGATGGTAACGGCGCCAGGTTTTCAAAGTCGGGGATTGTCAGGCATATCGCCTGGTCTTTCAATGGCACGCGAACCTATGCCTTGGAAGGATCGATCCTCACTTCCGGCAGTGCTTTGGAGTGGTTGGTGGAGGGCTTGGGTCTTGCTCACTCAGTTGATGAGCTGGAATCGCTTGCAACAAGTGTTGATGATAACGCTGGTGTATCTTTTGTGCCGGCCTTAGCTGGGCTGGGCTCCCCCTCATGGGACACTAAGGCACGAGGATTGTTGATTGGACTGAACAGAGGTGTGCGCAAAGGACACATCGCACGTGCGGCCCTAGAGGCACTTGCTTTCCAGGTTTGTGAAGTGATGGAGGTCATGGCCCCCATCCTTTCTGACACCCAACAGCTACGTGTCGACGGTCGGCCTGCAATGAATGGTTTTCTCATACAAACGCTCGCTGACGTGTGTGGCCTGCCTGTCGAGAGAGCGGTAGATTACCATGTCACCCTGAGAGGTGCCGCTTATCTGGCTGGCTTGTCAACCGGAGTCTGGTCATCGCTAAAGGAGATTTCAAATCTTTATGTAAAGTATGAGACTTTCCTACCCCATAGCGATAGGAGGAATGACTATGCCAAGTGGCAGGAAGCTGTGAAGAGATCTTATTCCTGGCTGACCTGATACAATTTCGGACGATTCTCAAATTTACAGGGGATGAGGATATGATAAAGCCAAAAAGCACTCATGATCAGCTAAAACGTGCGCAAGCGCTTAATATTGCGATTGTTGAAAGCACTTCGGATATGATTTGGTCGGTCGATTCCGAGAACTTCGGTCTTCTTTCCTTCAACCATGGGATGAGCGATTATTTTCTGAGTGCTGGAGTCAAGCTGCAGATTGGCATGCGTCCAGAGAATATACTTGAAAACACAGCGTTCATCCATCAATGGCACGCGCTTTACCGACGTGCTCTTACCGAGGGTGCGTATAGCATTGAATATGCGGGAATCGATGGAAAAGCTCAGATGCTCTTGACGTTTGGTCTTCTCAAGCAAGGTCCAGCGATATTTGGAATCTCGGTTTTTTGCAAGGATATCAGGGAGCTTAAGCTGGCGGAAATAAAATCACAGTTGTTGTCTGAGCGGTTGATCTTAGCTACCAGGGTTGCAAAACTTGGCATTTGGGACTGGGATATTGTAAAAAATGAATTGGTGTGGGACGATGGTATGTATCATTTATACAATATTGTCCGCGAGGATTTCGCCGGCGCGTATGAGGCTTGGTCGAGTCATATCCATCCCGAGGATAAGGCCCCCACAGAGAAGGCTATCCAGGCGGCTCTGAGCGGAGAACGTGAATTCGCACCTGAGTTTCGAATTATATGGTCGGATGGATCTGTACATTATCTTCAGGCCTCGGCCACGACCTTCCGGGATTCCACTGGTAATCCTCTTCGCATGGTAGGTATCAACTTTGATATCACTCAACTTCATAACGCGGAATCATCCATTCGTGATAATGAAATTCGGTTCAGGGCGTTTATAGAGCAATCTCCGATGGCGATTGGGGTCTTTAGTCTTGATGGCCTCGGTCTGTACGCGAATCGGAAATATCTCGAAACGCTCGGTTTGAATAGTCTTGAGGAATTCATCGGCCGGCCGGCTTATACCTATTTCGCACCGCAGTTCATCGAAGAAAGCAAAGAACGGACCCGACGTCGGTTGCAGGGACTGCCGGTGCCTGCTGAATATGAATCCGTTGCTGTACATCCTGATGGTACGGAATTTCCCGTACGTTTGGCAGTAGCGCCTATCCAACTACCGAGCGGGACAGTGAGTATTGCATTTCTCACTGATATAACGGAACGGAAGCAGACAGAAACAGCACTGAAAATAGAAGCTCAGCGCTACCATGCCTTGATAGAAAGCATGAACGATTGGGTCTGGGTTGCCGGGCCTATAGACCATGAGGTCACAATATTCAATTCAGCAATCGCTGATTATTTCAAGGATAATCATAATGTAATTGTGAAAGCAGGTATGATTCCCGAGGAGATGCTATCGGAAAGCCGGATCGAGCAGTGGAAGGGTTTCTACTCCAAGGCGATAAGCGAGGGCAAACTTGTTTTGGACTATACCACCAAAGCAAAAAAGATGCACTTGAAGCTATCTTTATCACGACTGGATGTCGATGGGCGGACTGTTGGTATATCAGTTCTAGGTAAGGATGTCACGAAAGAGACGCAATACAAAGAGAAGCTGGAGGAAAGCAACAGATCCTTATCGGTCATGCTGCAGCAGTCAATCAACACTATATCGAAAATAGGCGAGCTACGGGATTTATATACAGCTGGGCATCAAAAGAAGGTTGCGAAGCTCTCCTGTGAGATTGCCCGGGAGATGGGATTGTCAGATGAGGTGATCAACAACATTTCCTGGGGTGCTTTGGTCCACGACATTGGCAAAATCAATATTGCCTCCGATATTCTCAACAAACCAGGTAAAATTACCAACCTGGAATACCAAGTCCTACAAACCCATGCTGAGCAAAGTTATGAGGTGTTAAAAGATATAGATTTCCCTGAACGGATAAAGACGATGGTTTTCCAGCATCACGAGCGCTTGGATGGTTCGGGGTATCCGCAAAAGCTCGTCGGTGACCAGATAATTCTTGAGAGTAGGATTCTGGCTGTGGCGGATGTTGTGGAAGCCATGACTTCGCACAGGCCGTACCGGCCAGCTCTGGGCCTTGATGTCGCTCTGGAAGAGATAGTGAAGTTCAAGGACACCAAATATGATGGTGTTGTTGTCGATGCCTGCGTAAAACTATTCCAAGAGAAGGGTTTTGTGTTTTAAGAGAATCGATGCCTTTCATTGTGGTTGATTCAGATTTTTGATGTAGGGTGGATAAAAAGGAAGATGGCCATCGGGAGGGTTGTTGGGGTGGGGAGAGAATTCCGATGGCCACCTAAGGAAAATCACACTAAAGGAGGTATGAAAAAACTGTTGCTCTGTACCAAATATCATGCACATACCGTGCCAAAACCCTATTTTATGAGGAAAATCGTTAAAAATAGGAAAAAAAGCCATGCAATGGGTTGTTTTTATGGTAACAACAGCTTAATCGTAAAAACAAATTGATGCGATTCTTATCATTCGAGTGTGAAAAAAAATCACAATCGCCTTTATCCGTGTAACTACTGCGCATCAATCAGTTGTGAAAACAGTCGTTGACGAATGTATCCCTCTTCATTAATTTACATACATGAAAAATTCTCTTCTGAACCGGAAATTCCGCTATAGCTACTCGAATGTTGCTATCACGCTCATCATCATCAACGCCGTTGTGTATCTTTTCACTATGGTCTCTCCGAAGTTGTACACCATTCTTGCCATGGTTCCCAGCTATATCCTCTACAAGCATTGGTACTGGCAGTTTTTCACCTACATGTTTGTGCATGGCAGTTTTTCCCATATTCTGTTCAATATGCTAGGTTTGTTCATGTTCGGCATACCGGTGGAGCGCCGCATCGGCAGCAAGGAGTTCCTCCTGTTCTATCTCCTCACCGGGACGCTATCAGGTGTGTTCTCCTATATTTCCTATTATCTAGCGGGCACGAATGTGGTATTGGTAGGCGCATCAGGCGCCATCTACGCTGTTCTTTTCGGCTTCGCGGTATTGTATCCCTACGCACGTATCTTCGTGTTTGGTATTCTGCCAGTCAAGGCTCCCATTCTAGTGGTGGCATATACATTTCTTGAGGTGTACAACCAGGTTTTCAGCACAAGCAGTGGCGTCGCGCATCTCACCCACCTTGCCGGATTCGGGTTCGCGTTGCTCTACTTTATCTTCCGCCTACACATCAACCCCTTGGAGGAATGGCGGAGAAACCGATAGATCGAAGCCAACCACCAGAACCCACTCGGGACTTGGGCGGCACGGCTTCGCCGCCAGGCCGCTTCGGGGTCCGCTGCCGCTCCCGTCCTTCGGACCAAGCCCTGCGAGTCCTTGCCGCATCCTGGAATCGTGGGGCCGTCTGTGAGAATCAATTTCGTGCCTGGCACGGATCTGCGGTCCTCTTGGCCTGTGGATAAATCCACAAAGAAAAACCCTCAATTGAGAGTCTTTTTTTTTAGGGGGGGGCAATCAGTTTGGTGCCTGGCACCAATTTGATCAGTCTGTGAGGCCGTACTCCAGCCTGATGTCCGCGTAGCCTTTCTTGATGATATCGAAGATAATGCGGATTTTCTCGTTGTGATGGATGAAGGCGGACTTCATTGCGTTGACGGTGATCTTCTCCAGGTCGCGCAGGGTGAGTCCGTAATGCTCGGTGGCGATCTCCATCTCATTGGAGAGGGTGGTGTCGCTCATCAAGCGGTTGTCCACTGAGAGGAACACCCTGAAGTTGTTCCGATAGAAGGTGTTGAAGGGGTGGCTTGCAAAATCCAATGCAGCGCCGGTTCCTACATTGCTGCTCAGGCACATCTCGATCGGTAAGCGGCGGTCCTTGATGAAGTGGGCCAGCGAACCCATCTTTTCAATCTTGGTCCCGCTTATCGCCATATCGTCGATAAGGCGGGTGCCATGGCCGATTCGATGTGCCCCGCATACTTGGATCGCCTGCCAGATGGACTCCAGCCCGAAACCTTCCCCTGCATGGATGGTGATGTTGAAATTCTGGTTACGAATGTATTGGAAGGCTTCCAGGTGCTTTTTCGGTGGATGGCCGCTCTCGTCACCCGCGAGATCGAAACCCACTACTCCACGGGTGCGGAAAGCAACTGATAGCTTGGCTGCTTCCAACGAAAGTGCCGGGTCCTGATTCCGCAAAGCGCATATGATGACCCCATAGGCGATTCCTGTTTTATGTCGGCCCTCCTCCATTCCCTCCAGCACTGCGTTCACCGCTTCCTCCATGGTCAGGCCTTTGGCAGTGTGGAGAATTGGGGCGAAACGGATCTCCGCATACACCACATGGTCGGCGGCCAGGTCTTCTAGCGCCTCACATGCCACACGCTTAAGGGCTTCGTGTGTCTGCATCACCCCTACGGTGACCGCGAAGGTCTCCAGATAGAGGGGAAGGCTTTTTTGCCTGCAGCCACGGGCGAACCAATCGGCTAGCTCAAGCGGATTGCGAGTAGGGATGTCCACGCCATTGGCATCGGCGAGTTCGATGATGGTGGAGGGCCGCAGTCCTCCGTCCAGATGATCGTGCAATTCCACTTTTGGTGCGCGATGGATGAGTTCTTTGGTTAACATGCGTCAATAATACTATGTGAAACGGTTGTTGGGCAACAAAATTGCACTTTAGGCCAGTTTCGCTCTTTACTATTAAAATTTTTATAACGATACTTTATAAAGACCCATCGTCGCGACAGAGGAGGAGAGAAGATGCTGGATAAGGAAAAACTTCAGGAAAAACTGCTTGCTGCCGCTGATAACGCCAAGAACGCCAGTGAGATCATCGATCTATTGAAAAAAGGAGCGGATGTGCACTGCCGGGATACCTTCGGGCTCACTCCCATCATGCGGGCCGCCCTGTTCAATGCAAGCGCACGGGTGATAGAGGCTCTGGTTGACGCTGGGGCGGACGTGTTTGAACGCGAGCCACAATACAAATCGACTGCTTTGCAGCTTGCTGCCAACCATAACCCCAATCCTCAGGTCATAGAGGCTCTGGTTGCCGCCGGTTCAGATGTCCACGACGTCAACTACCTTGGCGAGACAGCTCTCATCATGGCCGTCAACAGTGGCAACGACACGAAAATCGTCTCCGCGCTTATCAAAGCCGGCAGTGATGTGAATGCACGTGATTATCAAGACCGTTCGGCTTATGATTATGCCCGTATGTCAAGACGGTCGTATGTGATGAAGATCCTCAAGGCCGCAGGCGCCCGTTCATAAGTCGTCCATCCCCTCAGTGTGAATATGTAAAAAGGCTCCCGGCCTGTTGGTGCGGGAGCCTACGTTCTACATATGGCCGGCGGATTCGGTCAGTCAGGCCAGTTCTGCAAAATGGATCGAGCTGTCAATGCCCTGCTGCAGTTTGTCCAGCTGCGCTTTGACTTCAACCACCAGATCGTCCATCGCAAAGGAGAGGGTTTCCCCAAGGTTGGACCTCAGTTTCACTTCCACCTTTCCTTCCTTAAGCGAGCGGTTGCCAACGGTGAGGCGGATAGGGACGCCGATGAGGTCGGCGTCGGCGAATTTAACGCCAGCCGATTCCTTGCGGTCATCATACAGCACCTCTATTCCGGCCTCCTGCAGCTGATTGTAGATTCGTTCACCGACTTCAGCTTCTTTAACCAGCGACACGAGGTGCACTTGGTAGGGGGCTGTGGAGATAGGCAGCTTGAGGCCTTGCTCATCGTGGTACTCCTCAGCGAGGCAGGCCAGCAGGCGGCCCACACCGATGCCATACGAACCCATGATCACCGGTTTTCTCACCCCATCCTCGTCTTGGAAATAGCAGCCCATCGACTGTGAGTAGCGGGTGCCAAGCTGGAATATATTGCCCACTTCAACACCTTTGCTTTGCTCAAGGAGGCCACCACAGGTGGCGCAGAGGTAGCCACCTGCCGCGGAGGCGATATCTGCCACCTCGCCAGTGTAGTCACGTCCGAAATTGGTGTTGAGCAGGTGGTAGTCTTCTTTATTCGCCCCTGCCACCAAGTTGCTGGCCTCGGCGACGGAGTCGTCGACTATGACCATGATGCCTTTTTTAGCACCGATGGGGGAGCCGAAACCAGGTTCCATGCCGGCTGCTTTGATCTCGTCCACATGGGCAGGGCGCAGGGCATTGGCATGGGCGGCGTTCTGCAGCTTGTTCTCTTCAATCTCCATATCGCCGCGGATGACGCCAACGATCAGCTGCTCGCGCTCTTCGCCGGTGGTGCTGTCCACAAAAGTGCCCACCATGAACAAAGCCTTGGCTGTCTGGGTTTTGGGAATAGAAAGGAAAGCAGCCAGGTCCTCGATGGATTTACAGGCTGGGGTATGCTTCTCAACCAGAGATTGGGGCGCTTCCTTCACATGGGTCTTCTTGAAAACCGCCACCTGACGGTTGGCCGTATAGCCGCAGCTGGGGCAGGTGATGATGGTGTCTTCGCCGATAGGCGACAGGTACATGTACTCATGGGCTACCTTGCCGCCCATCATGCCGGAATCCGAGCCAACGGCGATTGAAGGAAGCGCACAACGGCCAAAGATGCGGAAGTAGGCGCTGTAATGGGCTTTGTATTGCTTTTCAAGGCCCTCGACATCACGGTCGAAGCTGTAGGAGTCCTTCATGGTGAATTCGCGCACACGGATAAGTCCGGCGCGTGGACGGGGGTCGTCCCGCCATTTGGTCTGCAGCTGATACACCAGCTGGGGCAGGCGCTTGTAGGAGTCTATCTGGGTACGGGAGACATCGGTGACACATTCCTCGTGGGTCATGGCCAGCACCATATCGCGCCCGACGCGGTCCTGGAAACGGCTCATTTCTTTGTCGATGCTGAAATATCGGCCGGTTTCCTTCCAAATGTCGGCGGGATTGACCACCGGCATGAGCATCTCCTGTCCCCCGATCGCATCCATTTCCTCGCGGATGATGTTCTCTATCTTGCGGATGGAGCGTAGTCCCAAGGGCAGGATGGAGAAGATACCAGCACCGAGCTGTTGGATGAAACCAGCGCGAAGCAGATATTCATATCCTTTGCTATCGGCCGCGGAGGGTGCCTCGCGCAGGGTCCGGGAGAAAACATGCGACATTCTCATACAGATACTCCTTGTGTGATGGGAGAGAATACAGGTGGCATTGTACCAGAAGCCGCTTTCCTGCTCAACTGGAGGCACTTCTCATTCCCGGCCAAAAACGGTACATTTGCCTTAAGAGGTATCCATGGATCTTTCTGTCTTTGCCAAAGAGCGCGCCTCGGTAGCCGCAATGATGACCCGGCTCTACAACAACCGCCTTACCACCACCAGCGGCGGCAATATAAGCCTAAGACTCAACGACGACCTATTTTGCATCACTCCCTCGAAGTTGGACAAAGCAAGCCTTCAAGCTGATCTGATTGCTATAGTCTCCTTCTCTGGGGAGAATCTCACGCCGCATCTTGGCTTGAGCATCGAGCTGGAGATGCATCGGCAAGCCCTGCTGGCCCGGCCAGACTGCAAAGCGGTGGTCCATGCCCATCCGTGCTACGCCTCCGCCTTCACCGCGCTGAAACGCCCGATCAACACCAAGCTGCTTGCGGAAAGCTGGTTCTTGCTAGAAGAACCCGTCATGGCAGCGTATGAGCGGATGGGGACGTCCGGTCTTGCAGCAAATGTCGCCAACGGTCTCAAGCGCTCCAAGGTGGTGCTGATGGAGAACCATGGAGTGATCACGGTGGGCAAGACCCTGCTGGAAGCCTTCGACCTAATCGAAGTCCTGGAGAACAGCGCCAAGATGACATACATCACCGAGACAATGGCCGCAGCGGGTAGAGGCTGGGAGACCAGTTCTTTGGATGAACGCCGGTGCGACCAGCTTCTTCAGATGAAATACGGAAAGTGAATCATTGTCCAATTAAGAATATTTCTGGTATCATGAGCGAAATTCAATAACAGGAGAGGACGCGATGTTGGATGCACAAACGCTCCGTCAACTGCAGGACCAAGCCTTGGAGTTGCGGAAACTGACTATTCGTGAGATCGGCCATCTCGGTTCGGGCCACATAGGTGGGAGCATGTCGATTATCGAACTGCTTACCTATCTGTATTATGTTGAGATGGACATCACCCCGTCCGACCCTAAGAGAGCGGACCGCGACCGCTTGGTGTGCTCAAAGGGCCATGCCGGTCCTGCGGTGTACGCCACACTTGCCGCTAAAGGTTATTTCCCCACTGCTTGGCTTGATACCCTCAACGAGGGTGGCACCAATCTTCCCAGCCATTGCGACATGAACAAGACCCCGGGAGTGGACTTCACCACCGGTTCGCTTGGACAAGGTTCCAGCGCCGCAGTGGGAATCGCACTCGGCCAGAAGATCCTTGGCCAGAAGGCGCGCACTTTCCTGATCATCGGTGATGGCGAAAGCCAGGAAGGACAGATATGGGAAGCAGCTGAGACCGCCGCCCAGTGGAAGCTTGGCAACCTCATCGCCTTTACCGACTTCAACCGGCAGCAGCTTGACGGCTATACCGAGGATATCGTGGGCATGGAGAACATCGACACCCGTTGGTTGGGTTTCAACTGGCACGTCCAGCGGATCAACGGCCACGATTTCAATCAGCTCGATCACGCCATCAAGACCGCCAAGGCTGTTACGGACCGCCCAAGCATGATCATCATGGACACCGTGAAATCCAAGGGTTTTGCTCCCGGCGAAGGCCTGAAAGCGAACCATAGCATGGCTTTTACATCCGATGTCGCTGAACAGGCCATCGCTTTGCTCGAGAAGGGAGGGATGAGATAATGAGAGACACCAGCACGCTCGCCAATATGAAAGACGCCGTCATGGCTGCCATCCTTGATCTCGCCGTAGACCATCCCGAGATTGTGATGCTCGATGCAGACCTCATGAGCTGCCTCGGCTCGGATTGTTTCCTTAAGGTGTATCCTGAGAGGTTCTTCAACTGCGGTATCGCCGAAGCCAACATGGTTGGGGTGGCCGCCGGTTTATCCTCGATGGGCCTTATGCCTATCGCCCATAGCTTTGGCTGCTTCTCCTCCCGCAGGGCTTACGACCAGCTGTTCCTTTCGGTTGGATATGCCAAGCAGCGCATCGGTCTGATCGGGACCGACCCTGGCGTGACCGCGCAGCTCAATGGCGGTACCCACATGCCCTTCGAAGACATCGCGCTTGTGCGTCAGGTCCCCGGTGTCATCATCCTTGAACCTTCCGATGCCCAATCTTGTTACGAGCTTATCATCCAGGCCTATCATTCGATGAAGAGCTTCTACCTCCGCGTTCCCCGCAAGGGAGTGGAGCATCGGTACGCTGCGGGAACCAAGATCGAGCTGGGCAAGGCTCTGGTGTTGGCCGAAGGTGATGACCTCACCATCGTGGCGACCGGAACCCCCTTGGTAGCCGAAGCCGAGAAAGCGCGGGCCACCTTGGCTAGCCAAGGCATCAAAGCTTCGTTGATCGACCTGCACACCATTCGTCCGCTGGATACCGAACTGATCGAACGCTATGCGGCCAAGACCGGCCGGCTGCTGGTGTGCGAGAACGGGCGCTATGCCGGTGGTATCGGTGAGGCGATCGCGGGACATCTGGCGCGGGTGAATCCAACCCGCATGGATTTTGTGAATGTCGGCGAGGCTTATGGCGAAGTCGGCAAGCTTGCGTATCTGCAGAAGGTGTTCGGCTTCACCGCCGAGAACATCGTGGCCAAAGCCGTAGCGCTGGTAAAATAGCCGGCCGATTGACGTGGGGTTTTCCGAGTTAATCGAAGCCGTCTAGGGAACTGGTCTCGGACGGCTTTTAACTTTTTGGTCAACTAAGGTGGTCTGTATGAAATACGAGCTCCAGACGATTCCCGTATGGGATGGACTGCGTAGTGGCTGTGAATGCCTGCTATGCGAGTTGATGAAGAAAGCGGAGAGCCATGCCGTTTCATATTTTCTAGGAAGCTCGGTGATGCATCCCGAGACCCGGGTGGAAGTGAACGCCAAAGGATTCTGCCCCAGCCATTGGTCAAAGCTGATCAAGGCCAACAAGCCCCAAGCGCTGGGATTGATCTCCCATACCTATCTGGAGGCGACCCTTCAAGCCCTGGAGAAGCCTTTCAGTCAGGTTGAGAAGGCAAAAGCGGGCCGTAGGACATCCAGTGCGGTTGATGAAGTAGTCAAAGCAGTCGAATCCCGCGAGACAGGCTGTCTGATTTGCGAGCAGATGGAGAACACGCTTGCCCGCTATGCCTTCACTACCGTCCACCTGTGGAAGCAGGACTCCGAGTTCCGCACTGAGTTCGCGCAAAGCAAGGGAGTGTGCCTGCATCATCTGGTGACACTATTGCACATGGCACCAGAGACACTCGATGCCGCTGAACGACTGTTGTTCGCCCAAGAGCTTACCGCGTTGACGAAAAAGAACCTTGCCCGCTTGGAGCGAGAGGTCTGGTGGATGACGCAGAAATACAAATCGGAATATCAGGATGCGCCGTGGAACGGATGCGAGGATGCCCATAAGCGGGTGGTCCGCAAGCTTACCGGCGAAAGCCGGATCATCTTCTGACTTTCATCCCCAGTTTCAGCTGATGTGAATCGTCGGAAAGCTCCAGCACATCGCGCCGCTTAAGCAGATGGCAGTGGAAGTCGGACCGGTTGAAGTGATAGTAGTCGATGCGGGTGTCATCGGCCCGGTAGATGAGAAGGTATTCCTTTTGCGGCAGGAAGGCGATGGCCAAGGTGAGCTCGCAATCAGCCTTCACTTTCAGTTCATGCAAAGCCTTCAGCTCGGCCTCCGACAGATAGCCTTCGCGGCAGACAATGGCCATATCGCGCACTGGTGCCTCGAGACTGCGGTTATGAAGCAGTATATCCGGGGTGATAAGGCGGGAGTCTCCGGGAATTGCCGCGCACAGGTCCATATACCGCCCCTCGGACTTCCCGAGCGATTCGGGGGAGAGCACCAGATGCTCGAGGTGATAGGCTAGGCGATGGCATACCGCCAGCCGTCCGCGACGCCAGCTGAATAGCTGAGCGTCCTGTTCAACCAGCAGGGCGAGTGAAGCGATGCAGGCTTCGAATAGACGGATCATGCCATAGCGTTCGTTATCCAGCGTTTTCATTTCGCTTATTGTAGCATATGTGGCATGTTATGCAACCAGGGTCTTGCGGATTCCATTTGCATTTGCGGAGAAAACAGTAAATAATCTACGCAATAATTGCGGAGACTAAGGACGCAGCACCCATTATGTGCTGGCCAACTCACCGGATTATTAGCATCGCTCCCATGATATTTGAACTATTCGAAATCGTTCAGTACAGTACCAGGCGCTGTCAAGGGCTGGGCCGGAGGAAAGAAAACATGCGTTACACACACTACAACTTCACTGTGCCTCAAGAAAAGATCGTCAGGGTCATCACCGATACCGATGCGTATAATGAGGCGGACGACCAATTCGCGATCGTGCACGCCGCACTGAGTCCGAAATTTGAGAATGTGGGCTTTATAGCAGCCCATTTCGGCATCAATCGAGTGAAATTGAGTATGGAAGCCAGCTTTCAGGAGCTCGAACGGCTCTTTGGGCACATGGCTGTTCCAACGAAAGGCCTGCTGTATCGTGGTGCGGTCAATCCTATGCCGGATAGATTCACCCCGGTGGATTCCGAAGGTGCCCGCTTGATCATCAAAGAGGCTATGGCTGATGATCCCAGGCCTTTGTTCGTCACCTTCCTAGGTCCGATCACGGATCTCGCCAGCGCGTATCTGCTCGAACCCCGCATTGCGAACCGACTTACAGCCATCTGGATTGGGGGAGGGGCTTATCCGAGCGGAGGCATCGAGTTCAACCTCGGCAATGATATCAATGCCGCCAACGTGGTGTTCGGATCGTCCATCGCGGTGTGGCAGGTGCCAAAGAATGTGTATGAGATGATGCCTGTCTCGCTTGCAGAGCTGGAATACCGGGTAAGACCATATGGAGCGATCGGGAGGTACCTGTTCGATCAGCTGAACGAACATGCTCAAACCGATATTCCACGGAAGAGTCCTTTTAGAACCGGTGAGAGCTGGGTGTTGGGTGATTCTCCCGCGGTTGGCCTCATCCTATACGAGCATCGGTTCGAGTTCGATTGGGTCCCGGCCCCGCAGATAGGAGTGGATATGAACTACATCCATACGGGCTTGAACCGGCCTATCAGGGTGTACCGGAGGATTGATCCCCGTCTGATCCTGGAAGATATGTTTTGCAAGCTTGCCCTTTTCGCTCAAAACCAGGTGAGGGCCTGATACCAGCAGGAGCTACCAGAGCTAGCAGATGATGACCGAGATGCCGATGTTCTCCAATTCCTTGACATACTCTTTGGACACGTTGTTGTCGGTGATGAGATAGTCGATCTTGTCCTGGCAACCTAGCGAAGCGAACAACACCTTGTCCAGCTTGCTTGAGTCGGCCAAAAGATAAATGGTTCTCGCGGAGTTCACCATTGCGCGCTTGAGCGCGATATCGGAGAAGCCAGGATAGGTGAGACCGGCCTCGATAGAGAAACCTCCGGTTGCCAGAAAGAGTTTTTCCACATACAGGTTCTCGAAGAGGTGGACCGCGCGGTCGCCGGTGAGCGATAGCGTGGGGGCTTTGAACTCTCCTCCGGTCAGAAGGATAGTGTTGGACGGTTCCTTACCCAAAGCCAGGGTGATGTTGAGAGCGGTGGTGACCACGTTGAGGTTCTTGCGGTCAAGCAGATGCTTCACCATCTCGGTGATGGTGGTGCCGGAATCCAAAATGATGCTATCGCCGGATTTGACAAAATCAGCGGCTTTCTGCCCGATGCGTTCCTTTTCGGGCATGTGGTCCCTATGCTCAAGCTGCATGCCATCGGCGAACGAGGAGTAGTTGTTGATGAAGGCCCCGCCGTGCTGCCGTATGATCGCCCCGGTTTTTTCCAAAACCTCTAGATCCTGCCTGATGGTGGGTTCGGTGACATTGAACAAGCGGCTGAGCTCATTCACCCGGCTGCTCCCATTCTCACGTAGCAGATCCAATATCTTTTCCCGTCTTTGATTTTGGAACATTCGCATCCCTATCCTTTTTTCACCACTTCTAGCCATCTATGGTATTTATCTTTAATATATCCGCTTTTCCCCAAATTGTCTGCAAAATCATAGGTGTCGTGAGGAGACTCGGCGCACAAGCGTTCTATCTGAGAAAATGATAGTACTTTTTGCTGAAGAAAAGCAAGAAGCGCGGTTCCGAACGCACTCGCTTCCTTTCGTTTATCAATGATAAGTTCTGTTTCCAAGAGGTCTGCGATGTAGCGCATGGTGAGACGGCTTTTCGTCATGCCCCCATCGGCCTTGATCCATTCCACGGCCCTTCCTATATCCTGTTCCATGGCAGACACTACGTCTTTGAGTTGGAACGGATACGACTCCAAGGCCGCCCTCACCATATGGGCTTTGGTGGTGCCGAACGTGATGCCGACAATCTCAGCCTGCCTGTCCATTTGCCAATGCGGTCCACCAAGCCCGCTGAAGGCAGGGAGGAACACCACATTGCCGCTATCGGGCACACTCGCTGCCAAAGCGTCAAAATCCGCACCGTCAGCTACCAATCCAAGCTGGTCTTGGAACCAATTGACCGTGGAGCCGCAGCTCACAATCACTCCTTCCAATGCATAATCAACCCGGTCGCTTGTACTCCAACAGATGGTGCTGACCATGCCGTGTTTGGAGCGGATACGTGTTGATCCGGTGTTCATCATCACCGAGGATCCTGTGCCCATGGTGGCTTTGATGGTGCCAGGCGCGAAGCAACCCTCGCCAAAACAGGCCGAATGAGAATCTCCGATCATCGAGTTGATCGGTACCGCTTTGGCGAGAATTCCACCGAAGGTGCTGTGCCCATAGGTGTGGGCCGAGGGATACACCTCTGGTAGGCGCAATCCTTCGGCACCGAGCATCTTGACCAAGGTCTCATCCCAGGTGAGGGTATCCAGGTTGAAGAACAACGTCCGGGAAGCGTTCGAGTAATCCGTTTTATAGACTTCCCTATTTGTGAGGTTGTACAGTAGCCATGTGTCTATGGTGCCGAAATAAACCTCGCCAGAGCGGCATGCCGCCTGCAGGGAGGCATCGTGCTCCAGCAGCCAAGTCACTTTCGTCCCTGAGAAGTAGGGGTCGATCCTGAGTCCAGAAGCATCGCTGACCGCAGGGCCAAGGCCGTCTGCCTCCATGCGTCTGCAGATGGCGAGCGAGCGTTTGCACTGCCAGACCACCACTGGGGATAGCGGATTTCCCATTCTATCCCACAAGAGGAACGACTCCCGCTGGTTGCTGATGCCGACTGTGGCAATCTGAGCCTGCGCATAGCCCAAGTCCAAAAACCTATCCATGGCGAGGGAGACGGCCTGGAGGACGGAATCCACGATCTCCTGAGGGTCCTGTTCTACAAACCCCTCATCCCGATAGAAAGATCGTAGAGGTGCGGTCGCATGGACAATGGTATTGCCTTGTGAATCGAAGACCAAGGCTTTCGAGCCGCTTGTTCCTTGGTCGATGGCTAGCGCGTATTGCATGCAAGACCTCCCGTGATCAGTCCACCAGCATGTGCATCACCGCGGTCTCTATACCAACGGCATCGAGCTGGAAATATCTCTTATTGTCAGGGGCACTCCAGTTTTTAGTAAAAGAGCCTTCAGGGATTCCCCTGCGCCGAAGTTTGCTCCCCGTTCCATTTTCCGCCATGAGTTCAGCGACCAAACTTCCGGCTCCCCCATGGGTTGAATGTTGTTCCACCGTGAGAACCCGGCCCGTCCTGCGGATGGATTCCAATAACGGAGCTGCGTTCAGAGGTCGGACCGAAGTGAAGGCGAATATATCCGCTTGGCAACGGCCGCCTAGCAGTTGCTGGGCTTCCAGCACGTCATGAACCGCCGTGCCGAGAGCGATGATGGTGATGTCGTTTCCGACAGCCAGTTGGGTTGGTTCTCCTGGGATAAACTTATGGTCACTTGCAGTCAGGTTGGGAAACAACCCACTGTTCAGGCTGATGTACACCGGCCCCACACGTTCTGTGATGGCATAGGTAGTGATCTGCGCGCACTCCCGAGGGTCGCACGGGGCATATATCTCGAAGTTGGGAAATCCGCGCATGATGCTGATATCATTCACCTCATGATGCGTCACCCCGTCTGTACCATAGCTGAAACCGGCATGCATCCCATTTACTTTGACATTGCTGTTGGAGTAGCTGATATCGATTTTCAATTGTTCATTGGAACGGGAAATGAGGAATGGTGTGGCGTTGCCTGTGATGGGGATGAAGCCCCCATTTGCCAGCCCGGCGGCGACTCCCATCAGATTCATCTCCGCGATACCTAGGTTTACCACCCGTTCGGGATACGCTTGTTGAAAAAGCTTGATGCGGCTGGTGCTGACTGAGTCGCTCACCAGATACATGATCTCGTATCCCTGCCGGACCAGCTCGATGTAGGTTTGCGCTTGTATTTCACGTAGACAGGCCTTGCTCATGCTTCCAACTCCCTGAAGGCAGCTTCCCCTTCGACTTCCGTTGGAATCCGATGGTGCCATTCCGGGACATTCTCCATAAAGGAAATCCCCTTGCCCTTGATCGTCCGGGCGATGATGGCGTGTGGTTTATCGCCTTCGTAGTCCAGATTGTCAAATACCCGGCATAGGTCCTGGGGCGAATGGCCATCCACCACATGCACATCGAATCCAAAGGATACGAACTTATCAAACAACGGCTCTATCTCCATCGTATGGGAGATGAAGTCGATCAGCTGCAGCTGGTTGTTGTCCACAATCACGGTGAGATTTCCGAGTTTGAAGTGCGCAGCCGACATCGCGGCCTCCCAATTGGAGCCTTCCTCCAGTTCTCCATCCCCGGTCAGCACGAACGCGCGATAGGATTGATTCTTTTTTTTTGCACTCAAGGCGATGCCAACAGCAATCGAAAATCCGTGCCCGAGGGCTCCTGTGCAGATTTCCACCCCGGGAACGTGGTTTGTCGGGTGGATGGATAGGTCGCACGCATGCGTAAGGTAGCGGTCCAATTCTGATTTTGGGAGGATTCCCTTTGCGGCTAAAGTGCAGTACAAACCTTCAGAACCATGCCCCTTGCTCAGGATAAACCGGTCTCTCAATGGATCCTGGAGGGTTTCGGCCGAAATCCTTAGAACGTGGAAATACAGGGTGGCGAGAATATCGACTTCCGAAAGAGACGCTCCGGCGTGCCCGCCTTTCGCTTTCACTATGGTTGAAAGAATCAGCTTCCTGATTTCCTTGGATTTCATTTTTATCAGATCGGGCTCCATCTATTCTCCTCCGAACACTTTCAATTATCACTATAAATGAGTAAAAAACAAAATACAAGAAAAATTTATCTAATATATGTTTTCTTTTATTTTCTTTTTTTGGAAATTTCACGTGGAAATAGAGGTGGTGGATATGTTTTTATTTTTACAGGCTTCCTACATGCATTGCAAGCGACCCCCCTGTTTTTTTGGGGGGCTGGTTACAAATGGGAAATCAATTGGAGTAGATGTGGATAAGCGGAAGGGTCAGACGAACTCGACACTCCAGCTCATGGTCGCGACTTTGCTGATGGTGTTGTACACAGAACAGTAACGGGTGGCGATATCAAAGGCTTTTTTGAATTTTTCCTGATCTGTCACACCCTTGGCGCGCAGGCTCACCTTGCAGAATTCCAGTGTCGCGACTTTTTCCTCTCGCTTTTCACCATCCACATGCATGTCGACGCCTTCGTAGGCAAGCTGCATCTTCGCAGCGATATCTTCAAAAGTTCGGAACAGGCAATAGGAAAGTCCTCCTAGTAGGAGCTCGTAAGGGGCGAACGTACTTGCTTCGTGGCCAAGCGCGACGGCTGCGCCGCTATCGGTCACTAGTTTCCCTGCATGCACTCCGTAATGTGCGACGATATGTGTTTTTGAACCCATGGGTAGTACCTTCCCTTTTATCAATAGTCTGTGTTCGTAAAATAATATAAATTATCACTTTGGTAAAGCGGTTGATATCGAGACGGCTGCCGCTTGGCCCGCAGCCCATCCTGTGGACCACGCTGCCTGCAGGTTGTAGCCTCCGGTGTCTCCATCGATATCCAGGACTTCGCCTGCGAAATAGAGACCTTCAACCAGTTGTGACTGCATGGTCTTGCGATTGACTTCCGAAAGCGCGACTCCCCCGGCAGTAGCCATCGCTTTTTCCAGACACCCTTTCAGTGAAACCGATAGACGCGTGGCTACAAGCGCTTGCGCGATGGGCGCCAGTTGTTTTTTCCCTACTTCAGCAGCCTTGTGGCCACCATCCACCCCACTTTCCTGCAATACCCAAGAGATGAAGGCTTTGGGAAGATCCAGCTGGTGGAGAACTGTCTGCAACTGCAGCGATCCTTGGTTGGCTATAAGCCGTTTTAACAAAGACTCCATCTCGAGGGGCGTCCGCAGAGTACCATCTTCATGGGGTAGAAAACAGAGCGAGACTTCATCGCCAGATGTTAGGTAGCGGCTGTTGTTGAGGACCAAGGGACCGGATATCCCCGTATGGGTGATCAATAGCGGTCCGCTCCAATACCGGCCTTTCTCTGGCCCCGTGAGGATAGTGAGACCTGCCGGTGTAAAGGAGATGCCGCTGAGGTTGCCAAGGGTGCTTTGAGGTGTATAAACTCCTGTCAAGGCCGCATGGGGAGTGATGATCGTATGTCCCAGGCTTTTAGCCAGCGCATAACCATCCCCCGTGGAGCCTGTAGTTGGGTAAGACAAACCGCCGGTGGCGATTATCACCGCATCCGCTACAAGGGTTGTGCCGTTTTCAATGCTGATATGGAAAGAATCGTTCTCTCGGATGAGAGCGCTGACGCGGCTATCCCTTTGGAATTCCACCTTGGCCTTGATGCACTGCTCTTGCAGCGTATCGAGCACATCCCGAGCCCTGAGGCTGCGGGGGAACACTTTACCATCGCCACGGATGACGAGGGGGAGGTTCCAGGCGGAGAACCGATCCATTACTTGCGAAGGAGGGCAGGCCTTGAGCGCAGGAAGGAGGAAACGGCTTTTGTCGCCATAATGCGTTGCCATTTCCTCAGGAGATGCGTTCTGGGTTATATTGCATTGGCCCGAACCTGTGGCAAGCAGCTTCAGCCCAAGACGGGCATTCCGTTCCAACACCGTGACAACGGCAGGAAATGATGAAGCCTTGAGCACGGAGCAGGCGCTTAGGGCGGCGAAGAGCCCCGCAGGGCCCCCGCCAATCACAACCAAGCGCGCCGGTACTTTCAAACGAATATCACCTATTCCGTTTTCTTCAGCTGCTTGATGATCAGGTGTAGGTCGTCAAGCTGCTGTTCGTCCACAGATGAAGGAGAATCGTCCATAGGGGATATGGCCGCGGTGTTCTTTGGGAACGCGATGACTTCTTTGATTGAAGTCTGCTCGGCCATGATCATCACCATGCGGTCGATTCCAGGAGCGATGCCGCCATGAGGGGGAGGGCCGTAGCGGAACGCGTTTAGAAGGAACCCAAACCGGCTTTCCGCCTCTTCATCGGTGAAGTTGCAGATGCGGAAGATGCGCTTTTGCAATTCCACATCGTGGATACGGATAGAACCCGAGGCGACTTCGTAGCCATTGAGCACCAGGTCGTACAAATCGCCTTTGACACTACCGGGGTCTGACTCCAAGGTGTCCAGGTATTGGACCTGAGGCATGGAGAACATATGGTGGGCGGCTTCCCAATGCTTCGCGTCTTCATTGTATTCAAACAGCGGGAAGTCCACGATCCAGCAGAATTCGAATGTTCCTTTGGTGACCAGGCCAAGGTCGCGTGCAAGCTTGATGCGCACAGCACCTAATGAGTTGCAGGTTTTCTTCCATTGGTCGGCTACAAAGACAATCATGTCGCCTTCCTTGGCTTCCATCCTCTGGATAAGCGCCTGCTCCTGGCCGACGAAGAACTTGGACACACCGCCTTCGATTGCGCCGTTGGAGCCTACCTTGATCCAGGCCAGTCCTTTGGCGCCATAGATCTTGGCTGCATCCTCGAGTTCCGAGATGTACTTGCGCGAGTAGGCTGGTGCTTCGGAGGCCGGGGCTTTGAGGGCTTTCACAGTTCCGCCATCGGAAAGAACCTGTAGGAACGTGCCGAAGGAACTGGCTTTCGCCAAGTCATCCACCGCCACGATGGGAAGCCCATAACGAAGGTCCGGTTTATCCACACCATATGTGTTCATGGCTTCGTGCCACGTGAGTCTGGTGAAATGGGCAGGCAATTGATAGTCCATAACCTGCTTGAACACATGATTGAACAGGCCTTCCATCACCAACAGGATGTCATCGCGATTCACAAAGCTCATTTCCATATCAAGCTGGGTGAACTCGAGCTGACGGTCGCCACGCGCATCCTCGTCACGATAGCACCGTGCGATTTGGAAATACTTGTCAAAACCACTCACCATCAGAATCTGCTTGAACAGCTGGGGGCTCTGGGGAAGCGCATAGAATTTCCCAGGGTATATACGGGATGGGACGAGGAAGTCGCGTGCTCCCTCCGGGGTGGATTTGATAAGCGTGGGAGTCTCTATCTCGTAGAAATCACGTGAGGAAAGATACTCGCGGATAGCCCGGACAAAGTCGTGCCGAAGCTTGATGCGCTTCTGCATCGCCCCCGAACGGAGGTCCAGATAACGGTACCGGAGACGGGTGTCTTCCTTCGCATCGGTCTCGTTTTCGTCGATCATGAAGGGCAAAGGCTCGCAGCGGGAGAGAATCTGCAGCGAGAGGGCTTCAACCTCGATTTCCCCTGTACCCATCTCCGCGTTCACCATGGATGCGGGGCGGGCATGCACAATGCCTTCTACCGAGACACAGTACTCCAGATGGAGTTCGCCTGCCACCGCGACCACGTCATCGGGTGCGTGTTCACCCACCACCACTTGTGTGATTCCATAGCGGTCCCGCAAGTTGATGAAATGGATACCACCATGGTTCCGATTGCGATGCACCCAGCCATTCAACACGACCCGTTGGCCATCATCCGATTTCCGCAATGCGCCACATGTTACTGTTCTCTGCTTGTATTCCATGGCAGCATAGTACCATTTAGACCATTCCATTTCAATTGGATAAACCCTCGGGACTCAAGGATTCGTTGTATCCAGCACCGTCCGACAAAGGGGCCTATGCACGTTGAACCTCAGGCTTGACGTATGTGGAATCGTAGGCGAAAATATACCTGCACGGCAACTGCGCAAGGAGGTGTGCATGAAGGATCAAGCGGGCGCTCCTTTGATCATCAGCGCCAGCCGTCGCACCGATATACCAAACCACTATGCAGCTTGGTTCATGCAGCGCATCCGCGAGCGATCGGTCCTTGTGCGCAACGTACGTGATTTCCATCAGATTCAGAAAGTGGATCTATCACCCGAGGCGGTCGCCTGCATTGTGTTCTGGACGAAAAACCCCGCTCCGCTCATTCCGTATCTCAATGAGTTATCGGCCTATCCTTACTACTTCCTCTACACGATCAATGCGTATGGACAGGATATCGAGCCAAAATCTCCTCCAATGGGGGAATCCATCGACAGGTTCCGGAAACTCGCCGACACATTGGGACCCGATCGCATGATATGGCGGTACGATCCCATTCTTATCAATAAAAGCTATCCGATGGGCTATCATGTGGAAAGCTACAGCTATCTAGCCCGAAAATTGGGGGGATATACTGGACAATGCATCATCAGCTTTCTGGATGTGTATAAGAACACAATCGCCCATGCCGAAACCCTGAATCCCCTTCCTTTCTCGGACGTCGACCGCAGACGGCTGGTAGCCAATATTGTCTCCCAGGCTTCAATCAACAAGATTGTGGTGAAAACGTGTGCTGAAGCCATCGATCTCAGCGGGCTAGGTGTGGAGCATGGCAGTTGCATCGATGCCCAGCTGGTGGAGCGCCTGAGTGGGATCCACATGGGTTCGCTCCAGCAGAAGAATCAGCGGCCCTATTGCCGGTGCGCTGCAAGTCTGGATATCGGCATGTACAACACATGCCTGAACATGTGCCTCTACTGCTACGCCAACTACGCCGAACGCCAAGTCCATGGCAATTATGCGCAAGCGAGGTCCACTTCTCCCTTGCAGATCGGGGTTTTGGGTAAAGGCGACGTCGTCACCGAACGCCTGCGGCCGCATGGTCCAGCGCAACTCTCCTTATTTGGGAACGATGGGGAACAAGAGCCCCAAGCGTAGGAAAACCAGGTGCCCTAAATAGAAATTGATTTTTGGATACCGGTGATGTAGAGTAAACGCATTATGCTCCTACAATTCTTTGTGATAGTGATTCTCATGCTCATCAATGCGTTTTTCGCAGGCTCCGAGATCGCGCTCATTTCCCTGAACGAAACCAAAATTCGTTTTCTCGCGGAATCGGGTAATCGAAAAGCCCAGCTGCTGGAGCGCTTACGGACCAATACCAGCCGCTTCCTCGCCACTATCCAGATAGGGGTCACACTCGCTGGTTTTCTCGCAAGTGCGTTCGCCTCCGAGTCTTTCTCCACACGTATAGTGGAAGCCGCATTGGAGGCTGGTTTTGGAGGGAATCCTGGACTGGTCAAAACAGTCTCAATGGTGTTTGTCACTTTTATCCTCGCTCTATTCACCTTGATTTTTGGAGAACTTGTGCCAAAGAGGGTGGCTCTTCATCATGCCGATACCCTCGCGCTGCTGGTTGCCCGGCCACTGTATGTCTTTTCAATCATTTTCGCACCGTTCGTCACGTTGCTGTCCGCCTCCACCAATGTGGTGGTGCGGTTGTTCGGCATCAAAAGCTCGGAAGCGGGGCAGAATGTGACTGAACAGGATATCCGCCTGATGGTTGATGCAGGTGGAAGTTCGGGCACTATCGAAAATGAAGAGCAGGAGATGATCCATAATATTTTCGATTTCAACGACCGGCAAGCGGTGGAGTTGATGACCCATCGTTCCGATATTATGGCGATATCCTGCGACATCACCGTGGGGGAGGTGTTCAAGCTGGCTTCCGAGGGCCATTTCTCACGTTATCCCGTGTATCACGAGAATCTCGACAATATCGTTGGAATCATGCATATCAAGGACCTCTTCTCCTTCTACGGGAAGGAGGACCAGTTCGATCTCTGCTCCATCATGCGTCCTCCCTATTTCATTCCATTCTCCAAACCCGCGGACCATCTGTTCAGGGAGATGAAGCTGGCCAAGAACCATATGGCTATCGTGCTTGATGAATACGGTGGAATCCTTGGCCTGGTAACCATGGAAGACCTCATCGAGGATGTGATGGGAAGGATCTACGATGAACATGATGAAGAAGAGCTGGTGATCCAGAACTGCGAGGTGGATACCTATCTGATCAATGGCATCATCCCCATCGAGGAGGTCAATGATGAACTCGACCTTGCGCTTCCCGATGATGAATACGAAACGATCGGCGGCTTTGTGATTGGTCAGCTAGGGCGCATCCCCGAGGATGGCGAGCGCTTTATGGTGACCTATAAGAATCTCACCTTCTCCGTTGAGGATGTGCAGGACAAACGCATACAGGCCCTGAGGCTGCATGTCGGACCCTTGGTGGAGGACACCCCTTCTGCAGAAAGGAATCAACGCGAGGACGATTGATCCGGGCTTTGACGCTCCTTGTTTTCTGTAGCCATCGCCAGCATCAGCTTGATTCTATTCTCCTGGTTTACCCGAGTGGCGCTTGGGTCATAGTCGATCGGCACGATGTTCACATCCTCATCCAGTTGTTTGAGTCGACGGATCATGCCTTTGCCCACGATATGGTTTGGAAGGCACCCGAAGGGTTGGACACAGATGATGTTCCGGTACCCCAGCTTGGCAAGGTCCCGCATCTCCGCGGTAAGCAGCCAGCCTTCGCCCATCTTGCAACCTAGATTGATCACTTCCCGCGCTGTATCTATGGTATGGTCGAAAGGGACCGGGGGGGTGAATCGGCGTTCCCGCTTGATAGCGTCGATCATGATCTTCTCGAGGCTGAGCAGGTAGCGCATCAGCGCTTTCACCATAAGGGCCCTTTGCCAACTTCCTCCGTAGAGCTTGATATCCTCCAGCTGGTTGTGAAGACCATAGAGAATGAACCCCATCAACCCGGGGACCATCACCTCACAGCCTTGGGAAGCGAGGAAATCCTCCAGGTGGTTGTTTCCAAGGGGGGCGTACTTCATATAGATTTCACCAACGATGCCCACTTTCACCACTGATCGATTCGAATCTATTGGAATACTGGCGAAATCGGCCACCATCAGGCGAAAATTTTTACGCATTGATATCCCGCGGTACCCATGTCCGTTTCCGAATTGTCCCGAAAGCCGCTCGATCCATGTCTTGACCATGGCTGCGGTTTCCCCAGGGTTGACTTCGTAGGGCGACACTTGGTTCTTCAACAACATCAGGCAATCACCCATCAGAGTACCGGCAACACCCTTGCGGAGCATCTTGAGGGTGATGCTGAAACCGGTCTTTCGATCAAGCCCCTTTAGGTTCAGCGACACTACCGGAATCTGACCATAACCGGCCCGGCCCAAGGCTTTTCGAAGCAGGTGGATATAATTGGAAGCCCGGCAGCCTCCTCCTGTCTGCGTTATGGCGAGGGCTATCCTGTCAAGGTCGTATTCGCCGCTATCGAGAGCATCGATCATCTGACCTATCACTAGCAACGCAGGATAACAGGTGTCGTTATGGACATATTTCAGGCCTTTCTGAACGACCTGGGGTCCTTCATTGTGAAGCAGCCGGACTGTGTAGCCCTCATCCTTAAGGATATTCACCAGCAAATCGAACTGGATGGAGGCCATGTTCGGTGCCAGTATAGTGTGGGTGGTCCGCATCGCACGGGTGAATTCCGGATTGCGCATCAGTCCTCCCCCGCTTTTTCCTGCTGGTCAAGGGCTGAAAGGAGACTTCTGATTCGTATGCGGACTGCGCCGAGATTGGTGATCTCGTCAATCTTGATCTGGGTGTACATGCTTCCCGCCGCTTCCAGAATCTCTCTGGTCTCATCAGTGGTTATCGCATCCACACCGCATCCGAACGATACCAGCTGCACCAGGTGCATATCGGGTTCATGGGCTATCGCTTTGGCGGCGGCGTACAGGCGGGCATGGTAGGTCCATTGATTAAGGACATGCACAGGGAATTTCTCCACCAGTGGGAACAAAGCGTCCTCGGAAACCACCGCCACACCAAAGCCTGCGATCAGCTTATCGATTCCATGGCTCACTTCCGGATCGGCATGATAGGGCCTTCCCGCCAGCACGATGATCCGTTTGCCTTGGCTCCGGGCCTGTGCGATGATGCGAGCGCCTTCATTCCGCACTTCGCCTAGATACTGCGCATAGGCCGTATAGGCGGCATCGGTTGCCTTTCGCAGCTTTGCCTTGGCTATCCGCCCGAAATACGGTGCGAGATGCTCCTGCATCTTGGCGGGAAAATCGGCGCGGCGATGCAGCCCCACATGGGGTTTGATGAACCGGACCTCACCGAGTTGATCCATGTTTGCTGCGAGGACCTCGGGATAATAGGCGACGATAGGGCAGTTGAAATGGTTGTCGCCAAGGCCTTCATCTACGTTGTAGGTCATGCAGGGATAGAAAATGGTCTTTATACCGGCATCGATAAGCGATTGCACATGGCCATGGAGGAGCTTCGCGGGGAAACAGGCGGTGTCTGAGGGTATGGTGGCCTGACCAAGCAGATACAGCTTTCGGTTGGATGGCCTTGAGGTGACCACTGGATAGCCTAATGTGTTGAAGAATGCTTTCCAGAAAGGAAGCAGCTCGTACAGATTCAGGCCCAGGGGAATACCGATAGCTTCTTTACCCGTATCAGGACCAGCGACCTGTGCCATGTGTTGAAGTCGGCTTAGCTTCCATGCGTATAGGTCTAGGGATTCGTCAATCGTCTTGTTGGTGACGGGACGTTCACAGCGGTTGCCGCTGATGTAGCGGCGTCCGGTATTGAAGAGATTCACGGTGAGCCGGCAGGCATTGGTGCAGAAGCGGCAGGTGGATACCTTGACTTCATGGGTGAACGCTTTCAGCGCTTGCGAGTCGATGATGGACGATCCAACCCGAGGCAAGGAGCGGCAATACAGCGCGGCTCCATAGGCTCCCATGAGACCTGCGATGTCCGGGCGGACCACTTGTATCTCTAATTCCTGCTCGAATGCACGTAATACGGCATCGTTGAGGAAGGTTCCTCCCTGTACCACCACATGTTTTCCCAAGCTGGAGGTGGAGGTTGTCCGGATTACTTTGTACAGGGCGTTCTTAACTACGCTGATGGAAAGGCCAGCGCTGATATCCTCCACTGAAGCCCCTTCTTTCTGCGCTTGCTTGACAGAGGAGTTCATGAACACTGTGCAGCGGGACCCTAAGTCAACCGGTCTTTTGGCAAACAACCCGAGCCGGGCAAACTCATCGATGGGGTATCCCAACGCGGTGGCGAAGGTCTGTAGGAACGAGCCGCACCCGGAAGAGCATGCTTCATTCAAAAAGATATTGTCAACCGCCCCGTTATGGATCTGGAAGCACTTGATATCCTGTCCACCGATGTCGATGACGAATTCCACTTGAGGCAGGAAGTGCTTGGCCGCGGTGAAATGGGCGACCGTCTCCACCAAGCCTTCATCTATCTGGAAAGCCTGTCTCACTATTTCCTCACCATAACCAGTCACCGCGCTCCCTAAGATTTTAATTTCGGGATGCTCTTGATAGAGTTGCTCAAGCTTGGCTTTGATGATCGGCACGGGATTGCCGCTGTTGTTTTGGTAGGAGTAATCCAGAAGGGTCCCCTGGCAGTCGATCAACACAGTCTTGACGGTGGTGGAGCCGGCATCGATTCCCAGATAGACCCCGTCCGCGTACTGCCTGCTCCCGCTATGGACGAAGGGAACGGTGGCAAGGGCATGCCGCGTCACAAACTGCCGATACTCCTCCTCGTTTTCGAACAAGGGTTTGATCGCAGGGATGGAATCGTCTCCTTTGTACCTGGAAAGCGAGGCGATCGCTTGCTGCAGGTCGACTTTTGACGATGCGCTGTAGGCTGCTCCGAGAGCGACATAATGAAGCGAGTTCTCTGGGCAAAGACCCTTGGTCTTGATAGTCTTGTCGAAACTTTCCCGCAGCTGCCGCATGAAGGTGAGCGGTCCGCCAAGGTACACGACTTTTCCTTGGATGGGGTGGCCTTGGGCCAGGCCTCCGATTGTCTGGTTAACCACCGCGTAGAGGATGCTTGCGGCGATATCGCTTTTTCGGGCACCTTGGTTAAGGAGCGGCTGGATATCCGATTTTGCGAACACCCCGCAGCGGGAAGCTATGGTGTAGATTTTCTCCGCTTGGCTTGCCACGGTATCCATCTCATCGCCGCTCAGGCCGAGCAACGTGGCCATCTGGTCGATGAAGGCCCCGGTGCCACCGGCGCAAGAACCATTCATGCGCACTTCCAGCCCATGGGAGAGAAAGAGGATCTTGGCATCCTCTCCTCCAAGCTCGATGATCACATCGGCGTCCGGGATGAGCCTCTTCGCCGCCACACGGGTTGCGTATACCTCTTGAATGAAGGGGAGTCCGCATCGGTCCGCCATCCCCATACCCGCCGAGCCTGACACCATAAGATAGGTATCCTCTCCAGAAGGGACTGTTGAGGCGATTTTCTCCAACATCCTGGCAGTCTGGGAGGTGATTTGAGATAGATGACGTTCATAACTGGAGAACACGATGTTCTCCTGGGAATCAAGGACAACACATTTTATTGTGGTGGAGCCAATGTCCAATCCGATGACCACCCCACGGCCCTCCTCAAACATCAACACTTCTTACAATTTTCAGCATTGTAGCTACGAACGTGTTTCTTGGCTAGCCGTCTACAGGTTCGCCACCTCATCCATCCGCTCGAACTGGGCATTGTACATGCTGGCGTAGAAGCCGTTGGCGGCAAGAAGCCCTTCGTGCGAACCTTGCTCCACAATATCCCCATCCCGCATCACGAGGATAAGGTCGGCGTTCCGGATAGTGGATAGCCGATGGGCGATGATGAAGCTTGTCCGGTCGTGCATGAGATGGTCCATCGCTTCCTGGATTAGGATTTCCGTACGGGTGTCGACAGAACTGGTGGCTTCGTCCAGAATCAGCAGGCCAGGGTCGGCTAAAATCGCGCGGGCGATGGTTATCAACTGTTTCTGTCCTTGGGATATATTGGTGGATTCCTCATTTATCACCATGTCGTAGCCATCGGGAAGGGTTTGGATGAAGTGATGGATACGGGCCGCTTTAGCTGCCTCGACCACTTCCTCATCTGTCGCGGACAATCGGCCGTAGCGTATGTTCTCGCGGATTGTGCCATTGAACAACCAAGCCTCCTGAAGCACCATGCCGAACTGCTTGCGGAGGTCTCCCCGGGAGAGCGAGCGGATATCGTGTCCATCCACGCTTATGCTCCCGGCATTCACGTCATAGAAACGCATCAGCAGTTTCACCATGGTGGTTTTGCCGGCCCCGGTTGGTCCAACTATCGCCACCTTCTGGCCTTGGCGGATGCTGACCGAGAAGTCCCGGATGATGATGTTGTCTTCTGTGTAGCCAAACCGGACATGGTTGAAATCCACATTCCCTTGGAGCTTGTCAAGCGGGCATACGGTAGCCTCATCCAGCTCTTCCTCTCCATCGAGAAACTCGAACACCCGTTCGGAGGCTGCGATGGTGGCTTGAAGCATATTGGAAACCTGCGCGACTTGCACGATAGGCTGGGTGAAGTTACGCATGTACTGGATGAAAGCCTGGATGTCTCCCACGGAAATAGTCTGCTTGATCACCAATACACCACCGAGCAGAGCAACCGCCACATATCCCAGATCACCAATGCCATGCATCACCGGCATCATCAGGCCCGAGAGGAATTGGGATTTCCAAGCGGAATGATAGAGCTTCTCGTTGGTCTGGTTGAAGGTCTCCACCACTTGGGCCTCACCGTTGAAAGCTTTCACCACCGCATGACCGCCATATACTTCCTCAACCTGGCCATTCACCTGTCCGAGAGCCGCCTGCTGCTGCACGAAATATTTCTGGGAGAGTTTGACAATCCGCGACACAAACAAGAATGAAAGGGGGAGGACCACGAGAGTCACCAAGGTCATGAGCCAGCTGATGGAAAGCATCATCACCATGACTCCTACAAGGGTGGCTGCCGAGGTGATCACCTGCACCAGCCCTTGGTTGAGGTTCTGGCTGAGGGTGTCGATATCGTTGGTGACGCGTGAAAGAATCTCTCCATGGGTGATGGCATCAAGGCTCTTCATGGGCATCCGGTTGATCTTTTCCGAGATTTCCTTTCGGAGTGTGTAGGAGACCTTCTGGGTGATGGTGCTCATCACATATCCTTGAACGAACGACAGCACCGAGCTTATCCCATATAGTATGATAAGCAGAACGAGGATTCGGGCGATCGCCACAAAATCAATCCCTGGTCCACCCGTGAACTTCCCTATCATCCCCGTGAATATCCCGGTAGTTGCCTGTCCTAGGATTTTCGGACCGACGATTGCAAAAACCGTGCTTCCCAAGGCCGCTATCAAAACGAAGATGATCGCAAGACGGAAGGGTGCCAACCTTTTTAATAGCGTTCGGGTGGTCTGTTTGAAATTCTTTGGTTTTTGGACAGGAGCGCCGAAGCCACGTATTCCTGGACCACCGCTCGGTCCGCGCATGATTGGTCCGCTTGGAGCTGTGGCCGGCTTTTGGTTTGAATTATTCTGCATGGTGGGTGATCTCCTGTTGCGAAAGCTGTGATTGCGCGATCTGCTGGTAGACGGGGCAGGTCTCCATCAGCTGCAGGTGTGTGCCCTGACCGACGATGCGTCCTTCCTCAACCACCAGGATCTGGTCGGCATGCACGATGGTGCTTATCCGTTGGGCCACGATGATGACTGTGCTGGAGGCAAGTTCGGTATGAAGTGCCTTGCGCAGCAGGTTGTCGGTCTTGTAATCGAGGGCGCTGAAACTGTCGTCGAAGATGAGGATCTCGGGCTTGATAGCGATGGCACGCGCGATCGCCAGACGTTGCTTCTGGCCACCCGATACGTTCACGCCGCCTTGAGCGATGGTTGAATCGAAGCCCTCGGTTTTTTCAGCGATGAACGCCGCTGATTGCGAAATCCGTGCCGCATGCTCCATGTTCTCCATGCTCATCTGATTGTCACCGTATTTTATATTGGAGGCGATGGTGCCGGAGAACAGCAGGCCTTTCTGCGGTACGTATCCGATGCGGGAACGCAGATTGTGCAGCGAAGCGTCCCGGACGTCCACCCCATCCACCAGTAGTGAGCCCTTAGTGATGTCGTGAAAACGTGGGATGAGGTTGATGATGGTGGACTTTCCGCTTCCAGTGCTACCGATGATAGCTGTCACTTGCCCTGGTCGGGCGGTGAAGGTGATGTCGGATAGGACTTCCGTGGTCGCCCCTGGGTAGGTGAAGCTGACTTTTTGAAATTCCACCACCCCCTTCTTGGATTCATCGAAGGATAAGGTTTTTGGCTTCTCGGTGATGGATATCGGAGTGTTCAGGACCTCGGAGACCCGGGTGGCCGAAACCGAGGCCCGCGGGAGCATGATGGTGAGCATCGTGAGCATTAAAAAGGACATCATGATCTGCATCGCATATTGGATGAAGGCCATCATATCGCCTACCTGCATGTTTCCGGTTTCAATGCTGTGTCCACCCTTCCACACAATCAATATCGCCATCAGGTTCATGATGAGCATCATCAACGGCATCATGGCCGACATGGTCCTGTTTAAGAAGAGAGAGGTCTTGGTGAGCTCCAGGTTCGCTTGGTCGAACCGTTTCTCCTCATGTTTTTGGGTGCTCAAAGCGCGGACCACCTGGATACCGGAGACCAATTCGCGGGTGACGAGGTTGATCTTGTCCACGAGTTTCTGCAGTTTTTTAAAACGGGGCATGGCAAAGCTGAAGACCACTCCCACTACGGTGAAGATCGCCAGAATACCGACTCCTATAATCCAAGCCATCGAGGTGTTTGTCCCTAGTACTTTGATGAACCCGCCAACAGCAAGGATAGGGGCAAAGAACACGATGCGCAGAATCATCACCATGGATGTCTGCACTTGCTGGATATCGTTGGTGCTGCGGGTGATGAGTGAGGCGGTGGAGAAGTTGTCCATCTCTGGATTGGAGAACGCGACCACTTTGGTAAAGACATCGGACCGCATCTCTTTTCCCAGCCGTGCCGCTACCCGGGAAGCGATATAGGACATCAGCACCGAAGCCAGCATGCTGAGTGCTGAGATTCCGAGCATCTTGAACCCAGTGGAGGCTATGTACCCAATCTGCATCCCCTCTATGTCCATTCCTAGGGCGATGTATTCGGCTTTCACCGCGGCGATCGCGCTCTGGCGTGTGATGGCCTCAGGGATACCAGCGGGCAAGGCCTTTCCCATCCCCATGGCCTTCTGTGCGAAGGCCTTCAGCAAAATGGATTCCAATGCGGTCTCATCCACATCACCTATAAGCGTGCGAACCGGTTCATTCGTGGTTTCAAGGGTTCCGGTACGGTAGGCGGCCTCAAGTACCGCGGCGTCTTCGGGTCCTACAAGGGAGAGCAATCCATTGAAAGTGGTTTCTCTCATGGTCGTAGGGATCACTTCTGCGATTCCACCTTGCTGGATGCCGATGTTGACTATATCCGAAGTGAACGCCGGAAGCGAGAGATCGCAGATGGCTTTTATGGATAGCAGCGCGATGATCAGCAATACTGCTCCCAACGATCTTTTTAAGTATTTTAAAACCAAGGACATGTCGTCTCTCCCTTGTTGGCTTGAATGAGATTCTGTTTCATCCGTTGGGCGAAAAGCCCGAATTGCATAAGTTCTTCTTCTGTGAATCCTTGAAAGGTCTCTTTTTCGACCTGGTCCATCCGAAGATGGGCTTCCACCAAAGCGTTTTTACCTTTTTCCGTGAGGTGGATGCGCAAGACCCGTTTGTCAAACTCATCCTGTTTTTTCAAGACCAATCCGATACGAGCCATCCTTCCCACCATCACCGTAAGGGTTGATGGTTTGATCAGAAGCTTTTTAGCAAGGTCGGCTTGACTGATTCCATCCAATCTTCCCAACTGCATCAGCAGATGGTGCTGTCCGGGGTAGAGCCCTAGTGTGGTGAGGAGGGCATAGATACGGTGGAAGCGAAGGCGGAATACCTGGGCAAGCAATTGAGGGCCGTCGGTAGGCTGATCATGAGTATTGATTTCGGTCTCTGCCATGAAAGCTCCTATTAGTTAGCCAGCTAATTAATACTCATTCTTCTAAGGTTCGTCAAGCTGGAAACCTGTGGAAAAAGTTCCTGGAACCTAAACCACACGAAATTGGAGTGAGTCCAAAAAATTCGGAGCCCTTGCGGGGGCTCCGTTCGATTTAGGGAATCGGTGGGGTTCAGTTGTGCAGCGAGACTCGCCCGGAGGTGGAGGATATCTCGATGTATCCATAGCCTTTGCCTAAGGTATATACCCTTGTCTTGCCGTTGGTTTCATCATTGAGACTCCCTTTTATGCTGCTGTCGACACTTCCAGATACTGTTTTAAGTGATAGACGGCCATCGAAAGAGGCAGGGATGGTGCAATCGATGGCACCGGAGATGGAATGGATGCTTGCGGTTGTGGCGTTCATCCGGGGGAGGGTGATTCTTCCTGAGATAGAGGAGACGTCCAAGGTGCCGTCATCGTCCACATCGACCCGTTCAATGTCGATAGCTCCGGATACCGATTCAACTTTAGCCTCGTAGGAGGCGATTTTGCCACCACTGATTCTTCCCGACACACTTTGCAGCGCGATCGTTTTATCAGCCATGAACGATCCGAAGCTTATGGCACCGGAAACGGAACCGATTTTGATTTTTTCGCCGACCAGGTCGGAATCTATCTTGATGGAGCCGGAGACGGTTCCCACTTCAAGCGCTCCATTCTTCCACGATGAGGGAATCCTTACCGTCAGCTTGACTTCCGAAACCTGAAATACTTTTACAAGCCATTGCTTCTTGCGTTTTACTTCGATTGTCACATCACCACGGTCTTCCCGCACGGTCAGGTTGTAATTACTGCGTCCAACCCCAGTCAGCTGGATGTCCAGCTTGTCGTTTCCTCGGTCCTGGGAGACGACCAGGGCTGCTGAATCGGTCTTGATGGTAAGGTCTCCATTGGGAAGCAGCGATCCAATACGCTGCTCATAGGCTGATCCTGCGGCGGACAGTTGTAAAGCCACCGCAAGCATCAGACAGGTCAATACCAGTATGCGTTTCATCCTCTGTCCTCGTGGAACCTTTGGTCCCAATCACGTTCCTTGTCAAAAATCTCTTCTTCCATCCCTTGGACTTTCTTCTTCAGATTCTCAAAGGTCGCACGAAGGTCTTCTCTTGAACGGGGTCTGCTGTAATCACGCCTATATTCCTTAGCAGAAGATTTGCGTTCCTCTTTCTCATCGTCATCGTCCCCATAGTGGGTGCCGTAGCCTGGTTCCAAGGGTAGGAACAGCGCTACCAGCGCGTAGATGATGACACCAGGGAAGATGCCGGTGACTAAAATCGCCACCGCGACAATCGCCCGCAGTATGTCCACTGGGAGATCCCGCCAATTGGCGATTCCCTGGCAGACTCCAAACACTTTGCCCGTCCGGGACCGGTACAATCCATGAATGAACATCTTTTCACCTATTCCTTATGTTTGCCGCGGAGGATGATCTCAAGATTCTCTATCCGCTTTTCAAGATTTCTAATTCCTTCCTCGAGTTCCCTGTCGTCCTGACGGGCTTCCTTCTGTTGGGAATCCCTCATACCCCGCTTGCGTTCCTTCGACCGTATGCCCGCTTGGATCACCCAGGCGGCGAACGCGAACGGAACCACAATCGCGATTATCGGAATCAATACACTGCTATCCATTATCTTATCTCTCCCCCAGCTGCTTACTTACTTGTCCCGGCTTGCTTACGCATCGCCTCAAGCTCGGCTTCAATATCATCCAGCTCCTCTAGGTCGGCGAAGCGGTTTTCCACATCGTTCGTTGCAAAACGGGACATGCTTGCGTTGGCTTCCATCCGGTCGACATGGTCTTCCATGTGCTGGAATTTACCAAAAGCCGCGCTGTCGGAGGCTTTCCGAAGGGTATCGTTGGCAGTCTGCTCCTCGCGGGCCCGTGCGGCTCTCTCCGCGATGCTCTGGTGCTTCTGGCGCAATGACAGCAGCTTGTCCTCCAGACGGCCGATGTCCTCTTTGCTCTTCGCTATCATGTCGGTATAGCGGGCTGCTTCTTCCTTCAGGCGGTCCAGTTCGGAAATCGCCTTGCGCTTCTCGATCAAAGCGTCGCGCGCGAGGTCTTCGCGACCACGGGAAATGGCTAGCTCAGCTCGGCTGATCCAGCGTTGCACAAGTGCTTCCAGCTCTTTGCCGTTTCGATCCAACTTGGCTTTAGAGGCCATCTTTGCCGCGCAGGCGGATTTCAGCTCGATGAGCGTGTCTTCCATTTCCTGCATCATCAACTTTATCATTTTCTCTGGATCTTCGGCTTTATCGAGCAGTGAATTGATGTTGGCGTTCACGATGTCCATGAATCTTGAGAATACTCCCATTGTGTGCTCCTTCGCATATGGTGTATATGCAATCTGTTACTCTGCCAATTATATTGCAGTTCCCGTGCCAACACCTGCGGATTTCCCAAACACTACTATGAATCATTATTATTTCGCTTGCAAGTATTGAATTGTCAGAAAATATGAAGTTTTTTACTATATGAATCGCCAAAGGAAAGTTGATTCCAACCGCTGACATATGGTGAATCTCACCATTGTGTGGTAAAATCCACCTATGAGTGAAGAAAGACCGGGCTATGCGCAAGCTCCTTTGGGAGAATCGGAGGTTTTCCTCAATTTCCAACAAGCCCTCAGCCGGGCCGCAAAGGTAAACCGGAGTGTGCTGGTGGTGGGGGAGAGGGGGAGTGGGAAAGAGATCGCGGCCACCCGGCTGCATTACCTTTCTCCAAGATGGCAGAACAGCCTGGTGACGGTGAACTGCGCCGCCTTGCCGCCCTCTTTGATTGAGCCAGAGCTTTTCGGATATGAGGCCGGTGCTTTCACCGGAGCGAACAAAACCCGTAAAGGACGGTTTGAGGAAGCGGAGGGGGGCACTCTGTTTCTCGACGAAATCGGTCTTATCCCCTTGGAAGTCCAGGAAAAGATTCTCAGGGTAGTGGAGTACGGTACTTTCGAGCGGGTTGGGTCCTCGAAGACCCACGAGTCTGATGTCCGCATTGTTGGGGCGACAAACGCCAATATCCCAGAGCTGTGCGCGCAGGGGAAGTTCAAGGACGATCTGTTGGACCGCCTTTCCTTCGAAGTGCTTTTTCTGCCTCCCTTACGGGAGCGGGGTGATGACATATTGCTGCTGGCCCATTATTTTGCCTCCAAGATGGCCTTGGAATGCAAGCGGGATGACATGCCTGTGCTTTCCCCGGCGGTGAAAGCCCAGTTGCTGGCCTATCCTTGGCCTGGAAATGTACGGGAGTTGAAGAATGTGATTGAACGGGCGGTGTACCGTAGCGATAGCCAGGTCATCCATTCCCTTACGTTCAATCCTTTTGAGAATCCTTTTGCACCCATTCCCGCTGGCCAATCGGCTGGTCCATGTGTCAAGGACGCCACGCCCTCTATCCATGCTCCATCCCCTGTGCCGGCACCGGCGGATGAGACTTCGGTTTCCTCGTGGAGCACGATACCTTTGGATGGTTTCGAGCATGCGAAGGAACAGTTGGACCTGGTGTTCCTCAAGCGGGCGCTTGCGGAGCATGAGGGGAATCAAAAATTGGCTGCCACGGCCTTGAAGCTGACCTACGATCAGTTCCGCGGTCTCTATCGAAAATACAAGGATCTGCTGGCGGAGTAAAAAAAAGGACATCCGTTTGCAGCGGATGTCCAAGGGTACATGAATCCGGGAGTCTCGGATCAATGTCTTTCAGGTTCCATGAAAAGCGCGGCGGCGAGGTAGATCAGGCCTACCGGGTAGAAGCCGCTGGCGACAAACGCGATGATGGCAGCAACCCGTAGGGGCCAGGCTGGGATTTCCAGCCAATTCGCGAAGCCCTGGCAGACTCCAAGCAGTATGCCGTTTTTGGAACGGCACAGGCGTCTTTGGGAGCTTTCGGCAAAGCCATCCTGATAGCCTTTGTGGTACTCATCCCGCATATACTGCCGATAGCGGTTGCTGTAATTGTAATCCATTCGATTCCTTCCTTATTTGGTTTTTGAAGCCTTCAACTGGGCGAGTTCCGCCTCGATAGCTTCATCGGTCTCCATCTTCGCGAACTGGTTCTCGCTGGACTGGCTGTTTCCTCTGAACCCGGCCATCTCAGCGTCTGCTTCCATCCGCTCGATCTTCTCTTCCAACTCAACGAACTTATGGCAAGTGGCGGCGCAGTCGATCTCGCGCAGGGTCTCCACTACCTTCTGCTTCTCTTTCGCGTGGTAGGCGCGCTGGATCAGCATTCTCTGCTTGTCCCGGACTTCCTGGCGCTTGGCTTCGAGCTTGGAAATCTGCTCCTGCATGGAATTCACGATTGCGTTCATCTGCGCAAGCTCTTCATCAAGACCGGCGACGCGCTTTGCCACGCGGGATTTCTCAATCAGGGCTTCCCGGGCGAGGTCATCGCGGCCTTTCTCTACAGCAAGGGCGGCGCGGTGGGCCCAGCGTTCCAGTTCCTTCGCGGCCTGTCTGGACTCTTCCTCGATCACCGAACGGTTGGCCATTCTCTCCGCGGCGGCGCTTTTAGCCTCGATCAGGGTCTCCTCCATCTCGGTGAGCATGTAGCGGATCATCTTTTCCGGATCTTCCATCTTATCGAGTTTGGCGTTGACGTTGGCGTTGACGATGTCTTTGAATCTCTTGAATGTCTTCATATCTTCTCCTTGGTTCCTCGGCGGGGTCTGACACCGCCCGGTGTTTTTTTATCTACGGCTTCTATATTGCAAGTGCCATGCCAAGATTTGAAAAATCTCAACGGAATAGCTTAAAAATTAACTAATGCACGGTTCTGTAGGCTGAAAAGAGGCATTTTGCGGGGTTGATTTGGAGCGTTGGGCAGGGAGATGGTAAATATTACCATTGCCCTTGGGCAGTTTTACCGCTAGAATGGCCGCATGAACACCCTGTACATGGTGGCGACACCTATCGGCAATCTGGACGACCTCACCTTGCGTGCCTTGGAGACGCTGAAGACGGTCGATATCATCGCTTGCGAGGATACCAGGCATACCCAGAACCTTCTCACCCGGTTTGAAATCAAGAAACGGCTGATCGCTTGCCATGCGCATAACGAGGAAGCTTCAGCTGCTGGTATAGTCGGACTTCTTGCCGCAGGGAACGATATCGCTTTTGTCTCCGATGCAGGAACCCCGGGTATCAGTGATCCCGGGGCACGGGTGGTGAATGCGGTACGGGCCGCAGGTTTCAAGATTGTGCCGATTCCAGGAGTGTCCGCAGTTGCCACACTGGTTTCCGTGACTGGGTTTGTTGGCAAGACCTTCACCTTCGAGGGTTTTCTCAGCCCGCGAAAAGGCCGGCGGAAAAAGCGGTTGCAAGAGCTGCTGGATCGTGATGAAGCCTTCATCCTGTACGAATCTCCCTTTAGAATCCTAAAGCTGCTTGAGGAGATCGCCGAGCTCGCCCCCCAGCGCCGGCTCCTGGTGGGGCGGGAAATGACTAAGTCCTTCGAGGAGTTCCTAGATGGCACAGCTTCAGTCATCGTGGCATCGCTTTCCAACCGACCTGCCATCAAGGGTGAATTCGCCATCTGCATATCACCATCAGGGGCGAGCACCGGGGATGAGGAAGGGGAAGAGGATTGATAACGCTTAAAAAGCTTGGAACGCTTCCAGAGCGGACCCGTGATCGAAAGTGCGCCCGTCTGTTTCATCAAGCGGCTTTGGATTGCACGGCCGGACTGAAAATCGACCGTGTCTTCCTCGCTGGCTTATGCACCTTGCTCGCCAACGACCAACGTGGATCGCAAGCTGATGCGATTGCCCGGGCCTGCCTGTCGCTTGCGCTGGAGTTGCCTTCGATTTCCATTATGGATTGCGCTTTCAGATGCGACGACCTCAGCCATCTTCTTTTTTCACAATTAGGTGAGGATCAAGCGGATTGGGATTTTGTAGAGCGGGATTCGGGGGTTCTCGATACGTCTAAAAGGCTCGTGCTGCCTCATACTGTGGTGATCGACCGCGTACGGTCTCCTTTCAACATTGGCTCGCTGTTCAGAACCGCTGACTCCTTCGGGGTGGACCAGATCCTGTTGGTGGCACCGGCGACCGATCCAAGGCATCCGAGGGCGCAGCGGACTTCCCGGGGTTGCGTGGATACCGTTCCTTGGGAAGAGCTTCCCATAGAGGCGATTAAGGAAAGGCTTGCGGGACGCCCGGTTTTCGCCTTGGAGCTCGGGGGCACTGCGATAGGAGACTTCCTGTTTCCTAAAGATGGGGTTGTGGTGGTCGGTTCTGAGGAATTAGGGGTCTCCCCTGAGCTGCTTGCGTTATCCGATGCCTCGCTCGGGAGGGTAAGCATCCCTCTAGCCGGGACCAAAGGATCGCTGAATGTCTCGGTGGCAACAGGAATCCTCCTTCATGCTTGGTTTTCTTTTGAAAATCCTATTCAATATGTTCGTTGACAGAACCTAAGGCAAGCACTAACATCACCGTATGCCTCAGCAACACACGCGCACCCCGGAGGAAACCTACCGCCGGATGACGCAGGACCCAGTTTCAAGGTTGATCACTCAATTGGCCGTCCCCACCATCATCTCCATGCTGGTGACTTCCTTCTATAATATTGCCGATACTGTGTTCGTCAGCCAGCTTGGCACCCAGGCGTCGGGTGCGGTTGGCATCGTGTTCTCATTAATGTCGATTATCCAGGCGATTGGCTTTACGTTCGGCCTAGGTTCGGGCAATTATGTTTCCCGCCTGCTAGGCGCTAAGGAGCGGGAGACGGCCGATTCAGTATTCTCCACTGCGTTTTTCACTGCATTCGGTGCTGGCTTGCTTTTGATGATCACGGGACTCTTCTTTCTGGATTCCTTCATGCGACTGCTTGGATCTACTCCCACCATCCTTCCCTTCGCACGTGATTACGGTGGGGTGATCCTTTTTGGCGCGCCTTTCATGGCGGCCTCTTTCGTGATGAACAACAACCTGCGGGCCGAAGGCAACGCCACACTTGGCATGCGGGGAATCGTCATTGGTTCGATATTGAACGTGGTTTTGGACCCTCTATTGATTTTCGTATTGGACATGGGTATCCGTGGAGCCGCCGTAGCCACGGTGATCAGCCAGCTGGTGAGTTTCTGCATCCTTCTTTCCTATTTTCTGCGTGGCAAGAGCGGGCTCAGGCTTAGTCTGAAGGTCTGCCGATTCCGATGGTGGCTCTATAAGGAAGTCTTACGCACCGGGATGCCGGCTTTCTATCGGCAAGGTATGGCTAGCGTCGCGATGATCTTTCTGAATGTGTTCTCCGCTCCCTTCGGGGACTCCGCGCTTGCGGCCATGACCATTGTCACCAGAATGATGCAATTCCTCGGATCAGCGTTGATCGGTTTTGGACAAGGGTTTCAACCAGTGGCCGGATTCAACTGGGGTGCGCGGTATATCGGGAGGGTTCGTCAGGCCTATTGGTTTTGCATCCGCACCGGGTTCGTTTCTTTTCTCATAATCGGAAGCCTAGGCATCGCGTTCGCACCTGCTATCATGCGTCTGTTCATCCGCAACGATCTGAGGGTGGTGGATATCGGCAGTCTTGCTCTGCGTCTGCAATGCCTTGTGATGCCGCTGCATTCAATCAACATCATCACAGCCATGCTGTTTCAGTCGGTTGGAAAGGGTAAGCAGGCCTCGATCACAGCGCTTTCGCGGCAAGGTCTGTTCTTTGTTCCCCTGATTGCGACCTTACCACCCTTGATGGGTGTCATAGGGTTGCAGATCAGCCAGCCGCTGGCGGATATCGGCACGTTCTTCCTGTCCTTCCTGTTGGCCCGTAGATTCTTGAAAACGCTCCACGCACTCCCGCAAACGCCTATTGAAGAGGTCAGTTCTGTGGACGCGATATCTCATACAACGCTTTAAGCCGTTCCTCAATCGCCCGGTTCGCGGTATCCACAGGGAAGTTCCCTTTTTGATTGCGGGCGCCTGCCACCCGATTGGTAAGGATCTGCATGCCTTCATCGATGCTTTCCACCGGGTAGATATGGAAGTCCTTGGATGCTATGGCTTCGATGATCTCATCGGGAAGGATAAGGCTCTTGATGTTCTGCTTGGGGATGATCACTCCCTGATGGCCCGATAGCTTGAGTTTTTTACAGATATTGAAGAATCCGGCGATCTTTTCATTGATTCCGCCTACCGGTTGGATCTCGCCCATCTGGTTGACCGACCCTGTCACCGCGATATCCTGCCGTACCGGGATCTCGCCTATGGCCGAAAGCAGCGCATAGAGTTCGCTGGAAGAAGCGGAGTCTCCATCGACTTCGGCGTAGGACTGCTCGAAACAAATACCGGAATAAATGGAAAGCGGGAAATTCCTGGCATATCGTTTACGCAAGTACCCCTCGAGGATAAGGAGCCCTTTGTCATGGATCTCACCGGAGAGCCCTGCTTCATGCTCGATATTGACTATTCCTTCATTACCTGGAGCAACAGTGGCGCTGATCACGGTGGGTGTGCCGAACGAGGAAGATCCCCGGTCCAGAACCGCGAGGCCATTTACCACGCCGGTTTTATAACCGGAAAGGGAAATGATCATCTCGCCACGGGCGATTTCCTCGAAGATCCGGCTCTCGGTAAGGCTGGAGACATAATCGCGCTCGGAGATGGCCCGCATCACCGCCGCCTTATCAATCACCTCCCGTCCGTCCATCCGTGACCAATAGTCCGATTCCCGTAGAAGATCGGCTAGCAAGGAGAGCTGGGTGGTGAGCTGGTCGCGTGACTCCGCTGTATACGCGCTGAAACGCAGCAATTCTGCGATGGCGGTATTGTCCAAGGGAAGCAGGTGCTCTTCGGTGGTGATCATACGCATGAAACCGATGCATCCGGCGATATTTTCCTGCGTCGCAGGCATGGTGTAGTCGAATTCGGCCGAGACCTTGAATAATTTAAGAAAATCAGGGTCGTGCTCGCAGAAGGAGTCGTAGGAATCCTCGCTTCCCACAAGCAGCACCTTCAAGGCCAAGGGTACCGGTTCCGGTCGTATTCCAGCGGAGTGGGAACCGCTGATGGTTGAGTTCTGGATGACCAGCGCGCTGGTGGTGAGGAAGCGCTTGAATGCTTCCCATAATCCTTCCTGGATGAGCATTTCCTCGGCGCTGATGACGATATATCCGCCTGCCGCTTGAAGCAGCGATCCTGCATGGATGGATAGGAAGGGAAGATACGCGTCGTCCCGGGTTTCGCAAGGAAGATCCAGCGAGCCAAAGAGGTTGGCAAAAGTCGGATGTGTCTCGAACACCAGCGGGCGATTGACTGTCTGGGAATGGTCCACCAGAAGATTCACTCCGTACCTGAGGAAGAATGGATCGTTGCGGATGGATTCGGGTGTGCTGTGGTCGAACAGATAGGCATGCTCGACAATATCAGTGCGTATCCATTTGAGATGGGCGTGTATTTCCGGTGAGGGAAAGCCCTTTCCGATTTCTTCAAGCGCAGGAGCGATCCTGCTTGCGAGGGTCTTGCCCTCGATCTGATTTGAATTGGCTTTCTGCTTGATGATCTCTTCTTTCAGAGTGCGTATGAAGTTTTTCATCACCAGCACGAACTCCCTGCCGGTGCCAGGGGTGAAAGTGAGTGCGACCGGTGAGTCCGGGCGGAGGAAGTTGTGGATGTAGGCGATATCACGGAGTTGCGAGAGGTCGTGCGCGTATGTAGCGGTCACAAGCCGGATAGCGGTGGATCGGCCGGTTCCTGGATCGCCGCTTACAAAAATATTATACCCTTTTCCGGAAATGGAAAGCCCCATCTCAAGCGCGCGCAAGGCCCGTGGCTGGCCGATGATCTCCGGGTGCTCCGGGATGGGGCCGCAGGTCTCGACGATGGTTGGAAGGTAGGAGAAAGTTGCTTCCTCAACGGTCAATTCGTGTCTACTGAATGTCAATTCTGCCATGGGACTTACTATAGGTGGTGGAATAATTCCTGTCAACTCTTTATAATAAGCCCATGAAACTAACAGAGTTAACTGCTTATCTTAGTTCACGGCTTGAGTTGGAGACCTATCAGAGCATCGATGACTCTTTGAATGGATTGCAGGTTGGCCGAGCCGGCAAGGATGTGCGCAAGGTGGTCTGCGCTGTCGATGCGTCTCTCGCGACCTTTCAGGCGGCGGTGGATTCTGGGGCTGACGCCATTTTCGTACATCATGGATTGTTTTGGGGCCAGGCACTGGCAATCACAGGTGCCCATTACGCCAGGATCGCGCTTTTGCTCTCGCATGATATCGCCTTGCTCGCCGCTCATCTGCCGTTGGATGCCCATCCTGTGCTTGGCAACAACGCGACCATCGCCCGGTTGATCGGGGTTGCGGACCCAAAGCCCTTCGGTGTGTACCATGGTCTTTCCATTGGCTTTCAAGGCGTGCTGGAAGTTCCATTGACCACGGAGGAAATCTGCGTCCGCTTAGGTCTTTCGGAACAGACAGGCCTGCACGTGCTTCCCTTTGGGCGGCAGCCCATCAAGACCGTGGGGATTGTGTCTGGAGGAGCTGCAAGGGAAGTTCAGGAAGCGATCGGGCTTGGTCTGGATGCCTACATTACCGGAGAGGCTTCGCATACGATGTATCCAATGTGCCAGGAAGCCGGTATCACGATGATCTGCGGCGGGCATTACGCCACCGAAGTCTTTGGGGTGCAGCAGGTGGCGAAGGAGCTTTCGGAAAAATTTGGGCTTGCCACCACTTTCCTTGCTCTACCCACGGCTCTGTAGTATGATGGTCCCTGTTATGAACACAAAAGCCACCATACGCCGGTATACTCCTTTTTTACTCACTCTGATCATCATCGTTGTTGATCAAATCACCAAGGCCTGGGTGGTGAGCGTCATTCCGCAGGGAACTGTGCACGTAAGTTATCTGAATGATTTCCTTTGGATCGTGCATGTGCGTAATTCGGCGATTGGCTTTAGCCTGGGAGCGGACCTGCCTGAGACTCTCAAGAGGATTCTGTTCATCGCTTTGCCCCTTATCCTCCTGGTGGCTATGATGGTCATGGTTCTTCGTTCCAAAGAGCTTACGCAATACCAGCGTTGGCTGGTGGCAGGGATCATCGGAGGCGGACTGGGCAATATCCTGGACCGGATGTTCCGTCCAGAATGGGTGGTGGATTTCATCAGTGTCCGCATCTACGGTCTGTTTGGCATGGAGCGGTGGCCTACCTTCAATGTCGCAGACAGTTCCCTGGTGGTCACTGGGATATTGCTGATGCTTAGTTTGATTTTCATGAAGCAACACCTCCCCGGTTCTGAAAAGAAGGAGATTCCGCATGAATAAAAAGGTAAATACCGCCCTGTTCATTCTGGGCGCCACCTTGGCGAATATCGTGATCATGATTTTGTTCTTCCTGCTGTTCCTGTATTTAATCGCAGCCTTCGTGGATCCGGAAAGTCCCTTACTCCCGGTATGGATAGGTCTGATGTTCCTGTGCTCTATCGGCGGAAGTTTTCTGATCTATACATTGGTCATGAAGAAAATCATGAGCAAAGTGGACTTGGAAAGCAAGCTGCACCCGATTTTCCGTTCGAAAGGTAGCCGGGGCAGACCTCGACAAGGTGATTGACGATGCAGTCCCAACGTATCCAACCAATCGGAGAGCTGGATAAAGTCTCCTGGTTTCCCTTCTCCGATGAGCCAGTGCTTACAGGGAAGTGGTACGTTCCAAGACTTTCGGACCCTGTGTTTCTATTTCCCGAGGAATCACCCGATAAGAAGTGGCATCTTTTCGCCCATTCCTGGCTGGGAATCCAGCATTTTGTCTCCAATTCCGGCATTCTGTGGGAGCCGATGAAATTGGTTCAGGTGCGCGGGCATTCTCCTTTCCTGCATAAAGAAAAGGGAGTGTTCTACCTTATCTACGAACGCCATGGTTCCACGATTCCTTTTGTTGAGAAGCTGAATAAGGTGAGCCGTAAGAACCTGGTCACCTCCTCGCATATTGAGATGCGCAGCTCCAATGATTTGATTGTATGGAGCGAGCCTCGTATTCTCGTCGATAGCAAAGACATTCCCCATGCAAAGGATTATCTAAGCGCTCCTCGGATCAGCCATCCACAGCTGGTCGCGGTCACAGGTGGCTACCGCTTGTACTTTGGCGCTTCCACTGTCCGTCTGAGCGATTCGGGCCATGTCTGCGGGAGGTACTTGCTTAGTTCCTTCTCCACCTCGCTTGCCGGCCCTTTTGAAGCGGATCCTCCAGGGACGATGATGGAGCCTATTCCAAACGATCCTTGGCGGAATCTGGGTTGCGGCCGACTCTCCATTGTAAAGGGTGGGGATGGTTTCGCCGCTATTCAGACGGGCGCGTATTGGGATAGCGTAAGGAAACGGACAGCTTCGGCCATGACCTTGCTGTACTCGTCCGATGGTTTGAACTGGCGTCTTTCAGAAAAACCTGTGGTCTTGGTTCCGGCTTCACGTGGATGGGCCTCGCAGTATATCACCGGGTGCGACCTTCGCTATAAGGTTGATGAGGGTTGCTGGTACTGTTATTTCTCGGCTATCGGGGAGAAGAAATATGGGTTCACAATTGAATCCATTGGATTGCTCATCGGCAAGGATCCTGTCTTGCGAAAACCAGCTGACACCGATGGCGAATTGTTCTCCTAGCAGAAAAACTCCACAAGCTTTTCAACTACCTTCCTCAACTCCCACTTCGATCATCGATCTGTTCGTTTTTTTGGCTATTTTCAGCTCTTGAGCAGTTCGTTTTCTCAGTTGCCCGATAGTAAGCAGCTCGACTTGCTCGATGGGCCGGCCGTTCACGAACTGAATAATCGCCGACTCCGTCTCTTCGGTTCCTTCCGCTGCCGGGAACACCATGAATCCATGTACTGTTTTTTTACATTCAAGGTATTTTACCGGGGTGTCCGCCGATTTCAAGGCTTCTGCATACAACCTGCCATCATCCAGAAGAGGATCGAATTCAGCGGTGATTATCAATGTAGGAGGAAGGCGGGAATGGTCTTTTGAAAGCAAAGGAGAGAAGTTAGGACTTAAGATATCTTTCGGTTCCCTCTGATAGCTTTTTACATAGAAATTCATTTCTTTCGCTGTGAGTGACGGACTGTCCTTGTATAGAGTGAACGAGGGGGTGCGTAGACGACCATCGGTTACGGGATAGATGAGAATCTGCCCAGCGATGGCAGGCCCTTTGCGGTCACGGGAAAGACGGCTGACAACCGCGGCCAGATTCCCTCCCGCGCTATCACCCATCACAAAAATACGCTCTGGATCTACTTTCCAGTACCGGGCCCCTTGGGCGGCCCAGAGCAAGGTGTTGTAGCAATCTTCAACCGCGACTGGGAATTTATGTTGGGGGGCAAGCCGGTAATCCACCGATAATACCGCTGCGTTGGTGATGGAAGCGATCCTGGCGCACAGAAAGCTGTACAAGTCCATATTTCCCCATACCCAGCCGCCACCATGATAGAAGATGATGAGAGGACGTAGATTGGTGAGCTGACGACTTTCATTTCCCCGTCTTTGGAAAAAATAACCGGTCACCATGCCATCTTCCACCGGGATGATGAACGTGCTGGTCTCGACCTTGCTTGCCGGTTTTTTCAGCAGTCTTCGCGTGAGCCAGTTGTTGGGGATCGATGCTTTATTGCGTTCGTTTATCTGGCTTTCTGTTAGGTCGCTACCGTCTGAGTTTCCAGCAAGTCTCTTGGAAAGCTGGATGATGCGCTGTAACTTTTTCGAGATTGTGATCGGCTGTTCCATAACGTTCTATCCTATCTGCTAATCCACTACTAGGCAAGAGGAAAAATACCGGCGAACCCTCAGTGCATATGTGGACATTCAGAGCCTTGGTCCGATTGGATAGGCTTTGCGCCGTGCTATCGATTCGAAAATCGTGTAATTCCCACAGCAGGCCTGTAGAGCTGACCGTCGATATGCCGTTGGGAACCGCTGGTATGACTGAGCAGGTGGTATCTAAAGGAACCGTGAAGTTTTCTGTCCTTTTAATGAGGTACAGCTGTTCAGCGGCTGTTAGCCATAGTTCGGGTGGGCCATAGGTACCGAAGAGAGAAAAAAGGTGGACAAGATGGTCAAGTCGACCTTCACCTCCTCCAATGAGGATATAGCTGCCGATTCCTTTTGCCTTGATATGCTGGAACAGCAGCTCGGTGTCGGTGAGATCCTTGTCCCGGGGCACCCTCTCGTGCGGGATACCTTCGAGCTTGTCCAAGGAAGAGAGCGAATCAAAGTCTCCTATGGCGAAATCAGGCCGGAATCCGAAGGCGAGGGCGGTATCCAGGCCGCTATCGGCAGCGCAGACGTAGGTATAGGGGGGGAGTAGGTTGTCGCCGGAGAGTGTGACAGGGGCTTTTCCACCGGTGAAGACCAACGCGCGGGATTCTATCATCATGATTCCTTTTATATTCTACGTACAATATGGCTATATATTACACTCGAGGCAAGCAGCGGAGAGACTCATTTCTGCTCCGAATTAGCTGAAGAATAATAATTTCCGTAGTTCCGCCGATAGGTGGACGGCGTCATGTGGGTGTATTTTTTAAAGACGGTACAGAAGTAACTTTGATCTTGGTAACCGAGTATCTGGGCTATCTCCATCAGGGGTTTGTTCGAAGATTCCAAGATCCATTTCGCTTCGTTTATTCTCTGAGTCTGGATGTATTCGGTTATGGTCTTGTAGCATTCACGTTTGAAAAGCCTGCATAGATATGACATCTCGAGACCTGCGACTTCACTCAGTTTTTCAAGTGTCAGCTTCTCATCGATGTGATTTATGATATAGCGTTGCACTTTGACGATATTGACACTATGGTTTTGCATCGAGACATTGTTGATTGCATTGCAGTAATTATCAATCATCTGGTCAATCACCTTGAGAGTGGACTCATCGGAATGTGCTCTTTCAATTTGAGAGACAATGTCTTCGGAGATGGTGTGGATGTACACAGGAGTAAGTCCGGAACTCTCCGCGGCTTGCCTGAAAATAGTGTTCATGCTGATGAGCAGGTTCTTGATTCCGCGGAAGGATAACGATGAATTCTTTCGGGTTAGGTACAATGAGTTCATCTTGGCGAGTTCCAGTTCCTGTTGGTTTTTCGGAACGAGGATTTTTCTCAGTTTCTCCTTGTTCCCTTGCATGACAAGCTGTTTCATCTCCCGTTCAAAACGGTAGCTTGACGATATCTCGATCTCTTTCACTCTGTTGTCGGAAAGGTTGGGCGCTGATTTCTGTGATAGACGATTTTCTTTAATCGTGTTGATCTTCACATACGGCTGTGTGGGCCAGCCATAAAAATTGAGAACCAGTTGTCCCCAGGCTTGAACGAATGCCGAATCCTTAATAGATATGGTTTCCACCGCTTTCTGCGCAGTTTCTTTAGTAAATCCCTCTTGGGCAAGCGTGCACAGGTTTTCGATGAGTGTCTGGTCATCTTTTTCCTCAAGGTGGAAGGGGCCGAGGATTGAGGCTTTCAAAGGGTTATAGGTCAATACCAGGATTAAGTATGAGAGATTATTCCTGTCAATATACCGAAGCAGCTTATGCTCGGCAGGATTGTCTCTAGGTTTATGTCCCTGACTGATTTTATCGCTCAGTGTGAGATTGATAACCGCAAGAAGCTTCGTGTTGAGAGAACCGGTCCAGATCAACTCCAGTTTGTTGTCTTCGATAATGAAGGCTGGGAGGTCGGTAGCTGTTGCAATGATATTCGTAGTTTCACGGAAATCTTTCACACTACAATAGTAACGGTGAATACTAGATAAGTCAATATTTTAAAAACCAAGACAAAATTTCAAAAGACGGGTTCTTTTTTTAGTTTACGATTCATATTGGATGCTGGTGTGTGTTCCGGCTCCCTTTACGACTTTCGAGGAAGGGGCGTTTTATGAGAGAAATCAAGGCGGCTGTTGTTACTGCAAAAATCAGCGAAGAGAACAAAATAAAACTTAACGAGATGATTGGTGAAGAACGTATCACCTACTTCGACCCTTTCAGTTATCCCGAGATGTTGAAGATGGCCGCCAAGGGTGCAACCAAAGAAGAAATCTTGCAGGTAATGAAGTCCTATAAGTCACAAGTCAGGAAAGTCGTGCTGGAGAAGACTCCGGATGTTGCGATCTTGGGTGCAGATATTGATGACAGCATTCTTGCCAGTGACAACATCAAATGGATCCACTGTACACACGCTGGAATCGAGAAATCCGCAAAGAAGGAGATATTTGACAGAAGCATTGTGGTGACAAGTTCCGCTGGTCGTTCCGCACCGGCTCTTGCAGAGCATGCGATAATGTTCATCCTATCCCTTACGTACGACATCAACCACATTGCAGCGGTTCAAAAAACACATACATGGGATCTTGGACGCCAGTATTCGCTGAGGACAGGTCTGATGGGCAAGACAGTGGGAATCATCGGAGTGGGGCATAACGGTTGCGAGATCGCCAAAAGGTTAAAGGGGTTTGATGTACGGGTTTTGGGTTATGATAGGAATGTACGTGTAGTTGACGGAATTGAAGAAATCCTTGACGCACATGAGAAAAATCTACAGCATATAGCCGAGCAAAGTGATTTCCTTGTTCTCTGTGTTTCCTTGAACAACGCGACCTATCACATGATCAATGAAAAGATTCTATCTCTCATGAAGCCTTCCGCATATGTTATCAATATTGCGCGTGGCGGTCTTATCGACGAAAAAGCGCTAATCAAAGCCCTTTCTGAGCATGTTATCGCAGGTGCGGCTCTGGATACGGTCGAAGAGGAACCTCTTTCAGCAGACAGCCCGCTTTGGGATATGCCGAATGTTCTCATCACTCCTCACACAACTCCCGTCATTCCTGATAAGGAAGACCGGGAGTGGGAGTATGTATTTAAGAATGTTGTGGCTTACCAGAATGAGGAGTCCTTTACGAACAAACTGGAGAAGGACGATATGTTCACCATCAGAAAAAAATCGATAATGAATTGAGGGAGTTGTCCAGATATGAAAATCGTTGTGTTGAACGGAGCAAAAATCAATTTTGACGGAACTGTCGATTACAGCGTCCTCGGTGGTGCTTCAGATGAGGTGCTGGTATATGACACGTGTGCGAGGGCAGATTATCAAACATATTCGCAAGGTGCACAAATCATCGTAAGCAAGGAGCTGCCGATGTCTAGGGAAGATATCCATGCTCTGCCTTCATCGGTGAAACTCATCTGTGAAGCTGGAACCGGATATAACAACATCGATGTGGCCGCGTGCCGTGAGCGCTCGATAGGAGTCTGCAATATCCCCGCATACAGTTCTGAACGGGTAGCCCACACTGCTGCGATGCTTATGCTCAATCTCTCTTCAAGTATGCAGGTTCAGTTAAAGATGCTTGCACACGGAGACAGAAGGAATTTCACGGAGTCTCTGCTCGTAAGCCATACAGAGCTCAACGGTAAGACACTCGGAGTGGTTGGAGCTGGTAATGTAGGTCAGAAGATGATCAAGATCGGTATTGCCCTTGATATGCGCGTCCTAGTCTACAATCGTAGCACGAAAAACCTTCCTCATGGGGCTGTGCAGGTTTCTTTGGAAGAAGTCCTCAAGGAATCTGATTATCTATCACTACATTGTCCCCTGACGGATGCTACAAGGCATATGATCAATACCGATACTATTGCGAAGATGAAGCCGACGGCATTCATCATCAACACGAGCAGGGGGGCTCTGATAGACGAGCCGGAACTGATCAAGGCCTTGCAGGACAAAAAAATTGCAGGTGCTGGGCTTGATGTTCAAGAAACAGAGCCGCCTGTAGAAGACAATCCGCTGTATAGGCTGCCGAACGTGATTCTCACCCCTCATATGGGATGGAAGGGCTTGGAAACAAGACAGAGGCTCATCAGCATCCTTAAAGATGGAATATCCGGATACCGGCAGGGTAGGAAAGTCAATCGCGTGGATTGACCAGAGGAGAAAAGACAACATGGCAGGATGGTGGGTGAATTACCCTTGGAGAGTGGTGCAGACAAATATGAGGGACATCGATATGGCTGGTCTTGATGCCACACGCTTTGTCGACGACCTGAAGTCTTTCCATGCCAACGTGGCCATGATCAGCTTCGGTGGGACTCTTGCAAATTATCAATCTGCCGTGGCCGACCATTACATCAACCCAAGGATGAGCGGGGATAGCCTGAAAACCTTGGTCGATCTATGTCATGCACATAACATAAAAGTAATAGCCCGCACAGATTTCTCCAAGATGCACGCATCAGTGTATGAAAAGCATCCTGATTGGGCATACAGGGATCCACAAGGCAATATCCTGGACAGCAACGGGTACATCAGCACATGTCAGAACAGCGATTTCCAATATGGATTCATGGATAGCGTGATCTCCGAAATCCTCAAGGATTTTGATGTGGACGGAATCTACTGCAACATGGGAAGTTTCCTGATTGTCGATTACCATGTCAAACTGCACGGTCCTTGCCATTGTGAAGCTTGTAAAAGAGCCTTCATGGAACAATTCGGCATGGAAATTCCCGAAAAGGATCTTCCATTTGCCTCGGTAAGCGATCCAAAGGTCGCCGCATACCAGAAATTCAAGGAGAGCGTGACTGCTGCTCAAAAAAAGCGCGTCACAACACTGATTCATAGTATGAACAATCAGGTTGCCTATTGCTCAGTCGACTATGTAAGGCAGGAATCAAACACGGAGCCAGGAAGAGGACTTCCTCACTGGCAGTACAGTGCTTCGAGTAATATCCGAACCATCAGGGGTTGCGCCTTGGATGCGGAGAACGCGTCTGTGGACATGATGGGATTCTCAGCACGAGGCACATCAGTTTCCCCTGCATTGCATGAATACAGACTCTGGCAGGCTCTAGCTAATTTTGGTGGCTTGGATTTCTTCACAATGGGGCGCTTGGACAATCGTGAGGATACCAGCGGATTTTCACGTGCGAGGAAGGTTTTTGCCTTTGCCGAAAAGCATGAGAGCCTTTTTATCGGAGTTAAAAGCCAGGCAGAGGTTCTCCTCGTCAGAGACAGCTACCATATGCCGGTACCGGAGGAGAGGGGTTGGATTAGAGTCCTGACGGAACTTCACATTCCCTTTGATGAAGTTTTGGCATCCTCACTTGAAAAAACCAATTTGAAGACCTATAAGGCAGTCATCCTTCCTGATAAGTCCAAGTTGAAAGAATCCATCTGCTCAAGGATCGATGATTTCGTCAGAGATGGCGGTAGTGTTGTCGTCATTGGCAAGAGCCCTATGGAACATGGGAAACCACTGGCTGCCTTGGGCCTGAAAGAGGTGGAGCTTTTTGTGAACGCAGCCGGAGCAAATCTCCATCTTACAGAAGAATTCAGGCAATTTTTCCCAAGTCTGGAGAACAGATCTTTCATTCCTGTAGGGAAAGGGTATTACCCGTATTCAGTAGAGACTGCGAAAGGTCTCGTTTCCCTGATGCCACCCCAGAGATTCGGACCTCCCGAGGTCTGCTATATGAATGAAGACCCAACAGGCTTGCATGGCATCGTACTCAATGAATTTGGAACGGGTAAGGCGATTTACATCCCGTGGAATGTCGGAGCTTTGTACTACGCCGAAGGCTACGATATCTGGCTAATCTTCTTGAAGGATGTAATGGAACATATTCTGGCTTTAATCAGCCTTTCTTCAAGTCTATCGCCGATGGTTGAGGTGACTGTGGGAACCAAAGGGGATGAGACGATTGTTCAATTCGTCAATGGAACCGGACATTTTGGAAACAGTTTTTTCGACCCTGTGGAACTTATGGATCAGAGCATGGAAATCCCCTGGGATAAAAGTGAGGCCGAATGCCACACACTATTAGTCAAGGATAATTGTATTGCTACGAACATGGGCGAGAAGCTGAAGTTGACAGTCAACCGACTTGGCTTCTATGAAGCGATTGTAATCAGGAAGCGTTCCTGATTTGAATATGCAAAAGGAGAGACAAGATTATGAAAAAGCTAGTGGCAATCGTTCTTTCGCTGGCTATGCTTTTAATTTTCATTTCATGTGGCGAGAAGACCGATGGGGGTACGACTGCAGCAAAGGAGACAGTTGAGGTCTCCTGGTGGATTCCAAGAGGAGAGGACTCGACATACTACATGTCGTATGACCAGAACCCCGCTATCCGCTACCTAGAGTCCAAGGAATTCGGTGGCAAGAAGGTCGACTTCAAGTTCATCGTCCCGATCTCCGGTTCGGAAAGGGATAATTTCAACACTCTGTTGATGACGGAAGACTACACCAAGATTTTTGACATGACATACTGCACATCCAGTCCGGCAGAAATGCTGGAAGATAAAATCATTTGGGATCTGACTCCGTACATGGAACAGTACATGCCACATTACATGGCAATCATCAAAGAAAATCCCTCGTTGGCCCCATATGTGTATAATTCTGTCGATGGTGAGAAGAAAATCCTGACCCTTTATTCAATCACACACGAAACCCTAGGGAACTTCATGGGGTTGAACTACCGCAGGGACTGGGTCGCCAAATACGGAACACATCCTGTTACCGGTGCAAAGTTCAACTATGGGTACACCAATCCGGCCGACTACAATACGTATTACGATGATGTCGTGTTTCCAAGTGGAGGAACAGACCCCGTTTATGTGAGCGACTGGGAATGGATGTTTAAGATCTTTGATAAGGCCCGAGCGGATTTGGGCATCACGGATGGGTATAACATATCACTTTTCTACAAAGGTTATTCAGAAGCCGGTGGTTTTTTCGATGCCGCTTTCGGTGGCGGCGCTCCTCTTTGGTTCAGGAATCCTGAAGGGAACGCGCAATTCGGAGGTACCAGTGAGGCTTTGAGAACGTATGTCCAGATGATGAATGCCTGGTACAAAAAAGGATGGTTGGATAAAAGCTTCGCTGAGCACACAGCAGACCAGATTTTTGCAATCGAGTCTGCCAAAATCAACTCAGGCAAGATAGGTGCCTTTGTAGGACGTCGCGGAAACTCGGGCGGACAGATGGATATGGGTGACAAGCTGACCAAAGACATCATGATCTACGGGGGAAGACCGGCAATCAACGATGTGTATGGTTCCGATGCTGTGAAGAACAAAAAGCCGTATTCACTCTATCAATATTCACACCTGAGAGGCAACCTTTGCATCTCCACCAAAGCTAGTGAAGAGGACTTGAAGGTCATCTTGTCCATGCTAGATTACCTCTTCACCGAAGAAGGCGGGTGTCTGCTGGCTTTCGGTATGACAAAGGAACAGAATGATGAGCTCAAGGATCCGACCTATGCGAAGTACAACCTAGACAATGGTGCTTTCCAAAGAGAGCAATTGGCTGGAGGGGGCTTTGCATACCACCGGGATGAAAAACTTCTGAGTGACAACGATCTTGCTTCAGCGATGGCTGCAAAGAGAATCACCATTGGCTACTATTCAAAAGGCTTCATTCCGGCTTTGAACGAGAGCTATACTGTCAAAGCGCTGAAAGCAATGGCTGAGTGGGATTATTATTACAATACCGGGTACATCGACAAAGCGCTTCAATCACAGTTTACTGCCGAAGAGGCCGCGACGTACACAAAGGTCTATTCGAACATCGATACCTATATGTCTCAGAATATTCCCAAGTTCATCACAGGAGCCTTGGATGTCAACGGCACTGACTGGGAGAACTATGTGAAAATGCTTAACAAGTATACACCCCAGAAGGTCACCGCTATCTATCAGAGAATCTTCGATGCTGTCAAATAGGTTGTTCTTACAGCGTTCCCAGATGGTGCTTCGGTGTTGTCTGGGAGGTTGTAGGTATGCATTGAATGAAAGTTGAAAAACACAGGGGATACACGGCAATGAGCAGGAACAAGCGGAGAGCTGAAGACAGGCTCCACATTAGTACAGACAGGGGGGTGCGTTGTGTTGCTACAACATAAAAAAATGGAGGCCACGGCGGTGCTAAGGGAGAATACGTGGAAATATGACCTGCAGAGAAACGGGGCCATGTACTTTCTGTTCATTCCTGTTTTGGTATATTTCGTTGTGTTCCATTATGCTCCCATGTTCGGACTTATCATGGCTTTTGAGGATTTCAAACCATCGAAAGGCTTCTTTGGCAGTGAATTCGTAGGATTGGAGAACTTCCGCGAACTGTTTCTTGGAGATACGTTCCTCAAGGTATTACGCAATACCGTCGCCATGGCAGTGTTGAATCTGACCGTGGGCTTTGCGACTCCTGTGATATTTGCAATGCTGCTTTCAGAGGTTCGGTTCAAACGGTCTAAAAGAAGTGTCCAGGTAATCAGCTACATGCCTTACTTTGTCTCTGCGACAGTGGTCACGTCCCTGGCAAGAGAGTTTCTTTCAAGTACTGGCGCCCTTACCGGAGTTCTGAGCCTGTTAGGTTTTGAAAGGCAGAACTGGCTGGCGAATCCAAATGTCCCGGTTTTTTGGATTATCAACACCTTTTTAGGAATATGGCAGGGAACAGGCTGGGGTTCAATCATCTTTATGGCAGCCATCGCCAGCATCAGTGCCGACTTGCATGAAGCTGCCGCCATAGATGGCGCAAGTCGCTGGCAGAGAATGTGGAGGATTACCTTTCCTTCAATCACTCCGCTCATCATTGTCATGTTCATCTTGAGGATAGGCCTGGTCTTCCGTACAGGTTTTGACAAGATCCTGCTGCTCTACATGCCCCTGACCTATGATACTGCCGATTGTCTCTATACCTACACATTCCGGATGGCATTTGGAGCTCAGGTCAATTATGGCATCTCCACTGCTTCAGGTCTCTTCCAATCGGTCATCGGAACGATTCTATTGATCATTTCAAACAAGATCAGTCGCAAAGCCTCTGGCTCAGCGTTGATCTGAAGGAGGAGACTATGAGCACATTCCCGGTTTTGGGGCTAAAAGGAATGACAATCAATAAAAAAAACGGAATGGTTGAAGGGCATTCACCGATAGAAAAACTGGTCGACATCCTTCTGGTCCTGTTTATGTTCGTAATCGCTTTCTGCTGCATAATTCCTCTTTGGCATTGCTTGATGAGTTCTCTGTCGGATGGCAAGGCGCTCATGCAACACAATGGCCTCGTCCTCTGGCCGGTCGGCAAGGCAACCTTATCAGGGTATCAGTTGACATTTCGTGACAGCAGTATCATGAGGGGGTATCTGAACACTCTGGTCTACGTAGGGGGTGAGGTATTCTTTGGGACTATTCTGAACGTGCTCGGTGGATATGTGCTCAGCCGCCACAGCAAGTTGCGCTCCGTTCTGACAGCCCTTGTTGTTTTTACGCTAATCTTCACCGGTGGCACGGTTCCTTTGTACATGGTGGTCCGTCAGCTTGGTTTGGTTGGAACACGCTGGTCATTGATGCTCCCGCACTGCACCAATGCCGCCTTCCTCATCATGAGTATAAAAGCATTTGAATCGGTCCCGGAATCCACAGTCGAAGCTGCAAAGATGGATGGGGCGAGGCACCTGACGATCATTTTCCAGGTAATGCTCCCTCAGTGCTTCAGTTACATTCTAGTAACGATGGTCAATACCGCGATTCTTGCGTGGAATGCTTGGCTGGCCGCATCGATCTATGTTCCTACGGACAAGACAAAATGGCCTTTGCAACTTTGGATCAAGGAATTGGTTGCCGTAAATTCGGAATTCATGAACTGGACCAATCCGAACTACTCAAGATATCTCGTCCAATACAGTGTCATCAGCATTGCGACGTTACCGCTCATCATGTGCTTCCCCTTTTTCATCAAGCGACTTGAAAAAGGCATGGCGCAAGGTGGTGTGAAGGGTTGACCGGCAATCATTGCCGCTTTTTGGCGGTAGGAAAGAAATACATATCGGATACGTATACATCTTAGGAGGAAAAAGATGAAAACAGGGAAAAAAATCTTAGTGATTTTTTTTGCATTGGCAGTGGTGATTGGCTTAGCCTCTTGCTCAAAAAAGACTAATGAAACACAAGTGGCTTCCGCTCCTGCCCCCGTCCCCGCTCCTGCGGTAGCGGCTCAGGTCCAGACAGCTCCAGTTGTAAAGGTAGAGGCTCCGGCCCCGGCACCAGCCCCGGTGGTTCAGAAAGAACTTACCATGGAAGAGAAGTTGGTTGCTGACCAGTGGTGCTTCAAATACACAGCGGAAGGATACGGTGATTACGCGTTTTTCTTCCGTTTCTATGACGCGGATCCTGTTCTTGGAAAAGTCTACTATGCTGGATTCACCAATAACAAGATGAACTTCGCTGGAAAGTATGCTCTTGTGGAACAGGAATACCCATATTCAATTTTCAACAACAGAGAAGACGCTCTTGCCAAGACCAATGAAGTTGTTGGCAAGGTCCCGTTTACAGTTGTACTGTACGATTGGGACGACAAAGAGAAGGGTAGGATTGGATTTGACGGTGAAAAAATCTACAATGCCCAAGACAAGAACACAGCGAAGATATATGCCACCGGCTCGACACCTTACGCCTATGTGAAGAATGAAGGTTCTTATGATGAGGTGGTCAAGGGTGAGATGCCTGTTGCCGTGCTGGAATTCGTAGCTGACGATGAAGTGACCTCCACCCTCAAGATCAATCACAACCATACCTATACAGATCTTGTGGGGGCTATGATTGAAGGCACCTGGACGGCACAAGAGAAGAACGGTGAGATCACCTTCAACTTCAAGCCCAATGATGCCACGGATTCTCCTGCGGTTGTCGTGGTTTCGGCAGACAAGCAGACTGCAACCTATACAGCTGGAAATGAAGCGGCTGTCAAGATGAGCGTTCCAAAACCAGCCGCCACTGTTGCCTATGTGTTCGAAGGAACCACAGCGACGTCTTACGGTAAGGAAGCAACCCTCACTCTCACGGCCATGAATGATGGAACTTTCACTATCGTGGGAACGATTTTCGGCAACTCAATGGAATTCGACAAGGGCACCTACACGGTAGTCGGTGGCTATAAATTTGCTTTCGAATGTGAGAAAGCGGGACATATCGATTCCATTATCGTGGATAGGGCAGTCCATATCGCATACAAGCAGTCTGGAACCAAGCTTGGTGATTTGGAATCCGATATGGTTGCCAAGAAATAAAGCTCGTGGTATCGGGCAGGCCCTGTAGTACGGGGCCTGTCTTCATAGCTTCATCGCTGTCATTGACATAACACACTATCGAACAACCATGAAACAAGGGAAGAGGAAATCTGATGAACACAGAATGCTTCATTGAGCCATCGAGACAGCTTCCGGTCATAGCGACCGATGTTTTCATCGCAGGTGCTGGAACTTCCGGTTTTATCGCGGCCATTGCCGCAGCAAGGAACGGAGCCAATGTGGTCCTCGTTGAGAAACTCCCTGTTCCAGGGGGCACTCTGACAAACGGAGGAATCGGGTTCAATGCATACTATTCCCAGGAGACCAAAGAAGGACCCCATTCTAGACGGATTGTAGGCGGTCTTCCTTATGAGCTTACCCAACGGCTTGAGAAAACAGGCTTTTCGACCGGCTTCACGTTTTTGGAAGATGATCATTACCACATTCCGTATCGATTCATGGCAGACCATGAGGCTTTTAAGGCTGTTGCGTCTGAGATGCTGATGGAATCGGGAGTTAGAGTCTTGCTCCAGACATTCTTGGCGAACGTCGTATATGAAGGGAAGACAATCAAAGCCGCTATCATCGAGAACAAGGACGGTCGCTGCGCAGTTGTAGCCAAACAGTACATCGATGCCACCGGAGATGGCGATATCGCAAGGATAATGGGTTTGCAGCAGCTGGACCTCTGGCAGGATTACGACAAGGTCTGCGGTGGTCCAACCGGTCTTGTCTTTGGTATGGCGGGTATAGATTATGAAAAAGCCGTCAGAGAGAACGCCGGAGCCTTCCGCGTGCTGAGCAAAAAGAGCGCGAGTGATGCTGATCATCTCTCCATGGAACGCTACACCCTGGCTCATGCCATGAATCCCAGCAGGTACCCCGGACTCAACAGTCTGGATATCAATTATTTCACCTCATTTCAGGGGCTTCATAAGGGAGAAGCTACATACATCAACAATTCGAAGGCTCCGAAAATTGATGCTGTAAAAACCGAGGATTACAGTCTGGCAGAGCTTACCATGCGTTCTAGAATCATGAAGATCGCAATTGCCTTGCGAAAAGAAGTCCCTGGCTTTGAGCAGGCTTATCTCAACTGGGCCTCTGTGCAGCTGGGTGTGCGGGCAAGCAGAATCACTCTGTGTGACCACATGATGTCCCAACAAGAAATCTCAGACGCGACACGCTTTGATGATGAAATCGGATTATACGCCTTCCATGATTTCGCTCCAAAACATGAAGAGCTTTTCACGGTTCCTCCTGGTTTCTACGGGCTTCCGTACAGAATGCTTCTGCCTGTGGGAGCAGATAATCTTTTTATGACAGGTCGTAGCGTGACCTTTGACATCAATGCCCACATGTCTACGAGAAACACAGTCTGCTGCATGATTATGGGACAAGGCGCAGGAACTGCAGCCGCTCTGTGCGCACGTAAGGATATTCCAAGCAGAAATCTGAATTACTCCGAACTAAGGGATGCCCTTGTGAACGGTTGTGTGATTCTAGACTGAATTTATTCCAAAGAAGGATGCTATGACAATCGAAGAGAGAATCACCAAAGCAAATGAAAAGGTGATGGAGATATTCCTGACTGGAAGACCTGTGTGGACAGATGTAAGGCCTGCGATCGAGGTAGTGCCGGGGATGAGGAAGAACCTCATCCTGCATCCGGGTCCTCCAATCGACAAGGACCACATCGTGTTTCCTCTCAGAAACTCAATCAGCGGTGCTGCAGTTCATGAAAAGCTTGCTGATACAGTGGAAGAAGCCTGGCGCATGGTGCTTGCAGGGGAAATTGAGATTGCCCCAGCGCAGAATTACCAGTGTTCCTGTGCCGCTGCAATGGTGATGTCGGCGTCAATGCCGGTCATTGTCGTTGAGGATAAGACTTCCGGCGGAAAAGGTTTCAGCACCCCTCATCCAGGTTCAAATCCAAAAGTGCTCAGATGGGGTCTGTATGATGCTGAAGTCGAACAAGACCTGAGGGTGTTCAGGGACGAATATTGTCCATATCTTGGTGAAGCTGTGCGGACAAGCGGGGGTATGGACATCATCAACATACTTTCCAAAACCGCAGGAATGGGAGACGAGAACCACAACCGCCAGCCAGCGGGTTCAATGTGTCTTGCCTTGACCCTCGCCCCATATTTATTGGATTGCAATGCCCCGAGAAAGGCAGTCAAGGACTTCCTGGCCAATGACCGCTTCTTTTTAAATCCACTCATGGCGGCTAGTGGAAGCATTTGTGCATCTGCAAAGCAGGTCAAAGAGTCAACCGTAATGGTTGGAATGGGTGGGAATGGAGAGGATTTTGGAATTCAAGTGTCCGGAACAGGAAATGCTTGGTATATCTCAGAGGCTCCTTACATTCTAGGGACATTTCTGAAACCAAACTACACGGTGGACGATCTTCTCAGATACATGGGTGACAGTTGTGTTACGGAAGTCTATGGCTTTGGCGGAATGTGCGCTATCGCAGGGCCTGCGTATATGAGGCTTACTGGTTCGACCTTTGAGGAGGCCATAAGCCGTACTGAAAAGGCCCATAGCGTTTCACTAGGCGAGCATACCTTCGCACCTGTGCCATGGAACAAGTACAAGGGGATGCCTGTAGGTATAGACATCCGCAAGGTGGTAGGTTTCAACGTGTTGCCCATAAGCCACGGTGGATCAGGACTTAAGACCGGAGGTCAAGCCGGTGCTGGCTCTGCGCAGCTTCCCATGGATTGTTTCAAGAAGGCCTTGCTCGGTATGGCTGAGGAACTGCAGATAGTGTGATAGGAGACGGTAATGGCTATATATGTGAAGATAGAGAAGAACCGATATATCGATTCCCTGCAGACGTTGTTCACAACAGCACTTCTGAATGATCACGAAGGAATCGAGATCGGCTATGTCAATATGGCGAACACCGCTTTCAAGGAGGTGTTGCGCAAGGAGGAGATGCTTCTTCCAGAGATTGAAGCTTTGAGCGATGCCGATTTCGTCATGGTAGCTAGATGCACTTCCCAAAAGTTGTTTGATGAAGCTGTGGCAGCGATCAACAAGGATGCGTTTTCAGTCAGTACTGACCGTAGCGGAACTAGCTTCAGGACCATACAGGAGGCAAAGGCTGGTCATCCTGAGGCTAACATCTGTACTATAGCAGTACCTGGAGAATATGTTCTTGAGGAGGTGGTGAAAGCGCTTGATGCCGGACTCCACTGCGTGGTTTTCAGCAATAACGTCCCTCTTGAAGATGAGAGGAAGATGAAAGAGCTTGCTGTGGAAAAGGGCCTGCTGTGCATGGGGCCTGATTGCGGAGTTGCCAATATCAATGGGGCGGCCTTGGTGCTTGCCAGTATCAACAACAGGGGCCCGTTCGGTATCTGTGGGGCGTCAGGGACCGGAATCCAGCATGTCGCCGCGATTCTGCACGAGTGCGAAACCGGTATTAGCCAGGCCATAGGAACCGGAGGCAATGACCTGAAGGAGCCGGTAGGTGGTCTGATGATGCAGCTGGGCATATCCGCTCTGGAAGCAGATCCTGATACCAAATACATCATCCTGATTTCAAGAAAGCCTGCGGATTCCGTGCTTGAGGTACTCCTCAAGAAGATTGGAAGCTGCAAGAAACCGGTTGTGGTTTTTTTCATGGGCTGTGACAAGGCCCTGATTGAGAAACATGGTGGAATATTTGCCTCAAACCTGGACGACTGTGCAGAAAAAGCTTTGAACCTCATTGGGAAAACTTTCAGTCTGGATACAGAGCAAGAGATACGGGCACTGGCAGGGAAAATCGCTGAAGGAGTAAATCCAAAACAGAAGTATCTCAGGGGTCTGTACACCGGAGGTACCTATATGGATGAGGCCATGCGGACTATGGAACCTGTGCTCGGGCCAGTGTGGTCGAATGCTCCTCTGAAATCACAATTCAAGCTTGAGAATTCATCGGTGAGCAAGGAAAACACCTGCGTTGATTACGGAGAGGAGGAATTCACCAAAGGACGTCCCCATCCAGCAATCGACCCCAGTGTGCGTAGGCCTGCGATTCTCAAGGAGGCAGGTGATCCAGAAGTCGCGGTCATACTTTTGGATTTCATTCTTACACCACCTGGACATATGGAGCCGGTTGGGTATGTTCTTGATGATATCAAAACCGCTATGGACATGGCCAAGGCAGAGGGAAGAAAACTTGTCTTCATCGGGACTATTCTTGGGACCGATGCTGATTTGCAGAATAAAAAAGAGCAGAGCGAAAAGCTTCAGGAGGCAGGTGTGGTTGTCTGCAAGACCAATCATACTGCATCTCGTTTGGCGACTGAGATTATCAAGATTCTCAAGGAGCGCGCATGATGGACATTGGGAAAATACTTGACCTGTTCAAGTCTGAACTGGTTGTCATCAACGTTGGGTCTCATACGTTTGCATCAGCATTGGAAAAACAGGGATATACAGCAGTCCAAGTGGACTGGGTTCCACCTGCTGGCGGAGACAAAAAATTGCAGGAGATACTTAAAATCATGGGGGGTTTACACTGATATGAAAATATTGATTTGCAATGCCGGAAGCACCTCTCTTAAATTCAAACTCTATGAAATGCCCGACAGAACCGTTCTCGCCCAAGCAAGTGTGGAACGGGTAGGATCTAAAAACGATGCTGTTTTCCGCTATCAGAACAAGTTGAACGGGAAATCCATACATCTGACACGCGCGTGTATTCCCGACTATAAACCAGGTATCGAGCTTTTCATACAGCATCTGACGCAAGGGGAGGCCTCTGTCATCCAAAACGTGCTGGAGATCGAAAGGGTCGGTTATAAGACAGTCCTCTCGAAGAATTGCTTTGGGGTGAGTGAGCTGACCGAACATGTGCTTCAGGGAATGAGGGATTGGTTCGACTTGGCTCCTATTCACAGCAAAGCCTATCTTGACTCCATCTCCGCCATGAGGGAAGTTCTTCCAAATGTCTTGATGGTCGGTGCTTTTGAGACAGCTTTCCATGAATCGATACCGCTGGAACGGAAAATCTACGGTGTACCTTATGAATGGTATGAAAAATTTGGTATACAACGTTTGGGCTATCACGGTGCATCGCATGGCTATATCGCTGATGTCTTGAATACACATAAAAGCAAGTACCGGGCGATTTCCTGTCACCTCGGAGGTAGTGGTTCAATCTGCGCGATCAAGGATGGGAAAAGCGTTGATACCAGTTTTGGAATGTCTTTGGAAACGGGTCTGATACATGCAAATCGAGTTGGGGACATGGATCCCACCATGGTCTATTATCTTGAGAAGGCTGGATTGAACCGTGAGGAGATACTGGAAGGACTCCAGGAAAAAGGAGGACTCGCCGGAATCTCGGGGGTAAGTGGAGACCTGCGCTACGTGGTGGAAGCAGCACAGCAGGGAAACGAAAGGGCTCAGCTAGCAGTTGATGTCTTTGTGAATGGAATAGTCCATTACATCGGGGCCTTCTATCTCGACCTTGGAGGACTCGATGACTTGGTGTTTACTGCCGGCATCGGTGAGCACTCGGCTCATATCCGCACGGCAGTCTGCAATACATTGGGGCCTCTGGGTGTGGTTTTGGATGAGCAAGAGAACAACCGGAACAGCAGCATTGTTTCTGCTGGTGACTCTAAGGTAAAAGTCTGGGTGATTCCAACTGATGAGGAGCTGGGCATAGCCACAAGAGTATACGAGTATCGCAGGCATTGAAATTAATAAACGAAAGGTGTTGGAATGAGAAAAGAGATTGTATTGGGCGATTTTTGGGCTTTCTATAAAAATTGTGGCAGTTTTCAGGCGTTGGATTCTTCCAAAGCCGAAGAGGTGTGTATTCCTCATACTTGGAACGCCATAGACGGCCAAGATGGCGGAAATGACTACTATAGAGGAACCTGCTGCTATGCCAAGATCTTCGATCGTCCTGTTTTTAACGAAGAACAACAGGTCTGGCTCGAATTTGAGGCGGTGAATTCCTCTGCGACAGTGTACTTGAATGGAATTCAGATTGCTTCCCATGATGGGGGATATTCCGCATTCAGAGTTCACATCACACCCAATCTTAAACAGAAAAACACCCTTCATGTTTTTACAGACAACTCTATCAACACTACCGTATATCCACAGACTGCGGATTTTACCTTTTATGGTGGAATTTACCGGGATGTGAAGCTTATCATCCTTTCAGAAAACCATTTTGAATTTGAAAAATACGGCGGCAAGGGAATCAAACTGACTCCCACAGTCTCGGGGGATGGAACAGGATTCCTCCATGCTCAAGCGAGCATATCGGGTCAGTATGATAAGGTTGTTTTCTCTATTTTGAATGGGGATAATCGCATTGCCCAGGCCGAAGGATGCAACTGTAACCTGGAAATAGAACATGTACATCTTTGGGATGGATTGAAGGATCCATTTCTCTATGTCTGTAGAGCTGAGCTGTACCTGAGATCCAAAGTTGTAGACTTATTGGAATACCGGATCGGATTTAAAACGGTGGAGTTTAACTCTGAAAAAGGATTTTTCCTCAATGGTAGAAGCTATCCCCTCAGGGGAGTGTCCCGTCATCAGGACAGGATGCATGTAGGCAATGCACTTACTCCTGAGATGCATGAAGAGGATATGGCCATCATACTCGAGTGTGGCGCAAACACCATACGTCTTGCGCACTACCAGCATAGTCAATTTTTCTATGATCTGTGTGACCTCTTCGGCGTCATCTGTTGGGCAGAGATTCCATACATTACAAAACATATGCCGGACGGTGTTGAGAATACCATAAGTCAACTTCAGGAGCTGATAGAACAGTGTTACAATCACCCTTCGATTGTCTGCTGGGGAATCTCCAATGAGATCACTGCAGCCGGGAACAGTGATGAGGTGTATGCCAACAATCTTGCTCTTTACAAGAAATGTCATGAGATGGACAGTTTGCGTCCTGTTGCCATGGCCCACGCCTTCATGCTTCCCGTTTCGGATAAAATTGTCACTTTGCCCGATATAATAGGGTATAACCTCTATTACGGATGGTATATGGGTACAATGCAGGGAAACGGTTCGTTCCTTGATACCTGCCATCAAGCACATCCTGACATCCCTTTGGCACTCACAGAGTTCGGTTGTGAGGCAAATTTGCAGTTTCAGACTTCACATCCAAAAAAGGGAGATTACAGCGAGCAATATCAGGCGGATTTTCATGATTTCATGTGTTCGGAAATCGCCTTGCGCCCTTATCTTTGGGGAACGTTCATCTGGAATATGTTTGATTTCGCAGCAGATGCAAGAGACGAAGGCGGAACGAAAGGCAGAAACTGCAAGGGTTTGGTGACTTTTGACAGAAAGACCCGCAAGGATTCCTTCTATGCTATCAAAGCTTGGTATTCAGATGAGCCTTTTGTACACATCTGCGGAAGGCGTTACATCAACCGCTGTGAGGATGTAACGGAAGTTAAAGTATTTTCAAATCAGGAAAGTGTTGAACTGTTCTGCAACGGTATCAGACTTGGACAACTGAAGGGGCGCCATACGTTCGTTTTCAAGGTTAAACTTGATGAACATAACCTACTGGAGGTAAAATGTGGCGATTTATATGATTGCATTGCAGTCAACAAGGTTTCATCTCCAGAAAAAAGCTACCTGTATGCCGCTTCCGAAGAGGTTGCAAACTGGTTTTCTGGTCTAGATCTTGAGTCCTCAGATGGATTTTTATCAATTAACGATACGGTTGGAGATATTATCTATATTCCGGAAGGAAGGACAATTTTGGATGAAGTCCTGGCAAAACGTTCTTCCGAGAAGGAGGGCATCGCCGCCCAGGTGAAGATGAGTGAATACATGATAACCGTGACGATGAAGGATGTTCAGTTTTCAGAAATTCTTAGACGTGCAAAGCTGAAGGACGCATATGTTATGGATCTGAATCGAAGACTGAACAAACTCCCAAAACAAAGTAAGTGAAGTATTTAAAACAGTTTTCCATCATCCTTGCTATCTCCCTGGCAGGGGAAATCCTCAATTATCTCATTCCACTTCGAATTCCAGCGTCAATCTATGGCATCGTCATACTATTTACCCTCCTTTCAACCCACGTCATCTCCGTTGATGATGTCAAGGAAGTAGGAAAGTTTCTTATTGAAATCATAACGGTGATGTTCATCCCTGCCGTTGTGAAGCTGATGGATTTTTGGGATCATCTTTATGGTTCTATCATTGCCTATTCAGTGATTGTTGTAGTTTCTACAGTCTTTGTGATGGTTGTATCGGGATGGGTGACCCAGCTTGTTGTCAGAAAGGGAAACCGAAGATGAGTGGTTTTATCGAAGTATCTGCCTATGTGGGAGTAACTATCAGTCTCGTCTCGTATTTCTTTGGAATGCTGCTGAAAAAAAAGTTGAAGCTGGCGATTTTCAACCCTCTATTGATTTCCGTTGTCTTTACCATAGCTTTCCTGGTTGTAACGGATACAAGCTATACAGCTTATGAGAGCGGGGCAGGCTTCCTCAGTTGGCTGCTTACTCCAGCAACGATAAGTCTTGCGATTCCACTGTATGAACAATTGGAGCTGCTCAAGAAATATAGGAAAGCGATAGCTCTTGGAATCCTTACAGGCGTTCTTACTTCACTGCTATGTGTCCTTGCAATTTGTCTTCTGTTCGGACTTTCCCATACCGAATATGTGACTTTCCTTCCGAAATCAGTCACCTCTGCTATAGGTATGGGTATTTCTGAGGAGCTTGGAGGTTATGTCTCCATCACTGTTGCGGTCATCATCATCACCGGAATACTGGGGAATATGATGTCGCCTTTCATTCTCAGGACTTTCCATATAACTGAACCAATTGCCAAAGGTATTGCCATCGGGACTTCCAGTCATGCAATTGGAACCGCGAAGGCAATGGAGATGGGGGAGGTTGAGGGCGCTTTCAGTTCACTTTCGATTGTTATCGCAGGCCTTATGACCGTAGTCGGGGCCAATATCTTCCAAAGCTTCATCTAAAGGGTGCTCTAGGCTCTCTGTGGTGGGATTTCTGAAAAAAAAAGCTGCCACAGGTGCGGCAGCTGGGATGCAGTTTCAGGTATGCTAGAATTTTGCTTTCACTACGATACCTATCTTACTGAAATACTTTATCGCGGCGACCTTTTGCTCCGAAGTGAGCGTGGAGAATTCTTCGATGAACTCCGCGACATCATCTACAATGAAGTTTACTTCAGCGCCAATTGATAGCCAATCCATGATATTTAAATCTAATCCACCACGGATATTGTAGGCAAAGGCACTTTCTCCGACCACAGCATCGTCGGAAGTGAAGGCCATACTGTAGGCCGGGCCGGTGGCGATATAGGGTTCAATGAATCCAAGCGGAAGCCGGAACACTAGGTCGACAAGCAGTGTTGCGTAACTAATCTCCGGGTAAAAATAATCTTGTCCGAGATAGATGAAGTCCCCCGACACGCCGATGAAGTCCGCAAAGAAGAATTCCGCTCTCAGACCTGGGACATAGGCTTCGAAGTTCTGATCCTCAAGATCGAAATACGAATAGTAATTGACTAGTCCTAGTGTGAATGTGCTTCCTGCATACAGAGATGCCGAAAGAGCGATCAATAGAATGAAAATCACCACAAATGTTTTTTTCCGCATGAAGTTCCTCCTGTTCATACAACTGGGCTCCTACCGAGCCATCAGGTAAAATTGTACAAGACTTGTATCGATTTTACAAATACAAAAACATGCCAAGTGTAATAAAGTTATATAAAATCAAAAGAAATGACAAAAATTAAAAAATTAGTTGGTAATGATCTGTGTTTTAATCCCGCGCAATGAACATATACGCTTGTGTACAGGCTTGAATCAAACTGCTATAAAGAATCCTCTTGCGTAATCACACACGGCAGAGTAACATTTCATAGTACATATATATTAGGCTCTCAGGAGCCAATGACTCCAAGGAGGTGCGTTTTGAGTACAGTGAGAAGTATTTTAGAGCAGAAGGGAAGTGAGATCATCAGTGTCATACCAGAAGACACCTTGGCGCAGGCCATCCTCAAGCTGACCCAGTACAGGATCGGCGCGGTCTTGGTGATGGATAAGAAAGGAGCTATCAAAGGCATCCTTTCCGAACGTGATATCATCCGGCATATCGCGGGGCGTGTTGAACTTTCCACTACAGTATCTGTAGCCGATGTAATGACAAAAGGAGTCACGTACGTCAAACCCCACCAGAGTCTCGATGAATGCCTTCAGATCATGACTGATGGACGTTTCCGCCACCTTCCCGTGGTTGAAGATGAAAAAGTCGTTGGTATCATCTCCATCGGCGACGTGGTCAAGGCTGTGATGGCTGACCGGGCTTTCCAGATCGGCCAGCTGGAGTACTACATCACCAACACGTTTTAATGCGATGATGTAGACATGACTTATATTCTCCCGATTCTTCCAGTGCTTTTATTATTCCTATTGGGATATTCATTGCAGAAGACCCGCTTCTTCACAGAGGCCTCAGTGGCCGATGTGAAGAAGATTGTTTCCAACATAGCGCTCCCCGCGCTTTTATTCCAAGCATTCGCTTCCATTAAGATAGAACTGGGATATCTCCTGCTGGTGCTTGTGGTGTTCGGCGCCTGCCTCTCCATGGTGTTTCTCGGTAAGGTCATCGCCCGGATGCTTCGGATCAAATCGCCCTATTTCGCGCTTATGATGGGCGGCTTTGAAATGGGCATGCTAGGCTATGCCTTGTTCCTTTCGTTCTATGGAGAGCAGCATCTGGGAAAAATCGCCTTGGTCGATCTCGGGCAAGTGCTGTTTGTCTTTTTCGTACTGATGGCCTTGCTTATCCGGGAGCGGGACGGTGTGCAAAGCACCGCGATGTTGCTCCGGCAATTTATCACCTCTCCTGTCATCCTTGCTATCCTCGCGGGCCTTCTCGCTAGCCTGATAGGCCCCTTGGTCACTGTGGGTCCGGTGCTCGATACCCTTGGAAGATTTGTCTCAATGGTGGCGAGTCTGACTGTTCCTCTTATCGCGATAACGATTGGCTATGGCATCCATATTAAACGGGAAGGACTTCTGCTTTCGCTTAAGACCATCGTGGTCCGCAAGGTCCTGCTGATCATCATCGCGCTTGCTATCAACCATTTTCTCATCGATGCTGTCTTGCACATGGACGCCATGTACCGGTATGCGTTGCTGGTCATGTTTCTCACCCCCCCTCCATTCGTCATCTCCATCTATATGGCCCAGGATGATCGACAGGAGGCCGATTATGTAGCCAACACACTGTCTTTGGATACCTTGATATCCGTTCTCATGGTGGTCGTGGCGGCTGCAGTGTATGTATAATATGTATGTATAATGTGTATGAGGAGCGTAGCAGATGCATGTAGCGATCTACGGAGCAGGGTCCCTCGGTACCATACTTGGAGCTTATCTCGCCAAGAACGGTAGCCCAGTCGACCTTATCAATCACAATAAAGCCCATGTCGATGCCCTCAATGCCCATGGTGCCAAAGTGGTGGGGAAGGTTGATTTCGTCGTCGCAGTACGGGCCCTACTGCCCCAGGAGATGTCCGAACCGTATGACGTGGTGTTCCTTCTTACCAAGCAGCTTGATAATAAAGCGGTGGTGCAGAGCCTGCTGCCGTTTCTAAAACCAGACGGAACCCTCTGCACCATGCAAAATGGTCTGCCTGAACCAGGCATCGCTGAGATAGTCGGAGAAGATCGGGTGATGGGTTGCGCCATTGCCTGGGGGGCCACCATGCTGGAACCGGGGGTATGCGAGCTTACCTCCGAACCCGATACCCTCACGTTCAGTCTTGGAAAGCTGCAAGGCAAGCCGGACCAACGGCTTCTGGAGGTGAAGAGCCTGCTGGAATTGATGGGGCCGGTGGTGGTGGAGGAGAATTTCCTAGGTGCCCGCTGGGCCAAACTGCTGGTGAACGCAGCCTTCAGCGGGATGTCCACTGTTCTCGGCTGCACCTTTGGTGAAGTCTCCGCTGACAAACGGGCCCGTCTTTGCGCGCAGAAGATTATCAAGGAGTGTATCGAGGTGGCCCATGCGGCTGGAGTGACAATTGAACCTATCCAAGGAAAGGATATCGTCAGATTGTTCGATTATCATTCAATGCTGAAACAGAAGATATCCTTCATGCTTATCCCGCTTGCGATGAAAAAACACCGGATGCTCAAACCCAGCATGCTGCAGGATCTGCAGAAGGGCAAACCGTGCGAGATCGATGCAATCAATGGTGTGGTAAGTGCCATTGGAAAGAAATTCCAGGTTCCCACACCCTACAATGACCTAGTGGTGGAGATAGTGCATGGGATTGAGGCGGGAAAAGGCTCACCATCGATGCACAACCTCGATCGTTTCGCGACTTTGTCCTAATAGGAGATGCCATGAGTGATCGGAACTTCATGCGGACCGCTGCAGAACAAGCCCGCCAGACTATGCGGCTTGGATTTGGAGGTCCCTTCGGAGCGGTTGTGGTCAAAGATGGCCGTATCATCGCGGTGGAAAGCAACAGCGTCCTGAAAGACCACGATCCCACTGCCCATGCTGAAGTGAATGCCATTCGGAAATCAGGGGAAGTGCTTGGAACCCATGACCTTTCGGGTTGCGAGCTGTATGCCACCGGATATCCGTGTCCCATGTGCCTTTCAGCTATCATCTGGGCTAACATCAAGACGGTGTATTTTGGGTGCGTGCCTGTGGAAGCTGAAGCTGTTGGCTTTCGGGACGATTTCATCTACCGATATATTGAGAAAGGACGCGTGGACACTGATACTCTCACTCTGACACAGCTTGACCACGCCGAATGCATCTCTCTATACGCGGAGTATGCGCAGACAGCGAAGACGGTCTACTAGTTTTTTGGGTTTTCAGTTCCTGGAACCTAGACCACATAAACCACACAGCCACACCCAGGCCAAGGTCATAAAAAAACAACCTGCTTGCACAAGTTGTATTTTTGGAGGTATGGGGATTCGAACCCCAGGCCTATAGATTGCGAACCTATCGCTCTACCAACTGAGCTATACCCCCGAACATGCATAAACTATCTCAGAGACCACTCTTAGTCAAGGGGAGCTGACTTTTTTGTGCGAGGGTCTTGATGAAATCCTGCTCGTCCAGTGGTGGTGAGAATATAAAACCCTGGACCATATCGCATTCCACCCGCTTAAGGAAGTTCCGCTGCTCCTCAGTCTCTATCCCCTCGATGATCACTTTCGAGCCCATTTGGATGACCGCTCGAACCAGGCGCTCGACGAACACCTGCATGCGCTCATTATGCTCGATATCCCACATCAGGGTTTTGTCCAATTTTATACAGTCGAAAGGAAGGTTTATCACATAGGCAAGATTGGAATACCCCGTACCAAAATCATCCAAGTGGAAATGGATTCCACGAGCAATCAACGGCTCCATCACCGCGAGCATCTCTTGGTAAGTGGATCCTATGAACATGGATTCGGTGATCTCAAGCTTAAGGAGGTTCTCGGGTAGATGATAGGATTCGATTATTCTGATCATTTTTTCAAGGATAGCGGAATCCGTGAGCTGCTGGACGGAAAAGTTGATGGCGATGGCTGGAAGCGGTAGGTTTTCTTTCCGTAGGCGGTCGAGAAAGGCGCATACTTGTGAAAACACCCACAAGCCGATCTCATTGATCAACCCGATTTCCTCTGCCAGCGGTATGAATTCGCTTGGAACCACATCTCCAAGAAGGTCGTCGTGCAACCTAAGCAAGGCTTCGGCAGAATTCGCCTGGCCATCCCGCAGATGGTAGATCGGCTGATATTGGATGGAGAAGCCACCGGTATCGACCGCTTGGTGCAGCCTTTCGATCAACCGATTCCGTCGACGCATGGCCCTGAAAATCGAGTCGTCACAGACAATGTATTGATTCTTCCCTTGATTTTTTGCCTTCCGGACCACATGGTCCAGCAAGTTGATGGGATCCATGGCTTCCTCTGACTCCAAGGGGAGCGATAGAACCGCTACCGAAGCACCGATCCGAGCTTGGACCTCTGGTATTGTCCAAGGCGTACGGAATAAATCAACGACCTTTTTGGCCAGCAGGGCTTCACTCTCCATATGTTTGGATTCAATGATGAGGGAGAATTCGTCCCCACTATACCGATACAACCGTTGCCCGGGGAAATTCGACTGAAGACCTTGCTTTATAGCGACCAGGAACCGGTCCCCTTGCATTCGGCCATAGGTATCATTGATATACTTGAAATCATCCAGACTGATCAGCAGGATAGTGACAGGACGGCTCCGACGGCTGAGCAGGTCCAAGGTCTTGATGAAAGTCTCCCTATTAGGCAGCTTTGTGAGGTCGTCTTCTGAAATCTTTTTCACTTGAAAATTCAGATGCACCGAAAGGGTGGCGAGCATCATCGCGGTTCCCGTAAGCACGATATTTGGATACAAGACCTGCAGGCCCAGTATTGAAAGAGAAAGCAATGGAAACCAGGCGATGATTCTTAGAAGGAATTTGTCCATATAGGCACGTTCCGGAATCGCTTGAACCAAGGAGAGTATTATGAAGGCGATGATCAAAAGGAGCGGAAGTTTGTTCAGAGGGCCGCGGATATATTCAAAGTCGGTATCGAAGGAGAAAATCCAACCAGTGGGCAGATTCACAAGTGTGAGGACGAGATACGCTGCCAAACACACACCTATCATCCAAAATGTCGATTTCAAGCGGTTTTTATGGCGCTCGGGTGAATTCTCAAATATGAACAACAGCATATAGATGATGAACACCAACGGCATGAAGGGGTAGACCATGAAATAGGTGGTATTGACCAGCATGTTCAGCCATAGGGGGATCTGGGTAGCATAGCTGATGGTCAGCACCGTAAGGAGATTCAGCACAATGCAGATGAAAGTGAAATGCAGGGAAAGATGGAACATCCTGTTGCGGGGGGTGGGGACGGATTGGGTTCCGGTGGTATTGAGGATGAGTATGAGGATGACTATCGCTGCGATTATCTCGGGAGCTGCGTTCCACGACAAATAGTCTACCCTCCATAGGGAAGCAAACTGGCTTGATATGTATTTTCAGGGATTTTTCCTTAAAACACAATAGCAAGATGACGTGATTGGATAAGCATGGAAAAACCTGACGTAATGAGTGATTACGTAAGGAATTTGTTATAAAATAAAGAATTATCTGTAAAAGTCTTGTCATATTCCCTCACAATCCATATCATGTGCCTATATGATGGGAAACATGCGGGAGAATTCGATACCAAGGACACAGGCCTCCATGCCTGGCAGGATCCGGCTGAGACAAGCACTCAAGCCCTACGCCTATTTTATCCCGGCTCTGCTTGTCGCGTATCTTTTCAGCTACCGGCCTTTCCTCAAGACTTTGGCGAATAGTGTAAGCTTGGTGAATTATTCGGGTAGGATTCTGGAGTTCGTAGGGTTGGAGAACTACCGGGGATTGTTTGCGGATAAAAATTTTCAGACAAGTCTCATCAATACCTTTCGCTTCACCGCGCTGTTCGTTCCCATCGATGTGGTGTTCTGCCTGGTCTGCGCCTTGCTGGTATATAGGAAGCGTCGTTTCAATGCTTTGAATGAAACGCTGTTCATCCTCCCGATGGCTGTGGCGATGACCTCTGCCGCGATTGCCTTCAGGGCCTTGTTCAATCCGACCATCGGGGTGATCAATCATCTGTTGGGAATCCAGATCCAGTGGTTCAACGATCCCGCTTGGGCAATGACCACGATTGTGGTGCTGAGCGTGTGGATGGCCTTAGGGTTCGACTTCCTGCTTCTTCTTGCCGCGCTACGCAGCGTCCCTCGGCAGCTTGTTGAATCGGCTCAGCTTGAAGGCGCTGGCAGGGGAAGCATATTCCTCCGGATCCAATTACCGTTGATCTCGCCTACGCTACTGTTCATTGTGACCACCCGTATCCGGGATGGCATGTTGCTTAGCGGACCCGTGCTGGTGATGACCGAAGGAGGGCCTTTCCGGTCCACCCAGACACTTATCTACCAAATGTATATCGAGGGTTTTAAATCAGGTAACTACAGCATGGGGTCGGCTATCAGCGTGGTGGTGTTCGTGCTTACCTTCACGATGATTCTTTTGGCCTTCAGGATTGAGCGCAAAGGAGTCTTCTACCAATGATGAACCGTAGATTCGCCTTTGATACTGCAAAACTGATAGTAGCGACGGTGATTGGTCTGGTGGTGGTGTTCCCGCTTTATTATATTTTCGCTGGCGCATTCTATAAAATTGGTGAATTCACCGCGTATCCACCGACTTTGTTTCCCGATTCCTTTCAATTAGGCAATTTCATCCGCGCCCTGCGGGACACCTTGCTTATCAGATTTATGGGTAATTCATTGCTGGTGGCTTCGGTGGGCTCGGTGCTGCGCATGACCATCGCTGTCCTTTGCGCGTTTCCAATGGCCTTTCTGCGCTTCAAAGGTAAGAACCTATTGTTTTTCCTTGTGTTGGGAACCATGATGCTGCCAAGCGATGCCTTGATTATCGAAAACTATCTCACTATCTCCCGATTGGGTCTGGTGGATACGTATTTCGCGATCATCTCAATCTATCTCCTCGCGCCTGTGCAGATGTTCATGCTTCGCCAGGCATTCAAGACCATACCACAAACGTATCGAGAGGCTGCGGCTATCGATGGATGCGGAGATTTCAGGTTTCTCACCTTGATTGTACTCCCAATGGCCAAGCCAATCGTGCTGACCCTGACGCTGCAATCGTTTGTGACTATCTGGAATACCTATCTATGGCCTTTGCTGGTGACCAATGACCCTGCCATGCGTACCGTGCAGGTGGGAATCACCATGCTGGGGTTTGCGGAAAGCCTGGATTACGGGCCTACTTTCGCCGCCATCGCTTTGATCCTGTTGCCCTCGCTTTCAATCTTTCTCATTTTTAGAAAAAAAATAGTCGAAGGAATCGCCGCTGGGGCGATTGTCGGTTGAGATATCCGAAACATACGTGATGGAGGAGCTTATGCGTACAAAAAAAAGAATGGATTTCCTATTGTTAGGGTTTGTTCTGTTGGTTTTAACACCAGGTTTGATGTTTTCCGCTGGAGTTAAGCAGTCGGCACCGACTGGAAAGGCTAGCGGTCCGGTTGAAGTGGTGTTCTGGCACTCAAGCAGTGGGCTTGCAGGTGAAGCTATGACGAATCTGGTTGGTCGGTTCAACACCACAATTGGAACTGAACAAAATATCGTGGTGAAAGAGGTGTTTCAAGGAAAGGCAGCCGATGTCGCCACCAAGCTTCGGGCAAGCTTGCAAGCCGAGCGGCCTCAGGATCTGCCCGATCTCGCCCAACTGGACGCTACCGGGGTCATGGATGTCCGTGATTCCACATACTTGGTCACTATATCCAGCTTGGCAGGGATGGATCCTGCTTATGATTTGTCCCGGCTCGAACCCGGCGCATTGCTTTCCATCACCTATAAAGGCCAACTCATAGGCATGCCCTTCAACGCCTCCACCATTGTATTCTACTATAATAAGGATGCCTTTGAAGAGGTCGGGCTGGACCCGGACAAACCACCCCGGACGTTGTCCGAACTTGCCTCATACGCGGGAAAACTGCTGAAGAAAAGCGCTGATGGCAAAACAGTTCTCCGCTATGGTTTCGCAGGGGTCCCCACCACATACGAGCTTGTTTCCTGGATTGGACAGCAGAACGGCGTCTCCTACCTAACCGACAAGGCCAATGGGCATGACGGGAATCCCACCCGGGTGGTTTTCGATACCGAAGGAACCATGGCCCGTTTCCTTTCCGAATGGCGAAGGGTATGGCAGAGCGGCGGTTTAGGCAACCTCACGGCGGATGTCAGGCAGGAATTCGCTGCTGGACGGGTAGCCATGTATGCGGCTTCCACCAGCGGATTATCCACACTGCTATCCTCGGTCGGGGACCGGTTTAAAGTCGGTGTAGGGTACCTGCCTCGGGTGGATGAAGCTTCCAAAGGAGGGGTGAACATAGGTGGAGGCGCGCTTTTTGCCTTCGCCAATGGCAATGATCTTGGAAAAAGCGCCACGTGGGAATTCCTTAAGTTTCTCATGAACGCCCAGTCTCAATTTGAATGGCATAAGAGCACTGGCTATTTCCCGGTGAATCTGGACACGTATGGGCTGCCGGAGTTCAAGGTCCATCTACAGGAGAATCCGCTCTTCGAAGTCGCTATCAACCAGCTTCGGGACAGCGACCCACGGGTTCAGAGCGTCTGGTGGCCGAACAGCTATCAAGCGTATTATGAGATCCAGAACCGAATCATCGAGATGTTGGAAAAGAATGCAAGTGTCGATCAGACGGTGGAGAGTCTCGCCGCAGTGTTGAATAAATACATGGCGGATTTCAACCGGATGAATAAAGAATAGCTTATGGGGTGTTCGGTGCGGGGGGTGCCTGGTAGAAATCGCAACGGTCTTTGAACTCGCAATCGATGCAAGCGGAACCGGGACAATATTGAAAGCCGGTATCCACCGATTCAAGTTGGGCTACATGCCAAGTGAGCTCTTCCAACAGGTGGTCAAGTTCCTTGCGACGATGCGTGACGATGGTCACCTGGTTGCGGTACTGCTTGAGGAGCTCCAGACGGCGCTTTTGGCCAGTGGAGTCCTCGGCTCCCATTTTGATGATGTTGCCAATGGCCTCCAGCGAAAGTCCAAAACCTTTCAACTGGAGGATGCGTAAAAGATAAATCAGATCCGCATCGGTATACAGGCGCTGTCCGCCATCGGTACGGGGCTGGGTCTTGAGCAATCCCAGGGACTCGTAGTAGCGGACAGTGCGCACGGTGACTCTGGCCTTTGTCGCCAGCTCACCGATGCGGTACATGGTTCCTGCCATGACGTCAGGCTTTTTGGCCTGCAGACGCTTGGAATACTTCTTCGGCCGCTTTATACACGATGGCGATCAAGTCCTCAAGCTGTTCGATATCGATGCTTGAGAAGGCCAGACGCAGATACTTCGACTGAATCGAGATGGTCCCCACTTCGTACTTGTCCAGCAGATACAGACGCAGAGTCTCCGCATTTCCCGCGCATGCGAACGACATGAAGTATCCTGAGTTGAAAGGAAGCACCTGTAAGTTGGGATTGGATCCGTAGGCTTTCAAGATCTGCTTCAGGTGATGGTAGCGTTTGGCGATAAGGACAATCCCCGCTTCCTTTTCGGCATGGTAGGTTCCGCTCTTCATTCCTTTCAGCAGTATGCTCTGGGCTGGCTTGGAACAAGATGATATCCCACCACGGATAGCCCCCATGGTTTTTTTCACCAAGGCTTCGTAATGGGCTTCCGTCAGGCCTTTGGCTCCATAGGTGATGAATCCGATGCGGAAACCCCAGACCATCTCCTCTTTGGTGGCTGCATCGCCTTTGACCACGAAAATATTTCTATGGGCGTCGCATAATAGCGCGAACAGGGACTGGGTGCAGACGTCTTGTTCGAAGAACAGTCCAAAATAGGCATCATCGGTGAACACCAGCAGCTTTTTGCCTTTCTCGGCTTTATCCACGAGCATCGCCACAAGCGCACGTGCTTCAGTCCAAGTGGGTGTGTAGCCAGTGGGGTTGTTGGGGAAATTGAGGATAAGGGCGGCTTGGTCTCCAGGGATGGAATCGATGGTCTTGGCAAGGCCTTCCACGTTCAGGCCTCCGTTGGCAAACAGGGGAAAGAACACCATGTTTGCTTCCCGTTGTTCCACAAAGGTGAGATTGTAGTTTCCCCAGTACATGTCTGGGACGATGATGGATTCGCCTTTATCCAAGAACAGAGATGCGGCGATGCTGATGGCATGGGTAAGTCCGCTGGTCACCACTGGCAAAGATATGGTCTTGCCCTGCAACTCGGGATTTTTCTTACGCATCTCGTCCAGCCACACCTTGCGGAGGGGAAGTTCTCCAGCAGTCGGAGCATAGGGAAACACATCATCATGTGAAAGTCCGCCGGTGAATCCGGCGAAGACCGAAGGTATGCACATCGCGCTGCCCTTGTCGGTGGCGATTCCGATGGTCGCGTTGTACTTGCGCGCCCGTTGCTTCGCTTCCGCAGATTGGGAGATGATGCCTTTAGGGAAATACATGCGTTTTCCATAATCGGAAAGCAAATCCTCGACTATGGTGGTGGAGAGTACCTCGTTCAATTCCTTGGCCAATGGGTTCATATTCCGCTCCTTATCGTCCCGTCCTTCGCTCCATGCGCGTCATATCCGGTTTGGGTTGTCGATATCATACAATAGGATTCGGCAGAATGTCATCAGTCCAAAGATAGTCCAGAGATTATCCATAGATTATCCAGAGAACTTCATTTTTTATTTGACATTCCCACGCCATGTTGTAGAGTGGATTATGGAATGTTTCTCCGTTTCTTGGAGAGGCTAGGAAATACAAATCACATAAGGAGAGGGGTATGGCAGAGAACAAAAAGGCACCTTTGAAAAAAGGTCTGCTCAGCTGGTATTTCAATTTCAACCTTTTGTATCGGATTCTCATTGGGTTGGTACTTGGCGCGTTGCTTGGAATCATATTCCAGGACAAGATTCTTTGGATCGCACCCTTTGGTGCATTGTTCGTGCGTTTGCTTAAGATGATCATGATGCCCATCATCCTCGCGACCCTCGTTGTGGGAGCCTCCTCCATCAGTCCCGCGACCTTGGGGAAAGTCGGTATCCGGATCATCCTTCTGTATCTAGCGACCTCCGCATTCGCAGTCGTCATCGGCTTGCTGATGGGAACCATCTTCCAACCAAGCGCTGAAATGGCCAAACTTGCTGCAGACGCAGCAGCCAAAGCCGCCGCAAGTCAGCCGGTGGCACAGATTCTGTTGAACATCGTGCCGACCAGCGTGGCCCAGGCCGTGGTCAACGAGACCGTGCTTCAGGTCATTTTCTTCGCCATCGTGTTTGGTATCGGCCTCTCCTACATCCGGATCAGCGGTAACGACCGTGTCAAAAAAGCAGCGGATGTGGTGTACAACGTCTTTGACGGTACCGCTGAGATCATGATGCGCATGGTCACGGCGATCATGCAGTATGCTCCTATCGGTGTTCTCGCTCTGGTTGCCGAAGTTTTTGCCAAACAGGGCTCGAAAGTCGCTGGTTCGCTCGCGGTAGTCACTATCGCCTGTTTCCTTGGGTATGCGATCCACGTGGTTCTGGTATACGGCGGCCTGCTGAAGATCAACAAACTCAGCATCAAGCGCTTCTTCAAGGATGCCAAAGACCCGTTTGTCACCGCATTCGTCACCAGAAGCTCCAACGGTACCCTTCCTGTCACCATCGAAGCTGCTGAAAACCTTGGTATCCCCAAGGAGATCTATGCCTTCTCGCTGCCCCTCGGCGCCACCATCAATATGGACGGAACCGCGTTGTATCAGGGCGTCTGCGCCATCTTCATCAGCCTGACTGTCACCGGAGTCAATTTCACCCTCGGCCAGATGGGCCTGATCATCATCACCGCCACGCTCGCTTCCATCGGAACCGCAGGAGTTCCTGGAGCCGGAGCCATCATGCTGCTCATGGTATTGGAAGCTGTCGGCCTCCCTGTCACCGCTGGATCCACCACCGCTGGTGCTTATGCGATGATCCTCGGAATCGATGCGATCCTGGACATGGGCCGCACCGCTCTCAACGTCACTGGCGACCTCACTTGCACAACAGTCGTTACCAAGGGTCTCAAGCAGCTTGATATGAAGCAATGGGCTTAATGGACTGAAATTCAAAATTCCAGTGTATGACTATGAACCGCTCCTTCGGGGACGGTTTTTTTATTTGGGCAGTGGTTGCTCGATCGCCCACGAGAACATCTCCAAGACACGTCTGGAGACCATCTGGAGCTCAAAGTGGCTGTCTTTGGTATCGAATTCCAATGAACTTGTGAAGAACCGCTTATGAAACGCATGCAAGACCACGCTTTCACGACGGATGGTGATGATCTCGGCTGGCGAGCCAAACCGCGTGCATACCAAGATGATACGATAGTGGGTGACCACCAGCAGGCGTCGTTTGCCTTGATATATTCCGGTGGCGAAACAGTTGATGATCTCCAGTGGATACAGCACGCCGGCGAGAGCTTTGATCTCCGGCCGGAAGCCATAGAGGTCGTAGACATAGAGTTCTTGCATACGCTCCCGAATTCCTGCGCTTCCCTCATTTCCACGTGACATTTCAGCCTCCTGTTCTGGGCCTATCATACCATAATCCGATTGGCTGTCCATGAAAATGATTTTCACCAATATGATTTGCCATTGTGATTGAATGGAGCTCTGGTGTATCATCTTCGTGACTGGAGGCAGAAAAATGGACCGTGCGATCGGAGTCATCGGGGGCGTTGGGCCGTATGCAGGAATCGATCTTGTAAAGAAAGTGTTCGACAATTCTATCGCAGTGGCCGACCAAGAGCATCTGGACCTCTACATGACCTCTTGCCCCTCGCTTATCCCAGACCGGACTGAGTATCTCTTGCATGCAGGGCAGAATCCTGCACCAGGGATCATCGCGTGTTTTGACAAGCTCGCGCGAATCGGGGCGACCGTGGTCGTGATTCCATGCAATACCGCCCATGCTCCAAAAATATACCAACAGGTTGAGCGATGGGCTCTGGAACATCATCCGCACGTGCGGTTTCTCAATATGATAGAAGAGACTTGTCGTTTTCTCGCCATGCTTTTTCCAGACGGAGGGACTGTCGGGCTTATGGCCACGTTGGGGACCCATGGGGTTGGCATTTATAGCGATTACCTCGCCACCTATCCACATCTTCGGTTGCTTGAGCCCAGTGCAGAAGGGAAGAAGCGGGTGCACAGCGCCATTTACGACCGCACCTACGGCATCAAGGCTGTCTCCCCAGTCTCAAGCCGGGCGACAGAGGACCTGCTTTCCGAGGCCCGTATCCTCATCGACCAAGGGGCCCAGGTGCTCATACTTGGTTGCACCGAGCTTCCGCTCGCATTGAAGGAGGGCATGCTTTCCTGCCCTTTGATAGACCCCACCGCGATACTCGCCCGAGCTGCGATCCACGTGACGGCACCGGAAAAATTGAAGCACCATTGAATCAATCGAAGGAGAACCACACCCATGCTTACCCACAGCGATTTGTTGAAGTTGAAACGTTGGAACACCCCCACCATCTACAATGGATGGGAGGCCGTCACCATGCAGGAACGTCTCGATGTGCGCTGCAACCGGAGGGAGACCCGCGACTTCATGCCGCA
>DIXI01000019.1 GCA_002428625.1 Sphaerochaeta sp. UBA6084
CGTTCATGGACAGCAACGAGTGCCTGACCACGATCAAGGCCGCCCGGGAGGGTGCCGGCAAGGCGTTGGACCAGATTTGCGACGAGTTGGACAGCGCTTCCCGGGAATTCCAACTCCAGGCGCATAAGCTGAAAAAACAAGTTCTCGTCAAGAAGGAATCGCTCCGAGGGATTGAGGGAAAAAATTGAAGTCTCACGCTGAATCGTACAAACCAACCAAAAATAGTAGGAATGCCAAGTTTCGTGCAAACGGACATCCCCCTATACTTTAGCCAAGTAAAATGAATCTTACGTATTGGAGCAACAGAGTGGGAAGAAGCATACATAGGCAACAGTCTGGCAGCTATTTTATCACCCATCATGCCCTCTATCTGATGTTGATCCCAGGGCTCATCTATCTAGTGATCTATAAATTCGCCCCTCTGTTAGGATTGGTCATCGCTTTCAAGGATTATAATATCTTCCTTGGTGAGAATCCGATACAAGCGATATTCCTAAGCGAATGGGTGGGATTGAAGCATTACCAGAGGTTGTTCTCCGACCCATACTTTCTCAAAGTTTTCACCAACACGATAATCATCAACCTGTATAAAATTGCGTTTCTGTTCCCCATACCGATCCTTTTTGCAGTATTTCTCAACGAAGCTAGGAATAAAGTGTTTAAGAAACTCGTTCAGACCTCCGTGTACATACCATATTTCTTTTCATGGGTGATAACCTTTGGGATTTTCTATTCTGTCTTAGGTTCGTATGGGATCATCAATACAGTCTTGAAAGCTCTGGATCTTTCAAGCATCCAGTTCTTCACAAATCCTAAGATTTTCAGGGGTATTCTGATATTGACGGAAGGCTGGAAAGAGACAGGTTGGAACTCGATAGTGTATCTAGCGGCGATTACCGCCATCGATCCCACACTGTACGAAGCCGCAGAGGTGGATGGGGCCGGCCGGTTCCGGAAGATTAGGCATATCACTATCCCTTGCATATTACCTTCGATTGTACTGATGTTGATTATCAGGATTGGAAGTATTTTGAGCGGTGGGTATGAGCAAATCCTGGTTATGTATAACGCGGTGGTCTATGAAGTGGCTGATGTGATCCAGACCTACGTATATAGAATGGGACTGGGGAAAATGGAATATTCGCTGGCGACAGCCTTGGGTCTGTTCAATTCCATAATCGCATTCATCATGATCACGCTCTCCAATAAATTGAGCAAGAAGATGCTAGGCAGAGGGATATGGTGAGCCCTATGGTGAAAAGACGAATAGGTATGTTTGAGATTGTAAATTATACGGTACTTCTACTCTTTGGGTTCGCAACCTTATTTCCTTTCATAAATGTAATTGCGAAATCGATGAGTGGGTCGAGCGCGGTCTCTTCCGGAAAAGTGTTTCTGCTCCCCTTGGATTTCCAACTCGAAACCTATCGGTACATACTTTTCAAATCCACTTTTTTACAATCATTCATGGTCACTCTTTTGGTGACAGTAAGTGGAACCATGCTAGCGATGATATGCACGGTATTGACCGCCTATCCATTGTCGCGGTCACATTTCAGGGGCAGGAAATTTTTCACTGTCCTCTACATTTTCAGTATGGTTTTCTACGGTGGCATGGTCCCCTCCTATCTCTTGATGAAATCATTGGGATTGATCGATAAATTGTTTTCGTTGATCATCGCTCTGCTAGTCTCTCCCTTCAATATGTTTGTTTTGAAAAGCTATTTCGAGCAATTACCAGAAAGTATTGAGGAATCCGCAAGGATCGATGGCGCAGGCGATTTCCAGATTCTCAGCAAAATCATAATCCCAATGTCAAAACCTGTGTTGGCTACGGTTACCATGTTCTACTCAGTCGCGTATTGGAACGATTATTTCCATCCGATGCTATTCATCGATAGTCCTGCCAACAAGCCACTTCAGCTTTTTCTGTATGAGACAGTCAAATCCCCGGAGACAATAATCGAACAGTTTTCGGCGAACAATCTCGTGAATATTTCCATCGATGGTATTACCTCGACCGCAGTGGTTTGCGCCACAATCCCGATAATTCTTCTGTATCCATTGGTGCAACGCTATCTGATGAGTGGGATGACCATAGGTGCTGTTAAGGAATAATATGAAAAGGAGGGAAGGCCAGGAAATTCGTTGATTCCCGAGCGTGGACCGGGAATACAAGGTGAAATACCCCGCCCCTTGGGGTGGAAAAAGAGGCAGCGCCTCCTTGGTCCAGGACTTGCCCTGGGGTATTGATACCTTTCATTTTTCTGTGAGTGAGAGAAGGATTTTTCTTAAAAAAAGGAGAAGGTTTATGAAAAACATCGTCACAAAATCGTTTCTAATCATGCTGATGGTTCTCTTTGTCGGAGTAGGACTCTCTGCACAAGGACAACAGGTTCAGCCCCAGGCTGCGGCAGTCGTCGAGCAACCGTTGCCAGCACTGAAGGTCCTGAGTTTCTATGCGAATTTTGATCCGAATAAGAATCCTCAGAAAAGCATAATCGAGGAAGTCACCGGGTATCAAGTCGAATACTTCATGTTACCACAGGACACCGAGAAGGCTGATGAGAAACTGAACATCACCATCGCCTCCGGTTCAGATTATGACATCTTGAAATTAAGGCCTTATCAGTATTACCGGTTGGTCAAGCAAGGCGCTTTGCAGGAGCTTGATACCGTATTGGCGAAATCCGGTCCAACATTGAAAAGTGTGATCAAGCCATTATCTTGGGAAGTCGCGAAATACAAAGGGAAGACCTATGCGGTGCCTTTGAGCAATGAGCGTCCCAATATCGCCAACTCCATAGCGATTCGAAAGGATCTGCTCGATAAAGCAGGGCTTCAGGTACCCAAGACCTTGGATGAATTCACCGCAGTTCTTCGTGCTTTGAAAAAATTCTATCCTAATCTTATTCCGATGACAGGACCTGGACGGATCGACCAGCAGATGTACTTGAATTCCTTTGTGCCGGTGATCGGCGGAGCCTTTGGCATTTACAACGAATGGACCGATGTGGATGGGGAACTTGTGCACTATGTGAATATGCCTGGGTTCAAGGAATACCTAGCCTATATGACCGGTTTATATAAAGAAGGTTTGGTTGATGTCGATTGGCCGGTGAATACTCTTGCCAGCTGCAACGAAAAATTCGTGAGCGGCAAAGCGGTGATGGATCCATATCATTATAATGATGCGACAGCTAATCTCACCGCCCTTAAGGGGAACTTCCCGGAAGTCGAGCTTGTCTATATCAACTCATTGCAAGGTCCTCGTGGGGCAGGTGTGCGGATCGAACGCAAGATCAACTATTTCATCTGTGTGCCAAAAAGCTCTCCGAATGCAGAGCATGCGATCAAGTTCATGGATAAAATGCTTGAATACGAGAATTTTGAATTCCTGACCTTAGGTCAAGAGGGTGTTCATTTCACCAAACAAGGTACCGATTTTGAACCAATCATGCCCATTTTCAATCAAGAGCGTTTCTGGTCCTACTGGTATCTCATGGGTATTGATGAATACAAATATCCTGACATGTGGTTGGCTCGCATTAAAAAAGATGCATACCAATATGCTAACTTCAAAGCCATCAACGGTAATATTGCAAAAGAGGGCCATCTGGATGTCACAGGATTCGCTCCCACGGTGGAAGCTGTGGCCAATAATCAGCAGTCATTGAGAAAACAAGTCGATGATTTCTGCATTCGGGTCCTAGTCGGTACCGAGAGCATCGCGAGCTACGAAGCGATGGCTGCGAACTGGAAGAAGAACGGCGGAGATGCGATGACTACTGAGATGAATGCTTGGTATAAGGAATTCGTCAAGACCAACGGGAAAATCACCTTGTAAGCATGATATGGAATGATATAGCACATCCTCATGGAAGCCATGGGGGTGTGTTCATAGGTAAATTGGAGAAGTTATGAAATCCTGGTTCAATGGGAAAGATCTCCCTGTGATTGGAGAATATGACGTGGTGGTCGCTGGTGCTGGTGCTTCAGGTATCTGCGCAGCGGTGAGCAGTAGCAGGGAAGGCAAGCTCACAGCCTTGGTTGAGCGATATGGAATTGTGGGTGGCAACTTGACCTCTGGGTATGTCGGCCCGATCATGGGGGGAACCTCGCAAGGTACTATGGCCGAGGAAATCCATCGGCGTTTGAATGTGAGACCGAGAGAGGTCCACGATTTTGAACTTGCGAAAATAGAATTGGCGCTTCTTTTAAAAGAATCCGGTGTTGATTTATTCCTACAATGCGCCGTGGCGGATGTGTTGATGCAAGATAAAGCAAAGCTTACCGGACTCGTGGTCGCGACTCAGATGGGACTTGGTTCCATCTTGGCCAAATGCTTTATCGATTCAACCGGGGACGGAACCCTCGCCTATCTTGCCGGAGTACCCAACGAATATGGACGCTCCGATGGGCTTGTCCAGCCGGTTTCCCTCATGTTCATCCTTGGTGGAGTTGCTACTGATGCGATTTACTGCGAAGGAGTGGATCCCCATGTGTCTGTTCCTACAGGTGAATTCACCCAATTGTGCAAGAAGGCTTGCGATGAAGGCGTGCTCCCACCGAGAGTGAACACCATTCGGATCTTCCATACAGGGAACCCGAATGAAAGGATGATCAATGCCACTCAGAAAAACTATGTGGATACGCTTTCGCCCAAATCAATATCAGATGCGGAAGCCGATGTAAGAAAGCAGATCCAGACAATCCTTGCGTTCTTACAAAAAGTCGCGCCTGGGTATGGCGACGCCTATATCAAGGGAAGTTCGTCGACCATGGGTGTCCGCGAATCCCGTAGGATGGTAGGGGAGTATACGTTGCAAGATGATGATATCGAAACGGGTCGCAAATTCCCTGATGTCGTGGTGCATAATGCGAATTTTCTCATTGATATCCATAATCCTAATGGCGGGGGTCAGGCCGAAGGCATTACCAGACGGGTTCCTGCCTATGATATACCCTATCGTTGTCTCGTTCCACAACATATTGATAATCTGCTTGTTTCTGGACGGGCGATTTCCGGGACACATCGGGCGCATGCTTCGTATCGGGTGATGAATATCTGCATGCCGATGGGACAGGCTGCGGGAATCGCCGCTGCCCTCTGTGTTGAAAACGGCATAACCCCGAGGAATTTGGATGTAGCTTTGCTACAAGAGAGGATGACATGTCTGGGAATCGATCTATTCGGTGACCAACCGCTTCGATATCCCTTCAATCCTTCCAACTGAGAGATGGACACTATGAGAACAGTGGTATCGTGTGTCGATAGGTTTGAGAATCTTTGCAAGGAAGCTGTCTCGATATTGAGAGACAATGGATGGGAGCTTGTCGATAATTTGTCTGGGTATCCATACGATTTCAATCGATATGCTCCATTCCTCCAGAAAGCGGCAGTGGTTGTCGCCGGGGTGGAGGAATGGACTTCTGAACGAATGGACATGGCTCCCCAGCTGAAGATGATCGTTCGATTTGGCACAGGGATTGATAATATCGATAGTGCTGCTGCCGCAGCGCGAGGCATAGCAGTAAGACGAGTGCTTGATGGCAATACCAATGCGGTCGCAGAGCAGGCGATAGCATTGATGTATGCGTTGTTGAAAAAGGTACCTAAGCTCGACCAGGAGACAAAGACCGGTCATTGGTATCGTCCCATGTGCACTGAATTGAGTGGCAAGCAGATTGGATTTTTAGGATTTGGCAAGATACCTAGAAAGATCGCATACAAGCTTCAGACTTCCGATGTCCGGATGGTCGCGTATGATATCGCCCCGGATGAGTCGGCAGCTAAAGAACTACAGGTTCAATTGACAAGCTTAGAACAGGTGTTGAAGGAAAGCGATATCGTCTCTGTCCATCTTCCATTGACCATCCAGACTGAGATGATGTTGAACGCCAGAACGCTCTCTTTGATGAAACCTGGTGCGTACCTCATCAATACCGCCCGGGGTAGGATTCTTGACCAATCAGCCTTGATCGCCTTGATAAGAAACGGCCACATCGCTGGCGCGGGACTTGATGTGTTCTTCGAACAACCCATAGCAGTTGGTTCGGAATTCACTGGGATGGATGCTGTGGTCTGTAGTCCGTATATCTCCTCCAGAACTTACGAAAGCATGGCGAGGACCGGTTTTGAGGTGGTGAGACATATACTTTCTCTGTAAGGATATAGAAGTGTGGTTTAGGTTCCAGGAACCTAAACCACAGAACCTAAACCACAAACCCGATCAGCCTCTGGCTCCGTAGGTATCGTTCATATCGACATCTTTGATATCCACGCCAAGGGCTTTGGCAACCCCCTTTCCATAGGCGGGATCGGCCAGATAGCAGTGGCGGATATGGCGCTTCTGGACAACGAGAGTCGTTCCCTGCATGTTCCTGCCGGTATTCTCAAGCAACCGTTGTCTCTCGTCCGCCTTCATCATCCTGAACAGCTTGCCGGCCTGTTCGTAGTAATGATCATCGTCCTCCCTAAAGTCGTAGTGGTCGATAGGCCCCTTGCCATCCAAGGGCGGTTCCTGCAGATTGTTCTGATCCTTCCACATGCCATAGGAATTAGGATTGTAGTGTACGGTGCCGCTGAAGTTTCCATCGACGCGCATCGCTCCATCCCTATGATAGTGGTTGGTCTCCACCCTGCTGCGGTTGACGGGGATCTGGTAGTGGTTGACCCCCAGGCGGTAGCGCTGTGCATCGCCATAGGAGAACAAGCGGCCCTGCAGCATGCGGTCGGGCGAATAGCCGATACCTGGGACGATATTGGCGGGGTTGAAGGCCGCCTGCTCTACGTCCATGAAATAGTTGTCCGGGTTTTTGTTCAGTTCGAAATAGCCCACCTCATGCAAGGGATAATCGGCATGATACCAGACCTTGGTAAGATCGAAGGGATTGTCCGGATGCTTTTCGGCTTGCGCCTCGGTCATGATCTGCACGTACATCCTCCAGCGGGGATACTCTCCCTTTTCAATCGACTCAAACAAATCACGCTGATTGGATTCACGGTCCTTCGCCACAACGCTCTCGGCGTCGGCATCGGTGAGAAAGGCTATACCCTGTTCGGTTTTAAACGTGAATTTCACCCATACCCGTTGGTTTTTGGCGTTGATGAAGGAGTAGGTGTGGGAACCGTATCCGTTCATATGCCTGAAGCTTTTTGGGATACCTCGGTCACCCATGGTGATGGTCACCTGGTGCAGAGCTTCGGGCAGATGCGACCAGAAATCCCAGTTGTTCTGGGCGGAGCGCATATTGGTGCGTGGATCACGTTTGACCGCATGGTTGAGGTCGGGGAACAGCATGGGGTCGCGGAAAAAAAACACCGGGGTGTTGTTTCCCACCAGGTCCCAATTGCCTTCATCCGTATAATATTTCATGGCGAATCCACGGATGTCCCGTTCGGCATCAGCCGCACCGCGTTCTCCCGCTACGGTGGAGAAGCGTACGAACATCGGGGTCTGTTTTCCAACCTCAGCGAAGATCGCCGCCTTGGTCCACTTGCTGATGTCCTTCGTCACCGTGAAGGTTCCGAAAGCCCCCGAACCTTTGGCATGCATGCGCCTCTCGGGAATCACCTCGCGATCGAAGTGGCTCATCTTCTCCAGATACCAGGTGTCCTGCAACATGACACCGCCACGACGGCCAGCGGTCTGGATGTTCTCGTTGTTTGCAATCGGCCGTCCACTAATCGATGTCAGCGGTTTCTTTGGCAGTGAATCGCGACCATCCCGGTCTTGCACCTTATCGTCTTTTTCTTTTTCAGCCATACTAGCCTCCTTTTTGGTTTTTGAAATGATATCATATTTCATGGCAGCCGTGGGGTAGAATTTGAACTAGGTTCAAAACTCCGGGTTCAAAACTACAGATTGCCTTGGTAATTGGATATTTAGGAATTTTTCCCTCTCGAAATGCTCCGCTCCACTTTTGCCAGCATGCTGTCGCACGCTTCTCTCGAAAACCACTTGCCGGCTTTGACCACTCCTGCATGAGTCGCGATGGTGGTGATATCTTCCAGAGGATTTTTTTGGGTAAGGACGAGATTCGCACGCTTGCCGATTTCCACCGTGCCGATTTCCGCATCTATTCCCAGACATTTCGCGGCATGAATCGTTGCAGCAACTAGGATTTCGTAGGTGTCCAAGCCAGCTTCGGCAAGAAGTTCCATCTCGTGGTGTTCTGAGAATCCAGCTACTACATACGGGACCGCTTTATCGGTTCCCAACAGTATGCCAGCCCCCTCTTCTTTTAATACACGTACGATGTGGAACAATCGTTCCATATAGGCATCGTGGTTAATCCCGCCACTCTTTTCGAATACTTTATGCGCTTCACGCATTAAGAATCGCATGCCGTTGAGATTTTTTGCAGAGACATAAGCTATCTGTGGCTCTTGTTCATATTCCTGCTGGTGCGCGATCGTACCTAATCGTTCATTCGCCACCAGCGTAGGACAATTCCAGACACCCTTGGAGGCCGATAAAGCCGCCATGCGCTTGACCATCTCCTCATCCAGGTTCTTGCTCTGGTCGTACGGATTCACAAATCCATACAGGTGTTCCACCGAGCATATTTTGGAATTCAAAGCATGTTCTAGTCCCACCTCATCCGGTACATGTCCGCACACCGGAATACCACATCGTTGTGCCTCTTCCATGATCCAATCGAAAGTCGGACGGGATAACTTGGAATAGATTTTTAAAAAGTCATATCCTTGGTCGACTTGCTGCTGTATCACCTTTCTGGTTCGCTCCGAGGTGTCCAGCGCTTCTACTCCCATGAATTTTGGGAAAAAGGGCTTTGCTCCATCAAGCATTGGACCACACGTGTAGATGTCGGGCCCAAGGATATCGCCGATGTAGGTTTTCCTTTTCAACTGCAGATGATTGAACAGCCGGGTACCGAACATCCATTGGAGTGGATTGAAATGCTCGTGCCCCCACATGTTGCGGACAGTGGTTATCCCATTCGCAAGATAGAGAGCGAGATCATCGGGATTATCGCCTAGATGGATATGCATATTGATGATACCAGGCATAAGGTATTGTAAGCCGCCATCAAGAATCTGGCATGGCTCTGGTGGAGTTGGCAGGCTTTTCCCAATGGCTTTGATGATGCCATCTTGAATTATGACCGATTGGTGATAATCCACAGTGCGGTTTCGCATGGAGACAACGTGGACATTTCTTATGAACAGCATGGGATCTTCCTCCTCATTGGATGTAGTCTATGCCTCCTCACCCCACAATTCAACTAGGAAACAGACCGGGTTCACATCCCAAACTCGCTAATTTGTGCAAGAAAAGAGAGGCAGACAATTCGGAGGTGCGGTATTGTAAGTGACATAAGATATGGGGAGGGATGCATATGGAATGGGTCGCACGATTGAATGAAGCGCTTACGTATATCGAAGACCATCTGGAAGGAGAGGTCGATACCGACAAACTGGCAAGTATCGCCTGTTGCTCCACCTTCCACTTCATCCGGATGTTCTCCTATGTGGCAGGACTCCCTTTGTCCGAATACATCAGGCGCAGACGGATGACCCTGGCCGCGAGCGAGCTACGGTCGGGAGAGACAAAGATCCTGGATATCGCCTTGCGGTATGGCTATGAATCACCCACAGCGTTCACCCGTGCCTTCCACAGCATCCATGGAATGAGCCCCACAGAAGCACGGCAGCAAGGGAAATCGCTGAAGGCGTATCCAAAAATGGTTTTCGCACTATCAATCACAGGAGGAAGTGAAATGAATTACAAGATTGAGAATTGGCCCTCGTTCACTATCGTTGGGGTGAAGGAGCGCTTTACCAGCGACCAGGAGCTGAATTTCAGCGAAGTGCCGAAGTTCTGGCAGCAGACAATCGAGCAGGGGAAGATACCGCGGATCCTAGGGTTGCTCGACACCGCACCCTACGGCTTGGTTGGCCTCTGCACCTGCATGGAAGGTAAGGAGTTCGATTATTATATCGCGGTCCCCTCCACCAAGGCCCCTTTGGCAGGCATGGTATCGTATGATGTGCCAGCCTGCACCTGGGCGATTTTCGATTGCCGGGGTGCGATGCCGGATGCCATCCAGACACTGCAGAAGCGGATCATCACCGAATGGCTGCCTGCTTCGGGCTACGAATATGCAGACGCCCCCGATATAGAGGTCTATTTTGAGGGAGACCAGCAGTCACCTGACTATCATTGCGAAGTGTGGATTCCCGTTGTGAAGAAATGAAAGTATCAATATCCCAAGGCAAGCCCTCGACCCAGAGGGCTTCGCCTTTTTCACCGCTGACGACTACCCAAAGCATAAGCTAGCGTTTCTGCTGCCAGTAATAAATGGCGAGTTGCGTTCGATCCCTCACCTGCAGTTTCTCCAGGATCATCGAGATGGCGTTGCGCACTGTACCTTCGGTGATGAACTGGCGGTCGGCGATTTCCTTATTCGACAGACCGTTCGCGATATGCACCAGGATCTCATTCTCCCGTTGGGTAAGCTGTGCAAGTGGCTTGGAGGAGGTATAACTGCGCAGGGCCTCCTCGCTTATGACCGGTAGTCCTGCATAGACCGACTTGATTGTCATGATCTGTTTTTTTGTATCATCCGACTTCAGCAGATACCCCGAGGCGCCCGCCTGAAGGGATCGATGGATGTTCTGGTAGTCGTGGAAGGTGGTGAGCATGAGGATCTTGATTTTCGGGAACTCGTCATGGATCATTTTCGTGGCGGCGATGCCATCCATGCCGGGCATTTGGATATCCATGAGAACTAGGTCGACTGCATGGCCTCGCACGAAGGAGACCGCGTCATGGCCATTGGTGACGCTGCCTACGATAGTCAACGCGGGATCGCTGGATAGGATGACTCCAAGGCTCTCAATAACCAAGGCATCATCATCGGCTAACAGAATGTTCATAATGACTCCTTCATGCCCGAATCGGCAGGATGACGATTATCTTGAAAGTCTTGTCCCGGCTGGTGCTCAGGCTGCCATGGACGGCCTCGATACGCTTTCGCATATAACGCAATCCGTTTCCCGCTGGTGCGCTCTGCGCGGGTAGTATCCCATCGTTCTCCAACACAAGGCGCACGATTGACTGCGTACATTCGATCAAGGCGGTGATGGTCGTAGGCCGGGCATGCTTGGTGATATTCGTAAGCGCCTCTTTGAGAGAAATGTACATCAATTGCCGTAGGTGGGGTGGTACTTGGGATAGGTCTCCCTCTTGGCTATACTGGATGGGGTAGACGAAATTCTCAAACAGTGAGGTGATTCTGCGGATATCGGAGTCGTTGTCAGGCTCAATCTGCCGGACGGCCGTTTTCAGTTGGGTAAGAGCGGTGTCCAGTCGCTCCTCGGCCTTCTGTTGGAACTGGAGGGCCTTTTCCCGTTGGTCGCTTTGCAACAGAGTCCCTATGGCCTTGACCGTGAGGTGGGCTGCCGTGAGTTCATGGCCGAGGTTGTCGTGCAGGATTTCGGCGATCCGCTGGCGTTCCGTTAGTTGGGAAATCCGTCCGGCATCGTGATAGTCTTGGAGCAGATGGGTTTCGGTTTGTTCCATATGATGGATTTTCTGACGGAGGTCGTCGCCTTCCTTACGCAACAAAGTGTTTTCATTCTGCCAGAGATAGAGCAGGTAGCCAGGAACAATCGTCAATACGATAAGATAGCTGCCCGGGCCGGTAGCAAGAATAAAGCTAACCAAAATGGGAAAGAGACAGAAAATCATCTTGTTTTTATACGAGAAATAGAAAAGGTACAACGCAAGAAAGGGTGTATTGGTAGGGAAGAAGGCCGCGGCTATGGCTACCACGACACAATCTATGAGCATAAAATGCGGCGCGATAGGAAACCGCCAGCGGAGCGTCATGCTGAATACTACAAATAGGTACAGCATGAAACCGCTCGCGTCGAACACCGGAACCAAATATGTGAAAAGGAGCGCGAATTGAAGCAATATGAGTGCCCGGTATACATGCTGTGGTCTGAGATCGAACCTTTTCGTCATCGAGGCCTATAATCTCCTCTTGCTGCCAACCAATAAGAATATGATTGCGTAGGCCCATAATACAACATGGGAGATGAGGATACCAGAGGCCTCGCCATGGTAGATGGCGTCCAGACCATAGGGGAGCCAATAAGTGGGCAGGAACATGGTGTAGCCCGTGATGCTTTCTGGAATGAGAAACGGTGGTAATGATACTCCACTGATAAGGCACATGACGGACCCAACCCCAGAGAAGATGCCGAAAGAAAGGTTGAAGGCCCGAAACAGTGTATTCCAAGCCAAGGCAAAGGCGATGGCCATGATGCTGAAGGAGATGTAGAGCAGGAGAATATGGCCATACCCGTGGACATTCCCTCTGTGCACGATGAGAATCCCTAGGCAGAACAGGAGAATCTGGATGATCATAAGGGTGACATAGGCTGATAGATGGCTGCTGAGATAACGCAGATGGCTGATAGGCGAGGCCGCTATGCGCACGACAATGCCTTTCATACGGTCTTCCACCACAGGCCGGGTTAATAGGAAAGCCGAATACAACATCACCATGCCATACAGGTTCAAGCCAAAGGGAAAGGACTGTGGGTGAGCCGGGATGAGCAGCAGCACCATGGGGAGCAGTGCGATCAGTAAAATATTCAGCGGTTGCCGGCAATCTTCTTTCAATGCGAATGTGTAGAGGTTCATACCGCCACCTTCCTGACTAAGGGTTTAAGTACGATGAACAGCCCGAAGGCTAGAAGCGCCAATGAGGCCGTTCCCATCAGAACGTCCCGGGTGTTGTGCTCCATGGCTCCCAGGATGGCCGTGTTGGCGAGTGCCATAGGGGTCAGATAGCTTCTTAAAATACTGAAGAAGGCATTGTCCGGCAGGGGAAAATAGAGTCCGATGGTCATGGGGACAATGGATCCATAGAAACCGATACAAGCGTTTGCTGTTTTTACCGATCTGAAGAGCATGAGCACGGAAGTTCCTGCTAGATGGTTGACGATGATTGACAACAACAGTATGGCTAGGATCGCAGGAAGCGCAGTCAGGTGAGCATGTAGCACGAAGGCGGAAAAGCCCAAGACAGCTAGGGTTTGCAGCGAGCTCACTATAACTCCCGTGAAGAGGTTGGATAGAACGATCCTGCGGGGTTCAGTTGGCGTGGATAGCAGACGGTCACGCATAGGAGAGAAAAAATCATTTCCCAAATTCTCAAAACTGATCGAGGCCCCATAGATTTGGAAGGTGAGCGCGAAGCCTATAGTCAATACGGTGATCAGTTGGATGGATGAGTCTTGTATGCCGGTTTCGATCACGCTTCCAGAATAAATGAAGTTGAAGAACCCGATAAGGAACACAGGAAGCACGATGAGGATGATGTGCCCGTATATGTCGCGCATGCTTCTGATAAAATGGAATTTGAACATATTAGACCTCGTCCCGTAGTTGCTTCCCGGTGAGGGTCAGAAACACATCCTCAAGATTGGGTTGCTTGGAGTTGATGTTGACGATGGTCTGGTCGCTCAGGATTGGGATGATCTTATCGAGGATGGTGATGCCGCCGGGGATGATTATGTGGTAGCGGTTGTTATCGAGTGCTACTTCCTTGATATCGGGAAGCGCTTGCAGCGCCTTCTTTTTTTCTTCCGAAGCTATCCGCACATCGATGAGGATATGGGAATCGCCCTGTATGCGGGCGATGAGCTCGGGGAGCGTTCCACTGGCAATGGTATGGCCCTGGTCCATGATGTAGATGCGGGAGGCGATAGCCTCCACTTCTTCGATATAGTGGGAGGTGTAGAGGATGGTGGTCCCCTGCGCTGCCAGCTTCTTGACGAATTCGAGTATGAAATTGCGCGATTGCGGGTCGATGCCCACCGTTGGTTCATCCATGATGATGAGTTCGGGTTCGTGCATCAGGGCGCAACCGATATTCAACCGCCGTTTCATCCCACCGCTGTATTGTTTGGTTTTTTGATTGAGCCGTCCGTTAAGACCGATGATTTCGGCTACTTCCATAATCCGTTTGTCCGATTGATCCTTGGTCAGGCCGTACAGATTGCCAAAGAACGCCAGGTTTTCTTCGGCTGTCATCTCTTCGTAGATGGTGATGTCTTGGGTCACATAGCCGATGCGCTTTTTTATAGCGGGATTCTTGCAGTCCTGCTTCAGGCCAAATACGGTGATCTCCCCTTCGTCTATGGGAATCAAGCCGATGATTGATCGGATGCAGGTGGTTTTTCCGGCGCCATTTGGCCCGAGCAGGCCTACCACCTCGCCCTTATGCACTTCCAAATTGAAACAATCCAAGGCTAGGTTGCTGTTGAATCGCTTCATGACTTCTTCTACTTTTAAAATCATAGGTTCACCTCGCAGGCAAGTATAGCAACAGGGGGCGTCCCGGGTTAGTGACAATTGTCATGTTCTTGCTGTCTCCACGGGCAGCCCGGCGCTCCTCGGTATAATGGATTTTTATGTTCGGTCGCGCACAGACGTAATCGTATTTCGGGAATACATTCTAACTAGAAGTCCCGGATTAGGCCCCAATTTCAAGGGTTCCTTTAGGTGCGAGAATATGCACGAACAGCTTCCTGCAGATCGGTGGCGACCGGCAGGATACAAAACAGGTGAGATAGTCGTCATGGATGTTTCACGAATCATTGGAATCATTTTGTTTTTTTAGTGGAGTAGCGCTCATTGTCGGTGGCTTCCTCGCTTCCCGCTCTGTGGGAGATTCTGTGCGTACCTTCCTGGGGATGCGTTTGACGAAAGACACCCTCTGGTATTTCCTTGGCGGAGCGGTGGCAGTGGTCGCTAGCTTGCTGCTACTGATGGGGGGAAGGAAATAGCATCTCGCTCAATGTGGAATCTGGCAGCTTGTTTTATGAGGAGAAACATATGGTGAAAATTAAAATTTTACAGGCCCTGGGAATCTTCCTGGTTGCCACAGCCTGTCTGTCTGCTGTTGACCTTCCCTCTGGCTCAGTATCGGATGCGGGGAATGCGACTATCAGCGGTTCAAATGGCTATATCGTCATTCCCAGTGCTGAAACAGCTTGGAGTGGAAAAAATACGACTGTCACTACAGGATATTCCGGTATCTTCACCGGGTCATATGCACATGTGCCCTATATACAAATGGGATTCGCTAGCAATTTGGAAATGAGCCTGGCTGTTGATATTTCCCAAGAAGTAGATGTGCTATTAGGGGGGAAATGGAGATTCGCACGCAGTCAGAATAGTTCCTTGACATTTGGGATGGTCGGGCAGATGCTGAATGCCTCCAACAGCTCTCGCTTTGCTGCCCAGGTGTATATCAATTCCACATTCAATAGCACTTTCATCGATTGGCCCTCAAAAACAACACTCTTGATTGGATACACCTTCGATGGGCCACTCACGAGTGACATTGATTTTGGCATGGGGTATCAGACCGCCTTCCTGCCGGGGGTTTTCAAAGAAAAAGTAGACTTCATCATCGACTTCGGCAACGCATCTTACAGCGCGTCTCCGAGTGGAGGAAATGCCGATTCACGGGGTATGCTCAATTTCGGCTTACGATTACGTCCGCTTCAGTTTCTAAAATCCGTGTATGTATCCATCGATATTCGGGCACTGGATGTGTTCGATGCTGTAGGGAGGGCGTTAAGCGCCAGCATAGCTATCTCCTATAGGTCGCAATAACGTAGGCGGGGAGATGTCTTGCATAGGCTAATGGAAATTGGGGGACTCACGTGGAGTCCCCAATTTTTTTGGTGTGGATGCTGCAGTCTAGAGTATTGGATAATCAGCCTGGGAGGTTCTTTAAAAATCGTCGCCTCTCAACCATCGATCCAAAGCGTCTTTACTGAAGCGCCAGTTTCTTCCAACCTTCTGACAAGGTATTTTACTCTTTCGCGCAAGCACATAGATAGTGGACTCCGCAATCTTGAGATAGAGTGAACACTCTTGCAAGGTTAAAACTTGATCCTTTATTGGTAACATATCCTCATTATCAGTCAAGAACCGGAAACAATCAACTACCATTATGCTGATATTGATGAATATTTATAATTATTAGTAATTAACTAAAAATAATTTAGATTGATATATAAAGTTAAATAATAATAAATATTTATAATAATTATTAATTTATGATAAAATTTAGCAAATAATGTAAATTATAAATAAATATTAATATATATTGCTAGTTATTGTTAGTTATTGATTGACAAATTAATTTTTATACTTTACTATGAGAATCAAGAAGGAGTCTTTAGGTTACGCCGACTCCTCCCGGAGCTTCTGATCGCCAACCCTTCATGGGAATGCGAACAATCGCCAAGCAACGGATGACCAACCGTACTCCAGTAAGGGCAAGGACCTTGCAGACAGTACTTTGGCACACATTCCCTCAGGAACCAAGTAGACCTTCCGTTACATCAGCAACCCACTACCCATGTGGATCACGCGCCATGCTCTACCTGTGTTCCTCCCTTGGATGGATTTTACATCATCCTTGAGAAATACAGTGGGAGTCCAAGCATGTCCATGAGGTTTGGATGCACCTGCCTTGATTTGGATTAGTTCTTTTAATGTTCAATGGAGTAATGAATTATGAGGAAATTACGTATAGCGAACGTCGCAGTGTTGTTCATAATGATCCTGGTGATGGTTTTAGTGAATTGCGAAATGGTAAAACTTTCGAATTCCACAAATGTTAAATTCCGCCTTAAGTCCCAAGTGCCGGAAACCAGATCCATACACTCCATATTGGCACGCACAGAGTATAGGGATTTTGAGATTTTATTTGGGAATTCTTGGGAAGCTCTGGCTCCAAGTTGTATGAATAGTTAACTAAATCTATAGCTATCAACTATATGTCGAAAATTAACCATCTGGAAGGTTCCAGTAGAATATCAGTATGCCCAAGGAGGTATGAGATGAGTAGAAAAATTATCGTTCTGATTCTCGTGTTGATGGCTGTGTCGTTAGGTACCGTGAGCGCTCGCGATCAACTGTTTGCGGATAAACCGAGTGAATTCGATATTGGAGTGGTGATGAACTACTCTTATGCGGACCTGCGTGATCAAAATTTCGCAGGCTATATACCGACGCTTCGCTTCCAGCTGAACGTGCTTCCCTGGCTTGGAGTCTCTGCAACAGGTTATGTACGAGGGCAGGAGTTTGTCTCAATCGTGCTTGAAGCGGTTTTACGTGCTCCTTTGGGAAGAATTGAACCGTATATCGCGACAGGGCCTGGTTATTTGCTGGCTTTGACAGATGATATTAGCGTAAGCGGTACGAGCAACCTTGCGTATAACTTTCGTGCTGGCTTCGATATAAATATCACAGAATGGTTCTCGATAGGTCCAGGAGTCACTCTTTTGATTCCAGATGTCACCGTGTTTTTCGACGATTTCTCATCTTTGGGCATTCAATATCTCAAAGACACCTGTCTGATCGGAATCGGTGCCAAATTACGTTTCTAACATGCATCTAGGGATATCACCAAGAGCGGAAGCCTTGGTGGTTTCTGTGTTCCATAACGGAAGGGGTTTATATCGACTGCGTGGGGAGATGACCCCGAGGTCGATTCATCAATGAGCCCAACAAGGAATCACTCACATAAACCCATTTGATGGGAGGAGGTATGTGAAATCCCTTGGAGACTCCAAAAGCAGTTCGGATAAGAGCGCGATGCTCTTCTAAGTAACCACTAGGAATCAGGAGGAAATTCATGAGTACGAAAAACAAGTATACGAAATATGTGATGGTCATTGCGATTGTCACGATTCTCACATTCATGTGGGGATGCCCTGCCGAAATCGTCCCACCGATAGCTGTGGCTGAGATCACAGTAGCGGGAGCTGAAGGCGTGGTCTCCGTAGTCGACGGCTCGACTTTGCAGATGAATGCGGAAGTGCTTCCCACCGATGCAGCCGACCCCAGTGTTACGTGGTCGGTTGAAACAGGGACAGGCGCGGCCACCATCAGCGCCGAAGGTCTGCTCACCGCGACCGCGGTAGGCACTGTGACGGTGAAAGCGTTGGCGAACGATGGTTCAGCCATTGAAGGCACCTTGCTGGTCACGGTGACTGAATCGGACCCGATCACATCCTCGCTTGCGTCATTCACCCCGGTGACCCTGACCCAGACCGGCGACGTGGCCAACAGCAACGTGCAGTACGCCGATGCCTTAGCGGTGATCGCGGCGCTACCGACGGAAATCGCGGTCACTTTAGTCGACACAAGCGTGAAGAACGTTCCCCTTACCTGGGCGGACACGGACACCTATGATGCGGCCACCGCGGCAGATTACACCTTTACCGCCACTTGGGGCGCCATGCCCACAGGAGCAGACAATGACGGCGAGCTGGCCGCCCCTGCGGTCGAGCTGACCGTGTCAGAGGGGACCTTGGTGACATCCTCGCTTGCGTCATTCACCCCGGTGACCCTGACCCAGACCGGCGACGTGGCCAACAGTAACGTGCAGTACGCCGATGCCTTAGCGGTGATCGCGGCGCTACCGACGGAAATCGCGGTCACTTTGGTCGACACAAGCGTGAAGAACGTTCCCCTTACCTGGGCGGACACGGACACTTATGATGCGGCCACCGCGGCAGATTACACCTTTACCGCCACTTGGGGCGCTATGCCCACAGGAGCGGACAACGACGGTGATTTAGCTGTCCCTACAGTCGAACTGACTGTGGAGCAAGGTGTGCTTCTGGTGACAGAGATCACCGTTTCCGCAGAGGGTGATGCCGTTGAGGTGATTCTTAACGAAACACTTCAGATGTACGCTTCCGTTCTTCCAATCGCAGCATTCGATGCAAGTGTTTCCTGGTCTGTGGCTGAAGGCACAGGAACCGCTACAATCGATGAAAATGGTTTATTGACGGGAACCGGCGAAGGCACGGTCATTGTCAAAGCCACTGCGAACGATGGTTCCTTAGAGGAAGGGACGATGGAGGTTGCAGTCAATGGCCGGCCGTTCATTACCTCGGTTTTCCCAATGGACGCTGCCACAGGAGTTGCGATCACCACAAACATTGAAGCAACCTTCAATGAAGTGATGGATTCCAACACAATTCATTCAGCTAGTTTCATAGTAAGCGCATCTGGAAGTGAGATCACCGGTTCAGTCAGCTATGATGGTTTGACCAAGACCGCGACTTTCAATCCTGATGCCGAATTGCTTTACAACACCGAGTATACCGCGACTGTCACAACCGAAGTGGCTGATAATGCTGGTGCGATGTTGTTCGAGGACGAGGTGTGGACCTTCACCACGGCATCGGAAGCCTTGGCTGGAGTAGGTCCCGCGCTCATCAACCTGAGGACCGCATCCAATTTCGCCATCCTTGCAAAGGCGGCGATTACGACTACTGGCAACACCCTGGTCACCGGCGATATCGGAGTGAGCCCCCAGGCCCTCGTGGACCTGACCGGCTTCTCGGAGACGCTCTCTCTTGACGGCACCTCCGCCACCTCTCCTTATGTGACGGGAAAAATCTATGCTTCGGATATGCAGGAACCGACCCCCTCGAAATTGACCACAGCGATAACCGATGTGGAGGCTGCGTACGTGGAAGCAGCAGGTAGGGTGGATTATGCGGTGGTCACCGGCACAGCTGGTGGAATCATCGGTGGCCAGACCTTCGTACCAGGAATCTATAAATGGGAGACAGTGGTTACCATGGCGACGGACATCACGCTGCAGGGCGGGGTGAACGATGTCTGGATCTTCCAGGTCGCGGATAATCTGACTGCAAGCAGCGGTGCCACCATTTTGCTCGCGGATGGTGCCCAGGCTAAGAACATCTTTTGGCAGGTGGCGGGAATCGTCACTCTGGGAACGGGTTCGCACTTTGAAGGAATCATCATGAGCATGACTCAGATTGTTCTGGAGACCGGGGCATCGGTTCATGGAAAGCTGCTGGCGCAGACTCAGGTCACGCTGGACACGGCTATGGTTACTCCTCTCTAGCATCATGCAAAGGCATTGGGGATGTATGAATCCTCAATGCTGGAGCGTGTTTTGGATAAAGAGCGCTCTTGAATGAGTCAACGTAGTTCTTCAGCGTTCAATGATACATGTCGCTTTCATAAGATACACAACCATGCGGATTTTACCCAACAGATGGGGGAGGAGGTGTTTGAAGTCCCTTGGCGGCTTCAAGCCTGTGAGCTGATAAGAAGTGTAGCATTATGCTTCTTTCTTAATTCACGAGAAATCAGGAGGATTTCAATGAGTAGAACCAAAAATTTTAAGTATGTGTTTATTCTCGCCATAATCGGTATTCTAGCGATTACCTTAGGATGCCCAACTGAATACGACCTGCCGATCTCCGTAACGGGAATCACGGTAACTGGAGCTGCGGAGGCGATTACGGTTTTACATGGCGGTACGTTGCAGATGAGTGCCGATATTCTTCCACTCGATGCGACTGATGCAAGTGTGACTTGGTCAGTAGTAGCAGGAACCGGAACAGCAACCATTTCAACAACTGGTCTGTTGACAGCTACTGGCTTAGGTACTGTTACGGTCAAGGCAATTGCAAATGATGAATCAGCTATTGAAGGAACGTTGGTCATCACCGTGACTGCTCCTGATGCGGCGATCAGCATTGTAGCGATCCCCGGAGTGACCGCCCCTGTGAGAAATGTGACACCTGACTTTGTTGTTACGGAAACGGCCCAATACACCGGGACCGTAGCGTGGGCTCCTGTGCACAGCCCGTACGCGGCTTCTACCGTGTACACGGCGACCATCACCCTGACGGCGAAAAGCGGCTTTACCTTTACCGGTGTGGCGGCGAACTCTTTCACTGTGGCTGGAGCGACATCAACCAACGCTGTCAATAGCGGCGTGGTGACGGCGGTGTTCCCAGCAACTGAAGCTGCTCCGGATGTGGCAATCAGTATTTCGGTGATCCCTGGAGTGACCGCACCTGCGTTTGGCGCGACTCCTGACTTAACTATCACGGAAACGGCTCAATACACCGGCACCGTGGCGTGGGCTCCCTCAAGTAGCCCGTACGCAGCCTCAACCGTGTACACGGCGACCATCACCCTGACGGCGAAAACCGGCTTCACCCTTACCGGTGTGGCGGCGAATTCCTTCACTGTGGCTGGAGCGACATCAACCAACGCTGTCAATAGCGGGGTGGTGACGGCGGTGTTCCCGGCGACTGAAGCGGCTCCTGACGCGGCGATCAGCATCGTGGCTATCCCTGGAGTGACCGCACCTGTGCGGAACGTGACTCCTGACTTTACTGTCACGGAAACGGCTCAATACACCGGCACCGTGGCGTGGGCTCCTGTGCATAGCCCGTACTCGGCTTCCACCGTGTACACGGCGACCATCACCCTGACGGCGAAAACCGGCTTCACCCTTACCGGTGTGGCGGCGAATGCCTTCACTGTGGCTGGAGCGACGTCAACCAACGCTGTCAACAGCGGTGTGGTGACGGCGGTGTTCCCAGCAACTGAAGCTGCTCCGGATGTGGCGATCAGCATCGTGGCGATCCCAGGAGTGACTGCTCCTGTGAGGAATGTGACCCCCGACCTTACTGTTGAGGAAACTGCTCAATACACTGGTACCGTGGAATGGACTCCTGTGCACAGCCCGTACGCGGCCTCTACCGTGTACACGGCGACCATCACCCTGACGGCGAAAACCGGCTTCACCCTTACCGGTGTGGCGGCGAATTCCTTCACTGTGGCTGGAGCGACTGCGACCAACGTTGCCAACAGTGGCGTAGTAACGGCAGTGTTCCCTGAGACTGAAGCTGCTCCTGATATGGCGATTAGCATTTTGGCGATCCCTGGAGTAGCTGCGCCTGTAAGAGGAGCAACTCCTGACCTTTCTGTCACGGAAACGGCTCAATACACCGGCACCGTGGCTTGGGCTCCTGTGCATAGCCCATACGCTCCCTCCACCGTGTATACAGCGACCATCACCCTAACGGCGAAAACTGGCTTCACCTTCACAGGTGTGGCGGCGAACTCCTTCACCGTCTCTGGTGCTGAATCGACCAACGCTGTCAATACCGGCGTAGTGACTGCGGTATTCCCGGAAACGACTGAAGCGCCTTTGGCTACGGTTGAATTGGGGACTGCAGCTGACTTCGCGATCTTGGCTGAGACCTTGATCTCAACCACAGGAACAACGCATGTGACGGGTGACCTTGGAATCAGCCCGTATGCAACAACTTTCATCACTGGATTTGCGCTTGTTGATGCGACTGGCTATGCCACATCCTCATTAGTCACTGGCAAGGTCTATGCCGCTGACATGGCGGCTCCCACTCCTACGAAATTGACCACGGCTGTCGGCGATATGATAACTGCATATAATGATGCAGCCGGTCGACCGACTCCTGACCAATTGAATTTGGGTACTGGAGCGATTGGTGGTTTGATTTTGGCTCCCGGCCTCTATAAGTGGGACAGCACCGTGGAAATCGGAGCGGACCTTACTCTGAACGGTGGTACGGACGATATCTGGATTTTCCAAATAACTGGCGATCTCAACATGGCGAGTGATTTTGAAGTCCTGCTGACTGGCGGTGCGGTGGCTGAGAATGTGTTCTGGCAGGTTGCTGGAATCGCGACTTTGGGAACCGGTGCCCATATGGAAGGAATCATCTTGAGCATGACTCAGATTATCCTAGAGACTGGCTCATCGATCAACGGAAGGCTACTGGCTCAGACGCAAGTGACTCTCGACGCAGCGACTGTCGTGGAACCTGCAATTCTCTAACCTAGTGGATACTGACTGAAGGAACGGCGAACTTTTCATCGGACAAAGGCGCTGGGCGGATTTTTCCTCTCAGCGCCCGAGTCCCCCATTTGAGAAATCAGGAGGATTTCAATGAAAAAGAATAAAAGCTTGAAGAATTATTTATTACTATTACTCGCGATCATCACACTCTCGATGGTGTTCATCGGATGCGATGCGGCCATAGACTCCCAAGATCCACCGCTGGTAGGCTCAACTCTACCTGCACACGAATCAACAGGGGCAAATATCAATGGCACCATCACGGCAACGTTCAATGAGCCGGTGGATCCTGCGACCATCACCACAGCAACTTTCACGGTAAGTACTGGTGGATCTGACATCGCGGGTATCGTGACCTACGATGCTCCGAATAAAAAGGCGATATTCGCCCCATCTGCGAATCTAGTCAATATGGGAGAATATACAGCCACTCTCACAACCGGTGTCAAGACTATCGGCGGTACTGCGATGAGCCAAGACAAAATATGGACTTTCACCACGGCATCGGCAGGCATTGGACCTTCACCAGTGAATCTGAGAACAGCAGCCAATTATGCTATTCTGGCCAAAACCGCAATCTCGACAGTCCCGGATTCCGTTATCACCGGTGACGTCGGCTTAAGCCCAGCTGCTGAATCCTATATGACCGGATTCTCCCAAACAGATGCGACTGGTTATGCAACCTCTTTCCAGGTCAGCGGTTTTCTGTATGCTGCTGATATGGCAGCACCAACTGCGATTAACTTGACGACAGCGGTAGAGGACATGCTCACTGCCTATACTGATGCGGCCGGCCGATCTACTCCTGACCAGCTGAATTTCGGCGCTGGGGAGATTGGTGGTCAATCTCTTGTTCCGGGCCTCTATAAATGGACAAGCTCGGTCACCATCGGATCAAACGTCACTATCAATGGGGGAGCAAACGACACTTGGATATTCCAAGTTGATGGCGATCTCAGTATTGGTAGTGATTTCGATGTGATTCTTTCGGGTGGAGCCCAGGCGAAGAACATCATCTGGCAAGTTGCTGGTGAAGTGACTTTGGGAACTGGCGCTCATTTTGAAGGTATCGTGTTGACTCAGACTAGTATCACCATGAATACCGGGTCTTCGATTAATGGTAGGTTGCTGGCTCAAACCAATGTTGCGCTTGATCAGGCTACCGTGACTAACCCAGCTATGTAGACTGATCGATTAGCTAGGTTGAAGCGTAAGATTCATCCTTTCCAACGACGTTGAGAAATTTTCATTCAACGTCGTTTTTTTGTCTAAAAAACAAAAACTAATTATATTAATTAGATAGAAACATTATCAGTCACTAAAATGTTTTAAAAATTAATAACCATTAATATAATTTAATATTTATCAATAAATATTAATATCTAACAAATATAGCGACCCAATTGATTGACAGCCAGTCTGTTCAAGCTTACTATCGAAGTAGTGGATGTTTCATAATTCCTTTTTCCAGGAGGCGCCGTATATCCTATAGACCAGATCCAAAACTGAACAAACTGCTCTTAGTCCTACCAAAGTCGGAATTCGATCGGATTTCCACGCGGCTTGAATTAACCACTCTCACACTCGGAGCCGCACTGTACGAATCTGGTGGACATCTGGATTATGTCTACTTTCCCATCGATTCCATCGTATCGCTATTGTATGTGATGGAGGATGGCGCTTCCGCGGAAATATCAGTGGTGGGAAATGAAGGAATCGTTGGTATTGCGTTGTTCATGGGTGGGGATAGCGTTCCCAACCGCGCGGTGGTGCAGAGCGAAGGCTTTGCCTACAGATTGAGTGCCACTGTTTTAAAGCAGGAGTTCAACCGCTCGGGAGCATTCCAGCATCTCCTGTTGCGTTATACGATGGCCTTGCTGACGCAAATGGCGCAGACCGCCGTCTGCAATCGCCATCATACGGTGGACCAACAGCTCTGCCGATGGCTGCTGCTCAGTCTTGACCGATTGCCTTCAAATGTCCTCAGGATGACTCAGGAGCTGATAGCCAACATGTTGGGAGTGCGACGCGAAGGAGTGACTGAGGCTGCGGGAAGGTTGCAGAATGCCGGACTGATACAGTACAGCCGGGGCTGCATCACTGTATTGGACCGGCCTGGACTTGAAGAGCGGGTCTGCGAATGCTATCAAGTGGTGAGAGAAGAATTTCAACGATTGCTACCAGATAAAATCGCGACTTGATTCCCCAACGAAGCGAGAGTAGCGGAAGCATTACCATATTACATTAATACTTACGACATTTACCTCACAAGGAGATATCTTCATGGGTACATTGAAGAAACCAACATCCTTCCCTCATGTCGAGTTAATTGGGCTAGATGAGAGCCCTATACATTCACAGATTGCAGAAGATCGACTGCATCAGGAATTGGTCGCTTCGGAGACGCGCTACCGACGATTGTTTGAGTCCGCTCAAGATGGAATACTGATAGTCGATGCCCAGACTGCGCAGATTATCGATGTGAATCCGTTTCTGGCCAATTTGCTTGGCTATCCGAAGGAAGTTTTTATAGGAAAACGGATTTGGGAAATCGGACCTTTGAAAGATATCATCGCAAGCATGGAAAATTTCATCGAGTTGCAGCAGAAAGATTACATACGCTATGAGAATCTTCCTTTGGAGACTAGCGATGCTCGGAAAATCGAAGTGGAGTTTGTCAGCAATGTGTATCTGGTGGATGGCAAACGGGTAATCCAATGCAATATCCGAGACATTACAGATCGCAAGCATCTGGAGACTCTACTTTATTTTGAACGGAACTTGTTAAGCCAAACCTTAAAATCCATTGGGGATGGTGTTGTTTCCACCGATGCAGCGGGAAATGTTGTGATGGTGAACAGAATCGCCGAATTCCTGACTGGGTGGACAGACGAAACAGCAAAAGAAACTCCCCTGAAAGATGTTCTGCATTTCGTAAGTACAGTCACTGGAAGAAGATATGTCAATATTGCCAAAAAAGTATTTAAGAGCGGTAAATTGATAGAAATCGCCGAGCACATCCTGTTGATTTCAAAGTCTGGTATGGAATTTCCGGTAAGTGGTTGCGCAACACCCATCGCGTTGGAGAATGGTGATATCGCCGGCGTGGTTGTGGTGTTTAGGGATTGTTCCGAAAAGAAGAAAGCGCTGGAAGCCATCGAATATCTCAGCTACCACGACCATCTGACGGGATTGTACAACCGTCGGTTTTATGATGGTGCGGTTGAAAAAATTGAAAACGAAAAATATTATCCTCTAACTCTTATGATGGTTGATGTAAACGGACTGAAACTCACCAACGATGCGTTTGGACATAAAGCCGGAGATATTCTGTTGCAGAAGGTGGGTGATATTCTTACCCAGGTGTGTAGGGATGATGATGTGGTAGCACGTATCGGGGGTGATGAGTTCGTCCTTATCTTGCCGGAAACTGATGCGCTGCATGCGGATTTAATTTTGAAAAGAATCAATACGGCGATCCTACGGGAGAAGGTTGAAACTGGAGTGCTCTCTGTTTCAATTGGACTCGGGTATAGGTCGATTGAGCAAGATGGTTTGGACTTGGCATATAAAAATGCAGAAGATGCTATGTACCGGCATAAGTTGTATGAGAGCGCTAGCATGCGTAGCAGGACCATCGGACTCATCACAAACACCCTTTTCGAAAAAAGCCCAAGAGAGTCGATTCATTCTAAACGTGTTGGCCTCATATGCAAAGCGCTTGCCCTGAGCATGGAAATGAGTCCTGATGATGTCAACAGGATGGAGGTTTCGGGACTCATGCATGATATTGGTAAAATCGGCATCCCGGAGAATGTACTGAATAAACCTTGCGGATTGAACTATCTTGAATGGGAAGAGATGAAAAGGCACCCGGAGATAGGGTATAGGATTTTGCTTTCGGCCCCTCAATATTTCGAAGTGGCGGATTGTGTGTTGGCGCATCACGAGAGATGGGATGGCAAAGGCTATCCGAAAGGCTTGCGAGGCGACGAGATTCCTTTACACGCAAGGGTTGTGACTTTAGCAGACTCTTTAGAGGCGATGATGAGCGATAGACCATATAAAAAAGGTTTGACCATGAAGCAAGCTGTCATGGAGATACAGAATTGCGCAGGTTCCCAGTTCGATCCGGATATAGTGCGGGTATTTATCGAATCCAGTTCGGAAATCGGTAGGCTCTTAGCCTAAAAAGGATATTCATTCCAACAAAAAGTCGAGCACGTTCTTAATCTCTATTCCCTCAATGGCAGGGATGATCTCTCGGTCGAGTGTGAGAATAAGCTTTTTCGAGGTTCCATTGACTTCTTGCAATGTGGCGATTCTTTCTTGCAAGAGGGACTGTTCGGTCAAAGTGGTGATGACTTGCACATACATCTGGATATCATGCCGATTGGCAATGAATGTGATTTCTTTTGCTTCGATTTTGCCCACGAAGACTTCAAAATTTCTCCGTAGCAGCTCCAGGTAGACAATATTTTCTATCAAGGTGCCTGTGTAGAGCGCATGGTAACCAAGCACAGCATGCCAGATTCCTGTATCCACCGTATAGTACTTGGCTAGATTCGGGCTCACCATGTTTTTCTTGATATCGAACTGCTCTGCTTTGTAGATGACGAAAGCTTGTTCGAACATATTGAGAAAATCATCCACCATGTCCAAAGTTGTTTTCCGGCTACCGATGGAGCAGGCCTCGCTGATTTTCTTGGTGGAGAAAAGGGTTCCAATATTCTGCATGAGAAAACGGAGGATCGATTCCAGCAGCAGCACATCTTTAACAACATTGCGTTGGATGACATCTTTCAGAATCACGGTGTTATAGATTCCTTGCAGGAAGTTCGCGATCACCTGTCCGTCTAATGGGAGTGAGGAGACCGCAGGCATCGATCCATATTTAATGTATGAATCAAATTTTTCCTGCAGGGACAGTTCTTGTCCCAATTCTTGGAAATCCAAGAACTCCTTGAAGGAAAGCGGGAACATCTTGATCTCCACATATCGTCCCGTAATAAGGGTTGATAGTTCCGAGGAGAGCAGATTATCGTTCGAACCAGTGATGTAGATGTCGATATCTTTATCCACAACAAGGGAGTTGACTGCTTTTTGCCAACCTACCACTTGCTGGATTTCATCAAGCATAAGATAGGAACGCGAAGACGGCTGCAACTGTTTCTCAACCAAGGCATACAGAGCCCGGTAGTCTTTGATATTATCGAATTGCATGGATTCAAAGTTGATATGGATGATGTTTTTCGCTGGAATCTTGGTGGACAACAATTCCTGTTTCCATAGCTCAAGCAACATGGACTTGCCGCATCTACGGATTCCCGTGATGACCTTTATAAGCGGTGTATCACGATACGCAATGAGTTGAGATAGGTAGAGATCGCGTTTCTTAATGTGTAGGTCCATACCGATAGTATAGTCCTCTTTCTAACATTTGTCTCTATTTGTTTGTAAAACAAAAATTTGCCGTCAATATTCGTCGAAATGCATTTATGTTGGATTAATGAAAAAAAACATTGAAGGGGGTTCCTCCAATGTTTTGATCCTTGCGAAGCAGTATCTACCGATTGAGGTAGATAAGGGCGCCTATTGCGGCTCCAAAATCAGGACCTACAAAATCCGATCGGATTTTTATACCAGGGGTGAACTTGAAGAAGAACTCAACAGGTACATCGACAAGGAAATAGGAAATTCCGATGGGGATGTTGATGGAGAAACCATCGAATACAGGGCCAAAGTTCGCGGCTCCAGTGATTCCAAGGTTCAAATAGAATGGGAATCTATCGACATTGAAGCGATCCAGATCGTATTGTACTCCGGCTTCAACGGCTACATTGTTGTTAAAACTATAGCCTACTGTGCCAACGATACGGAAATCACCCATGCCGAATTTAAAGGCCGCTCCAGCTACTGGATATCCAGCGCTCAGCCCGATTCCAAACCCGTCCGCCCTATCATACTTCGCGGCCGATAGGCTGAGAGCGCAAAGCAAGATGATTGTGATTGTTAAGAGAGTTTTCTTCATATGTTTCCTTTTTGAGGATTTGCTCCTCTCATCTAGATATATTCTGATTATAACATAAACTATCCAATATATATAGGTAAATACTGATAATAAAGATATATTAACAATTAAAATTTATCACTATATACAAAAATCTGTCTATAATATATAATAAAGATTAATTAGTATTGATAAATACCATATTTGATCAATAAAATGCAATGAGAAATCTGAATGAGAATCACAAAGCGCACAAAAGGGCGATGGCAGCGGAATATCGTTTTCGAATTGACTCCTGCGGAGGTCACTGCGACCACCAGGATACAAAAACAGAAGGAATAAGCTCATGGGTGTTTCACGAATTCTCGGAATTCTCTTGATTTTCGGTGGTGCCGCGCTCGTTGTCGCAGGTTACTTCACTTCCCGCTCTGCAACAGACTCCATACGGACGTTTTTAGGGATGAATTTAAGTAAGGAAACCCTTTGGTTTCTCATCGGGGGGGCCGCTGCATTTGTCTCAGGGCTATTTGTACTCATGGGTGGCCGCAACTAGACTTACATTCTCCCTCAACCCATATGCCATGGGGGTAGGTATAAAGAGACAATCAACAGATAAGAAAGGCTCTGCTACTTTTTCTTGTTAATATTTACAATTTCCTCTCCAGAAAGCCAGCGATCCAGAGCCTCTTTATGGAAGCGCCAGTTCCTGCCAACCTTCTGGCAGGGAATCTTACCGTTTCTCGCTAGGAGATAGATGGTGGATTCGGCGATTTTCAAATATTCGGAGCATTCCTGTAAGGTGAAGATTCCATTTTCTAGATTCATAATGGCTACATTATTAAATAAGAATTGCAAACAATCAACTGATATTTGATAAAATCTGTCATATTGACTCTGCGACTTCCCGTAGCCTCTGAGCGCTTAATTGGAGGACAAGGAGCGTTTTACTCTCAAGAGTAGCAAAATAATCCTCTTCTATAACTTCTAAGCCGGGGGTGTTTTGTTTTGTGTTGATCAAAAAGGCGCAATATTGAAGGTAGAGCTTAGTACTATCAGGTCCCACGGAATATTGCTCAAATCTGGATTGGAGGAAGGATTTAGCATCAAGATTCAGACTCTCGATAAGGTCTTCTGCATCCATGTGCAACGCCTGACGGAGCTCTTTATCTTTCAAACAAAAGCAAAAAAATGCATAGTTCTCCAAGAGGATAGGTTTGAACAGAGCCAGCTGCACATGAGGCAGTCCTGAGCCCATATAGATCTCCATCACACTGCTCCGGTCCGAACAATTGTGCGTAATCTCGGTGGCGATGTCAGCGAGCATGTTGCTGCACGTATCAACAGTCTTCTCAGTCTTCAATATCCACCTCTCTCTGGTCTAGATGTTGAAAATTACCAGTACCAATCCCATAGATCTCTACATACAATCTAACCCAAGTAAGACCAAACGGCAAGGAAAGGCTGGTATAGCTGTAAATTATCATATTTTTTAACATCTGCTCTTCTCCGTTTTCCCAATTAGGGGTATCGTGCATGTCAGGTGGTTTTATGATTGATATCGATCTAGCACGGTTGAATCGGGCCCAAGGATGTCTGGTGGGTCAACTCGTCGGTGACAATTTGGGGGCGCTTGTGGAATTTTCCGATCCACAGACTATTGCTCGAAAATATCCCAACGGGGTGAGAACGCTTGCCGATGGAGGCACTTGGAGCATTCTTGCCGGCCAACCAACCGATGATTCGGAATTGGCCCTCAGTCTGGCCCGCTCCTTGGTGAAGGAGAAAAAATTCCTGCGGCACGACGTGTTGGATTCGTATCAGGCCTGGTATGGATCGCATCCCTTTGACTGTGGCAATACCATCGCCTCTGGCCTGAGGGGAGTACCAAACCCTGCGAGCGAAGCAAACGGAGCCTTAATGCGCGTTTCACCCTTGGGCATTTTCGCTGCTGGTACAATTTTCGGAGTGGTATCGGATGAGGTGGAGACCGTGGATTTCTCCCAAGTCGACCAAGCCGCAGCTATGGATGCCCAGTTTACCCATCCCAGCAGAACCTGTGTGGAGATAAATCAGCTCTTTGTCCGTGCCATAAGTCTTGCAATACACACCGGATTGAACGGTAAGGACTTATATGAGCGGATTCTCACATGGGCGACTCAGATGGATGTTGACGCGAAGGTGTTGGATTGGACCCGGCTTGCGCGGAAAAAGAAACCCGACACCTATACTTACCAGATGGGATGGGTGCGCATCGCTTGGCAAAATGCCCTGTATCAGCTGTGCCACACTACAAGTGTGGAGGATGCGCTTGCCGATACCATCGCCGAGGGCGGGGATACCGATACCAATGCGGCCATCTGCGGTGCCTTGCTCGGTGCGGTATACGGAGTGGAAAGCATGCCCAACCAATGGGTTGATACGCTGAAAACCTGCAAACCCTCCAATGACAATCCACAAGCTTTCGAGCCCCGGCCCGCATGCTACTGGCCATGCGACGCCTTGGACCTGGCGCAAGCGCTGTTACGTGCAAGCATGGAGACAGGTGGGCATAGCTGGATTGGATGAAGCCTTAATCATTCCAATGATTCCTCCGCTATTGACGAGTAAGTACATAAGGACTATATTCATTATGCATATAGTCGGAATGTCACTAGATAGGAGGCGATTTGGATGGATAGCGAGAACCACACATGTTGCAGCGGTAAAGGGCATTCGATGGAGCGATTCATGGAAGTCTGCCTTCTTTTGTCGCTCCGTGAGGGACCGTTGCACGGGTACGGCCTGGCGGAGCACCTCGTTCCGTATGGATTTTCTCAGGAAGATCTCAATATCAGCACGCTGTACCGGACGTTGCGAAAGATGGAAAGCGAGGGTTTTGTCGTCTCCGACTGGGAGCTTGGCGGGCAAGGTCCCAAAAAGCGGGTCTACCGTATCACCTCGGAAGGGGAAGCAGATCTGGATGATTGGATCAACATCCTTCGGCATCGGAAAACACGTATCGAGAAGGTTCTGCACGTTTATGGCAAGACGCTTGTTTCCCCAGAAAAAGATGGAGGAGAACGGGAAAATGAAAATCATTGATCTGATGGCTGCTAAAGTGGCTTCCTATGAGAAAAGAGAAGTGAATGTCTTGTATCAGAACGACATCTTCAAGACCCGATTGATTGAACTGGAAGCAGGCGGATTGATACCCGATTGCCAGATGGCTACCTTTGTCTTATTCCAAGTAATCAACGGGCAGGTGGATATCACCAGAAACGGTGAGACCTCGCATCTGAGGCAAGGAATGCTGCTGATCACCGAACCGGCTCTGCTATCCATGAAATCTGATGAAGGTGCCCGGCTATTAGGTATACAAATCAAAGCTTGTTAAAAAGAGGTGTCTATGACCACGATACTGGTGATATATGGTCTTTTGGCGATATGCCTGATATTGTCCTTGGTGAAAAGCAAGGCTAAGACAGGGAAGGCTTTCAAATTCGCTCTAAAATCTCTCATGAAAAGTCTGCCGAATCTGATCGCTGTTTTAGGTTTGGTTGGACTGACACTTGGGATTCTCCCACCAGAGACTATTTCCCGGTTGGTGGGGGAGGAGGCTGGACTGCTCGGCACCTTCATCGCCGCCATTATTGGTGCCATAACCCTGATTCCCTCCCTCATAGCCTTTCCTCTTGCCGGCTCCCTGCTTCGTTCAGGTTCCACAATCATGACAATAGCAGCGTTTGTCACAACCTTGGTGATGGTTGGCATGGTGACCCTACCGATGGAGATTACCTATTTTGGGAAACGATTCGCACTGCTGCGCAACGGATTAGGCTTTCTGGCGGCCTTGGTATTGGCACTGCTCATAGGAGTGTTGTTATGAAGGGAAATGTGAAGAAATATATCCCGGTCTTGATTATAGGCTTGGGCTTCTTAGTCTTGAAAATCTGGTGGCCTCAGACAGCGGCTGACTCATTTCGTACCACTGTCGATTATGTTTCGGAGATGCTGCTGATCCTGCCCCCGGTCTTTATCTTGATGGGGTTGCTTGAGGTTTGGATACCCAAGGATAAGATACAGCTTTGGCTGGGTAAAAGTTCAGGACTGAAAGGTGCGGTTCTTTCAGTGTTGTTGGGAACTCTTCCCACCGGACCTTTGTATGTGGCCTTCCCGTTGGCAGCCTCTCTGCTTGGGAAGGGTGCGAGCGTTCGCAACATGGTGCTGTTCCTCGGAAGTTGGGCAGCTCTCAAGATTCCTCAATTGATGGTTGAGATTAAGTTTCTTGGCATCGGATTCGCTGCCTTACGCTTCATTTTCACTCTGATCGCGCTTGTGGTTATCGGGCAGATCATGCAATGGGTGTTCAATAATAAACCCGAACCCCTTTGGTTCGTGCAAAATAAATCACCAGAATAGCACCTAGACTGCTGGAGTGGGAGGATGTACACTGAAAGATAGTTAGCTTCCCAATCCAAGCTAGAGGTGATGCCATGGATATCCTATCTATCGTGCTCATAGCGTTCATCATTCTCGAAACGTCCAATGTCGTGCTCTTATACAAGATGCCGGGTTCCACCATGGGCAATGCCGTAGGTATCTTCAATGCCTATTTAAAAACCCAGCAGGACCCAGAGATCAAGGCTTTCGTCACCTATCTTGTCAATTGGGTGGCTGGCACGAAATTGATCTTCATCGTGCTGATCATCGGTATTGTCATCACCGGTCCCAAAGAGACCAAGATCTTCAGTGTCATCGCCTTGATTTTTTCAATCTTGACCTTTTACTCCCAGCTTTATCCAAGTCTGAAACGTATGGATAAGGATCATCAGTTAAGTCCGAACGGCTACTCCCGCACTCTGGCTATCATGATAGGGAGCTTTCTTTTGGTGTTCACGATCGCAGTGATCATCTTTTTCGTCACGCTCTAGCCTTGGGGACCACACCCATTTCGCTGAACGAAAAATGTGAGACATAACGATATGAAGACAAAAAATTTGGAATTTCTGGATTTCGAGCGGGTGAACTCATTGCTTGAAGGCTTCAACCGATCCACTGGGTTTGTAACGGCCATACTGGACCTCGATGGTAGGATATTGTCAAAATCCGGATGGAGGCGCATCTGCACGGAATTCCATCGGATCAATCCCGAGACCGGTAGACGGTGTACCGAAAGCGACACTGTGTTATCCCAAAAGATGCTCGATGGCGAAAAATATCATTTTTATACCTGTATGAACGGCTTGGTTGATGTCTCGGTTCCTATTGTCATCCGTGGCGAGCACGTGGCGAATCTTTTTTCCGGGCAGTTCTTTTTTGAGGAGCCGGATTTCGACTTTTTCAAGTCGCAAGCCGCGCGGTTTGGTTTTGATGAGCAGGCGTATCTTTCAGCCTTGAGTGAAGTTCCGGTTGTCTCCCAGGATAAAGTGAAGATTGTGATGGACTTCCTCCTAAACATGACCCAGCTTATCAGCGAGATGGCCTTTCAGGAACTGGAGTTAACCGAGCTGAACGAAGCCTTACTGCAGAGCGAGGCGGCTTTAAAGGAGAGCGAGGAGAAGTATCGCGTCCTATTCAACACCTTCCCGCTGGGAATCACCATATCGGATTCGTCTGGCAATATAGTGGAGAACAACGCCCGTGCGACAGAAATATTAGGGGTTTCTCAGGACGAGCACGAACCGCTGCGTGTCGATGGAAAGCGATGGACTATCATCCGACCGGATGGAACTCCCATGCCGGCTGAGGAATTTGCCAGCGTGCGGGCCTTGAAGGAAAACCGTCTGGTTGAGAATGTTGAGATGGGGATAGTGAAATCGGATACGGAGACCACTTGGATCAACGTGACAGCCGCACCATTGCTTTTGGAAAAACAGAGTACGGTCATCACCTATAACGATATCACCTCGCGATTCAAGGCCGAGCAGGAATATCAAATGCTGTTTCGCGAGATGCTGGATGGTTTCGCCCTTCATGAGCTTATCTGCGATGAGTTGGGCACGCCGGTGGACTACCGTTTCCTGGCCATCAACCCCGCCTTCGAGCGCATGACCGGACTTAAAGCACAGGATGTGATTGGAAAGACTGTGCTGGAGGTAATCCCAGGCATCGAGCAGTCTTGGATAGACACTTATGGAAAGGTAGCCCTCACCGGTGTTCCAGCGGTCTTTGAGAATTATTCACAGGTGCTGGATAAATATTTCGAGGTGACAGCTTTCCGGCCTGCCCCCAATCAGTTTTCCTGCATTTTTGTTGATATCACCGAACGGAAACGGACACAGGAGGCGTTGAAGGACAGCCTTGAACGTTTCCGCATAGCCCAGGACATGTCTCCTGATGGGTTCACCATCCTTCGTCCGATACGTGATGGTGATGGACAGGTTGTCGATTTCACTTGGGTGTACGAGAATAGCGCGATCGCACGCTTGAATGGTACGGACCGTGAATCTATTGTAGGTAAGCGCCTGCTGGAGGTATTTCCCGGCCATCGTGGCACGGATATGTTCCACACATACCAACAGGTTTCTCAAACAGGTGTGCTGCAGACCATGGAGGTGGGATATGCAGGTGAAAGCATGCAAAAACCAACCTGGTTCAGGTTGGTGGTGGTGCCGATGGCTGGAGATATCGCCATTCTTGCCCAAGACCTCACCGACCGAAAGCATGCCGAGGAGCGGCTGGAATATCAACATAACCATGATTTTCTCACTGGATTGTACAATAGGGGCTTCTTGGAAAGAGAGCTTAAGCGGCTGGAGGATAAACAGTTCCTACCTGTATCTTTGATAATCGCCGATACCAATGGTTTAAAACTGATAAACGACTCCTTTGGACATGCTATGGGAGACGAGGTGCTGCAGAAAGCGGCGCAATTGCTCCAATCCCATTGCCGCCCTGGTGATATCGTCGCTAGGTATGGCGGAGATGAATTCATCATGCTGTTACCAAATACGACGCAAGCCGAGACAAAAGCACGATTGAAGGAGATTGAGGCAAAGGCTGAAGATGTGGAGATCGCGTCCATCCAATTGGCTCTGGCCTTTGGGTACGAAACCAGGAAAAGCGCACAGGACGATTTCGTGACCGTTTTCAAGCAGGCTGAGGACATGATGTACCGCAATAAGCTCTACGAAAGTTCCAGCGCGAAAAACAAGACGATCGGGCTGGTTATAAACTCGCTATTCGCCAAGAGCGACCGGGAATCCGAACATTCCAAGCGGGTAAGCGAACTGTGCGAATTCATAGCCGGAAAGTTGGGGATGTCGATGCTTGAGATTCACAGGATGCGGATTGCGGGTCTTATGCACGATATTGGAAAAATCGGTGTTCCCGAGAGCATCCTCAATAAGCCAGGTAGACTTACACCTAGGGAATGGGAAGAGATCAAACGTCACCCAGAGACTGGATTCCGCATCCTCGCGGCCTCCAACGAATTCATCGATATTTCCGCTGCGATTCTAGAGCATCATGAGCGCTGGGATGGAAAGGGGTATCCCAGAGGGATCTCGGGGGAAGCGATTTCTCTCCAAGCCAGGATTATAACAATCGCGGATGCGTATGATGCCATGACAAGCGCGCGGTCATATAAGGAACCGCTGAAAATACTGGATGCTATCGAGGAGATCCGCAAATGCGCAGGCACTCACTTCGACCCAAAGTTAGCACGTGTCTTTATCGAACACTACAGAGAGTTCACCAACATAGACTGATGCACAAAGAATTGTACAAAGGAAAAAGGTTCGTACCATGATTGTGGGAGTCAGGTTCAATGAACACAAAAACACACAGATTTGAAGCAATCATCCAAGTCCCCGATATTGAAAAAATGTTACCAAAATTGAGAGAATTGGTCTTATAATTGTTATACAGCATGGAACGGCACAGGAGGCGCTGTGAGAACAATCGTTGCGTTGCTAGCTTTGCTGTTGCTCTTGGTGGGATGTCCGACTGAGCCCGAATTCGTTGTGGTCGCATTCGATTCGCAGGGAGGTACGCCTGTAGAACCTTTGCAGGTTCAAAAAGGGACCCCGGCGACCCGGCCTTCAGACCCAATCCTCACCGATTATGTATTCACCGGGTGGTATACAGAAGCGTCCGAGGGAACCCTCTGGAATTTCAATACTCCCATAGCAGCGAATACCACATTGTACGCACACTGGTCCCCCAATCTACAGACCTGCCTTGTCACGTTCGATTCCCAAGGAGGAGGTCCTGTTCCCGAACAACAGATTGAAAAAGGTTCGACTGTTGCCGATCCTGCTGGAAGTGGACTTCCTACCAAAGACGGTGCGGTGTTCCAGGGTTGGTTCACGGCTTCGATCGACGGGGAAGAATGGGATTTCTCAACTACCGTCTCCAATGATACCACACTGTATGCCCATTGGCTCTATACCCTTGTCTATGCCTCTGCGAACGATTCTGAAGGGACGGTGACCGGCGATCTTGAGCAGCAGGTCCAGCATGGCAAGAATGGAACCGCGGTGACGGCTGTCCCCTCAACTGGCTTTTCCTTTGCTACATGGTCCGATGATAGTGTGGAGAATCCACGGACCGACGAGGGGGTGACAGATTCGCTTTCGGTGACGGCTTCTTTTACTTGGAATGTATACACTCTCTCGTATGCAGCCTTAACTGGTGGCATTTTGCAGGGCAATGCTGAGCAACAGGTATCCCACGGTGAGGATGGCTCCAGGGTGGAGGCTATTCCGAATACCGGGTATCAATTCACCAGTTGGAGCGATGGAGTTGTTCCCACCAGTATTCGAACTGACCGCAATGTAACCAGCGATATAGCGGTGAGCGCTCAATTCGAACCCATTACCTATCGAGTCTCCTTCGACACCCACGGAGGATCGGCTATCCCTGACCAGATTGTCGATTACCAAAAGAAGGCAGCTAGGCCCTCCAACGATCCAACGAGAAGTGGCTATCGGTTCAAGGACTGGTATACTGATCCTGTGGTTGATTTCCAATTTGACTTCGATGCAACCGTGGACTATTTGGATGATGATGGCGACCGGCTGATTGTAGCCCATGCCCAATGGGTGGCGCGCTTCACCGTAACCTACGATTCGGATGGAGGTGATGCGGTTGCTGCTTTGACCGTCGATGATGGTACGCCTATCACGGCACCGACACCACCAGCCAAGACAGGTTCAACCTTCGCTGGTTGGTACACCGGTCCAGGTGGAACAGGTGATCCATGGACTTTCGGCATAGACACGATCACTAGCGATACCACACTCTATGCGAAGTGGAACGTGAATTCCTGGTGGGTGACGTACCGAGAGAATGGTGCTTCGGGAACGCTCCCCGCCATGGAAGAGAACCTCTATGGAAGCTTGGTGCAAGTAGCGCAGCAGGGCGATTTGACCAAAGATGGGTACGAGTTCAACGGATGGAATACCAATGAGGATGGAACAGGGCAGGGCTATGCACCAGGAGCGAAGTTCACCATGCCAGCAAGTGACGTGTACCTCTATGCCCAATGGACAGATGCCACCCGCTATCAATTGCAATACGATGCCAATGGGGGTGCAGGGACGGTTCCTGTTGCGGGCGGATTTGTCGCTGGCACGAAGGTGTTTGTGCAGGACAACACCGGCAACCTTACAAAAACCGGATTCTATTTCAACGGTTGGAATACGAGCGCCGATGGTTTAGGAACGCAACTCACTCCAGGTGATATCTACACTATGCCATCAACGCCAGTGACGCTCTATGCCCGTTGGGCTGTTCAACAGTACACTGTATATCTGAATTATGCGAATGGCGACAATCTTGGCGAACTGATTGTTGACCATGGCGATACGGTAGACCCAGAGCCGGACACTCCGCTATACATCGGCCATACCTTTGGCGGCTGGTATGCAGACTCTGGGTGCACGGATCCCTGGGATTTCAACACCGATACTATAACTGAGCAAACCACGTTGTACGCGAAGTGGACAATCAATACACACAATCTCTCCTACGAGGCCAATGGAGGCTCCGGTACACCTCCTGTAGCCAGTACGCCCTACGATTACGGCCAAGAGATGTCTGTCCAAATCAACACCTTCACCAGAGATGGCTATACCTTTAAGGAATGGAATACATCAGCCGATGGTGCGGGAACAGCGTATCAAATCGCGGCCTTGCTTTCGATGCCCGACCAAGACGTGGTCTTGCATGCCATCTGGACTCCAAAAGAATATACTGTCACCTACCAAGGTAATGGCCACGATGCAGGAATAGTGCCACCCTCTACGGTGGAAAAGACTGGTTCCACAGTGACCATAGCTGGTTATGGAACCATGGGGAAAACTGGACACACCATAACGGGGTGGAATGAATCCGTGGATGGATTGGCCACCGAATGGGCTCCTGGCGGAACTCTGACAATGCCAGCCACATCACTTGTGCTATATGCTCAATGGGAGCCTATGCAATGTACAGTCGATTTCGATCCTACCGGAGGAACGTTCTCGGGACCAAGCTCGCAAGCGGTGCCGTATGCCAGTCGTCTGACAGAGCCTTCCATGCCTACAAAGAGTGGGTATGAGTTTGGCGGATGGCAGCGATCCGGTGGAACCTTATGGAATTTCGGGTCCGATGTCGCAACCAACTATTCGGATGCGATAACCTTGACTGCCCTCTGGCTACCCGATCAATATCTGGTCCAGTTCAACAGCCAGGGTGGAAGCGCTGTACAACCGGTGTACCTCGAGCATGGAGAGCCTCTCTCGGAACCCACAAGCCCGAGTAGGGAAGGCTATGCATTTGCCGGTTGGTTCGATACGTCGGTGGGTGGCTTAGCATGGGATTTCGAGCAGGCAATAAGCAACAGCTTAACCTTGTATGCCCGCTGGACCCGTGAGAGTTACAACGTGGTATTCTCGACAAGTGGTGGAACGGTGGTTCCAACACAGGAGATTGAGTTTGAAAGCCTTGTGATTGAACCGGCCGACCCGACGAGACCTCCGTATGAATTTGGCGGATGGTTTGCTGATGAAGATCTGACCGACTCGTGGGATTTCTTGGCCGATTGGGTTGCAGGCCCCATCACCTTATATGCCAAGTGGGAATTACCTGAAACGAGCAAGCTGTTGGTAGTCGCCGGTGACAGCCACACTCTCACTGTTGATTCCACGGGCAAGCTTCGTACGTTCGGTGCGAATGATTTTGGACAATTGGGCCTTGGCTCCACATCCGATTCCAACTCCCCGGTCGAAGCCGTGCGGGAAGGAGTGTCCTTTGATGCAGCCTCGGCCGCGGCAGGCCTAGGCCACACCTTGGTTGCCGACCAGGGCGGGTCACTCTGGGTTACAGGAATGAACCGCTACTACGGACAGTTGGGGGCCGGTCTGGATCCTGAATCGGCCGATACAGACCAAGACGATTTCATTGAGGTTGATGTGGGTAGGCCAACAGTGGCAGTCGCTGCCGGACTTGTCCACAGCCTGGTGTTGCTCGACAACGGGGACTTGCTGGGAGCCGGCCATAATGGTTCTCGCCAACTGGTGCTTGCTGATACCACACCCCAAGAGTCGTTTGTGAAAATAGCCAGCGGGATTGAGAGAGTCTGGGCCGGAGGTTACAATACATTCTACAAGAAGGTGGATGGCACCCTGTGGGGTGCGGGCTATAACCGATATGGACAATTGGGAACTGGCAGCACCTCTGAGTTCTCAGATGGAGCTGTTCCAATTGTGTACGCTTCATCCAATACCCCGGTACGCGATGTACAGCAAGTGGCAGTTGGCGGAGCGCATGTGCTCTTCTTGCTCGAGGATGGCCGGTTGTATGCCACAGGTCTGAATGAATCCGGGCAGCTTGGTATAGGATCGACGGCAAACTCCGCGCAGCTGACCTTCGTCATGGATGGGGTTGCGTATATTGCAGCTGGAGAGACGCATTCGGCAGTCATCAAGACCGACGGCTCGCTGTGGACCTTCGGCAGCAACTCGTTTGGACAATTGGGGGATGGAACCAAGACGAATCGTTCAACACCTGTACGGGTACTTGCCATCGGTAATAAAGCGTACAAGGTGGCCGCGGGATATGGTCACACCGTGGTGGTTCTGCACGATCTCACTACCTGGAGTGTAGGTTTAAATAGAGACGGTCAATTGGGGCTTGGAGATACGGCCAACCGCCTTGCGTTCACACAAGGGGATGATTTGGAGGATTACTAGTTTATCGGCCAGCTGCTTAATCCTCTATGTGCTTTATATAGTGTGTTCTTAATATTAAAGTCACGGTATATAAAAGACTGTGTGACTAAGTCACCCCCGCAAAGCTCTTCAAATGAATGGCCGAAAATCATAAAAATCCTTTTCATATAAGTATTTAACTATGAAACTGCGGTAGAATGGTTAGTATGGAGGGTGACAGATGCCACAGACCCTCACTTGACCCAATAGGCCATTTTCCCTAATTTCTCCGTGGTATATCACAGAGGAGAACAGCATGAAGGATCTTTTGATTATAGGTGGAGTCGCGGCAGGTGCGACAGCGGCTGCCAGAGCGCGTCGACTTAACAATGACGTGAATATTACGTTGCTGGAGGCAGGCGCAGATGTCTCGTTTGCAAACTGTGGACTTCCCTATTACCTAGGCGGGGATATTGAATATCGTTCATCGTTGATTCTGGCTAGCCCGGAAACTTTTCATGATCAATACCAGGTGAAAGTCCATACGCATACCGAAGCAGTTGAAATTGATCGGAAACTTAAGCAAGTGAAAGCGCGTGACACTGAGACAGGCAAAGAGAAATTATTCCCATATGATGCGCTTATTCTCGCCCAAGGTGGCAAGCCGATTGTACCGCCGCTACCTGGCATTGATAAAAGCCACGTTTTTCAATTGTGGACACTCGACGATATGGATAGCATCGACTCCTTTATCCGTAACAAGGAGCCCAAGAAAGCTGTTGTCGTGGGAGGAGGTTTCATAGGCCTCGAAATGGTCGAAGCTTTGGCGAAACGAGGAGTGTCTGTCACTCTCGTGGAAATGGCGCCGCAGGTAATGATTAATCTAGAGGGGGAGTTCGCAGGTTTCATCACCAAAGAACTTCTGGACTATGGGGTAAAGCTCAAACTTGGCAAGTCGTTGCAGGCAGTCGAAGATACCCGAGTGCTCCTCAATGATGGGACTGCGGTGGATGCAGATTTCGTGCTTCTTTCAGTTGGAGTGCGCCCCACCTTGCAGTTGGCCAAAGCCGCCGGGCTTGAGTTGGGCACATCAGGTGGGTTGCAGGTGGATGATATGATGCGCACCAGCGATCCTGCTATTTTCGCTGCTGGCGATATGGTCGAGATCACTCATACAGTACTTGGCAAGACCGTGCGGATGCCTCTTGCAGGCCCAGCGAACCGACAGGGTCGGATAGTGGGAGAAAACGCTCTGGGTGGTTCCCGTAAATATAATGGGGCATTAGGTACTTCAATTGTGAAAATCTTCGGGGCTGTAGCTGGATCTACCGGTATGAGCCTGAAAGCAGCAAAGAAAGCCGGTTTCGATGCCGATGCCGTGGTTGTCCACAAAAGCAGCCATACTGCGTATTTTCCTGGCTCCCAGAAGGTGAGCCTCATGCTGATATGGGACCGCAAGAGTAAAAAAATCCTCGGTGCGCAGGCCGCTGGACGTATTGGTATTGATAAGCGTCTAGACGTCATGGCAACCGCCATCGCAGGAGGACTGACTATTGACGACCTTGCCGAGCTTGACCTTGCATACGCTCCGCCTTTCAATTCTCCCAACGGTCCTGTGAACATGGTTGCTTTTACTGCGCAAAACCATGACAGCGGATTCAGCCCATCTATCTTGGCGCAGGATTTCGAGCAATTCGTCCTAGAGAAAAAACCGATTGCCATCGACTTGCGCGACCCGATTAGTTATGCAAAGGCCAACCTGACAGGCTCCAATAACTTAAGTCAAAATGTGCTCAGGGACAACCTCGACCGGATACCGAAGGATCATGCGATTCTCCTGATGAGTGATGATGGTCAGAAAGGGCATGTGGTGCTGAGGATGCTTAAGGGATCTGGATTCGACCAGGTGTTCAACCTGAGCGGTGGTTACATCAGTCTCGAACGGCAGGCTCGGGCGATTGGCTTCCAGCACTTACACGTTGGACTCTTCCCTGTTGAACGTAAATCTGTGAAGGATTTGGAAGAATCTGGAAGTGCGAAAGCGTCCACTCCTGCTGAGGATGACACCAGCACCCTTGCAACCGATGGACCGATCATATTGGATGTACGCACCCCGATGGAGTTTTCCATGGGAGCGTATCCTGGTGCGATAAACGTGGGCCTTGACAACCTTGGGCAGTGGGCCCAGACAGTCGAGGACAAGAGCCGTAAGATCATCGTCTATTGTGCCTCAGGGGCCCGTTCGAGTTATGGGATGCGCGTTCTCAAGCAGCACGGATTCTCCAATGTGGAAAACGGCGGTGGCCTGCATGACATGATGTCGAGACAAGACCTCGGTTCCCGCGACTGATACTACATAATCTGTGGAAAAAGTTCCCGGAACCCAAAACACAAGTGTAACTCCAAATCCACATACATGAATAAAAAAGCCGCATTCCCGTTAACTGGGATGCGGTTCTTGTTTTTTTTAAGCAAGGCGTGGTTATAAAACCAGATGCATGAGCTAATACCGGAACGACTGTCAATTCTTTAGATAATAGATATTGATAGAAATTTATAATAAATTTAAAATAATAATAAAAAAACTAAATTAAAGATAGAAATTATCAATAAATAATATATTTTAATAATATATGCTTAATTCTGATAATAATTGATTGTTAAAATATAGATTGTATGATATGATTGGAATCAAGAAGAAGTATTTCAAAAGGCACTGACCTATGCAAAAGACGTTCAGTCTGAATCTTTGTGGGTATCATTTGCCACCCAGGAGTAGCATCCTTACATTCTTTAGCTTAAGGACCTTAAAGACGGTAAGTATAAACCGCTTCTATGAAGGATTTTGTAGCTTGTAATACCACAAGCCCTTTTACGGTGCCGAAGCTTCTGTCCTTTTATTCATGAATTTCAACCTCGATGGACGTCCATACCCGTGAAGCAATAGATGGATCATGAGGAAGAACCATAAGGAAAAGCTATGAAAAAAATTACATTGACACTACTAAGTCTATTACTAGTATTCGTATTGGGTGTTGCATTCACCAATTGCAAATTGGACGAACCGCCGGTACTGAATTCGAGCCTGACGCTCCAATTTACCTCTGATTCCACAGCGCGGACGTTAACCCCCGATAATCTGAATCTAACAGTAACAACGTATGATATCAGCGGAACCGGGCCGAATGGCGCAGTTTTCTTGGTTGAGGGAATCACAACCGACACCTACATTCTGGAAGACCTGATTCCGGGCGCTTGGTCTGTGGTTGCAAAAGGGAAAAACATCGATGGCATCATCATCGTCCAATCAGCTGCGACTGCGATTGTACTGAATAGTGCTACCGAGACCGTAACGCTCTCTCTGCTTCCAATCGAAGGCTCAGGGACTTTTAGCCTTGACCTCTCGTGGCCTGCTGATATGATCAGCACACCAGAAATCATTGCCGTGCTCACTCCTGATGTAGGCGATCCCATTACCCTTGAATTTACTATCACAGGTACAAGCGCAACCATCGTACCCCTTACCCTCGCACGTGGTTACTACGAATTGACCTTAAAGCTCACCGATGCTACCTATGATTCTTATCTTGTGTGGTCGAAGGTCGAGACGGTCCTTATATATGCAGATACGACGACAAGTGAGAATTGGGTTCTGATCGCATCGGATATGAATGAACCCACCCCTCAGGATATGGGACTTATCCTCGAAACCGACACCAAGTCGCCGATCGAAATGGTCCTTTCAGGTGTGAGTGCGGAACTTGCGTATGATACCGATATGACCGTGACTGCATCAGGTACGCCTGAACCAACTTCCTGGAAATGGTTCCTGGATGGCGACGTGTTGGTTGGTGAAATAACATCTTCGGTGATTGTCGGAGCAGGTCTAGAAGAAAACACCCTCCATACCCTTACCGTGATAGGGAGGAATGGGGACATCGCCGGATCGGCAGATGCGACATTTCGTATAGGTGCCGCTCCCATCATCATCCTTCCAGTTGATTTAATGACCGCGGGTGATTATGTCATTCTCGCTCAGTCGGCTGTTTCGGGTAATGTTGGAACGATGGTCACCGGAGATATCGGTGCAAGCCCAGTAACCGCGGCAGCGATAACAGGATTCAGCTTGGTGCTTGATATTTCTGGTGAGTTCTCCACCTCAACTCTTGTAGATGGCTCTGTATTCGCAGCCGATTATGCTGGAACGACTCCTGCAGCCCTTACTCAGGCGGTTCTCGACTCTAATGCAGCCTATGGGGAAGCCGCAGCGCGGGAATCTATATATGTGGTTGATGACCTTATTGGGGAGATTGGTGGAATGTCGTTGGCCCCAGGTCTGTATTCATGGGCTTCGGCGGTTTCCATCACAACCGACCTAACGCTCAATGGTCCTGCGAATGGTGTCTGGATATTCCAGATAACTGGATCGCTTACACAAGCCGCAAGTGCCGAGGTGTTGCTCGCTGGCGGTGCGCTCGCTGAGAATATCTTCTGGCAGGTGGAAGGTGGAGTCCTCCTAGGAGCAGGCGCCCACATGGAAGGAGTGGTGTTGTCTGGAACTTCAATCGCTCTCGGTGCTGGTGCGAGCGCTCATGGACGATTGTTAGCGAAGACGGCTGTGACATTGGATACTTCCACTGTAACGCAACCGATACAACCGTTACTTTGAATGTATTGAATTGAACTTATCTGCGCACCCCATGATCTGGGGTGCGCAGACTTCTGTGTATATGCACAGCTACACCTAGGGGATGAGCACGATTTTTCCGTGCGCGTGCGATTCCCGGACCAAGTGGTGTGCCAACGGTGCATCTTGCAACCTGAGCTCTTTTCCGATGATCGGGCGAAGGAATCCCTCCTGCAACCCTTTGTTGATGTACGCGTATGCCTGGGTACGCTCATCGGATGAAGCTTTACCGAGAGTCACCCCGGTTATCGATGCATTCTTGACCATGAGGTTCCGGGGAGTGAAAGTGATCTGCCCTCGGCTGCCAATGACAACGATTCTCCCGAAATCCTTCAGAATAGACATATCCTCTTCGAGATTCTTGTTGGCAAGCATTTCCAGAATAAGATCGACGCCATGCTTGGATTGTTCCAGTATATGTTTGAAATGCTCGGGATTGTGATGATCAACAATGGTTTTCACCCCCAGCTTCAAAAGCATCGCTCGAGCCGGTTCGGTGCCCGCTGTCGCGATTACGTTCAAACCAGCTGCAGTAGCCATCTGCACGGCTGCTGTGCCCACACCACCGCTGGCACCGTGGATCAGCACCGTTTCTCCTTCAACCGCTTTACCTCTAGCAAACAAGGCCGCATAGGCAGTGACATAGGGTGTGCCAATGGCTGCTCCCTGAGAGAACGTTAGTGTTTCGGGAAGCAGTTGGGTATGCTCGGGGCTGCAGAGCACGTATTCAGCATATGCTCCGCCGATTGTGCTGTTGCAGTAAACCCGGTCCCCGATTGAGAAGCCTGCCACGTGTTTCCCCATAGCCACGATGGTTCCAGATGCGTTCTTGCCGGGTGTGAAGGGTAGGTCGGGCGTGTATCCCTGACCACCTTCGCGCTGATAGGTTTCCACTGGATTGATTCCTACGGCATGTACTTTGATCAGAAGCTGACTATCATCCGGTTCTGGCGTTGGAAGCTCTATATACCGCATGACTTCTGGTGGACCATATTCAGCAACGAGAATTCCTTTCATATGCCTGTTCTCCTGTAAGCTCATTTTATCATGGGGTGGGAGTTCCAGGAACTGAAAACACACAATCCACAAAAGTAGCTGAAAACGTGCATCCTAGGCACCAGGGTAAGCGGACTATAAATCACCATT